>JBEKXW010000050.1:0-1069 GCA_049511615.1 Candidatus Dormibacteria bacterium | reverse complement strand
AAGCAGGGAAGCCAGGCGGAGATGCGTGTGCTGACGTTGTTCTCGAGGCGCTTCGGGATCGACCTGGGGACGGCCAACACCGTCGTGTGCCGGCGCGGACCGCGGATCATCCTCAACGAGCCCTCGGTGATGACGGTGCGGGCCAACGGCCACGGTTCCGTCCCGGTGCGCGTTGGCCACGAGGCCCGGGAGCTCATAGGCCGGACCCCGGTCGGGCTGACCACGGTCCGACCCATCCGCGACGGCGTCATCACCGATCTCCAGTCCGCCCGGGCCTTCATCGTGGCCATCCTGCGGATGGCGATGCACCATCCGTGGGAGCGGATCCGCCTCCACGCCGCGGTCGGGGTGCCCGCCGGGGCCACGGCGCTGGAGCGGCGGGGGCTGATCGAGGCGGTCGAGGCGGCCGGCGTGAGCCGGGTCGACCTGATCCCGGAGCCGGTGGCCGGCGCCATCGGCTGCGGCATCGACCCGCTCTTGCCCCGAGCCCACATGGTGGTGGACGTCGGCGGCGGCACCGCCGAGGTCTCCGCCTTCTGCTTCGGCGGCATCCTGGCCAACCGCTCCTGCCGCGTCGCAGGCGACGAGATGACCCTCGCCCTGCTCCAGTACCTCCGCCAGGAGCACCAGCTCATGGTCGGGGAGCTGACCGCCGAGGACATCAAGATCCGCCTCCGCGACGCCGCTGCCGAAGGCCAGCCACTGGTGATCGAGGGCCAGGACCTGCTGACCTCGCGCCCCCGCCTGATGACGCTCGATGCCCGCGAGGTCACCGCGGCTCTCCGCCCCACCGTCGACGGCATCGTCGACGCCCTCACCGGGTGCCTCGAGGACCTCCCGCCTCAGGCGGTCGGCGACATCATGCACGAGGGGGTGATCGCCTTCGGCGGTGGGTCGCTGCTGGCGGGGTTCGAGCAGCGCTTGGAGGAGGAGTTCGGCTTCTCGGTCCACCATGCCGCCCGGCCGCTCACTTGCGTCGCCGAGGGAGCCGCCCTGGTCGTCTCCATGCCCTCGGTCATCGCCGCGTACTCCGGCAACTGACCGGTCCGGCCGCGGCCGGCGCCGTGCC
>JBEKXW010000049.1:0-1160 GCA_049511615.1 Candidatus Dormibacteria bacterium | reverse complement strand
TGTATTTCCCAGGGACGTTGTTGACGCGAGCGATGGGAGGGAGGCCGCCCAGGGCGGTGTGAGACCGATGGTGGTTGTACAGGTGGAGCCACCCGGGGAGCAAGTCCAGGCGCGCCTGGTTATCTGAGTAGGGGCGGCAGTAGGCCCACTCCTCAAGGAGGATGCGGTTGAAGCGCTCCACCTTGCCGTTGGTCTGCGGGTGATAGGGGGCGATCCGGACGTGGCGGGCGCCCATCTCCACCATGGCGTCCTGGAAGGCCCGGCTGAGCACGTAGTTCTTGGCGTTGTCGGTCATGACCCGCCGGACGCGGATCCCATGAGCCGCGTAGAAGGCCTGTGCGCGGCGGAGAAACGCCGTGCAGGTGGTGCCCAGCTCATCGGCGTGGACCTCGACGTAGGCCAGCCGCGAGTGATCGTCGACCGCGGCGTGGAGGAAGTCGTAGCCACCCCTGGATCGGGCGGTCAGCTGCCAGGTCGCGGTCGATCGCCCCAGGACGCGATGACCGCCACCCGGAGGGATCCGGGCCAGCTTCTTGACGTCCACGTGGATCAGCTCCCCGGGCGCCTCCCGCTCGTAGCGGCGGATCACCCGGCCAGTGGGCCGATCCATCCAGGCCAGGCGATGCATCCGATGGCGGCGGAGGACCGCGTAGCAGGTGGACCGCGGCCGGCCGGTGATCCCGGCCAGGCGGTGGGGCCCCAGCTTCCGTTCCCGGCGGAGCTCCAGGATCTCCAGCTCGGCGGCTCCAGCGAGCCGTCGAGGGCTGCGGTGCGGCCGGCTCGACCGATCGGCCAGCCCGGCAGGCCCCTCGTCGTGGAACCGGCGCAGCCACTTGTAGGCGGTGGCTCTCGAGATCCCGAGCGATTCAGCTGCGGCGGCCGGCGTCCAGCCTTCCTCGTGCACCCTGCGGACGATCAGAACCCTGCCGTAGACGTTGAGACGCGGCATACCATGGGACACCAGGAGCCCTCCCGAGGTCCGGAACTGTTAGGCAAGTCCCAGACCGTCCGGGATGGCTCTCCCTTTGTCAACAAGGTCCGTGGGCGCTACAGCTAGATCCCATAGCTTCTTGTCAAGCCTCGGGGGCGGTTGGAGGAGTCGTGGCGGCGCTGCCATGCGCCGCATCGAACGCCTTGCCACCACGCCAGACGCCCCAGAC
>JBEKXW010000048.1:0-1237 GCA_049511615.1 Candidatus Dormibacteria bacterium | reverse complement strand
AAGCTGCACGGCTTTCGAGATGTAGCGACACCTGGGGGGCTTCCCCAGACATAGAGAAGCGACCCATCCTTGGGGTGTTCAACGTCCTGAGGAGGGTCGCCCGTGACCAATGATGACCTGCTCTTCCGCCACCGGGTCAAGCTTTTCGCTCGAGCGCGAGAGGTCGGGGTAACCCAAGCCTGCCGGGAGTTCGGCTATCACCGCTCCAGCTACTACCGGCTGCGCCATCAGGTGCTGCGCCAGGGCCTGGAGATGCTCCGGCCCCGGGAACGCCGCCGACCGCGGATGCCCAACCAGGTGCCGCCCTGGCTGGAGGAGCGAGTGGTCGCTTTCGCCCTGGGTCACCCCGGGCTGGGCCCCCGGCGGATCGCGGCCCAGCTGAGGCAGCCGATGTGGGGCGGCCTGGTGATCTCACCGAGTGGCGTCTACAACGTCCTCGGCCGTCACGGTCTGCGTACCCGCGGGCGCCGGCTCTCGTTGGTGGCGGGCTATGCTGCCCCGCCCGAGCCGGAGCCGCCGCCACGGCTCGCCCCCGGCCACCTGGAGGCCAGCGAGCCCGGGGAGCTCGTCCAACTCGATTGCTTCCACATCGGCCGGCTCACCGGTACCAAGGGGCGGGTCTGGCAGCACACCGCCATCGACGTGGCCAGCTCCTTCACCTGGGCCGAGATCCACGTCACCCCCCTCAACCCCGCCGCCCACCACACCTCAGCGCTGGTGCGCCGCGTGGCCGCCGAACTGGCCGCCGCCGGCTGGCGGCTGCAGGCCGTCTCCACCGACAACGGCTCAGAGTTCCGCTCTCAGGAGTTCCGCCGGGCTGTGGCGGCCACCGGAGCCCGGCAGCGCTTCATCCGCGCCGGCCGGCCCCAGTCCAACGGCTGCGTCGAGCGAGTCCAGCGGACCATCCTCGAGGAGTGCTGGCGACCCAGCTTCGCCCGCTCCCTGGTCCCCAAGGTGACCGCGCTCCAGCGCGACCTGGTCCAGTACCTCGACTACTACAACTTCGAGCGCGCCCACACCGGCATCCACAACCGCGGGCTCACCCCCGCAGCTCTGGTCTACGGTGCTAGAAAGATGAGGCCCAAGTGAGCCGCTTCTGTCGCCTCATCTTGAGAGCCGTACACGCTAGTACCAGAGCTTC
This sequence comes from Candidatus Dormibacteria bacterium, assembly GCA_049511615.1. Lineage (GTDB taxonomy): Bacteria > Chloroflexota > Dormibacteria > Aeolococcales > Aeolococcaceae > Changshengia. The sequence goes on along the minus strand of JBEKXW010000048.1, from coordinate 96 downwards.
CTCGCTGACCAGGCTCCCGTTAGACTCATGTGCCAGCTAGGAGGACGTCGCACGAAGGTCCGCAATGTTAGCTTTGGTGCGGTGGAACCGGTTGAG
>JBEKXW010000047.1:0-1244 GCA_049511615.1 Candidatus Dormibacteria bacterium | reverse complement strand
GCCTCCACGGCATCTCCAAGAGCTGGATCTACCAGCTGGTCACCCGCTTCCGCGCCGGCGGCTACGAGGCCCTGACCCCGCGCTCCCGCCGTCCCCACCGCTGCTCACACCAGGTCGGGCCCGAGCTCCAGGCGGCGATCATCGCCCTCCGCCAGGAACTCGCTGCCGCCGGCTACGACGCCGGCCCCGCCAGCATCCGTCACCAGCTCCAGCAGCGCTTTCCCCAGGTCCCCGCGGCCGGGACCATCTGGCGCATCCTCTCTCGCCACGGCCTGGTCACCCCCCAGCCCCAGAAGCGCCCCCGCTCCTCCTTCGTCCGCTTCGAGGCCGCCCTCCCCAACGAGATGTGGCAGGCGGACACCACTCACTGGCACCTCGCCGACGGCCACGACGTCGAGATCCTCAACCTCCTCGACGACCACTCCCGCCTCCTGGTCGGCTCCGACGCTTCCCCCACCTTCACCGCCCTCGACGTCGTCCAGAGCTTCTACGCCGCCTGCGATCTCCACGGCTACCCCGCCGCCCTGCTCACCGACAACGGCGCCGTCTTCACCGGCAAGTCCCGCAAGGGCAAGGTGCTCCTCGAGTCCGAACTGGAGCGCCTCGGCATCCTCGCCAAGCACTCCACCCCCTACCACCCCCAGACCTGCGGCAAGGTCGAGCGCTTCCACCAGACCCTCAAGCGCTTCCTGGCCCGCCAGCCACCGCCCCACTCGATCGCCGAGCTCCAGCTCCAGCTCGACACCTTCCGCGCCTTCTACAACCACCACCGGCCCCACCGTGCCGTCGACGGCCGGACCCCCCTGGCCGCCTTCAACGCCCGCCTCAAGGCTCACCCCATCGGAGCCGCCCCCGAGGCCCACTTCCGCGTCCGCCACGACCGCGTCGACCAGACCGGCACGGTCACCCTCCGCTACCTCAGCCGCCTCCACCACATCGGGGTCGGCCGGGCTCACCGCGGCGAATCCGTTCACCTCCTGGTCGCCAACAAGGACGTCCGGATCCTCGCCGACGACGGCTCCCTGATCCGCCAGCTGACCCTCGACCCCTCCCGCGACTATCAGCCTCGCGGCGTCCCCCTCGGCCGGCCTAGAGTCCACGATGTCCTAAGACAGGTGTCCACCATGTCTTGAGACATGACAATGGCTGGGGAGGCAGGATTCGAACCTGCGATTGGCTGATCCAGAGTCAGCTGCCTTACCACTTGGCCACTCCCCAGTGGCGCTCGCGAGTCTAACCGGAGC
>JBEKXW010000046.1:0-1402 GCA_049511615.1 Candidatus Dormibacteria bacterium | reverse complement strand
CGCCACCGCCGCGGTGGCGGCGATGGCCTGCTCCAGGCCGGCGGCGCCGGCCATGGTGTCACGGAGCATCTCTGACCACCCGGCCACCGCCTCGATCCGCCCGACCGCTTCGCCGCGTCCCTTGGTGCCGGCGGCGAGCAGTCCCGGTGCGCCCCACCCGGCCAAGCCCGCCCACAGGGCGCCCACGGGCCAACCGGTGGCCGCCCCGACCAGCACGGCGGCGCCGACCGCCAGTCCGAGCCGGAGCGTGGCCCGCTCTGCCCGCGGGCGCCCGACGGACCTGACGGGGCGAGGCAGCTCGACGCCGCGCAGGCCCGCCACGATGACCACTAAGCCGAGCCCGACGATCGTTCCGCACAGGCCAGCCAGCGCGGTCACTGCTCCCACCAACCCTGGGGCCGCTCCAGCAAACCGGGGTCGAAGCCGACCGCGGCGAGCTGGTCGAGGGTGTCACTACGTAGCGGAACTCCGGGGACGGCCCGGCCGTCGGGGCCGGGACGGAAGACCTCGTTGGAGACCACCATCTGTCCCTCGGCATCGACGACCTCGCGGACAGAGGAGATAAAGCGCCGGTCGCCGTCCTGGGCAAGGTGGATGACGAAGTGGACGGCGTTGGCCACGAGAAGGTTGGTCGCCTCGAGCGGGAGGCGTTCGGGAGCCTGCACCGCATAGGTGGCCAGCTTGGAGAACGCCCCCTTGGAGGACGAGGCATGAAGGGTGGCCATGGACCCGTCGGTTCCCTGGCTCATGGCGTTCAAGAGGGCGAGGACCTCCTCGCCGCGGGTCTCACCGACGATCACCCGGTCGGGTGACATGCGCAGCGCGAAGCGGACGAGCTCGGCCAAGCTCACGCCACCCTCGCCCTCCAAGTTGGGTTCGCGGGCCTCCAGGGCGACGACGTCGGGGTGCAGCTCGGGAAAACGCTCGAGGCCCAGCTCCAAGGAGTCCTCGATGGTTATGAGCCGTTCGGTCGGTGGGATGTCGGCGGCCATCGCCCGGAGCAGGGTGGTCTTGCCGGCCCCGATGCCGCCGCAGATGATGCACGACTTCTTGGCCCGCATCGCCGAGCGGAGGAACTCGCGAAGCGCCACATCGAGCGTGCCCTTTTTGATGAGGTCGTCCGGCGTGACGCGCAGGTAGCGATGCCGGCGGATCGACACGCATGGCTGGGCAGCGAGCGCCATGAGGGCGAACAGGCGCGAGCCATCCGGCATCTGCAACGACAAGTTTGGCGAGCCGAGGTCGAAGCGGCGCTCTCCGATCCCCATGCGGGCCGCCGCGGTGCGCAGCATCTCGACCAGCTCCTCGTTGGAGTCCGCGATCGGCCCGACTCGTTCCCGCCGGCCGTCCGCGTAGCGGACCCACACCACGTCACAGCCGTTGGCGTTGATGTTCTCGATCT
>JBEKXW010000045.1:0-1435 GCA_049511615.1 Candidatus Dormibacteria bacterium | reverse complement strand
GGGTCCGTTCAGGGGTCAAGTCCCATCTCGTGGTGTGAATTGCGTGGAGCTCTCGCAACGTCGATGAGCTAAGCGGCGAAGCCCTCCGTGAGCGTGTTGGTGAGCAGCGGAGGCCCCTCGGGGTGGAGCAGCAGGCCCATGCTGTGGTGGCTGAAGAGGCGGCGGTCGTCCTGCCATTCGTCGTGCTGGTCCTGGACCACGGCGGTGGCCAGGCGCAGCAGGCTCGCGGTGTTGGGAAAGATGCCCACCACCTTGGCGCGGCGGTCGATCTCGGCGTTCAGCCTCTCGATGGCGTTGGTGCTCGAGATCGAGCGCCAGTGGTCGGCCGGGAAGGCCATGTAGGCGAGCACGTCGGCCTCGGCCTTGCGGAGCAGCTCCGCCGCCTTGGAGAAGCGGGGCTCCAGCAGCTGAAGGGCGTGGCTCACCGCCTCGTGGGCGGTCTCTGAGGTGGGCTGGCTGAAGATGGTCCGGGTCAGCGCCAGCACTGCCGGGGCGTGGGTCGCGGGCACCGCGGCGCCGATGTTGCGGAGGAAGTGAACGCGGCAGCGCTGCCAGGTGGTCCCGGCGAAGCACTGGGCCAGGGCGCTGCGGAGGCCCTCGTGGGCGTCGGAGATGACCAGCTGGATCCCGCCCAGGCCACGGCGGATCAGGCTGCGGCAGAACTCCAGCCAGAAGGCCTCGGTCTCGGCCGCCCCGGACATCAGTCCCAGCACGCTCTTCTCGCCGGTCTCCCGGACCCCCACCGCGATCACCGTGGCCTGGCTGACGATCCGGCCGGCCTGGCGGACCTTGTGGTGGGTGGCGTCGAACCAGACATACGGATAGGCGGCGTCATCGAGGGGCCGCTCCCGGAAGGCGGCCAGCTCCTCGTCGAGGAGGGCGCAGATCCGGCTCACCTCGCTCTTGCTGATCTGGCAGCCGCCCAGTGCCTCCATGAGGGCGTCGACCTTGCGCGTGCTGATCCCCTGCACGTACGCCTCCTGGATCACCGCCAGCAGGGCCCGGTCGATGCGCCGGCGGGGCTCCAGCAGGGTGGGGAAGAAGCTGCCCATCCGCAGCTTGGGGATCTGGAGCTCGAGACGGCCCATCCCGGTGTCCAGCGGCTTGGGGCGGTGGCCGTTGCGGTGGGTCGCCCGATCGGCGGCGCGCTCGTACGGGTCGGCGCCGATCACCGCGCTGGCCTCCAGCTCGATCAGGCGCTGGATGCCGTGTTCGAGGATCAGGCGCAGCTGGTCACGATCGGCGAGGGCCAGTTGGTCGAAGAGTTCCTGGTCTGTCATCCTGGGGTGGGCCATTCGTGGATCTCCTTGAAGGTTGAGCACTCCAAAGAGAACCCCACGGTGGCCTTCTCTGTCTACCCGGTCAGCCCGGCAGAGACGGCCTCAATTCCCACCACGGTACGGGACGTAACTACACTTCCTTGAGCCGGTCATCG
>JBEKXW010000044.1:0-2411 GCA_049511615.1 Candidatus Dormibacteria bacterium | reverse complement strand
ACCGTACAGTCGCTTGGGCCTGACCCGCTTTGACGGACACGTTTGTTAGGCCGAGCACACAGCGGCCTGGTCGGATTCGTAGTCTGCCGGACTCCGGTTGCCGAGCGTCGAGTGACGGCGCTCCCGGTTGTAGAAGACCTCGATGTACTCGAAGATGGCGCTCCTCGCCGCCGCCCGGGTTGGCCAGCTGTGGCGGTACAGGAGGTCGAGCTTGAGCGTCGAGAAGAAGCTCTCCGCCACCGCGTTGTCCCAGCAGTTCGCTGGCCGGCTGAGGCTGGAGCGGATTCCGTGGCTCGCCAGGACCTTGGTGTATGCCTCCGACGTGTACTGGCAGCCCCGGTCGGTGTGATGGATCAGGGTGCCGGCGGGACGGCGCCGCGCCAGGGCCATGTGCAGGGCCCGGAGCGGCAGCTCGGTGCGCAGGTGATCGGCCATGGCCCACCCCACCACCCGGCGCGAGTAGCAATCGAGGAGGGTCGCCAGGTACAGCCAGCCCTCCCAGGTGCGGATGTAGGTGATGTCGCCCACCCAGAGCTGGTCCGGGTGGGTCGGCGTGAAGTCGCGCCGCACCAGGTCGGGGAGCTCCGTGAGGAGATCGGCGACGGTGGTGTGCCGGTATCGCCGGGGAATGCGGCCGGCGAGGCCAGCAGCGTGCATCAGGCGGGCAACCCGCTTGCGGCCGTGCCGGTCGCCGCAGACCCGCAGCTCGGCGTGCACCCGGGGCGCGCCGTACGTCTGCCGGCTGCGGGCGTGGATCGCGGCGATGCGTTCCGTCAGCGCCAGGTCGGCGCGGGCGTGTGCCGACAGCGGCTGGATCGACCAGTGGTAGTAGGCGGCGCGGGAGACCTGCAGCACGCGGCACAGCGTCCTGATCGCGTGGTTGACCTTCTCCACCTCGATGAACCGATACCGGCTCACCGGATCTCCTTGGCGAAGAAAGCTGCAGCCTTCTTGAGGATGGTCCGCTCCTCCTCGAGCACCCGGACCTGGCGGCGCAGCTGGGCGATCTCCTCCCGGGCCGACGTGGTCAGGCCGTCCCTGACGCCCCCATCGACCTCCGCCCGCTTCACCCACTCGCGGACCGCGGTCTCGGTCAGGTCGAGGTCGCGGCTGATCTGCCCGATGCTCTTCCCCGACGATCGCACCAAGGCAACCACCTCAGCCTTGAACTCGTCGGTGAACTTTCGACGCTCCCGTCGAGCCATCTGGACCTCCTTCGTGGGGTTGCCCCCACATCATGGTGGTCCGTCTTACCGGGTCAGGCCCAGGTCGTCAGTCGCCCGTGTTACACGGGTCAGGCCCAGATCGCGGCCAGGCCGCACCGCTTGCACGGCCGCCAGCCACGGGCCAGAGTGGCGGGCTCGGGCTCGCGGAGCAGGTCGTCGTCGGCGGCCATGGCGGCCCCGGACCGGGATGGTAGGCCGGCTCTGGATGGGAGGGAAGCCCGGAGGGAGTGGCACACACAGTGGCGCGCAGGCCGTCACCACCCGGCGTCGACGCAGCGGCCAAGGCACCCGTCGCGAATACGGAGTCTGGCGGAGAGGGCGGGATTCGAACCCGCGGTGGCTATTAACCACACCGCTTTTCGAGAGCGGCACCATCAACCACTCGGACACCTCTCCGGGGCCGAGTATACGGAGAGCCCGCAGGAGCCGGGTCGGGTCATTCGCGTCGGCGGCCGCTCCCGGGTGGGTGGCGCGCAAAGGGACGAGGTCCGGCCTACCGGCCCCGCCGACGCCGGATGAAGCTGCGGGCCACGATCAGGCCTGCGACAGCCACCAGCTGCGCCTGGACCACGATGCGGGTGACGTCGACGGCCGGCTGCCACGACACCATGCCCTCCCGGATGACGTAGACCCCGAGGGGCCGGGCGTCGATGCCGAAGCCTCCGCCCCATCCCTGCCGGGTCGTCGGGGCGCCGGAGGCTCCGTCGGTCCCGCTCCCGCCCCCTCCGCCGCCTCGAATCCGGGCGACCGGGACCACCAGCGTCCCGTCCCTCTCGATCGGCTCGCCGAAGACCTGGCGAACCGTGGCGACGTCACGCACCCGATTCAGAATGTCCTCTGGCTGCATGGCGTGATCCCTCCAGGTGGCCCGGGCCCGATGTCGATGCCGGGCGCCATCCGGTTCCGATGATGGACCCTGGCGAGCCGTGTCACAGTGGGCGGGCTGGTAAGGCGGCCCCCGGGCGATCTCTGCGGAGCGGACCTGCGCCCGGCCGCTCCCGGGGCGGGCCTGCCCGTGGCACCCTCTGGCGCTGGGTACAATCCCTTCGGAGCGATCGCCTAGCTGGTCGAGGGCGCCGCACTGGAAATGCGGTATACGGGGTCAACCCGTATCGAGGGTTCGAATCCCTCTCGCTCCGCCAAATCTATTGCAGCATAAGGGATATCCGGCGCTCCGGCGGCCGG
>JBEKXW010000043.1:0-2601 GCA_049511615.1 Candidatus Dormibacteria bacterium | reverse complement strand
TGTCCGTGGCCACGTCAGACTCCCCATCTGTGGCCACGAAATTCCCCACTGACGGCCACGACGTAGCCGGCGGCTGAGGGGCGCCGGGTCCAGCCCGAGCGCGGTGGGGAGGAGCCTCGAGGTGAGACGGTTGGTTTGTTCAGCGCCAACGTCCACCTCGAGGTCTCGTCATCGTGCTCTCACTGAGGAAGCACCTGCTCGTGGTCAACCTGTATGCGGAACTGGGGAGCTATCGAGCTGTGGCCGAGGTCGTCGGCTGCGACCACAAGACGGTGAAGGCCCACCTGCGGCGTGACGCCGAGGGCCAGCCGGTGCGCCGAGCCAGCGTCGCCGACCCGTACCGGGAGGTGATCCAGGCCAAGCTGGAGGCGTGTGCTGGGCGGATCACCGCCAAGGCGCTGCTGCGCAGTGTGCGAGCGGCGGGATATACGGGATCGGCGCGCACCCTGCGCCGGGCGGTGGCGGAGGAGCGGGCCCGCTGGCGGGCCTCCCAGCGTCACCGGGTGTACCGGCCATGGAGCTCGGCACCGGGTGACGTGCTGGTGGTCGACTGGGGCCACGTCGGCAAGGTGGCGACGGCGGCCGGGCCGCGGCCGCTGTCGGTGTTCTGCGCGGTGCTGGGCTGGAGCCGGTACCGGTTCGTGGTCTTCACCACGAGCCAGAAGTTCCCCGCCCTGGCCGGTGCCCTGGCGGCCTGCTTCGAGCACCTGGGTGGGGTGCCGGCGCGGGTGCTCTTCGACAACGCCAAGACCGTGACCACCGGGTTCGTGGCCGGACAGTCGGTGCTCAACCTCGACCTGGTGCGGCTGGCGGCCCATTACCCGTTCACGCCGGTCACCGCGGCGGCGGCGGACCCGGAGACCAAGGGGAAGGTGGAGGCGCTGGTGCGCTACGTGAAGAGCGACTGTGTGCCGGTGGAGGGCTTCGCCTCCGTGGATGCCGCCAACCGCTGGGCTCTGGCCTGGATGGAGGAGGCCAACCGCGCTGTCCATCCGGAGACCGCTGCAATTCCCATGGAGCGTCTGGAGGAGGAGCGGGTGCTGCTCCGTCCGTTGCGGGAGCGGCCCGCGGTGGCGAGCGGGGAGCGGCGCCGGGTCGACAAGTGCGCCACCGTTCGGGTGGCGAGCGCCCGGTACTCGGTGCCGGCCCAGCTGGTCGGCCAGTGGGTGGAGGTCCAGGTCGCGGGAGACGTGGTCCGGGTCCACCACGAGGGTGCGGAGGTGGCCCTCCACCAGCTCCAAGCCCCGGGTGGGTCCTCCATCGACAACGCGCACTACCCGACTCCGCCGCCCACCGGGCTGCGTCCGCTGCGCCCGGTCACCAAGACCGAGCGCGAGTTCCTCGAGCTCGGCCCGGTGGCGGAGGAGTACCTGAGAGCCGCGGCTGCCGCCGGCGCCACCCGGCTGCCGCGGCGCCTCGACGATGTCCTCGACCTGGTGCGCAGCCACGGCCACGACGCCGTGGTCGCGGCGATGCAGCGCGCTGTGGTCTTCGGCCGCTTCGGCACCGAGGACCTGCGTTCCATCCTCGCCGCCGGGGTTGCGATCCCACCCCGGCGCCGCGGCGCCGGGCACGTGCTCGAGGTGGCCGGGGCACCGGCCGTGCCCACCCGCTCCCTGGAGGCGTATGCATGGCCGGCCTGACCCCGCTGCCCGCGGCCGCCCTCGACGATGAGCTGGTGAACGGCCTGCGCCGGCTAAAGCTGCGCCGGATCCGCCAACTGGCTCCCGAGGTCTGCGTCACCGCGCGGACCCAGCGCTGGCGGCCCGAGGAGCTGCTCCGCGTCCTGGTCGCCGAGGAGTGTGCCGCCCGCGACCAGAGCAACCGCGATCTGCGCGTGCGCACCGCTGCCTTCCCAGTGGTCAAGACCCTGGACAGCTTCGACCTCTCCGCCTCGACGATCAGCCGCGACACCTTCGACTACCTGGTCAGCCTGGAGTGGATCGTCACCCACCGCAACGTCGCCTTCGTCGGTCCGCCTGGCACCGGCAAGTCGCACCTCTCGGTGGCGCTGGGGCGGGCGGCGGTCGAGGCAGGATTCCGGGTCCGCTTCTTCCGTGCCGACCTACTCGTCGAAGCTCTGTACCGCGGCCTCGCCGACAACTCGGTGGGCCGCCTCATCGACGCCATCCTCCGCCGCAGCGATCTGGTGATCGTCGACGAGCTCGGCTTCAGTCCCCTCGACAGCATCGCCGCCAACCACCTCTTCCGCTTCGTGGCCACCGCCTACGAAACCCGCAGCCTGGTGATCACCAGCAACTGGCCCTTCGAGCAGTGGACCAACTTCCTGCCCGACGCCACCAGCGCCACCGCCATCCTCGACCGCTTCCTGCACCACGCCGAGGTCGTCGTCCTCAGCGGGGAGTCGTACCGGCTCCGCGAGGCTCGAGCACACCCTCAACGCGCCGAGCGATCCGGACCGTCCGATCCGCCGCGGCGGCCAGCCCTTCAGAAGGCCTGAGAGGCGCGCAAACAAGGTCAGACGACCTGCAGCACCCCGTCACTTATCCACAGAGGAGGAGCCAGACCGAACCTTCACCCACCGGCCGACAGTGGGGAATTCTCATGGCCACCGGTGGGGAGTTTTGATGGCCATTGACA
>JBEKXW010000042.1:0-2857 GCA_049511615.1 Candidatus Dormibacteria bacterium | reverse complement strand
TCCGCCGAGCCCGGCCCGGCTAGCACCGCCGTCCCGTCCGCCAGCTCGTGGCAGTGCTCCCACACGAGCTCGGGATCACTGCCCCGCCGCGCCGCGGCGGCCAGACTCACGAGTCCTGGCTCGGGCGGCCAGCTCGACGCGGCAGCGAGCGTCCCGCCCGCCGGGTCCAGCTCCGCCAGCAGCACCCGCCGGCTCGACGGCCAGGTGGCAGCCAAGGCCAAAGCCAGGGTCGTCACCCCACACGAGCGGACCGCACCAACCGCCACGACGCTCACAGGAGCCTCAACTCACCCGGCACCAGAGCCGACCTGGATAAGGCTCGCCTCGTTGGCAGCTGCGAGCGCGGCTACCTCGTCCGCGTCGTTCGTCGATACCTGGAGGGAGAACACCGTCGGGCTGTCCGATTCAACCGATGCGACGTCAACGGCCAGCACAGTGGCCGAAACCGGGCTCCCGGTAACGGTGAGCGAGGATGACGATGGCGAGGTGACCGGCACGACCCGGACCCGGTCTCCGGGGGCGAGGTCCGGGGGGTACTGGCCAGCCTTCAACCCCACGGCCACCACGTCCGACCCGGACGCCACCGGAGCGGTCGTGCCCAACTCGGCGTGGGTCAAAAGCGCCCCGGCTACGAGCGGCACCGCCACCGGGCTGCCGACCACGCTCTCCTCGTCGCCGGCCGGGACCACCTGCAGGCCGGTGCCGGTCGAGACGCGCACCGTCTCCAGGTCGCTCGATGTGATGACCTGGCCCGCAGCGAGGGGCTCGGAGACAACCAGCACCTCCTCTCGGCTGCCGAGGTGCAACGAGGCGTCGGTGAAGGCCAGGGCACCGCCGATCACCAGCAGCACCCCGACCACCACGAGTGGGAGCTGGCGGCGGCGAGCGGCCGGCCGAGCGCGCGTACCGGCGGGCCGCGCACTGTTGAGTGCCTTACTGCCATTGGTCCGAGTTGGCGCGGTCATGCTCGGCATCGGTCGGCCTTTGTCAGTTCCCGCCAGAGCTGGGCGTGTTGATCGCCTGGGACTCGGTCACCCGCACCGCCATCTCCGATGGCGGGCCGGGCTTGAGACCGAGGTTCCCGCCGCCCGGGGCGCCCACCGCCGTCCAGGAGACGGACCAGTAGATGGTCGCGCTCACCTGGTAGCTCCCCGCCTGGGTCCATGTGTAAGAACAGTCGGTCGTCGAGTTCGGGTCGTTCGGGTCGTAGGGGGTGCCCGGGCCGTCACAGGTGACGGTGCTGCCGTCGCCCATGTCCCACACGACCTTGGTCGGGGTCGCTGTCGCCGTCGTGGTGACCGTCCCGGCGCTCGCCGTCGCGGTGAGGGTCTGCCAGGCGCCCGGCTCGATCCAGAGCCAGGTGGCCACCCCGACAAGCTGCTCTGAGCCGGCCGGGGGTGCCATCTCGATCGTCGCTGAGCTGAGCGGCAGCTGTTGGATGGTTTGGTCGGCCACCACCACCGGATCGACTTGACCCGCGCCCGCAACGGGCTGCGCATTGGTGACCCAGATCGGCGGCATCGGGTTGATCGTCCCGGGGCCGGCGCAGGTCACGAAAACCCACTGGCCGGGCTGCGGACCCCCCACCCCGATCGCCTCGGTCGCGGACGGGCCGCCGTCTTTGTAGGTACAGCCGTAGGGCTGGTTCGGGTCCGGCTTGCCCGGCGACGGATCGCTCTCAGTTTGCTTGGCCCAACTCGAGCCCGCCGGCGGGGTCCAGTAGACCCCTCCGGCCTGCACCGTGAGCTGTCCACCGTTCGCCGTCGCCCCACCCCAGCTGTACTGGCCCCCAGGGTCGCCCGCCCACGCCCGGCCCGGGCCGACCAGCGCGAACACCGAGGCGACCACGACAGCGGCGGGGATCACGAGCCGGGCGCGCATGTCCCGTCCGTCACCGTCTGCTTGGATACCTTCCACGTCGAGCCCGACAGCACCAAGGTGGCGCGCACCCCGTCGTTCTCCGGAGGCGTCACAGGTGGCACCGGCTTGCCGGTGGTCGCATAGATGAGCTCGGCGGTGCTGTAGGCGCAGTCGACCACTGTCGCCGTCGTGGCCGACAAGGCCGTGATCTTCGGGTGCAACGTGAAAGTGCCTCGGGCCACCATCCCCGCTCTCTTGTCGGCGAAGAGGTTGGCCTTGACGCTTAGCAACTGCGGGTCGACCATCGTCGCTGCCAGCTCCGGGTCGCTCGGGTTCGCTGTCGTGAGAGCGTGCTCGAACGCCGCCCATCCGGCGCGGTAGGCGCTCAGCACGGCGGCAGACGTTGGGGCGAGGGTCGTGGTCGTAGTCGTTGCGGGGATGCTCGTCGAGGCGATCGGTGCCTTGGTGCCCGTGGTCGAGGGGGCACCGCTGGGTGTGCTGGCGCAAGCGGACAAGGCGAGCGACAGGCTCAAGGTAGCGGCGATCGATGCCGATCGAATACCTCGCCGACCAAATTGCATAGGTGAAGACCTCCCTTCGACCGATGGTCCTCGGTAACCCAGGATCAGCTGGTCGAGAACCTCCTGATCCGACAATCTCCACCAATACACCAGGGGAAATGGCACTTCAAAGAGAGCTGGCTTACTTCGGAGTACCCGTTCGCACTGCGGTGTGAGAGAAGTCGGACTGGTCTGATCGGACCTTGTAGCTTCGTCGGTCCCATAAAAGCCGGGCATCCTCGATGGAGCGCCAGCTCGAATCGACCCATCGGTCGAGCGCACCGAGCGGCTCATCGAGGGAACGGCCGAGATCCGTGAGCTGGTACAGCGTCGCGGTCTCGACCCGCTTGGGATCGAGGTGGCGACTTATCAGCCCGTCCCGCTCCGCGCGCCGCAGCGTGTCGGTGAGGACCTTGTGGGAGATCCCGTCCAAGGCG
>JBEKXW010000041.1:0-2968 GCA_049511615.1 Candidatus Dormibacteria bacterium | reverse complement strand
GACGACCGCGCTCCGCGAGCGGCGCGAGCGCGTCGGCCGCCCAGGGATCGCCAACGCCTACGGCCGCATGGCGTGGCGGATCATCGACCTGACCTTCGAGGAGTTCGGTGGGGTCTCCCACACCAAGCGGGACACCTGGGACGCGCTGGCGCTCGACCTCGAGACACCACGGCCGGAGCGGCGCCCCAACCGGGCGGTGATCGACTTCACCCCGATCAGCCAGGAGTGGTTGCGAGCGGCCACCAAGCACTGGGTGGCGACCGTCCGTCCCGCGACCGGCGAGGTCAAGCGCGCCGTGCAGGCGACCACGCTCGCATCGCTCGCCCTGTCGCGCCGTCCCGGAGGCGGCCAACAGGCCGCCGGCGTGGGCTTCGCGGAGGTGACCGTCGCCTACGAGGCGATCAAGGGCGCCACCCGCGCGAACGGCCGGCTCTACGACAGCCACTACCGCCGGGGCCTGTGGGCGCGGTTCTGGGCGATCATCGACCTCGGTCGCGCGAGCGGCCTGTTGGAAGAGCTGCCGGGCAGCTTTGTCCGCCGGAGATCCTTACAGCGGATCGTCGCCGAGGAGGCGAACGAGGACCAGATCGGCAAGGCCGTCCCCGAGACGGTGATCGCCCAGCTCGACGCCCAGCTCGACCTGCTCGAAGCCGCCCATCCCTACGGCCGGGTGTGGTCGGTCGCCGACACGTCCGCGATGTTCCGCACCGCGTACGTGATCTTGCGCGACACCGGACGGCGCCCCGGCGAGGTGGTGTCGCTTTCCGCCGACTGCGTCGAGGTCGACGGCGGCGAGCACGCGCTTGTCTACGACAACCACAAGAAGCACCGCCTGCGGCGAAGGCTGCCGATCACCGCCGAGACGGCCGCCATGATCGGGGAGTGGCAGGCGCGGCGAGCAACCCTGTTGCTGCCCGCGTCTGCGCAGAAGTGGTTGTTCCCCGCGCCCAACGAGTCCTCCGGGCCGGGGCACCTCACCACGATCCGGCTCGCCACGGCGCCCCGGCGCTTCGTGGCGGCGATCCCGGTGCTTTCGAGCGACCTGCCCGGGCCGGACGGCACGCCGCTTCCCTTCGACCGCTCGGCGATCTACCCCTACGCCTTCCGCCACTCCTACGCGCAGCGGCACGCGGACGCCGGGGTGAGCGTGGAGATCCTGAAGGAGCTGATGGACCACAAGGATCTCTCGGTCACCCAGGGCTACTACACTGTCAGTCTCAAGCGGAAGCGCGAGGCGATCAAGATCATGAGCCGCTACGTGCACGACCGCGCTGGCAACGCCCGGCCGGATTCCGGCTCGGCGGCCCGCTACGAGCTCTGGTCCGTAGCGGTCCCCTTCGGCAACTGCATCGAGCCGAGCAACGTCAAGGCCGGCGGGAAGGCCTGCCCGATCCGCTTCCAGTGCGCCGGCTGCGGCTTCTACCGGCCCGACCCCTCCTACCTCCCCGCCATCGAGGAGCACATCAACGCCCTCCGGGCCGACCGCGAGACGGCGCTCGCGATGGACGCCGACGAGTTCGTCGTGCGCAACCTCGCCGACCAGGCGGACGCCTTCGCCGGGGTCGCGGTGGTGATGCGCGACAAGCTGCAGGCCCTTCCTGACACGGAGCGGGCCGAGGTCGAGGAGGCGAGCATCCTCCTACGCAAGGTGCGCGCCGGCCGCGATGCTGGCCGTGAGCACAAATCGTTACCGCTCACCATCGCCGAGCAGCCATGACGACGGCTCCGAAGGTCGATCAGATGATCGACGCCCGGCGCCACGACAGCACGACGAAGCGCAGCCGCGTGCTTGCCACGGTCGAGAAGATGCTGCGCGAGGGACGTCCGATCACCTTCGCCTCGGTCGCGCGCGAGGCCAAGGTCTCCACCTGGCTCGTCTACGCCCCCGGCCTCCGAGAAGCGGTCGAGGAGCACCGAGCCCGGCAGTCCGACCGGGCCACCACCGAGCGCCGGCCACAGCGCGAGGCATCTGGCGATGCGACCGATCTCGCCCTCGCCCGCGCCGAGATCACCCGGTTGCGGGCCGAGCGCAACGAGCAGCAGCGTCGAGAACGGCTCGCGCTCGGCTCGAAGCTCGACGACATCGCGAAGGCCGACCTCCTCGCCCGGCTCGACGAGCTCACCCGTCACAACTCCGAGGTCCTTGCCGACGCGGCGCGGCAGGGCTCCGAGAACCACGTCCTGCAGGCCCGCGTCGTGGAACTCGAGGACGACCTCGCTGCCGCGCGGACGAGCCTGCGCCGGATGATCCGCACCGGGAACCTCCCCGCCGAGCGCTCATAGCCCCTCGGACCGCGGACGCCGCGGTCCAGCCAACCAAGTCCCGCTCCCTCGCCTCGCCGCGGCCGGGTCCCGCCGCGCCCGCGAACGCGTCATCACCAACACCTGATCGGGCAGCCATTGCCAATGAAAATACGAAAGGAGGGTGCCTTTGCTCACCCTGCGCACCACCGGCACCATCGGCGCGTCACTCGTCCTTCTCGTCGCCGTCCTTGCCGCCGGGGCCGGCGCCGGAGTCGCCTCCCTCCTCGGCGGCGGGGACAGCGCCCCGTCGGCCACTGCCACCAGCGAGATCCCGGCGGCGATGCTCACCCTCTACGAACAGGCCGCGGCGAGCTGCCCAGGTCTCCCCTGGAGCGTGCTCGCCGCCATCGGACAGGTCGAGAGCGACCAGGGACGCGACGATGCAACCTCCTCCGCCGGCGCCGAAGGGCCGATGCAGTTCTTGCCGTCGACGTTCGCTGAGTACGACGAGCCGGTCCCCCCGGGCGGGGCCAACCCGCCGAGCCCCGACGACCCGACCGACGCGATCTACGCGGCGGCACGCGACCTCTGCGCGAACGGGGCACGCGACGGCGCCGACCTCTCGGCGGCCGTATTCGACTACAACCACTCCGAGAGCTACGTCGCCGAGGTGCTCGACCTCGCCAACTCCTACGGCGAGACGGCGGCCGAGGCCGTCGCCACG
>JBEKXW010000040.1:0-3383 GCA_049511615.1 Candidatus Dormibacteria bacterium | reverse complement strand
AGTGCTGCTCTCGTCGATGACCGCCACCGGCCTCATCATCGCCCTGCCGGTGATATTCCGCGGCATCAAGCTGAACCCACTCGTCCCCGCCAATTCGTCCTATCTGCTATGGATCATGATGGGCTACATGCTGATGTCGGCCGCCATCGTGGTGACCGTCGGCCGCATCGGCGACATCTTCGGCCGGGTGAGGATGTACAACCTCGGCTTCGCCTGGTTCACCGTCGGCGCGGTCCTGCTGTCACTCACGTGGAGCACCGGCGCCAACGGAGCCCTGGAACTGGTCATCCTGCGCATGTTCCAGGCCGTGGGGGGCGCTCTCCTGATGGCCAACTCCGCCGCCATCATCACCGACGCCTTCCCCTCCGATCAGTTGGGGTTCGCTCTGGGCATCAACATGGTGGCGGCCATCGTCGGCTCCTTCCTGGGGATCATCGTGGGAGGCATGCTCTCCCAGCTCGGCTGGCGCTGGGTGTTCCTCGCCAACGTCCCCGTCGGAGCCTTCGGGACCATCTGGGCCTACCTCAAGCTCAAGGACATCGGGGTCCGCATCAGGGCGCGGATCGACTGGGCCGGCAACCTCGCCTTCGCCGCTGGTCTGGCCATGATCCTGATTGGCGCCACCTACGGCATCGAACCCTACGGAACCTCCCTCTCCGGCTGGGGAAACCCCTTCGTGCTAGGGATGATCGCCGGCGGGCTGCTGT
Source organism: Candidatus Dormibacteria bacterium (assembly GCA_049511615.1). Lineage (GTDB taxonomy): Bacteria > Chloroflexota > Dormibacteria > Aeolococcales > Aeolococcaceae > Changshengia. The sequence goes on along the minus strand of JBEKXW010000040.1, from coordinate 2,676 downwards.
TCCTGGCCGGCTTCGTCTTCATCGAGTTGAAGGTGAAGGATCCGATGTTCCGGCTCTCCCTCTTTCGCATCCGCGCGTTCACCTTCGGCAACCTCGCCCAGTTCCTGGGATCGATCGGCCGCGGCGGCCTGATGTTCATGCTGATGATCTGGTTCCAGGGCATCTGGCTGCCCCAGCACGGCTACAGCTTCTCCGACACCCCGCTCTGGGCGGGCATCTACATGATCCCGTTCACCCTCGGATTCGTGGTTGCCGGTCCCATCTCCGGCAAGCTGTCGGACCGCTACGGGGCCCGTCCCTTCGCCACTGCCGGGATGCTGCTGGCGGCGGCCACCTATGCCCTGATGATGACCTTCCCGGCCAACTTCAACTACTGGCCCTTCGGTGCGGTCATGTTCGTTTCCGGCATCAGCGGCGGACTCTTCGCCTCCCCCAACACCTCGTCGATCATGAACTCGGTCCCGGCCCGCCACCGGGGGGCGGCGTCGGGGATGCGGGTGACCTTCGCCAGCACCGGCATGCCGCTGTCCATGGGGCTCTTCTTCACCCTGCTGGTGGCGGGGCTCAATGCCAAGGTCCCCGCGGCCATGCTCAAGGGGCTGGTCGCCAACGGGATCCCCACGCACACCGCCGCAGCCCTCTCTCATGTCCCGCCTCTTGGCTATGTCTTCGCCGCCTTCCTGGGCTACAACCCCCTCAAGACCCTGCTCGGGCCCGCGGTGCTCTCCCATCTGTCCGCGGCCCAGGCCGCCCACCTCACCAGCCGGGCCTTCTTTCCCCAGCTGATCGGCCCCGCCTTCGTGGGCAGCCTCGGGATCATCCTGATGGTGGCGGTGGTCATGAGCGTGGTGGCGGCGATCGCCTCGGCGTTCCGCGGAGCCAAGTTCGTCCACGTGGACGAGGAGTCGGCCGCCCAGCGGCATCTGGCGCGGGGTGGACGGCATCACGCACCGGTGGCGAGCGCCCCGGCACCGGCGGTGGGCAGCGCTCCGGCGGCGGCGAGCGGCACGGCACCGGCGGCCGGCGGCCCAGGCGCGGCTCGGAGTGGCGCGGTGCCGGCCGAGCCCCAACCAATACCGGGCAAGTAAGGGCGCTGATACCAAGCTCAGTCATCCGCTGGCGGCGCCCCTCAGCCTCCCAGCCAGATCCCTGCACGGGTGGACCCTTCTCGGGAGGCCCGATCGCGACCCCCGCGACCGCCACCGCGCACGAGGACGTGGCGACGTCCGCAGGGCATGCGGTGCCACTCGTGCTACCAGATCAACCTCGGGTGAGATCACAGGGCCATGTCTTGTCAAGTGGTGTAAGAGAGACCGACGCCATCCGCGCGTCGTTCGACTCGTTCACGCTGCTGCGGTGATCGCGGGCAGTCCCTCCGTGTCGATGCTGGCGTAGGTCTTGGTGAGGGACTCGGCGCTCATGTAGCGGCGGGCCACCGCCCACTCGTCGTTCTGCTCGGCGAGCACCGCCCCGACCAGCCGGATGACCGCGTCGCGGTTGGGGAAGATGCCGACCACGTCGGTGCGTCGGCGGAGCTCCTTGTTGAGGCGCTCCTGGGGGTTGTTGGACCAGATCTGGCGCCAGTGCTCCTTGGGGAAGGCAGTGAAGGCCAGCAGGTCGGGGGTCGCCTCCTCGAGCAGATCGGCCGCCCGCGGAAAGCGCTCACGGAGCTGCTCCACGATCCGGCCGTGCTGAGCCCAGGTCGACGCGGCGTCGGGCTGGGCGAAGGTGGAGCGGACCAGGGTTGCCACCACCGCCTGGGCCGATCGGGGCACCCGGCTCAACAGGTTGCGCATGAAGTGGGTCCGGCAGCGCTGCCAGCTGGCGCCGTCGAGGATGGCGGCGATGGCGTTCTTGAGCCCCTCGTGGGCGTCGGAGATCACCAGCCGGACCCCGCGCAGCCCCCGGGCCACCAGGCCCCGCAGGAAGGCCGTCCAGGCGGCTCCGTCCTCGGCGCTGACCACGTCCACGCCGAGGATCTCCCGCTTGCCCTCGGCGGTCACCCCGGTCGCCACCACCGCGCAGACGTTGACGATCCGGCCGTCCTCGCGGACCCGCTGGGTCAGGGCGTCAACCCAGAGGTAGGGGTAGCCGGCGGGGTCCAGGGGGCGGTTGCGGAAGCTCGCCACCATCGGGTCCAGCTCCTGGGCCATGGCGCTGACCTGGGACTTGCTCAGTCGCTCGATGCCCAGGGTCCGGACCAGTCCCTCGACCCGGCGGGTGGAGACGCCGCGGACATAGCACTCGGCCACCACCGCCACCAGAGCCCGCTCCGAGCGGCGGCGCTGCTCCAGCAGCCAGTCCGGGAAGTAGCTGCCCGAGCGCAGCTTGGGGATGGCCAGCTCGATCGTGCCCGTCCGTGTGTCCCAGGTCCGCTCTCGGTACCCGTTGCGGGAGTTCACCCGCTCCGGGGTCCGCTCGCCATAGCCGGCGCCGCAGAGGGCGTCCGCCTCGGCGCTCATCAGCGTGCCGGCGAAAGTCGTGATCATCTCCCGCAACAGGTCGGCGTCAGCCGCCTCCACCTGCTTGCGGAACCAGGTCAGGGCATCCATGCTGAGTGTGGCCACCGTCATCTCCTCGAGGTTGGTGAAGCTTCCTCAAAGGATGGCGGTGGTCTCTCTCTTTGTGGGGACCCTCAGGCTCCTCGTACACCACGTCCCTGGACGCTAACGATCA
>JBEKXW010000039.1:0-4179 GCA_049511615.1 Candidatus Dormibacteria bacterium | reverse complement strand
AAAGAGAGAGACCACCGCCATCCTTTGAGGAAGCTTCACCAACCTCGAGGAGACGACGGTGGCCACACCCAGCATGGATGCCCTGACCTGGTTCCGCAAGCAGGTGGAGGCGGCTGACGCCGACCTGTTGCGGGAGATGATCACGACTTTCGCCGGCACGCTGATGAGCGCCGAGGCGGACGCCCTCTGCGGGGCCGGCTATGGCGAGCGGACCCCGGAGCGGGTGAACTCCCGCAACGGGTACCGGGAGCGGATCTGGGACACGCGGACGGGCACGATCGATCTGGCCATTCCCAAGCTGCGGTCGGGCAGCTACTTCCCGGACTGGCTGCTGGAGCAGCGCCGCCGATCGGAGCGGGCCTTGGTGGCGGTGGTGGCCGAGTGCTACGTCCGCGGCGTCTCCACCCGCCGGGTCGAGGGGCTGGTCCGGACGCTCGGCATCGAGCGGTTGAGCAAGTCCCAGGTGAGCGCCATGGCCCAGGAGCTGGACCCGATGGTGGCGAGCTTCCGCAACCGCCCCCTAGACCCTGCCGGCTACCCCTACCTGTGGGTCGACGCCCTGACCCAGCGGGTCCGCGAGGACGGCCGGATCGTCAACGTCTGCACGGTGGTGGCGACCGGGGTGACCGCCGAGGGCAAGCGGGAGATCCTCGGTGTCGACGTGGTCAGCGCCGAGGATGGAGCCGCCTGGACGGCCTTCCTGCGGGGCCTGGTGGCCCGGGGGCTGCGTGGGGTCCGGCTGGTGATCTCGGACGCCCACGAGGGGCTGAAGAACGCCATCGCCGCCGTGCTCGACGGCGCCAGCTGGCAGCGGTGCCGAACTCACTTCATGCGCAACCTGCTGAGCCGGGTGCCCCGATCGGCACAGGCCGTGGTGGCTACCCTGGTGCGCTCCACGTTCGCCCAGCCCGACGCCGCGTCGACCTGGGCCCAGCACGGCCGGATCGTGGAGCAGCTCCGCGAGCGCTTCCCACGAGCGGCCGATCTCCTCGAGGAGGCGACGCCCGACCTGCTGGCCTTCACCGCCTTCCCCAAGGAGCACTGGCGGCAGATCTGGTCCAACAACCCGCAGGAGCGGCTCAACAAGGAGCTCCGTCGACGCACCGACGTGGTCGGCATCTTCCCCAACCGCGATGCCGTCATCCGCCTGGTCGGAGCCGTGCTCGCCGAGCAGAACGACGAGTGGGCAGTGGCCCGCCGCTACATGAGCGCCGAGTCGCTCACCAAGACCTACACCACCATCGACACGGAGGGCGTGCCCGCGATCACCGCAGCAGCGTGAACGAGCCGGACGACGCCCGGATGGCGTCCGTCTCTCTTACACCACCTTGACAGACGCGGCCCGCGGCTCAAGGGGGATGGTGATGGTGACGCTGGCTGGCGGGGGGAGGCGCAGCACACGCGTTGACGTTGTCTCAGGGCAGGCCTATCCTCCAGCCGTCTGGGGGTACACGTATGGGGGTACCGGGGGACCGGAGGGCGGTCATTCCGTCGACCCTGTCCCGATTCTGGGGACGCCAGCCGGAGCTGAAGGAGCTCCGGTCGCTCCTCGACTCCGAGCGCCTGGTGACCATCATCGGCGTGGGGGGCGTGGGCAAGACCCGGCTCGCACTGGAGCTCGCCCGCGGCTGCTCCGATTCGTTTCCTGGGGGGGTGTGGCTGGTGGACCTGGCCCGACTGGAGAGCCCCGAGCTGGTGGCGCGAACCATCGCCCAGTCGGTGGGCGCCCCAGAGGACCGCAGCCTCGATCACCTGGAGCGTGCGGCGCGGGTGCTCTGCGCAGGCCGACAGCTCCTGCTGCTGGACAACTGCGAGCACGTGCTGGCCGCGGCCTCTGGTGCGGCCCTGCAGTTGCTGGCAGCCTGCCCTGACCTGCGGGTGCTCGCCACCAGCCGCGAGCCCTTTGGCGTGGAGGGCGAACAAGCCTGGCGTGCCCCTCCCCTCGACACCCCGGCGGCAGGGGTCCTGGAGGTCTCGGTCGTGGCTGAGACCGCGGCGGTGCAGCTCTTCTGTGACCGAGCCAGACACGCGATCCCGATGTTCAACCTGACCACGGCCAATGTTGCCGAGGTCGCGACGATCTGTCGGAACCTCGACGGCCTGCCCCTCGCCCTGGAGCTGGCGGCCGCCTGGGTGCCGGTCCTATCTCTGAAGCAGGTCAGCTCACGCCTTGGTGACAGTCTTGCCCTTCTGGTCAGCGGCGGGTCCGATCGGCTACCCCGCCACCGAACGATCCGAGCCACCCTCGACTGGAGTCATCAGCTCCTCACGCCCGTTCAACAGGCGGCGTTTGCCCGGCTCTCGGTCTTCGTGGGCGGCTTCACCGTGGAGGGGGCAGAGGCGGCCTTCACGGGGCTGGCGCTCGAGGGCACTCCCCTCGAGTTGATTGCCTCGCTGGTGGCACGGTCGCTGGTGGTGGCGGATGTCAGCACCGAGGAGGCACGCTATCGTCTGCTCGAACCGGTCCGCCAATATGCCGCCGCGAAGCTGCGGGCGGCACCCGAGCAGGACAACGAGGCCCGGACCCGTCACCTCAGCTTCCTGGCCGACCTGGCCGAGGCCGCGGAGGGGCCGATCTTCGGTGGACCCGACCTGCCGTGGCTGCGGCGCCTCGACGACGAGCTTCCCAACATCCGCGCCGCGCTCAGATGGGGCTTCGGCAGCTGCCGTGACGATGCGGCGCGGCTGGCTTCGGCGCTCATATGGTTCTTGTACGTCCGTGACCTCGACGACGAGGGCATCGACTGGGCGCGGTCGGCGATCCAGGCAGGGCCCCGGCAGCGTGGGAAGGCAGCCCTGATGGCAGGGGTCCTGTCCATCCGGATCGGCGAGTTCGAGGCGGCGGAGCGCTATCTCACCGAGTCTCGGCAACTGGCCATCGAGGATGGACGTCGGCCAGACCTGGTGAATGTGCTGGCGTTCCAGGCCGGCCTGGCCCTGCACCGAGGTGATATCGAGACCGCCCGCATGTCAGGGGAAGAAGCCCTCCGCCTCGCCCGACAGGCGGATGACGAGCGGCTCTTGATCAAGCCGCTCAACCGGCTGGCTCTGGTTGCGGTATACGACAGCGACCTCGAAAGATCCCGTGATCTCTACCGTCAGGCAATCGGTATTGCAGAGAGACACGAAGCCGTCTGGGCAGCGCTGGTGCAGCGCGCGAACCTCGCGGAGATCGCGATTGAGATGGAGGACCACGGCTCGGCACGACACGCCCTGGCCGGCCTCTTCCCGATTATCGCGGAGACAGGAGCAACTCCGTCCATTGCAGTGAACGCGGTCAGCAGCACCGGCATCCTCGCAGTTCAGCTCGGGGAACCGGCTGTCGGGCTGCGCCTGCTGGGGGCCGCTCGAGCGGAGATGGATCGTGTTCGTTATCACGATTTGCCTCTCGACGTGGAGCGCTATCGACGATGGATCGAGACGGCGACAGAGCAGGCCGCCGGGGAGGCAGATGCCGCCTGGAGTCAGGGCCTGGAGCTCAGCCTCGACCAGGCGCTCGCTGAAGCCCAGGCTTTTCTCGCAGAGACGCCAGAAGCACCACGCGAGGCGGCACCGACGAGCACGCCGATCGCGGAATTGTTGACGGAGCCCGGCGCAGCCAACCCGTTCCTCAGGGAGGGGGACTTCTGGTCGCTGGGCTTTGCCGGGCGAGTGGTGCGCCTGAGGGACAGCAAGGGGCTGCGGGACATCGCACGGCTGCTAGCCTGCCCGGGCAGGGAGCTGGCGGCCGTCGATCTCGCCGCCAGCGTCCAGCCGGGGGCCGGGGCCGCCGCCCGAGGGCGGGCTTTTGCCGAGTCCGGCTTCGGCCTCGAGGCGGATGCTGGGCCAGCCCTCGACGCCCAGGCTCGGCGGCAGTACCGGGAGCGTCTCGAGGAGCTCGAGGTGGAGCTCGCTGGGGCAGCCGCCGCCAACGACCCGGAGCGTGCCGCTCAGGCGCACCAGGAGCGCGATCTCCTGCTCTCTGAGCTGGGCGCCGCGGTCGGCCTGGGCGGGCGGCAACGGGCGAGCCTTGACCCCGCAGAGCGGGCCCGCAAGGCGGTCACCGGTCGGATTCGGGAGGCGATCGGTCACATCGAGGTCGTGCACAGTGAGTTGGGTCGCCATCTGCGGCGCTCCATCCGCACCGGGACCTTCTGCGTGTACGACCCGCCGGCACCGACGGTGTAGGTTCTTTAGCCC
>JBEKXW010000038.1:0-4938 GCA_049511615.1 Candidatus Dormibacteria bacterium | reverse complement strand
TGTACGGCTCTCAAGATGAGGCGACAGGAGCGGCTCACCGGGGCCTCATCTTTCTAGCACCGTGGACCAGAGCTGCGGGGGTGAGCCCGCGGTTGTGGATGCCGGTGTGGGCGCGCTCGAAGTTGTAGTAGTCGAGGTACTGGACCAGGTCGCGCTGGAGCGCGGTCACCTTGGGAACCAGGGAGCGGGCGAAGCTGGGTCGCCAGCACTCCTCGAGGATGGTCCGCTGGACTCGCTCCACGCAGCCGTTGGTCTGGGGCCGGCCGGCGCGGATGAAGCGCTGCTGGGCGCCGGTGGCCTGCACCGCCCGGCGGAACTCCTGGGAGCGAAACTCCGAGCCGTTGTCGGTGGAGACCGCCTGCAGCTTCCAGCCCGCGGCGGCCAGCTCAGCGGCCACCCGGCGCACCAGGGCCGAGGTGTGGCGGGCGGCGGGGTTGAGCGGGGTGACGTGGATCTCGGCCCAGGTGAACGAGCTGGCCACGTCGATGGCGGTGTGCTGCCAGACCCGCCCCTTGGTGCCGGTGAGCCGGCCGATGTGGAAGCAGTCGAGCTGGACGAGCTCCCCGGGCAGGCTGGCCTCCAGATGGCCGGGAGCGAGCCGTGGAGGCGGCTCTGGCTCCGGCGGGGCGGCATACCCCGCCACCAAGGAGAGCCGGGCTCCACGGGTGCGCAGACCGTGGCGGCCGAGGACGTTGTAGACGCCGCTCGGCGAGATCACCAGGCCGCCCCCCATCGGCTGTCTCAGCTGGGCGGCGATCCGGCGGGGGCCCAGGCCAGGGTGGCCGAGCGCGAAAGCGACCACCCGCTCCTCCAGCCAGGGCGGCACCTGGTTGGGCATCCGCGGCCGGCGGCGCTCGCGGGGGCGGAGCATCTCCAGCCCCTGGCGCAGCACCTGGTGCCGCAGTCGGTAGTAGCTGGACCGGTGGTACCCGAACTCCCGGCAGGCCTGGGTTACCCCCACCTCCCGCGCTCGAGCGAAAAGCTTGACCCGGTGTCGGAAGAGCAGGTCATCATTGGTCACGGGCGACCCTCCTCAGGACTTCGAACACCCCAAGGATGGGTCGCTTCTCTATGTCTGGGGAAGCCCCCCAGGTGTCGCTACATCTCGAAAGCCGTGCATCCTAAGCCGCGCCGGCCCCCAGCAGCCGGGTCACCGCCTGGCGGAGCTCGCCGATCGACCCCTTGGTGACCACCTCCACCTCGGAGATGGCGCCGGCCTCGGCGACCCGGGGGTCGCTGGAGACGAAGGCGGTGAAGAGGATCACCGGGACCCGGCGGAGGGCCGGCGCGTCCCGGAGCGCACGGATCAGCTCGAGGCCGTTCATCGCGGGCATGCGGAGGTCGGTGACCACCAGCGCGGGAGGCCTGGCCACCGCCAGCTCCCAGGCGGCGGCGCCATCGGGAGCGGTCTCGACCTCGTACCCCGCCCCGGTGAGCGCCAGGCGGAGGAGCTCGCGGATGTCGGCCTCGTCCTCGGCGACCAGGACATGGTGGCTCACCGGCTTCTCCCTGCCTCAGGCCGCCTCGGCGACGCCGACGCCCACCAGCCGCCCGATCCCGAAGGTGATGGCGGCGGCGACGGCGGTGATCAGCAGCTGACGGACCGCGGCGCGGGGGATGGACCGCTCCGAGAAGTACCCGATCGCGGCACCGATGGCGAGCGCGGCGACCGCGCCCAGGACGATGGAGACGAGCACGGCCCCCCAGCCGGTGGCGAAGAACCACGGGATGAGCGGGATCAGCGCCCCGATCGCGAAGCTGACAAAGGACGACACCGCGGCACCGAGGGGAGACCCGGTGCGGGTGGGGTCGATGCCCAGCTCCTCGCGGCTGTGCACCTCCAGGGCGACCTCCGGGTCCTGCATCAGGGCGTCCACGACCTGCTCGGCGGTCGCCTGGGGCACCCCACGCCCCATGTACACCGCCACCAGCTCCCGTCTCTCGAAGTCGGGATTGCGCCGCAGCTCCTCACGCTCCACCGCCAGCTCGCGGTGGATCAGCTCGGCCTGGGCGGTCATCGAGATGTACTCGCCCGCGGCCATCGAGATGGCACCGGCGACCAGGCCGGCGACCCCGGCCAGCCGAACCAGCCCCGAGATCGGGCTCGCCCCGGCGACGCCGAGGATCAGCGAGACGTTGGTCAGCAGGCCGTCGCTGACCCCGAAGACGGCCGCCCGCGCGGTCCCCCCCTGGATGTTGCGGTGGTGCTCGGGTCGCAGATCGCCCGGTTCCGCGTGTGCCGCTCCAGTCTCCGGGTCGGTGGCCATGCCGGTACGCGGGCCTCCCACTTGCGCAGACAACCAGGCGACTGTACACGGCGCGGGCTCTCCCTGAGCCGTCGCCTCTGCGAGCGGCTCAGACTCCGGGCCATGGACCAATCCGTCGCCGCCGGGCACCTCCTCGCCATCGGCCTGACGGTTGCGCTCATCGCCATCCTGGTCCCCCTCGTGCGCCTGCGGCCGGGCACCTGGGTGACCGCGGCCTCCTGGCTCCTCGCCCTCCTCCTGGTGGCCAACGAGGTCGCCTACGAGCTGGTGCAGTGGCAGGGCGGGCTGGGGGAGATGTACGTCGCCCACACCTGGACGGTCGGTTTCAGCCTGCCCCTCTACGTCTGCGACGTCGCGGCCTTCGTCGGCGCCGCCGCCCTGGTCACCCGGCGGCCGATCCTGGTCGAGATCACCTGGTTCTGGGGGATCGCCGGCACCGTGCAGGGGCTGCTCACCCCCGACCACCCCATCTACTTCCCCTCGTACGACTGGCTCGAGTTCTATGTCGACCACATCGGGGTGATCCTGGCCGCCCTCTGGCTGGTGGTCGGCCTCGGTCTCCATCCCCGACCCCGCGCCGCGCTCCGGGTGATCGCGATCACCGCCGTCTTCTTCGCCCTGGTGGGGCTTGTCGACGTCGTGACCGGAGGCGACTACGACTACCTGCACACCCGGCATCCGCCCGGTCTGCTCGCCCTGCTCGGCCCCTGGCCCTGGTACATCATCGGGGCCACCGGGGTGGCGCTCCTCTCCATCCTGATCCTGGACCTGCCCTTCTGGCCGGAGCGTCGCCGGGCGGCGCGAGAGCGCACCCGGTCGGGCGACGAGGCCCCTGCCGGATCCGGCTCCCCGTGGGTGGTGCCCCCCTGGTGAGCTGAGCGATCGGCTCGCCTCGGAGGCCGCTCCGCTGCCCGCCGACCCGGCGCGGCGTGGCACGATCGCACCCTCATGGACTCGACCCCGCGACCGCGCGGGCCCTCCGGCGCCGACCTCCTCGCCGGCACCCCCGAGGCGGTCGAATACTGCCGCTCGCTCGTCCCCGCCGCCTTCCCGGACGGCGTCCCCTCCCCTGAGCTGGCGGCACGGGCCGCCGGCGCCATCTGGCGACACCTCCACGAGCACCCCGGCATCGAGCCGGTGGCCTGGGACCCGGACGACGCCGACGCCCAGCGGATCAGCGCCGCCTTCCAGCGCGACGGGCTGGCGGCTGCCCTCGCCGAGGCGGCTCGCGGCCACTCCACCGCAACCGCGGAGCGGCTGCGGGTCATCGCATACAGCGAGGAGTTCCTCCCCTGAACAGGGTCGAGATGGGCAGGGGCCCGGCCCGGGATCCGTTTCGTACGATCACAGCTGAGCAGCCTCCCACCTGACTCGGCCCCCCTCAGCCGGATCGCTACGCCGAGGCCCGGGGCTGCTCCATCTCCGCGATGACCGCATCCGCGACCTGCGAGGTGCCCACCGCGGTGGGGTCGTCACGCTGCGGCTTCATGTCATAGGTGACTGAATCTCCGCGGGCGATCACCGCCGCGAGGCCCCGCTCCAACCGTGCGGCGGCCTCGAGCTCGCCGAGGCGGCGGAGCATCAGCACCCCGCTGAACATCATGGCCATCGGGTTGGCGACGTTCTTGCCGGCGTAGCGTGGGGCGGAGCCGTGGGTGGCCTCGAAGACGGCGATCTCGTCGCCCATGTTGGCGCCGGGGGCGAGCCCCAGGCCGCCGATCAGGCCGGCGCAGAGGTCGCTGAGGATGTCGCCGTAGAGGTTGGGCATCACCATGACGTCGTAGAGCTCGGGCTTCTGGACCAGCTGCATCGCCATGTTGTCGACGATCCGGTCCTCGAACTCGACGTCGGGGAACTCCTGGGCCACCTCCTGGGCGGTGCGGAGCCAGAGACCGTCGGTGTGCTTCATGATGTTGGCCTTGTGGACGGCCGTGACCTTGCGCCGCCCGTTGGCCCGGGCCCAGGCGAAGGCGAAGCGGAAGACGCGCCGGGTGCCGAACACCGAGATCGGCTTGATGCTGATGCCGGAGTCGGTGCGGATGGCGCGGCCGCCCAGCTCCTGGATGGTCTCGATCAGCCGGAGGGTCTCGGGCTGACCCTCCTCGAACTCGATGCCGGCGTAGAGGTCCTCGGTGTTCTCGCGGATGATCACGAGGTCGATGTCCTGATAGCGGCTGCGGACTCCCGGGTACCACTTGCAGGGCCGGACCAGGGCGTAGAGGTCGAGCTCCCGCCGCAGGGCCACGTTGACGCTCCGGATGCCCCTGCCCACGGGGGTGGTCAGCGGGCCCTTGATGGCCACCCGGTTCCTGCGGATCGACTCCAGGACGTGGGGCGGCATCGGCTCGCCGTACTTCTTGATGACGTCGAGCCCCGCGTCGTGAACCTCCCACTCGATCTCCGCGCCGGAGGCATCGATGACCCGGCGAGCGGCATCGCTGACCTCGTAGCCGATGCCGTCGCCGGGGATGAGGGTGACCGTGTGCCGCGCCATGCTCTCCTCCTCCTGTGTGGCTGCGAGTGTGCCACGTCGCCGCCGGGCAGCGGAACCGGGTGACCGCCGAGCTCGCCGCCTGGTACCGCGCGGCCGGTCGCCACCACCTGCCCTGGCGGCGCACCCGCGACCCCTGGGCGGTGCTGGTCAGCGAGGTCATGCTCCAGCAGACCCCGG
>JBEKXW010000037.1:0-5753 GCA_049511615.1 Candidatus Dormibacteria bacterium | reverse complement strand
ACCTTCACCCAGCGTGAGTTGGACGCGGTTGCTCAGGAGCTCAACGAACGCCCTCGACAAACACTCGGCTGGATGACACCATCGCAACGCCTCGCCGCGGCCGTTGCGTCCACCCCTTGAATCCGCCGCAAAACCTTGATCCGCCTCGAGAACGTTAGCGCGGTCACGATAGCCTCCTGTGGCTTTCCAAGCGTGGGCCGCTTCGCCTCACTGGTGAGAGGCGTTAGCACCCTGCGTCGTTTGCGTAACCGAATGCAACAAAAGCACCGCGAGATCGTATCAAGCACGTCCGTTGGCCCGTTTGAATAGGGGTCTATGGCAGATGGTGATCGCATAGGTGACTGGGGTGGTCACGGTGGTGTGAGATGCCCGTGGATGGGTGGGTTGATACATGGGATGAGCGGACTCCCCTGCCCACTCGGTGATCAGTCCTGAGGGTGGGACGGCCCCAGTAAGTAGCCCTAAGTCACCCCCCGTCTTGGCTAAAGCGGGGTTACCGGAGCGGTCACGTCAGATGCCGTCCCATGGAAAGGCGTACGCGTCGCGATGGAGGTCCGACCCGACCCGTGTTACCTGCCGCGTCGCGCGTCCGTGCCGTCCCCACCACAAGGGTGGACGGCATGACTCCCGGGATGCCCGCGGCTTGCCGCTACGTCCGGGGATCGCTCAGCCGTCGCCGTTCTGAGAGACGGTAGCCTGGGTGTCGGTGCCGCCCTGCCGAGCATGCTGCGAATACGAACCGAGCCAATCCGCCCGCTCTGGTCGGCGGACCGGTGCCTTCCGGAGCAGACGCGCCAACCGCGTAATAGTCTCGTGACACTTTTGAGCGGTTAGGAGATGGTCTTGTCACCAAACGTGTGTTGCACCGGGCTGGTCCCCGACTAGCGTGGGCTGCAACCATGCCGTCGAGCGTGCCGCGACGGGGTCCAGGCCACGTCCCCCAGATCCGGCACCGGTTGGAGCTGCTGCCATCGGTGCATCAGGCCCTCGCCCTCGCCTCGTTGCAGCCGGAGGATCTCGGCCTCGGTGCCGACTTGGACGCCATCGCCCAGCGGGCCGCTGAGCGGGCTCGCGTCCTCAGCTGGGCCGACGGAGCCGTGGTCGAGATCACCGATGACGACGGCCTCGTCCACCGGGCGAAGTCAGGCACCGGCGCCGCCAGTCGCTCCCGGCGTGCCGGCGCCGTGTCCGACCATCCATGGCACGCGCTCGTCGGCAGCACCCCCCAGGTCTGCGGCGACACCGAGGCTGATCCCCGGGTGGACCGGGAGGTGTGCCGTCGCCTCGGGACACGGTCGGTGGTCGTCGTCCCCCTGCGCCACCGGGACGTGCCCCTGGGCACGATCGCCGTGACCTCGTCCCAACCCCATGCATTCGACAAAGCGCAGGCGGAGGTCCTCCAGCTCCTCGCCGACCAGGTCACGGCGGCGGCGGTCGGAGCGCAGGTGATCACCGAGCTGCGCGAGGTCGGCCAGCAGCGCGAGAGCGTCCTGGTCGCCAGCGAGGCGAGGTTCCGCCGCGTGTTCTTCGAGCATCCCCAACCGATGTGGGTGCTCGACGCGGAGACACAGCGCTTCCTCGCCGTGAACGATGCCGCCGTTGCCAAGTACGGGTACTCGGCCGAGGAGTTCGCGGCGCTGACCATCGCCGTCATCCGCCGAGATGTTGCCCTTCTTGCCGTCGACTTTAACCGGGCCCGGGCGGGGAAGACGGCCTACAACGCCCACCACCGCCTGCGTGACGGCCGGCTCATCGACGTCGAGGTCACCACCGTGGCCCAGGAGTTCGACGGTCGTCCCGGGATCCTCACGCTCATCAACGACGTGACCGAACGCAACCGGCTGGACAGGCAGCTGCGCGAGGGCGCCTTCCGCGACCCCCTGACCGGCGGCGCCAACCGGGCTCTGTTTGCCGAGCGGGTCGGGCATGCGCTCACCCGGATGCGCCGCCGGAGCGCCACCATCGCGGTCCTGGTCATCAACCTGGATCACTTCAAGAACGTCAACGACAGCCTGGGCCATGTGGCGGGCGACTCCCTGCTCCAGGCGGCGGCGGCACGGATGAAAGCAGCGCTCCGCCCCGGTGACACCGTCGCCCGGTTGGGCGCCGACGAGTTCGCCGTGCTCCTCCTGGACGTAGGCCAGGCTGGCGACCCCCTCGGGGCGGCGGAGCGCCTGGACGAGGCGTTCCACTCTCCGCTCGAGTTCGCGGGCGGCAGCCTGGTGATCAGTCTCAGCATCGGCGTCGCCACGTCGTCGACCGCGCGGACCAGTGCCGATGAGCTGCTGCGCAACGCCGAGCTGGCGATGTACGCGGCCAAGGCTGCGGGCAGGGGCAGGGTGGAGGTCTTCGTGCCCAGCATGCTCGAGTTGGCCACGGAACGGCTGAGCCTGGACCAGGACCTGCGCCACGCCATGGAGCGCGGCGAGCTGTGCCTGTTCTTGCAGCCGGTCATCTCCGTGGACGACGGCGCCATCGTCGGCTGCGAGGCCCTGGTGCGGTGGCAGCACCCCAGCCGAGGTTTCGTGCTTCCCGACAGCTTCATCCCCCTTGCCGAGGAGACGGGGATGGTCAGCGCCATCGACACCTGGGTGCTCCACGCCGCCTGCTCCCAGGTGGCTGCGTGGCGGGCGTCGGGCCTGGCCGATCTCCTCCTCGCCGTCAACATCTCGGGATGCGATCTGGGCCGGGGCGACCTCGTCGACAGGGTGTCGGCCGCACTCCTCGAGACCGGGTTCCCCCGGGATCGCCTCGAGGTCGAGATCACCGAGAGCTCCGCGGTGTCGCAGCCGGTGGAGGCCCTTAACGAGCTGCGCCACCTGCGCAGCGCCGGCATCGCCGTCGCCATCGACGACTTCGGCACGGGGTACTCGAGCCTGAGCAAGCTGGCAACTCTCCCCGTCGACCGCCTCAAGATCGATCGCTCGTTCATCAGCGACATCAAGCACGAGGAGGACGACGCTCCGCTGGTGGCGGCGATGATCGCGCTCGCCCACCGGCTCGGCCTGCAGGTCACTGCGGAGGGCGTAGAGACCCCGGAGCAACTGGCCTTCCTGCGCCGCAACGGCTGCGACCTCCTCCAGGGGTACCTCTTCAGCCCGCCCGTGCCTCCGAACCGCTTCGAGGAGCTCCTGCGGGGTCAGCAGGCGAGCGGGGCCAGAGCCCGTGAGCTGTCTCAGCCGGCCGGGAGCGGCGGCGCCCGGCCATCCCACGGATCGAACAAGGGCGACGTGGGGCAGACCATCGGCGTGCACGCCCGAGGAGATGCCATGCAGGGGACCCCTTCGCGAGTCATCCGCGTCCTCCTCGTCGACGACCACATGATGTTCAGTCAGACGGTGGCGGCCGCACTCAACGAGGAGGCTGACATCCGGGTGGTCGACTGCGTCGGGAGCCTGGCCGATGCCCGGAGCCACCTGGAGGTGACGGAGGTCGACGTCATCCTCCTCGACCAGCGTCTCTCCGACGGCCAGGGCACCCACGCGGCGGCGGAGCTGCGGGCGATCCGGCCGGGGGTCCGCGTGGTGCTCGTCACCGCCGCCGTCGACCCCGCCCTTTTCAGCGAGGCACCCGCCGCGGGCTGCGCCGGCTTCGTGACCAAGGGAGACAGCATCGACGAGCTGGCCGCCGCCGTGCGCACCGCCGCCTCCGGGGCCACCACCGTCTCACCGGCGATGCGGGGACACCTCACCGGCGCCGACGGAACGGGGAGCGGCTACTCCGGCGACGCCCTCACCCACCGCGAGACCGCGGTTCTCCTCTTCCTCGCAGATGGCCTGAGCAACCAGGAGATCAGCGAGCGGCTGTTCATCAGCATCAACACCCTGCGCAACCACATCCAGAACATCATCAGCAAGCTCGGAGCCCATTCGAAGCTGGAGGCGGTCTCCATCGCCATCCGCGAGGGGCTGATCACCACTCAAGCGGTCGAACCCTGAGCCAGGCGAGGGGGCCTGCCTCGAACCGGGCCGTCTGGAGCGCCGTGAGCTGGGTTTCGCCGTCGCGGAGCGGGGGGCCGGTATGGGCACCGTCATCTCCACCGTCGTACCGCGCCCGGGGCTCGAGGTGATGTCCAGGCGGCCCCCGGCGTCGCGGACCCGCTGCTCCAGGAGACGCAGCCCCATGTGGCCCTGCCGATGGTGCTGCTCGAGACTGCCGGGGTCGAACCCGCGGCCGTCATCGGCGACGCGAAGCAGTATACGGCCGGTGTTGCGCTCCACCGAGAGCGTCACGCGCCGAGCCCGGGAGTGCTTGGCGGCATTGCGCACCAGCTCCTGAGCCACCCGGTGGATGAGGTTGCGGACGCGCGCACCGCAGTCGAGCTCGCCCACCGTGACCTCGACATTCACACCACTGTCGGCGAGCGGGGCCAGCAGCTGGCTGAGGGCCCCGGCCAGGCCATCGCTGGTGATGTCGCCGCCGGCGAGGGCACCCATCAGCGTGCGCAGCTCGGCGGTCACCGCGTGCAGGTCGTCGGTCATCCGGTCCAGGCTGACCGCCACAGAGGCCAGCCTCTCCGGTGATGCTCCACCGTCGCGGCGCAGTCCTCGAGACAGGGTCGCGGTGCGGAGGGCGACGGCGCTGACCAGCTGGGTCACCCCGTCGTGGAGGTCACCGGCCAGCCGCTGACGCTCGCGGTCCGAGGCGATCAGCGCCTCGTGGAGCAGTTCCTCACGCTCATCGGCGAGATCGGCCTCGCGCCGCTCATAAGCGGCCAGGCTGCCCAGAAGGTCACCGACCCGGCTGTGGAGAATGCGCAGGGCCATGGCCACGGCGAAGAAGGCGCCCGCGACCGCCAGCGCCGGCCAGACGTACCAGGAGGCCGTGCTGCCCACTCTTAGCGCTGCCGCCGCCGCCGCCAGCACGAGGCCGCCGCCGATGGCGGCGAGGCCGACTCCCCACCTCTGCGTGGGGGGCAGAACGCCGACGAGCGTCTGATGCAGCTCCCCGGCATCGGCCACCGTGGGGTGACGCTTGAGGGCAGCGAGACGTCCGACCAGCCCCGACGGGGGCGCGGGAGATCGAGCCGCCCTGTCTGCTGTCGCGTACATGGCCGACTTCAGCCTACGGCGGCCACGTAACGAATCAGGGAGAGGCCCGTTGCAAAGCTTCTCCGTTCCAGGTACGGGCGTCACAGTTCGGAGAAGCTTCACGGAATACACGCAACGAGGCTGTGCGCTCGGGGTCGAGGGGGGCGATTACCTCTTCGAGGATTGCGCTGTCAATGTGGTCCGCCAGGACAGTGCGGGGAGGCGGGCAGTGGCCGCGCTCAGGGTTCCCGTGAGGGCGTTGGGAATGCAGAGAATTGCCCCAGCCGATGCTAGAGTGTAGGCGTTCCCATGAAGGACGCTCATGGCACGAAGGTGACGGCTGCGGAGGCGGCGGAGGTGATGGATGCGCTGCGAGCGGCTGCATCCTGGGTCTTCATCGCCGACCGCGGGTGATCCCGGACCTCGGTCGCGCCGGCAAGCAGGCTTCCAGTAGGCTCGGGCACGCCCCCAGCCAGGCGGGGCCCACTCCCGCCCCCAGCCGCTGCGGCGCCGTCGCCCTGATCGCCTTTGAGCCCCACACCCTCCTCTTGGGCGATCCGTTCCTCCCACGACTCATCGGCGGCGTGGAAGCAACCCTCCGCGGGCGTGGGTAGTGGGTCAGTTTGACCTAGGCGGTCGCCAAATGACATACCAGACGGGCAAGCGCCGCCGCATCATCCGTTCGTGGCTGAGTGGCGGCGGGCCTGGATCGGGGTCGGGACC
>JBEKXW010000036.1:0-7234 GCA_049511615.1 Candidatus Dormibacteria bacterium | reverse complement strand
GCATCGTCATCTGCAGATCGGGGCTGCCACGCATTCGAGATCTCCTGCTGGGACGCGTCCCCGCAAGACTCTCACACCTGTGTTTAACCCGGCAAGCCCCCAGGCAGGTTCTTCCGCACCCTGTTAGGGTGTCGACGATCACCCAAGTGGTTGCCGTGATCATCACGGCTGCCTGAAGGAGGCCGAGGATCTGGGCCGTCCTGATGGCCCCCGGTGGACCCGAGTTCGTTGCCATGATGACGCCCAACCTAGACGCCCTGCGCGCGAAGGTGTTCGCGAAACCCACGCGGTCGAAACCCGAAGGTGCGCTCCACCGCATCGAGGTCGGTGGTGTTGTCGAAGGCGAACAACTCGAGCGTCGCCGGAGTGAGGGGCGGATGAGCCATCACCGCGGACAGCAGCCGAGCCTGGAGACGGGCCAGGGGCATGGGCAGCGGCAGGATCAGCCGACGCCTGCCCATCACCCCGGCGATGGCTTGGAGGATCTCTTTGAACGTGAGGTACTCGCTGCCGCCTATGGCGTGACTCCGGTTCAGCAGCGCATCGTCACTGACGCTCTTCTCCACGCAGGTCACCACGTCCTCGACCCAGATCGGCTGGAAGCGAGTCCTCCCGCCCCCCAGCGCGGGCACCACCGGGGAGGTCCGGATCAGTCGAGTCAGGGCCGCAACGAACTCAGCGTCGTCGCCGAACTGCACCGACGGCTGGAGGATGACATGGGGGATGCCGGAGTTGCGCACCGCCTCCTCGAGAGCCCAACGGGTGGCCATGTAGGTGCCCGCCGGGGCAGGCTGGGTCCCGAGCCCCGAGATGGCCACCAGGCGGCGGACGCCGGCGGCTCGGGCAGCGGCGACCAGGTTCTCGGTGCCGAGGGCGTTGACCCTCGTGTAGGCACCGGGGTAGGTCTCCTTGAGGTTGGCGGTAATGGCAGCGCAGTGGATCACCGTCCCTGCCCCGTCCAGAGCGGCGGTCAGGGTGTCGGCCTGGACCAGGTCGGCCTCCACGGTCCTCACCTCGGCCGGCGGGGAATAGCGGCTGCGGTCGCGCACCATCGCACGCAGGGCGTATCCCGCCTGGGTGAGACGGGCCACGACATGACGGCCAACGAAGCCGTTGGCGCCCGTGACCACGATCAGTTGGCCGTCCCCCGGGGTCATCGCCGACGAGCTCCCCGATCCGGACCAAGCCGCAACACCGCGTGGCGGAGGTCCTCAAGTGCAAGCAGCGCCGCAACGGCCCGATCGATCGTCCCATGGAAGTCCTGAAGCGCCTCCAGGCGCTGCTTCAGGAAGCGGTATTCGTCGACGGGGATCCGGGCCCGGTCGGCCTCTAGGACCGCGAGCGCCTTCAGGGTGCTGGCCAGCGCCTGGTCGAACTCCTGCTGCTGGCGCTCCCTCAGGATGCTCCGGGCGAACTCCCAGAGGTCGGCCTGGGGGCTGTAGTACTCCTTGCGGTCACCAGGGCGCCAACTCTTGGTTACCAGACCGAGCCGGAGCAACGCCCGAAGGTTGGTGCTGGCGTGGCCCTTGGTAATGCCGGCGGCGACGACCAGGTCATCCATCGTCATGGGGTCCTGGCTGAGGTAGAGGATCGCCCAGATCCGTCCCATGGCGCGGGCGATGCCCCAGAACTCGCCGACGCTGCCCATGCCGTCGATGAAGCTCGCCCGGGCATGCTCGGCCGGATCGGGCCGGGCACCGCCGCCTTCGGGCACCCCCGGGTGTGCGCGCCGACGCTTCTGATTTGCCGCCACCTGCCTTTGATCCATTCAGTACGTACTATACACAGAATACAGCCAGTGCTCATCCCCGCAGGGAGTCCGCGACCGCTGCGACGGGTACTGGTCGGTCTCAAATCCGTCACAGCGGGCCACCTCCTATCGGGAGAAGCTCAGGACAGATTGACGCGGTTATGGAACCGGCCCGGCCCTTCCTTCCCCCCTCCCCTACTCCGCTCCAAGAGCCGAATCCCTTGAAGCTCACGCTCTAGGTCTGGGTCGCTTCTTAAGACCGTGTCGGCCTCCGAGGCCGGCCGTCGCCGGCGAGTTCGTCTAGCTAAGGGCGAGCTCAGTCCTCAGCGCACCGCTCTTTTCACAAGCGCTGTGATCTTTGCCTCTTCGGTGGCAGTCAACTTCATGAGCGCGTACGAATTCGGCCACATGGCGCCTTCGTCGAGGTTCGCCTTGTCGCTGAAGCCGAGCGTCTGGTATCTGGCTTTGAACTTCCCTGCGTTTTGGAAGAAGCAGATGACATTGCCGTCCATTGTGTACGCGGGCATTCCGTACCAGGTCTTCGGTGCGAGGCCCGGTGCTGCGGCTTTGATCAGAGCGTGGAGTTTCTTGGCTATGGCGCGATCCGGTTCCTGCATCTTCGCGATCGCGGCGAGCAATTCAGTCTCCCCATCGGCCTTGGCCGCCTCCGCCTTCAGTTCCCGGGCGCGCTCCTTCATCGCCGCTCGTTCCTCGGCCGAGAATCTCGCGGTGGTGCTCTTAAGGGATTTCCCCGTGTCCTTCATTACAGGTTCCCTCCTCTGCGAGGTTTGATGGGGACGACTCGCATGTTAGCTAAAGGCAGTGCCGCGCCTTCACCCTCTCTGATATGGAAGTCCTTGTCAAGTCGGGCGAGGGCGGGAAGCGCCGCCGAGGTCAGGACGCAGCGACGGTCATCACCCTGATATCCGCGGATCAGCGGGGCTGGAGCCGCATGACAGTGAGTCGTCGCCGAGCTGCCTCGGACTAAAGGCGCGGGTTGGTGACCGCATAGGCGAGCTCGAGGGTTCTCGGCCGTGGTGTCCGCCTCGGCCACGCTCGCCACCACCGTCCCGAGGATCATGCGGCGGCCACCTCCAGAACCTGGCCGATGGCCCAGATGAAGCCGGCGAGCTCGCGAGCCACCGCGGTGAGCGCGCGGTTCCGGCCGACGCGGCCGCCCAGGTGACGGTACTTGTGATGCAGCCGCTGCTGACAGCGCCAGCTGATTCGGATCACCTCGTCCGGGACGCCCTCCTGGCGCCGTCGCAAGCCATCGCTGAGCCGCGGCTGGAGCCGGGCATGATGGGCTGCCTCGCCGAGCACGTGGCGGAGCAGGTGGTTGCCCGCCTTGGTGATGTGGCCCTGGCGGCGCGAGGCTCCGCTCGAGTGCTCGCTCGGCCCCAGGCCCACATAGGCCATGAACCGGGCGGCGCCGTCGAACCGGCGAAGGTCGCCGGCCTCGGCCACGATGGTCACGGCGCTGAGGAAACCGATACCGCGAACCGCCTGCAGGGCCCGAAGCAGCTCTCGATGGGGGCTGTCCGCCGCACAGGTCGCCAGGGCGGTGTCAAGGCGCCGGAGCCGCTCGCCGGCGGCACGTACGCTGGCCAGGTAGTCGTCGAAGGTCAGCTGGGCCGGCCGATCCGCGAACCTGAGCGCGTTCAGCCACCCGTGATACCTCTGAGACCAGGCCCGACCCATCCGTGCCGGGGCGGTGATCCCCTGGCAAAGCAGGAACTTGCTAGAGCCTCGCCTGCCGGATCGTGGAATCAGCCGGCCCGTCGCCGCCGCGAACCGCTCGTCGCATCCTGGCGGGGCGACGCCCGCCCTGGCGAGGAGCGCGCGAGCTTCTCGACCCCGTCGAGGATGCGGCCCAAGCCGTAGGTGAAGTACGCGTTCGGGTCCCCGTCGTCCTCGAAGGCGCCGCCGACTATCGCCCGGTGAATGGCCGGGAAGCGCAGCGGATCGGCGAGGCTGCCGAGCAGCTCGCCGTAGCTGAATGCCGACGGCCCGCCGGTCGAGGCGGCAGCGACGTCCGCGCCGAGAATCACTTCGCTGCGGACGAATTGGCTCAGCAGCAGCCCCGTGTACGCCTTATCAGCCTCGGACAGCGAGGTCGAGGCGAGGGCGCGCAGCCCCGCCTCGAGCCAGGCCACGTTGTTGGGACCCAGTGGAGGGCTGCTGATCGGCACTCGCAGGGTCCAGACGTTGCGCTGGTGGGCGGCGCGCAACGCGGCGGCCCATCGGGTCAGGGCCGCGCGCCAGTCATCGTCCGCTGCATCCCCGGGGGATGGCGGTGGCCCGATGGCAGTGTCCACCATCAGCGCTAGCAGGTCGTCCTTGGCCGCGACGTAGCGGTAGAGGGACATCGTCCCCACCCCCAGCTCCGCGGCGACCCGGGCCATGGACACCGCCCCCAAGCCCTCGGTGAGCGCGACCTTGATGCCGGCGGCCACGATCCGCTCCAGGCTGAGCCCAGGCCTCGGCCCGCGTCGCGGGCGGTCGCGGAGGCCCCAGGCGAGAGCGATGCTCGGGGGGATGGCCGCCCCGGACGGCTCGGTGTCAGCGCTCACGGTGTGAGGACCTCCGAAGCCCTGGCTTGACCAGATGGCCAAACTGCGTATAAACTACTCTTATCCGGGTACATGATACGCCAAATGGCGTAGATGTTACGGAATAGTCTACTCGGGAGGTTCGTAAGATGAGCGAGAGAGCCGCGATCGAGGCGATCGGGGTCACCAAGTCATACGGCGCCACTCACGCCCTCGCCGGCGTCCACCTCCAGGTCTCCGCCGGCCAGGTCCTCGCCCTGCTAGGGCCGAACGGCGCGGGCAAGACGACCACCGTCCGGGTCCTCACCACCCTCACCCGCCTCGACGCCGGCAGGGCGAGGGTGGCCGGCTACGACGTCGTGTCCCAGCGCCACGAGGTGCGCCGTCGGATCAGCCTGACCGGGCAGTCGTCCGCGGTGGACGAGTTGCAGACCGGCGTCGAGAACCTGACCATGCTCGGCCGGCTGCGGGGCCTGCCCTCCCGGGCCGCGCGGACTGGGGCCGTCGAGCTTCTAGAGATGTTCGGGCTCGCCGATGCTGCCGACCGCCGGGTCGCCGGCTACTCCGGCGGCATGCGCCGGCGCCTGGACCTTGCGGCAGGGCTGATCGGCCGGCCCGAGGTGCTCTTCCTCGACGAGCCCACCACCGGCCTGGACCCGGTAAGCCGGTGGGCGATGTGGGCGATCGTCGAGAAGCTCACCGCCACCGGGACGACGGTGCTGATGACCACCCAGCAGCTCGAGGAGGCCGACCGCCTCGCCGATCGCATCGTGATGATCGACCACGGTCGGGTGGTCGCCGAGGGCACCCCCGCCGATCTCAAGCAGCAGGTCGCCCCCCGCCGTCTGGAGGTGATCCTCGCCGATCCGCAAAGCTTCGACGCCGCCACGCGGCGCCTCGGTGGCAGGGTGGTCCAGGCCGACCGTTCCGCCCTCACCTTCGCCGTCGCCACCGGCGGCGGCGCTGCCGAAATCCGCGGACTGCTCGACGAGATCGATCCTCAGCGTTCCCGGGTCGCCCGCTTCGCCGAGCACCGGGCGAGCCTCGACGACGTCTTCGCCGCCCTTACCGGTCCGCAAGCCGCCATCCCCGTCATGGAGGCCGCTCATGCCTGAGACGACCCTCCCACTCGCCCTCCCCTCCCTGCCCGTGCAGCGGGCCCATGACGCGTGGGCTGCCGTGCGGACCATGACCGGCCGCTCCTGGCGGCTCCAGATGCGTCAGATGGACGGCCTCCTAGCCTCACTCGCCCTGCCCGTCATGGTGATGCTGGTTTCGGTTGTCCTCTTCAGCGGGGCCATCCACACCGGCACGAGCTACGTCGACTACGTGGTGCCTGGCGTGCTGATGATCTGCGTCGGCATCGGAGCCGGAACCACCGCGGTGAGCGTGGCGCAGGATCTGACGGGGACGATCATCGACCGCTTCCGCTCCATGGACGTGCCGGCGTCCGCCCTCATTGGCGGCCACGTAGTGACCGGAGCCGCTCGCAACCTGCTCGCCACCGCCCTGGTGTTCGGGGTGGCATTTGCCATAGGCTTCCGCAGCCAGGCGGATGCGGCCGCGTGGCTCGCTGTAGCCGCGATTCTGGCGCTCTTCGTCCTCGCCCTCTCCTGGCTGGCAGCGACCGTCGGGATCGCGACGCGGTCCGCGGAGGCCGCCAACGGGATCGCCTTCTTCCTCAGCTTCCTCGCCTATCCGAGCAGCGCCATCGTCCCCATCAGCACCATGCCGGCGTGGTTGCGGGGCTTCGCTCAGGTCCAGCCGCTGACCCAGGTCATCGACACCGTCCGTGGTCTCCTGAGCGGCACCGCGGTCGGTCCCAGTGCCTGGAATGCCGTGGTCTGGAGCGTCGCCATCATCGTCGCATCAGTGGCGCTGGCGGTGCTCCTGTTCCGGCGCCGCACCAGGTAGTCCCACCCATGGCCGTCCTCGGGCGAGGCCACAAGCGCCACTACCACCTCCTCCCCAGCCTCCACGGCAGACAATGTACCGCCTCCTAAGCGGCCGGTGGCAGGTTCGAGTCCTGCAGGGGGCACAGGTCGGTGGCCTCTGGCTGCAGGGGAAAGGCGAACCAAACCGGCCTCCACTGCTACTCCCTTTGTGATGGACCCACGCTGTCACCGAGGCGGCCATGGCCAAGATCGAGATCACCCCCACCTCCCTGGTCGTCCACATCGAGGGCTTTGACCGCATCCTGGCTCTCATCTGCGGCGTCGCCGGCGGGGTCAGGGCTCGGCTGGAGGTTCCCCTGGAGCATGTCGCCGGGGTCGACGCCTCGGTTCCCGAGGCCCATCGGTTCTGGAAAGGCTGGACGATCGTCGCCCTCAGCCTGCCCGGCTCGGTCACCGTCGGCCGCCTGTTCCACCGCGGCGAATGGAACTTCTGGGACGTCCGCAATCCCGACAAAGCGATCGTCATCCACCTCCACGACGAGCACTACGCCCAGCTGGTGATCGGCGTCGACGATCCGGCCGGGGTGGCCGCGGAGATCGCCCGGGCCGTCTCGTCGGCGGGGCGGCGGGACCCGGGGGTGCGGCGTCGGGCGCTTGGATGGCTGGCATTCACGATGGTGGGCGCGAGTGCGGTCCTTGCCGCAGCGATTGTCGAAATACTCCTCGTCTCCCTCGGGATGGCGCCGGTGATCGAGGTCGTGTTGGGTCTGATCGTCGCCTGGCTGGTGGCGACGCTGGGTGCCGGCTGGCTGATCCCGCGGTTGATGGCGCGCTGACCCGCCTACCCCACGCGACCATCACCGCGAGGCGCAGGCAGGCTCTACCCTCAGAGTGCTAGCGGCTGAGCTCCGCTTAGAGCTTGCGCCGATAGGTGATTGACGCGGTCATGGGCAGCGGCTCGGACGGCCCTCCCAGCGGTAGCGCCGCCAGCCTTCGCGGATGAGGCGGCGGACGATGATGATGGCGTTGACGAAGCT
>JBEKXW010000035.1:0-8338 GCA_049511615.1 Candidatus Dormibacteria bacterium | reverse complement strand
GAGGATCACGACCACCACCACTGCGATCAGGACCAGGATGAGCGCGTACTCGACCATCCCTTGCCCGCGTTCTCGCCGCCGGGCCTGCCCGCAGATGGCCGGGGCTGGATCAGGCTGGTCTGGACCGAGGCGATCGGGGGGCTCAATCGGGGTCATGGCATTCTCATTTCTGGTAGCGCGCGGATCGAAGCTGCCCCCCAAGAATGTACGATGATTGTCGACGCTTTTGACGCGATGTCATGGCATTGTCACGGCTCAGGTCCGTAGGGGCCAGGGCCTGCTGACTCGACTTCAGGCGTCGGGGAAGACCAGCAGGCGCCGCGGGACCCTCCGCCCACTTCGGGTGGTGACAGCCCCGGTCGAAGCCGCGGCGGTGGTGCAGGCCACGGAGTGGAGTGGCCGTGCAGGGTTTTCGCGATGTCGGCTGAGGCGCTCAGCTAGGCTCGGCCGGCATCAGGCCCCGGAAGCGAGCCGGAGAGACCGGCGGGCTGACGAGGTATCCCTGGAACAGGTCGCACTCATTGCGGTCGAGTAAGGCCAGCTGCTCCGCGGTCTCCACGCCCTCCGCGGTCACCTGCAGGCCGAGCCGGTGGGCCAGGGCGATCATCGCCGCCACCAGCGGAGCATCATCGCCGGCGTGCTTGATCTCGCTGATGAAGGCTCGATCGATCTTGAGCCGGTCGACGGGGAACGTCGCCAGCTTGCTCAGGCTCGAGTACCCGGTGCCGAAGTCGTCGATGGCGACGGCAACGCCGACCCGGCGGAGCTGGCGCAGCTCGTCAAGCGCCTCGGCCGGCTGGGCCACCGCCACGCTCTCGGTGATTTCGACCTCGAGCCGATCGGGGGGGAGACCAGTGGCGAGCAGCACCGCCTCCACGCGGTCCACCAGATCCCCCCGACCCAGGTCGTGACCGGAGCAGTTGACGGACACGAAGAGGTCGCCCAGGCCGGATCTCCGCCACTCGGCGATCTGGGAGCATGCGGTGCGGAGCACCCAGGTGTCGATGGCGGTGATCTCGCCCGTCTCCTCCGCGAGGGGGATGAAGGCGTCAGGGGGCACCAGGCCGCGGCTCGGGTGCTCCCAGCGCACCAGCGCCTCGCACCCCACGATGGTGCCATCTCGGACCGCGATCAGCGGCTGGAAGACGACACGGAGCTGGTCACGCGCGAGGGCCTGGCGGAGGTCCTGGGCCAGGCTCAGCCGCTCTGTCGCTGAAGCGTCCATGCCAGGGGTGAACACCTCCACCCGTCCGCCTCCCGCGGCCCTGGCGGCGTCCATCGCCAGCGCGGCGGCGCGCACCAGCTCGCCGGCGTCCGTCCGCGAGGTCGAAGCCGTAGCCACGCCGATGCTCAGGCCCACGGTGAGCCCACCTGCCACCGTTTCGACCGGCGCCGCGAAGTCCTCGTGCAGCCGCTCCGCCGCCTCGATGGCGCGGTCGAGGTCACCGATGTCCTCGAGGAGCACGCCGAACTCGTCGCCGACCAGCCGGGCCACCGTGTCGCCGGGGCGGACGGCGTTGGTCAAGCGGGCTGCGACCGCCTGGAGGAGGCTGTCGCCGGTCGTGTACCCGAGGCCCTTGCTGACGTCGTTGAAGCCGTCGATGTTGGCGACCAGCACGGCGAGGGCGCCGTGGCGCCGCCGCAGCCGGGTGAGCGCATGGGTGACCCGCTCCATGAAGAGGGCCCGGTTGGCGCCACCGGTGACCGGGTCGCGAAACCCGCCCTCGCTCAGCTCGCGCTCCAGGCGGTTGCGCTCGGTGACGTCGTTGACCACGGCGAGGATCGCCGGCCTGCCGAAGAACTCCAGGGGGCTGGCGGTGAGCTCGACGTCGATCAGCCGTCCATCCTTGAGGCGGTGCTGAGCCCTGATCGCCATTCGCTGCGATCGGGCCCAGACGAGCTGGGCGGCGAGCAGCCCGGGGTCAGGCCGGAGCGCGGCGGCGGTTAGGCCCGCGAACTCTTCGGCGCTGTACCCGTACTTGGCGACGGCGGCCCGGTTGACGGCGACGAAGCGCCCGGTGTCCGCGTCGAGCACCCACATGGGCTGCGGGTTCTCGACGAACAGACCACGGAACCCGGCCTCGACCCGCCCCACAAAGGCGTCCAGACCTGCGGCCGAGTCCAGGGTTGCCGCCGGGAGCCCAACCGACTCGAGAAGCCGCTGCAGGGCCGGCGACCGCAGCCAGGGCCGCGACGTCCGAGCCGAAACGGGTGTTGCTCTACTCGTACCGCTCATGGCGAACTGACCCGAGCGTGACGAGCGGCCCTCTCCGTCGGTCACCACGTGACACGGCTGTGACATCGCCGATGGCACATGACGACAGGCGTGAACTCGTCAGCACCTCGCCTATAGTCGGCTCTGGCGCGCGGTCCGGTACCAGATTCGATGTCCGCGGTGTCCGTGGCTGACCTGACCCGCGGAGCTGGTGCACAAGCCCAGCAGCTCCTGGACGCAGGATTTCGGACAACTCGTGGGCCTGCGACCCTCACCCTTGCTGCAGCTTCGTTTCCGCCTACGGTCCCGGGTGCGGTGGGATCGTCAGGGGAAAGTGGCCCGGACCCCGCCTACTATGACGGCAGAATGACGGACAAGGTCGCGGCGGACATCGCTACCCGTCGCGGTGACGGAGCGACGCCGCCGGGCGTGGCGTTGCAGCCGGTGATGGACATCATCGACCGGGTCACCATCGGGTACGAGGCGCTGCCCCGACCGACGCCCACCGCCGATCCGCTGAGCACCATCGAGGTAGCCATCGCCGCCTCCCCGCTGGCTGCGCCCGCCGTCGTGTTCATCCATCTCCCCCGAAGGATGTTGTCAGCCTCAGGAGTCGACCTCGATGCCCGCGCGAAGAAGCTGGGCATTCCCGCCAGCCAGCTCGTCTGGGTCATCCGCGAGCGGACCCGGATCGGCCTGAACGCAGCAGAGCGACTGCAGCTTCGTCGACTGCGCGGCGCGGGCTCTCGCCTGGCCGTCGATGCACGGGCGGCACCGTCTCTCCATCACAGCTTGGTGGCGGCGCTGCGACCCGAGTTTATCTTCCTCGACCTCGGCGTCTCCGGCTGGTTCGCCGACGACGACCTGGCGAAGGCTCAGCTCGCTGCTACGATCGCCTTCGTGGCCCGCCTGCATGGGCTTCTCATCGCTCGCGGCCTGGACGACAGCGCCGCGGCTCTCGCCGTCGGCGATGCCGGCGTTCAATATGGGATCGGGCGCCATCTGGCCAGCCCTGTTGTCCTCAATGCGAACGTGGCGAGGCCCGGCGACAAGATCGTCTCCAGTTCCTGGTTCCAGGGTCGCGAGGTTCGCGTTATCAGCGAGCGAGGATAGGCGCTCGAGACGCCCTTCCTGCTTGCCTCTCCCCAGATCGTGCCGGGGTCGCAGGTCGGAGCGGCGAGCTTCTCACGGCTGCTGAGCGAGGCGGCTCGTACGTTGCAGACGGAGCACGATACGGAGGCGGTCCTCCGGGCTGCCGCCGGATTCTTCCTCCAGTCGATTCCGGCCGATAGGCTGGCCATCCTCGAGGCCGATCCAGCGGGTCATCGCATGAGGCCGCGGATCCTCGCCGGTGCCGGCGCGGAGGGCTTGGCAGGGATGGATATCTCGATGAGCGCCGGCATCACGGGCTGGGTCTTCGCGCGTGGCCTTCCCTACCGCTGCGGCGACACCGAGTCGCATCCGGCGGCAGCCGTCATCCCCCGCACCGAGCGGATGAGGGAATCCCTCCTCGCCATTCCCCTGATCGCTGGCGACCTCCGCCTCGGCATCATCGATCTCTGGCGGCAAGGGCTCGACAGCTTCACCGAGGAAGACCTTGAGCGCGGTGCTCTGCTCAGCCTTATCGTCGGCGCGGCCTGGCGCAGCGCTCAGATGTTCACCGACATCGAGGAGCGCGCGCTCACCGACGCCCTGACCGGACTGTACAACCGCCGCTGGTGGCGAGATATGGCTCCGCGACTCATGGCCCAGAGCCGCCGCACGGGCGACGCCGTCGCTGTGCTTTACATGGACCTTGACCATTTCAAGCAGATCAACGACAGCGCCGGCCATGTCGCCGGAGACTCGGTGCTCCGAGCGGTGGCGGGAGCCCTGCAGCGGGTCATCCGTGAGGGCGACTACGCCGTTCGTTACGGGGGCGAGGAGTTCTTGATCGTCCTTCCCGGCTCCGATGGCCAGGGCGGCCTGCGGGCTGCTGCGACTGTGCCTGCGGCGATCACCGAGCTGCCCGTGCTACCCGTGGAGTCCCTCCGCGTCACGATGTCGATCGGGGTCGCTGCCTTCCCCGAGCATGGACAGGATCTCGACGAAGTGGTGCATGCTGCCGACCAGGCGATGTATCGAGCCAAGCGCGGGGGTGGCGATCGGGTTGCCCTGGCGCCACCCGGCGTGGCTCGGACATCCGGAGGTCTCGCTCAGCCCAACGCGCCGTCGATGCCGAGCGACGCCGAAGCGATGCCCGCAACCCTGCCGGAAGGGCCGAAGCGGGGACGTCGGGCAACGCGCTCTTCCGCCTGACCGGAGGCCCGGCTCAGAGTCCGCCAGGTGCTCTCCAACGTCGGGAGCCGCAGCGAGTCGTGCGACCCCGTTGCATCGGCGGCGCCCACGACCAAATGAGGGCGCAGCCAGAGCCGCCGGCCCGAGCCGGCTACATGAACAGCCGGTAGCATCCAGCGCCTGATCGAGATCGAGGCCAGCGCGGTGATCGGCGCCGACCCGTACGAGCGCGCCGCCGACCGGGCCACCCACCGCAACGGCCACCGCCCCAAGCCGTTGGACACCGGGGTCGGCCGCCTCGAGCTCCAGATCCCCAAGCTGCGGGTGGGCAGCTTCTTCCCGACCCTGCTGGAGCCCCGCCGGCGCATCGACCGGGCCCTGCTGGCGGTGATCCAGGAGGCGTACGTCCAGGGGGTCAGCACCCGCAAGGTCGACGCCCTCATGGAGGCCCTGGGCGGCTGCCAGGTCAGCAAGAGCGAGGTGAGCCGGATCTGCGCCCAGCTCGACGAGGAGCTGGCCGCCTTCCGGGAGCGGCCCCTCGACGACGCCCGCTACCCCTACGTCTGGTTCGACGCCACCCACCACAAGGTCCGCCAGGCGGGGCGGATCGTCAGCCAGGCCACGGTGATCGCGGTGGGGGTCCGGGAGACCGGGGAGAAGAGCGTGCTGGGCCTGATGTCCGGGGCGGCCGAGACCGAGGCCTTCTGGCTGGAGTTCTGCCGCAGCCTGATCCGCCGCGGCCTGGGCGGGGTCGAGCTGGTCATCTCCGACGCCCACGAGGGCCTGCGCAGCGCGCTGGCCCAGTGCTTCACCGGGGCCAGCTGGCAGCGCTGCCGGGTTCACTTCCTGCGCAACATCAGCGCGGCGGTGCCCGCGTCCCACGCCCCGGCAGTGCTGGCGCTGACCCGGACCATCTTCAGCCAGCCCACCGCCGAAACCGCCCACGAGGCGGTGGGCCACGCCCTCCAGCTGCTGGAGCCCCGCTTCTCCAAGGCGGCGGAGCTGCTCCGCTCTGCCGAGGCCGACGTGCTCGCCTACATGGCCTTCCCGGCCGACCACTGGCGCTCGATCTCCAGCACCAACGCGATCGAGAGGCTGAACGCCGAGATCGATCGCCGGGCCAAGGTGGTCGGCATCTTCCCCAACACCGCAAGCCTCCTGCGCCTGGCCACCGCCGTGGTCCAGGACCAGCACGATGAATGGCAGGACGACCGCCGCCTCTTCAGCCAGCACAGCATGGCCCGGCTGCTCCACCCGGACGGCCCCCCGCTGCTCACCAACCCGCTCACGGAGGGCTTCGCTGCCTAGCTCATCGACGTTGCGAGAGCTCCATGGAATTCACACCACGAGATGGGACTTGACCCTGGGGCGAGGTCATGAGCTTAGGGGAGGAGCGGTCCATCTAACAAGGAGCACGCGGGGCAGGACATTCCTAAGTTCACGAACGTTCGGTCGGTGCTCGAACTGGAAGCAGGGGTCTAAACGTCGGGCTGGGCTGCCCCTGAACGCGGGCAATCCGAGATTCTCTTTACAGCGGCCTTGACTGAGCCTCGCCTCGGCCGATCCGGCGAAGCGTGGCTAGCCGAGGTGATCATGGTGATCGTCATCGTCCTGCTAGTAACAGGACGGCTCTCCCTCTAGAGAATTTGGGCAGCTCGCGGCGATAGCCCAGGCGGTGCTGGGCGACATCGAGCCACGAATCGCATCCTGCGGTTGTGCCGTCCGAAGGCTGGACCGCGCGAGGCGAGCGATGGCGACCGCCTGCAGCGTAGGCGCCGTCATTGACGGTGGGCCAAACTCCGCGGTTGCCGCAGCGGTGGGCGCGGGTGACTGAGCTCTCGCCCACCCCATGGTGTCAATTTCACCGCTGAAACGGCTTTCTGCCGCCTGGCTTTCAACCGTGTCCGTGACCAAACTACGGATCAGGTGGCGGTCGGGACGGTGAGCGGGGCTCTATGAACGCGTCGCTATGAAGAGGGGTGGGTTGCCAAGCAGTGGGTTTGCATAACTCCTGGGGTGTGGTGCCTGGGGAAGGTGCTCGCTGGGGTGACCTCGGCTATGCCGGACCTCAGGCGACGCTGCGCCCCCCGGACGTCGGGTTGCCTTCAATCCCCCAGCTGACGATCCGTCGGGGGGTGATCCGGATCAACTCCGGGTCGAAGCTGGGCTGGACACTCCGCCCGCCCTCCGCCAGGGCCTCGGCGCTACCCCGAACTTCGACGCCGCGGGGCTGCCACGGCGGTGGCACGTCGTCGATGACGATGGTGGCCCGTCCGGAGGCCTGGACGTCGCGCCACTTCTTGCGGGTGGCGAACCCCCCGTGCCCGCCGATATCAATGGTGTCGGTGTCGGGGTTGTAGCGGAAGGTGACGGGAACGACATGGGGCTGGCCGTCGGCGCCGACGGTGCCCAGGCGGCCGAGCCGTTGGCTCTGCAAGTAGCTGATCTCCTGGTCGGTGAAGACGCTGATGGCTCGATCCTCCGCGTGCTCAGATGGTATTGCAGCGAGTCCTTTGTGCAGGCCTGAGCGGCTAGCACGGCGACCGTCGGGTTCAGCTCGAGCCCGTGGCTCGTCTGAACAGTGGTGAATGGTGCCGTTGTGCGATCAGCCGGGGGCGATGCCAAGGGCGTCCGCGACGGCATCGAGAGCGGACAGGTGGCCCTCGACAGACCCCAGCCCACAGTTCATGGTGTTGATCGAGACGTGGCTGGCACCCGTCTCGCGCCAACTCCCGATCAGGTCTACCAGCTGCGCCGCGCCACCCTCTCCCCAGCTGACTCGGCCCTCCATCCCCAGGGAGGAGGGGTCTCGCCCGGCCTCGACGGCGCCGCGTTCCACGCTGCTCCTGGCCCGGTCCAAGTCAGGGCCAGGCGGCACCTGCGGAAACCAGCCGTCCGCGAGCCGCCCCGCCCGTTGCAGCGCGACAGGCAGCCGGGCACCAAACCAGATGGGGATCGGCCGCTGGATCGGCAGCGGCGCCAGCCCGGCCCCGGTCACCCTCTCGTGTGCGCTCTCATAGCTGACGGTCTGCTCAGTCCACAGACGACGCATTAGGGTCACCTGTTCAGCCACCCGGGTCCCCCGGTTGGCAAAGTTCTGGCCCAGGGCCTCGTACTCGACGGCGTTCCAGCCCAGCCCGATACCTAAGCGGAAGTGGCCTCCAGTCAGGAGGTCGACCTCGGCCGCCTGCTTGGCCACCAGGGCGGTCTGGCGCTGGGGCAGGATGATGATGCCAGTGACCAGCTCCAGCGATGTGGCGGCTGCCAGATATCCGAACAGCACCATGGGCTCGTGGAAGGTGGTACGGACGTCGTAGGGGCCACTCCAGCCATGGTGCACCGCAGGGTCGGCGCCCAGCACGTGGTCGTAGGCCAAGAGATGGCTGAAACCCAGCTTCTCCACCCCTTCGGCGTACGCCCTGATCGACCCCGCTTCGGCGCCGATTTCCGTCTGGGGGAAGACGACGCCGATCTTCACAGGAAGCCGCCCACGATCAGCTCGACCATCGGTCCGAAGGGCACGTGGGTGAGCAGACGGCGGGCAAGCTCCAAGCTCACGGGGTCGGAGTCAGAGCCGGTGGTCACGGCTGCCAACTATGGGCCATCGCCACCGGGCTCGGCTCGTACGCTGGCGGTGGTTCCCCGGCGACCGCGTACCGAGCCTAGCGCCGCCACGCACCGGATGATCGGAGAGGGGCCCAACGTCCGGGATGCTGTCGAGTGATGCCATGAAGAGGGAGGCCTCCCGCCTCCCCCGCTGAGGGAGAGGACACTTCCGGCAGAAGCAAAAGCCCGGAAAGGGAGGCCCCGCACATGGTATCGGTTGGCATTGACCTGCACCGTCGG
>JBEKXW010000034.1:0-10003 GCA_049511615.1 Candidatus Dormibacteria bacterium | reverse complement strand
GCATCGTCATCTGCAGATCGGGGCTGCCACGCATTCGAGATCTCCTGCTGGGACGCGTCCCCGCAAGACTCTCACACCTGTGTTTAACCCGGCAAGCCCCCAGGCAGGTTCTTCCGCACCCTGTTAGCCGCAGACTGATTACTCACTGCGACTGCGCGGGGTGGACTTCACGGACACAGTGCCCGGTGAAGAGGTGGGGCTTACAGCTTGTTCGAGGGTGGTGAAGGCCGTTTGGATTGAGGACGTCGGGACACCGACGGAGGCAATGCAGACGCAACAGAGGGTAGCCTGAGTGTCGCGAACGCAGCTGAGCCTCTCCGCTCCGTATGCGACCTTCAAGGTCACCTGAGACCGAGCCCGGATGGGCCGGCTACGCCAACGCCGCCATCAGCGCGTCCCACTCCTCGCGTGACGGTCTGAGCTCACCAATCGGCAGCGCCGCCAGCGGGCGCGCGGGGAGCGCCTCGCGGGTGCAGAGGTCGTCGGCGTCGGGGTTCACGTAGAGAAGGCCGGTGACGATCTCGCCGTGGTGGCGGGCCTCGAAGAGCACGCGCATCGCGGCCATGGGGTCGCGGGCGTCGTGGTCGGCGTCGATCTTGCGGAGCAGGATGTGCGAGCCGTCGTGCAGCTCGACGTCCTGGACGGCCCCCGGCTCGTAGTCGACGGTGATCTCCTCCAGGGGGGAGATGTAGTCCGGGCTGTTGACCGGGGCGTCGTGGTCCTTGACGTAGGCGTAGCTCTTGGTACTGCCCTCGTGGTCGTTGAAGGTGACGCAGGGGCTGATCACGTCGAGGACGGCCGTGCCCTGGTGGGCGAGGGCGGCCTGGATCAGGGGGACGAGCTGCTTGCCGTCACCGCTAAAGCTGCGGGCGACGAAGCTGGCGCCAAGCTCGATGGCGAGGGCGCAGACGTCGATCTGCTCGTACAGGTTGGGCCGCCCTCGCTTGGGCCGGGTCCCGAGGTCGGCGGTGGCCGAGAACTGCCCCTTGGTCAGGCCGTAGACGCCGTTGTCCTCGATGATGTAGGTCATGTCGAGATTGCGCCGGATCATGTGGCAGTACTGACCCAGGCCGATGGAGGCGGTGTCGCCGTCCCCGCTGATGCCGAACACCACCAGCTCACGGTTGGCAAGCTTGGCCCCGGTGGCGACGGAGGGCATCCGCCCGTGCGCCCCGTTGAAACCGTGGGCCCGCTCCACGAAGTAGGCGGCGGCCTTGGAGGAGCAGCCGATCCCGCTCATCTTGGCGAGCAGGTGGGGCTCGACCGCGCTGTCGTAGAGCGCCTTGACGATGTGGTTGGTGATCGAGTTGTGGCCGCAGCCGGCGCAGAGGGTGGTGTGGGCCCCCTTGTAGTCGTCGCGGCTCAGTCCCAGGCGGTTCAGCTTCTCGGTGGAGACAACCATCGCGCTGCTCCCTCAGGCCACCGACCGGCTGATCGCGACGTCGTCGCGGACGGCATGGGCGCCCGCCGCCAGCTCGCCGGCCAGCACCGGCTCGCTGATCGCCTCGGCGTCGATGGGCACGCCGTTGAAGTGGCGGACGCTGCGCAGCCGGTCGGCCAGCTCCCCGGGCAGCTCCTGACGCAGGAGGGCCTCGACCTGGCCGTCCCGGTTCTGCTCGGCCACGTAGACGCGCTCGTGGCGGGCGATGAACGCGGCGACCGCGGGGTGCAGGGGCAGGCCGCGGATGCGCAGGTAGTCGGTGGCGATCCCGTGCTCGGCGAGCTGGTGGCGGGCCTCGACCACCGCGTGGTGGGTGGTGCCGTAGGCGCAGATCGCGGCGTGGCAGCCGGTCTCCTCGATGACCGGTGCGGGCAGGAGGGTCCGCGCACCCTCGATCTTGCGCCGCAGCCGGTCCATGTTGGCCCGGTAGACGTCGGGGTCCTCGGTGTAGAGCGCGTCCTGATCGTGTCCTGAGCCACGGGTCATGTACCCGGCCCGAGGGTTGGGCGTGCCCGGCAGGGTGCGGTAGGGGATGCCGTCGCCGTCGACGTCGCGGTAGCGCGCCCACTTCGCCACCTGGTCCAGGGCCTGGGCGTCGAGGACCTTGCCCCGATCGATGCCGCCCTCCGGGTACGCGAGCGGCGGGGTCATCCACTGGTTCATGCCGAGGTCGAGATCGCTGAGCACGAAGACGGGCGTCTGCAGCCGGTCGGCGAGGTCGAAGGCGCGCTGCGCGTCCTCGTAGACCTCGACGACCGTCCCGGGCAGGAGCACGGGGTGCCGGGTGTCGCCGTGGGAGAGCGCGTGGACGAATCCGACGTCACCCTGCATGGTCCGGGTCGGCAGCCCGGTCGACGGTCCCACCCGCTGGATGTCGAAGATGACGGCCGGGACCTCGGCGTAGTAGCCGAGGCCGGTGAGCTCCGCCATCAGCGAGATGCCCGGGCCCGAGGTCGCCGTCATCGCCCGGGCGCCGGCCCACTGCGCGCCGAGCACGATGCCGATGGCGGCCAGCTCGTCCTCGGCCTGGATCGCGGCGTAGCGCTTCTCACCCGTCTCGGGATCGGTGCGAAATCTCTCCGCGTGCTCGATGAAGGCCTCGCAGAGCGACGACGACGGGGTGATCGGATACCAGGCGAGGACGGTGCAGCCGGCCATCAGGCCGCCCAGGGCGGCGGCGCGGTTGCCGTCGAGGAGGACCAATCCGCGGGTGCCGTCCATCGGCTCCACCCGGAAGGGGTCGCTCTTGGCCAGGGTCGCGCGCGTGTAGTCGACCCCGATCCGGATGGCGGCGAGGTTCAGGTCGGCCGCCTTCGGCTTGGTCCGGAACTGGTCGCGCACAGCCTGCTCGACCGCCGCCGGGTCGAGCCCGATCAGCTCGGCGAGCACGCCCACGTAGATCATGTTCTGGAGGTACTTGCGGAGGTCGGGCTTGGCCTCGAGCTTCTCGCGGGCGAGGCGCGCGAAGGGCACCGGGTACCAGCTGACGTCGTCGCGCGCCGCCGCCCCGAAGTGGGGGAGGGTCGCCTCGTGGATGATCGCTCCCCCCGGCCGGACGTTGGCGACGTCCTGTTCCCAGGTGGCGGGATTCATCGCGATCAGGACGTCGACGGTTCGCTTCCGCGCCTGGTAGCCCTGGGGGGTGACCCGGATGTCGTACCAGGTCGGCTGGCCCTCGATGTTGGAGGGGAAGACGTTCTTGGCCGCCACCGGGATGCCCATGTGGAAGAGCGCCTTGGTGATGACGAGATTGGAGGACTGCGATCCCGATCCGTTGACGGTCGCTGCCTGAATGCAGAAGTCGTTGACGACGTCTCCGGTCATGGGCTCTCCGGATCTCCGTGCCGAGCGCACCGCGACGTTCGCCGCGCGCGCGAACGGATGTGCATGCCGCTATCATAGCTTTCCCGCATTCAGCGGCAGCGCAAACATCCGTGTGCCCGCGCGGGCCGGCGGTCCGCGGGCACAGCTCAGGTCGTTGGAGGGCCACCCGGTGAGCTACGTCCCCGCCCCTGACCGCTACCGGTCGATGTCCTACCGCCGCTCCGGCCGGAGCGGGCTCCGGCTCCCGCTGATCTCTCTCGGCCTCTGGCAGAACTTCGGCGCCGAGCGGCCGCTGAGCGAGAGCCGCAGCGTCCTTCTGCGTGCCTTCGACCTGGGGATCACCCACTTCGACCTGGCCAACAACTACGGGCCGCCCTACGGCTCGGCGGAGGTGACCTTCGGGCGCATCCTGGCGACCGACCTCCGCCCTCACCGCGACGAGCTGGTGATCTCCACCAAGGCGGGCTACGACATGTGGCCCGGCCCCTATGGTGAGTGGGGCTCGCGCAAATATCTTCTGGCCAGCCTTGACCAGAGCCTGAAGCGGATGGGCGTCGACTACGTCGACATCTTCTACTCGCACCGCTTCGACCCCGAGACCCCGCTGGAGGAGACGATGGGCGCCCTGGATGCCGCGGTGCGCCAGGGCAAGGCGCTCTACGCGGGCATCTCCTCGTACTCGGCGCAGCACACGGAGGCGGCGGTGGAGATCATGGCTGGGTTGGGCACGCCGATCCTCATCCACCAGCCCTCCTACTCGATGCTCAACCGCTGGATCGAGGGTGGCCTCCTCGACGTCCTGGAGGCGGAGGGGATCGGCTGCATCGTCTTCTCCCCGCTGGCGCAGGGAATGCTGAGCGGCAGGTACCTGGAGGGCATCCCCGAGGGTTCCCGCGCTCACCAGCGTGGCTCGCTGACCCCCGAGATGCTGACCGAGGAGACGCTCGCCAAGATCCGCGGCCTCAACCAGGTGGCGACCCGGCGCGGCCAGAGCCTCGCCCAGATGGCGCTCGCCTGGGTTCTCCGCGACCCCCGGGTGACCTCGGCGCTGATCGGCGTGAGCAGCGCCCGTCAGCTCGAGGAGGACCTCGCCGCGCTCGAGCGGCTCGACTTCGCGGACACCGAGCTCGCTGAGATCGACAGGCTGGCGACGGAGAGCGGGATCAACATCTGGGCGGCGTCGAGCGAGAGCTGACCCCGGCCGTTTCGGCGCGAACGTCCCACTGGTATCGCGACCGCTCCGACGCACCCGACGGCGACACCCGCCCCGACGGCCACACCGACCCCGTCGGCGGTCCCGATTCCAGCGGCCGGGGGCTCGTCCACGGCGTCCCCGTCCGGGCTGGAAACGCTCCTGGTGGGCTCCTGCCTCCTGCTAGTCGGGGTCTTGGTGCTGTTCACTGCGGCACGGCGGCGGTCCCCCCAGCGCCTCCCCTGACGCCCGCCCCCGCGGGCCGGCGCACGCGGCCCGCCCTATTCGGCGGCCGAAGGCCCTGACCTCGCCCTCCAGGCGTTCTTGGGACGGGCGATCCTGCCGATCTCGGCCTCGATCGCCGTGACCCGCTCCTCCCGCCGCCGCCTTGCCCTCAGCGCTCAGCGCTGGTAGGTGGCTCGGAGGGTCGCCCGGGCGATGGTGTGGAAGGTGAGGGTGAAGCCGACCACCGCCGGCGACACCGTCCGATCCAGCCCGAGGTCCTCGGTGTCCACCGCGTGGACGGCGAAGACGTAGCGGTGGGGGCGGTCGCCGGGTGGCGGCGCGGCGCCGCCGTAGTCGAGGCTGCCGAAGTCGTTGCGGACGTGGAAGGCGCCCGGGGGAAGGGGGGCCGCACTTCCCCCCGCGCCGCGGGCCAGCTCGGTCACCGAGACCGGCAGGCCGACCAGGACCCAGTGCCAGAAGCCGCTCTGGGTGGGGGCGTCGGGGTCGAAGCAGGTGACCACGAACCCGCGGGTCTCCGCCGGATGACCGCTCCAGCGCAGCTGGGGGCTCTGGTTCCCGCCGCCGGCGCTGGGGTGGACGTGGAGGGTGCCGAGGGGCTGACCGTCGGCGATGTCGGAACTCCTCAGCGAGAACGACTCGACCGGCGGCAGCAGGTCAAAAGGGTCTGGGGCCACCGGGCGCACGAGGGTGGGCATCGCGCATTCCTCCTCACGGGGACCAGTGACACCGATTGTCCCCCGCCGGCCCGCGCGATGCCAGGTCAGCGGTCAGGCGTAGGCGTAGCCGTCGGGTAGCGGTCGGGGTGCGGCGGGCCCGACGTAGATCGCCGAGGGGCGGATCAGCCGGTTGTTGGCCGTCTGCTCCACGATGGCCGAGGTCCACCCCACGGTCCGGCTGCAGGCGAAGGTCGGGGTGAACATGTCCCGGGAGAGGCCCACGGTGTTCATCACCACGCCGGAGTAGAACTCGACGTTGGTGTAGAGGCGCCGGCCCGGCTTGAGCTCGCTGAGCACCCGCAGCGCGGTCGCCTCGACGTGCTCGGCGAACTCCACCTGGGGACCGCCCAGCTCCCGCGCCACCTCGTGGAGGAGCACCGAGCGGGGGTCGTCGGTCTTGTAGATGCGATGGCCGAAGCCCATCAGCCTTTGGCCGCCGAGGACCTCGTCGCGCAGATGCTCCTCGGCGCGGTCCGGGGTGCCGATGGCGTCGAGCATGTCCAGCGCCCGCGACGGCGCTCCGCCGTGGAGCGGTCCGGCGAGCGCTCCGATGGCGCCGGTGAGGGCCGATCCCATGTCGCTGCCCGTCGAGGTGATCACCCGGGCGGTGAAGGTGCTGGAGTTGAAGCCGTGGTCCATGGTCGTGATCAGGTACTTCTCCAGGGCGCGCGCGGCCACGGACTCCGGCCGCTCGCCGGTCAGCATCTGCAGGTAGGCGGCGGCGTAGCCGAGGTCGTGATCGGGATCGACCGGCTCCAGCCCCTGGTGGACACGGTGGAGCCGCATCAGCAGCACCGGGGTGAGCGCGACCATGCGGAGCGCGTCGGCGCGGACCTGGTCGGGGGTGAGATCGAGGGTCGGCTGGAGGTTCAGGGCGGTGGCGCTCAGCGAGACCGCGGTGCGCAGCGCCCCGAGGGGGGTGTAGCCGGGCAGCCGCGCGATCTCGTCCAGGGTGGAGGCCACGCCGCTGGGTAGGCTCCGGCCCGCGACCGCCTGGTCCTGGAGCCAGCGCAGCTCCCGCGGCCCCGGCAGCTCGCCGATCAGCAGCAGGTACCAGACCTGCTCGAACGAGCAGTGCCGGGCCAGCTCGGTCGCGTCGTATCCGCGATAGTGGTAAAAACCCTCCTCGCCGCGGACGTCCCCGATCAGGGTCTCGGCCACCGCCACCCCCTCGAGGCCCCGAGGGGCAAGGGTCGGCTGCGCCGACCCGGCGGGCTTGACCTGCTGCGTCTCGCTCACGTCGACCGCTCCTCCATCTGGCTGGCCCCCGGGCCAACTCTACACAGTCGCCCGGTTCACCCTTGAGCCGCGCGGCGGCACCTCGACCGCGGAGTGGCGACCAGTACGCAGGTGCAGCGGACGCACGCGTCGAACACAGCGAACGCCGCGCGCTCTCGCAGCGCCGTCACGGTCAGGTGACGACTCGATAAAGGTGCGTTGGCAACCGGGAGCGGCGCCGGAACGCCGCTGATATGCTCCGGCCCCACACCGATCCAAGGACTCTGACTTGCGCCGCACCACTCGCCTCGCTCGCAGACTCGTCACCTCCGTCCTCGTGATCGGAGCGTTCGCGGCCGCCACGCCGCCGTCGGTGCGGGTGGCGCTGCCGCCGGTCCAGCTGACCGATTCCTACGACCAGCAGATCGCCCAGCTCCAGCAGCAATACAACGCGCTGGGCACCCAACTGCAGGGCCTGCAGGGCAGCGAGGCGGCCGAGAACGCCCAGGCCGCCGCGGTCCAGCAGCAGATCGCCGCCACCCAGACCCAGGTGGCGCAGGTCCAGGCCCAGATCGACCAGCTCAACGTCACCCTGGCCCAGACCGGCGAGGCCATCCAGGTCGACACCGCTCATCTCGCGGCGGAGAAGGCTCAGCTCACCCAGCTCATGGTGGTGATCTACACCGCGGGCGGCACCGGTGTGGTCAGCGGTCTGGTGGATAGTCAGAGCATCGCGGACTTCATGGAGAAGCTCGACTCCGCCACCTCGGTCAGCCAGAAGTTCCAGCAGCTCATCGCGCAGGTCCAGGCGGACGAGCAGCGTCTCAAGGTGCTGCAGCAGACCCAGCAGACGCATCTCGCCCAGGCGGCGGCGGCCGAGAATCAGCTGGAGGCCCTCGAGTCCCAGCTGCAGGGGCAGGAGACGGAGCTCAAGCAGGAGGTCGCCTCCCTGAGCAGCCAGGCTGCCGGGCTGGTCAATCAGCGTCAGTCCCTGCTCAGCCAGATCGCCGG
The DNA here is from genome assembly GCA_049511615.1 of Candidatus Dormibacteria bacterium. Taxonomy (GTDB): domain Bacteria; phylum Chloroflexota; class Dormibacteria; order Aeolococcales; family Aeolococcaceae; genus Changshengia. Next base: position 2,355 of record JBEKXW010000034.1, on the reverse strand, counting down.
GGTTCAGGCGCAGCAGAAGGCGGCCGAGGAGGCGGCCGCTGCGGCTGCGGCCCGGGCCGCGGCGGCAGCGGAGGCCGGCGGTGGCGGGACCTGCGGCGGCGTCCTCTGCCCGTTCGCCTTCGGGACCATCCCCGACTCCTTCCCCTGGGGCCAGTGCACCTGGTACGTCGCCTCCCTCCGCGAGGTGACCTGGTGGGGCAACGCCGACGAGTGGCTCGGCAACGCCCAGTCGCAGGGGTACTCGACCGGCAGCACGCCCAAGCCCGGCGCCATCGTGGTCTGGGGCTCGGGCAACGGGTACAGCTGGTACGGCCACGTCGCCTACGTGGTGGCGGTCGTCAGTCCCACCGACTTCTATGTCGACGAGGCCAACTACAACGAGATCCCCGGTCAGCTCGACTCCCGCGAGGTGACCACGCTGTCCGACGTCGAGGGCTTCATCTACTGACAGCGGACCGCCCCTCAGTGTTCGCTCCGCGTACCAGCCGCGTCTCGTGATGACGTACGGCAGCATCGGTCGGTGACCTCCGGCTCTAGAGGTGAGGCCCCGGGTGGGGGACCCTTGGAGACGGTGCCGGACGCCTCGAGGCCCCTCCGGGGCGGTGTTCCGGCGCACGGAGAGACCTGACCCGTGACCATCCACAGCCTGACGAGCCACCGCGGAGCGCCATTCCCGGATGCGCCGCGGCAGGTCGGAGCGCGATGAACGTCCGAGCCGTCGGGCTGCGCGAGGGCGCGGTTGCGCCGCCGGCCGAGGGGGAGTCTCCGGCCGAGGCCATCACCTGGCGCCCTGGGGCACCGCGCCGCACCCGGCGCTGGATGTGGCTGACGGTGGCGGTCGGGCCGGGCCTGATGGTGATGCTGGCCGACACCGACGCCGGCAGTGTGGTGACCGCCGCCCAGTCCGGGGCCCGCTTCGGCTACCGGCTCCTGCCCCTCGAGGTTCTCCTCATCCCGATCCTCTACCTGGTGATGGAGCTGACCGTGCGGCTCGGGCTCACCACCGGGAAGGGGCACGCCGAGCTGATCAAGGAGCGCTTCGGGCGCGGGTGGGCGTCGCTCGCCGTCGGGATCCTGCTGGTCACGAGCGTGGGAGCGCTGGTTACCGAGTTCGCCGGCATCGCCGGGGTGGGGAGCATCGTTGGCCTGCCCTCGCAGATCGTCGTTCCTGGGGCCGCCGTCCTGCTGCTCGCGGTGGTCGCTTCCGGCACCTACCGGCGGGTGGAGGTGATCGGCCTCGGTCTCGGGCTCTTCGAGCTGGCCTTCCTGGTGGCCGCCTTCCGGGCCCACCCGAATCCGGGCTCACTGGCCGGCAGCCTGCTGTCGGGGCAGCCCCTGGGCAACCAGGCCTACCTGGCGCTGGCCGCGGCCAACGTTGGGGCGGTGGTGATGCCCTGGATGATCTTCTACCAGCAGGCGGCGATCCTGGACAAGGGGATCACCGTCCGCAACCTGCGGGCCGCGAGGGTGGACACGGCGGTCGGAGCGGTGGTCACCCAGGTGATCATGATCGCGGTCCTGGTGGCGACCGGGGCGAGCCTCTTCCACCGCAATGCCGGGTCGCTCAACACGGTCGCCCAGATCTCGACCGCGCTGACCTCCTCCCTGGGGGCGGCGGGCGGCCGCCTGGCCTTCGCCATGGGGGTGGCCGGCGCCGCCCTGATCGCCGCCCTGGTCGTCTCGCTGGGAGCCGCCTGGGCTTTCGCCGAGGTCGCCGGCCGGCCGCGCAGCCTCAACCGCACGTTTCGTCAGGAGCCGACCTTTTACGGCGTCTTCGCCGGGGCGGTGATCGTCTCCGCGGTGCTGGTGCTGACCAGCAGCTCGCTGGTGGGCCTGGCCATCGGCGTCGAGATCCTCAACGCGCTGCTGCTCCCGATCGTGCTCATCTTCCTCATCGTCCTGGCCTGGACCGTGCTGCCCGCGGCCTACCGGCTCCGGCGCTGGGAGCGCGCGCTGCTCGTGCTGGTGACCGCGGGGGTGGTCGCCATGGGGCTGACCGTGGCGGTCACCGCGCTCTGAGCGGCGCCCGCCCGCCCTGGAGGGCGTCATTCAGCCGTGCTCGGCCACCACCTCCCCGGGCGGTTGCAATGGCCTGGAGCTGGACCCCGGAGCGCGCGGATTATGCGCTGATCCCGAAGCGACATCCACGGCTTCGGAACCCGCGTCCTGAAGGGACTCGCCCTGGGCCTGGAGTCCACGATGTCCTGAGACAGGTGTCCACCATGTCTGGCGGATTCAAGGGGTGGACGCAACGGCCGCGGCGAGGCGTTGCGATGGTGTCATCCAGCCGAGTGTTTGTCGAGGGCGTTCGTTGAGCTCCTGAGCAACCGCGTCCAACTCACGCTGGGTGAAGGT
>JBEKXW010000033.1:0-14915 GCA_049511615.1 Candidatus Dormibacteria bacterium | reverse complement strand
CGCTCCACCTCCCTCAGGAGTTCTGACTGGCAGAGGTACTCTGGATCGACGGTCGCGAGCATCGTCTTGATGTAGGCCATGCGCTCCGGGGTCAGGGCGTCAGCCATGGCTCTCCTCCGAGTCTCTGTTCTCGGGAGCATGGGCTGACTCCAGGTTGGGGGTCACCTGCCAATCCCTCAGAGCAACTAGGGCTGCGTGGAAAGCCGGCCATGCGTCTCGGTAGTCGCCTGCCCGGTCGAGCCTCTCGCTGGCGATGACCAGCCCCTCCAGGAGCGCGTACCGGCGGGTGAACACGATCATCTTCTCGCCGACGAACTCCACGATGTCATCGACCGGCAGTGCGGACGCCACCATGTAGGCGACGGTTCTGGGCTCGGGCATCACTTCACCCTCCAGCGGATCGGGTCGGTGCAGGTGGCGAAGTGGGAGACGTGCAGCTCGCCGGCGTGGTCGGCAGCGCGCTCCACCGTGACGATCTGATAGGTCCGGTCCGGGTGGATCAGCACCCGGCCGGTTGGGGACGGCTCCGCGTCGATGGGCATGAGCTTGCCGGTGATCGGCGTCGCCCAGTGCCGGGCGAACAGGATGCGAGCCCCACAGCTCCGACAGGCGGTCACCGGGATGCCGGCGACCTGGTCCTCAGGCATCGGGCTCCTCCGGTCCAGCCCCGAACGGGTCCTCGGCCCCGAAGGGGTCGGCGTCCGCCAGCGTCGCCACCACCCCACCGCCATCGACCACGTGCAGCGGTCCCGGGTCCTTGGCCTCGGCGTCGATGCGCTGCTGCCCGGACCGCTCGTCACGCAGCCGCTCGATCCTATCGTGGGCGTCGGCGATCATCTTCTGGGCATCCGCGAGCGGCAGCTCGGCGATCTCGTTGGTCTTGACCGTGTGGACCCGGACGACCTTGCCGTCCTTGGTCCGGTGGGACACGTCCACCACGGTGCCGATGAGCACGTAGGCGGCCTCGTCGCTGAGTCCCAGCGGGCGGGGGTCCACCTCCAATGCAGCACTCAGACCGTCGCCAGCATGGACGACCCGAACCGCTGCCTCAGTCACGTTGCGTCCCTCGAAAGCGGGGAGTGTTACTTGCTCTGTCATTTTTCCCTCGATTCTTGATTCGCGTTACCCATGCCGGCCAGGCCCCACCTCGCCCCGCCGCGCCTGACCGAACCATGCCTTGCCACAACGCGCCTGCCTCAGATCATCCATCCCCTCCGGTCACGGGCACGGGTGGGGCTCCCAGCGGCGTCGGGGTCGGTGTCGGCGTCGCGGTGGGGGTCGCAGTCGCAGTGGCAGTCGGTGTCGGCGTCGGCACCGGGGTGGGACTCGGTGTCGCGGATGGGCTCGGCGTCGGCCGTGGCGTGTGCGTGGGGCACGGCGTCGGGGTGGGCCGCGCAGTGTGCCACGCGGCGCCCATGGGGGCCGTGGCGGCCTCCTGGTGGGCCACGGTGGGCACCGCGACCGCGGCGGCCAGCGCGACGCTCATGGTGGCGGTCAGGACGGCGGCGAAGGGTGCTCTCATTGGTGGGTCTCCTTGGCTCTGATCTCGGCCAGCGCGGGCACGGCCTCGCGCAGCATCTCCCGGATGTCGTCCGGATTCTGGGTACGGACCCAGCCGGTGATGGTGGTCCCCAGCTCCCGGTTCCACCCGCGGTTGCCCACGATGTTCTCCGCCATGACCCGCGCGTCCGGGTTCACGTGGACCCAAAGGGTGTGCAGCACGTCGATCAGCTCGCCGGCAGCCTGCACGGCGGGCATGTCGGTGAACCGATCAGCGGTCGGCGTCGTGGCGGAGCTGGCCGAAGTGGGTCCAGCGTCCACGTCGGCGAAAGGGTCAGGAGCGCCGGCGGCGGGGGCGGCCGCAGAGGTAGGTGACGGTGTCGTCGTCGTGGTAGATGCGCGCCCAGCCGTCGCCTTCGACCCACCGGCCTGCTCGAAAGGGAGGACGGCCCCGGTCGGCGTCACCTCTGCCGCCGGGGCCGTCGTTGCACTGGTGGGGGACCCCAATGTGTCCTGTCCGCTCGGCATCACCTCCTTGTCGCGGGGATCGCTGGGCTGGCCGGCGCGCAGATCGGCCGCCTTCGCGTCGATGGCCTGCTCGGTGGAGGGGGTCGCCGCGGCAGCACCTTCCGGTGTCCGTGGCGGAGCCCCCTCCATGGCCCCGGGGGTAGAGCCTTTGCCCTCATCTACGGGCGTGGCGACCGATGGGGAAGGGGCCGGAGGGGTGACAGAGCCCTCGGTGGAAGGTTCGCCCTCCGACCCCGGGGTGACGGGTGGACCAGGTGGAGGCGTCTGCTCGCTGGCGGGGACAGAGTCCGCGGGCGGCTCGTTCCCCACCGGGCCCACCTCGGAGGATGGCATGTCGATGACCAGCGTGTCCACCAGGTCCGGGCGCAGCTCCGTGGTGACGGCCTCGTCCACCCGCTCGGCCCGGTCGATGTCCACCGACATCGGCATCTTCCCGCTCGTCGCGAGCGCCCGCACCGCCGTCTTGCGGCACATCGCCGCATAGTCGGTCACCCAGGGGCCTCGGTCGGACGCACGGCTCCGCCCACGGCGCTTCTCGATCTCCTGGCGGGTCAAGACCACGAACGGGGTGGCCCCGCTCGTCAGCCGGACGATGGCCCAGGCGTGGGTGATGTCCTCGTCCTTGTGCTCGCTCCCCTTGGGGATGTGCTTCAGGTGGGCGTTGGTGCCCAGCTCGTACTCGAACTCGTCCCCCTTGTAGACGACCTCGGCCTCCGGTGGCGAGGCGACCTGGCGGTGACGCGAGGCCAGCTCGGCATAGCCTCGGAATCCCACGATCACCTGGCAGAGCGTGATCCCGCGCTTGGTGTCTCGGAAGGGAATCAGGTAGACGTGGCCGAGTGCGTCGGGTTCGAGCCCGAGCTGCGCTGAGATGAGCGCGGCGCCGATGATCGAGCCCACCGTGCAGGCGAGCAGCTTCTCGTCGCGCTGCGCGGCCACGATGAGAAGCCGGCGGAACCGGGCGAAGTCCATCCCGGCCGGCAGTGACTCGGTGATCGCGTTCTGACGCTCAGCGAGGAGCTGGCCCAGCGTGGACGGGCTGGCGACGGGCCGCAGCGCCAGCTCGGCGCCGCTCTTGGCCTCGGTGTCCGGAGCCACGGGCGGCGCGTCCCTGAGCGCCTGGGCGGTTGATCTACGTGCTGGCATGGATGGCCTCCTCGTGCTCCCGTCGCAGGGTTTCCCAGTGCTCCGCCAGCTCGATGAGCTGGGCGTTGGTGAATACGTTGCGCCGCACCCGGGCGAGTAGCACCCCGGTGCTGTATGGCACCTTCGCCTCCCAGTCGGCCATGGCCGCGTCGAACCGGGCCAGGGCGCGGGCACGCCGGCGTCGGTAGAGCAGGTGGCCTCCGACCGCCATGACCAACCCCACTACGGTCCACGTGGGATACAGCAGGTGTATCAGCAGCGTCGGGTGGGGATCGGCGAACCACACGAGCCACATGAATGGGGACCCAGCCACCATCCCGAGACCGAGCGCGCGGACGGCGTTTATTCCTTCTCCTTCGGTGTCCACCACCGATCGGCCTTGGTCGTCTTGGTGAACCGCTCCGCGATCTCCGGCTCCACGGCCCGGAGCGCGTCGGCGTCGATGGTGCGCCGCTCGTACTCGGTCAGCCGGAGCACCACCTTGTCCCCCACCTTGCCGGCGCGCGACCCCTGGAGCAGCAGCCGCAGCTCGTTCTCCGCCTGGAGTCGACGCTGCTCAGCCTCCTTCTCCTCCAGGATCGCCATGGCCCGCCGGCGGAGCATCATCTGGGCCTCCCAGTCCAGCTCCACCGGCGCCTCGCCGGCCAAGGCGGGGAAGGCGGCCCGGAGCGCATCTCGCTCCTCCTGGGTGCCCACGATGACCGGCGGAGTGCGGTCCTCGACCAGCCGCCAGAAGGCGCGAGCCCGCTCCACCATCAGCCCCTCGATCTCGGGGTCGCGCTCCAGCTCGAACACCTGGAGTTCCACCCCGCCGAGCAGGGCCCCGATCCAGCCGCGGGCGCACCCGAGGATCATCAGATACCACCGGAGCTGGAGTTCCGCATCGATCGATGGTCCCTCCTCCCAGGAGCCGATCATCCGCGGCCCGACCAGCTTCCACTCGCCGACCCCCATCCAGGTCTCGCGGTCGATGACCAGGGCGTCGGGGGAGCCGAGCGCGAAGGCGGGATCAGTGGCGCGGAACAGGCCGCGCTCGGGCATGACGGGCAGGCTCAGGCGCTTCGCCACCTCGGCTCGGATCGGCTCCTCCAGGGCGTGCCCCCAGAGCATCGACTCGGACTCCTGACGCGGCGGCTGCTCCAGGTCGAGCTTCGCCAGCCACACCTCCAGCGGCGACCGCCAGCGCGACAGTCCGCAGGCTGCCGCGACCTCGGAGCCACCGAGACCGCGGCGCCGCGCCTGGGCCCATGCCTCGGGCTCGCGGTTGCGATCGGACAGGACAATAACGTGCCCGCTCATTCGTTCCTCGACTGGGTTGGTGGTGACAGGTTAGGTCGCGCGCCGCGTCCCGGTGATGACGGCTCGCTCCAGCTCGGTCAGGTCCCAGGTCGCCAGCACCTCCCAGAGATCGCCCTCGATGTGCCGGATGAGCGCAGGGTCACACGGCGCCACCGTGGTCCATTCGGCCTCCCAGAGCACGTGACAGGCGGCCAGCGGGTCCGCTGGCGCGAGCCCGTGGAGCCGGTGCCGCCTCGGCGGCCGGCAGCTCGGCGGGACGATCGGCACCATGGCGGTCCATCCCCACTGCGGGTAGTTCAGCTCCGGCCTCGACTCCTTCTGCAACCGGCGGGCAGTATCCCGGGCGTCCGGCCACGGCACGGAGACGTGCATCCCGCCGAGCGGTGTCCGGTAGCGGTAGGTGTTGAGCTGCCGCCGGTTGTCCAGGAACAGCATCCGGTCCGCCTCGATCGCCAGCTCGCAGCGGGTCGATGTGGCCCGGCATACGGCCATCTTCGGCCGGCCCTGGTCGTCCACCCCGGCCGCGTGCAGGGTCTCGTTGAGGAGGATGATCCGCCTGCCCTTGGCGGCGATGGTGAACGCGCGGGCGAGCCGCTGATCCTCCACGCTGCGCTGTTCGCGCACCGCGGCGCGGTACTCCTCGACCTTGGCCTTGGCCTCGGTCGGGTCAACGACGATCTCAGTCATGGTCGGCATCGGGTTCCTCCTCGGATTCGGGCAGCAGCTCGGATGCCGAGATCACCCGACCCGCTGCAAGATCAGCGTTGGCTCGGTCGCCGTCCCAGAGGATGCGCCCCACGAGCGCACCATCCGGGTCCGGGTGCAGGTCGATTCTCAGCCGGTCGGGGAGCTGCATCCGGCGCAGCACCGAGCCGCGCACGGTCTTGTCGGTGCGGAGCTTGAGTCCGTCCGGGCGCTCGGCCGGCAGTCCGAGGAGCCGGATCGCCTCGACCCGGCCGTGCTCGGGCGTCCGGCTGATGGCGACCCAGCCCTCGCCGCGGGCCGCGAAGTGATCGCGAGCCCCCTTGCTCAGCCAGCCCCGGACGTTGGGGACGCGGGGCGCCTTGCCCTCGCCGGGTAGGTGGTAGACGCGCAGGAACATGGGGCCCTCATCACGCTGGCCGGGGACGGTGGGCGTCCAGGTCGGATCAGTCATATCCGGCAGTCTATCCCTGCCCTGTATCGGGCGTCAATGTCTCCTTGGGCCAGTCGGTGAGTGTGCCCGCCAGCCCGAGGAGGACTGTCCCCACCTCGCCGAAGCCGCTGGGCACGTCCGAAACCCAGATGCCGGGGCCCAGCTCGACCAGGAGCGGGAAGTCTCCGGTGTCCGTGTGGGCGACCAGGAAGGGGTGTTGGCGGATGGGCCAGAGGTAGGGTGGGGCGCTCTCCAGGTGGCGGAGCGCCACATCCTCGCGGACGGTTCCCACCGTCTCCCCGTCAGTTGTGGTCAGGGTGTGCAGAATCAAGGGTGATGTCCTCCTCGCGAATCGCCAATACCATGTCCAGGAAGGCGTCGATGGCGAGATTCCCTGCGGCGACGGCCTGTCGGCCAAGTTCGGCTTGACCCGTGGGTGTGGCCCGGTCCATCTCGACGTGGATTTGGGACAGGGCCGTGCGGGCGTAGATGAATCGGCGTGCTGCCTGAGCCACGATCTCGTCGCTCACGTTGGTTTCCTCCTCTGCTTCTCCAGCTCCCGGGCGCTGGCGATCAGGTCGTATGGCCGGCCCCTCAGCGGTTCCGGGATGGGCACCCCGAAGCTCCGCAGAGAGGCGATCTCGGGGTCGTCCAGCGGCACGTTGCGCCGGCGGGTGAAGGTCGGCCACTGCTCCTCGATGATGTAGTGGTCACCCAGGACCATATCCCCGGTGACCAGGAGGATGCGGGAGCTGAGGGGCCCGTCGATAGGGGTCACTTCCTCACCCGGGAGTCCACCTCGCCGCGGGCGAACGCTCGGGCGGCCAGCCGGCGGGTCCCGTACCGCGTGGCGAAGGTGATGTGCTCCATGTAGGCCGGGCCGGCGGCACCCTTCCACCAGGACCAGCCGCGGCCGGCGGGGTACAGCTCCCAGCCCATGCGGCGGGCGCGGCGGATGACGGCCTCGGCCTCGTAGACAGGGAAGGGGGATCGCGCATCCTCCTCGGCCAGCTCGCGCAGGTCCAGCGTGGTCGGGGCGAACCCGCGGGGACGGAAGGTCATGCTCCAGAGCGCGTCTATGTCGTCACTCATCCTCGACTCCAGCCATGTGCTTCCGTGCGTCCTTGACATTCCCGAACCACCCTACGATCTGCCCATGGTGGATCAGGGCGTAGGGGAAACAGCTCTCGGGACCGTGCATGGGGATGCCGCAGCCGTCGCCGTGTCGATGCAGCTCGATCGTCCAGATTGGAGTGACACCGAATCCCGCTCCGGTGGCGTCGCTCGTTCTCGCCCGAGCCGTCAGCCGTGGCTGCTGTTCTGGCGGCACGGGGCCCACCCAGGTCATGCCGACCACCAGTGGGGTTTGAGCCCCAGGTAGACACGGGCCTGGGCCTTGCTGATGATTCCGTCCTCGACCAGCTCGGTGACCTCGCGCACGTTGCGCGGTCGAACGTGGACATCCTGGATGGCAGCGGGGGCGGCGGCCTGGCGCGTCTGCACGGCGGCCGGCGCCGCCCCCTGCGGCGTCTTGATCAGGTAGGGGGTCGGGTCGGGCATCCGCGGCGTCCCCGCGGCGACGCGCATGGCGTTAGAGCAGGCGCGGCCGTACTCCTCCAGGTCCATCCGGGCCCAGACACTCGGGTCCTCCCAGCCGTGGCCGATCTCCTCCAGCACCTTGCGGCCGAAAACGGCGTAGTTGGTGGTCTGGCTCATGGCTTCAACCCATCAGGACGATTGGCGATTCGAGTTCGGTCAGGGTGAACACGGTCCCCGGTGGTGCCGGAGGGCGAATGAACATCAGCTCTGGACCCCCATCTCGGTGCTGGGTGATCCATGCCTCGCCGTCCTCCTTGCTCGTGAACGGACCGACGTGGCGCTCGGCTCCTTGGGGCACGATCAGCACGTCAGGGGCTCCCACGGGCAGCACAACCACGGTCACCATCCAGTGCCGCGGGACGGGCTCCATCGGTATCTGCCACTCGATGAGCTGGCCCTGGTGACCGCACTGCCGGCACCGAGCGGGTGCGAGATCGCCGAGCCAGTCCCAGGCGTGAGCCGTCCCCTCGATCACGATGGCATCCCCTGTGTCCGACATCGCAAAGTCCGTGCCAGCATGGACGATCGCTCCGGGTGCCGCGCAGTTGGGGCATCTGAAAGTGCTCATCGTCCCCACCTCAGCAGGCGCGCAAGCCAGCTCCGGCGCCGCGCCGGCGGGAGCAGGACGGCCCGGGCCTCCGGGCAGAGGGGTCGCTGGAACGAGTAGGTGCAGCATTCCCGCGGGTCTCCCTTGACCGGGCAGGTGAGCGGGGGAAAGTCGTCACCGTGGCCGGCCGCGCTCCAGTCGGCGCCGCCGCTCCCCGCGAAGGTCTCCCCGCGCGGCCCGGGGCCGCCGTTGCTCGTCGTCATGATGTCAGCTCCTCGAACATCTGGGTGGTGAAGTCGTAGGCGTCACGCCAGGCGACCGACCATGCGTCGGACCCGGGGTGGGACGCGGCGCCGGCCTGGAGCCAGGTGACGGCCTGGGCGGCCTCCGGGACGGTGATGGCGGTCGTCGCGGCGACGGGGAAGCAGGCATCGTTGATCCAGGTCGCGATCTGGGACCAATTGTGCTGGGCCTGCTCGTAGGTCTCGATGTTGCCGGTCGTCTCGGAGTCCTGGCCCCACCCGGGGATGGTGAACCCGCGCCCGCTCAGGAGCAGGTTCTCGGTCTCCAGGTCATCCGAGGCGTCGGCGGTCATGGCCGATTGGGCCCACGCGGCGTCTGTAGCGTCCCAGGGACACGATGGCGCCGCGGGGGGCGCGGTGGCCGGCGGATAGACGGGCGGGGCGACGGTGAACTCCCCCGGGCCCCAGGTGATGACTCCGTGGGCGTCGGCCCCGGGCCAGGGCGTCGCCAGGACCCCGGGGTCACCCGGCAGGCCAGGCGTCGGCGACGATGGTGATGCGATTGGCTCTGACGTCGTTGCCGGCGTCAGCGGCGTCAGGGACGGCGCCGGTGGGAGGGTGGGCGTCGCGGTGGCGGCCGCGTCGGTGTGGGTGACCTCCTGGAGCTGGAGCGCGGTGCCGCGGCTCCATGCCCAGCTCAGGACCACGGTGGCGATCAGGAGCGCGATGGCCCCGGGCAGGATGCGCCTCATGGCTCCTCCTTGCAGGCGGGGCACAGATCGACCATCCGGGTGCGCCGGATGCCATGGTGATCCTCCGACCCGAGCACGTAGCGGCGGACGCGGACCCATCCATCCGCGCGTGCCAGGATGATCGCCTCCCGGCCGGTCGGGCACATGGTCGAGTCCTCGTTGCAGGCGTCGCACAGAAGCCAGGCGCCGCGCTCGGTGCTCATCGCTGGCGGTCTCGCCAGGCGAGTCCGGCCACGTAGCCGGACCCCTCGACCTCGGCCTCAGCGATCAGCTCGACCACGGCCTGCTCGGGGTCGCAGGGGCTCCCGTCGTCGTCGCGCCAGGTCTTGCCCCCGTCCTCGCTGGTGATCCGGGCGTAAGGCTGCTCGGGCGCGTCCCGGTCGGAGACGCGGTAGGTGATGGTCAGTGCTCGCATTGCTCAGTGCTCCTGTTGGTGATGTGGTCCTCTCGCCCCTGGTAAGGGCGGCCGGGTCTCCCCGACCGCCCCACCAACGGGCGAAGGTGTCAGCTCTGGCCCGCACCCACCGGCACGGGGAGCAGGATGTCGAGCGCCCGGGTGGCGAGGGAGTCGCCGCTCGTCAGGCGGGCAAAGCGGTTCTCCGCGAGGCTCGCGCCCGAGGTGTTGCGACCGCGGGCGATATGGGAGTCGAACTCGGTCACGGCCTGGAGCGCGCCCCAGGCGGTGTCACGGATCGGGGTGATGTCGTCCGAGGTGGTGTAGCAGCCCCAGATGGCAGCCTGCGTGTGCTCGGCCATGGTCCGGGACCGGCCCTCCTCGGTCGGCACCGGCACCAGCTCGTTCAGGAACGCGCGCACGTCCTGACGGCTCATCTCCTTCGCCAGCAGCTCGGCGGCGATCTGCTCGGCCTGGTCGGCGGCCATCTGGGCGAGACCGAGCACACGCTGGGCCTCGGCCAGCTTGGACTCGGCGTTGGTGGTGTGGCGGATCGAGTAGCTCACCTTCATGGCCCGGGCCGCGGAGTCGGCCCAGGTGAGGGTGTTGTTGCACACGACCCGGATGGTGGTGAGCTGGGCGCGGATGGCGGTCGAGGCGTCGTGGCTGTTCCACAGGAGGAGGTAGTGGTCGAGCGCCTCACTGTCGGGGAGGAGGTTCGACCGCTGCGGCAGGGCCACCAGGACCCAGACGCGGCGCCCGCCGCGCAGGGAGCCGGCGGTCTTGACCTTGCAGCCGCCCCCGACCAGCTCGTCAGCCCAGGCGAACGCGTCGGCGTTCTGCGCCACCCGGTACTGATCGCCCACGACCCCGAGGACGTGGTCATCGCTCTCCCGGACGGTGAAGAACCGCTCAGGGACGGTCTGATCCTTGTAGGTGCACGGGACCTTCTTGACGGTCCAGCGCAGCCCGCCGATCTCCAGGGCCTCGGTGACGCTGATGTCGTCGCGGTCGGGGAGGGTGATGCCCAGCCCGTGCCAGGCAGGCTCGCGGGTGAAAACGCCGCTCTCAAACTCGTGGCTCATGTGTCTCTGTCTCCCGTTGGTGGTGCCGGGTGGGACCCGGCGCGTTTCTCTACTCTGATCGTCTCATGTATCCCGGCGGTCTGTCAACGGCGGTCGATGGTGGCCTCCAGGCAGGTGGCATGGGACAGGGTCCGCCTCTGGCCCGGCTTCGCGTCTCCCACGGCGTAGAACCGGCGCCCGTAGCCGATCGGCTGGCCGCACTCCTGGCAGGGGGACGCGGCGTCGGCGCGGGTGCCGGCACAGTCGATGTGCTGGCAGGGCTCGACGCACGGCCCGTACTCGGTCCCGGGCTCGGGCAGGACTCCCGCGGCCATCAGTCCACCCCCCGGGATGAGGGGATGATGCGGCCGAGCGCGCCGGGCGGCCATCCGTGCCGTGTGCGCGTGTACCTCGGCCTCATAGGCGCGATCGGCGGCCATCTGCCACTCGTCCTCAGTGGCCGCCTCCTGGGCCTCATCCAGCTTCACCCGGGCGAGGCTCATGGCTATGACGAACGTGAGTTCGTGCTGGCTCACAGTAGCGCCCCCTGCTCCCCGCGGGTGATGCACTCGGGGAACGCGACCCCCTGGAGTCCCCGGTGCTCCGTCGATGTCTGCCAGTCGAGCGCGACCGGCGGAGAGACGGCCGAGCCACCCCCCGCGAAGTGCGCGGCCAGGGCGTCGGCCGCGTGCTTCGTCCGGTGGTCCGCCGAGCTGCCGGCTCCCTGGTAAGGGGACCCGGGGTAGACGTACCCGGGCACCAGCCGCGCGGCTAGCTCGCCCGCCACGTGGTCCATGGAGACCGAGGGAAGCTCGGCGGTGTCCGCGTAGTAGGTGGCCCGGTCGAAGTCGGCGGTACGCCGGCCCGGCCAGCCCAGGACCTCGCCGAATGCGCCCGCGATCTCCTCGGCGAACGCGGGCGAGATGAGCGCCCGCGAGTCCTCCCTGATCGCCTGGATTGCCTCGTCTCGCGTCATGGTCAGCGCCTCTCGTTGTGCCCGGGGCTTGCAACCCGGGTCTCAGTGCGTTACGGGCGGGGGATCGAACCCCGCACCGTGCTCCGCGTGTCAGGCTGCCGCGGCCACCTCCCCGCGGAGTCCCGCGATGGCCCGCGCCAGGGTGCGGGCGATGTCGGCTCCGCAGTCGATCTCGAACGTCGCGCCGGCTCCGCCGTGGTTGGTCTTGACGCGCACCCGGAGGGGGTCCCCGTACCGGCCCAGCTCGGCGACCGGCTCCCCGTCCTGGCGATGGGTCGGCCGGTACACCGTGCCTCCCATCAGCGCGGCCAGCTCGGCGGCCAGCTCGCCGCGGGCGGTCTCGGCCGCGTCATGCTCGGCCTTGGCGGTCAGCACCAGCGCGGTCAGCGGCACCAGCCCGGGGAGGAGCCGGCGGCGGATGTCGGCCGCGATCTGGGCCGGAGTCTTGGTGGGGGCCGTGGTGATCTCGGGCACGGTCGCCCGGTAGGGGAGGAAGTCCCGCGCGTCCCGGGGAAGGTCCCCACTGAACACGTAGCGGTCACGGTGACCCCACGAGTCCGTCATCAGGTGGACGGACACCCCATCGGCGGTGAGCCGCGCGTCCGACCCGTCCCCACGGTAGCCGGCGGACACGGCCCAGCCGGTCCCCAGCTCGGCGGCCACGGCCGCGGCGATGCGCTCGGCGTTCCCAGTGTTGGCGATCATGCTCAGAGCCTCCCGTTGACCGCGGCCGTCAGCCGGCCGCGCGAGATGTTGGCGCCGGCCTGGGCGAGCATCCAGACCGCGAATGAGGACAGGAGCCCGAACCATTCCGGACCCCCCAGAGCGAAGGTCACCAGGGACCCGGCCGCGAGGGCCAGGAGCGCGGCCAGGAGCCCGGCCAGGAACCGACCGCGGGCCGGGTCCTGACGCGGTGCCACCCGGCCGCCGTCCCAGGTCGCCAGGGGCCGGCCGGCGGCCACGGCGGGCGCCACGGGCGCGGGCCGGGAGACGTCGACTCCGGTATTCGGATGCTTGCCGTCTGGAGCGATCGGCCACGTCCAGGCCGGCGGAGTCGTCACCCGGGGCCGCGTCGCGGCGGCCGGCCGGGCAACGTGAGACGGACGCGGGCGCCACGCACGCGCGAGCCTGACGGCGGACGCGGGCGCGGCGACGGGCGCCGGCTCAGGGATGGCGGCCGGCTCGGGCTCGGTGCCGAGCGCGGCCAGGAGCGCGGACTCCAGGGAGGCAAGCTCGGCCCGCCACGTCCCCAGGGACGCGCGCAACCCGGCCGCGTCATGGTCGAGCCGGGCCAGCTCGGCGCGTAGCCGGGTCCGCTCGGCGAGCAGCTCATCAACTCCCAGTTCGGAGTCGTCCCCCCAGGAGTCGATGGCGGACACGGCCCCGCGGCCCGCGTACCGTTGCCCGGCCCGGGCGCCGGCCCCGACATGCTCGGCGATCTGGGCCCGGATCGCGTCAAGTGCGATGCCGGCCGCCTCGCGCGCCGCGTCCATGCCGGCCAGCTCGGACTCGGCCCGCTCGATCTCGGCGGACCGCGCGTCATGCTCGGCGGCCATGGTGGCAACGTCCGGGGCGGCCGTGATCATCGCCCGAGCCTCAGAGCCGACTCGAGCCTCGCCCGAGCCTCACCGCGGCGGACCGCGTCCGCCAGCTCGGCGGCCAGCTCCCGGAGCCGGCCGCGCACCGCGTACCGTTCCTCGGCCTCACGCTCGGCCGCATCGGCCGCGCGCTCCCACGTCTCCCAGACTTCGGCCGGGATCATCGCCGCGACCGCCACTCGGCCGCGGCGCGCTCGGCCGCCCGCCTCAGCCCGTCCGCGGCCACGTAGGCGGCGAACGCTTCCCAGGACTCCTCGGTGTCATCGTCCCAAAGCTCCAGACACCTCGCCCAGAGCACATCGAGCGCGGTCACGGCCGGCTCACTCCAGCCCGGCCGCGGTCAGGAACCGCGCCCGGCTAAATCGCGGGTTGTCGTGGGCCATGGCCGACGCGATCGTGTCGGCCAGCTCACGGGTGACGCGTCGATCGGCGCCGTCTGCCAGGGTCGCGGCGATGGCCGCGGCGATGGTCCGATAGTCACGCCGGCTCATGCCCGAGTCCCTGCGATCGACCCGTCACGGTCGATGCGGCGGATGATGTCTCCCAGATCGCCCATGGCCGCTGCTCCCGTTGGTGCCGGCCCCGCGGCCGGCTCACCCTGAACTCTGGGCGAGATATCCCGACAATGCATCCCCCTAAAATGGGGTGCTAGGGTTTTGCTTTTTTGTTTTTGCAAACACTCACGGTAAGAGGCAATACCGTGGCCGCGGTCACGCGCGCGGGGTGAGAGAATCGACGCGTGAGTCGCGCAAGGCGGGCACCCGCGGTGGGGGAGGCCGTGCCCACGCGCGGTGGGGGAGGGGTCGTCGCGAGTCGCCCAGTGCCTCTCCCCTCCCCTGCCGAACCGTGGCCGAGCCGGCGCGAGTGGTTCCTCGAACACTCCCGGGCTGAGGAGACCCACCGAGCCCATCGCGCGGACTGGGCCGCGTGGCGCGCGTGGGCCAGCTCCAGGGGGGCCCCTCTCCTCCCCGCCCGCCCCTCAGACGTAGCCGACTTCGCCTCCGACGAGGCGATCACCCATGCCCCCGCCACGGTCGCCCGTAGGCTCAGCTCCATCGCCTTCGCCCACCGGCTCCGAGGTCTCCCCTCTCCGGTGGACGACCGGGTCCGCGAGGTGCTCCGCGGCATCCGGCGGGCCCAAGTGGTCCCCGGCCACGGGCAGGTGGACGCGCTCCGGCTGGATGACCTCCGGCGCCTAGTGGCCGGTCTGCCCCCCGACCTGGAGGGGACGCGCGACCGGGCCATGATCTGTCTCGGGTGGGCCGGCGCGCTCCGCCGCTCGGAGGTCGCCGCGCTCCTGGTCGATGAGCTGGCCGAGACCGACGCCGGGCTGCTCCTCACCATCAGCAGGAGCAAGACCGACCAGGAGGGAGAGGGAGCGGTCATCGGCATCCCCCACGCCACCGACCCCGAGGACCCGGCGTGCCCCGTCTGCGCGGTGGCCGACTGGATCGCGGCGGCCGGGATCACCGGCGGGCCCCTGTTCCGCGCGGTGCGCCTCGGGACGGTCGGACGCGAGGCCCTGACCGGGTGGACGGTGTGGCGGGTGGTCAAGACCCGACTCGCCGATGCCGGGATCGAGGGCCAGTGGGGCGGCCACTCCCTGCGAGCTGGCCTGGTCACTGAGGCGGCGCTCGCCGGCGTGGACGTGGTCACCATCCAGGAGACCACCCGGCATCAGCGCATGGACACCCTGGTCCGCTACATCCGCACCCGCGGCGACAAGTTCACCCGGAACGCCGCGACCATGGCCGGGCTGTGACGCCTTACAACCGACCCTGAGCTGGCCCCTCCAGGGCCTTGTCGCCGCCGCCTGCCATCTCTACGATCGCGGTGGAGGTAGCGAGCGGCGTGTAGCCGATCAGCACACCGGGTCGCTGTGTCAGCCAGTTGTCCGTTTCGAGATCAAGCGGGGTCGGGCAGGAGGTTCGCGCCGGCAGTAGATGGGCCTTGACAGAAAGGTGAATTTTGTGCCGATAATATCGGCATGGAATTCACCCTTGACCTAGACACCCTGGTCCGCTACATCCGCACCCGCGGCGACAAGTTCACCCGGAACGCCGCGACCATGGCCGGGCTGTGACGCCTTACAACCGACCCTGAGCTGGCCCCTCCAGGGCCTTGTCGCCGCCGCC
>JBEKXW010000032.1:0-15719 GCA_049511615.1 Candidatus Dormibacteria bacterium | reverse complement strand
CGCCTGCCATCTCTACGATCGCGGTGGAGGTAGCGAGCGGCGTGTAGCCGATCAGCACACCGGGTCGCTGTGTCAGCCAGTTGTCCGTTTCGAGATCAAGCGGGGTGAGGTAGGGATGCGTCGGCGCCCTGCCCACCCCGCGGCTCCACCTCTGAGGGTGTACCTCCAGGGGCGCTCTCTCGCTCCGAAGGTTAGCAAGGCGCGGCCCCCGGGTCCCGACTCCGTCGGTAAACCGGGGGTCACCTCCCGCGGCTAGTGCCTTGGGCCTCTCTGCCGATCCCCGACAGGGGGGCATTGCACAGAGCATAACCGGTCGGCGCGCTACTATGGTCACCGCCATGACGGAGCGCCGCCTGGTCTTTCCCGACGAGACCACCGCCCAACACGCGGCCCGGTCGGAGACCCTCCGTCGATTCGACAACCTTCTCCTGCTGATCGAGGCTGAGATCGAGTACGGGACCCAGACCGTAGGGCCCACCCTTGCCTCCTGCTACCAGGCGACCATGGCCCAGGCACCCGGGGTCGGCAGGGTGCCCAAGGTGCTCGGTACCCCGGTCACCGCACTGCACGAACGGGTGCTCGACACCCAGGAGCTTTACACCAACACCCCCTGGGTGCAGCTCAAATCGGGGCTCGTCTCCGAGACGACCCTATCCGAGCTTGCCGGCCGCCGCGGGCCGGGTCCACCGACCCCCTCGGTACGTGCTCTCCCGTCCGGCCAGGTACAGGGCGGATAGCAGCAGCACGGCGCCGGCGCCGGCGAAGGCGACCAGCTCCTCGTTGAACCCCGCGATCTGCTGGTAGGCTGCCTGCCCGGCGAGCGCCGAGAGGACCCCGTGGAAGGGGTAGAGAACCTGCCCCTGCCAGGTCATGAGCGCCGCGGGGTCGCTCGGCACCTCCCCTGCCCACGTGGCCGCCTGAGAGGCGGCGCATCCGGCCTGGTCGGCGAGCTGCTCATCCCCGGTCGCCCCGTAGTAGGTCTGGGCGTAGCGGAGCCACTGGCTGACCGCCTGGAGACTGATTGCGCACGTCCCCGGGTCGCTCGCGTGGATCGCCAACTCCAGCTCGTAGCCGGCCTGAGCAACGTCGATGGAGGCTGCGTACCCCTCGGCGTTGACCCCGGTGCCCTGAGCAAGCAGGGCCGAACAGGCGTTCATACCGGCAGCTTCTCGACCTCGGCCCATGTGCCGTCCGGTTGCTTCGCCCAGCGGGCACGGCTGATGACGCTCTCGGTCGGCATGCCGGCGCCAATACCGCCCGATGTCGGCACGGTGGGCTCGGCCGGCTCCTCGTCGGGTCCGTCGCCCTCCACCTCGATGTTCACGGCTCCGGACCAGGCGAGCATGGCGCGCAGGTTGCGCTGATCGTCTGGCTCCTCGGCCGCCACCTTGACGATGTGGTAGGTGGCGATGCTCATGTTCTGGATGGCGGCACGGGTCCATCCACCGCTCGCCTCCCACAGCAGCCGCGTCTGCTCGGTGATCTCCGTTGGGGTGGCCTTGTAGTCCACGGTCCCAAGGAGGTAGCCGTCCTCGAACACGGCCATCACCCCGTCCTGGAGGGTGCAGCGGAGCCGCAAGCTGATATGCCGTGCCATCGCCCTACGCGGTCCGGCCCCACGGATCGGTGTGGCTCAGGGACGCCGGCGGCGCGGGAGTCGCGGTGCGCCGTCGAACGACGGCCCGATAGGTGAAATGAGCTTCCAGCGCAACCACCCCGGCCATCAGCCCCATGCAGAAGCCGCCCACCCACGGGGAGTTGCGGCGCAGCCACTTCAGCATCTCGGCCGTCACGCGGGGATGGTGAGGGTCCAGCCGATCTCGATGAGCCCGGGGTGGGTGGCGAGACTCGGGTACTTCGCCTCATTCGCCGCGGCGATCTTCGGGTAGAGCGCCCCATTGCCGTAGAAGTGAGCCGCGTAGGCCCAGAGGGTCTCGCCGGCGGTGACCGTCACCGTCGCCAGGACGGCCGGCGGTGGCGGTGGGGTCACCACGGCGGGCGGGCCCAGCACAGGGATCAGGAAGGTGGCGCCGACTGGGATGCGCGAGGGGTCAGGGTAGGCCTCGGACCCGCCGTTCGCCTGCCAGATCGCCGGCCAGTCGTTGCCGTCCCCGCTGTAGGCGGCGACCGCCATCTTCCAGAAGCTATCCCCCTCGACGGAGACGTACCTCTGCCCAGCGGTGGGGACGGCCGAGGCCGGGGGTTCAGGGGCGGGTGCCGGCGCCGGGGCTGGTGCCGGCGCCGGCGAGGGAGTGGGAGCAGGAGGGGATGCCGCGGCGAGCTTGTTGGCGAAGGCCACTGTGCCCCAGACGCGGAGCTGGGCGATGATCGCCGCGTTGCCGTTCCACTCGGCGCGGGGCAGATCGGCACGCAGCGCCGCCAGGATGTCGGGGTAGCGGCCGTTCTCCAGGGTGTTCGCGGTCGCCTCGGCGCCGATGGCCTCAGTGGGGTAGTTCCACACGTGCTCGTTGTCCCCGAAGGTGTTGAAGGGGGTCGCGCCGGGCATCTCCCAGGTCGTGTCCAGGGGGTTGTTCTCGGCCTGCGGGTCCCCCTCGGGAATCTCGTCCAGCTTCCACTCGGTCAGGATCGCCACCGTGTTGTCCGAGACCGGCGCCTTGGCCGCAGACAGGATGGCCTCGTACATGGATGCGGGGTAGCTCACCAGGGAATCCTCCTCAGACCTTCGGCGAAACGCTCCGCGGCGACCTTGATTCGCCGCCTGTACCGCTCAGGGATCGATACCCGGATGATCTCTCCGGTCAGCCGGAACCAGGCATCCAGGAATGCCGGGTCCACCACCGGCCCCTCACTGGGCTCGTCGGCGTCAGTCGCGGTGGTCATCGACCACCTCCAGGCGCAAGCCCACGATGTTCGAGAGGACGGGCAGATCGAGGCCACTGAGCATCATCTCCGCCTGCCATCCTGGCACCTCGCGCTCGACCGTGCTCCCATCGGGCAGGGTGATCTTGATTCTCACGTGGCCCATTCCACCGGAGAGTGTACGGGCCGCCGAGCACCATGGGAATCCCCAAGCTGGGAGGTGAGCACTCGCCAGGGCCCTTCGCAGGGTCCGGCGAGAAGCAAGAAGGGCGCCGCCCATGCACCTGCCGGTGGACGGCGCCCCACCAACGTGAGCCCCCCGAGCATAGCGCGGACAAGCCCCTCCGAACCCAACCTCCGCAAAGTGGGTAACCTGTGGATAAGGGTCGTCCCCCCTTAAGGGGGGACGAGAAAAACCTCCGCAGATTATTCGTATTCAAACCGGCTGAACCTCCGCAAAACCTCCGCAGATTCAGGGCCTACCCGAACAGGTCCACTCCGCGCCATTTGACCACTTTTCCGGCGACGTGCTCGGAGAGTGGCGGGATGCGCCGGATGCGTTCCTTGCGAGCCAAACGGATCAAGGACCGCTCGACCGTATCCAGCGATGGAGGCTTGTCGCCGAGCGCCTGGCGAACGTCACGAGTGGTCAGCTCCTCCGCGGTGTCCTCCAGGATGTCGGCCACCAGGCTATCCAGCTCGCGGGTCTTGACGTACCCTGCCTCGCCGAGCACGAGGAGCTGGCCGAAGTCGCTCCCCCGCTCCACGCAGAGATAGGGGCGCGGGTGGCCACCCCGGATGCGAACGCCGGAGAGGAACCGCTGATTCTCCTTCTGGGCGAACTTGTATTCGAGGGCCACGTCGAAGGGGGTCAGGATCGCCTCGCTGCCGGCGAACCGCTCCCCGTGCTCACCCTCGCTCTTGCGGTGATGGTGCAGGACGATCACGGTGGCCCCGCGCTCGCCGGCAAGGGAGAGCCAGGGATCGAGCGCGACCCGCACCTCGGCCGCATCCTTCTCGCTGACCGGCTTGCAGACCTGGCGCAGCGTGTCGATCACCAGCACGTCGAACCGGCAGGCCGCCGCATCCTTGACGAGCGCCGACGCGCTCCGCCCCGAGGCGGGGATGATCCGCTGATTGCCCCAGGGGACAGAGGTGTCACCGTAGATCGAGCGGAGCACGTCGCCGTCGTCCCGCCATATCTTGTAGTTCTCCTCCGACACCCACAGGACCCGCTTGCCCATCCGCAGCCAGGGGACCGAGGCGTGTTTGATGAGCGGGGACTTGCCGGTCCCCGTGTACCCGCCGATCACGTGGGACCAGCCATCGACCACCACGCCGTCGTGCCCGAGGAAGGGGAGCCAGGAAACCGGCTCCATCAGCTCCTCCGCGCTGAGAATCTGATCCATGCCCATGCCCGGCGGGGCCGCCGCGGGGCCGCCGAAGCCTGATCGCTGCCGGGTCGTGGCGATCACCCGCTCCAGCTCGGCCAGCGCCGAGGTCCGATCGAAGTGGCCGTTGCTCGCCGAGCGGACCAGCGCGTCACCGGTCTGGAGGAGGGTCCGCTGGAGGGAGAGGTCCTGCACCACCTGGGCGTAGTGCCGGACCGAGACCGCGGTTGGCATCTTCTGCGCCAGCTCCGCCAGGTACTCCACCCCCCCGGCCTTGGCGAGCCACTCGTGCCGCTCCAGCGCGATCTTCACGAGGAGCACGTCGATGGCCTCCCCCTGGTCGGCCAGCTCGGTCGCCACGGCGTAGATGCGTCCGTTGCGCTCGGCGTAGAAGTCCTCCGGCCTGAGCAGGTCGCGGACCCGGTCGATAGCCTCAGTGTCGATGAACAGGCAGGAGAGAATCGCTTGCTCGGTGTCGAGGTCGTGGGGGAGCGTCCTGGTGCTCACCGCTGGCAATCCACGGGGCGATCTGTGGTACGGTGCATCTCGTTCCTCGATATGGCCGCCCCCTCTTGGTGATGGACGGGGCGGCCAAACTCTTATATGGCCGGTATCAGGTTAGGTCAGCCTCCGGGGAGGGGAGCCAGCATCATGGGGTGTATCCGCCGCACCCCGACACCCCGGGGGAGCAGCCGAGGGGATTGCCGACGTTGTATTGGACCCGGTCAGTGAACTCGGGTTGCATGCAGAACTGCCAGAGGAGGTGCACCGGACCGCTGAGGGTCTCCCCGCTTGGCTCGGTGAACGACGTCTCGTATTCCGACCGCCAGGTGTCCATCAGCGACGTGCTGGCCCCCGTCCAGGAGCGGTTGAATACCAGGTTGAAGGCGGCTGCGATGAAGCAGTCCTCGGCAGGGTTGGGGCTGCCCGAGAACTCCCCCGCCGCCAGGTACTCATTGGCGAGACGCTGGACATCGCTCAGGAACTCCTGGCCACTGTCCGAGACGATCCGGAAGGCGACCATCTGGATGGGGCTGTAGCCGCAGCAGGGCGCGTTGTAGATGCTGGTCCAGTGCTGATCCTGGGGCTCCGAGCAGTCCCAGCGGCCGAGCAGCATGGCGACCACGGTGGAGGCGATCTGGGTCGGCAGCGCGGCCGAACTCCACCAGTACGGGGTGGCGGCCAGGTCAGTGTCCGCGAGCGTGCCGCAAGCCCCAACGGGGGTCGGGGTGGGGGTTGGCGTGGGCGTGGGGGTCGGCGTGGGGGTCGGGGTGGGGGTCGGGCAGGCGAGGGTGGCGGGGTACACGGTGCAGGCGGTGATGACATCGGAGCTGGCCTGGTAGAGCTTCTGCCCGTTCGCCAGACAGGTCGCTACGTCCGCCGCGTGGTAGGGGCCGTAGATTTCGGCGTTGCTGTCGGTGAGGTAGTAGTCCCCGGAGTCCGTGTCCTGGATGACCGCGTTCGCGTAGGTCGCACCCAGGATGGTGCAGTTCGTCTTGGGCCGGGTCAGCAGGTAGGCGCCGGCGCCGGCGGCGCCCAGCAGCAGCAGCAGCCCGAAGCCGCCCTTGCTCTGATTGTCCTGCCGGGTGGCGGAACTCGCACTCGGGGCCAGGGTGGCGGTGCCGTTCGGCACGGAGGTCTCCTGCTGAGGGTCAGCTCGCGCGGGTCGATGGTAGCGCGCTCTGGAGCCTGGTGGTCAGCCGACCCCATTCCCGGCTGATCGCGCCCGGGCGGCGCACGTGGACCAAGATCAGGCCGCCGGCGCCGAGCGCCAGGAGGCCGAGGAGGAGATCGTCGTTGCCGGCCCCGGCGCCGATGATGCCGATGGGCGTCGGGGACGGGGACGGGGACGGGCTAGGACTCGGGGTGGGCGTGGGGGTCGGCGTGGGCGTGGGGGTCGGACAGGCGGCGATGGCCTGGACGTGAAGCGCGAACCCGTAGGTGATCGGGCTGGTCGAGCCGGTATTCCAGAATTGGAGGCCGGCGACGAGGCCGGGGACGCATCCCCACTGGCTGAGTGGGAGGTCATCCCGGAGCGCCTGGACGATCGGCGCGTATTGGCTGTATCCGAGCAGGTTGTCGGCGAGGGCCTGGCCACCCTGCTCGGCGGTGCAGTAGCAGCCCACGCACGCCGAGTTCCATGTCCCGCAGGGTGCGCCCGGGTCCTCGATCGCCAGCATGTTGAAGCCGCCCACCCCCTCGTAGGGCCACCAGGTCAGCAGCGCCGCGAGGTTGTTCTGACCGGGCGCCGGCGCCGCCAGGGCGGCGAGCGCCGCGGTGAACACGGCGGTCGCCGCTGCCTGGGTCCCGCCACCCGAGGTCGAGCAGGTGACCGCGCAGCTCATCCGAGCTGGCCGAGGCGCCGGCGCAGCCCAGACACGTCCGAGCTGAGCCGGGAGCGGAGCCGGGGGGACCGCGCCAGCGCGATGCCGCCAGCGACCAGGCCGAGGGCCACGAGCAGCGCCAGGTCGTCCGAGTTGGAGCTGCCAACGATGATCGGGGTCGGGCTGGGTGTCGGCGTGGGCGTCGGGCTGGGTGTCGGCGTCGGCGTGGGCGTCGGCGTGGGCGTCGGCGTGGGGCTGGGAATCCCGGCAGTCGGGTGCTGCCAGCCGAGGCAGCAGGCGTAGCTGTGGCTGCCGAGCGCGCAGTAGGGGACGGCGTAGTTCTGCTCGAACACCGGGATGGTCGAGAGGGTGGCCCCGGGCATGACGATGGCGATGTGACCGTCCCCGACGTCGTAGCCACAGCCTCCCTCAAAGACGACGAGATCACCGGCAGAGGGGACATTGCCGTTCGGGCCCGTGATGTTGGCGATCCACTGCCACCCGGACCATGAGCCCCCGGCCCAGTCGATCGCGTTGCAGGGTGAGTCGCAGGGTGGAGCGAGTCCGAGATTGTCGGCCCAGAGGCAGGTGAGATCGACGCACTGACCCACCGTCGAGAAGCCGGAGCAACCGACCCTCTGCCCGAGGTAGATGGAGACGAAATCGCTGAGGGGCAGCATCTCGCCCGCAAGCCTACGACGGGCTGGGACTGGGTGGGAGAGCCTGGCCTACGCCCTTCCGTTCATCGCGAATCTGGATGCCGAGGATGACCAGCAGGCCGCCGGTCATGACCAGCGAGGCCATCGACTTCTTCCCGGTGTGGCCCCGGGTGGCCTCGGTGCCGGGTCGGGGGGTGCCCTGGTCGTAGATCACTGCGGCTGGCTCCGCGAGATCGCCACCGCCGGGATGAGCACGAGGTTGGCGATGACGATGACCACCAAGGTGCGCTTGGGGGGAAAGGTGCTCCGCGGCGGGCCCTTGGAGTAGATCACGGCGCAAGGCTACGCCGGAGGAGAGGGAACCGGATCACCGCCTCGGGGATCGGCAAGGAGCGTTCCTGCCGAGGGGATGGTCCGAAGAGGTCACCGCGAGATGCCCCGCAGGAAGTTCTCCCGCCACTTCGGGCCCTTCCCGGAGACGCTGGCGTCGAAGTCAGCCGCGGTCACGGCCCCCACCCCGGCGGAGTACGCCTGGGTCGAGATCGGTCCGGGCTGGGCTCCCGCCCGACGCAGACCCTCCGCCCACCGCCCGGTGTCGCCCACTGCGGCCTTCCACTTGGCGCCGGCGCCGGAGGTCTTGCGCTCCCACTTGACCTGTCCCTGGTCGATCGTTGCCACTTTTCCGAATCACCTCCTTTCGCGGCAGATTCGCCACCCCGCCCATCCGAGAGATGTGCTCCCACCACGGCTGGGGCCGGTTCCACGGCCCGTCTGGGCAGGATGGCGCGGCCAGCATACCCCCGGGATCAGCCGGTTTGAGCACCCTCATAGCGGGCGATCGTCTCCGGGCCCGGCTCGGCGCCGGCGGCGCGCATCCCCTCCACGTACCGCCGGGTGCGCTCGGCGGGGTCGGGCGCGGCCCGCAGCCCGGCCAGGTAGTCACCCTCCACCGAGCGGAGCCGGCGCTCCAGCAGGTCGAGCGTGGCCTGCTCGCGGATCGGGGCCGAGAGCTGGGCAGCGATCTTGCGGGACCAGCGAAGCGACTGGCGCACCGCGGCCTGAGCCTCCGCCGGCGTGGCCCCCTTGCTGACCAGCTCCAGCTCGGCGCTCTGGCAGCGCGAGAGGATGGTCAGATCGCCCATGCCAGCTCGGGGTGGCTCGCGTGGGCCCAGAACCACCAATTCACGTCACCCGCGTAGGACCACGCCTGATTGCAGAGGTCATCGGCGATCGACACGTCCTCGGGGCTGAGTTCCCCCTGGAGTGCCTGCCGGGTGCGGATGATGAGGCCGGCCAACTCCTCAGCCGCGTCCTCGCGACCTCGCAGAAGCCCCCGCCGAAAGGCGAGGTTGAGCTGGTCATACGCCTGGCCGCACCGCCAGTCGGCGAGCGGAATGGTGCCGCCAAGACCGATCGGGATGCGGTGGATCAGGTGCGCCTGGAAGCGCAGGTAGTCGAGCAGACCCCGAGCCTCGGAGAGCCGGGAGAAGGTGTTGCAGACCGGGCAGTCGTCGGAGAAGGGCCGAGCGGTCATGTGGCGCTCCTGGGGCCGGCTGCACATCCGGCAGTCGTCCTCGTCGTGGTGGGGGAAGTCCATGCCGGGCATGTGGCCGATCTCGTGGAGCATGGTGTCGCACGGGTCTCGGTCCAGCTCGATGTGCGGCTCGTAGAACACCTTGCTGACGGTCCGGTCGCCCAGCCCGTACTCGACCGCGGTGTCGGGCAGGATGGTCACCCCGAGCAGGGTGTGATCCTGGTCGGTGCGCGTCAGCTCCAGCTCCAGCTCGGAGGGCCGATCCTCCACGTACAGGTCGGCCGACTGGATGATCGCCTGAGCGTCGGCGTCGAACGTCGGCCACCATGGGCAGTCCGAGACCCGCTCGGCCATGGCATCGACATCATGGGGCGAGACCATGGCCCGGATCGTACTCTCAGGTCAGTAGCCTCGAACGTCGCCGTGAAGATCGCCCCGGGGAGCGCCGAGGATGTCCCCCCGCTTGTCCCCCTGGATGTCGCCGCGAGAGAGTGCGTCGTTCATAGCCTTTGACCTCGCTGGTGTAGCTCAGCCGACATGCAGCCGAGGTAGGGGTCGAGCCGGTCGCCCGAGGGGAGGTCCGCCACCTGGACCTTGCAGGTCTGGGCGGCCTGGGTGAACGCGGTGAGCCGATCCCGCTGCGCGTCGCTGAGGGGCCGGACCTGGATGGTGGGGCAGAACATCTCGACCTGATCTCTGTCGAGCGCCCCCACGACCCCCTTGGCGAATACCAGGTCCGGCTCGGCGTCCGGTGGGGCGTCGCGGCGGAGCTGGTAGCCGATGCACGTCGACTCCCGGGCTATGGCCGGGTCCACCACGAACCCCTTGGCGAATACCAGGTCCGGCTTGGCGTCCGGTGGGGCGTCGCGGCGGAGCTGGTAGCCGATGCACGTCGACTCCCGGGCTATGGCCGGGTCCACCACGAACCCGGGCGAGCCGTTCATCTGGGAGACGAAATCGCCGAGCGATGGCGGACCAGCGAGGAACGGGTCCTCTGACATCGCTTCTAGCTGCCGGACATCGATCCCGGCGACGGTCGCCTCAGCCTCGGAGTCGTCGTTCCCCGAGTCGTCGTCGCCGAAGTCCGGGTCCTGATCCACGTCAGCCATTGGTGAGCACCTCCTGGAGTTGCCGGTAGAACTCCTCCGGCGCCATATTCTCCCGCTGGGCTCGCTCGTAGAGGTCGGTCATGCGTTGATGGCCGCGATAGTCCCGCTCGCTCTGATAGAAGCTCAGTGCCAGGTTGCCCGCCTGGTGATTGGCCCCCTCGATGGCGCCGGCCGCCTGGCGGGCCTGCTGGATGGTCATGGTGGCCGGCTCGGGCAGGGCGAGCATCGCCTGATCGATGGCGCCCGAGGTCTCGTCGCACTGGGAGGCGAGACGAGGCACCTGGGCACGGAGCGAAGTCACCATTCCCCGCGCCCGCTCCATGCTCTGCCGGGCCAGGAGCACCAGCGGACGCACCTCCTGGGGGATGCCCCCGTTCGATCCGGAGAGGTAGACGACCTGCTCCAGCTTGCCCCGCGCCTCCCAGAGCGCGTCATCGATCTCGCAGACCGGACACCCCCCGCGGACCCCCGGCTCGGAAAGGGCCGTGGACGTGCTCCCCGGGCGCTGCGGAGGCTTCGGCATGAGCCGGTCGGCCACCCAGAAGATGCCCAATTGCGTCACGCTCTCGGCCATGCGGGACCAATCGATCACGAGGGGAGTATGGCTGATCTATCATCGGAGCGCGCATGAGCCTCAACGCGAGCGTGGATCAGACCCCCGCCTACTGTCGCTGCGGCAAGTTCGGCAGCCCGGAGGAGCCCAAGAAGCTCATCCAGGTCAGGATGCACAACCGGCACTGCAAGCTGCCAGGAGCCCCACACCCGCCGATCATCCAGGCAGACGATGGCACCTGGGTCGAGTCGGTGCCCGCCCACAAGCTGCAAACCAAGGTGGAACCGGCCCACCGTGCGCCGGCACCGCCGGTGACTCCTCCAGCACCCACCGGACCGCCCGACCCGCCACCGCCACCCCTCCCGGACTGGGCCACAGCGCCCGGTGGTCCCTTCGCGGGGGCCGAGCCGCCGGCGGGGGGGAACGGCAACGGGCACATGCCAGCGCCCCAGCTCACCACCGGCCGGCTCGCCGTCCCCCCGATCGCGCCCGGGGCCGGCCAGCCGCCCGAACCCCCGCTCACCCCGGTCACGGTCAGGCTCACCCAGTCCGCCCTCCAGTTCTACGACTTCGTCCGGCAGGAGGGGTATCTCGGCACGATTGACGACTTCGTGGATCAGGCGATCCGCGGGTACTTCCGGCACGTCCGTCACAAGACGGTCGCCATCGTTGACCTGGAGACGTGAGATGGCAGTGGGACCCAGCCTTGACGACCTGGCCCGGCGCAACGTCCCGATCATGCCGGGCGCGGTGCCGGCGCCGTCACCCGAGACCAGCCTTGACCGGGTGCTCCGGATGGACGATGACGAGCTGGCCCGAGAGCAAGTCCGCTCCACCCTGGACCTGCGGGACCTGGAGCGTGAGGCCCGCAAGGTGAGCCTCCGGGCGCAGATCGCCGAAGGCAACGCGAAGCTCCGCAAGACGACGACGATTGACGCCGCCACGGGGGAGATCACGGAGTCGGCACCCCAGGGTGGCCTCCTGTCTGACGTGTTCGGCTTTTTCGCCAATCAGAACCTGGAACTCCAGAAGGCGCTCGCCCAGCGGAGCGACGAGGCATCGGTCGCCACCCGGGAGGAGTTGAAGTCGCTGCGGGAGATGGTGGCCCAGGTCGCGCAAGGGGGAGGCCAGGGCCCCACCGCCTTTCAGGCCCAGCTCCAGATGATCCGCGACGCGATGAAGTTCCAAGCCGACCTGATCGCGGAGTCCAAGGCTCTCCAGCCCGAGCCGGCCGTGCCCGCTGGGGTGCAGCGCGTCTCGGACATGATCGCCTACGAGGACGCGATGACCCGACGCGACCGGATGCACCTGGAGATGGATAAGGAGCGGGAGACCTGGAAGGAGGAGGTCCGCGAGTTCAACGAGCAGATGCGGCTCTCCATGCAACGGATGGGCTTCGTGATGCAGTTGGCGAGCCGGCACGTTCCGGAGATCGTGGGCGCCATCACCGGCCGGATCACGGGTGTCCCGCCGCCGCCACCTCCACCGCCGCCGGACCCCGGCGTGGCCGCCAGCCAGGCAGCCGCCCCTCCAGGTACACCGCCGGAGCCGCCGCCGCTCACCGCGGAACAGCTCGTCCTCACCGAATGTCCCACCTGCCATCGCCGGTTCGGGGTCGCGCCGGGCTCCACCGAGGCCATGTGCGCCTACGCCGACTGCCCCTCGAACGGCGAGCGTCTGCTGCTCAGCCCGATCGATCACGGGCCCCCGCCGGCGCCGGCGTTTGGGAGCGCGCCGCCGGTGATGGGTACGACGCGAGACCCGGAGGAGGAATAGGATCGCCGCGTGGCGACCGCCCCGATCCCCTGCGTCAACCCCTGCCGCACCGGGTACTTTCCCAAGGACTGCACCTACGGTCCACCGGGCGAGTCGGGGTGCGCGTCTGATCAGGTGCGATGGAGCTGCGCCTGCTGCAACGCTGACACGTGTGACGCGAGCGTCTACATCGACTGCGGCTGCAACCCCAACGCGCCGGCGGCCACCGGCGGATCGGACGACTGGGCGCTCCTCCTCCTCGCCCTGATCGGGCTGGGCGGCGGCTACCTGCTCCATCGCCGCGGGGTGATCTGATGGCGAGCTGCGCCAACGCCGACGCGCTCTGCAACGCGCTCCTCCCGCCACCCGTGGGCCCGTTCGGCCTCGCCTGGGAGTCGCTGGGCTGCGGGCTGCCCTCCGACTACGGGGTTCCAAGCTGCGTGGATGTGACCGCCTGCTGCACCTGCTGGGACCCGTCCAGCCTCAAAAGCCAAACCGTGTGCTGCGACGGCTCGACCGGGGTGGGGCCCAATCCGGAGACCGGGACCTACACCTGCCCGGGCGGATCGTCGGCGCCGGCGCCTCCATCGACCGGCGGCAGCGGCGCCGATGACCTTTTCCTGCTGGCTGCCGCCGCGGCTGTCGGGTTTTTCGCCTGGCACTACCGGCGCCGGCGGTGAGTCGGCGGCGCTCCCCGCCCGGGTGGCAGCCGGCCGGGCGCAAGCCGCGGCGCTCCGTGGTCAGTCACACCCAGGCGCTCCAGGTGACCCGGGATGACCTGGCGCTCCTCCCTGGCATCGTGTTCGGCGATATGATGCAGCCGCCATGCCCGTCACCACTCCGGGTGCCCCGCCGCCCAGCACCACCGACGCCCCCGTAGCGTCCATGATCCCGAGCGGGGGTGACTGGCAGCTCATCGCTCCGCTCCAGGCCGTCTCGGTCCCCGAGGACACCTCGGCGATCGGGGTGGACATGACCGACCATCAGATGTCCCCTTACGGGCAGACCCAGTTTCTCGACTACCTGCTCGCCAACCTCCAGGAGAAGGCCGCCGAGCAGGGCAAGACCCTGTACGGGGTCTGGATTTGGGGGTCGCCCACCCAGATCAAGTCGAGCCAAGGTCAGGGCGGCCACCGCTTCGTCGTCGTGACCACGAGGTAAGCCCGATGTGGGATGTCCTGACTGCCCTGATCGCTGCGGTAGCACCGCTCATCATCCCCCTGCTCATCATCTGGCTGGTGGTCACCCACTGGCAGCAGCTCAGCGCCGCCATTCATGACCTGGCGAACATCCCGGCCATCATCATCGGCCAGACGGCCGCGGCGCTCACCAACGAGGGGCTGATCTTCGTGGGCGGGTTGGCGGTCATCTCCATCCTCGGGTTCCTGGTGATTCGCAAGGTCGAGCCGAAGGCGCCGACGCCGGTGTTCGCTGCCATCGGGCCCCAGGGCTACGGGCCCATCGCCGGGGCGGCCGCACGGGCCCCGGCCTACGCGCCCTATCAGTTCGCCACCCCCTCCACCTACACCTCGGGCTTCCCAACCGCCCGCCTGTCCTACAGCTCCCGGGCGCCGTTGCCCGTGCCGAGCCGGAGCCGCCGCCGCTCCTCGGGGTAGGTGCTCCGCCCGCTCGGGGCCGGTGCTATGCTCGCGCCGATTCCGCCGGTTCGTTCCCGGCAGCCAGCCCTTTGAGGTGAGGTCCACACCATGCCCCGGACGCCATTCCCGGTCATCGAAGCCGGCATCGCGCTCGTGGTCGGCGCCGCTGACGGAGTGGCGGCGAGTTCCGACACCAAGAACTACCGGGTCAGCCTCGGCCAGCGCCGGAGCACCTGGGTGGAGGGTGGAGCCCTCGCCCTGGGCCTGGTCGGGTGGTGGATGGATCAGCCCGGATGGGGTGATCCGCTCATCATCTCGTCCGCGACGCTGATCGGCCGCCAGGCCGGTTTCCGGGCGACCTACCCGAGCGGGGCGCTCATCACCAGCACGCCGTCGCCCACCCCCAGCACCGCGCCCTCCATCCCGGCTGGAGCCCTCGGCTACCGTGCCTCGGTGGCGCCGCGGATGGCCCCCTACCGCCAGTCCAGCCGGGTGACCGTCGCCGGCTGACCTGGACGATCCTCAACACCGCGAACATCCACCCTTCCAACCGCGTGAGGATATGAGCCCCCACGCGCGTAAGAGGAGCCTCCCATGGCATCGGCCTCCCCAGTCCTGATCTTCCCCCGGGCCTCGCTGGAGCAGTCCGCGATCACCGCGCAGCGGCAGCGGGCCAACAAGGCGGCACAGGCGCTCGCCCGCGGCAGCTCCACCATCAACAACCTGACCGCGCGCCTGCTGCGACCGACCGACTTCAACAACACGCAGGTGCCGACCGGGGCGAACATCCTGGCCCGGCTGAGCAACCCGGTGGCGCTGGTCGCCAACACCTACGCCACCGACGTGTTCCCGAACTGCACCCCAGGTCAGAACCAGGGGATCGTGCTGACCCACTTCACGGTGTTCAGCGCGGTGCCCTTCATCGATGAGGTGACGGTCTACGTCGGGGCGTTGAAGGTGGCCGTATTCACGCTGGAGGAGCTGTACGCGCAGGGCGGGGCGCAGTCCAAGGTGGGCTACCTGTTCGA
Organism: Candidatus Dormibacteria bacterium; assembly: GCA_049511615.1. Lineage (GTDB taxonomy): Bacteria > Chloroflexota > Dormibacteria > Aeolococcales > Aeolococcaceae > Changshengia. Next base: position 948 of record JBEKXW010000032.1, on the reverse strand, counting down.
CCCGATCATGGTTCCGCCCACCAACCACCTCCGGATCGACCTGCTCAGCTCGGTCCCCCTGGCGATCGGCGCCGAGCAGTTCGGCCTCGGCGGCTACATCGGCGAGATCGTGGGCTACACGGTCAACCTCCAGGACAACAACGAGGACGACCTGGTGGCCCAGTTCGACGCGGGCAACCGGGTTCCCTCCTGATCTGATCGGACACCATTTCGCGAAGGGGGCGGCCTGATCGGGGCCGCCCCCAGCGCGTGCCATAGAGAGGCAGCAGCAAGGTGAGACGCGGACACGGCCAGGTCAACCGCGAGGAGTTCGGGCCCATCGCACAGATCGGGGATGTGGTCGCGATTCGCGACAACCCGAACTTCGTGACTGACGACTCGGTGCATCCCTTCTACGTGGTCACCGAGATTCTCACTGCGCAGCGGGTCGGCACCCTTAACAACTTCGCCGGAATCCTCGGCCTGTGGTGCCAGACCGCCGCCTTTGGGGCTCCCTATGCGGGAGACGCCGCGTGCCAGGCGGGAATCAACCTCAACATTGCCATCGCGGGCAAGGGCAACAACGCCCTGATCCCCAACGCCTTCCAGCTCCAGAAGCGCCAGTTCGCCCAGTGCCGGTATCTCGTCAAGGCGCTGCCCGACTCAAACGGCGCCTACGTGAGGGCGATCGATGACTTCGCGATCCAGGTGCAGGTGCCGCCCCAGACCCCGCGGAGCACACAGCAGACCACTGGGGTGATGAGCGCGCAATCCCAGGGCTCCGACCCGGGCGACGCCGTGCAGTCGCCAAGCCCGGGCAACAACGTGGCGCAGCCGAGCGATCCCAGCAAGGACCCGTTCGACTACGTGGGACGTGACGAATTCTGGCTCTACGGACCGGATCGCAAGGGATCGGTGACGATCTACAACAACAACCCGGCCGCCACCGTCCAGGGTGCCATCGGCATC
>JBEKXW010000031.1:0-17048 GCA_049511615.1 Candidatus Dormibacteria bacterium | reverse complement strand
GACCACCGCGACGTTTCCTGAGGATGACGTGACGCTGCTGGCCGCGTACCGTGATGGCGACCAGAGCGCATTCGCCCGGCTGGTGATCCGCTACCAGGCCCGCCTGCGGGGGATGTGCTGGAACTACCTGCACGATTTCGAGATGGTGGAGGACGTGCTCCAGGACACCTTCTGCCAGGTGTTCGAGCGTGCCCCCAGCGTCACCGACAGCTTCAACGTCAGTGCCTGGGTTCACCGCATCGCCGCCAACCTCTGCATCGATGAGCTGAGGCGCCGAGCGAGGCGGTCCGCGGTCCACGTCAGCGCCGACGCCGCCGGTCCTGCCATGCTGCAGGTCATCGACGCGGACCGCAGCGGCCGACCTGACGAGGCTCTGGAGCTGGATGTGACGCGGCGGCTGGTCCGCGCGGCGATCCTCTCTCTCCCCGAGCGCCAGCGCGATGTCCTGATCCTGCGCGACGTCTCCGGGTGCTCCGAGGCTGTGACGGCTCGCCGCCTCGGCATCTCCAGTGGCTCTGTCCAGGGTCTGCTGCATCGTGCCCGCGAGGCCTTCAAGGACGCGTACGTCGGGCTGGCGCGCGACGACGCGATGCCGGTGGAATGCGGCCAGGTGGCATTCGTCTTCGAGCACCTGCGCCTGGCATCGCTGCGCAAGGACCGGCTGCGCACCGTCGAGCGGCACCTCGCCGAGTGTCCCCTGTGCGACGCGCGGTTCGGCGCGGCGGTCACCGGCAGCGGCGCGCTTCCCACCGCGGCGGCCTGATCCGGGCCCGACCGGAGCGGTCCGGCTCAACCCGTCCGGTGTGGCGACCGAATGCGTTCGCGGGCGGTGATGGGGTGCAGGCGCCCCGCGAGGTCGCCGGTGCCGGCGGCTGCGACCACGAAGGTGGCGCTGCAACCGCCCTTGGAGACATAGAAGCCGTGGGCGACCGGCGCGGCGGCCCAGCCCTCCGCCACGGCGTGGGCATTGGCGAAGAGCTGCCGGAGCGCGCGCAGCGCCCCCTGAGCCTCATGCCACTCCAGCTCGGCGGTCAGCTCGGTGCTCGCGCCTCCGGGCACGGTCATGCAGACAATATGGCGGCGGGCGGTGTCCATGGTCGCGTTCATGCTGTCCCGGAGGCGGGGGCCGCGCACCGGCTGAGTCCTCACGGGGCCGCCGTCTGACGATCGGCTTCGATGCCCGAAGCCTCCCGGTCGGTGGAGATCGAGGCGCGGAGCGAAGTGGTCGACGGCGGCGCACCGACCAGCCGCTGCCAGGCGGCCATCGGCACCAGGACGCCCACCAGCCATGCGGCGCACGCTGCGTAGCGCAGCCCCAGGCGCCGTGGTTCCTGGATGAGCCGGTAGACCCACTCGAGCCCCATCTGGCGGGCCCAGCCGGGGGCCCGGTGGAGCCTTCCGGCGAGGATGTCGAAGGTGCCGCCAACTCCGATCGCCACCGACACCGGCAGGCGGTCGCGGTTGGCCGCGATCCACAGGTCCTGCTTGGGGTGGCCGAAGGCGACCAAGAGGATGTCGACCCCCGCCTCGCGGATCTGCTCGATGATGACGTCGTCGGCCAGGCCCTCCAGCGGCAGGATCGGAGGCTCGAAGGTGCCGGTCACCAGCAGGCGGGGATGGCGCCGCCTCAGCTCGGCCGCGGCCTCGGCGGCCACGCCGTCCTTGCCGCCGAGGAGGAAGATCCGAGCGCCTTGGCGCTCGGCCCGTGCGGCGAGCTCGGGGACCAGGTCGGTCCCGGCGACGCGGCCCGGGAGCCGGCGGCCGAGCATGCGGGAGAGCCACACCACCGGGGCGCCATCGGCGACGTTGAGACCGGCGTCGCCCAGGGTCCGGCGCACGGATCGGCGACGCCGAGCGGTCACCAGGAACTGGAGGTTGACGGTGCAGACCTGGAGCGGCGCCTCCGAGCCCAGCGACCCCAGGATGCGTTCGGCCGCCTGCGGCAGGTCGACCGGGTCGAGAGGCACACCGCAGATGTCGACCCGGCCAGCCGAGGCATGAACGTCCTGTGACCACACCTCGGCGACCGGCGGCGTCGCGGTCGAGGGGCGGCGGCGCCTGGCCTCCGCGGGGCGCTCGGTCCGCTCCCACCGGTCGGCGCCGAGGCCCCGCGTCATCCGCAGGTAGGTCCCCAGCTTGGCGACGAGGAAGCGTGGGGTGGAGAGCAGAGCACGGTATGCCGAGGCTGGGGCTCGCGCCGCCCGGAGGCCGACCACCACGTAGGCGACGAGCATCGCCGCGCTGGCTGCCCAGGTGCCCACCACCCAGAGTGGCACCGCGCCGGCGATCCCGGCCGTGAGACTGACGCCGCCACCGAACAGGCTCAGCAGAACCAGCAGACCGAGTGGCGGGACGGCCAGGTCGACGGCGGCGTCCAGCAGCGACCAGCGCCCCCGTCCCACAACCGCGGCCAGGAGTCGAGGAAGAAGCGCCCGGACGACGTGGAGACGTCCCCCCTCCCAGCGCATCCGTTGAGTGGCGGCAGCGGCGCCCAGACCGGGGGCCGGGGCGAACACCATCGCCCGGGGGGCGAAGCGCGGTCGGACGCCGGCGAGTCGGAGGTTGGTCGAGTATTCGAGGTCCTCGGCTCCGGTGAACGCGTTCCAGGGGATGCGCTCGAGCAGGGAGCGACGGAGCAGCATGCCGTTGCCGACCAGGGAGCAGGGAAGGCCCAGGGCAGCCCGGCCCCGGAAGCGAGTTCGGTGGAAGAGAAGAAAAGCGGCTTGGCGGAGCGGGGTCGCGGTGCCCGATCCGTCGTCGAGCACCAGATACTCGCCCTGGACCGCCTCCGCCCCCGCCGTCATGGCGGCTTCGAGGCCACGGAGGAGCCCAGGCCCGGCGATGGAGTCGGCGTCCACCACGACGACGGCGTCCACTGGGTCCGGTTCGGCGAGGAGCCGGTCCATCGCCCAGCGCAGCGCTCGCCCCTTGCCGCGGAGGCCGGGCTCGTTGCGGACCAGCACCTCGGCCCCGGAGGCCAAAGCCACCGCGGCCGTGCCGTCCGTGCAGTTGTCGGCGACAACCACGATCCGGGTGAGGTCCGCCGGGTAGTTCTGGACACCCAGTGAGACGAGGCACCGGGGCAGCAGCTCGACCTCGTTGTGAGCGGGAACGACGACGGCGAGCCGGCTGCCTCCGGATTCGCCGGGCGCGACTCGCAGCGGACGGTGGGCGGCGACGGCGAGCAGAAGGAGGTAGAGCGCGGCAGAGGCAGTCAGGCTGCCGGCCACGGTGAACAGCACCGCGCCCGCCAATCTGACATCCATACGACCACCTCCTCAGGCTCCGGCAGCCTGAGCGTATGGAGAGGTGGACCCATAGGGAATGGGCCATCACGATGAACCGGGCGCGACCCGCCGATCGAGTTCAGGGCTGTCCCCCGGACCCTCGGGACTTCCGCCCAGAGCGGGGACCCGGCGCGATCCCGTCCGCCGTCCCCGGATGGGTCCCCTGGTGGAGACCCCATCCGGGGCGCCGACCGCCGCGATGCGGCGAGCTCAGCGCTGGGAAGGCGAGGACCGGGTCCGCATGGATGATCCCGGGGTCACGCGCCCCGGTGGTGCCAGGGCAGCGAGCGCCGGCGCAGCGGTCTACCGACGACCAGGATCAGGACCACGGCTATGAGCACCAGGGAGGCGGCCGACCCGAGGGCGATGGTCGCTGGAGAGCCGGGGATCGTGGCCGCCGTGGTCCGGTCGGTGAGGGTGGCCGCCGATCCAGGGGTGTGGCCGGGGGAGCTGTGACGGGTCGGGGTGGGCGCGGACCCCCTGCCGTGGCCTCCCGAGGGCGGGGTCCGGCTCGGGCCGGGAGTGGGAGTCGGCCCGTGGCGTGGGCCGGGATCGGTGCTCGGGGTTGGAGACGGGTCCGGCGCGCCCTGCGCGGTCGGTGTCGGTGTGGCCTTCGCTGTTGGCGTGGGTGTGGCCTTCGCTGTGGGCGTGGGTGTGGTCTTCGCTGTTGACGTCGGTGTGGCCTTCGCAGTCGGTGTGGGTGTCGGCGATGGCTTTGGCGTCGGCGTCGGCGTCGGCGTGGAGCTGGGATCGGGGCTGCTGGGCAGTGAGGCCAGGTGTGCCTGGTAGCCTGCCCCGAAGCCGGGACACGCTGTGCCCGAGTAGTCAGAGATCAGCACCGCGACGTCGCCGCACCCCCAGGTATCCCAGGTCCAGGCGAGGTACGAGACGCCGTTGGCGTCAGCCCATGACATGTAACCGTCAATGAAACTGGCCGAGCCGTCGCTCTCGCCGATCTCCCCGGTGATGATCGGGTACTGAGCGGCGATCGGCAGCAGCTCTGAGTTCCAGCAGGAGACCGTCACGCAGACGGCGTTGAAGTTGTAGACGTGGAAGCTCATGGCGAGCTGATGGTCAGGATCGGTGGGCACATTGGCCAGCCACCCGCTCGGGTCATTTGCAAACTGCTCGGCTCCCACCATCACGATGTTGCTGGCCCCGGCTCCCCGGACCGCGGTGATGAGGTTCTGAGCAGAGGCGATCTCCCAGTCGCCGAACAGGGTTGAGTTCTGGTTGGTGATGCAGCCGGTTCCCTGCATCCAGCACCACCAGTTGGCCTCCCCCACATTGCCGGCGGCATCCTCGGCGACGGCCGTCTGACACCCCGCCGGAGCGCCCGCCGCGCAGCCAATCATGCCGATGTTGTTGGGTTCGTTGAAGACGTCGAAGAGGGTGGCCGGGTCGCTCTTGAAGGCGGCGGCCACCGAGGCCCAGAAGGGAACGGAGTTGCTGTAGTCGGGGAGGTTCTCCTGGTAGGTGGCCTCGACGGCTCCCGGGGCGGTCCACTGGAGGTCAAGGATCGCGTACATGCCGTAAGAGTGCAGGAGCGTGACGTACGCCTCGATCGCGGACTGGTAGGTGGCGCCGCCCGGGTTGGCTCCGTTGATGCCGAGCCAGCAGTCCTCATTGAGAGGGATGCGGACGGCGTTGATGCCCCAGGAGGCCATCGCCGCCACCGACGTCGCGTCCGACGGCCCGTCGAAGATGCCGCCGCCCTGGACGCACATGTACTCGGCGCCGGAGCGATCAACGCCGTGGAGCGTCACGACACTTCCGGCCGAGTTCACCAGCCGGTTCCCCTGGACATGAATCGGTAGCACCGACGACGCCGCGGCGACCCGCACCCCTGATCCCTGCGCTGACGACGCTAACGCAAGAGCCGCGATGGCGCCGCCAACAAGAAGCTTCGTGACACCGCGTCGGGCTCGGGGCAGGAGAGCAGCCATCAGAGTCTCCCGGGGTTGAGGTGGTCGGCTACTTGGCCCCCCCGCGAGGTGAACCGGCCACACCTTCCCGCTCCGATCAGATGGCGGACCGGCTTATCCCGCGGCTTGTTGCTCAGCCGTTACCGACTCATCCGAGCTTCTGCGGCTCCGCCGCGACGCATCCGTCACCGCGCCGCGACTCGCTCCCCGTGATTGGGTGGCACCTTCCCGGCCTCCGGGAGCCTGGCGTCGCCCATGCTCGCGAGCCCAAATAGATGCAGCCGCAGCCGCGCCGACCGCGTCTCCTCGGGGCTACGGGTCCAGCGAAGCCAGGTGCGCCTGGTAGCCCGCCCCATAGCCGGGGCACGCTGTGCCCGAGTAGTCAGAGATCAACACCGCGACGTCGCCGCACCCCCAGGTATCCCACGTCCACGCGAGGTAGCTCACCCCGTTGCTGTCGGCCCAGGCCATGTAGGTGTCGATGAAGCTGGCGGTCCCGTCGCTCTCGCCGATCTCCCCGGTGATGATCGGGTACTGAGCGGCGATCGGCAGCAGCTCGCTGTCCCAGCAGGAGACCGTCGCGCAGGGTGTGTTGAAGTCGTAGACGTGGAAGCTCATGGCCAGCTGCCCGTCAGGGTCTGTGGGAACGTAGGTGAGCCACTCGCTCGGGTCGTTGGCGAACTGCTCTGCCCCAACCATGACGACGTTGCTGGCTCCGGCACCGCGGATCGCAGTGATGAGGTCCTGGGCGGAGGCGACCTGCCAGTCTCCGAACTCGGCCTCGTTCTGATTGGTGATGCAGCCCGTCCCTTGCATCCAGCACCACCAGTTGGCCGTCGCGACGTCGCCGTTGGCGTCATCCTGGATGTAGGTCTGGCAGGCGGCCGGCGCACCCGCGGCACAGCCGATCATCCCGATGTTGTTGGGCTCGTTGAAGACGTCGAAGAGGGTGGCCGGGTCGCTCTTGAAGGCGGCGGCCACCGAGGCCCAGAAGGGAACGGAGTTGCTGTAGTCGGGGAGGTTCTCCTGGTAGGTGGCCTCGACGGCTCCCGGGGCGGTCCACTGGAGGTCAAGGATCGCGTACATGCCGTAAGAGTGCAGGAGCGTGACGTACGCCTCGATCGCGGACTGGTAGGTGGCGCCGCCCGGGTTGGCTCCGTTGATGCCGAGCCAGCAGTCCTCATTGAGAGGGATGCGGACGGCGTTGATGCCCCAGGAGGCCATGGCGGCGATCGAGGTGGCGTCTGAGGGCCCGTCGAATATCCCGCCATTCTGGACGCACATGTACTCGGTGCCGGAGCGATCGACGCCGTGGAGGGTGATCGTGTTGCCTGCGGCGTCGACCAGCCGATTGCCCGACACATGAACGGCCAGCGACGCCCCCCCGACAGGCGACGCGGACGGGGCGGCGGTCGGGGCGGGGGTCGGGGCGGCGGTCGCGTGGGGCCTCGGGGTGGGTTGCGCCGAGGCAGTCGGCGAAGGCGTCGGGGTTGGCTCCGGGGTTTCCGACACCGGCACGCTTGCCACCGGACCGTCCGGCGTAGGCGGCGTCGTGCGGAGGGGCGCCTTCGCTGGCGTGGGCGCCGATCGGCTGGCTGGTGCCGCGCTCCCGGCGCCGAGGGCAGCGACGCACCCGATGACCAGAAGCGCAGCGGCCGGCAGGACGCGAGGATGCATCATGGCACCCGGCACCAGGCGACCAGGGCGGCAAGGAGAGAGGCCCCGGAGCTGCGCTCGTTCCGACCGTTCACCTCCCCACGTGCCACGGACGAATGATGAGCGATGGACGCCCAACGTTGTCGTCCGTCGACAAGCAGAACCACAGGTTCAGCCGGCCGATGTCGCCTCAGACCGGCTGGACGCGTCGGTTGACGCTCACTGATCCGATCTACACGATCACGCCAATCGACATCAGGCGACCTGACGGGAGGATCCCGGCCAGTGGGCGACCGGGTCCCTCGTTCCGGAGGGCGTTGCGCCCAGCCGGTCAGCCCTTGGTGCTCTGGGAAGCGGGCGCCGTGGGGTCTCGGAGCGCTCAGGCTCGCGGGTGCTGACGCCAGACGATGCTGGCGGCTATCACCGCGAGCACCGCGACGACGCCCGCCACTAGGGCGTGCTTGGGCTGGGTGCCGTAGTGGCTGGCGAGGAAGGTTGACTTCACCGCCAGCCAGAAGATGGCGAGCGCGGCGCATACGACCGCGACGCCGATCAGGCCGAGGGCGAGGATGCGTATGAGCGTGCGGTTCAGGCTGGGACTGGTGACGGACGCGGACACGGGCGGATTCCCCCTCATGGTGGCTGGCGCGACGGGCAGGGTCTTCGCGACCGAGCCCTGCCCGACGACAGCGTAACCGGAAGGGTGGGTCGGGGGACTCACCCCCTGGCCACCGGCCATCAGGGCTCCTGCCGGTGCGTGTCCGTCAGAGCGCGGGCAAGGCCTGGGTCGGCCCGGATGATCCGGGCCTCACGCGCCCTTTGGGGGCCGCGACATCAGTCGCCGGCGCAGCAGCCCGCCGATGACCAGTCCCAGGGCCATCGCCACGAGCACGAGGGAGGCGGCCCACTGGAGAGCGATGCCCGCTCGGGAGCTGATGATCGTCGACGCGACCATCCAGTCCGCGAGCGCGGCCGCCGGCAGCGGGGTGGGAGCGGCGCTGTGACCGAGGCCGGACCCCGTGCCACCGCCCGCCGAGATGGGGAGTTGGCTGGGTGTGGCGGTCGGGGTCGGAGTCGGGACCGGCGTGGCCGGAGGTGGCGTGGGCGCAGGCGTCGGTACTGGCGTCGGTACTGGCGTCGGCGGCACCGGCTTGGGGGTCGGCTTCGGGGGCGCCTTGGCGGAGGCGGAGGCGGAGGCGGAGGCAGAGGCGGAGGCAGAGGCCGAGGCTGAGGCGGAGGCGGACGCGGAGGCGGATGCGGACGCGGAGGCGGAAGCCTTGGCAGAGGCGGAGGCGGAGGCGGAGGCGGAGCCTTGGCAGAGGCAGAGGCGGAGGCGGAGGCGGAGGCAGAGGCAGAGGCGGAGGCAGAGGGAGAAGCGGAGGCGGACGCGGAGGCGGAGGCGGAGGCGGAGGGAGAGGCGGAAGTTGCCGCCAGGGATGCCAGGATCGGCGAGGGATGCATTGGGAGTTTCGACGCGGTTGTCACTCGCGATCCGAGCGCAGTCATCGCCGCAAGGCCGGCCATCAGGGCGACGGCCGTGGCCAGGAGGCGCCGCCGGAGTCGGCGACTGGCCCGAAACGGTGACGGCGCGCTCATCGACGTGGCCTCCTGATTCTTCCCGAGCCTGCTCGCCCGAGCAGCCCAGCTGGCCGTCGCCTATCGCCCCGCTCCACGCGAACGTTGCTCCGATCTGTCCTGCGCCTTGTCACACCGCCGCCACCCATTCGAAACGCCGAGGAGACGGCGTGAAACGAGGAGGTGGTACCGCCGATTCGCGCGTTTGCGGGTGCCGCCGGCCAGAGGGCGGGCGCAGGCTCAGGGGGCGTCCCGCCGCCCTCTGCCGGCCACCCCGATGCTGGAGGCGCCGAGGAGGAGCAGCACCACCCCCAGCGCGATCAGGATCAGACTGCCCGTGGGGGTGGGGCCTGCCCCTGTGGGCGGGGTCGACGCCGGTGACACCCCGCCCGTCGGCCTCGGGGTTGAGCTGGCGGCCACGACGCCGCCCGTGGGGCTGGCACTGGGGCTGGGCGACGGAGCCGGGATGCCGTTGTAGAAGGGGGTGACCGTGACCGTCGCGTTGCCCCCCTGGTAGGGGTTGCCCGCCGCCAGCGGCAGGGACCAGCACCTTACTCACCGATTGAGGTCTGAGCGCGAGCCTCTGCCACACCTTCAAAGAGTGCCGGGGCGCCGGGCTCACCGCCTGCCGTCCTCCTCCGGTCGCCGTTTCCGCGCCTGAGGCGGCGCTCCGGGTTCCGACCGGGGCGTCGCCTCATCAGGCGACCGCGCGTGGCCCCTCTGCGTACGGCTGAGTTCGTCAGGGCTGAGGGTCGATCGTGGCGGCGGCGTCGCCGGCCGGGAGCGGCGCGAGGGCCTGCGCCCGCCGCCCGGCATCTCGAGCTCCGACGGCGGACCGGTCTGCCCCTGGAACTCAGGCTCGCCGCTGCAGCCGCCAGACGACGCTGGCGGCGATCAGGGCCAGCACCGCGAGGACGCCGGCCACCAGCGCGTGCTTGGGCTGGGTGCCGTCGTGGCTGGCGAGGAAGCTCGACCTCACCGTCAGCCAGAAGATGGTGAGCGCGGCGCAGACCACGGCGCCGGCGACCAGGCCGATGGCGAGGATGCGGCTGAGCGTGCGATGCGGGCTGGGGCTGGTGACGGGCGCGGACACGGACACTGTGGGAGTCCCCCTCATGGTCGCTGGCGGAGCGGGCAGGGCCTGCGCGACCCGAGCGCTGGGCCTCAGCGTAGCCGGAAGGGCGGGTCGGAGGACTCGTCCATGGCCCAGCCGGCATCGGGGCCGGGGACTGTGTCGCCGCTTGTCAGCGCGAGCGTGGGGACCGTGGGTTGGCCGGGCTGATCAGGGGTCAGACGTCCCTGCGGTGCCACGACATCAGCCGCCGGCGCAGCAGTCCGCCGACGACCAGTCCCAGGGTCACCGCGAGGAGCACGAGAGAGGCGGCCCACTGGAGGGCGATGCCGGCGCGAGAGCTGAGCATCGCCGACGCGACTGTCCAGTCGGCGAGAGCGGCTGCCGGCAGCGGGGTGGGGCTGGCCGAGCTCTGAGCTCCGCCTGGCCCGGCGCTGGTGCCCCCGACTCCGGCGTTTGCCGCGGGGACCGGGGTGGGGGTGGGAGCGGGAGTGGGCGTGTCGCGCACCGGGGTCGGTGTGGGTGCCGGCGTCGCGGTCGGTGTGGGTGCCGGCTCCGGGGTCGCGGTGGGTGTCGAGGTTGGGGTCGCCGTCGGCACCGCGGTGGCGCTGGCTGTCGGTCTCGCGGTCGCGGTGGGTGTCGAGGTTGGGGTTGCCGTCGGCACCGCGGTCGCCGTCGCCGTCGCGGTCGCCGTGGGGGTTGACGTCGGGACCGGCGGGCAGGTGGTGGTGTCGGCCGCCACCGGTCCAGCCACCTCGGAATGGGCGCTGGCCCACCGCACGTAGAGCTCCGAGCCCAGCGAGCTGGCGCTGTGGAAGGTGAACGGCACCGCGGTCATCGGCGCCGCGGTTGAACCGAACGGGGTCCACGGGTACGCGTTCGTCGGCGAGTAGCCGATGTTGTAGTAGTAGGGGGCCCCACCCGTCTGGCTGGAGCTCACCTGCCAGGCGTAGGTACCCGAGCTTGGGCTGCACAGCGCCGTCACCGTGGGCGGGCTCGAGAAGGTTGCCGCGACTGCGATGAGCGATCCGAATGCAGTCGTCACCGCCAGGCCGACCGGGAGGGCGATGGCGCCAGCCAGAAGGCGCCGTCGGAGCCGGCGACGGACTGGAAGCGGTGACCTGGTCATGGACATGGCCTCCTGGTCTCCCGGCCCTGCTCTCCCGCCTGGCCCGGTCGGCCGCGCCTATCGTCACGCTCGATGCAAACGGCGCTCCGGCCTGTCCTGTGGCTTGTGACACCGCCGCCACCCTTTCGCCACGCCGAGGCGACATCCGAGAAACGCCGAGGTGGTGCCTCCGATCCGCGCATTCGCGGGCGAGGAGGAGGCCGCGGGGGGGAGGTGATCCGAGCCGGTCTGTAAGCCGAACGCTGTCCATCTCGGCGCGCCTTTCCAGAGACCCTGATCCTGCGCTGAGGAACGGTCGTGTCACAAAGCCAACGACCACCGGCCAGCCCGGGACGGGGGGAAGCGCTGGGTCGCGGCTTCGTGGGCCGCCGTGATGGAGGTCTCTACGGTGTCCGCCGCCGCGACCGGGTGGCGGCACCGATGCCGTAGGCGCCCGCGAGCAGCAGCACCATCCCCAGGGCGATCAGTACCAGGCTGCTGGTGGGGATGGGGCCTGCCCCGGTGGCCGGTGTCGACGCTGCTGACACTCCGCCCGTCGGGCTGGGGCCGGAGCTGATGCCCGAGACGCCGCCCGTCGGGCTGGGGCTGGGGCTGGGCGACGGGGCGGGGGTTCCGTTGTAGTAGGCGGTCACGGTGACGGTGGCGCTGCCACCCTCGTAGGGATTGCCGGCCGCGAGGGGAAGCGACCAGGAGATGGTGAAGGTGTCGCTCCAGGTGCTGACCCCGGTGGCGCCCGGAATCGCCTGGCCGTCGTCCGTGCTGGAGCAGCGCGTGACGTCGGGATAGGTGCCCGTGCACGACGGGGTTCCGGTCCCGAAGGTGTTACCCGCGGAATCCGAGACGGTGACCTGCAGGCCGGTCGTGCGCCCGTCGAGCAAGGCCTCGGTGGCCGTGCCGTTCCCGCTCGCGCCGCCTCCCGACGCCGAGGTGCTGTCGACGTCCAGCGTCACCATGAACGGCTGATTCTGGGCCTGCGTCGCTGTCTCGGTGTCGGTGAAGGTGCAGCTGCCCGCGGCCCCGGGGACCAGGGGGGTGGTGGCGAGCGTCGCGCTGCAGGTCATGGTGGCGGCCTCGACGGGGGTGGCGGTCAGAGCGAGCACAAGGCCGGCGCCCGACAGGAGAACGCCGAGGATCATGATGGCGGCCGAGATGCGGGACCATCCGGCTCTGAACAGGCGGCCCGGCCGCACTCGCCATTGGATGCTCATCCTGGACCCTCCCGGTCAGGAGCTCTGGAATCGTCCCGGACTGCGGCGACCGGGGGGGATCCAGGGCGCTCATCGCTCGACCTGACATCGTGTCTCACCCGCTTGCTCGATCGGGAGTCCTCATCGACTGCAGGGCGGCTCAGCCGCGGAGCGGGCCATGGCGCATGGAGGTCGGGCTGTGGTCGGCGGCCAGTAGCGCGGCGTTCCCGGGTCAGCACGGTGCCCACGACGACGAGCAGGATGATCACGCCCCCGACCATCAGGTCCACCCCGTGATTGGTGTCGACGGCGGGATAACCCAGGAGCGGCAGCGTGAACTGCACGACGTAGACGTCCTTGCCATGCAGGGTGGCCGTCCATGGGTCGGCGACGGGGTTGGCGTCCCCCTTGGTCTTGACGACGGCTTGCCCCGAGCTGTTGAAGTTGAGCTGAATGATGCGGTGCACCACCGTCACATCAGGCTTCAGGGGGTTCTGGAAGATGATCACGTCACGCACAGCAAGGCTGCTGACAGGGACCCGCTTAGAGACGGCCACGCCGCCAACGGGAAGCCCGGGCCGCATGCTGCCAGACAGGATGGGGGTCACCGTCCAGGCCCCGCTGAGCACCGAGAACATCGCGAACCCCACCGCGGCCAGGACCACCACGGCCAGCAGTGACCAGATGCCCGTCCGCACGCGGCCTGCGACGGTGGCGGGGCGCCGGCGTCGCAGGCCCCGGCGCCTCCGGACGGGGCGGTCACCCTCGGGGATCGTCGTCATGGTCCTGTTGTGTGTCTCTTCGTAATGCGGTTGATCGGCGGCCAGGAAATGGAGAAGCGACGGTGGTGCGGTCACGAGGGCCGCACCACCGCCGAGACGATTAGCCTGAGTAGCCGACTGTCACAGTTACGTTGAGGCTCTCACCCTCAACAGTGTTGTCCAAAACGGTTCCCGTGCTCGTTCCCGGCGTGGCAATAACACCCGCCGCAGCCTGGCTAATCGTCGTCACTGATGCAGAGCCGCAGTCCGTCGGCTCACTACCAGCGTAGACATTGATCGTGTAGGTGTCCGTCCCACCAACCGCGATGGTGCCCGATATAGGTTGGACGTATGAAGTGGCCCCGGAGAGGGGGCCATTATAAATCACGTATTGGGGTGTTCCCCCAGGGCCGAAGCTGGTTTCGCAGACGGAGAGTTCGCCCGCCAACGCAGAACCGGGGTAGTTAGTGCCGATCGCTTCCGTGATTTCACCCGCCGGGAGCGTGCCGTTGTTGTACATCGTGACCGTTTGGTCGCCAGTAGTGAACGACGACCCTGCCACGACGGCCGGGAGTGTCAAGCTAGTTGTGCCGTTGCCACCCCAGTTGTTTCCGCTCGGTCCATACAGAACCACGCTGAGCGTCCCAGCGGTGACGTTCTGGGTGCTAGTAGTTGAGGTGGTAAATTGCGCCGCTGCGCCGGCCCCGATCAGGGCGATAGCCGCAACGCCGAGCCCACCAAGGACTGCCATAGTCCTGAGTTTCATGATGTCCTGTTTCCTCCTATCCCTGTGTTTGCCCGGCGTCTGGTCGGGCAGGATGTATGGTTGTATGACCTGACGCGCGTCTGTCGTCGTTGCTTCCTCCTTATTCCTCCTCCTTCGTCTTCAACTCTGTCGTGCCCGGTGAAACGATGCCGGCGGTGCGAGCAAGCGCCCGAGCCTCCTCGGATGAACTTCGCCGCAAAGACGTGCATCGCCTATGCGGCTGTGCCCCGCGCTGGGCTCGCCAGACACAGAGTCGGGGCATCTCATCGGAAGCAGGCCGAGAGCGTTGCTGTGAAATGCTGGGTGTGTCGGTGAGGCGAGCACTCGAACCGAGGACACGTCCCCGTTCGCCACACCTTCCCCGCCTGCCGATTGTCGCGAGCGCCGCGAGCGGTGCCACCCCCGTGGATGGGATACGTTGAGGCAGTCTGACCAGTGCCGTGGGGGGGTCGAAAGGGCCGATGTCCCATCGGGTTCACGGGACTTTCGGCCCTATGCAGGGCAGAGGAGTGCCTTCGCAACAACAGGGCCTGATACGTGGTCAGCGTCGCAACAACAGGGCCACGCGTATGGCGAACCTGCGCGCGTGCTGACCGTCCTCCGGCGCGGCGGCCGGGAGGTGGGTCGCCGCGAGCGGCTCTACGGGATCGGGGGGCGACCGGCTCTGCCTGGACCGTTACCTGGTGGTGCTGGGGTACAAGCCGCGGGCGCTGGCCGGTTCCCTGGGCTTGCGCCAGGCCATCGACAACGGCAGCTTCCCGGTCAGCGACGTCGAGCTCCACCGGGGTTTGGTGGAGCAGGCCCTGGGCGTCAATGCGCAAATGTCGTCTTTGAGCGGTCTGCTCCACTCTGGAGCAGGCGACGCGACGAGGGCACGTCGGACGGGCGGCGCCAGGCGCCGGTCAGGCAGCAAGCACTATCGGGGCGGCTGCCTGGCCGCCGGCATGCGCGTGGCGAGCGCGGGAGAGATCGCGGCGAAGCCCCGCCGGGAGCAGCGGTGCCGCCCCGACTGGGGCTCGTCCCCGCGCCGGGGGACCTCGGGAGGAGAAGGGCGAGCGGGGATCGGAGCCCGCCCCGGGCCGACGGCGCCTCAAGGGCCAGCTGCGGAGCATCCTGTCGATCCCAGGCCATCTGCGGGTCGCCCTTGCCTGCCGGCTCGGCCACCCGGCGGGCGAGGCGCTTCCGTATCTGCGGGTGTGCCGCCCCTGGCCGGTTCGTTCACCGCAACGTCGACGCGGAGCACCGCGGCGGGCCGCAGGCGCCTGCACCCGATTGAGGTGGCTGGGGCCATCAGCCAGGCGACGGCGTCCCCCGGTCCAGGTGCAGGAGCTTCGCCGCCGTGCCCCCGCGCACTCCTTTGAGCGCCGCCGGCTCGAGGCCGCAGTCGTCGAGGTAGGTCAGGTGATGCTCGAACTCCGCCTCGTCACAGTACGGGTAGTCGGTGCCGAAGAGGAGGCGATCGGCACCGAAGGCGTGGCACGAGCAGACCACGGCATCCGTGGAACCGGACACGGTGTCGTAGTACAGCCTCGCCAGACCGCTCCTGACCCGGTCATCGCTCTTGCGGGTCACGCGGGCCAGCAGGAACGGGATCGTCCCTCCCAGGTGAGGCACGATGAAGCGAATGCCGGGATGGCGGTCGATCACTCCGCCGAGGACCAGGCGCAGCGCGGCGGCCGTGTCCTCGAAGGGAGCGCCGACGAGCCACGGCAGATTGCTCCCCGCAAGCCAGCTCGTCTCCTCCTGACCCACCGGGTGGAGGAAGACGGGTGTCTGACGCCGGCCCAGCTCCTGGAACACCGGCTCGAAGACCGGGTCGTCGAGCTGCCGCTCGCCGACGCTGCAGCCGATGGTGACCCCAACCATCCAACGGGTGTCGAGTGTCCGAGCGATCTCCTCCAATGACTCGTCGACATGGGGGAGGGGCAGCGCAGCGAACGCGTAGAACCGCCCCGGATGATCGCGGCAGATATCCGCGTAGAGGTCGTTGATCAACCGGGCGGCGTCCGCGGCGTCGGCCGCCGCAGGCAGGTAGGGTTGCGCCTGAGAGACGGAGAGAACCTGGGTGTCGATGCCCACTCGGTCCAGGAGCTCCAGGCGCTGGCCGATGTCCTGGTACGCAAGTGCAGCCGCGGCCGCCGGGGGAAGCCCTGGCCTTCCGATCCGCTCCAGGTACTGCTTCGGGTAGTGGTGGGCGTGGACGTCGATGACCATCGGAAGCTTCTCCGTCATCAGGCCGGTGTAGTGGTGCCCGCTAAAGAGGCTTCGTTAATGTTGAGCGGCTCCAGACGGCCTCGACAGGAGTCAGCTTCTCGCATGAGGCTCGACCTCGCTGAGCAGAAGCCCGGCTGGCCGCTCTCCCCGAGGGTGGCCGCCGGGGGGCGAAGATGACCACTCCCGGGGTTTGGCCATCGTCTCGTGAGCGTGGTCGTCTTCGACGGTCGATGGAACCCGAGGAAGGGCCGCCACCGCGTGAGACATCTCTTCTCGTGGCAGGCCGCGACGTCGCAGGTCGTTGATGAAGTCGACGGCATCTCCCTTCTCCGGCGCATTGGGCCAGGTCACCAGGTCGATCCGAGGACAGGCGAGGGCGGTCAGACGAGCGGCGATCTGGTGCATGTGCGCCTGGCCCGGGCCGTCCGCATCGGCCCACAGCTGTGGACGCAGCCGGACCAGGGGTTGCAGGGAGGCATCTGTGGGGATCACCGAGGCCCCGGTGACCGTGGCCACCGCGGCTACGCCCGCCCCGATCAGCGCATCGGCGGCCCGGTCGCCCTCGACCAAGTACACGAGTTCACCGTCGGGGAGGTCGCGGAGGCTGTCAGCGCGGTAGAGCGGCAGATCGCTCGCCAGGTGGCCGCCGAGGCCGAAGCTGCCGTCGGGCTGTTCCCGGGTGAAGTGCTCGGCCTCCTGCTCGCCGAGGAGGGCCCGCTTCCGGCGGACCTCCTCCTCGGCCAGGTAGACGACCGGAATCATGATGAGCACCGCGAAGGTGACCGGTTGGTGCAGCGTGGAGAGCACGTACGCAGCGAAGGGAACCCGAGCCGCGTAGACGCCCATGACTTGGCTCGGCGCCACCGTGCCCAGGTCGGGAGCGTTGTTTGCGTCCCCCTTGGTCCGGTAGAAGACGGGCGCACGGGCCGAACCGGGAAGGACGGCGACGATGCGGTGGGTGACGATCAGGGGGCTCGCGCCGGAGGACGACTCCCGGAAGCTGATGATCTGGCCGACGTGGAGGTCCGCGGCTTGATTCGGGGTGACCGGGTTGTCGACGATCAGGTCTCCGGCGTGGATGGCCGGGGTCATCGATCCCGAGGCCACATTGAAGATGGGATGGCCGAAGATCGTGTCGACGCCCTCGGCGTTGGGGCGCACCAGGAGGGCGAGGGACAGGGCCAGAAAGGCCAGGACCACGACCAGCGCGACGAGCACGAGTCGGATCACGCGGAGGGCGAGGCGGCCTCGGCGGCGAGGTGGGCTGTGCTGAACCACGGTGGCCATCAGCCGGCTCCGCGCCAGGAGTCCGCCGTGTCGCCGGACGGCGAGGCGGTGGGCGTGGGCGTGGGTGTGGGTGTGGGCGTGGGCGTTGGAGTTGGTGTTGGTGTTGGTGTTGGTGTTGGTGTTGGTGTTGGTGTTGGTGTTGGTGTTGGTGTTGGTGTTGGTGTTGGTGTTGGTGTTGGTGTTGGTGTT
>JBEKXW010000030.1:0-19882 GCA_049511615.1 Candidatus Dormibacteria bacterium | reverse complement strand
TGAACAAACTGGCAGACGCTGTGCTGAAGAGCCAGGGTTTGGAGCCGCCTACCCGAGCAGCGCGACGATCTCCTCGATCTTCCAAACGTGGTCAGCCACCCCGGCCGCCATCGCAGGAGTCCGGGGAAACTGGTCGAGCCCTGCATCCTCGCCGGGACCAGTGAGCGTGGATGCTGCCCGGTGTGCGGGGCATCCTGGGAACGGGTGATTGAGGGTACGGTCGCACGTCCCGGGGTTGGGGGTGGCTGCGGTTGGGGCGGGCAGACCGACCCATCCGTCTCCGCGCGAACGCACCGCCTGACCATGCGAGGCGGAGGCTTTGGGGATCGCCAGATGGCCACCACCGGATGGCGGCCTACCTGCGCCCACGGCCTTGATCCGGTCCCCTGTACGGTCCTGGACCCCTTCGCGGGCAGCGGGACCACCCTCGCCGTGGCGAAGCGGCTGGGGCGGCGGGCGGTGGGGATCGAGCTGTCGGCCAAGTACATCCGCGACGACGTGGCCCGGCGGGTGGCCGAGGTGGGGGTGTCGGCGTCGGCGGAGTTCGTCAGCCCGTCGGGCCGCCCGGCCCAGGAGCTGCTGTGGGATCAGCCTCCAGAGAGCGTCTGAGGGCGTCATAGAGGGTGGTGCGGGCGGCCCCGATCATCTTGGCCACCTCGGCCACCGACTGGCCCCGGCCGATGAGTTCGCGGGCCACCTGGAGCCGCCGATCCGAGATCACCCGGTGGCGCCCGGGCCGGCGGCCGCGGCGGCGCGCCGCCTCCAGCCCCGCCCTCGTGCGCTCCTGGATCAGCTCCCGCTCGAACTGGGCGAGGACGGCCAGGAAGCCCAGCACCATCCGGCCCGCCGGGGTGGCGGTGTCGAAGGCCTCGGTGAGCGAGCGCAGCTGCACCCCCCGGGCGTTGAGCTCGGGGATGAGGGTGACCAGGTGGCGCAGGGAGCGGCCCAGGCGGTCGAGCTTCCAGACCACCAGGGTGTCGCCCGTCCGGAGCGCCTCGAGGCACAGCGCGAGCTGGGGCCGGTCGACCATCGCCCCCGAGGCGCGCTCCACGAAGAGCACCTCGCAGCCGGCGTCGCGGAGCGCGTCCACCTGGAGGCGCGGCTCCTGATCCGCCGTGGAGACGCGGGCGTAGCCGACGAGAGTCACCCGGGCGCCGCCGCGTGGGGGCTGAGCACGTACCAGCGCCGGATCGGCGAGAGCACGACCACGGCGAGCACGGTCATCCAGAGCTTGCCCATGATCTGGCCCTCGATCAGGCTGAGCGAGCCGAAGGCGAGCCAGAGGAAGACGGCTGAGTCCACCGCCAGGCCGGCGAGGTTGGCGGGGATCAGCGCCTTGATCCACCCCCGGCGCAGCAGCGGGGTGTAGACGGAGAAGTCGGCCAGCTCCCCGAACAGCGCGGCGCAGCCGGAGGCCAGGGCGAAGCCCGGGGCCACCGCCACCGACAGCCCCGCCCCGAGCAGGATTGCCACCACCGACCAGGCGCGGCCCCAGGTGTTTTGGAGGATGTCCCGGCAGGTGAACGTGAGCCCGATGAAGTAGACGCCCGCTGGAGCAACCAAGCCAAACCCCACCGGGACCAGGCCGATGTGGGCGATGGCCCAGTTGGCGGCGAGGATGGTGGCGATGAAGGCGGCGAACGCCGCCAGGCCCATCAGACGGCGAGAGGCAGGCATGGCTGAGCCTCCACGAGTGCGAGCCAGCGCTCCACCTCGGCGGGTCCGCGCGCCTGGCCGTGACCGTTCCGCCGGGCCCGGAAGGCGAGGTAGGTGCCGTCGACGGAGCCCACGCCCCAGTGATCGGCCAGCCGCAGTCGGCGGTATGAGTTGACCCGTCCCATGTGCACCCAGACGCCCCGGCCCCGCGCCTGAGCCACGAGTTCCCGGACGGCCTCAGATAGCTTCCACCGGGTGCTGCCGCCGATGAAGAGCACATCGAACGTCCCCCAGGGGGTAGCGGTAGGGGTGAGGCCGTCCTGGGCGACGAGGGCGGTGCGGAAGCCCAGGCTGCGGAGGTCGCTGAGCGGCTCCCGGCTGCGGTGCAGCGTGGCGGCCGCATCGCCCAGCACGTCAGGGGCGGTGACGAAGAGGCAGGTCTCGCGCACGGCGAGGTAGCCGCTGAGCCAGGCGCGGAACCGGTCGTACTGAAAGCCCTCGCCAGCGGTGAAGCAGCCGTTGTCAGCTGCCCAGATCCGGGCCGTGAGGTCGATCCGGTGGCGGTCGTACGCCTCCAGCATCACGCCCAGGAAGGGGGGCATGGCGGGGCGGATGCAGCCCGAGAGATAGATGACGCTCACCCGGCCGCCGCCTCCAGGCCCTGGCGCAGCCAGCGGGCGGTTTCCTCGGCGGTGGCGGCGAGGCGCTCGAGGCGCTCCCGACTCTTCTCCAGACGGCCATCGGCGGCCACCACAGTGCGCACGGCACTGGCGATGGCCCGCAGCGCCTCCAGCTCCTGGTAGTGGGAGGTCTGGATGCCCAGGGCCGCGAACACCTCGGTGCGGGCGGCGGCCTCCTCCTCGCGGCGCCCCATCTCCTCGCCGTACCTGAACCACGCCCCGTTGACGAGCCGCTCCCGCCGACTGACCGCTGCCTCGAGGTTGGACTGGAAGGCGGCTATGGCCCGTCTGATCTCGGCCACCCGGGCGGGATCAGGGGTGGGTAGGGGCTCTGTGCCTCGCTCCGCCGCCGCCTGGATCCCGTCCACGGGCGAAAGTGTACGGCAACCCGTCCGGGAGTGCGCTATGATTCCCGACCAGGAAATCCGGCGCTTTGGGAGAGATCGGGATGGATGACCCCGAGGGGGGGCGGCAGCCAAGCGTTTCCCGACGCGGTGTGACGCCCTGCCGGGTGGCCGCCGCCGCTCCCGAGGTGGAGGTGATCGCCCGAGGCGCGCAGGTCCTCGCCGACGAGATCGGGATCGGCCAGCTTGACCTCTGGACGCTCAGCTTCACGGATCCCAGGCGTCCCCGAGGCAAGCGCTGGTTGGGCACGATCATGGTGGAGGCCCTCGGCTTGGTCGATGCGCTCACCCGGATCAGCGCCCTCGGCCTCAACCCCGGCGGTGAGGTTGCTGGGCTGGGCGTGCCACTGGAGAGGCCCCTCCCCCACGCCTACCGCGAGCGCTGGTGCGGGCGTCTCATGACGGATCGCCGAGAGGTGGAGGACATGCCCATGCCCTGGTCGGAGGCCGGGGCGTGACACCCCCACCCCGTGACGATGTGCTGGAGATGCTCCACCGACGCAGGCAGGCGGTGAGCGTCACCATCGCCATGCTCCTGATCTTCCTTGCGGTGGCCAGCCTCATCGACCTCTGGGGTGCCACTGCATGGCTCTGGCTCGCCTACCTCGCCGCCCTGGTGGGCTGGGGCGTGGTGGACATCCGCTTTGAGCGCCAGATCAGGCGGGTGCGTCGGCGGACCAGGGAGATCACCCGCGAGTCATCGGGCCGCTGACGGCCCGCAGATCCTCAAGCCCTCAAGGAGGGAACCATGTTCACCTGGATCGACTACCGCCTCGCCATCACCGTCGATCGCCTGGTCGCCGGGGTGCCCGCCAAGGAGAAGATGCTGGATATCTGGCTGGAGACCAGGGCCGCCCGGATGAAGGCGCCCGCCGAGATGCCGGCGGAGCTTGCCTCGGTGCCGCTCACGCCCTCAGCGGCGCGGGAGGAGCACAGCGCCACCGCCGCCCAACTCGACGTGGCCGAGGTTCACGGGGTCGTCTTCTACCGCCTCCCCGATGGCACCCCTTGTTATGAGGGGCGGTGCCTCAAGGGGGCGCTCAAAGAGGCGGCCAACATCCTGAAGGACGCCGTCCGGGTCAAGGCGTTCCGGTCCAAGGTGGCGGAGCGCGTCTTCGTGCTGGAGAAGGTGGTGCCGATCACGGTGCCGATCCAGGTGGACGATAGGCCGCTCACCGTGATGACCATGCAGGGTCCCCGGACCTCGATCAAGCGCTTCGAGTACGCCGACAGCGTGCCGCTCAGCTTCACCATCCGGGTCCTGGACGATGGCGTCAACAAGGTGGGGACCGAGGAGCAGCTCCGCGAGATGCTGGAGTACATGCGCTTCAACGGGATCGGCAGCGACCGCAGCCAGGGCTCGGGCACCTTCACCATCGACAGCTTCGGGCCGGTCTGACTATCCGTACCCGACCACTCCGACACTCCCTTCCGTGTCCGCCCAACCCGGACCCTGCCGACCAACCCGTCCGACCCGCACCGACAAGCCAGTCCATACCGACAATCCGCCCCAGCCCATACCGACAACCCACCCCGCGCCCAGCCGTCCCGACGACCCCACCCTCCCCTTGCCGATCCGCCGTGTCAGATCGCACCCTCCCGCACCGAGCATCCCGACGAGCCTACCCCGGCCCCGCCGACGATCCAATCCCTGCCTGCGGACGATCCGGTGCTCGCCTGTCCCTTCCGCTCCGACTATCCAGTCCCCACCCCACCCCACCGAACCCCGAGCCGTCCCGACAACCCGTCCCCGCCCCAGCCCAGCCGACATACCAGACCTACCCATTCCGACGATCCGTCCCCGCTCCATCCTCTCCGACGATCCAATCCATACCACTCCGCGCCACCGTGACCGTCCCTTCCTGTCCTCCCCGACAACCCAGTCCATACCGACAGCGACGATCCTGACCTCGCCGACAAGCCATGCCACCCCGGACCGACGAACCGGACCGAACCACGCCACTCCGTGATCTCCCCGCCGCCCAGAATGGGCTGGTAGCGTGCGGGGCATGGATCGCATGGAATGGGGCGCCCTCATCGCGACGGGGCTCCTGGCGGCCGTCCTGGTGCCCGCAGCGGCCATCAGCGGAGGTGGGGGAGGATCGGTCCCGCCGCCCGCGCCCCCCACGCCCCCCATCGGCCCCACGGGCACGGAGACCTACTCCTGCAACGAGATCTGCTGCGGCCCGGGCGGGGCGGGGATCGGCCCCGCCGGCTGTGCGTTCAGCGTGAACGCCGATGGGGTGTGCACCTGCGGCTGAAGAGGGGGGGTCAGCCGCTGAGCAGATCCCCGAGGCGCATCGCCTGGCCCATGTCCCCCGAGATCCTGATCCGGCCGCTGAAGTACCCCTTGACGGCGTCCAGGCGTCCCTCGAGGAGATCCTCGGCATCGGTGACGCTCAGCCGGATGGTGCAGTCGACGGGGAGCGGCCCCTGCCTCTCGCTGGCCATGGCCAGGCCGTTGCCGACGGCCACATAGAGATCCCCGCCGCCCTCGCCGGAGAGACGGAAGCGCAGTGAGGCGAGGCGCTGCGCCTGGGCTCGGGGGGCGCGGGCCAGGCGGGCGTCCAAGCGGGTCACGATCTCGTCCAGGGTGAGCGGGCTCACCCGGCGCTCGCCTCGAGGACGCGCCCGTCGTCGCCCAGCCGGGCGGCGAAGGCGGCCAGGGCGCGGCGGTGCCGCGGGCAGAGGTCGGGGGCCTTGAACGCGGAGTCCTCGGGGTCGGGCTTCTCCTGCAGGCCGAGCTCCAGGAGCTGGCGCAGGGAGACGGGGTCGGGGGCCTGGCACGCCTCGCACCGGGGCTTCATCGACCGTATCGTACCCGGCTGCGTGCAGGGACGGCCACCCTCAGCCGGGCGGATCCGGCAGCTGGGCCACCGAAACCATGATCTGGTGGCGCTCAGCCGGCATGCTGGTCGGCTCGGCGGGCTCGACGCTCGTGCCCGAGAGGCCGACCGAGTGGCGGGTGCCGAAGAGGCCGGTGCCGATCAGGGCCAGTGCCCCCTGGATGGCCTCGGTCACGTGGCCCTCCGTCACCTCGCCCGGGGCTAGCCCGTGGTTGCGCTTGAGGTTCTCCCAGGTGCTCCGGAGGCTCTGGTCGATGGGTTCCCCGGGCTTGGTGCTGGCGCCGAAGGCCCACCTCATGCCGGTTTCTCCTCCGCCGCCTCCACAGCGGGCTCCTCAGCGACGGCGGACTCCAGCTGGGCGCGGAGCTCGGCGATGGTCGCCTCGGCGATCATCAGCCGCATCCGGAGCTGCTCGATCTGCGCCTCGAGGTCGGCCCGCTCACTGAGATGCTGGAGATGGTCGCGGGCGATCTGGAGGCCTAAGCCCGGCGGGATGGTGATGCCTGCCGACGCGGCCGGCGGCGGCGGGGCCTCGTCGGGCACGGTGACCAGCGGGATCCGCTCAATGGCCTTGACGCCCGGGTGCCTCGCCTCGACGTAGTCGTCTTCAGCCATATCTCACGCCTGAGTGTACTGCACCGATCCGCAGGCGAACCACGTGGGGGGGCCGCCTGCGCTAGTGTCCAACTCTATGTCCAGGCCCTCGCCCGCGGGCAGCGCGAGGCCCAGCGGGAAGGACTTTGTGATCGGCACGGTGGACGAGCCGGCGATAAGGCTGGCCAGGTAGAGCTGGACCGCGGCCACGAGCACGCTGGTCGCGGAGCTCCGCAGGACGGCGAGGTAATAGCCGGCGTTGTTCGAGGCGGCCCCCAGTGTCAGGTCCACGCTCCACACCGTGATGACCTCGGTGGCGATGGCGGGCACCGGGTTAAAGACGGTATTGGCGGTCACGGTGTGGGTCAGGTTGGCCGACTGCATCAGCAGCCCCACCGGCTGGGCCACCACCGGCTGCGTAAAGACCGGCTGCTGAGGGCTATCGCCAACGTCCACCGTGGCGTTGCCCAGCACCGCCACGACGGTGACGCCCCCGCCCGCAAGCCGACTGGTGAAGGCTACCTGGACCACCCCCGGCTCGGTCACCTGGTCTATGGGCAGGACGATCACGTCCTGTTGGGGGGCCACGTTGTTCAGGTACTCGAGTCCGGTAGTTATCCCCAGCACGTAGAGGCCGCTGATCACGCGGCCGCTGCCGTACCCGCCCCAGAAGGTGATCTTTACCGCCTGCGTGCCCGGCGGCAGGACGCAGTTGACCGCGTTGCTGCCCACACTGAGCGGGGTGATCTGGCCCACCCGTACCGGCGGCAGGTAGGTGCCCACGTTGGTCGCTCCGCCCTGGCCGCCGACGATGGTGATGTTGCCGGAGCCGATGTCCACTGAGCCGCTGGCGATGGTCACCGATCCCGAGATCGTGCCGATGTTGACCGTGCCGCTGGAGATCGCCACCGTGCCGCCGACCACGACCGTGCCGGCGGGGACGTTCTCCACCTGGACCACCTGGCCGGCGGCGATGGAGATGGAGCCGGAGATCGTCCCGACGTTGATCGTGCCGGAGCTGATCGCCACCGTGCCGCCGACCACGACCGTGCCGGCGGGGACGTTCTCCACCTGGACCACCTGGCCGGCGGCGATGGAGATGGACCCGGCGACGGTGCCGACGTCCACCGTGCCTGAGGAGATCGCCACCGTGCCCGAGACGGTCACCGGGCCGCTGATGGTGGCGTTGACCACCGCGCCCGTGATCGAGGTGTAGCCGGTGATCGGGCCGTTGGCGGGGACGGCCTCGCCCTGGTCGTAGAAGGTGACCAGGAGGCTCGCCGGCGCCCCGCTGGGGCTGGTGATGACCGGCTCCGCGCTGACCGTGACCCCCACGCTGTTCGACCAGGGAACGCTCTGCTGGGTGTAGGGGGGGATCCAGACCGTGCCGCCCTGGATCTGGGCCTGGAGGGCGTACGGCGACACATTCTGGAGCAGGACGGTGCAGGGCGGGGTCGGCACCTTGGGCGCGGGGACAGATGCGGTGCCCCCCGAGGTGAGCGCGAGGACGGGGCCGGCCAGGGACACCTCAGCCCCCCTGGCGGCGGCGGAGGAGCCCGATCAGCAGGATGAGGAGCGCGCCAGTGCCCAACCCCAGCGCCGCCGCCAACCCGGCTCCCGCGCCGCCGGAGGTCAGCTGGGCCGCCGATGGCGAGATTTGGGCCGCGTCCCTGGCGATGGCGGCGACGTACTGGGCCTGGAACTGGGCGAGGGTGAGGCAGCCGGGCAGGGTCGGGGCGTTGACCAGGGCCTGGAGCTCAGCGCTCAGCGCCCGCGCCCGATCCGCCTGGGCGGTGTCCCCCGCCGCCTCGAGGTTGGCCCCGGCGTCACCCAGGGCCTCGCTCGCGGCCGCGAGCAGCTCCATGCAGTCGCCCTCGTCCGAGGCCGACCGGGCCTGGCTGAGCAGGCTGTCAGCGACCGCGAGCGAGGCGGTGGCATCGGCCGCCATCGCTCACATCAGGACCCTGGGGTCGCAGGCCGAGTATTCGACCACTCGCACGTCGATGGGGAAGCTGCCGCCGGTGGGGGCCACGATCCACACCGGCCCCACGTACCACCAGGGGAGCCAGGTCCCCTCGGCGTTGTCGCTCACCGGGATGCCCGGCATCCGGGTGGAGTCGGCCGTGGCGGTGGAGCGCACGATGTCGGCGAAGCCGTAATAGACCTTGGCGCTGGCGGTGACCACGAAGAGGCCCAGAGCCACCCGCTTGAGGTTGCGGAAGGCGACCTGGCGGGGCGTCCGCTCGGTGAGCGTGGCGGCTCGTGTCTCGCTGCCCGTGTCGTCGCTGATGGCGAAGGCGTGGCGGAGCAGGGCGACCACGTCGGCCGGCAGGCCCAACCCCGCACCGGGCGCGGAGGCCGCAGGCGCGGGGACGCCCAGTTCGCCCAACCGCCGGGCGGCGGCGGCGGGGAAGGGTGGGCGCGCCCCCGGGGGCGAGACCGTCATGGCCTCACGGTCACTGGCCGCGGGCGGCGGAGCCGGCCAGGGCCTGGACGGGGACGGGGATGATGTCGTCCTGGGACACCCCATCGGGGATGCTGATGTTCACCCCCCCGACGATGGCGCTCCGGCCCTGGGTGCTGCCCGCCCGCCTGCGCAGGATGTAGTCGTACCCCTGCACCTCAAGGGCGACGGCGATCCCCGCCGGGGTGGCCGAGGCGCCGTTCCACTGGAGCCGGAACTGGGGAATGATGTCGTACTGCCAGAACATCTCGGTGGTCTCGGCGAAGAGGAAGCCATCGTCCACCGGGAAGGCCGCCGGCAGGCTCATGTTGGCGTCCTGGACGGGCGCAGAGATGGCGTCGGCGGGATCTGGGACCTGGTACCGCGCATTGAGCGGCGCCGTGGTCTGGGTGGTGCCCCAGTACAGGCTGGAGCCGGGGAGGTAGGCGACGAGGTCGAAGTTGTCAATCTTAGCCCCGCTGCCCGCCGCCGTGTCGATCAGGCGGAGCTTGAAGCGCGCCTGGACCATCTCGTTGACCTGGAGTTGGAAGGCGTCGGGGGCGATCAGCCCCGTCTGCTGTCCCGCCCCCAGGCTCAGGATGCTGGCCTTGGGATCGGCCTTGTACGGCGGGTACGGCGAGGAGACCGCCCAGATGACGGTGAGCCCCCCCGGCGACTCGCCCAGGGAGTTCAGCCCCCGAGCCTGGACCACGTCGTACACGGGCAGGCCGTCCCAGGTGGTCCCGTCCACCAGGATGCAGAGGTCACCCGGCTCCAGGGTGTTCCACCCTCCGCGGAAGAATCGCTCACGTCCAGTCGATCGCATCGACGCTACCTCATGATCCCGGTTGACGAGTTCCGCCAGCGCCCCGCCCGGTCAGGAGGGCGGGGGCTGGCTGGCGAACTCAGCGGATAGGGCTGCTGCCTTGTGCTCAGCCGGCCGCCTGGCTGGCGGGCTGGCCCGGCGCCACCGCCGGCTGGTTGACCACCGTGATCGGAGGCTCGGCGATGACCCCGACCAGCGCGTAGGTCTCGGCGTTGGCCGCCGCGAGCGTGTTGCTGGTCACGTAGGTGATCGTCGGCTTCGCGTTCGCGATGAAGTAGATGGGGTCGAAGTACCCCATCCGGCCCCGGTTGGTCGTGAACGCCCCCTCGGCGTACAGCGGGTCCAGCCGGATCTTGGCGAAGACCTGGGAGCCGGTCCCGATCCAGATCTCCTGGATCGACGGCAGGGCGGTCGCCGATGGGTACAGCACGCCGTACCCGAAGAGCACCCAGGCGGTCGCCTGGGGGACACGGGCCACAGCGGTGTCCACGGTCGGGGTGTTGGCGATGACCGCCACCCCGTTGCCGAAGACGGCCGCCTGGCTTCCGTACCAGTCGGTGGGGGTCAGCGGGCGCGTGGTCAGGTCCGCGTTGGAGGCGCCGCGCGCTGAGCTCTGGGCCACCGAGCAGGCCATGTCCCGGAGCAGCTTCAACTGGCCCGGGTTCAAGCTGGCCTCGGGGGTGATCGCGATCAGGGTCATCTCGGATGTCCTCTAGCCCCGTTGCCGGTGAGTGCCTCTGAGATCACCGGGCGTGGGCGGTGTCGGATGGAGAAGGCGATGGCCCTGCTCAGAGGAGGCCGGGCTGGCTGACCTGGAGGAATGGACGCGCGGCCGCCGGAGCCGCCAGCCCCGCCGCCCGCTCGTGACCACGGTGACCCGCGACCCGGCCGCTGGCGGGCGTCGACGGGGTGATGTACCCCGCGTTGCCGCGCTGGCCGATGGCGGTGGTGATGACCTCGGCGACGACCAGGGCGCCACCGCCCATGAGCGACTCCGAGACGTCCGAGTGCGGCCACTCGGCGATCTGGGCGACCAGGCCGACGAGCAGCGCGCCGATGCCGACATCCAGGCCGGAGTTCTCAATGAACGAGAGCGGCGGAGTCGGCGTGCCCGTGGTGTTGGCAGGGTTGCGCTGCCAGCGGTCGGTGTCCCAGGACCGGGAGAGGCCCGTGCCGACGCCGAGCACGGCCTCGGTGCCGAGGACGGCGAATGGGAAGCGGTACACGGCCCCACGACCTCCAGATGGCGATGGCTGACATGTCGCCATGCTCTGGGAGCCGCCTCCCCGGGGGCCTCACGCTTTGGGACGGGCTTGGCCGAGACCGGATGCGCGCTCCCAAAGCGTGACGCCTGGATCGTAGCCGAGGGCGGAAATCTTGTGGGAGATCGCCCGCATCTCCCCTCGGGGAGCCGGAGGAGGGCCGCCGACCCCCCTTGAGGGGGAAGCGCTCAGAGCAGCCCCGGCGCCGACCGCATGTCGCCGCCCGGGTAGGGGATGTTCTCGACCACGGGCACCGGGGGCGGCTTCACGGCCCCGCAGGCGGTGCAGCCGGCGGCCACGGCACCCTTGGGCCGCGTCACCCGCACCCCCCGGCCCCTTGCCGGGGTGATGTCGGCGGCCAGCAGGGTTCCCGCGTTGCGCTGGGCGATGGCGGGGATCACCTGGCCGGAGAGCCGGTTGGCCGCCACCGTGATGAGCCCGTAGCTGAGGTCGTCGTCCCACTCCAGGCCGAGACCCAGCGCGCCGACGACCAGCTCTGCCAGGCGGAAGACGCCCGGGGCCTGCGCGAAGTGGGGCGCGACCCACTCCACCACGGCACCGTCGGCCAGGCCGGTGCCCACGCCGAGCAGCGGCGGGACGAAGTCAAGCTTTCGCATGGCCCCGATTACATCACGGCGCCGGAGCTCTGCGGGAGATCGGCAGCCGGATCATCCCGGCATCCAGGCGCCGACCCAGCAGGGTCGGGATCCACACCCTGGCCGCCTGGCGGACCAGGAAGTGCGCCTCGAGGGCGATCACCCCCAGCATCACGCCCGTGCCGAGGATGGCGAGGTCGCGACGGCAGGGCATCAGGCCGCCCGGCCCCCGCCCAGACCGCGCCGGCGGGACGGGGTGAGCGGCGCCTCGGTCCTGGGCGCGGCCTGGGGGGCGCGCTTGGTCACCTGGCCGAACCCGCCCCGGCCCGTGGTGCCGCCGCCCTCGGCGGTCACCCGCTGCTCCAGGCCGACGCCGCCCTGGCTACTGGCGGTGAAGCCGCCGGAGGCCCCGAAGGTGGGCGGGGCGGGGACGCCGATGGACTCGACCGGCGGCGGCGCCACGTCGTACCCCTCGTGCTTGGCGACCTTGGTCTCCACGATCCACCAGCCCACCCCGAGCGCCCCCACCGCCCCGGCGGCGAGCAGCCACCACTTGGTCGCCGTGGAGATGGGGCCGCTGGCGGCGGCGCTGCCGAAGCCCGAGAGCACCGACTCGATGCGCTGCTGCACGGTGGGGTCGAGCACGGCAATGGCGAAGAGGATGAGGAGGATCGCTCCGATCGGCATCAGGGTCCAGCTCCTGCGTTGGGTCCGGGGAGATAGATGGTGATGTACCAGAAGACGATCCAGCCGGTGCCGAGGATGGTCTGGTCCTGCTCCCAGATCTCCATCTCGTTGACGGCGGTGGCCACCCCCTGCGAGATCATCTGCTCCGCCACCTGCTGCGGCTGGGGGGGCTGGCCGATGGACGAGCCGAAGATCTGCCACACCTTGATCCCGAGGCGGTCGGCGTACGCCTTCGCCGTGGGTGGCCCCTTGCCCAGGAGCTGGCTGAAGACGAGGCCAAAGCCCTGGCCCGACGGTGGACGCAGCGATGCCGCCTTGCCGATGTTGAAGAGGGTCGCCACGACCGCCAGGGTACCGCCTCCGGGTGGTGCCCTTGGGAGATCGGAGGTGGTTGGTCCGTGCCCCAGGAGTCGAACCTGGACAGCTCGCGCGGCAGGGTTACGGCCTGCTGGCCTCGCCGTTGGCCGGGACACGGACGGAAGGGGGCCGAAGGGCGACCGCGCAGTCATCCAGACCCGGGGTCACCCTCCCTGTTCAGGCCCCCGCGCTGAAGTGTACTGGCCGGGCGGGACAGAGCACCCGGTGCCGCCACCGGCTACACCGACCGGCCAGCCCGTCCACCGTACCACTGGCAATCCACCGGCAACCCACTGGCAAGGTGGCGGGCGAACGGAGGCCGATGTGGCGCTCCTCCGTCGCAGCGTTCAGCCCTCTGCCCGCACCGCGCTTGCGGCCACCCTGCTGCAGGGCCACGGTGCCTCGGGAGCCCCTGAACCGGCTACTGGCTCCATCCCCTTGCGCCGACATCCACACCACGGCTTACCCGGTGGGCCTTGCGCCAGGCGGCCAGGCGGTAGTGGCGGGTGCTCTCGGGGAGGCTCCGCCACCACCAGACCACCTCCGAGAGGGCCACGGCGCAGCCCTCGCAGGTGGTGACCGAGAGCGGGATCCCCGGGGGGATGGGGTCGCCGCAGAGGGCGCAGGGTCGCTCCGCGAGCTCTTGGAAGGCGGGTCGGCGGGTCCTGCCCCGCGACACCCAGATCCCGGCCAGGATGAGCAGGAGGCCCCCCACCACGATCCAGACGGCGTCGCCCGCCGTCATCGGTGGAAGTCCCGGCCGGGCAGGAGGATGCCGTCCTGGCGAGCCTCGGCGGCGACGTGGACGAGGGGGATCTCGGTGTCCTTCTGGACATCGCCGCCCAGCAGCCGGGTGGTGGTGATGACCGTCTCGGGGTCGGGATGGCCGCGGTGGATGCCGAGAAAGCGCAGCGCCTCGGGCGGCCAGCGCTCCAGGATCGAGCGCTCGAAGCTGACCATGCCGAAGTCGGCGCGCTCGCTCCCCAGTTCCACGCCCGTGACCACGGCCACCTCGTGGCGGGCGTGGCGGACGACGGCGTCGGGGTGGCCGGCGACGGACGGGTGCCAGAGGATCAGCCGCCGCCAGCCGGGGATGTTGAGGAAGCCTCGGATGGCGTGGGCCACCCCGGCGCCGGTCCCGGACGGGTCCATGGCGACCGCCTTGTGCCAGCCCCCGGGGGGCACCTGGACGTTGATGAGCGCTCCCACGAACCTGCTGGGCATCAGCTCACCGTCGGTGGCGATGAGGCAGCCCACCTTCGGCCCGCAGCCGTGGCTGGGCATGGGCGGCCGCCCGTCGTCGCGGAGGTGGCGGAGCGGCGGGCCGTGGACGTGCTGGGTCTCCCGGGGGACGGCGGGGTCGGGGGTGAAGCCGCTGGCGCCGAGCGTGGAGGCCTCCACGCCGGGCAGCACCAGCTGCTGGAGCCAGGCGTCGATCCGGCAGTTGTGGGAGAGGAAGCCCTCGGCGAGATAGGTGCCAGAGCTGGTCTGCATCTGGACCACGTCCTGCTCGCCAGCGGGCTCCACCGCCACCACGCGCAGCCGCTCATGGGCCTCCAGCCAGCCGAGCGCCTGGATGTCCAGCTTCGCGATGAGCCGCTCCGGTCTCACGGCGGCGAGGAAGCGCAGCCGCTCAGCGATGCCGCCGTTGATCCTGGCCACCTGCACCCGCCGACCGAGGCGTGGGCCAGCCCCGCTCGGGGCCACATGCACCCGGAAGTTGAGGCGGGTCATGGTCGCCACCGCCGCATCCAGGGTGGGGCCGGGAAGTTGGGAGAAGCTCAGATCCTGACCGCTGCGGGTCATGGAGCCCTCGCCATCGAACAGACCGGCGAGATAGCCCGCATCCCGGGTCTCAAGCGGCGCCGTGGGGGTGAGGTACCGGTACAGAAGATCCCGCCCCGGCACCAGGTCGCGAGCCGCCCGCCACCGCACCCGGAGCCAGCGCATCTCGCCCCGGGTCTGGGGACGGCTCCCCAGGAAGCGGTGATCCTCGGTCGCCCGCAGCTCGGTGCCGTCCTCCAGGACGATGCGCAGCACCTTCGCTCGGGTGGTGGCGACCGCCTCCACGGTGGAGGGTACGTAGCGCCGGTACGGGCGGGCCGGGGCGTGGCTGCGCTCCTCCTCGCCAGCGATGAGTTGGTCGCCCACCCTCACCTCCCCCAGAGGACGCCAGCGCACATCTGCGGTCAGCACCCGCGCGTCGGGGGTGAGGCACCAGTGCCGGGGCTGGTGCTCGCCGTCCCAGATCTGGCCAGCGAGCTCCATGGCATCGGGGTGGCGGGCGATCAGTGCCTGGCTGAACTTGACGCAGCCCAGCCCGGGATGGCCCTCCGCCTGGCCCAGGTAGGCGACCTGGAAGGCACACCAGTCCTCGGGACAGGCGAGCAACTCATCCACAGAGCCCGGCTCGATCACCACGTCGTGCTCCACCAGCACGATCCCCGGGGTGGACGGCTGCCAGAGCCCCTCCATGAGCGCCGAGTAGTCGAAGATGGAGCCCGAGACATCGCAGCGCTCGAACGGGTGGCCGCTGGCATCCAGGCGGGCGGTGACCTCCTCGCTGAGGTGGGTGTAGGGCATCACGAAGCGCACGGCACAGCCTCCCTCTTGCGACGCTCCCGATCCCGCTGACACTGGCGGCAAATGCGCGTGCCGTGGGGCGGATGGTGATAGGTGTTGGCGGGGTCATAGGGGTGTCCGCGCCGACAATGGGTGATGGAGGCGACCCAGCGGCGGCGTCCCTCCCCGATCAGGCCGCGTCTCATGTTCTCGGCGCGACTGACGGCTTCGAGATGTGCCGGATTGACACAGGATCTGCGCCGACAGAGGTGATCCAACTCCCGGCCCGCAGGCAGGGCGCCATAGGCCAATTCATACGCAACCCGGTGGGCCCGCACCATCCCGGCCCCTCGTCTGCCCGCGTTGAGCTGGCCGTAACCCTTCGTGTCGAGAGACGCCGTCCAGAGCCAGCACGGCCCTAGTTCAGGCCGCAGCGACGGGAGCGGGCCGTCCCTACTGACCTTGAGCCAGAAACGCTCCTCCAGCGTCCTCACCCGCGTCATGCCAGGTCGT
Organism: Candidatus Dormibacteria bacterium; assembly: GCA_049511615.1. Classification (GTDB taxonomy): domain Bacteria; phylum Chloroflexota; class Dormibacteria; order Aeolococcales; family Aeolococcaceae; genus Changshengia. The sequence goes on along the minus strand of JBEKXW010000030.1, from coordinate 4,456 downwards.
CGCCGGGGCCGTAGCTGAGGGGCGGGGCGGGGCGACGCAGCGGCACGGGGTCGTCTGTCCAGGGCTCCGCCATGACGGCCGCCCAGAGGGCCTGAAAGAGCGACTCGTCCGCGTCCATGGCGCGGTACCTGGCGATGTTCTCGCCGTGCAGGGGGGCCGTCTCACCGAGGTCGCTCACGGCGTCGCGGTGGACGCGCCGGCGCGCCTGGGCCTTCGTGCGCCAGGGCAGATGGCGCATCGCCACCGCGCGGTGGTCGACCCGGTCGCCCGCGCCCTCCACGCCGTGCTGGCCGATCCAGAGGTGGGTGTCGGGGGTGGGGCGGTAGCAGACCTTCTCCCACGGCCAGGGCAGGACATGGCGGTGCCGGAGGAGCGCGCCGGGGTCGTTGGGATCGGGGGTGTGCTCCCACACCGTCGCCATGCACACATCGGCGGCGAAACTCGGGGACAGCAGCTCGCGCAGCGGCCACCCGGTGGGCGAGTACCAGATCTCGTCGGCGTCGAAGGGCACGACCCAGTCCGCCCCGCGCTCCAGGGCGAGCCTCGCCAGGGTGTTCATGCGGCCCGCCTGGTCGAAGAGCGGCGAGGTGTCGGTGAGCACCAGGAGTTGCTCCGGGTAGATCCTCCTGAGCCCCTCCAGGATGCGCGGGGTTGCGTCCTGGCTCAGGTGATCCTCCACGATCACCAGATCCACCTCGGCCAGCAGGTGCTCGACGGTGGTGCCGATGATGTCCTGCTCATCGCGCACCGTGCCCACCGCGACGACGCTCATGGGCGGACCAGGAAGGCGAGCTGCCACGCAGCGCCGGGCACGGGGTTGGGCCACTCCGGCGGGCAGACGCTCGCCACCGGGACCTCCTCGGGCGTCCAGCCGTGGAGGCGGAGCAGGTAGTCGAGCACGCGGGCGCTGCAGGTCCAGGCGTGGCCCCCCGGCCCCTCGCCGTGGGCGATGATCGCCTCGAGGAGGTCCTGCGCCTGTCCCTGGCTGACGGCCCGGTCGATGTCGGGGCCGACCACCGCCAGGATGCCCCCGGGGGCCAGCACCCGCCGCCACTCGCCGAGCACCGCCCCCAGGCGGTCCAGCGGGATGTGCTCCAGGAGGTGGCCGGCGTAGAGGCGCTCCGCGCAGCCGTCCGCGAAGGGCAGGGCACCCACGTCGGCCACCACGTCGACGCGCTCCGGCTGGGGCAGGCTGTCGATGGCGATCCAGTCCTCCGGGGTCGGGTGCGTGCCTGAACCGAGGTTGAGCCTCACAGCCATGACCCGGCCCAGTGGTGGACGCCGAAGCACCAGGGGAGGAGCGAGAAGTCCTCGTCCCGGCGCTCCCGCTGGTCGATGTAGTACGGGTAGAAGGTCCCCGGGGGCAGGCAGATCCAGTCGGTGCGGTTCGGGTACACCTGGGTGGCCACCCCCGGTCCCGTCTCCCAGGGCCCGGCCCCCTGGTCCACGCGCTCGATGCAGAGCGCCATGGCCTCCTCGATCGCCGGGTGACCGGGCTCAGCGCCCAGCGCGGCGGTGCAGACGATGCTCGGGCTCTCCCAGGCGCTGAAGCCGCGCAGGGCGAGCAGCGGATCCAGCCGGCGCACCGGGGCCACGTCGTCGTCCAGGTAGATGCCGCCGTGGATGAGGAGCGCCTCGAGGCGGATGAGGTCGGCCCGCTGCACCCCCGCGCAGCTCTCCATGTGGGGCGAGGTGCGCGGGAACTCCGCCATGTTGGGCTGATCCGGCCAGGTGTGGAACTCCCAGCCCGGGTGCAACTCCTCCCACCCCCGCCACCAGCCCTCGATCTCCTCGCTCAACGGCGTCTGGGCCGGAATGACACGGTGGATTATGCGGGGGATGCTCATCGGCCCAGCCCGCCCGGCGCCAGGATGGCACACTGCCAGCCGATCCGGCTCACCACCGGCCAGTCGTCGGGCACCTCGGCGATGGGCACGGCGACCGCCCAGGGCACGGCCTCGCGGATGAGGCGGAGCAGGCGATCCTCGGTGCAGGCCCAGCGGTGCTCATCACCCTGCCAGCGGTGGGCGCCCCAGAGCGCCCCCAGAGCCGTCTCCGGGTCGAAGAGGAGCGCCCGGTCGCAGTCGGGGCCGACCACGCACAGCTGGCCCGCCACCGGGTTCAGCACCCGGGCCACCTCGCGCAGCATCGGCCCGACCTCGGGGAGCGGGAGGTGCTCCAGGAAGTGCCCGCAGTACACGCGCTCCGCGACCCCGGTCGCGAAGGGCAGCACCCGGCAGTCGGCGACCAGATCGGGGTGGCACTCCTCGGCGATGTCGATGTTGATCCAGGGGGGCGGCGCGGGCTGATCGCCGGAGCCGAGGTTGAGGCGCACGGCCACCCTCACCGGCGCGGCTCGAGCGCCCAGCAGCGCCCGCAGAGGCCCCCGTCCAGGCCCATCTCGGGCAGATCCAGCGCCCGGCCGCAGCGGGGGCAGCGCGCCGCCGGGTGGCCGCCCGTGCTCCAGTCCAGGCCCACGAAGGCCACCACGCCCACCAGCACGGCCAGGACGAGGAAGGTCACCCCCGCGCTCACTGCCCGGTCCAGCCCTCGTCCCCACCATCGACTGGCTCAGGTGGCGTGACGGGGGGCGGTGCGGGCGCCTGCCCGCCATCCACCACCTGGAGCGGTGCCTGGGGTGGCGCGGCGCGCGGGTGGAGGGTGGACGGCTGCCCACACTGGGTGCAGGTGACCTCGGTGTCCTGCAGGCGGTGGGGCTGGATCAGGCCGCAGGTGTCGCACTGCCAGCGGCCCATCGGCTCCCCATCCTCGCCGACCTCGGCGCTGGCGGCCTCGCCCCGGGGACCGAGGAGGCCCTTGACCCGGTCGCCCAGCAGCAGCGCCAGCGCCGGGACGGCGATCTGGTCGAGCTTGCCGAAGGCGCGGTCGAGCCGGTCCCGCTTGAGCTTGAACTCCTTGCGGACCTGCTCCTTCTCCCACTCCCGCTGCTCCCGCCGCTCGATCCGCTCCGCCCGCCGGTCCGCGACCTCCTCCTCGATGGAGAGCCAGCGCATGGCGTCCTCGCGGCTCATCGTCCGGACATCGGCCGCCCCCGCCGCCGCGCCCTCGCCCGCCGCCGGGGTCAGCCCGAAGACATCCAGGAGGGCGTCCTTGGCCTGCTTCATCTCGGTGGCGTTGGCCGTCAGCGCCTGGATCGGCGACACCTGGGCCGCCGTGCTGCGGCCGTTCAGCAGCTCCGCGAGGCGGCCGTCCAGCCGCTCCATGCCCGCCTGGATGGTCCGGACCTGGGCGGTCTGCTGGCTCTCCGTGAAGCCCTTGATCGTCTCGGTCAGGATGCGCCGATCCTCGCGGATCCCCTCCAGCACCTGGCCCAGCATCTGGGCGATGGCGTTGCTCTGGTGATCGTCGCCCCCGCCCTCCAGGCGATCCAGCGCCTTCAGCGCCCGGGCCTCGGCCACGCGCGCCTCGAGCTGGCGGAGGCGGCGGCGGGCGCTCCGCTCGGCAGCCTCCTCCTCGGCCTCATCCTCCCGGCGCCGCTCCTCGCGGATCTCCCGCTCCGACAGCTGGCGCTCATACCCGTTCGGGGCCACGGCGGGGGCGCCCGCCTGGGTGGCGTCCACCACCGGGAACAGCGGCCGGTCGCGCAGCCAGCGCAGGACCCTGGGCTCGCTCATATCGGCAGCCTCGCCCCGGGGGCCGCCACCTCAAGCGGCCGCCGCGCCATCATCCGGCGCGTCAGGCCCACCTCGTACCCGTACACGTTGCCCTCCTCATCCACCCCCGCCGCCTGGGCGATGAAGCCCGTCATCACCGCGTCGAAGACGCCGCCGTAGCTGACCTCGTCCAGGATCGGCAGCTCCTGGCCCGCCTTCATGATCGCGTTTATGAGGGAGAACGTCTCCGGCAGCACATAGCAGGTGATCCGCACCCGGGCGTCCTCGGCGACCGGCCAGGACTCGGTGTGGATCTTGCCCTGCACCCCGAGTGCGCCGCTCGGGTCGTGGTCGTCGTCGTCACGGCCCCGGGGCGACGAGCGGGTGACCGGCACCCGGGGGGGCGTCTCGTCCGCTGGGCGGGGCGGCGTCTCGCGCCGGGGGGGGGGCTCTGGCGGCTCGAGCGGCGGATCAGGTGCAGCGCCGCCCGAGCTCGCCTCGCCGGTCACCTGCTCCGGGAGGGTGCTGGGGATCCCCGGCGGCCGGCCCCGGATCATCGGCCCCCGCACCACCTCCACCTCGCCTCCCCTGCAGTTCTGCGTGTTGGTCTGGTGGCGGAGGATGCGGGCCGCGTAATCCTCCCGCCCGCAGCGGATGCAGCGCAGTTTCGTCCCCGGCGGGTAGCCAGCCATGCATCCGGGATGGTACGCCGCCAGGCACCGATCCGTCTCGGGGGCCGCCAGCCCGTGGTATGTTCGCCGCGTGCTGCGCCGCCATCGCCGCCACCTCCCCTGGCATCGGCGCCGCTGGAGGTTCCGCATCATGCTCGCTGGACGGATCGG
>JBEKXW010000029.1:0-22629 GCA_049511615.1 Candidatus Dormibacteria bacterium | reverse complement strand
CCAGGTGGTCAGGGCAGCGCGGCTGTCCTCGTCGAGACGCAGAGCGGGAGCGGGACGATTGGCCATGCCGAGATCATCTCAACACCTCCCCCTAATCGTCAAGCTATTTCCGTGTCAGTGCACTAGCGCCGCTCAATTGGCTCGGAGCTTTCGCCGGCCATTGATTGGCCGGCTGGGGCCCACGGCCCTTGGGGAGGGGAACACGGCCCAAGCAAATGAGGGCAGAACTGAGGGATGAACGTAGCTAGCGCCACGAACCGGGTAGTCGTGGCAAGCTGGCTATATGCTGAAGTCCATTATCCACCAATGAACTTTGGCGGAGGGAGAGGGATTCGAACCCCCGAGGGCTTGGCGGCCCTTGCGGTTTTCAAGACCGCTCCGATCAACCACTCCGGCATCCCTCCGCGCCGGCGACTAGTGTCCCACGAGACCGACCCGACCGGCCCCGCCCTGTGCCTACCGTGGGCGCAGGTGCTCCAACTGGGCGGCGTGCTCCTCCAGGTGGCCGATCAGCATCTCGTCCACGATCTGCGAGATCGGCATCGCACCCCGGGTCGGGTGGAGACCCTTCGCCTGCCACCCCTGCGCGGTGATCTCCCCGAGGAAGGTGCGCAGGTCGTTCAGGTCCTCCCGGATGTCATGCCAGAGGGTGGTCGTGCCGCGGTGCTGATCACGCTCGATGGCAGCCACGCGCTCGGGGTTCGCCCGGGTGCGACCGAAGGTCACGGGGTCCGAGGACTCCGCGGCGAGCACCCGCTCGGCCTGGGAGATCCAGTAGGGGATGAACTCGGCCAGGTGGGCCCACACCTGGCCCGCCTGCCAGCGCTCTCCGGTGGCGGGGTCGGGGTCCGTCCGGCCGTCCAGCTGCCCCCGGGAGAGGTCACGGAGGCGCGCAGCCACGGCGGTCAGACGCCGCTGAAACTCGGCTGCCGGGTTTTGAGGGGTGATGGTCATGGGGTGGCGGGGATGCCGGGCGAGGTGCCGCTAGCGCGGCATGGTTGAGCTGGCCGTGGCGCGGCTGGCGCGGTCGCGAGACTGTGGATTCTGCATGATCCTGCGGTGACCCCGGCGCCGGGGCCCGTATACTGACGGCTCCCGGGGAGGTGGCTGAGAGGCTGAAAGCGCCCGCCTGCTAAGCGGGTGAGGGGCGTTAAGCTCCTCCGAGGGTTCGAATCCCTCCCTTCCCGCCAAGCTGACGCCGGCTCCGCGGCCTCGCCGAGGGACGCTGCGCTCTTTGAGGTCGGGCCGGCCGGGCGCCGGCTCGGGGCTCCTCAGGCGGTGGCGAGCGCGAACGCCGCGTCGCGGCTGGGCAGGCTCTCCATCCTCACCACCTTCCCATCCCGGAAGGTGAAGACCAGGGAGCGGGGAGCCCCTGGCGCCAGGACATGGGTCTCGGCCGCGTCGGTCATGGCGGGGAAGTCCGGGCCCTCGACGCTGATCGCGACCCGGTCGCCGAACTCCTCGGCCTCGATCCGGGTGATGCGGCGCGGACGGGCGCGAAAGCGGTCCAGGATGCGCAGCACCTGCGCGCGGTCGGAGCACACAAGATCGGGCAGGAGACCGTGCCAGACGACCTTCTCGTCGAGGATGCCCGCCAGGGCCTCGCCGCCTCCGGACCGGAAGATGCCGGTCCAGGCCGCGACGAGCAGGGCCAGGTTGTCGCCGATCTCGCTCATGGGACTTCCTCCCGGGTGGGCTGCCGGTGAGGAGACGGTAACAGCCGCGGCTGCTACCTGACGCCGGGCGGGTGGCCGGCGGGTCAGAGCACCTTGGAGAGGAAGTCCTTGGTGCGCTGCTGCTGCGGGTTGCCGATGACGTCGCGCGGCTTGCCCGCCTCGACGATGAAGCCGCTGTCCATGAACACGAGCGAATCGCCGACCTCGCGGGCGAATCCCATCTCGTGGGTGACCACGATCATGGTCATCCCCTCCTCGGCCAGGCTGCGCATGACGTTGAGCACGTCACCCACCAGCTCCGGGTCGAGCGCCGAGGTCGGCTCGTCGAAGAGCATCAGCTTGGGCTGCATCGCCAGCGCCCGGGCGATGGCGACCCGCTGCTGCTGCCCGCCGGAGAGCTGACGGGGATGGGCGTCCAGCCGGTCCCCCAGGCCGACTCGGTCGAGCAGCGCCCGGGCCCGATCGGACGCCACCGTCACCGACTCCTTCTTCACCCGGACCGGCGCCTCGATCACGTTCTCCAGGGCGGTCATGTGGGGGAAGAGGTTGAAGCTCTGGAACACCATGCCGATCTCGGAGCGCTTGCGGCAGACCTCACGGTCGGGCAGCTCGTGGAGCCGGCCGCCGCGCTCCCGGTAGCCGACCAGCTCTCCGTCCACCCAGAGCCGCCCCGCATCGATCTTCTCCAGGTGGTTGATGCAGCGCAGGAAGGTGCTCTTGCCCGAGCCCGACGGCCCGATGATGCACATGACCTCCCTTGGCGCGACCTCGAGGTCGATGCCCAGGAGCACCTGGTTGCGGCCGAAGCTCTTGTGCACGGCCTCGGCGCGGACCATGGGGGTGGGCATCAACGGTAACCCCTACATTCCCGAGTGCGGCCTGCCGGGCGCGAGCCAGGGTTCGACCTCTGCCGTGAACGGGGGCTGCGCGTGGAATTGGAAGAGCATTCGCCGGAGCCGCTGCATCGGGGTGGGAGGCAGCCCGCGCACCGAGCCCTGAGCATAGTGCCGCTCGATGTAGAACTGGAAGACGGTGAGCACCGAGGACATCACCAGGTACCAGAAGCTGGCCACTATCAGGAGCTCGACGATCTGGTAGTTGAACAAGGAGATCTGCGACTGGACAAAGTAGAGCTCATGAAGGGTGACGATGGAGGCCAGCGCCGTCGTCTTCAGCATCGAGATGGTCTCGTTGCCGGTGGGTGGGACGATCACCCGCATGGCCTGGGGGAGGACGATGCGGCGCATCACCAGGGAGCGCCTCATTCCCAGCGCGTGGGCCGCCTCGGTCTGACCCTGGTCCACGGAGATGATCCCGGCCCGGACGATCTCGGCCATGTAGGCGGCCTCGTTGAGCCCAAGACCGAGGATCGCCGCCACCAGTGGGGTGATGAGCGCATTGGTGGATGTGGTCCACGCGATGTGGGTGAAGGGGATGCCGATCGAGAGGTAGGGCAGGATGTAGGCGATGCTCCACCAGAAGAAGAGCTGGACCAGCACCGGGGTGCCCCGGAAGAACCAGATGTAGAGCCAGCTCACCCAGGACATGACCCGGTTGGGGGAGAGCCGCATGACTGCCAGCAGGACACCCAGGCCAACACCGACGACCATGGCGATGGCGGTCAGGTAGAGGGTGACCAGGCAGCCGTTCAGGATGCGGCCATTGAGGAGCCACTGGCGGACCACCGACCAGTACAGCTCGGGCGCGGTGATAAAGGTGTCGACGACGCCTGCCAGGACGAGCAGCACCACGACGGCCGCGACCCAGCGCCAGGGGTGGCGCAGGGGGACGGCCCTGATCGCCTCCGGGCGTGACCGAGCGGGCCCGGGAGGGACGGGTGGGTCCGCGGCGAACTCCGTCACGCGAACCTCACCCTAGGCCAGCTCACGGCTCCTCCTCCCATCCGATCCCGGCTCACACGCCGGGTGGGAGGCCTGCGACCTCAGTACGAGGGCACACAGGTCGAGCCGACCGCGTTGTTGTCGTTGACCCCCACATCCGAGGCGGTGACCCCGCCATCCGAGACCCCGGCGCTGCTCAGGATCTTCGAGTAGTAGCCGTTGTTGATCAGGTAGGTGATGGCGTCCTCGATCGCCTTGTCGAAGCCCAGGCTCTTGGCGACAGCGACCCCGTACGGGTAGATGCTGCAGGGCGAGCCGCTGATCCGCAGCTTACCCGGCTCCAGCTTGACCTGATAGTCGGCGACCGGCTGGTCGGCCCAGCCGAAGTCGGCCCGCCCGCTGATCAGAGCCGAGTTGGCCTCGGTCTGGGTGTCGAAGCTCTCCACGTTGATGTCCTGGAGTCCCGCCGCGGTGCAGTGGTCGGTGTCACCGGAGATGGCGCCACCCCCAGGGTTCTGGCCCATGTAGCCGTACGCGTCCGACTCCTCGACGGTGCCCGACTCCACCGCCACCGAGTGGCCGCACATCTGCGAGGCCGAGGTGATCGTCGGTCCGCCCACCTTGGCCAGCCAGGACTCGCCGGCCTGGTAGTAGGTGATGAAGTCGATGCCCGAGGACTCGCGATCCGCGGTCGGCGTGAAGCTGGAGAAGCTCATCACGTACTTGGGGTTCTTGGCCAGCAGCGCGGGGATGATGTCGTCGAAGGTGACGTCCTCGATGGTGCACGACACCCCCAGCACCGAGCAGACGTCCTGGGCCAGCTCGAGGTCCCACCCGACCAGCTGACCGCTGCCGTTGGTGTACTCATTTGGCGCGTACGACGCGTCGGTGGCGATCACGAATGGCTCCATCGCCTTCACGGCGCTGGGGATCTCGCCGGCTATGCTCGACTGGGTGGCGGGCTGAGGGCTCGTCAGGACTGGGCTGGTGCTCCCGCATGCGCTCATCGCGAGCAGCGGCAGGGCCAGGGCGGCGAAGGCGGCGCGGCGGGTGCGGGCGAGAGGGGTGGGTCGGAAGGGGGCTTGCATTTGACCGGGCATTGTGCGCCGGGGACCTGCCAGGTGTCCAGGTACTTTGTGCACAAAGACCAACGGCTCTAGGTGGGACGGGACCCGACTGCCTCGACCAGCGCCTGGGCCGCGACCCGGAGCGCCGGCCGCTCCACGCTGAAACAGATCCGGAAGCGCTCGGGCACCCCGAAGGCCACCCCCGGCACCACCACCGCGCGGCGCTCCGCCAGGGCGGCGGTGAAGGCCATGGTGTCCTCCCAGGGGCTGCGCACCCAGAGGTAGAGGCCGCCCTGGCACTCGGCGGCTTCGAGGCCCGCCGCCGCCACGGCCGCGGCGATCAGGTCGCGGCGCTCCCGGTAGGGGGTCGCGTCCGCCTCCCAGCTGGGCAGCTCCATCAGGGCGAGCTGGGGCGTCGCCGGGGCGTTGACGTAGCCGAGAGCGCGCTGGCAGAGGGCCAACCCCGCCTCGCTCTCCTCGCCGGTGAGCGACGGGTGGAGGGCGAGGTAGCCGATCCGCTCGCCGGCCACCCCCAGGTCCTTGGAGAAGGAGCGGCAGAGGACGGTGTGCTCGTAGTGGTGGAAGGGCTCGGCCCGGCGGTGCGGCGGATAGATGAGGCGCCGGTAGACCTCGTCGACGACAAGCAGGACCCGGCGGCCGCTGCGGTGGTGATGGGCGTCGAGCAGCGCGCCGAGGCCGCGCAGCTCCGCCTCGGTGGTGACGTGCCCGCTGGGGTTGCAGGGGGTGTTGAGGATCAGCGCCCCGGTGGCGTCGCTGAGGGCCGCGGCGACCGCCTCGAGGTCGAGCGCACCATCCTCCCTGGCTCGCGCCACCCGCAAGCGGTGACCGCACACCTCGCTGTAGAGACGGAACTCCGAGAAGTAGGGGGCGATCACCACCACCTCGCTGCCCGCCTCCACGAAGGCCCGGAGCGCCATCGAGATCGCTCCCGCCGCCCCCACCGTGACCGCCACCGACTGGGCCGTGACCCCGGCGACGTCCACGTCCTCGGCGATGCGCTCCCGGAGCTCGGGGTAGCCGAGGTTGGGCATGTACCCGAACCGGCGCGGGCGCACCGCCGCCGCGGCGCGCTGGAACGCTTCCCTCACCGCCTCCGGCGCCTCCAGGGGCTGGCCCAGGGAGAGGTCGGCCACCGCGTCCGCGCCATACCGCTCGCGCAACCGCTGGGCCGCCGCCGCCCCGGCGCGCACCCATCCGCCCGCCTCGATCTCCCCGCGGACCCAGGCGGTGACGGCACCCTCGCCGGGCCCCGCGCTCACGCCATCGGCCCCGTCGCGGTCGTCACGGGCCGCGGGGTCACCGCCCCGCCTCCATCCCCTGCGCTCACCGCTTCGATCCCGGACCCTTGGCGCCCCCGTCATGCCAGGAGAAGGGGTAGGCGGTGTCCACGACCTGGCGGGCGACCTGGGTGCGGTGGAGGGGACGGAAGGTCTCGATCATCACCGCCAGCTCGTCGGTCTCGGCCGGGCGCTCCCGCGACGCCTCGAGCGCGCCCGGCTGGGGCCCGTGGGCCAGCCCGCTGACATGGTGGGTGAAGGAGCCCTGCTGGACGCCCCGCCGGGACGCGTAGTTGCCCTCCACGTAGTAGAGGACCGAGTCGCAGTCGAGGTTTGAATGGTGGTAGGGGAGGAGCACCGCCTCGGGGTCCCAGCCGAGCTTGCGCGGCACGAAGGAGCAGATCACGCAGTGGGCGGCCTGGAACGTCTGCTGGGTCGCCGCCGGCAGGTGGAACCGGCCCGCGCGCGGCTCGAAGTCGTGGATGTTGAAGGCGATCGGATAGACGGTGCCGTCCCATCCCACCACGTCGAAGGGGTGGTGGTCGAGCGAGTAGCAGGACATGTGGCCGGCCCGCTTGAGCCAGAGCTGGGAGGGGCCCTCTCCCTCCTCCAGCGCCTCGGGACCGCGGAAGTCCCGCTCGCTGTAAGGGGCGAGCTCGGTGAGCTGACCGTTGGGCGCCCGGTAGCGGTCCGGGGAATCGACGGCCCCGGCGACCTCCATCACCAGCACCCGGGTCTTCTCCAACTGATCGAATTCGACGCGGTACACCGTCCCCCGCGGGATCACCAGGTAGTCGTGGTGGTCGAAACGGAGCCGGCCGAACTGGGTGTGAAGGGTGCCGGACCCGCTGTGGACGAAGAGCACGTCGTCGGCCGAGCCGTCGACCAGGAAGGCCTTCTGCTGCTGCTGGGGGACGATCAGGCCGATCCGGATGTCGTCGTTGACCAGCAGCCACTGCCGGCCGGTGATGGCGTCGCCGTGGGTCGGGAGCCGGAAGCCCTGGAGCAGGGCGTGCTCGTGGACCTTCTCGTTCTCCATGGAGATATCGTCGGGGTCGCCCTCGACGACGTCCTGGACGGCCTCCGGCATGTGGCGGTGATAGAGGAGGGACGACGGGCCGGAGAAGCCTTCGCGGCTGAGGAGCTCCTCGTAGACCGGGGCGCCATCGAGGTCGAAGCGCATGTGGCGCTTCCGGGGCAGCTCCCCGAGCCTCATGTACGGCCGCACCGCGCAAGGCTACCAGGCGCGACGGAGCGAGGTGTGGCAGGCGGGGTGCCACGGGGGGGTGTCGCAAGACGCAATCGGATGTAGGGTGAGGTGCCTCGGAGGAGCTTGCCCATGACCCGGCGGACAGGCCCACGGCGGGGAGCCGCCGCAGCGCTGCTGACCCTGGGGGCGTTGCTCGGTGCATGTGGCAGCCCGACGGCCACTCCGAGCCCGGCCCGGGCGAGCGTCACGCCGACTCCGGGGCCCACGGCGTGCCCCGGCTCGGCGACCAAGTGTGCCAGCAGCCCCGTCGCCACCGTCTCCCCGACCCCGACGGCACCACCGGCGACCCCCACCCTGACCTCCACTCCGACGCCGATCGCCGGCTTCAGGGTCGCCTCGGTGACCTTCGTCTCCTCCGAGGACGGATGGGTGCTCGGCGCCGTCGGAGGCGTTCTGGCGATGGCCCGCACCGAGGACGGCGGCGCGACCTGGACCAGCGCCAATCCACCGCCCACCACCTTCCTCTCCGTCGCCGGGGGAAGCGGGGTTGACGGTGTCCGCTTCGCCGATCCACAGGACGGCTGGGCGTACGGCAGTCAGCTCTGGGCCACCCACGACGGGGGCGCGAGCTGGACGCAGGTCAGCCTCCCGGGGCTGAGTTCGGGCGTGGGGGCGACGCCGATCCAGGGTCTGGAGACCGCAGCAGGAACCGTGAACGCCGTCTACTTCGGGACCGGCGGGTTCGAGATCGCCACCAGCCCGGTCGCGACCAACTCCTGGACGGTGTCGGCGACGACCGTGGCCTATGGTGCCGGTCCCGTGCCCGCTAGCCAGCTGGTGATCCAGGGCGCGGCCGGGTGGGTTGTGGAGAACGACCGGACGGTGGTCGGCGGAGCCCGCCTGCTGAGCGGCGTGTGGAGCTCATGGACACCTCCGTGCACGACGGTCGGCGGCCCGGCGGTCCTCGCCGCGTCCAGCTCGGCGGAACTGTTCGCCGCCTGTGACCAGGGAATCTGGAGCGGAGGACCCATTCAGGAACGCGCCTACGTTTCCGCTGACGGGGGCTCCAGCTTCACCCAGCTGCCGGCCGTCCTGCCCAGCGCCTGCAACGCCGTGGCCAGTCCCAGCCCGTCCGTCGCGGCTGCCGGCTGCGGTCCGGACTTGGTGGCCACCTTCACTGGAGGTGGCAGCTGGGGTACGGTCTACTCGGGTGGCACCAACTCGTACATCACCTATGTCGGCTTCACCACCACCACCCAGGGCGTCGCCATCAACGCGGCGTCGACCACCGGACCGGGCACGCTGCTGATGACCCACGATGGCGGCCAGACCTGGACGGTGGTCGCCATCTGAGGGTGCCGGTCGTCCAACCGGTCAGGCGGCGCCCACCAGGAGAGCGGCGCCGATGGCTCCGCCCAGGTCGCCGAGGGCCGCCACCTGGACCTCGGGCGCCCGCTCCGGGAGGAAGAGGTGCGGGGCCATGGCCGCCGCGATCTGGTCGGCGTACGGCTGGCCCAGCCGTATCCCCAGCCCGCCCTCGATGATCACGGCGCCGACGTCGAGCAGGTTGATCGCCGAGGCGATGCCGGTGCCCAGCGCGCCGACGGCGCGGTCGATGAGGTCCTGGGCCATGGCGTCGCCCTCGTCGAGGGCCCGGGCCCAGACACCGCTGGTCAGCCGGTCCCTGCCGAATTGCTTCATCAGCCGGAAGAGGACCGTCTTCTCACCCCGGTCGGCGCGCTTGCGGGCGGTCAGCTCCATCGCGGCCCGGCCCGCGTAGGCCTCGACGCAGCCGCGCCGTCCGCAGGTGCAGGCGGCGCCGTCCCGGACCACCACGGTGTGCCCGATCTCGCCGGCGGCTCCCCGGCCCAGCCAGAGCCGGCCGTCGAGCACCAGGCTCCCGCCCACCCCGGTGCCCCAGGCGACCCCGATGAAGGAGCGGCGACCGCGCCCGGCACCGAGGCGCATCTCCGCCCGGTTGGCGACCTGGACGTCGTTGCCGAGGCGCACCGGACAACCGATGAGGCGGCTGAGCCGCTCGGCCAGGGGAAAGCTGCCGTCCCAGCCCGGGAGGTTCCCGGCCTGGGAAACCGTGCCGGCAGTCGCGTCGATGCTCCCCGGCGAGCCGACCCCCACCCCGGCCAGGGAGCGCGGAGCCACCCCGGCGATGGCCGCGGCGTCGCTGATGGTGTCGGCGAGCGCGGCGGTGACCGCCTCGGGCCCTCCGTCGAGGGGGGTGGGCCGGCGAGCCTCGCCGACGACCCGGCAGGTGCGCGAGATGACCACCGCCTGGACCTTGGTGCCGCCGAGGTCGATCCCGCCTCGGAGGGTGTGGTTGCCGCGCGCCGGGCCCGTCGCCATCCTCACTCCCGCAGGGGCGCCAACGTGAAATGTCGCCTCCCTACCATACTGTTCTGAGCCCGAGGAGCGGCGGGGGGACATGCAATCGGCGGATGCCGGGAAGGAGATCACGATGCAGTTGGGGATGGTCGGTCTGGGGCGCATGGGCGCCAACCTCGTCCGCCGTCTGATGCGCGATGGGCACGACTGCGTCGTCTACGACATCAGCGCGCAGGCGGTCGCCGGGCTGAGGTCCGAGGGCGCCGTGGCCAGCGGCTCGCTCGACGAGTTCGTGGCCGCGCTGACCCCGCCGCGGGCCGCGTGGGTGATGGTGCCCGCCGCGCTCACCGGCGACACCGTCGACGCGCTCGCTGACCGGATGGCCGAGGGGGACGTCATCATCGACGGCGGCAACAGCTACTACCGCGACGACATCGAGCGGGCCGGCCGGCTGTCGGCCCGGGGCATCCACTACGTCGACGTGGGGACCAGCGGGGGGGTGTACGGGCTGGAGCGGGGATTCTGCCTCATGATCGGCGGCGAGGCGCCGGTCGTGGAACGGCTCGATCCGATCTTCCGCAGCATCGCGCCCGGAGTCGCCGCCGCCGCGCGCACCCCCGGCCGCCAGGGGGACCCCTCCCCGGCCGAGCAGGGCTACCTCCACTGCGGGCCCCACGGCGCCGGACATTTTGTCAAGATGGTCCACAACGGGATCGAGTACGGGGTGATGGCCGCCTACGCGGAGGGGCTCAACATCCTCCACCAGGCCAATGCCGGGAAGTCCGTCGAGGAGGCCAGCGCCGAGAGCACCCCGCTCCGTGATCCCCAGTACTACCGGTACGACCTCCCGCTTCCCGAGGTCGCCGAGGTGTGGCGCCGTGGCAGCGTGATCGCCTCCTGGCTGCTCGACCTGACCGCGGGAGCCCTGCTCCGCTCACCGGAGCTGGAGGACCTGGCCGGCCGCGTGTCGGATTCCGGGGAGGGCCGCTGGACGGCGCTCGCCGCCGTCGACGAAGGCGTGCCCGCCCACGTGCTGACGGCGGCCCTCTATGAGCGCTTCAGCTCGCGCGGGCAGGCCGACTTCGCCGGCCGTCTGCTGTCGGCGATGCGGCGGGAGTTCGGCGGCCACGCCGAGCTTCCCGCCGGAGGCTAGGCGGGCTGCTGTGGCGCCGACGCCCCCGGCCGCGGGCCCCCAGCGGAGAGCGCCCGCGCATGCCCCGTCCCGCATGCCCATGACGGCTTTGCAGATGTCGCAGTCACGGAAGGGTGATGGCGTAGCGCTTCGGTAACGCCGAGCTGCGCAGTCTGCCGCGACGCCGGTCGATGGCCGTGTTGCGCCTAACCTCGGCGCATGCGCCGCCACAGCGTGCGCGTGATGGCGCACGCTGCTCTCGATCCTCCATGGCTTCGGGTCTCGCGACCCCTGACCGGTCTGCTGACGGGCGCCCTCCTCGCCGCCGGGCTCGTCGCCGGGAACACCCAGCTGGCCGTGGCCGGCTGGGAGCCGCTGATCGCCGAGACGTTCACCGGCACCACCACCGCGTCGACCCTGTGGTCCCTCCCCGGCACCCCCGACGACAGCGCCAATCCGAGCAACGCCGTCTGCCTGACGGGTGGCGGCAACACCGCTCAGGCACCCATCCCCGGCTGCGGGTCCGCGGTGTCTCCGGGAGCCCTCGAGCTCACCGCCGCCGGCAACGATCAGGAGGGCGGCGTCGCCTACTCCCTCAGCGTTCCTACCATCGATGGGGTCGACGCCGCCTTCGACACCTACCAATTCGGCGGCGATGGCGCCGACGGGATCAGCTTCTTCCTGGCGGCCGCCAACCCGGCCGATCCCACGCCGCCCTCCGCGATCGGCGCCCCTGGCGGTGCCCTCGGCTACTCCGCCACCAAGGCGGGCAGTTACGAGAGCGGCGCCCTGAACGGCATGACCGACGCCTACCTGGCCGTCGGCCTCGATTCCTGGGGCAACTTCCCGAACACCGACTACGAGGGCAGCGGTTGCACCGACAAGAGCTGGCAGAAGGCCGCCACCGAGGTGAGCAACGTGACGGTGCGCGGGCCGGGCAGCGGCACCACCGGATACTGCGCGATCGTCAGCACCCTCACCAGCACCGCCGGCCCGAGGGTGAGCCTTCGGAGCAACACCGGCAGCAATGGCTCGTTGCCGTCCCCGATCCCGGTGGAGATCGTCATCAACACCACCGGCTCCGCTGTGACCCCCCAGGGCGATTCCAGCGCCAGCGTTCCGGCCGGTGACTTCGCGGTCATCTTCACCCCCTACGGTGGCTCCCAGACGGTGCTGGAGGCTTCACTCCCCAACGCCGCGAGCTACCTCCCCGCGGGCTGGACCAACGGCAACGGCATCCCCTACCAGCTCACCTTCGGGTGGGTGGCGTCGACGGGTGCGGACAACGACTACCACGAGGTCACCAATCTCACCGCCGACACCATCAGCGGGCTCCCTCCGAAGCTTGGGGCAGCGGTGAGCGACAACGCGTCCGGAGCGCCGCCCCACGACTCGGCGATGGACTACGACATCACGGTGTCGAACGCGAGTGGGGTCGGTGACGAGAACGCGACCATCACCGCCACGGACACGCTTCCCGCCGGGGAGACGGTGGTGAGCAGCGGGGTCGGTGGCACGGGGTGGAGCTGCTCCACCTCCGGCCGGACGGTCACCTGCACCGATCCGGGGCCACTGGACTCCGGCAGCAGCCTGCCCGAGATCACCATCCCCGTCGAGGTCACGGCGGCCGGAGGATCGGAGCTGACCAACTCCGTCACCGTCTCCTCCGAGGACGGCGACCCGGGCTCCGCGAGCGACACCGTGACCGTGGCCCAGGTCGCGACCTCCATCACCGCCTCCGCCAACCCGACCAGCACCACCCACGGCAACACCGTGCAGCTCAGCGCGTCGGGGCTCCCGTCGGACGCCACCGGCAGCGTGAAGTTCACGTCGGGTGGAGCGACGCTGTGCACCGGAACGGTCGGCTCGGGCGGGGCGTCCTGCTCCACGGCCGTGCTCGCGGCTGGCACCTACCCCGTGACCGCGACGTACTCGGGGGACGCCAGCTACGTGGGCTCCACCGCGTCCACGAGCTTCTCCATCGCCCAGGCGGAGACCTCGTTCACCGCCTCCGCCAACCCGAGCAGCACCACCTACGGCAACACGGTGCAGCTCGAGGCGTCAGGGCTCCCGTCGGACGCGACCGGCACCATCACCTTCACGGCGGGCGGATCGACGCTGTGCACGACCGGAGTTCTCAGCTCCGGGTCGGCGTCCTGCACCACCGGGGTGCTCCAGGCCGACACCTATGGGGTGACCGGATCGTACGGGGGGGATATCAACTACCTGGCCTCGACCGCAACCACCAGCTTCACCGTCACCCGGGCTGCGACCTCCCTCACGGCCTCGGCCACCCCGACCGGCGCGAGCGCGGGCAACTCGATCCTGCTTGCGGCCTCGGGGCTCCCCTCCGGCGCCACCGGCGACGTCACCTTTACCGCGGGCGGGTCGACTCTCTGCACCACCGGAGCGCTCAGCTCGGGCTCGGCCTCGTGCACGGCGGATGACCCCGCGCCGGGGAGCTACGCGGTGACCGCGACCTACTCCGGGGACACCGACCACCAGGGCTCGACCGCGAGCACCAGCTTCGTCATCACTCCTGACCCGGTGCTCGACCTCTCGACCTCCGGGACGCCGGCGGGGGCCGCCGCGGGGACCAGCTACAGCCTCACCCTGAGCCCGTCGTTGGGCGCCTCCCCGGCCGGCCCCGCCTACCACAACCCGGTCCTCACGGTGACCCTCCCCCCGGGGGAGACCTTCGCCGCCGCGCCCTCGCCTTCGGGGTGGAGCTGCGGTCTCAGCGGGGGCGATACCGTCCTCACCTGCACGTCGTCGTTGGCGCCGATCACGGCGGGGACGTCGCTGACGGCCGTGACCGCGACGGTCGACATCGCCTCCTCGGCGAGGGGCGCGCTGGTGACCGGCGTGTCCCTGGCAGACAGCGCGGACGGCGCCACTCCGGCGGGTCTCGCCGCCTCGGTGAATGCGACGGCTCCGCCGGTTCTCGGGCTCGTCGCCGGGTCCCCGACCGGCGTCTCGGCGGGGAGCAGCTACGCGCTCACCCTCGCGCCGTCGCTGGGAGCGTCGGGGGGTCCGGCGTACAACGACCCCACCCTCACCGCCACCCTGCCCTCGGATGAGACGTTCGCCACCGCACCGGTCGTGACGGGGTGGAGCTGCTCGGTGAGCAGCGGCGGCACGGTGCTCACCTGCACCTCGTCCGCGGCCCCGATCGCGGCGGGCACGTCCCTGGCCAGCGTGACGGCGATCGTCGACGTCTCGGCATCGGCAACCGGCACGTCGACGGTCACGGCCTCGCTGACCGACGCCACCGACCTGGCGGCCGCCGCCGATGCTTCCGCCTCGGTCGGTGTGACCGCCCCTCCAGCCCTCGGCGTCGCCACCTGGGGCACGCCCGCGGGCGCCGCCGCGGGGACCAGCTACAGCCTCACCCTCGGCCCCTCGCTGGGCGGCTCTCCGGCCGGTCCCGCCTACCACAACCCGATCCTCTTCGCGATCCTCCCGCCGGGTGAGACCTTCGGGGCCGCGCCCTCGGCCACCGGCTGGAGCTGCGCGCTGAGCGTCAGCGACAGCGTCCTCACCTGCACCTCGACGCTGGCGCCCATCGCGGCGGGCACGACGCTGCCCGGTGTGACCACGACCGTCGACATCTCCTCCACGGCCCTGGGAACCCTGCAGACCACGGCGGCACTGGCCGACGGTGCTGACGCTGCGACCACGGCGAGCGCCATCGCCTCGGTGGACGTGACCGCGATCCCGGTGCTCGATCTCTCCACCTCCGGGACCCCACCCATAACCTCCGCGGGCAGCACGTACACCCTGAGCGTCAGCGTGGCGCTCTCCCCATCGGGCGGGCCCGCCTACAACGAGCCGACCCTGACCCTGGTCCTGCCCGCGGGGGAGACGTTCGCGGCCCCGACCGGCGTCGCGGGCTGGAGCTGCTCGCTCTCGGACGGGGACACCACCCTCCGCTGCGTGCGGACCGCGGCGACGCCCCTCGCCCCCGGTGCGTCGCTCATCAGCCTCAGCGTCCAGGTGGAGGTCAGCTCCACGGCGTCGGGGGAGCTGACCTCCACCGTGTCGGCGGGTGACAGCCTCGACAGGGCACCGTTGGCCGTCGCCGACGCGACCACGACGGTGCCGGTGGAGACGCCCGCGACGGGAGCACCACCGGGGACGCCATTCCCGTGGGCGCTCGGCGCCCTCCTCACGCTCGCGGGGCTTCTCCTGGTCGCCTTCGAGGTGCGGCGCCGCCCCGCCCGGTTGCGGGCTGATCGGGTGCAGTCGGACCGCTCCGCCACCGGCACGCCCGCCAGGACGCCCCACCCGTGGGGGCTCGGCGCCCTCCTGGTGGCCGCGGGGCTTCTCCTGGTCGCCTGCGAGGCGCGGCGCCGCCTCGCCCCGTCGCGGGCTGATCGGGCGTAGTCGGACCGCTCCGCTCGCTGGCTCCGCCGCGGGCCTGAAGACGGCGGGGTCGTCGACTGCGCGCTCGGGCCCTGCACCCCAGGTTGACCGCCGGACGCGGAGGGGACCGCGCCGGGGCGGTCGGGGGCAACGCCGCAGGGACTGCGCGCCACGCATGCCGCAACTCAGCGCCGGTGACGTGACGGAGGGGCGCGGTCCCGTGACAGAACACGTTAGTCAGAGCAAATGGACTAAACGAAGTGGAGCTGCTCGCTCGGCGGTGCGGACATGGTGCTCACCTGCACCGCGTCATCGGCCTCGATCCCGGCGGGGACGGTCCTGTCCGACGTGACCGTCACCGTCGACATCGCCTCCGCCGCCCTGGGCACGCTGCAGACGGTGGCATCGCTGGCTGACGGTGGTGACGCGGCCGCGACCGCGAGCGCCACCGCCGCGGTGGACGTGACCGCAGCGCCGGTGCTCGACCTCTCGACGTCGGGAACGCCGCCGACCGCCCCGGCGGGCAGCACCTACACCCTGGGCGTCAGCGTCTCCCTGTCGTCCTCGGGCGGTCCGGCATACGGCGAGCCGACCCTCACCTTCGTGATGCCGGCGGGGGAGACCTTCGTGGCCGCCCCCACCGTCCCGGGCTGGAACTGCTCGCTCACGGACGGCGCCACGGCGCTCTCCTGCGTGCGAACCGCGACGACGCCGGTCGATCCCGGCGCGGCGCTGGTCAGCCTCAGCGTCCAGGTGCGGGTCAGCTCCACCGCGTCGGGAGATCTGGCTGCCAGCGTGTCGGCGGGCGACACGGCTGACGGCGCGGTCGAGGCCGTCAGCGTCACGGTGACCACGGTGCCCGTCGAGACGCCCGACACCGGCACGCCCGCCGGGACGCCCTGGCCGTGGGCGCTCGGGGCCCTCCTGGTGGCCGCCGGGCTTCTCCTGGTCGCTTGCGAGGCGCGGCGCCGTCGCTCCTGCCACGGGACTGACCGGGCATAGCCGGCCGGAGGCGGCAGCCGGGCTGGTCACCCGCCGATCACCCGCCGGGGGGAGCGGGTGAGAGCTCAGGCGGGTGACCGCCGCCGTCCGGCGGCCGTCAGCGCGGCAGGCCGGACCCGAGGGTGATCGAGCTGGTGTGCTGCTGACCCGAGCTGTCGACCCAGCCGAGCTGGATCGTGTCGCCGGGGTGGAGGTCTTCCAGCGCCGAGCTGAGATCGGCGCTGTCGGTGATCTGGTTGCCGTTGACGGAGGTGATCACGTCGCCGGCCTGCAGGCCGGCGCTCGACGCCGGGGTGTTGGGCTCCACCTGGTCGATCAGCGCTCCCGACGCGGTGTCGCTGTCACTCACCTCGACGCCGATGTACGGCCCGGGCCCCACATTGATGCTGCCGCTGGACTGGCCGGACTCGATCTGCTGGGCAACCTGCAGGGCGGTGTCGATGGGGACCGCGAAACCCTGGGTGCTGCCGGTCTGACCGCCGAAGCTGGCGCCGGTCGTCGAACCCGCGGTGTCCAGGCCGATCACCTTGCCGG
The DNA here is from genome assembly GCA_049511615.1 of Candidatus Dormibacteria bacterium. Lineage (GTDB taxonomy): Bacteria > Chloroflexota > Dormibacteria > Aeolococcales > Aeolococcaceae > Changshengia. Next base: position 6,164 of record JBEKXW010000029.1, on the reverse strand, counting down.
CCGCGTTGACCAGGGGACCGCCGGAGTCACCGGAGACGATGTCGGCGTCCATCTGGATCATGCCGGTCAGGTTCTCGGAGCTGCCACCGTCGCTCGCCGTGATCGACTGGTCGAGACCGGTGACGGTCCCGGTCACCACCGCGGGGGTGCCGCTGCGGCCGTAGGCGTTGCCGATGGCGACCACGGAGTCCCCGACGCTCACGCTGTCGGAGTTGCCGAGCGGCGCCACCTTGAGGCTGAGGCCGGAGGTGCTGTCGATCTGGATCAGGGCGACGTCGTCGACCGGGTCGTAGCCGAGGACCTTGGAGGCGAGCTGCGGCCCCTGGCCGTCGATCTGGACCGTGACGCTCTGGGCGTCGTCGATGACGTGGTTGTTGGTCAGAACCAGCCCCGAGGTGCTGATGATGATGCCGGTGCCCTCGGCGAGGCCCTGATCGTCCGGCAGGGTGGTGATCACGTCCACGACGGAGGGGTCGATGGCGGCGGCGATGGCCGCAGCGTTGACGGAGCTGCCACCGCTCGTCGACGTGCTGGGGCTGCTCGTCGATGGGCTCTGGCCGCCCGTTGACGAGCCGCCGGAGGTCGAAGACGAGGAGGGGCTGGAGCGCAGCGCGATGCCGATGCCGGCGCCGGTCACCCCGGAGGCGAGCGCGATCACCACCGCCACGGCGATCGCGACGGGAGCCAGCCGGGCCGGCTTGCGGGGCGCGGCCGGGGGGTAGTCGGTGAGCGCGGGTGGGGGCGGGGGGTAGGCGGCGGCCGGGCCGTAGGGCGGGTACCCGGCCCACGGGTCGTTGGTCCATCCGTAGGCGGAGCCGTAGGCGCCGGGCGGCGGACCCCAGGGCTGACCCCAGCCGGGGGCGCCGGTGGTGCCGGGTCCCCGCTGCTGGCCACCCCAGCCCCATCCTGGCGCGCCACCCGGCTCTGCGGGCTCGCCGCCGGCGGCGGACGGATCGGGATCGGACGATGGAGACCCGGAGCCTGTCTGGTCAGGGTCGAGGGGTGGGGTCGTGTCGTCGTTCATCACAGTGAAGCTCACTGTACCCCCTGTGTCTTTCCAAACGATGACGCCTCTGACCCGGCTGCTGGGCTGCTGTCAGGCCAGTGCGAAGACCGCCTCGATCTCGAGGGCCGCACCCATCGGCAGCTCGCCGACCCCGACGGCGGTGCGCGCGTGCCGGCCCGCCTCGCCGAAGATCTCCACCAGCTGGTCCGACGCCCCGTTCAGCACCGCCGGCTGCTGGTCGAACCCGGGAGCGCTGCGCACCAGACCGACCAGCTTGACCACGCCGGCCAGGCCGTCGGGCCCCCCGGCGGCCTCCGCGGCGGACGCGACCAGGTCGAGGGCGATCTGCCGCGCCAGCTCCCGGGCACTTTCCACGTCGACCTCCGCGCCGACCCGGCCGGTGACCACCTGACCGTCGCGCTTGGCGAGGTGACCGGAGAGGTGTAGGAGGCCGCCCGCACGGCGGGCGGGCACGTAGCTGCCCAGCGGCGCGGTGGGACGGGGCAGGGTGATGCCCAGCTCGGCGAGGCGCTGGGTCACGCTCACCGCGGGCGCCGCCGCAGATAGGCGCAGTTGTCGACGAATCGCTGGGGTTCGAAGCCGAAGGCCACCGGCACGGCGCCGGCGAGGGTGACGTTGTTGCGCCCGAGGAGGTCGAGCTGCGCGGGCGTCACCAGGGGGTCGCGCATCACCCTCGCCATCAGCGCGGCGACCGGCTTGATGGCGATCACGGGCACGTGCACCGTGAGCCGCGGGAGGGACACCACCTCGCGCCGGATGATGTCGATGATCTGCTCGTAGCTGAGGTGATCGGGCCCGCCGATCGCGACCACGCCGTCGCTCGGTCCCCGCTCCAGCGCGACGGCGATGCAGCGGGCGACGTCGGCGTTGGCGATCGGCTGGAAGAGGGTGCGGCCGTCCCCGGCGATGGGCAGGGGGAAGAAGGGAGGGATGCGCCGGATCAGCCGGGCGAGCTTGACGAAGAAGCCGTCCCCAGGGCCGAAGACGAGGCTCGACCGGATGACGGTGTGGGGGATGCCGCTGATCTTCACCGCCTGCTCTCCGCCCCACTTGCTGGCGAGGTAGGCGAAGCGCGGGTCGGGATCGGCGCCGACGGCGCTGAGCTGGACGAGGTGCCCGACGCCCGCCTTCACGGCCGCCTCGGCCACGTTGGCGGTGCCCCGCCGGTTGACGGCGTCGAAGCTCTGCCGGCGCCGCTCCACGATGATCGCGACCAGGTTGACCACGGCCTCACAGCCCGCGAAGGCCTCCACCAGCCCGCTCCCGGTCACCACGTCAGCGCTGGCCAGCGTGACGCCGGGCGGAGCGGAGCCGGACCGGCGCCTGCCACGAGAGACCAGCACCAGCTCGTGACCCTGCTCGGCGAGCTGCGCCGCGAGCTGGGCGCCGACGAACCCCGTACCCCCGGTGATGGCGATCCGCATGGCGGTCACAGGGTATGCGACCGGCTGGGACCCGCGCCGGCGGGCCTCCCCACGGGCTCGCCGTCGCCCTCTCAGCCCGACCTCGACCGCCTCTCCGCCACCGGCGCGGCGGCGATCTCCAGCGGGGTCCCATCCGGGTCCAGCACCACGTCCGCGTCTGGACCGCCGGCGGCCGGGTGCGAGCCGCCGGCCTCGAGCAGCATCGCCGCGGCGCGTGCCGGGTCGTCGGAGGAGAGCCCGATGCGGAGCAGTCCGGGCGTCACCCGGCCGGGGCGCCAGGGATTGGGCCGCAGCGGGCGGTCGAAGCTGAAGAGTTCCAGGATGGCCGGCCCGGCCTGCAGGTAGGTGATCCGGAAGCCGCGCGGATCGTCAGCGGCGTACAGCTCGCCGATCAGCGCGGCGCCGGCGCCGCGCCGGTAGCAGGCGAGCGTTCTCGGGAGGTCGGCGACGGAGAGGGCGACGTGGTCGAAGCGGGGCGTGGCCGGGGCGGGGAGAGCCCGTTCGCGCGCCACCAGCTCGGGTGACCCCGGGTGGGTGTAGCCCACGTTGCCCTGCACCAGCTCGAGGTGGGCACCGTCGGGGTCGAGGAAGAAGGCGATCCGCACGTCGCCGAAGGCGTCGCGCGGCTCCATGGTGAAGGGCGCGCCGGCGGCACGCACGCGGTCGGCCCAGGGCTCGATGTCATCGACCTTGAACCCGACGTGGCGCATGCCGCGCTGCAGGTCGTCGTCGACCCATTCGCTGGGCTCGGGGTCCGCGATGGCCTCCAGCATCAGCGCGCGCCCCCCGGCGCTGAGCAGGGTCCGCCCCGGGCCGCCGGACTGCTGTGGTTGGTTGCCGGCGATCTGCAACCCCAGCACCCCGCAGTAGAAGTCGAGGGAGCGCTCCCGGTCGGTGATCCCGAGCACCGGCCACGCGATGCCGCCGGTCGGATGCGGGCCGGCGGAGCCGGTGTCCCCGGTGGTGGCGATCGGCACCCTGGGAGCGTAGGCGATCGCCGCGGAGGCCGGCGGCGGGGTCGGCGATCGTGAGATTGCTGTGTCCGCTCCGCCTGCGTACTCACGCGGCGGCGCGACAACTGGTACAGTCATTGCATGACATTCCTATCAGCTATCGCAACTCCATCTCGTCGCCCGACGCGTCAGCGTGTCGGTTTCGTCTCCGGGGCGGCACTCCTCTGCTCGCTCGCGCTCGCAGCCTGCGGCGGCGCGAGCAGCAGCTCGTCTGCGGCCACCAGCGCGGCGGCGGGAACCGCCACCCCGGCCGCGGCGGTCTCGTCCCCGGCCGCGACCGCGACCCCGGCCTCGGGCGGGACGCTGTCGTGCCCGACGGCCAGCGAGGTCGACTCGGCCCTGGGAATCACCGGCCTTCCCGCGCCCACCACCATCGGGACGAGCGCCACGGGCGTCTCCTGCAACTACCTGAACGAGAGTTCCTCCTCGGTGGAGGACGTGGTGGTGGAGATCGTCAACGGCATCTCGGCGTCGTACCTCACCGAGGCTGAGGCGACGATGCAGGCCACCGCCGCCGCCGCGGGCATGACCTTCAGCTCCGTGTCCGGGGTGGGCGACGAGGCGTACTCCTACGACTACAGCATCACCTCGGGGACCGCGCTCGGCATCCTCGCCGTCAAGGGGACGACCTTCGTGGGCATCGCCTGCACCATGACCACCACGACGCTGTCCCAGGTCGAGGCGTACGCCAAGCAGCTTCTCGGGTAAGACCACCCGGCCCCGGCGAGCGCGGAGGGCGGAGGATCGAGGGAACCGGCCCCCGCGCCTCCGCCCGGGGTGCGGCATCGGCCGTGTCGCAGATCGCTGACGCATCCTCGCCGGGCGCCGGCGGTCCTCCTATGCTCACGCTGGCTCTTCCCCGGCTGTTCAGGAGACGCAGATGCCCGATGCCGTCGACGACCAGGAAAGCGAGGCTGACCGTTTGACGCGCCTCAGCCAGAGTGGGGTGGTGCGGGATGCCGACCATCTCGTGCCCTTCGGCGGCTCCATGGTTCGCAAGATGGACCAGATCGCCGAGGACCTCGGCGAGGAGGATCGCCGCAACCAGCAGATGATGGTGGACCTCGGCACCGAGTTCCACGAGCAGCCTCCCGCCGAGGCCGCCGGGGTCGACCTCGCCCCGATCCGGGCCGTCGACCCGCAGTTCGACGACTTCGCCTTCCGCACCATCGCCCGGGAGACCTTCAACAAGGTGCGCGAGGCGCGGAGCACCGAGCGCACGGCCGAGGCGGACGCGCTGCTGAGCCCGGCCATGGAGGCGGAGGTCAGCCAGGAGGTGAGCGGGGACGTCGCCGCCCACCGCCACCACCTGCTGCCCGGGCTGGAGGTCGACGACGCCACCATCGTGGCGGCGGCGGTGACCGAGGGCAGGGAGGTGCTCGACGTCCGCCTCGACGTCGCCGGCGAGGAGATGGAGCGCGACGACACCACCGGCGCCATCGTCGCGGGCGACGCGACGGTCCGGCGCTGGTCCGAACGCTGGCGCTTCGAGCGCGACCCCTCGATGGACAGCTCGCAGACCGACCTCGAGCACACCTACAAGTTCGGCGACGAGGGCTGGCTGGTCGCCCACCGCGGCTGGGTGGTGACCCAGATCGAGCGGCTCCCCGCCCCCACGGCGCCCGCGTAGCCTCCGCCCGACGTCAGCCGCGGCCAGGGCGTCCGACCGCCCTCCCTGGTGGCCGGCCCCGATCCCAGGTACCATCCATGAACCGGGGGGCGCCTCCGCTTCGTCACGAGCGCACCGGACAGGGCAATCGGGAGCGCTCTTCCACGACCCCTGGAGTCATGTTCTCGGTCGAATTCAGGAGTGATGCGACATGGATGCTCAGATAGTCGGCACGATCATGCCGGTCCTGGAGGTGGCGCTCAATCCCGGCGAAGTCGTCTTCTCCGAATCGGGCGAGCTCTCGTGGATGACGGCGTCGGTGCAGATGCGGACCTCCACCCAGGCCGGGGGTGGTGGCGGCATCGGCGGCGTCTTCAAGCGTGCCGTCGCCGGGGGCTCCATCTTCATGACCGAGTACACCGCCGCGGGGCAGCCGGGCATGGTGGCGTTCGCCGCCAAGATGCCGGGGACGATCTTCCCGGTGGACGTGGCCCCGCAGCCCGGGATGACCTTCATGGCCCACCGCCACGGCTTCCTTGCCGGTGTGCAGGGCGTCACCCTCGGGATCGGGTTCCAGCAGAGCCTCGGCGCCGGGGTCTTCGGTGGGGACGGCTTCATCCTTCAGAGGATCTCCGGGCAGGGCCGTGCCTGGGTCGAGCTGTCGGGCGAGATCATCACCTTCGACCTGGCCCAGGGTGAGGTCATGCGGGTGCATCCCGGTCATGTCGGCCTCTTCCAGGACACCGTGCAGTTCGGCATCACCACCGTTCCCGGCATCAAGAACAAGATCTTCGGCGGCGACGGCTTCTTCCTCGCCCAGCTGCAGGGGCCCGGCAAGGTGTGGCTGCAGTCGATGCCGCTCTCGATCCTGGCGCACTCCCTCGGTGAGTACATGCACGTCGAAGCCGCCTCCAGCGGGGTGGCGGGCGGCGTCGCCGGCGGGATGATGGGAGGACTGCTCCGCCGCTAGCAGGGTGCTGAAGTAGGGTCCCTGCGCCTGCCGACCGCCGGGTCGGGTGGTCGGAGGTGGGTGCCGGTGCAGCGGCAGCGGTACTCGGTGCGACTCCGACCTCCTGACGGGCTGCCTTGGA
>JBEKXW010000028.1:0-24011 GCA_049511615.1 Candidatus Dormibacteria bacterium | reverse complement strand
CGTGGTCCATATTCAAACCGGCCTGCCCGTCGATGGTGGTCCCCATATGCCCCCGTCCCGGTCGCCGCAGCGTACTGCGAGCGGGCGCCGGCCAGGGTCACTCCGTTTTCATACCCGATACGAATCATGAGCACATGCCTGAACATCGCAACGGCAAACTGTGATGCTGCCCTGCCGCGGTTGCCTCGGGGCGTTGGTGACGGCGTCGAACGGCCCCCACCCGGCACAGCCTTTCGGGGCCCCACCGCTGGTTCATGCTCAGGCACGCCTGCGGCGCACGCCCAGCGCCAGCACCCCCGCTCGACGCTCTACCAGGAGATCCTACGGCGGTAAATGACCCTGGCGAAGCTGGACGCGACGATGAGGATGCCGACACACCAGGCAAGGGCGATCCAGATGCCGGTGCCGACCGGCTGCTGTGTGAACAGGTCGCGGATCGCGTTGACGATGGATGTCACCGGCTGGTACTCGGCGAAGGCGCGCACCGGGCCGGGCATGGTGTCGGTGGGCACGAATGCCGAGCTGATGAACGGCAGGAAGAGGATCGGGTAGGCGAACGCGCCCGCGCCGTCCGCGGACTTCGCGGACAGACCGGCGATCACCGCGATCCACGTCAGTGCCAGGGTGAACAGGATCAGGATGCCGGCGACCGCGAGCCACGCCAGCACTCCCGCCCCCGAGCGGAAGCCCATGAGGAGGGCGACGAGCACGACGATCACCAGCGCGATCAGATTGGCGACCAGCGAGGTCAGCACGTGCGCCCACAGCACGGACGAGCGTGCGATCGGCATGGAATGGAATCGCTGGAAGATGCCGCTCTGCATATCCAGGAAGAGCCGGAATCCGACGTAGGAGATGCCGGAAGCGATCGTGATGAGCAGAATGCCCGGCAGCAGGTAGCTCACATACGAATGCGACCCTGAGTTGATCGCGCCACCGAACACGTAGACGAACAGCAGCATGAAGGCGATCGGCATGAGCGCGGTCGTGATGATGGTGTCCGGGCTGCGTGTTATGTGGCGCAGGGATCGTCCCAGCAGGACAGCGCTGTCTCCGAAGAAATGCTTGGTCATCGTCGTTCCTCAGTTGTCCGTGCTGACGTGCGGTCATTGCCGGCATCGCCGTTCTTGCCGCCTTCGCCGACGATGGCGAGGAAGACCTCCTCGAGGGTCGGCTGCTTCTCGACGTATTCGACCGTGGCGGGCGGCAGCAGTTGTTTGAGCTCGGTGAGGGTGCCGTTCACCATGATCCGACCCCCGTGGAGGATCGCGATCCGGTCGGCGAGCTGCTCGGCCTCGTCCAGGTACTGGGTCGTGAGCAGCACCGTCGTGCCGTGCCCGGCGAGTTCCTTGACGGCCTGCCACACCTCGAGGCGCCCCTGGGGGTCGAGCCCGGTCGTCGGCTCGTCGAGGAAGATGACCGGCGGATTCCCGATGAGGCTCATCGCGATGTCGAGGCGGCGGCGCATGCCACCCGAATACGTCGACACCCTCCGCGCGGCCGCGTCGGTCAGCGAGAAGCGATCGAGCAGGTGATCCGCGATCGTGCCCGGGTCCTCGAGGTGCCGCAACCGGGCGACCAGGACGAGGTTCTCCCGCCCGCTGAGGATTTCGTCGACGGCCGCGAACTGTCCGGTGAGGCTGATGGACTGCCGCACGTCCGCAGCCTGCGTGGCGACATCGAAGCCGTTGACGCTGGCAGCCCCCGCGTCGGCCTTGAGCAGCGTGGACAGGATGTTCACGACCGTGGTCTTGCCCGCCCCGTTCGAGCCGAGCAGGGCGAAGATGCTGCCCCGCGCCACGTCGAAGTCCACGCCGCACAGCACCTCCAGCTTCTTGTACGACTTCTCCATGCCCTGCACGTGGATCGCAGGCCCCTGGACCTGATTGGCTGTCATCGGGATATCTCCGTTCTCTCTTTCGTTACGGTTGGTTGCCCGCCACGCGACCGATGGCGTTGGTCAGCCGTCCCCGCTCCCGGCAGATCCGCTGACCCTCCGGGTAGCGAATACACCTTGCGTCGAGCACGATCTTTCCACTGTCGGACCTCCGCAGCCCCGTGCACTGCGAGCGCTGTGGTGGTCATGTGTGTCGTTCCCCTCTCTTGGTTGCCCGAATTGATGGGGCGCGCTGGATGTTGATGTCGCCGTGCTGAGTGCGGGCACGTACTGCGACGGTCTGCTCGGACGCGTCGGGAGCGCGGTCGCCGGCGAGCTGGTTGCGCACGTGCCCGTCCTTCGCGGACAGGTCGAGCCAGGCGGGGACGCCGGGCCGCACGCCGATGGTGACCTGGCCCCAGCCGCTCTCGACCTGGATGGAACCGCTCGAGACCTCTCGCAGCTGGATGTTGCCGTACGCGGTCATCACGGCAACGGAGGCGCGCGCCTTCGTGATCTCGAGGTCGCCGCCGGAGAGCTTGGCGTCGACGTTGCCGCCGGACTCCCCGACCAAGATGGGGCGATGCGACGCCTTGAGAATCGCGTCGCCGGTCACCGTGCCGACCCGGATCTGACCGAAGCCGGCCGTGATCTCGATCCCGCCCTCGGCGGTGCCCAGAGTCACGTTGCCGTACGAGGCGTGCAGCCACAGGTCGCCGGTGGTGTCGACATCCACGGGGCCATACGAGCTCTTGATGCGGGTGGCGCCGAGGCGTCCGACGGTGCGCAGGCTGCCGAACCCAATCTCGGCGGTGAGTCGCGACCCCCTGGGGAGCTCAACCTTCAGGTCGACCGACTCACGTGGGCCGATCCAGCTGATGCGGGGCCGCGGGCCCACAATGGTGACCCGCTGGCCGTCGAACTCGACGTTGGTCTCCTCCGCGCCTCGGCAGTCAAGCGCCTTCGCCGGGTCACTGGCCGACACGGTCACGACCGTATCGGCGCGGTCACCAGCGAAGACCTCGATCCCGCCGACCAGCAGGTTGATGGCGAGGTCGATGGGGGTGGGGGTGTCGTAGGTGGGCATGCTGACGCCTTCCTTTGTATGGGCGTGTTCGTCCGACCCGCGGGTCCGCGTGGCTGGTGGATGTGGTGGGCTGAGCGGGTTAGCGCGCCCAGCCCGCGAAGTTGTCGCCGGTGCGCAGCGTGCGCTGTGCAGATCGTCGTTGCTTGGGTTGGAGAGCGTCCGCAATCGCACGGACAAGCCATGTGTTGATGGACAGGCCGTCAGCCGCTGCCGCCTCGTCCACCCGGGCCTTGAGGGCGTCGGGCAGGCGGAGCGTTGTGCGCGAGGTGCTCGCGTCGTCGAGGTCGACGGTTGGAGCGGACCGCTCGTCGGCGTCAGGCTCCGTGTTCGGCTGGGTAACCACGAATTCGATCTCGCGTCCGCGCAGCCGCATGTCAACCGAGCCGGGCGCGAGGTCGCGGGTGATTTCGCCGACCGCATCCGAAAGGGCGTCGAGTAGCACGAGCCGCGTGGCGGCATCCAGTCCGGCGGCGAGGCGCTCGGCGACAGCGCGAGTGCCCTCCGCGCCGTTCGCCGCGGCATCCACTACCTGGCGCTGCAGGTCGCTGACGTACTGTCCGAGTTCCATGTCACCATGATGCCACCATAGTGGTGTCTTGTCAAGCCAGGGTGGTGTCATGGGTCATGACAACGGGTTCCTGACCAGCTGAGGCCCGGCGTGCCCGTCGTTCGCGGGGGCTGCTGTCCCAGGCAGCTCTTCCAGGTTGCGTCCTCGGTGGCCCGATCAGCCGTGAGGAGCGGGAGGAGATCCTGGGCTACGGCGATCATGGGGTGTGATCGTCGACAGCTCCGCGCTCATCACGGTGTTGCTCCAGCAGGCGCTGCACGAGAAGGTGGAGGTGCTGCTCGCCCGGGCGCCGATCGTCGCCGTTGGTTCACCCACCCTGGTCGAGACCGGGATCGTGCTCGCGGCCCGTCTCGGGCCTCCGGGTCCGACCCCCCTTGCCCGGATGGTGGAGGAGACGGGCTTGGTGATCGTCCCGTTCACGGATGCCCACGCCAGGGTGGCCATCGATGCCTTCCGGCGCTTCGGCAGAGGACGCCACTCCGCCAGGCTCAACTTCGCTGATTGCCTGACCTACGCGACCGCGTGGGTGGCCGGACAGCCGCTCCTCTGCACCGGCGACGACTTCATCAGGACCGACCTCGACGTCCTGACCCCGTGATGGAACGCGAAGCCACAGCACCCTGAGCTGGCCGAGTGTCCGGGAATGACATCACTTGAGGAGATGAACGCAGGACGACCCGCGTGACCGGGTCGCGCCTCGCCGCCTCGCAGCCGGGCCGCTCGAGCTCGCCGTTGCCGAGCGGGTCTGGCGGCGAGTTCAGGCTGACGACGACCCTTCGCCCGTGAACTGGCTCTCGCGCAGGAATTCCAGGATGGCCGGGACCAGTGCCGTGGGGTTGCTGCCCGGTGAGCCGTGGTCCAGCCCGTCGAGGACCAGGAGCCGCGCGCCGGGAATCGCAGCCGTGGTGTCGCGTCCACTCGGGAGCATCCAGTCGAAGCTCGCGGATCCCACCATCACCACGGTCGGCACCGCGATGGCGCCGAGGCGTGATGCGGGCAGGGCGCTGCCGGGACCGGTGACCTCGAGGTCGTACGGCAGGGTGTGGGTCAGTCCGACCAGGCCAGCCCACAGCGGAGTGCTCCTGAATCCCTTCACCATCTCCGCGGGGATGCCCACCCCCTCAGTCTGGAAGAGCGCCACCGCATCGTCGCGGTGCCCCTCGGCGACCAGCGTGCGCAGCCTCTGCGCCAGGTCCGCTCCCGGCCGCCGTCGCGACCCATCCGGGATGTAGGGGGGCTCGTAGGCCAGCACATGGTCGAGCGGACGGCCGCGTGCCGCTGTCTCGAGAGCCAGGCATGCACCCGACGAGTGCCCGAAGAGGCTGGCCCGCCCTCCCACCGCACGGATCAGCGCGTCGAGGTCCTCGACCTCACGTTCGACCGAGTACGCGTCAGTGTCGCCGCTGTCGCCGCGGCCGCGCCGGTCGTAGGTGACCGCGGTGAGGTGCGGCGCCAGCACCTGCGCCAGGGGCCGGCTCGCCGAGCGCTCCTCGAACGCTCCACCGATGAGGATCAGGGGCGCTCCGCTCCCCCGCCGCTCGAAGGCGATGGCCGTTCCGTCGGCGGATGTCGCTCTCTCGAGAGTGGGCTGGTGCGATGCCATGGTCATGGCCGTCCTCCATGATCGGGCTTCGGGCGAAGATAGCGCCGGCGACAGGCTACGCGCCAATGCGGATGTCTGCCGTCCAGTATCCTCCTCCATGGACCTTCCCGACGAGCGCACCGCCGCTTCGCGAGGAGGCTGTCCGTCCGCAGCGGACGATAGGGGGAAAGGAAGCCAACTCCTTTCCGCCCTAAGGTATAGCGCACCGGGGGCTTGCGGCAAGACCCGGGTCGTGCCGCTGGTGCCGGTCGGCCAGCCGGTGCGCCCGATGGTGCACGTCAACGTTCCCATGAGACAGTGCACTGGCTGTGAAATGGCAAGACTAGCGGCGGGTCGAGGACTCGTTCAGGCCGACTGCAGCTCGAATGAGGGCTGTAAAAGCCTTCTCATCGATTTCATCGTCCTCGTGGATGTCAATGGCGCGTCGGAGGTTGCCTTCGAGGCTTGAGTTGAACAGTCCCGAAGGGTCCTTCAGCGAGGCCCCCTTGAAGAATGTGAGCTTCACGACGCTCTTGTACGTCTCGCCCGTGCAGATCGGACCGTGGTGAGACCACACCGGGACCCCTGGACTAGAGGGCTTACTCCACTTCCACTCCTCCACCACCTCAGGGTCGGCTTGCTTGATCAGAGCGCGCATCTGCGCTAGCTTCTTTCCGCGCCAATCATCCAGCTCCCTTATCCGCGTGTCTGTCAGCCGAGATGGAGACTCAGTGTCCGCCGAGCAAGCCTTCTTCTTCATCTCACCATCCACTAGTACGCCTCAAACCTATATGCAGTATGCGCTTCTCAGCACCTCGTGATCCAGACCCCCCACTGACGTCGGCGGGCCCGCCCCGCCCGCTCGCCAGGCGTGAGATTCGAGGCAAGGCGTGCAGCCCATCTGGTTGGAAGAGGGAGGAGGACGTTCAAGCAGCGCGCGGCCCCGTCTCCCGCTCCGCTCCTCCATTTCGAGCTGTTAGGGCGCTCGCCAGCGAGATCGAAGGCCCGCTGCCGCCTCGAGAGTTGCCGCCGACGCAGTGTCGCGTCCCCTGCGGCGGTGCCTTCTGCGGGCGACTGCCCGTGCCGGACCACGGACCGGTGTGCCAGGATCTGAGCCGTGGCCGAGAGCCTGACCCCGGCGCGCCTCGCCCAGGCCCGCGCGGTACTCGCCGGGGCCCCGATCTTCGACGGCCACAACGACCTGCCCTGGGCGATCCGCCGCCTCGCCGGCGGGGATCTGGGCGTCCTGGACCCGGGGACATCTCTGGCCGGCCGCACCCACACCGACCTGGGGCGGCTCGCCGCCGGGGGCGTCGGGGCCCAGTTCTGGTCGGTCTACGCGCCGTCGAGTCTGCCCGAGGCCGAGGCGCTCGCGGTCACCCTCGAGCAGATCGACCTCGTCCGGCGGATGGTCGCTCTGCACCCCGACCGCCTGGTGCTCGCTATGAGCGCCGCCGACTGCCGGCGCGCCCAGTCGGCGGGCCGGATCGCCTCGCTGCTGGGCGCCGAAGGCGGCCATTGCATCGCCTCGTCGCTCTCGGTTCTGCGCACCCTGCACCGGCTCGGCGTCCGCTACCTGACCCTGACCCACTACCGCAGCACCAGCTGGGCGGACTCAGCGACCGACGCGTCGAGAGCCGGCGGCCTCAGCGGCTTCGGTCGCGAGGTGGTCGCCGAGATGAACCGGATCGGCATGATCGTCGACCTGGCCCACGTGGCCATCACCACGATGCACGCGGCCCTAGACGTGACCTCGAAGCCGGTGATCTTCTCCCACTCCTCCGCGCGGGCCCGGGTGGACAACCCGCGCAACGTCCCTGACGACGTCCTCCACCGCCTACCCAGCAACGGCGGGGTCTGCCAGGTCGCCTTCGTCCCGTGCTTCGTCTCCGAGGCATGCTGGGCGTGGACCGAGCTGGCCCGGCAGTGCATGCTGGAGCGGGGCCTCAACGCGGACGATGTCGACGAGGTCGACCGTTTCTCCGCCCGGTTCGCCGCTGAGCAGCCACCTCCCCGAGCAACCGTCGCCGACGTCGCGGACCACATCGATCACATCCGTAGCGTGGCCGGGGTGGACCATGTCGGGCTGGGCGCCGACTACGACGGCACCGATGCGCTGCCCGAGGGCCTCGGCGACGTCTCCTGCTACCCGAGGCTGATCGGTGAACTCGCCCTTCGCGGCTGGTCCGATTCGGATCTGGCCAAGTTGACCTGGGGGAACGTGCTCAGGGTTGTGGAGGAGGCCTGCGGCTAGGGAGTCCGCCCAGGGCGCGCCGGGCCGCGCCCTGGCGGCGCCTCTACCGCCGCGTGCGGTCTGCCTCCGCCTGAGGGTAGCGGTCACCTGTCACGGTGATCTGCGAAGCGGCGGCGTTGATGCCCTGCAGGTCGTCGGGCGTGAGCTGGATGGCGGCCACAGCGATGTTCTCCTCGAGGCGGTTGAGCTTCGGTGGTGCCGGGAATCGGCACGATCCAGGGTTGCTGCGCCAGCAACCAGGTCAGCGCGATCTGCGCGGGCGTCGCGCGCCTCTGTTCGCCAATCGTTTCCAAGAGCTCGACCACGGGGCGGTTCGCCTTGCGCGCCGGTGGGGTGAACCGTGGCAAGGTGCTGCGATTGTCGTTGCTGCCGAACATTGTGGTTTCGTCGATCTTGCCGGTCAACCCACCTGTCGAAATGCCGACGCTGAGCACATTCACTTGCCCGTGCCGGTACGGTCGCATGGGCGAGGTCGCCTCCCGCTCCGCCGATCACTGAAGCCATCACCGTCGCCAGCCCCGGGACGGTTGAGTTCGTGGGCGCGGGCGAGGGCGATGGCGATGGACAGCGCCAGGAGAGTGATCCGGGGTCGGCGCTCGGCCCGGCCCTCGACCTGCGGTGCACCCCCGACATCTCTTTGCCCACATCGGCGTGTCCCGCCGTGGCGTAGACTCCTCGGTCGCAGCCCAGGAGGTGATCATGTCGGCGGCACCGGAAATGGGATTCAGGCCGGCGATCGAGCTGCTTCGGGAGATGCGCACGCGCCAGCTCTCCCCCGTGCAGCTCCTCGACGACGTGCTCGTCGCGCTGGAGGCCGAGCAGCCGCGGCTCAACGCATTCACCAGGGTGCTCGCGGATCAGGCGCGCGCGCAGGCCGAGGAGAGCGAGCGCCGCCTTCTGGCGGGTGAGGCTCGGCCCCTCGAGGGCCTGCCCATCCCGATCAAGGACAACGTGCTGGTGGCCGGGGTGCCGGTCACCGACGGCTCGCGGATGACCCCCGACTTCCCGGCACCGAGCGACACCGAGCTGGTCGGTCGACTCCGCCGGGCCGGCGCCGTCTTCGTCGCCAAGACCAATCTCCCCGAGTTTGGCACCATCAGCACCACGGAGAACGTCCGCTTCGGGGCCACCCGCAATCCCTGGGACCTGTCCCGGACTGCGGGCGGGTCGAGCGGCGGCTCGGCCGCCGCCGTTGCGGCGGGGATCGTGCCTGCCGCGCATGGAAACGATGGTGGCGGCAGCCTCCGGATCCCCGCCTCCTGCTGTGGGCTCTTCAGTCTGAGGCCGTCCCGAGGTCGGGTGCCACGCGGCCCGCTCCCGGGCAACGATCCTGCCCTGCTCGTGGTCGACGGCTTCATCACCCGCAGCGTTGCCGACAACGCCCTTCTCCTCGACGTGGTGAGCGGTCCGGCCCTCGGGGACCCGGTCACCGCCCCATCTCCACCGCGCCCCTTCGGGGACGAGGTCATGCACGCCCCCAACTCGTTGCGCATTGGCTGGACGGCGACCCCAGTGCCGGGATTGACCGTGGACCCCGCCTGCGCCGCCGCGGTGGAGGAGGCCGCGCGGCTCAGCGAGGAACTCGGCCATCACGTCGAGCCCGTGGCTCTGAACTGGGGCTCGGACACGCTCGCCAACGACTTCCTCGACCTCTGGGCGGGCCTCATCGGCGCCAACATCGACTTCTACACGAGCCTCGGCGGCAACCCTGACCTGGTCGAGCCCCACAACCGGGCGCTGCGGGAGCGGGCGCGAGGCATCGACGCTGCTCAGTTGATGGTCACCATGGCCCGCCTCCAGGGTGTGGCCCGTCAGGTGCTCGCGGCGTCTTCCAGCTATGACCTCATCCTCACCCCGACCCTGGCTCTGCCCCCGGTACCGCTCGGGTGGCATTTCCAGGGGGCGGAGGTCGATCCGATGGCGGTGCTGACCAATGCCGCCAGGTTCACGCCGTTCGCTTCGGTGGCCAATCTGACCGGCCAGCCGGTGGCGGCGCTGCCCCTCAGCTGGCACGAGGGCCTGCCCATCGGCGTCTCCGCGTTCGGCCGCCCCTACGACGAAGCGACCCTCTTTCGCTACGGCGCCCAGGTCGAGGCCGCTCGTCCCTGGGCTGACCGGAGGCCGCCGTCGTAGCGACAGCCCCCGGCTCGTGGCGGGGACTGCAGGGCGACCCACGGCCAATCCGCTCCGCTCAGCGGCGGAGACCTTGGCGTCTGGCGCGCGCTTCGGAACGCACCGGATGGGGCCCGCTGAGGGCTCGGCGGATGGTGCCACGGCCAAAGCCGATCAGGTGCGCCTTCGGAAGGGCAGCCCATAGCGGTACGGGGGAAGGTCGACGGGGTGCGGCTCCTCCGCTTCAAACCCCGCCTCCAGCGCCCAGGCCCGGCACCGCTCGGGGCGGGGGCGGATGCTCATGCTGGGCCCGCGTGGGGTCGAGGGATCGAAGTTCCAGTGCATGATTGCGAGCGCCCCGCCCGGGACGAGCACCCGCCAAGCCTCGCGCAACAGGACGCCGGGATGCTCACAGTGCAGGATGTTGAACAGCATCGCGTAGCCGGCGCTGCCGTCGGGCAGGCCGGTTCCGCCGGCCATGAGATCACGCTGCCGGGCCACGACGTTGTGCCGTCCCCGAGCCTCGGCGCGGGTCCTCGTGGCGATCACCGTCGCGGGGTCGACATCGAAGGCATGTACGGTACCCCGCACGATCCCTTCCCTTCAGGATCTGACCGACTGGACCCTGTGGGCGGACCGGACCGTGAGCTTCTGACCGGCCACTTGTCCTCGCCGTCGAGAGGCATCGAGCGTGACGAAGTTGGCCACGATGAGCGTGCGCACCGTTCTCCTCCTTGTCCGGCGCGTCTACCGCCGCGTGCGGTCTGCCTCCGCCTGAGGGTAGCGGTCTCCTGCCACGGTGATCTGCGATGCGGCGGTGTCGATGCTCCGCAGGTCGTCGGGCGTGAGCTCGATTGAGGCCGCGGCAATGTTCTCCTCGAGGCGGTTGAGCTTGGTGGTGCCGGGGATCGGGACGATCCAGGGTTTCTGCGCCAGCAACCAGGCCAGCGCGATCTGCGCTGGCGTCGCACGCTTCTGGTCGGCTATGTTCTCCAACAGGTCGACCACGGGGCGGTTCGCCTTGCGGGCTTGCGGCGTGAACCGTGGCAAGGTGGTGCGGTTGTCGTTGCTCCCGAACGTGGTCGATTCGTCGATCTTGCCGGTGAGAAAGCCCCTGCCGAGCGGACTGTAAGGGACGAAGCCGATCCCCAGCTCCTCGCAGGCTGGCAACACGTCCGCTTCAGGGAGGCGCCACCAGAGGGAGTACTCGCTTTGGACGGCCGCAATCGGCTGCACGGCATGCGCTCGGCGGATGGTCTCGGCCCCTGGCTCCGACAGGCCGAAATGCTTGACCTTGCCTTCGGCGATCAGATCCTTCACCGCGCCGGCCACATCTTCGATCGGAACCTCGGGGTCGACCCGGTGCTGATAGAAGAGGTCGATGGCGTCGACCCGCAGACGCTTGATCGAGTCCTCGGCAACTTGGCGGATGCGTCCTGGGCGGCTGTTGAGGCCGCCCGATCCGCCAGGACCGAGGTCGAAGCCGAACTTGGTGGCGACGGCGACGCCCTTCCGGAACGGCTGCAGCGCCTCGCCCACGAGTTCCTCGTTGGTGAACGGGCCATAGACTTCGGCGGTGTCGAAGAACGTGACGCCGCGCTCGACCGCCGCGCGGATCAGCGCGATCATCTCGGTCCGCTCCGGGGCTGGGCCGCGGTGATAGTTCATGCCCATGCAGCCGAGGCCGATGGCCGAGACCTCAAGGCCCCCGTCCCCCAGCTTGCGCATCTCCATCCGAGCACCTCCTTCGCTCGCGTTCATGGGCGCAGCAGCGTCCTGGTGGCGGGACGTTCGTCCATGGCGCGGCACGCTTGCGGCTGCGGCGTCATCTGCGCTCGGTGGGGCGTCGGAGGGGAGCGGCCTCGGCACCGCCCGATTCTCATCCATCCACCCGTCTCCCGTCTCGGCGTCTCGGTGGGCGGATCCGGGTCCAGGGCTGCACCCACGCACATTTGGCATCAGTGCAGCACTTGGCACGCTCGACGAGAAACCTCTGGATCTCACGGGGCCTGAGCGTTCCAAGGACACCAGTTGCCACTGAGATGCATCTGTGATAGGTTCCCTTAAGGCTTCTGGACGGGGAGCCGCCACGCGGGCGGGGAGGGTCGATTCTTGGCAACCGCGGAGCTGTCGGCAGGTCTCGGTCGAATCCAGCGCATCCGGAGGTCGCTATCCCCTCGGGAGTGGCGCCGCGCGCAGCTGATGTTCGGCAGCATCCTGCTCCTGCACGTCCTGGGATTCGGGGTCTTCCTCGCCTTCGTCGTTCCCAACAACTACAAGGGCCTGGGTATCGGTGTCGCCGTCCTCGCCTACACCCTCGGGCTGCGGCATGCCTTCGACGCGGACCACATCTCGGCGATCGACAACACCACGCGCAAGCTCATGAACGAAGGCAAGCGCCCGCTCAGCGTGGGGTACTTCTTCTCGTTGGGGCACTCGACCATCGTCGTCGCCATCGGGGCCGGGATCGTCATCGCTGAGAAGGCCGTTTACAGCGCCGTCTCCCACAACTCGTCCGGCTTGGAGCAGTTCGGAGGGATCTTCGGCACCGTCGTCTCTGCGTCGTTCCTCTACCTGATCGCCAGCCTGAACATCGTGATCCTGGTCGGCATCTTGGGGGTCTTCTTCAGGATGCGCAGGGGCGAGTACAACGAGGCGGAGCTGGAGCACCAGCTCAACAACCGGGGGTTCATGTTCCGCTTCTTCGGCAAGTGGATGAAGGCGATCACCAAGCCGTGGCAGATGTACCCGGTGGGAGTGGTGTTCGGCATGGGCTTCGATACCGCCTCCGAGGTCGCCCTGCTGGCCACCACCGCCCTGCTCGCGTCGCAGGCCCTGCCCTGGTACTCGATCATGTGCCTGCCCGTCCTCTTCACGGCCGGGATGTGCCTGATGGACACGTTCGACGGGTGCTTCATGAACCTGGCCTATGGGTGGGCGTTCTTCAACCCGGTGCGCAAGGTCTTCTACAACCTTGCCATCACCGGGCTGTCGGTGGCCATCTGCTTTCTCATCGGCACCATCGAGGTGCTCGGTCTGCTGCCCGTGGAGCTGCACTGGAGCGGTCCGTTCTGGCATTACATGGCCAGCTTCGACATCAACACGGCGGGCTTCATCATCGTGGCAATGTTCATCGTGACCTGGGTCGGAGCTCTGCTGATCTGGCGCTTCGGCCACATCGAAGCACGATGGGATGCGAAGCTGCGGGGAGGGGGAGCGGCGGCCGAGGTTGAGCCGGAATCCGCATGAGCTACCCGGCTGCTGGAGATCGTGCGGGATCGTCACCCGGCGCGCAGAGCAGCGCACGCGCCCGGCGCCATGAGAGGTTCGCCAGGGCTGGGGCGGTGGCTTGGTCGGCCTTCTTCAGCGACCTGGTTGAGGCTGCCCAGCTGGAGTTCGGCTTCTCCGTGAATCTTCAGCACGTCGTGGTCGTCGGACTCTGCCTGAGCTGGCAGCCGAGCCAGTGAGATTGGACGAGAGACCGCTCTCACAATGCGAGGGGACGTCTTCCGTGGACACGGAACGTGTCGACCAGGTCCGTCGTTTCTGGGACGCTGACGCGGCCACCTATGATCGTGACCCGGGCCATTACCCGGTCTCTCGACTGGAGCGTGCCGCGTGGCGGGGGACCCTCGAGAGGCTGTTGCCAGCGGCTCCGGCACGGGTTCTCGATGTGGGTGCCGGAACTGGGTTCCTGAGCCTCATCGTGTCGGAGCTGGGTCACCAGGTGACGGCTGTCGACCTCTCCTCGGGGATGCTGCGACGACTGCGAGCCAAGGCGGAGCAGGCAGGTCTCGAAGTCGAGATCGTCGAGGCCGAGGCCGCATCCGTGCCCCCGGGTCCATTCCATGCCGTCATCTCCCGGCACTTGCTGTGGACGCTCCTGGAGCCGATGACGGCCCTCCGTGCCTGGCATGACGTGGCGCCCCACGGACGACTGGTGCTCGTGGAGAGCCTGTGGGGGGATCCGAGCAGCCGCCTGGAGAGGATCCGCCGCCGGGCAGGCCGGGGACTGGCCCGAGCCAGAGGGACCGCCCCGGCGCACCATGCCCCCTACCCTCCCGAGCTGAGGGCGGCCCTGCCGCTCGCGCAGGGCACGAGTCCCGAGAGCCTTCTCCAGCTGGTGTCAGCATCGGGCTGGGCATCGCCACGCATCCACCAGCTGACGGATGTGGGCTGGGCCGCCCAGCGAGGACTGCCGTGGCCGGAGCGGGCCCTCGCCGGCGCTCCTCCTTTCGCGGTGGTGGCCGGAAGCTGAGCAGGTGCGGCATCGTCCATCTCCCGCTCCATCGGAGGCATTCGAATCCCTGCGGCCGGCTCACCCCTGCACGACCACCGCGCCGCCTCCGGTCGTGAAGTCAGGCAGAGATTGGGTTCGAGCCCCCTCGCGCTCTCGCCCGGCCGCGTGGGGCATCGCGCGCAGGCGATGCTCAGCGGCCCGTGTCCGGGCGGTCACCGGGGTGAGGTCAACTGTCCAGATGGACGGCCAGCCAGGCGTTGAGGTCCCGCCCGTCGCGCCAGGTCTCGGCGACACGCTCCTCCGCTTCCGCGGTCGCGATCCACGGTCCGATCTCCCAGCGCTTCGAGTAGATCAACCGCTTGTAGCGGAGCAGGTGGCCACGGGGATGATCCGCGGGGTAGGGGGGCGGCACGCGCTTGAGCTCCTCGCCGCCGATCTCGTACCCCTTGTGGCTGAGGCTGGAGACGATCGCGACGAGCTGACCGCCCGAGCCAGCGGAGGCGATCGCCTGCCGGAAGCGCTGCAGCTGCGGCCCATCGAGCATGTACCGCCCTCCGGCGGCCACGAGCCCGGCGGCGTCGAGGGCGACGTAGCCCCCGCTGCGCGTGTCCGCGTAGATGTTCGTCTTGTACGGCGACTTGTCGGCCGAGAACCGGATGTCTCGATTCGGCCGGGAAAGCCGAGCCTGCCCGAACTCCGGCTCCAGGTCAGCGAGCAGGGCGAGCATCGGTGCCTTCACGTCCTGCTCGTACCGACGTCGGTGGGCTTCGAAGTAGGCCTTGGAGTTGTTCGCCGCGAGGCCCAGGAAGAACCCCTGGAACTCGCCCGTCCAGCCCCTGAAGCCGCTCACCGCTGAGAGCATAGCCTCGACCTGGGAAGCGGGGACGGCCGGCACCTGACGAGCGGACGGTCGCCGCTCCCCCGGGGCGGCCACCCGACCCGCTCCTCTCGCCGTGCTCAGAGCACGAACTCCTCGCCGGAGTCGAGCGGCCTCCGACCGTCGGGGGAGAGCAGCCACGCCCGCTGCCGGCCCCTGACCACCCAGCGGGCCAGGTCGGCATCCTCGCTGACGATGGCGGTCTCCTCGTCGATGCCCACGAGGGTGACGCCGGCGGGGAGACGCGCGGTCGCCCAGTGGACCATGCCGGGAACCCAACGTCTCATGCGGTCGAAATGGGGGATGACGCGCAGCCGGGGCACCACACCCAGGCCTGAGCGTGGCTTGCCAGTGGGGCGTCTGAAGTTCGGCACCCAGGAGGTCAGCGCCATCGCCCCCGCACTGCATCCCGCCAGGGCGGCTCCGGCGCGCCACTCGTCGACGATGGCGGCCCACACGCGGCTTCCCCGGAGCGAGTCTGCAACGTGGGTGGGACTGCCCCCGGAGAGGTAGATGAGGCCGGCACCACTCACGAGCGCGGCATTGGCCTCATCCTCGGCCGAATCACGGTCGAGCGCCATGATCGGGACCGCCTCGACCCCCAGCCGTGCCGCTTGCTGGGCGCCGAGCGCGACCCACCGCGAGACCGACGCCTGTCCCTCCCGACCTGCAGCCGTCGGCAGCTGCACGTACCGGGGCGGTCGGCCGGCGATCAGCGCTGCCTCAACCTCCAGCATCGCGGGCAGGTACTCGCCGCTGCCGACCATCGCGACCGGGCCGGGCCGCGCCATCCTGGTCAGAATCTCAGCCCTCGGGGGAGAGCGATCCCCGCCGTCCGACCGGCCCCCGCCCCTCGATTGACGATCAGGATCCTGCTCACCCCGCTGCCGATGCCATGGACATCGATGCCCTCGAGCCTCCCGCTATGCCGGTGCGCGCACCCTCCCGCCGGCGAGGATGCGGCGCACGTACTCGTCGTCAGGATAGGCGGTCATCCCCGAGAAGGCGCGCACCGAGAGCACTCTCCCGGCTGCGTCGCGGGTGAAGCGGAACCGCTCTCCCTCACTCGTGTAGCCGTCGTGGGCGCGCACCAGCATGGCCGTGTCCGGACCCTCCGCGACCAGCTCGCCGAGCACCTCGGTCGGGTCGTTGTCGTCGGTGGGAATGACCAGCAGCCGCGTGCCGAAGCGGGCGATGTCGTGGGCGCCGGAGAGGGTGTTGAAGTGGCCGGTGAAGCCTGGCAGATCAACCCCGTCCGCATGGCCGGGGATGCTTTCGTCAGGGTGGGACAGATGCTCCACAAGCCGGAAGATGCCGTTGCACAGCGGGGTCGCTGCGGCATCTGATGCGTTGCACAGCACGGAGATGACCAGCTGGTCCTGCGGGTCGCACCAGGTGCGGGTGGTGTGCCCTGGGTAGCCGCCGGAGTGCCCGATCAGGCGGCGTGCGCCGATGTCCATGAGCTGCAGACCGAGTCCGTACTGCTCCTGCGCGCGTGGTGCCCACCAACCGTGCTGCATGCGGCGCTTGGCCTCATCGCTGAGGAGGCGATGGTCCCCGAGGCAGTTGGCGCTGAAGTACAGGCAGAGGTCCTCAGCGGTGCTGGTGAACCCGGTCGCCGGGGCCATGGCGTTGGCGGCCACATGGTCGATGGGGACCCGCTCTCGCCCATCCTCGGCGCTGGTGTAGCCCGTGGCGAACGGGCGATCCGGGTCGCGCGGGTCGAAGTCGGGGGCGGTGTCGGTGAGCCCGAGCCGGTCGATGATGGACCTCTGCACGAACTCGGCGTAGCTGCAGCCCGCCGCTTGCTCGATGACCCGGCCGAGCAGGGAGTACGCGATGTTGGAGTAGTGGAAGCGGTCATTGGCGGGGTAGGGCGACGCGCTCCGCTCCAGGAGGTCGAGCAACGCGTCGGCGTCGGGGAAGGGGTGCTGGAGCTGCCAGTAGTCGCCATCCGCGCCATCGCGGGTCATCCCCGAGCCGTGATGGAGGAGGTCGGCGATGGTGAGGCCGGCGAGCCGGGTGAGACCGGGACGGGAGGCCGGGAGGTAGCGGTCCAGCGGGTCGTCCAGCCGGAGCGACGGAGGGTCCAGCTCGGCGAGCTGGAGGATCGCCGTGGCCGTGAACGTCTTCGAGTGAGAGGCAACGTGGAAGGCGTGGCGCGTGCCAAGTGCCTCCCCCGCGCCCAGGTCCGCCGTCCCGTGGGCGCCCCTCGCCACGATCGTTCCCTGATGGGCGATCGCAAACTGCACCCCGGGGATCCGGAGGGTGCGCTGGCGGTGCCCGAGCCATTCGCCGGCCCACACCGCCACGTCCTCGACGAGCTCGCGGCTGATTGGCACCGGGGAAGTGTACCCAGCCGAGGTTCCGGCCCCGGGGCCGTGGAGAGGCGGGACAGTGGGATCAGCGGTGCGCGAGCATCTGCTCCAGCAGCGTGGTCAGGCGGCGTCGGTCGGCTCGGGTTCCTGCTCGAGGGCCACGCCGGCGAGATCGCGAGCCGTCTCGGCCAGGCCGCCGCCGATGTCGACGTGGTGATCGACTACCTCTGGGGCGAGCCCGCCGCGGCCGCGATGGTCGCGGTCGTCACCAGCCGCGCTGACCGGAGCAGGCCGCTCACCTGGATCGAGATCGGCTCGGTCGCCGGCCCCACCGCTCCGATCCCATCAGCCGCCTTGCGCGCGGCCCGCCTTCAGATCGTCGGGAGTGGCCAGGGCTCGGTCAGCACGCAGGAGATCGTCGCCGAGCTTCCCGCCCTGGCCGGGGAGATCACCGCCGGCACACTCGAGGTGGACGCCCGGCCGATGCCGCTCGCCGACGTCGAGCAGGCATGGGCAGATGCCGCCACCACGAGCCAGCGCATCGTCCTCATCCCGCAGGCGTGAGTGGACGCATGCTCCGTCTTGCCGCACGTCACCGGTGAGGCACGGCCTGGAGCCGAGCGTCGCCGACGGGGCCTAGACTCCCCCGATGACGTTGCGCTGGCAGTGCATCGTGGTCGACTGCCGCGACGCCCGGCGGGTGGCCGAGTTCTGGAGCCAGGTGTTCCAGCTTCCGCTCCAGGGGTCCGACGATGGCGACTGGTGGATCGAGCTGGGCGGTGACAGCCCGGACATCCTCTTCCTCGAGGTGCCCGAAAAGAAGACGGTGAAGAACCGCCTGCACCTGGATCTGCGACCGGATCAGCAGGATGCGGAGGTGCGGCGGCTGGAGTTGCTCGGGGCCCGGCGCGTCGACATCGGGCAGGGGGATGTCACGTGGGTGGTGATGGCCGACCCCGAGGGCAACGAGTTCTGCGTGCTACGCCCGCTCCCTGCTTGACCCGGGGCGGAGCGGTCCCGGTTGGGCGGTGGTCGATGCGCAGGCTCACGCGCGTCCGCTGAGGACGCCTCACCACCACCGATGTTCGAGGGCGCGGTCGGTTCCCCCCGTCTGGTCGAGGGCGTCGAGCTCCAGCATCTGCTCCCCGGCCAGCTCGAAGCTGAAGATGTCAGCGTTCTCCTCGATCCGGTCGCGGTGGGTCGACTTGGGGATCACCGGGATCCCGCGCTGCACGCACCAGCGCAGGAGGACCTGTGCCGGGGTGCGCCCGAGATCCCGCGCCACCCTGCGGACGGTCTCGTTGCCGAGGTGGCGGCCCGTTCCCAGCGGGCTGTAGGCCTCGAGGGCGACGCCTCGCTGGTCGCAGGCGTCGAGCAGCGCGCGCCGGTAGTGGAGAGCGCTGAACTGAATCTGGTTGACCGCCGGCGGGATCGTCGCGGTGCCGATCACCTCGGCCAGCTGGGTGGCGCTGAAGTTGGACACGCCCACCGAGCGCGCGTATCCGCGCTCGTGGGCACGCTGCATCCCTGGCCACGCCCAGGTGGCGCCGCCCTGCGGCCAGTGAACGAGGTACAGGTCGACGCGATCGATCTGGAGCCGGCGCAGGCTCTGCTCGATGGCGGCGACCGGGTCCCGGTCACCGGGGAAGAACTTGGTGGTGACGAAGATCTGGTCGCGGGGCACCCGGCTCGTGCGCAGTGCAATGCCGACGCTCTCCTCGTTTCCGTAGGCCTGGGCGGTGTCGATGTGGCGATAGCCGAGCTCCAGCGCCCAGCTCACGGCGTCGACGCATGGCCGCCCGCTCGGCACCTGCCAGACCCCAAGGCCGAGAAGGGGAATCCGGTTGCCATCGGCGAGCACGCGGCCCCGTCCGTCTTCGGTGAGTGCGTCGGTTGTCACGGTTGGTGGCTCCTCGGTCTTCGGAAACGCAGGATCGCCTTGCATTCTGCCCGATCGGGCCATGCGCAAGAGCCCGCGCCCGCGTGGCCGGCGATCGCCCCCGTCACCGTCCTCGGCCACCAGCCACGGGTGGGCCGGCTGCCGCCGTGGCGCGGCCCCGGTGGCGATCCCGATCAACATCCGCCGGCAGACGCCTCAGATCCGGACCGCCCCGTCCTCGTCCAGCGTCCAGGCGGGGTTGTGGGCGACCTCCCACACGTAACCATCGGGATCGGTGAACGCGCCGGAGGTACCGCCCCACTCCGCCAGCGCGGCCGGCCGGACGATCGTCGCCCCTGCCCGCTCCGCCACTGCCAGCACCGCGCCGACCTCCTCCGGCGACCGGACGTTGTGGGCGAGCTCGATGCCCGGCGCGCCGTGGCCACCGAGCCCTGTCCAGAGGGCGAACACCATCGCGCCGGCCTGGAAGAAGCAGATCCCGTCGTCGGGTTGCTGGGCGCCACCCCATCCGAGCGCCTCGTAGAAGGTGCGGGCACGCCCGAGGTCGGAGACGCCGAGGGTGATCAGGCTGATGCGCTGGTCCATGAGGCGAGCATCGCACGCCGCACCGCGGCGGCGATCGGACCCTGTCCGCCGTATGGAGGTGAACCGCCCGCCGCTGCTGCTCGTGGTGAGGACGCAGAGGGCATCCCGCTGTGGCCGTGGAGGCCAGGGGATTGACCCGTGAAGGTGGCGTCATGCATCAGGGCGTCGGTCGACGGGTTCTGGCAACGGGCTCCCAGCGTTGGGCCTGGAGCTGGGGGCTGGTCTGCCGTCTCCTGGGCGCTGCCGGGTTGGCCGCATCCGGTGCGGTCCACCTCCAGCTCTGGGTCAGCGGCTACAGCGTCATCGCCGTGATCGGCCCACTCTTCCTCCTCGATGCGGTGGGCAGCTGGCTGCTCGCCCTCCTGCTGGTGGGTACCAGGTTCCGGCTGCTCGCGGCCGCCGCCATCCTGGTCGAGCTGGGCGCGATCACCGGACTGGCCCTCGCCAGCACGGTCGGCATCTTCGGCTTCCAGGAATCGGGGTTCGGGGACGGCGGGCAGATCCTCGCCGCCTACGGGACCGAGAGCGTCGCCACCCTGCTGCTCGCCGCCAGCCTCGCCCTGGACTGGCGGCGCGGAGGCGCTGGAGCCGGTCGCTGACCGCTTCGCCGACCGGGCCGCCCGGGGTCTGACCGTCGAATCCATGACTGACCTTCCGAACCGCCCCGGTCCCGGTCCCGGTGTCACCGGGTGCGGCCCCGGCGGAGCCGGCGCATCATGGCGACATGGAGGGTGCGGTGCCCACCCGGCACTGGCACCGGCTCGCCGACGGGCGGGTCCAGTGCGACCTCTGCCCGCGCGCCTGCCGGCTGCGCGAAGGGCAGCGCGGGTTCTGCTTCGTCCGCGCGCGCGAGGCCGGTGGGATCGTGCTCACCACCTTCGGCCGGTCGAGCGGCTTCTGCGTCGACCCGATCGAGAAGAAGCCGCTCCACCATTTCCTGCCCGGAAGTCCGGTCCTCTCCTTCGGGACGGCGGGCTGCAACCTGGCGTGCCGCTTCTGCCAGAACTGGGAGATCAGCAGGTCCCGTGAGATCGACACCCTCGGTGACACCGCCTCGCCCGCTTCGATCGCCGAGAGGGCGCGGCGGTTGGGCTGCGCCAGCGTCGCATTCACCTACAACGACCCGGTCCCCTTCCTGGAGTACGCGGTCGATTGCGCCGCGGCGGCCCACGCCGCCGGGCTCATGACGGTGGCGGTCACCGCCGGTTACATCTGTCCTGCGCCGCGGCGGGAGATGTTCTCGCACATGGACGCGGCCAACGTTGATCTCAAGGGCTTCACCGAGTCCTTCTACCACCGCGTCTGCGGCGGCGAGCTGGGCGCCGTGCTCGACACCCTCGTGTACCTGCGCCGTGAGACCAGCGTCTGGCTGGAGATCACCACCCTGCTCATCCCCGGGGTGAACGATTCGGACCAGGAGCTGGACAGGCTGACCGGCTGGGTGACCGAGAACCTCGGCCCCGACGTCCCGGTGCACTTCACCGCCTTCCATCCCGACTTCCGGATGCTGGATGTGCCCATGACACCGCCGTCGACGCTCACCCGGGCTCGCCGGATCGCGCTGGCCAACGGCGTCCGCTACGCCTACACCGGCAACGTCCGCGACCGCGCGGGAGGGACGACCAGGTGCGCCGGCTGCGGACGTCCAGTCGTGGTGCGCGACGGCTACGAGCTCCACGGCTACCACCTCAGCGACGAGGGGCGCTGCCTCTGGTGCGGCACCCGCTGCCCCGGGGTCTTTCGCGGGCCGCCGGGTACCTGGGGAGGCCGCCGGCTGCCGGTGCGGATGGCCGCGGCGGCCGGCCGGTGAGCCGGGACCCGGTGCCCCCGCGGGTGCGTCCGGCCGCGGTCGCGGGACAGTTCTATCCCGCCGATGCCGCGGAGCTGCGCGGCACCCTGCGCGAGCTCCTGGCCGCCGCGGCACCCGCCGGTCCGGCGCGGCCTCCAGGCCGGCACTCTCCGTACCCCAAGGCCATCGTGGCGCCGCACGCCGCCTACCGGTATTCCGGCGCGGTGGCCGCCTCCGCCTACGGCGCCCTGATCCCGGGGCGTGGCCGGATCGAGCGCGTGGTGCTGCTCGGCCCCGCCCATCGCGTGCCGCTCCGGCGGGTGGCCGCGAGCTCGGACGACCGCTGGGCGACGCCGCTCGGGCCGGTGGGCATCGACACCGCCGCCCGCGACGCGCTCCATGACGGCGGCCTCGTCGTTCTCGACGACGTGGCCCACGAGGCCGAGCACAGCCTCGAGGTCCAGCTTCCCTTCATCCGCACCGTCCTCGGCGAGGTTCTCGTGCTCCCCCTGCTGGTGGGGGAGGTCGCGGCGACCCGCGTGGCCGAGCTGCTGGGCACGGTGTGGGGTGGTCCCGAGAGCGTCGTCGTCGTGAGCAGCGACCTCTCCCACTACCACCACCACACCATCGCCCAGCGGCTCGACGGCGAGACCGCGGCCGCCGTCTGCGCGTGTGATCCCGCCGGCGTGACCCCTGACCGGGCCTGCGGCGTCTACGCCCTGCGCGGTCTTCTCGAGGCGGCGCGACGTCGCAGCCTGGCGGTGCGGCTGCTCGACCTCCGCACCTCCGGTGACGCCTCGGGTGAGCTGGAGTCCGTCGTCGGCTACGGGGCCTTCGCCCTCGGCTGATGTGCCGGCTATCGAGAGCGGCGCCGGGCGGGGGCGGGCTCGCCGGGTTAGCTGCGCATGAGCCGCTCCACCGCGGCCACCTTTCGCTCGATCTCCCCGCTCTCCGCGCCGGAACGGTCGTCGATCTTGATGACGGTGGCGGTCCGTCGGACCCCGGGGGCCGTGGCCAGGACCTCGTGACAGCGCGCCAGCAGGGCGAACACCTCCTGGCGCGGCCCCTCCACCTCGGTCCCCATGGAACCGAGCCGGAAGGGCAGGCCGCTCTGGCTGATCACGCCCAGCGCCGCGGCCACGTGCTGGGAGTAGGAGCCGGACCCGTCGTCCGGTGCGATGCTGAACCAGGCGATCATGCGGTGCTCTCCCCGGGGTGAACGTGGCCATCCCGCTCGCCTGGGCGCGGTTCGTACCGCCGCATCAGCAGGTGACATGAAGGATGGCGTTGGTGTCCGTGGCGTCGCCGGCGAGAAGGTCGATGGCCTGCTTGGTCGGCACCGCCACCAACTCCACATGGCGGCGACGGGCCTCAGCCTCGACCGCCTCCATCACCGGAAGCGCGCCGGCGGCCCCGGTCCCGACCACCAGCCTCCGGCAGCCCCAGGGGATCTCCTCCTCCGCGGACAGCGGGGTGTGGCCGAAGCTCTCGCGGTGGCGCTTGGACGGGCCCTTGCGGCGCTCCCGCACCCGGCCCTTGTCGATCACCACGTCACGGTGGTACGTGCGCCCGTCGATCCGGATGGAGCCGAAGGAGAAGCGGTCGATCTGCACTGCAGGTCCTCCCGGCCAGAGCCTACTCGCCTCGCTCGTCCGCCGGCCAGGGTCATCCCGGGCGCGGCTCGCCTCCGCGCGGCTCCTCGCCTGATGCTGCCGTCACCAGAGGAGGGGAAGGAGCCGCGGTCTGCCGCGGGTGTAGTCCGCGTAACCGGGAAGCGATGCGACCAGCTCGCGTTCCTCGCCGTCGATCCGGGCCCTGAAGCCGACCAGCGGCAGGAGCGTGCACGTCGCCATCGACGCGACGTTGCCCGTCGCCAGTCCGACGCCCACCATCTCCAGCCATTGACCCGTGTACGCCGGATGGCGGAGCCAGCGGTACGGACCCAAGCTGACGACGGTCTGGCCGGGCTGGACCAGCACGTGACCGACGAAGAAGCGCCCCAGGCTGGCGATGCTCCACTGGCGGAGCCCGATCCCCAGGCCGGTCACGACGGCCCCGCCCACCACGCAGCGCCTCGACCAACCGCGGCCGGCCTCGAGCCGCGGCATGGCGGCGGCCATCCCGAGCGCGGCGATGCCCGCCGGCCACCAGGTGAGCGCGATAAGACGGGTCGAGGCCGGGTCCCGGTCCGCGCCCGAGGTCACGACCGAGCGGGCGAGCCCGCGCCGCCGCTGGCGCACGATCTCGACGCCCTCGAGGACCCCGACCAGGTACAGCATTCCGGCCGGCGCCAGAAGGCGTCGCAGACGGGGGTGCACGCGGCGATTGTCGCGCGATCGCGGCGCGGCGGCCGGGACGTCCCCGGGCACTGTGGAGCCGGCCGGGCATCGGCGGCGTCACCGGCGGTCGGCCCGAGGCCCTACAGGCTCCGCGAGGGCTCGCACCCAGGCCCTATGTGCACCTGCGGGGACGCCACGGATGGAGCGCTGCCGGCGCGAAGGCGGCCCTCCTGCCGCTGATCCTGGCGGGGCTCCGGGATGCGCCGAGGATGGCCCGGGCGCCGGGTCCCGGGGACTGAGCGCCGGAGCCAGCAGGATCAGCCGCTCGCCGGCCTCCGCACTTCTTCCGCGGTGGGTTCACGGCCCGTTCACACGCTCCGCCGATGCTCGGGCCATGGATCAATCGCCTCCAATCAGGGGCGGATTCAAGGGATCAGCGCACGGCCTCGGTGAGTGGCGAATGATTGCCGCGACCAGGAGGTGCCATGGCGGGGTATCGGCGATTCACGGAGTCCGAGAAGGCTGAGATCTGGGATCGGATCGA
>JBEKXW010000027.1:0-24905 GCA_049511615.1 Candidatus Dormibacteria bacterium | reverse complement strand
GCAGGCATGGGTGTCCTTCATCGGTTGGTAACGACACCCGAATGATGCGAACATCCGTGCCTGCTTGTACACCGACTCAACCGAGTCGCTCGAGTCGCTCAGATACGCTATTGGCGCAGGCTCTAAGGGCTGCTCATCCAGGAACCGGCGCTGGGCTCAGCCACGGCCGGCCCTCGTCCCCTCGTTCCGAAGCGCACGGGCAAGCCGCCGGGCCTCTCGCACGGGTTCCGGGGTGCGGTGGTGAAGGAGCGCCAGACGCGCCGCGGTGAGGGCTACCCCGGTGACGTCCTCCAGCCGGCGTGGACTGCGATGGGGCGCGCCCCGACAGCGCTCCGGAGCTGGTGGCCGACGAGGGCGCTTCAGGGGTGAAGGTGACACCCTGGGGTGGCCCAGGGCGAAGGCCACCACCCGCTCCTCCAGCCAGGGCGGCACCTGGTCGCCGGCCCGGTGCAGCGCGTGTCCATCAGGACACCGCCCGCCGATATCTCTCTGATGCCCATCACCCGTTCTCGTGCGGCTGCACCACCCGCCCGGTGGGGTCGAGGATGCACCCGAGCTGGTCGGCCAGCTGGGCCAGCTCGACGGCCGGCCAGCCGAGACCGCTGTTGCCGCAGGCCCGTTCCGTACGCTCGGTCCGCTCTCCGTAGGCCATCAGGAGGGCCTGCGCCACCAGCTCGGTGTGGTAGTCGAGCAGCTGTGTCAGCCGGGTGCGCAACGGCTCGCTGAGCGGCAGCCGGCGGGCCCGCGTGGCCAGCTGCTCGAATGCCGACATCACCCGTCCAGCTGTCCTGGCTGGCTCAGAGCCCTTCGGCCCCGGCGCGTCGCAGGCCGCCACCACGACCTCGGCGAGAGATAGCAGCGACGACGCCTCGCGCACCACGGCGATGAGCTCAGTCCGGGCGTGCGGAAGTACGAGGCGGGCCATCATCTCCGGCGACAGCACCCCAAGGTCGCCTCTCACGCTCCAGCCCCGGGGAGCGTGGAACCGGCGACCCTGCCACCGCCAAAAATCCGCTCGTACAGGTCGCTGCCGTAGCTCGTGGGCAGGGGCTCGCCCCCGACCACGCGGAACGTGCGCGACCCGTCGGCACGCCTGTCAGCCCGGAGGAACAGCACATGCGGCAGCCGTTGCAGCTGAAAGCCCCGGGTCAGGTCGTACACATGGGTCACCAAGAACACTCGAATGTCCGCCTGGAGAAGCGCGCCGATCACCCGTACCCGCGACCGGGGCGACACACGGGGTACGAGGAGACACAAGGCTACCACAAGCTTGTCGTCATTCATATTCAGGACGACACCCGACGACACGGAACAACACGTCAATCGGCGCTCTTGATAATCGCAAGGGCCGGGCAACGAGCCATGCGTCGAAGGTGGCCACCTACCCTGGGCACAGACTGTCGGTGAGCACGTAACGCCTCAGCCTCGCGCTGCGCCGCTTCTGGGTGCGTGTCCCTGCACCACGGTCAAGTCCCTTCACGTGGATGCTTCGGCCGTCAAGGCCTCGCGAGCATCTTCAGTATCCAGCCCGCCGGCCGCGGCGGGAAAGGGGATACTGGCGCCATGACCGACGAGGCCCCTGCTGACCAGCGCCCGGACGCCGTTGCCACCAAGGCAGCCAAGAAGACCCAGGCGCTCCTGCGAGAGGCACGTTCGCTCTTGGGTCGCGTCGAGAAGGTCGCAACCGCGACCGGAGCGATCGACGATCCGACATCGCATCAACTTGCTGCCGAGGCGCGCGAGGCCGTCGAGCGGCTCACCGATCACCTAGTCCGGCTGGAGCGGCAGCACCATCGCCGGGCTTATCAGGCTACGCCTCCCCGGCAGCATCGACAACGCTGATCCTGCCTCGCCATCGAACCACAGACGGAGGTGCACCGCTGGCTTGATCGCCCGCAACCTGTGATCCGGGGGGCCAGCTCAGCCCGACATGGCCAGATCGCTCTGCTCCAGTCTGTCGCCGCCACCGATGCCGCGGCTGGCGGCCGGGTAGCGGTCCGGAGGGGAAGTGGGTCACCGACCGGATGCTGGTCCATCACGTCCGGATCTACGCGCGGCCGGCTGAGGGTTAGCCGGAGGCTCAGCGGCCAGCCCTGCCGGCCGGAGGCCCGGCGTCCGCCGCGGCCACCGCCTCCCGCCAATCCGGGCTCAGCTCCCCGTGGAGCCGCGCCAGCTCCTCACCCTCGACCCCAGGCGTGCCCGAGTGGCACGCCTGGCAGTGTTCGTTGACCAGGCGGCTCATCGCCGTTTTCCCGCGGGCACGCGCGAGATGACCCGGACTCCGGCGCGGCGCATCTCCTCGAGGGCGCGATCGCCGTCCCCGGCGGCGAAGTCCACGGCCCGCACCGCGGCCTCGACCACCTCGGTCTCGAACCCCGCCCCCAGCGAGTCGAGAGCGGTGGCGCGAACGCAGTAGTCGGTAGCGAGGCCTCCGACCACGACCCGGGTCACCCCACGACTGCGCAGGAGCCCGGCGAGGTCGGTGCCGTCGAAGGCCGAATAGGCGTCGGCTCCCGGGTCTCGCCCCTTGCTCACCACCAGGTCGGCGATGGCGTCGACCTGCGGGTGGAGGGCGGCACCCGGGGTGCCGGCGACACAGTGGGCCGGCCAGGGGCCCCCCTGATCCGTGAAGCTCGAATGCCCGGGCGGGTGGAGGTCCCGGCTGGCGACCACCACATCCACCTCTCCGGCCAGGGCGACCAGCTCGCTGACCACCGCGTCGCCGCCGCGGACCGCGAGGGCTCCGCCGGGCAGGAAGTCGGCCTGGACGTCGACGGCGATCAGGGCGGTGCCCCCGGAGACGCTCTTCCGCTGACTCACTGGCTCACCTCCCTGGACTGCTCGATGGTCGCCGGAGAGGGTGCGCCGCAGCCGGAGGAGCGCCGGGCTCCGGCGCACCGGCCACACCGCGAAATCATCCAGCCGGCGCACCTCGGCGGGCAGCGCCTCCCGCTCAGCGCGGCAGCGCTCCCTCACGGCGTCGAGACCGGGGAGGGCGGCGACCAGCAGGCCTGCGCGCATCACCGGCTCGAGCAGTGGCCTGCCCTCGAGGGCCTCGGCGAGGAGCCCGACGGTGTCTCCCTCCGCGGTCCGGAATACCTGGTGCGCCCCCGGGTCGGTGACCTTGGCGGAGCTCCACTTCATCACCGGCACCAGTCCCTCCGGCCGGCTCACCGCCACCAGCTTGTAGACGCCGTTCAGGTGGGGGGCGTCGGCGGAGGTCCCCAGCATGGTCCCGACCCCAAAGGAGTCCACGGGGGCGCCGGCCCGCACCAGAAGCTGGATCCGCCACTCGTCGAGATCGCCCGAGACGATGATCCGGGTCTCGTCCATCCCGGCCGCGTCGAGCAGGGCGCGGGCCTCCCGGCTCAGGCCGTCGAGGTCGCCGGAGTCGAGCCGGATGGCGCCGAGCGAGATGCCGCTGCTGCGCGAAGCGGCGATCGCCCGCTCGACGCCACGCCTCGTGTCGTAAGTGTCCACCAACAGGATGGCGCGCTGCGGATAGTCGCCCAGGAAGCGTTCGAATGCCTCCTGCTCGCCATCCGGGCCGAAACCGAGCAGGTACTGGTGGGCCATGGTCCCAGTCAGGGGGATGCCGTAGCGGCGGCCGGCGACCACCGTGGCGGTGCCGGCGGCCCCGGCGATGTAGGCCGCTCGGGCGACCCCCAGGCCCGAACCGACGCCGTGGAGCCGGCGCAGCGAGAAGTCCCACACCGGGCGGCCGGCCGCCGCCTCGACGATCCGGGCGGTCTTGCTCGCCACCATGGTCTCGTGGTCGACGATGGCGAGGAGGGCGGACTCCAGGAGGGTGGCCTCGATCCGCGGAGCGCGGACCCTCAGCAGCGGGACTGCCGCGCCCGTCACCGTCCCCTCGGGGACGGCGTCGAGGTCCCCGCCGAAACGGAGCCCGGCCAGAAAGTCGAGAAAGCCGCGATCGTAGGCCCCCAGGCTGCCGAGCCAGGCCAGCATCCCCTCGTCGAAGCGAAGTCCGTTCAGGTACTCGACGGCGGTCTGAAGCCCGGCGGCGACGAGGTAGGCGCGATGGGGCGGGAGGTCGCGGACCGCCAGCTCGAACACGCAGTCCTCGTTCTGCCGGTGGCGCCAGAACGACTGGGCCATGATCAGCAGGTACTCGTCACAGTGGAGGGCCAGACTTGGGGACCCGTCGGCGGTCGGGATCACGCGTGCCTCGTCGCTCACCGCCGAGCCCCCCCCCTGGCCAGCGCAGTGCCCAGGGTCGCCGGCGGACGGGAGCGGCGCAAGGACCACGCGGGTTGGCGCGACACGAACTCGTAGAGGGCCGCCGGCCGTCCCGGGCCACCCTTGGCGACCAGCCCGGTCGACTGCACCAGCCCGCTGCGCTCCAGCTCGCGCCGGAAGTTGCTCGGCTCGTAGCGAACACCGCTGATCGCCTCGAAGACACGGCGCGCCTGGGGCATCGTGAAGCGCTCGGGGAGCAGCCCGACGCTGATGTTCGACCACCAGAGCTTGCCCCGAAGCCGGGCGACCCCGTCGGCGATGATCCCGCCGTGGTCCAGCGCCAGCGTCGGCAGATCATCGACCGGCCACCAGCGGGCCTGGCTCTCGTCGGCGCGCAGCACGGCCGCGTCGATCAGGGCCAGGTAGGCGACGGTCGGAATCCAGCCCCGGGGATCGCGGTGGGGATCCCCGTAGGTCTGGAGCTGCTCCAGGTAGACGGCACCCACACCGGTCTTCTCGGTGAGCTTGCGCTGCGCCGTCTCCTCGGGACGCTCGTCGCGGCTCATGAAGCCGCCCGGAAGGGCCCAGGCGCCGGGGTCGGGGGGGTCGTCACGGCGGACCAAGAGGACGTGAAGGCGCCCTCCCAGGGGAGCCAGCACCACGGGCACCGCGGTCATGCCCGCCGGCGCCTCGAATTCGGCCGAGTTGCGGGCGGTGAAGGGCATCATGGCGACGCTAGCATGCCTCGCTGACGTCCGCCTCCCCGACGGTTCCTCGCGGCCGCGAGCCGCCCGGGCCGCCGCGCTCCGGCGGTGGGCGCCCGCTCAGGCGTCGTTGCCGAAGGCTGGATAGACAGCAGCCATGCAGTGATCACGTACCACCCGCCGGGGGCCGACGGACCTACCGACGCGACGGCGGGTTCTGTGGGATGGACGACATGGCCCGGGCATCCAGATGCACTCGCGGAGCTTCTCTGGATAGATCGCGACGATTGGGTCGTCAGCTCGGACGTTCTCGCCCTCGGCAAATCGAGATCACCCCGACGTGCCTGGTCGTCCACATCGAGGGAATTGACCGCGTCCTGGCGGCGGCCAGGGCGCTGAACCCGGCTCAGGCCATCGCCCGCCGGTGGCAACGGCGACCACCGCGAAGCCGAGCCAGGGTGCCGCGGCCAGGTCGCGGGCCGCATTCACCGCTTAGTACATGGGGTTGGCGTCGCTCCCGTCCAGCCCCCTCGCGCCCGCAAGCCAGATTCGTAGCCTGGCCAGTTGCTCGTCGTGGTGAACCGGCGAGCCTGAGTACCGTTCGGTGGCCGCGATCACCACGGAGGATCCATCCGTCAGCAGAACGCGGATGGCTCGCCCCGCATACTTGCGTCGAACCCCACCGAGCCGGAAGCCTGCCACCGACTGGCGAGCGATGATTCGCGTCGAGGCGAAATTGCGCACGATGAGCGCGCCTCTGGTGCTCCGGACCCCGACCCTGCTCCAGCGCCAGGCCACCGCCGCGAAGAGCCCCGCCGCGACCACAGAGATCAGCAGCTCGGCGAGAGCGCCATGCATGGCGGCCTCGATCGCGGAGAAGACGGCCGCGAGTGCGAGGACGGAAAACCATCCGACGGAGAAGGTCCGAAAGGGCTGAGGGATCCGGAAGTTGATTTCAGCGTCCAAGGCCGTGAATGGTAGGAGGACGCTAGGAAGGCTGCGGTAGAGAGAATCTCGGTCTGCCAGCGAACACCACCGCGCCGACGACGATCAGGAGCGATCAGCCCCGTCGCCTGGGCGATCGGATGGCTTTGGCTAACCTGGAGCGTGTGGCCGGAGCGGTTCGATAGCTCCCACTCGGGGAGGGTAAGTGAAGCCCTCTCCCAGGCCCCGGGAATCGAGGCTGCTTACGGTTGCTGATGCCACCGCTGCGGCGGTGGGTAGACATACCTGGCAATGGTGCCCGACGCCCACCCGATGCTCACTCCGCCGAAGACCAAGAGGTAGGTGTTGAGCCGGTCCCTCTTGGTGGCCGCAACCGTGGCCAAGACGATGCCCCAAGCGAGGCCGAAGCTGGCGCTGTACGCCCAGTAGTTTCGGAGTCGAGGAGACACCATGTCCCCAATGGTGCCACTCGGCGCTGGACTGACGGATTCCTCCCGTCGGGTGCCGAACCTTCGCCGCTCCCGAAGGCGTGCAGGCTAGGACCGCCCCGGCAGATTCCGGGCTTCCTGGGGCGTCCTGCGGGCATGCCGACGACGTCCGGGCGGCTATGGAGAGAATCTCGGGCTACCCGCCTTCACAACCTCGCAAGCGCCAGCCGCCGCCCGTGAGGGGTATTACAACGGCGTGGGGCTTGGGCAAGCGGCAATGTATGTCGCGTTGCCGGTAGCCGCGTTGATCATTGACACCGTGTCGCCACCGTAGTTCGGCACGTAGAGCGTTTCGGTGGCCTGGTCCATGCGGATCCTGCCGTACCATTGCTTGTCCCCCGTCCCGGCCTTCACCGACGACGGCGTCAGGCCGCAGCCAGACGTGTCCCCCGTGCTACAGGTCGCTCCGTTGATCACCGAGACGGTCTGAGTAGAGTCCGCGGCGAGCGTGTCCACGTACACGGTATCGGTGGCCTGATCCACGGCCACGGCGCTTGGCCCCGCCGTCGACCCCCGGGGCACGCTCGCTGGCGTGTTGGTGCAGCCAGACGACACCGTCGCATTGCAGGTGGCTCCGTCAATGATCCATAGGCTGCCCGCGTACGTCACGTAGACCGTGTCAGTGGCCTGGTCGAGCGCGAGCCGGCCGGGGATGTTGTATGCGGTCACACCGACTTGCACCGTGTGCTGTATGGCGCAAGCGGAGATGCGCTGCGCGTTGCACATTGCCGTGTCGAACACGTCCACCTGAAGCGGCGCGCCAAGTGCCCCCACAGTGTTGGTCAACACGTAGAGGTGCCGGTGTCCGAATCCATGGCCAGATCCATGGGAACGCTGGACACAGAGACCGTCGTCACGGGCGTCGGAGTTGGCACCGGAATTGCGGTAGGCGTTGTCGAGGGTTTGGGTGACGGCGCGGTCGCTCCACAGGCGGCCAGCACGCCGCCAAGGGCAACCCCAAGCGCCGGCCCGGCGAACCGAGCTCGCTCGTTCACCGCCAGCACACTCATCCCTCCCAATCCCGCCCGCGAGGCTCAGGCCGGCCCGAGCGTTGGCAGACGCGTGCCACGCTCTGCCAGACCGAAGTGTCACGAAGTTGTCAGGGCCATCTGGGCCTGTACCTCATGAGCTTGGAGCAGCTCCAGAGAGAAGCTCGGACCCCCCAGTCCGACCATCGCCGGGTGGCCCGCCGCTCCGTCCAGGGGCCGGTGGGGCGCGGCAGGACCATGACAGCGGCCACGAGCCCAAGGAGCGTACTCCCACCGGGTCCACCTACCCTTGCGCCCAGCCGAAGCTGCGCGCAGATTCTGTTCCCTGAGCCGGGCTCAGAGGCGTCGCTTCCCAGCATAGGAAGAAATGGCCGTCCACACGGAATCGGCAGGCGGTGCGGCGGTGACGAACACGGCCAGGCTGGTCTCCGGCCTGCAGATCGGTCTGGCGCTCGTCCTCTTGATACTCACTTTTGCCACTCCATTCGTGTGGTTCGAGTACGTCGGTTACGACTCCTTTGCCATCGGATTCGCGGAGAAGGGCACGACCGTGCTGCTCTCCGTAGCCATCGCGCTGACGAGCCTCGCCCTCGCCGCCGCCGGTCTCCGGTGGGGCTGGGGGGCTCCCGGGCCGACCGCGGCGCGGTTCGCCAGGATGACCCTCTTCCTGGGATGCTGGGGATGGCTCCTGTTCTTCTCCGCGGTCCTCATCATGTGGAACCGGGTGTTGTCCTACGCCGCCTTCGCGTGGCAGGGCTATTACTGGTGGGTGGGCACCGCTGCCTACGCCCTGCTGGTCGGGGCGATCCTCTTCCCCATCATCGGGATGGTGGCGATCCGCCTGACGAGGTCCCGGGGGTCGCCGGCGTACCGCCTCCCCGCGCAGCCTTTAGCGGCGATCGCGCCTGCTGACGGGGGCTGGAGGCCTGGACACTGGGTCCCGGCGGGTGGGATGCCGGCCTGGGGAGTGCCCGATCCCCGCGCTCCCATGGTGGCCACCCTGGTGGGTGGCCTCCCCGTCCAGGTCGTCCAGAGGAGCGGAGCATGGGCTCGCGTGCTCTGCTCCAACGGCTGGATGGGCTGGGTGGATGGAGGGCGGCTCGTCTCCGGGCCCTCATGACTCCGACCCTCCGGCAGGGCCCCGGGGCTTCCGACCACGAGGTCCCGCTCATGCACGGGCCGAGTTGCGGAGGATCCGCGGTCTGAGCCGGGGCGGCTGGGGGCCACTGGCGGCGGCCGCCTCAGCCCTGCCCAGCCTCGTCGGACTCCCCACCCCCCTCACGCACCGGCAGCGGCTCCTGGTCGGTGCCGGGCGTGGTGACCGTGGTGAGCTCGTGATGCGGCTCCTTGTAGCGCATCCCCCAGAGCGGGGCGATCGCCACCATCATGCCGAGCATGGACTTGCGGAACTCGGAGTCGCCCCACTCCGGGGTCCGCGAGTGCCGGTAGAAGAGGATGAAGGCGACCAGCAGGACGACGAGCGCCACCCCCATGACGATGGCGACGGCGGGCACCTACGTGGCCTCGCGGCCGCAGGGTCGCACCCGGCTCACCCCGTCTCCGTGCTCGCGCCGCGGCCGCGCAGCCGGCGCGCCACCCAGCGCACCGGGTCCCAGTGCCGATCGGCCACCCGCTCCTTGAGCGGGATGATCGCGTTGTCGGTGATGTGGATGTGCTCGGGGCAGACCTCGGAGCAGCACTTGGTGATGTTGCAGAGGGCGATCCCTCCCTCGTCGCGGAGCAGCTCGCGGCGGTCGAGGATGTCCTTGGGGTGCATCTCCAGGCTGGCCACCCGGACGAAGAAGCGGGGCCCGAAGAAGCGGGCGCTCAGGTCGTGGGTGCGGTTGACGTGGCAGACGTCCTGGCAGAGGAAGCACTCGATGCAGCGCCGGTACTCGTAGAGGCGGTCGATGTCCATCTGCGGGATCCGCCAGGGGGCGCCGTCGTCGGGCGCCGGGGTGAAGGGCGGGATCAGCTTGTTGGTCTCGTAGTTGCGCGAGACGTCGGTGACCAGGTCCTTGATCAGCGGGAAGGCCTTCATGGGCTGCACCGTGATCTGTCCCGGGGGCAGCGAATCGACCCGGGTCTTGCACATCAGGGCGGGCCGGCCGTTGACCTCGGCGCCGCACGAGCCGCACTTGGCTGCCTTGCAGTTCCAGCGACAGGCGAGATCGGTGTCGAGGTTGCGCTGGACGAAGTGGACCGCGTCCAGCACCACCATCCCCACCGTCTCCGGGACCTGGTAGGAGGCGTAGCCCATCTCCCCGCCGGCGACTCCCCGGAAGACGCGCAGGCTGAGGGTCCGTCCGGTCAGTTCCGGGGTCGCTCCGGCGATCATCCCGGCTGCTCCGCCACCACCCCGTGGCCGCTGACCTTGCCGGCGCCGTCGTCCGCCCTCCCGGCGTCGCCCTCCACCTTCCCGGCGTAGTGGGCAGGGATCACTGCAGTGGCGAAGAAGCGGCTCTGGGCCAGGCGGCGGACGGCCTCGTCGGGCATCAGAGGCACCTCGCGCTCCTCGATGGCCATGCCCGAGTCACGCCGGACCGCCACCAGGTTGACCCGGCTCCACCGGTCGTCCTCCTCGGGGAAGTCGAAGCGCCACTGCGAGCCGCGGGACTCGGTCCGGGCCAGGGCGGAGCGGACGATCGCCTCGGAGACGGTGAGCATCGAGTCGAGGTCGCGGCAGGTGTGCCAGCCGGGGTTGAGAACCCGCCCGCCCCCCACGCTCGTCCGGGCGCTTCGCTGGCGGATCTCACCGATCGCTGCGAGAGACCGCTTCAGGGACTCCTCGCTGCGCCCGATGCCGGCGTCGTCCTGCATCGCCTCCTGGAGGTCGCGGTGGAGCTGGTAGGGGTTCTCCCCTCCGGGGTCGCCGGAGAGCGGTCGGACCAGCGCCGCCTCCTCCTCGGCGAGCTGGGCTTCGGAGATGGCCGGGCGTTTGCCGGCGCGGCTCTTGGCGAACTCGGCGGCGGCCTCACCGGCGCGCCTGCCGAAGACCAGGATGTCCCCCAGCGAATTGCCGCCCAGTCGATTGGCGCCGTGAAGTCCGGCCGCGCACTCGCCGCCGGCGTAGAGGCCGGCAACGGTGGTGGCGGCGGTCTCGGCCTCCACCCTGATCCCGCCCATGGTGTAGTGGATGGTGGGGTAGACCTCCATCGGCTCGCGGGTGATGTCGACGCCGGCCAGGGCCTCGAACTGCTCGCACATCGAGGGCAGCTTGCGGCGGATCTCCGCCGCGGGAAGCCGGCTGGCGATGTCCAGGTAGGCGCCGCCGTGGGGCGAACCTCGCCCCGCCTGGACCTCCTTGTAGATCGAGCGGGCGACCACGTCGCGGCTGGAGAGGTCCTTCTTGACCGGGTCGTACCTCTCCATGAAACGCTCCCCCTCGGAGTTGCGGAGGATCCCTCCTTCTCCCCGAACCCCCTCGGTGACCAGGATCCCGCGCGCACCGGGCGGCCAGATCATCCCGGTGGGATGGAACTGGATGAACTCCATGTCCTGGAGCTCGGCGCCCGCCTGGTAGGCCAGGGCGGCCCCGTCCCCGGTGCCCTCCCAGGAGTTGGAGGTGTGGCGGTACATCCGCCCCCAGCCGCCCGATGCCATCACCACCGCGCCCGCCCGGATCACGATCATCTCGCCGCTGTTGCGGTCGTAGCCGAAGGCTCCGCAGACCCGGTCGCCGTCGGTGAGCAGCCGCGTGAGGGTGCACTCCATCAGCACGTCGGCGCCGGCCGTGTGCACCATCCGGTCCTGGCAGGTGCGGATCAGCTCCAGTCCGGTCCGGTCGCCGACATGGGCCAGCCGCCTCCAGCTGTGGGCACCGAAGGCGCGCTGCATGATCCGGCCATCGGGGGTGCGGTCGAAGAGACCGCCCCAGCGTTCCAGCTCGTAGACCCGGTCGATCACCTCCCGGGCGTAGAGGTCGACCATCCGCCAGTTGTTGATCAGATGGCCGCCCAGCATGGTGTCGGCGAAGTGGACCTCCCAGCTGTCGCCGGAGTCGAGGTTGGAGAGCCCGGCGGCGATGCCCCCCTCGGCCATCACGGTGTGGGCCTTGCCGAGCAGCGACTTGGTGACCACCAGGGTGGAGCAGCCCGCCTCCGCGGCGGCGATGGCGGCGCGCAGCCCGGTGCCGCCGGCACCCACCACCAGGACGTCGCACTCGCGGGTGATGTACGGCTCGGCCATCTCAGAAGAGGAGGTGCGGGTCGGGCATCCCGGCCTGGAGCAGGCGGACGTAGACCTCGGCGATGACCACGCTGAACATGCTGATCCAGGCCCAGGTGGCGTGGCGCCCATTGAACCAGGAGACCACCCGCCAGAGCCCGAACCGGGCCCGGCCGCTCTGCGAGCACGAGAAGCAGTCCAGCCCGCCGCCGGCGTGGTGGCGGAAGGCGTGGCAGCCGAAGCTGTAGCCGGAGAGCAGGACGGCGTTGACCAGCAGGATCAGGGTGCCCAGGCCCAGGTAGAGATGGCCGCTGTCGTCGAAGGAGGCGAAGGCGTCGATCCAGAGGAAGATCACGACGATCAGGGCCGGGTACCAGAAGAAGCGATGCAGGTTGTTGAGCGCCATGGGGAGCTTGGTCTCGCCCCGATAGCCACGCCGGCGCAGCTCACCGATGGCGCACGCCGGGGGATCCCAGAAGAAGGCGCGGTAGTAGGACTTCCGGTAGTAGTAGCAGGTGGCCCGGAAGCCGAGCGGGATCCAGAGCACCCAGAGCGCCGGGGTCACCGGGCCGGTCTGCCAGAGCAGCGGCGAGAAGAAGGGCGAGAGGTAGTTGGCGTGCTCGCTGACGTGATTGGGGCCGGGACCGAAGAAGGAGGTCCAGACCGAGTAGCCGGTGAAGGCGCTGAGCGCCACCACGATGGCGAGGGGCTGGGCCCACCACGGGGTGTCGCGTCGCAACCGGGCCCAGAGCCCGAGGCTGTGCCCCCTCCCGGCGAGGCGGGCCGCCGGCGACGCCTGCGCTGCCATCGAGGTCAGATCCTAGCGAAGTCGGGACCAGTGGCCGGGGAGCGGCGGGCGCTTCTGCCCCTGCGCCCGTCTCGCGCCGGCCCGGTCGGGCTGGGCCACGCGTCCCCTCGATTGGCACCAAGGGCCAAGTTCCTGGTACTCTCGGT
This sequence comes from Candidatus Dormibacteria bacterium, assembly GCA_049511615.1. Taxonomy (GTDB): domain Bacteria; phylum Chloroflexota; class Dormibacteria; order Aeolococcales; family Aeolococcaceae; genus Changshengia. Next base: position 12,458 of record JBEKXW010000027.1, on the reverse strand, counting down.
GCCGAACCCGACGATCGCCCCGCGCAGGCCCGCGGTCCGGGGAACCTCCGGCCGGTGCCCGTCGGGTGGTCCGCTCGCCCTCGCTCCGGAGCACCCCCCGCCCCATGCCACCACAGCCCGGCCTCGCCGCACATCTCAGCGACCCGTACCGGGTTCGCGGCCTGCACGATCCGCGGCTGCATCACGAGAGCTGCGGGGTGGCCTTCGTGGCCAGCCTGCGCCGGGAGCCGACCCACGAGGTGGTCAGCGCGGGTCTCGAGGCGCTGCGCAACCTCGGCCATCGGGGCGCGACCGGCTCCGACCCGCTGAGCGGCGACGGGGCCGGCATCCTGCTCCAGACCCCCGACGCGCTGCTCCGCCGCGAGGCGGGGTTTGCCCTGCCCGGGCCCGGCGCCTATGGGGTGGGGATGGCCTTCCTCCCCCGCGATGCGAGTGGCCGGGCGGACTGCGAGGCCCTGGTCGCCGGCGCCTGCCATGACGAGGGGCTCCGGCTGCTGGGCTGGCGCGACGTCCCGGTGGAGCCTGGCTGCGCCGGGCCGACCGCCCTCGCCGGGATGCCGGTCACCCGCCAGCTCTTCGTGGCCGCCGTCGGCCTGGAGGGCGATCAGCTGGAGCGCCGCCTCTACGTCCTGCGCCGCGTCATCGAGCGGCGCAGCGACGCGGTGGGGCTGACCCGCGACCACTTCCACCTGGCGAGCCTCAGCAGCCGCACCGTCGTCTACAAGGGGATGCTCACCGCCGACCAGCTCCCGGTCTTCTACCCCGACCTCCGCGACCCGGCCGCGATCTCGCGGCTCGCCATGGTCCACGCCCGCTTCTCCACCAACGTGCTGCCCCGCTGGGACCTGGCCCAGCCCTTCCGCCTCAGCGCCCACAACGGCGAGATCAACACCCTGCGGGGGAACGTCAACTGGATGCGGGCACGCCAGTCGAAGTTCCGCAGCCCGCACTACGGCGCGGACATCGCCAAGCTCCGCCCGGTCATCGACGAGCTGGGCTCGGACTCGAGCCAGTTCGACAACGCGCTCGAGCTGCTGACCATGGCCGGCCGTTCGGTCGAGCACGCGATCATGATGATGATCCCCGAGGCCTGGGACCGGAACCCGCTCATGGACGAGGAGCGGCACGCCTTCTACGAGTTCCATGCCTCGCTGCTCGAACCGTGGGACGGGCCCGCCGCCATCGCCTTCACCGACGGCCGCCTGGTCGGCGCCACCCTCGACCGCAACGGGCTGCGGCCGGCCCGCTGGCTGGTCACCGACAACGGCTGGGTGGTGATGGCCTCCGAGGCGGGGGTGCTGCCGATCCCCGAGGAGCGGATCACCAAGAAGTGGCGGCTCGAGCCGGGCCGCCTCCTCCTCGTCGACACGGAGGCGGGCGAGATCCTCGACGACGACGCCGTCAAGAGCGTGCTGAGCCGGCGCCACCCGTACCGGCAGTGGATCCGGCAGGGCGCCGTCCGCCTCGACGAGCTGGACCCGGTCGCCGAGCCCCCCGAGCCCGACCCCGGCACCCTGCTGGTCCGCCACCGCATCTTCGGCTACACCGAGGAGGAGCTCAAGCTGCTGCTCGCCCCGATGGCGCGGGACGGCGAGGAGCCGGTCGGCTCGATGGGCAACGACTCGCCCCTGGCCGTCCTCAGCGAGCGCCCCGTCAACCTCTTCGCCTACTTCAAGCAGCTCTTCGCCCAGGTCACCAACCCGCCGATCGACCCGATCCGCGAGGAGCTGGTGATGTCGCTGGCGACCAGCCTCGGGGCGGGGGGCAACCTCCTCGAGCAGGGGCCTGCCCAGGCCAAGCGGCTGGAGGTGCCGACCCCGATCCTGAGCAACGCCGACCTCGAGACCATCCGCCACGTCACCCAGCGCCAGTTCCCGGCGGCCACCGTCTCGATCACCTTCCACTCCGACGGCGGGGTCAGGGCGCTGGAGGAGGGGCTGGAGCGGATCTGCCGGCTGGCCTCCGAGAAGATCCGCGAGGGCTACACGGTGCTGGTCCTCTCCGACCGCCACGTCGACGCCAACCACGCCCCCATCCCCTCGCTGCTGGCCACCGCCGCGGTCCACCACCACCTGGTCCGGGAGCACACCCGGAGCGGGGTGGGGTTGGTCGTCGAGACGGGCGAGGCGCGCGAGGTGATGCACGTCGCGCTCCTGGTCGGCTTCGGCGCCGAGACGGTCAACCCCTACCTCGCCCTGGAGACGGTCGGCGAGCTGCACCGCCGGGGCCTGCTGCCGGGCGGGACCGACCTCGCCCGGGCCCGGGAGCGCTACATCCACGCCCTCTACAAGGGAGTCCGCAAGGTCATCTCGAAGATGGGCATCTCCACCATCGAGTCCTACGCGGGCGCCCAGATCTTCGAGGCGGTGGGATTGGCCCCCGAGCTGGTCAGCCGCTACTTCCCCGGCACCGCATCGCGGATCGGCGGGGTGGACCTCGACATCGTGGCCGAGGAGACCCTGATGCGCCACCGGACGGCGTTCCCGGAGCGCAGCGTGGACGCCCCCGGCCTGCCCGGCGGCGGCGAGTACCAGTGGCGCCGCGACGGGGAGGCTCACGCCTGGAATCCCACCACCATCAGCCTCCTCCAGCACGCGGTGCGCGGCGGCGGCAGCGAGACCTACCGCGCCTATGCCGAGGAGGTCGACGACGAGTCGCGGACCCTCAAGACGCTGCGCGGTCTCCTCGAGATCCAATCCGGCGGGGACCCGGTCCCCCTTGACGAGGTCGAGCCCGCCACCGAGATCGTCCGCCGCTTCTGCACCGGGGCGATGTCCTTCGGCGCCATCTCCAAGGAGATGCACGAGACCCTGGCCATCGCCATGAACCGGCTGGGCGCCAAGTCCAACACCGGAGAGGGCGGCGAGGACCCGGCCCGCTACGTCCCCGACGCCAACGGCGACGACCGGCGGAGCGCGATCAAGCAGGTGGCCTCGGGCCGCTTCGGGGTCACCGCCAACTACCTGGTCAACGCCGACGAGCTCCAGATCAAGATCGCCCAGGGGGCCAAGCCCGGCGAGGGTGGCCAGCTTCCCGGCGGCAAGGTCGACGAGGTCATCGCCCGGCTCCGCTTCGCCACCCCGGGTGTGGGCCTGATCTCGCCGCCGCCCCACCACGACATCTACTCCATCGAGGACCTGGCCCAGCTCATCCACGACCTCAAGATGGCCAACCCGCGGGCCCGGATCAGCGTCAAGCTGGTCTCCGAGGTCGGGGTGGGCACGGTCGCCGCGGGGGTCGCCAAGGCCCGGGCCGACCACATCGTGATCGCCGGCTACGAGGGCGGTACCGGCGCCTCGCCGCTCTCCTCGGTGAAGCACGCCGGCGTCCCCTGGGAGCTGGGCCTGGCCGAGACCCAGCAGGTCATGGTCGACCAGGGGCTGCGCAGCCGGGTGGTGCTCCAGGTGGACGGCCAGATGAAGACCGGACGGGACGTCGTGGTCGCCGCCCTGCTCGGCGCCGACGAGTTCGGCTTCAGCACCGCGCCGCTGATCGCCTCGGGCTGCGTGATGATGCGGGTCTGCCATCTGAACACGTGCCCGGTCGGCATCGCCACCCAGGACCCGGAGCTGCGCCGGCGGTTCGCCGGCACCCCGGAGCACGTCATCGGCTTCATGCTCTACGTGGCCGAGGACGTCCGCGAGCGGATGGCGGCGCTCGGGTTCCGCCGCTTCGAGGAGATGGTGGGGCGCAGCGACCTGCTCCACCCGCGAAGCGTCGACCACTGGAAGGCCAGCCGCCTCGACCTCTCGGCGCTGCTCCGCCGCCCCGAGGCCCCCGCTGAGGAGACCCGGCACACCCGAGCCCAGCAGCACCATCTCGAGGATGTCCTCGACCAGCGGCTCATCGAGCTGGCCACCCCGGCCCTGGAGCGTGGCGACCCGGTGCGGCTCAAGCTCCGGGTGCGCAACGTGGACCGCACCGTGGGGGGGATGCTGAGCGGCGCGGTCGCCCGGCGCTACGGCGAGCAGGGCCTCCCCGACGACACCATCCGGATCGATCTGCACGGCTCGGCCGGCGGCTCGTTCGGGGCCTGGCTGGCGCCCGGGATCACCCTGAGCCTGCGCGGCGAGGCCAACGACTATGTCGGCAAGGGGCTGTCCGGGGGCCGGCTGGTGATCTCCACGCCGCCGGGAGCCGCGCGCGCCGCCGAGGAGAACGTGGTCGCCGGCAACGTCGCCCTCTACGGGGCCACCGCGGGCGAGATGTTCGTCAACGGCATGGCCGGGGAGCGCTTCGCGGTGCGCAACAGCGGCGCGGTGGCGGTCGTCGAGGGGGTCGGCGACCACGCCTGCGAGTACATGACGGGCGGCCGGGTGGTCATCCTCGGCCGCACCGGGCGCAACCTCGCGGCCGGCATGAGCGGGGGCATCGCCTACGCCGTCGACCTCGACGGCCGGCTCCACGAGCGCTGCAACCTGACCATGGTGGGGCTGGAGGAGCTCGATGGGGATGACGCCGAATTGATCCATGAGCTGATCCAGCGCCATCACGCGTATACCGGCAGCCTGCTGGCCGCCCGCATGCTGGACGAGTGGACGGCGACGCTCGCCAGCTTCGTCAAGGTCATGCCCAACGAGCTGCGCCGGGTCCTCAGCCTCAAAGCACGCCTGGACGTCCCCGCGTGATCCGGGGCGTCCACGTTTCCCGGGCGCTGCCGGGAGAGACCGCACACCCATGACCCGGACCGGCTTCCTGGAGCACCCGCGCGAGCCGCGCCACAAGCGACCGGTGGAGGTGCGGGTGGGCGACTACCGCGAGGTATACGTCCCCCACCCGCTCACGACGCTGCGGACCCAGGCGGCGCGCTGCATGGACTGCGCGGTCCCCTTCTGCCACCAGGGCTGCCCCCTGGGCAACCTGATCCCGGAATGGAACGAGCTGATCCATGACCAGGACTGGGCCCGGGCGCTCGCCCGTCTCCAGCTCACCAACAACTTCCCCGAGTTCACCGGGACGCTCTGCCCCGCCCCCTGCGAGCCCGCCTGCGTGCTGGCCATCAACAGCGACCCGGTGACCATCAAGGACATCGAGCTGGCGATCATCGACCGCGCCTTCGACGACGGCCTGGTGCGGCCCCAGCCCCCGGGCTTCCGCACCGGCAAACGGGTGGCCGTGGTCGGCTCCGGGCCGGCCGGGCTGGCCGCCGCCCAGCAGCTGAACCGGGCCGGCCACCGGGTCACCGTCTACGAGAGGGCGGACCGGGTGGGCGGGCTGCTCCGCTACGGCATCCCCGACTTCAAGATGGAGAAGCGCCGCCTCGACCGGCGCCTCGCCCTGCTCGAGGCCGAGGGCATCGTCTTCGAGTGCAACCACGACGTGGGGCGCGACCTCGGTCCGGAGGAGCTGCGGCGTCGCTTCGACGCGGTGATGCTCTGCGTCGGCGCCGAGCGCGCGCGCGACGTCCACCTCCCCGGGCGCGAGCTGCGCGGCGTGCACATGGCCATGGACTACCTGGTCCAGCAGAACCGGCGGGTGGCCGGGGAGACGGTCCCGCCGGAGCGCGCGATCTCGGCGGCCGGCCGCCGGGTCGTGATCATCGGCGGCGGGGACACCGCCGCGGACTGCCTGGGCAACGCCCACCGCGAGGGCTGCGCCTCGGTGGAGGTCCTCTCCATCCACCCGGAGCCGCCGCGGACGCGCCCGGCGGGCAACCCCTGGCCCGAGTGGCCACTGGTGCTCCAGACCTACCCGGCCCACGAGGAGGGGGGGCAGCGGCACTTCGGGGTGATGGTGACGGGCTTCCGCGGATTCGAGCGCGTCGAGGCGATCGAGACCGTGGACTGCGAGGTCCGGCGCGAGGGGGCGAGCCGGGACTTCGTGGCCCAGCCGGGGACCGAGAAGCTGATGCTCGCCGACCTGGTGCTGCTCGCCATCGGCTTCGACGGAGTGGCCTGCCCGTCCCTGGTCGAGGGTCTCGGGGCGCGGCTCGGCGAGTCGGGGGCGGTGGCCGTCGATGCGGACTTCCGCGCCGCGCCCGGCGTCTACGCGAGCGGTGACGCCACCCGGGGAGCCTCGCTGATCGTCTGGGCCATCGCCGAGGGACGCCAGGCGGCGGCGGCCTGCGACCGGTTCCTGGCCGCCGCACGCTGACGGCCGAGCTCGCATCGTGGGGTGCGGGCGTCCAACCAGGGCCAACCGCTCAGACGTGCCCACGGCTGCTGTGAGCCCGTGCTACCATCCCGCACCGCTGAGCGGACGACGCCCAGCCGGCGTCCTCTGAGGTGACACCGATGTCTGGCGGAGTGGCAGCGCTGCTGGCCGGATTAGGGGGTGCGGTCCTCTTCCTCGGGCTGGCCCTGGTTGTGATGGTCGTCCCCCGCACGAGCCAGGTGACCGCCACCGGCAAGCCACCCGCCACCCGTCATTGGAAGCCTCTCCTCCTCATCGAGGGTGCCGATGGCAGGCTGAGCAGCTCCAAGGCGCAGTGGTTCGCATGGTCGGCTGTCATCGTGGGCAGTTACGTCGCCGTGTTCGCGGCGCGGGCCTACGCCGGTCTCGGCGTGGCCCCCACCGTGCCCACCAACGTGCTGACAGCCCTCGGGTTCTCCACCGGGACCATGGCGATCGCCAAGGGCGTGACCTCCGCCGTCGCCAACCAGGGCAACAAGGAGCCGCCGCCCACCGCCGCCAACAGCCAGAACACGAGCATGAGCGGCAACCTGCTCACCGACGACCAGGGGATCACCGACCTCAGCAAGGTCCAGATGCTCACCTGGACCGTCATCGCGGTGGGCATCTATCTGTACACGGTTTCCACCACGATCGCGTCGATCCTGAACCTGCACACCAACAGCGGCCTGCCCGACATCGACGGGACGCTCATGGTGCTGACCGGCCTCTCGCAGGGCGGCTATCTCGGCAAGAAGGTGGCCGACGCCGTCGGGAATCCGGTCACGCTGAGCTGCCTGGTCCCGACGATCGCCTCCATCGGCGCGCCGGTGACACTGTACGGAGCCAACTTCGGGTTGGGCAGCACGGATTCCTCTCTCACCATCGACGGTGGCGTCCTGCCCCTGGCCAACCTCTCCGCGTGGAAGGACACCAAGATCGTCTTTACCGTCCCCGCCGCCCCTCCGGCGGGTGGGGGATGGGACGGCTCCGCGCGGGGGGTGGGGGTCGTGGTGGACGGGAAGCCCTCGAGCTCGACGCTCGGGCTCACCGTTGACGTGAAGCCCGCCGCGGCCCCAGGCGGGCCGTAGTCCGCAGCGCCGGGGGCCGTAGTCAGCGGCCCTGAACCGCCGTGACCGGCGCGCGGAGCACCGTCTCCCCCATCAGCCAGCGGTCCACCGCGGCGGCGGCGCTGCGCCCCTCGGCGATGGCCCAGGCGACCAGGCTCTGGCCGCGGCTCATGTCGCCGCAGACGAAGACCCCATCGCGGCCGGTGGCCCAGCGCTCGTCGCGGGGGACGTTGCCCCGGGCGTCGAGGTCGATGCCGAGCTGGGTGAGCATGGGGGAGCGCTCCGCCCCGGCGAAGCCCAGCGCGAGCAGGACGAGGTCACAGGGGAGCTCGGTCTCGGTCCCGGGCACCACGGTGAAGACGGGCCGCCCGGCGTCCAGGGTCGTGGTGACCTCCGCCATCACGAGGCCCACAACCCGTCCGTGCCCGTTGTCGAGGAAGCGCTGGGTGGAGACCGACCAGTGGCGCTCCCCGCCCTCCTCGTGAGCCGCGGAGGTGCGCAGCTGCAGCGGCCACACCGGCCAGGGCGTGCTGGGGTCGCGCGGCTCCGGAGGCCGCGGCAGGATCTCGAGCTGGTGGACGCTGGTCGCGCCCTGGCGCAGCGCGGTACCGAGGCAGTCCGCCCCAGTGTCACCGCCGCCGATGATCACCACGCGCCGGCCCCGGGCGCTGATCGAGGGCCGGTCCACGTCTCCCTCCTGCACTCGGTTGGCCAGGGTCAGGTACTCCATGGCCTGGTGGACACCGCGGAGCTCCCGGCCGGGGATGGGCAGGTCGCGGGCGAGTGTCGCCCCGCCCGCCAGCAGCAGGGCGTCCGCGCCGGCGAGCAGCTCGTCGGCGGGGAGGTCCCGGCCGACCTCCACCCCGGTCTCGAAGGAGATCCCCTCGGCGCGCATCTGGTCGAGGCGGCGCTCCAGCACCCACTTCTCGAGCTTGAACTCGGGGATGCCGTAGCGGAGGAGGCCGCCGAGGCGGTCGGCCCGCTCGTACACGACCACGTGGTGACCGGCGCGGGCGAGCTGCTGGGCGGCGGCGAGTCCCGCCGGGCCGGAGCCCACCACGGCCACCCGCTTGCCGGTCCACATCGCGGGCGGACGGGGTACCACCCATCCCTCGGTCCAGGCGATCTCGGCCACCACCTTCTCGATGGGGGCGATCGTCACGGGCTCGTCGTTGATGGAGAGCACGCACGACGCCTCGCAGAGGGCCGGGCAGACCCGGCCGGTCACCTCCGGGAAGTTGTTGGTGGCGTGCAGGCGATCGGCGGCCTCCTGCCAGCGCTCGCGGTGGACCAGGTCGTTCCACTCGGGGATGAGGTTGCCCATCGGGCAGCCGCTGTGGCAGAAGGGGGTCCCGCAGCTCATGCAGCGCGCCGCCTGCTCGGCGGTCGCCTCCCGGGAAGCGGGCTCGTACACCTCGCGCCAGTCGCGCACCCTCTCCTCCACCGGGCGGCGGCCCGGAGCCTGGCGTCCCCGGGTGAGGAATCCCCGCGGGTCAGTCACCGGGGCCCACCGGGGAGGTGCCGGCCCGCGCGGACCGGACGCCCGAGCCGGGCGCGCGCAGACGCCGTTGAGCGGTCGGATGCACTATGGGCCCACGTTACCCGTTCACAGGCCCCTGGCACATGGGCCGCTCGTCCCGGCCCTCAGGGGCCTGTCGTACCGTTCGCGCCATGATCGCCGCCCACCGGCCCTACCTGACCACACCCGGCCCGCTCGCCTTCGCCCACCGGGGCGGCTCCAAGGAGCGTCCCGAGAACACCATGGCCTCCTTCGCGGCCGCCGTCCAGCTCGGCTACCTGCACCTCGAGACCGACACCCAGCTGACCCGCGACGGCGTCCTGCTCGCCTTCCACGACGAGACCCTCGACCGGGTGACCGACCTCCACGGCCCCGTCTCCGACCACACCCTGGCGCAGGTCCGGCGCGCCGATGCCGGGTACCGCTTCAGCACGGACGGGGGTCGCAGCCACCCCTTCCGGGGCACCGGGGTCACCGTCCCCACCCTGGAGGAGGTCCTGCTCGCCTTGCCCGACACCAGGTTCAACATCGACGCCAAGCAACCGGAGGTCGTCGCCCCGCTGGCCGCTCTGATCGAGCGGGTGGGGGCCGCCGACCGGATCTGCATCGGCTCCTTCTCGGACCGGCGGCTGCGCCGCTTCCGCCGCCTGAGCGGCGGCCGGGTGTGCACCTCGATGGGGAGGCGCTCCATCACCGCCGCCCGGTTCACCTCGCTCGCCGGGCGGATGCCGGCCTTCGGCGCCGACTGCGTCCAGGTGCCCACCTCGCAGTGGGGGGTGCGGGTCGTCGACCGCGCCTTCGTCCGCGCCGCCCACCGGGGCGGGCTGCAGGTCCACGTCTGGACCATCGACGACCGCGCCACCATGGAGCGGCTGCTCGACCTCGGGGTGGACGGGATCATGACCGACCGGCCCAGCCTGCTGCGCGAGGTGCTCCAGGCGCGCGGCCAGTGGGCCGGATCGGAGGCGGGTGGCCAGAGGGATTCGAACCCTCGACCTCCTGATCCACAGTCAGGCACTCTAACCAGCTGAGCTATGGCCACCGCACAGGGATCGCGCCGGCGGCGGCGCGCCCGGTGATTATACGGGCGCCGGGCGGGCGGCCCCACCGGCCGGGTGGCGGACCCCGATCTACACTGGAGCCCGGCGCCCCCTTAGCTCAGATGGATAGAGCAGCCGCCTTCTAAGCGCGCAGGTCGCAGGTTCGAGTCCTGCAGGGGGTAGTGCTCGCAAAGCGCGCTACCCGCCGGCTGTTGTCTGTGATCGGAGCGGGGATGGGGTCACGAGGGGCAGAAAGATCTCATCGACGATCTCGCCCAGGAAGTCGTCGGACATGGGCCGGCCGGTGACCAGGAACTGGTGGCGCTGAAGGTCACCCGGCAGCGCCGCGATCCGCGGGGTCACCCTCTCGATGTCGACCTCACCGCGCTCGGCAGCCCGGCGCAGGATGGTCATCATCACGCCGGGGAGCACCTCCATGAGGTCCGGCGGCATGGTGCGCAGCTCCGCCAGCAACCCATGGAGCATGTCAGGGCTCATCTCCTCGGAGCTGCGCCGCAGGTGGCGGAGCACGGCCATCACGTCCTCGCGCAGATCCCCCGTGTCGGGGATCTGGTCGGCCACCGAGCCCATGTGGTCTGGATGCATCGCCCGGACATGGTCTCGATACGCCGCCACGGCAAGCTCTGCCCGATTGGGCCATCTCCTGTAGAGGACGGCCTTGCTGGTCCCCGCGCGAACCGCCACCCCCTCCATGGTGAGGTTCGCGTAGCCGACGGCTGACAGCTCCTCCCACGCCGCCCGGAGGAGAGCGTCCTCCAGCGTCGCCCCACGGCGCCGGGAGCGCCGCTCACCCTCGGCATGTGGTGGAGCGGACGACCGCCCACTGGGAGTGAGCGCCGGGGGAGCGGAGTTTGACACTTGGATACGCACCGTCTCCTAGTATGCTACACTCTGGGGAAGGAACTGAGCGTATCTAATTACAGAGGATGTCGTGGCCACCAGCACCCCCTCGGACGACCGCCTCGACCCCGCCCTCCGCCGGCTGATCTGGATCCTCGTGCTGGGGGGGATAGCGCCCGTCCTCGACACGACCATCGTCAACGTGGCCCTGGCCACCGTGGGTCGCGACCTGCACGCGTCGGTCGCCATCACCCAGTGGACCATCACCGGCTACCTCCTGGCCATGGCGATCGCCATGCCGGTCACCGGCTGGGCGACCCAGCGCCTGGGGGCGAAGCGCCTCTGGATCGCCTCCCTGGTGCTCTTCGTTGTCGGCTCAGCCCTGTCGGGGCTCGCGTGGAGCATGACCAGCCTGATCGTCTTCCGGGTGGTCCAGGGTGCCGCCGCCGGGATCATGACGCCGCTCCTCATCACCATCCTGGTGCAGGCCGCCGGTCCCGGACGGCTGGGGCGGATGATGGCGATCGCCAGCCTTCCGGTGGTGGTGGTGCCCGCCCTCGGCCCGGTGGTGGGCGGGCTCATCGTCACCGACCTGAGCTGGCGCTGGATCTTCTACGTCAACGTCCCCATCTGCCTGGCCGCGATCGTCCTGGCATGGCGCGCGATGCGGACGATCGTTCCCACAGGGGAGCGCCGCCCCTTCGACATCGTGGGATGGCTCACCCTCTCCCCCGGGCTGGCACTGGTCTTCTACGGGCTGGCTCAGGTGTCGGGCCCGGCCGGTTTCGCGAACGCGGCCGTCGTCGTGCCGATCGCTCTCGGGGTGGTCTTCCTGGCGGCGTTCGGTGTCCACGCGGCACGGAGGCATGACGGACCGCTGGTCAACATCCGGGTGCTGCGCATCCCCTCCTTCGCGGCCGCGGCCGGCGTGTTCCTCCTGGCTGGTCTCTCGCTCTATGGCCCGCTCCTCCTGCTCGGCCTCTACTACCAGGATGTCCAGGGCAAGAGCGCGCTGATCACGGGGCTCCTGCTCGCCCCGCAGGGCATCGGCTCGCTGCTCCCCCGCACCCTCGCGGGGAAGCTCACCGACCGCGTGGGTCCCCGCCTCGTGGTCATCCCCGGCCTCGCGCTGACGGTGGCCGGCACTCTGGCTTTCGCGCTGGCCGGCCCTGCACCCTCGGATTGGCTGCTGTCGGCATCCCTGATCGTCCGGGGGGCCGGCCTGGGGGCCGTGACGATCGCGGTCATGGCCGGTGCCTTTCAGGGAGTCCCACACCAAGAGGTCCCGGATGCCAGCACGATGATGAGGATCGTCCAGCAGGTCGGCGGGTCATTCGGCGCGGCGGTCCTGGCGGTCATCCTCGCCAGCCAACTTGCGAGCCACTCCGTCCTGACCGCGGCGTTTCGTGTCGCCGCCTTCGACACCTCCTTCTGGTGGGCGATCGGCTTCACGGTCCTGGCGCTCGCGCCAGCGCTCCTCCTCCCCAGCCGCCGCACACGTCAGCAGACCATGGAGATGCGCGCGCAGCCGACTCGAAGCGACGTGGCCGCGGTCGACTGACGGCACAGTCGTGCCTCCACTTCTCACCACTCGGCGTCGTGGGTTCGGTGAGGTTCCGTCCAAGACGCGGATAGGGCACGACCCACCGCTGACCCGCTGCGGATGGGCAAGCTACCCTCAGGCCAGGAGCGGATGAGAAGACACCGGGCTGGCCCAGTGTCCGGGAATCACATCTATGAAGGGGTCGTCGCTGTCAAGGGGGTCGCGGGCGCTTGGGAGAAGTTCGGGGACGTGGGGGGTAGTCGGTGGCCGCGGTGACCACGGGGTGCGGTCGGAAGATCAGACCACACATCTAT
>JBEKXW010000026.1:0-34788 GCA_049511615.1 Candidatus Dormibacteria bacterium | reverse complement strand
CACGGTTGACACCGGGGTCCAGGTCTACTTCTGCGATCCCAACAGCCCCTGGCAGCGGGGCACCAATGAGAACACGAACGGCCTGTTGCGTCAGTACTTCCCCAAAGGGACGGATCTCTCCACCTTCGCCCAGCGTGAGTTGGACGCGGTTGCTCAGGAGCTCAACGAACGCCCTCGACAAACACTCGGCTGGATGACACCATCGCAACGCCTCGCCGCGGCCGTTGCGTCCACCCCTTGAATCCGCCGGAGAACCCTCATGGACCGTCCGCTGCGCACCTTCTGGGGCCTTGCCGCCATCGGCGGTGCGATCGCCGTCGGCCTCACCACCCAGAACGCCGCCTACATCGTCATCACCTTCATCGGCGGGCTGATCGTGCCGCGCGCGCTCGGTCTCGCCGGGCCCGGGCGCCGGCACGGGTGGGCCGGCCGCTTCGGACCCGGAGCCGCGTCCGGCGCGGGCGGGCATCGCGCCGCGTGCGTCCAGGGCTTCTGGGACGAGTGGCACCGCCAGGCTCACGCGGCGCAGCCCATCTCGCCGCCGGCGCCGACCGCCTGAGCGGCACCGATCTGAGCACCGGCAGCCCGAGCACCGGCAGCCCGAGCGCCGCCCGCTCAGGCCGGCTCCGGCTCGTGGCCCTGAGACGGGCGGGCACTGTGTCCGCCCGTCAGGACCCCGACCAGGCGGTGGCACCGCCGATGTCGCCGTCCAGGACCGACGCCAGCTGGGCGTCGATGGCCGACCCACTCAGCACGATGCCGAGCTCGCGGTTCCGGTCCAGTGACGTCGACGAGAAGTTCTCCGACCCGACGAAGGCCCTGACCGCGGCCGTTCCCGGGTCGGCGACGATGACCTTGGCGTGGATGTACAGGGAGGCGTTCGCCGCATAGGTGAAGACCTTGACCCCGGCGTGGGTGAGGGCGGTGAACTCGCTGCTCCAGGATGACGAGTCGGTCATGCAGACCTCGACGTCCACCCCCCGCTGCGCCGCCGCCTCGAGCGCCGCCACGATGTCCTGGTCGGACATCTCCTCGTTCTCGACGAGCAGCTCCTTCCTCGCCCCCTGGATCAGCGCCGCCAGCGCCGGTTCCGAGCCCGGGCTCCAGACCAGGTCGTCCCCGGACGAGGGCTGGACCCCCGTCTTCGAGAAGTCGGCGTCGAACACCGCGTCGATGGCCGCCACGTCGCGCGGATCCTTGTCCGCGACCATGAAGTCGCGGGTCGACGAGTAGTACTGCGCGGTCAGATTCCCGGTCATGATCAGCGCCTCGCCCGAGTCGACGGTGAGGGTCTTCTGGTGGGTGATGTCGACCTGGGTCGAGGACCAGTGGACGGCGACGCCGCCGGCGAGCAGCGCCGCATAGGCGGCCTGGTTCTGGCTCTTGGCGTAAGCCTGGTCGAGGATGACCCGGACCGCGACCCCCCGCTTCTCGGCCTGGATGAGATCGTTCACGGCGGTGCTGTCCTCGAGCTCGTACATCACCAGGTCGAGGGAGCGCTGGGCACCGCCGATGGCCTGGTAGAAGGCGCCCATCCCCTGGTCGGGCTCGACCACCAGCGTGTCGTAGCCCCCCGCCGCCGCTGTGGCGGTGGGCGTGGGGGTCGACGTGGAGGTGGGGGAGCCGCTGGCGGCGGCAGCCGTGGGTGCCGGCGAGGCCGAGGGCGCCCTCGATGGGGGGGTTGACGGCGTCGAGCAGGCGGTGAGGAGGACCAGCGCCGCGCTGAGCAGCGCGATCGTTGCCCTCTTGGTCCCTCTCGGTCCGCTGGCGCGATCCCCGGTCGCGGCGTCCACCTCTTCTCCCTGCTGTTCCGCAGGGGGAGGATGCCACGCCACCGGCGCGCGTGGCCGCCGACCTTGCCGGCTCAAACTTGTGTTCGATAGCATGGCCGGCGGACGATGAGCACACTGGTCACGACCCCGCTCCCCGCTGCGGCGCCGGCGCACAGGGGGAGGGGAGGGTCCGCGCTCGGGGCGGGATGCCCTGAGGATCCGTCGCGGACCGCGCGCCATCGGGCGGACAGGCGCAAGGCGACCGGCATCCACTACACGCCTCCTGAGCTGGCGCGGTTCCTGGCCGGCGAAGGGCTCCGCGAGCTCGGGGAGCCGCCGTCCGTGATCCTCGACCCGGCCTGCGGCGGGGGGGAGCTGCTGGAGGCGGCGTGGTCCTGCCTTCCGCCGGAGGCACGGCGGCGCGCCCGGCTGATCGGCCTCGACACCGACGCCCGGGCCGTGGAGCAGTGCCGAGCGCGGCTCCGGACGCTCGACCACGCCGCCGTCCGCATCGAGCACGCCGACTTCCTGGCCGGCGCCGTCACGGCCTCGCAACCCGGCGCCGCCACCACCCCCGCGGAGCGGGCTCCCCGGCGGGGCGCTCACCGGGGCGTCGGCCCCGGGACGGTGGACCTGGCCATCGCCAACCCGCCCTACGTCCGGACCCAGACGCTCGGCGGGGCGGTGGTCGCGGACATCGTCCGCCGCTACGGCATCCGCGGCCGGGTGGACCTCTACATGGCCTTCGCCTTCGCCATGGCGGAGGCGCTGAGGCCGGGCGGGGTGATGGCCCTGCTCTGCTCCAACCGCTTTCTCACCACCCGTGGCGGTGCCTCCCTCCGCCGCCTGCTCCAGACCGAGTTCAGCGTCGCGGCGCTGTACGACCTCGGCGACACGCGCCTCTTCCGCGCGTCCGTGCTGCCCGCCGTGGTCATCGCCACCCGGCACGGCACATCGCGGACGCCGAGGTTCGTCTCCGTCTACCGCTCCGCCCACCGCGCGGGCCGATCGCGCACGGATGGCGCTCCCGTGTTCGACTCGGTGCCCCTGCTGCTCGCCTCGTTGCGCCACGGCGACGCCCAGGTGGAGGGGAGCGCCCTCCATGTCCGGCGCGGGGTGTTGGCAGACGTCACCACACCCGACCAGCCGTGGACGCTGGAGGACGAGCGGAGCACCGAGCTGCGCGCCCGCCTCCGGGCGTCGAGCCCCCTCACGATCGGCTCCCTCGCCAGGATCCGGGTCGGCATCAAGACGACCGCCGACTCCGTCTTCATCCGCGATGACTGGGAGTCGCTGCCCCTCGCGCTGCGCCCCGAGCCGCAGCTCCTGCACGGCCTGCTGACCCATCACGTCGCCGCGCGATGGCGCGCCGCGCCACCGCGCACGACGGTTCTCTACCCGCACCAGGACCGCGACGGGCGGACGGTGGCCGTGGACCTGCGTCGCCATCCCCGCGCCGCCGCCTACCTCGCCACTCACCGTGAACGGCTTGCCGGGCGCCCCTATGTGGCCGCCGCCGGGCGCCAGTGGTTCGAGATCTGGGTCCCGCAGAGGGCGCACCTCTGGAAGCTCCCCAAGGTGGTGTTCCCGGACATCGCCGAGACCCCCCGCTTCTTCGTGGACACGGACGGACACCTGGTCAACGGCGACTGCTACTGGGCGGCGACCGCGTCGCTCGAGGAGGCCCTGCTCATCGCCGCGATCGGCAACTCGGAGCTGGCGCGGGCCTTCTACGACGCGCAGTGCGGCAACCAGCTCTACGCGGGGAGGCGCCGCTTCATGACTCAATACGTCGAGCGGTTCCCCGTACCCGACCCGGCGTCGCCGGCCGCGACCGCGATCATGCGGCTCGCCCGCGCCCTGCACGAGGGGTGCGGCGACCGGGACGCCGCCGAGGGCGAGCTGGAGGTCCTGATCCGCCGCTCGCTGGGCTTCGCCGAGTCCCTCGTCTAGTGGTCGAGGAGCCGAATCTCCGTCACAACGAGGTCGTCACCGATCGCGATCACTCCTGGCTGGTTGATTGCGTGAAGGTCCGAGAAACTCCTTGTTTCACAAGCCGGGCCATGCATGTGATCGTGCCAGCCGATACTGCGTGACAAGATCGACACGAACCATCGCATAGCGACGGATCGTCGAGATCGTCCGCACCGGCGTTCCGTATTCGACCATGTGACGTGGGTTGCGCGCGTCGACGCCGTCATGCTAGGGTGCTCCGGTCGCGGATCGTTCAGGTCCACGGATCACACACGGTGAGAGCAGCTCTCTCGCCGGTCCGCGGCCCACCGGCCCAAACTCGGTGGAACTGAAGCCCAGGTGCGTCGTCGCCTGCCCTTGACCGAGCGATCGAGCCGGGTGTGGCATGAGGCACCGACAGCCGGAGGTTGGTCCTCATGCGTCGTCTCTTCCTGCGCGGGCACATTCGCGCGTGGGGCATCGGCCTCGCCCTCATCGGCCTCGCCGCGCTCACCGCGCTGCAACCGGTGGGGAGCGGTCGGTCCGCAGCCGGGAACGTCGCGGTGCTCCGCCATTCCGCGCCGGCGTCGGCATCCCCGGTGTCATCGTCGCCGCCGTCTTCGACGGCGTCGTCCTCGCCCTCACCGACTCCGACGTCCACCGCCACGGCGGGGGCGACCCCGGATATCCCCTCGCCTCTGCCCGCGCTGATCGTGCTCACAACGCCGACCCCGGTCCCCGTCCAGCCGGCCGCGGCGCGGCCGGCCTACTCGCAGGCGGAGGTGGTGGCGATCATCACCGCCGCCGCGCAGGCTGATGGCGTCGCCCCGGCCTGGCTGATCTCGACGGCACAGTGCGAGTCCAACCTCAA
Source organism: Candidatus Dormibacteria bacterium (assembly GCA_049511615.1). Lineage (GTDB taxonomy): Bacteria > Chloroflexota > Dormibacteria > Aeolococcales > Aeolococcaceae > Changshengia. The sequence goes on along the minus strand of JBEKXW010000026.1, from coordinate 30,192 downwards.
CCCTTACGCCTACAACCCCGCAGGTCCGTACGACGGCCTCCTGCAGTTCCTCCCCTCCACCTTCCGCGCCCATGGGGGCACCGACATCTGGGACCCGACCCAGCAGGCGCAGATCGCCGCCGGCATGTTCGCCGCCGGTGAGTCCTCGCAGTGGCCGGCCTGCTCTCATTCCTGAGCTCGGGCAGCGCGCGGCATCGGTATCGGCGTAACGTGGGGACGCCCGCGGCGACGGCCGCGGAACCGACGACCTCGCCAGCATGATCACCGCAAGGGAGACTGCCGCTGTTTGACCGGACCAGGTCCGCCGTCGGCGGCCTGAGGGCGCTGGAGCACGAGGACCTTCGACTTCGCCATGCGCGGCGCAACCGGATCCGGCTGATCGACCAGGTGATCAACGAGCTGGAGCTGCTCAACCTGGCCCACGAGCCGGTGGTCCCGGTCGAGCTGGCCCGGCGGGCGACCGGCTTCATCCTGAGCAGCGCCACCCATTCACTGGTCCTGCCGCCCGAGCGCGCGATCCCCGTCGCCGACTGGATGGCGGCTCTCTTCGAGGTGCAGGACACCCTCATGGTCCCCAGCGGGGACCATGTGAGGGACTGACCGGGGCCTGATCGGGGGGCCGCCCCGGCGCGCCCGCGGCCCACGGTCCCGGGACCGTCTCAGGCGCCCACCGCGGCGCCGATCAACCGCCCCAATCCGAAGGTGACCCCCGCCGCCAGCATCCCGAAGAGCAGCTGACGGCTCCCCGAGAAGAGCACGCCGCGGCCGGTGAGCAGGGTGATCAGCGCGCCGATGACGAAGAGCCCCAGGGCGGCGAGGGCGATGGCCAGCCCGACGGCCGGCGCGCCGCTGGCGAAGAAGAAGGGGATGAGCGGGAGCACGGCGCCGATCCCGAAGAGGCCAAAGGACGCGCCTGCCGCGGTGTTGGGGGATCCGCCCAGCTGGGAGGGGTCGAGCCCCAGCTCCTCGCGCACCATGGTGTCGAGCGCCGTCCCGTGCTCGGCCATCAGGCGGTCGGCGACCTCGCCGGCCTCCTCGACGGACAGCCCCTTGGCCTCGTAGATGAGGGCCAGCTCCTCACGCTCCTCGTCGGGGACGGAGAGGAGCTCCGCCGCCTCGGTCCTGACCTGGCGCTGGTACAGCTCCCGGGTGCTCTGCACCGACACCCACTCCCCGATCGCCATCGAGCAGGCCCCGGCCAGCAGCCCGGTGATCCCGGCGATGAGGATGGCCCGGGCCGGGAGCCCGGAGCCGGCCACCCCCATCACCAGGGCGAGGTTGGAGGTCAGCCCGTCGTTGGCGCCGAGGACCGCAGCCCGCAGGGCGTTGCCACCCGGGGCCCGGTGACGCCCCTCCAGCTTGCCGAGCGTCTCCCCGGCCACCCCCATGGGCGAGGCCCCGGCGATGTAGCGGAGCACGCGGGCGTGCGAACGCTCGTCCTCCGGCATCCCCGTGCCCTCGGTCTCGGGCTGGTCGTCGTAGTCGAGCTGGTCGGCCCGCTCCAGGGTGGCGACGGTGGGCAGCACGAGCTGCGCCCCGAACCGGAGGGCCAGGAGGCGCATGGCGCGGGCGCGCCACGAGGGACGGCGCGGACCCGGGTCGCTGCCCAGGGCGCGCAATTGATCCTCCCAGAAGCTGAGGTGGCGCTCCTCGACCTCGGCCAGCCGGAGGTAGACGGAGGCCAGCCGGGCGTCGCGCTCCGCCTTCGCCATCGCCCGGTAGACGATCGCGGAGTCGATCTCACCCTGGCGGTTGGCCCGGTACCTCGCCTCGTCCGTCGCCGCCTGCGCCATCCACTTCTCCTCTTCTCCATGCCGGGTCGGGGGACCGCGGCCAATCTTCGGTCATCCCTCCGGCGGGTTGGGGTGCGGGGCCGGGAGACCCTCGCGCGCGGCTGGGCTGGGAGCCCTCGCGCGCCGCGTGGCTCCCCGTAGGATGGGACATCCCCCGCCGGTCGAATGCAGGAGAGAACCGATGACCCAGACGGCTGCCGCCCGCCTCCTCGCCGCCGTGCCGCCGGCCTCCCTGGTGCTCGAGGTCGAGCCCGCCGCGCCCGACGCGGCCCGCCGGCACTACGCCGCCAAGCTGAGCGTCGAGACCGACCCCTCGGACGTCCACCGCGACCTGGAGGCCGGGGTCGCCCGCCTGGTGGTGGCCGACACGCGCGCCGCCGCCGACTACGCTCAGGAGCACGTCGCCGGCGCCATCAGCCTTCCCTACCGCGAGCTGGACGAGGAGTCCACCGCCCACCTCTCCCGGGATGCCCTCTACGTCGTCTACTGCTGGAGCCCGGGCTGCAACGCGGGGGCCAAGGGGGCGGCGCGGCTCGCCGAGCTGGGCTTCCGGGTGAAGGAGATGATCGGCGGGATCGAGTACTGGAAGCGGGAGGGCTATCCCACCGCGAGCGGGGCCTGACCGGCCGCGCCGGCCCACCACGGCGGTGCGGCGACGGCCCGGGTGGCCGGTTTCGCGGCCACCGAATCGCGCCCGCGAGTACCGGGCAACCGGCGCTTGGGGCACAATACCGGTTCCTGAGCCCCGTCGCACCGAGGGTTCCAATCTGTTCGAATCACACGGTCCTGCCATGCCCCACTCCCGATCGCGAATCTCCGCTCTCCTCGCCGGCACGCTGCTGGCGGTCGCCGCCTGCGGCGGCGGCACCCACCCCAGCAGCTCGCCGAAGGCGACGCCCAGCGCCGTCTCCTCTCCATTCACCACCGCGGCTCCGACCCCCACCCCGACCCCGGCGCCGCTCAGCGCGCCGCTGATCATCCAGATGGAGAACCTCTACCAGGCCCGGCCCCAGTCGGGGCTGAGCAGCGCCGACATCGTCTACGAGTACCAGACCGAGGGCGGGATCAGCCGCTTCACCGGCATCTGGTTCACTAGGCCCGCGGCGGCGGACATGGTGGGCCCGGTGCGGAGCGCGCGCCTGGTCAGCCTGCGGCTGCTGCAGATCTACGGGGGTGTCCTCATCTACTCGGGGGCGAGCAACTACGTGCTGGAGCAGCTCAGCGACGCGAGCGGCAAGCACTACGACGACCCCGAGCCGCCACTCTTCCGGACCTCGTCGCCGCCCCCGGCCGCCGAGTACGGCTCCCCCCACAACCTCTACACCGACGGATCGAATCTGGCCACGTTCGTCCAGAGCATCGGTCTCAGCACCGTGAGCTACCAGCTCTGGCAGCGCACGCCGGTCACCAGCCTTCCCACCGGGGGCACCGCGGTGAGCAGCTTCGAGGTGCCGATCTCGACCGAGGAGACGCCGATCTTCACGTACGAGCCCGCCACTCAGGAGTACGAGCGCAGCGAGCCGGCGACCCCGGAGTACCCGGCGACCGGTGTCCTCGACGACAACAACACCAAGGCCCCCTGGGAGTCGCCCAACGTCGTCATCCTCCAGGTCCCCGTGAGCGGCGTGGCCGCGGACAACGAGAACCCGAGCGGCGGATACACCGAGGGCCTCGACTTCGTCATCGGGCCGAGCGCCAGCGGGAGCGGCCAGCTGGCGGTGGGCGGCCAGCTCTACAGCATCAATTGGACCCAGGGCGCCACCGGGCCTCCCCAGCTCACCCTCGCCGACGGGCAGCCGGCGCCCATCGCCCCGGGTCAGGTCCTGGTCGAGCTGGTCAGCACGGGGCAGACGGTCACCCCGAAGGCGACCGCCGCCCCGTAGCCGCGACCAGCCCTCAGCTGATGGCGGGCTTCCCGCGCGGGAGCCGGCTCACGGGTAGATGCCGCGGGCGGTGGTGGCCTCGGCCACCCGCTGCACCGCGACGGTGTAGGCCCCCAGCCGGAGAGGAACGTTGAGGCGCTGAGAGGCCTCCCAGGCGGTCTCGAAGGATGCCGTCATGATGTGCTGCAGCCGGTCGTTGATCTCCTTCTCCTCCCAGAAGAACGACTGCAGGTCCTGGACCCATTCGAAGTAGGAGACGGTGACCCCGCCGGCATTGGCCACGATGTCCGGGACCACCGTGATGCCGCGCTGGGCCAGGATCTCGTCGGCCCCGGGGGTGACCGGGCCGTTGGCCGCCTCCAGGATCAGGGACGCCTGGATCCGCCCCGCGTTCGCCGCCGTGACCTGGTTCTCGAGCGCCGCCGGGACCAGGACGTCGACCGGGGACTGGAGCAGCTCCGCGTTGCTGACGGCCCGTGTCCCCGGGAAGCCCGCCACCGACCCGGTGCGCTGCTTGTGCTCGACGACCCTCTCCACCGAGAGCGGCTTCTCGCTCCAGATCGCGCCGCCGGTGTCGGAGACGGCGTGGATGGCGAAGCCGTCAGCCTCCATCAGCCGGGCGGCGATGCTCCCGGCGTTGCCGAAGCCCTGGACCGCGACCGTCGACTCCCGCGGGTCGCGCCCGAGGTGGCTGCACGCCCGCAGCGCGACCACGGCGACCCCGCGACCGGTGGCCTCGTTGCGCCCCTGGCTGCCGCCCACCGCGAGCGGCTTGCCGGTCACCGCCGCCGGGATCGAGTAGCCGGCGGCCATGGACATCGTGTCCATGATCCAGGCCATCACCTGCGGGGTGGTGTTGACGTCGGGGGCGGGGATGTCCCGCTCCGGTCCGATCAGCACCGAGATCTCGGCGGCATAGCGGCGGGTGAGCCGCTCCAGCTCGGCCCGGCTGAGCAGCTTGGGGTCGACCACCACCCCACCCTTGGCCCCGCCGAAGGGGATGCCGGCGGCGGCGCACTTCCAGGTCATCCACATCGCCAGCGCCTTGACCTCGCTGAGGGTCACCTGGGGGTGGTACCTGATCCCGCCCTTGGCGGGCCCGCGGGCGAGGTTGTGCTGGACGCGGTAGCCCTCGAACATCTGGATCGACCCGTCGTCCATCTTCACCGGGAAGTTGACGATGAGCTGGCGCTGGGCCTCCCGGAGGAAGCTGCGCACGCCCGGCTCGAGGGCTAGGAGATCCGCCGCCGCGTCGAACTGGCGCTGCGCGTTCTGCCAGGGGTCGTCGACCGCCTCCGGGGTCACAAAAGCTGGCTGAGCCACGGCTTTCACCTCCTGTGATGACCGCGGGGCGTGGGCCGGGGCCGAGAGAGGCGGGGCAGCCAGGTCCGCGGCGTGCCGCCCACCATATTCCCACCTCGGACGGGCGACTGCACGGTCACGCCTGCCCTGGAACCGGACCGCGCCACCGGCCGGAGGACGCGCCGCCCAGCGCTTCCCCAGATCGTTCCCAGGGTCGTCCCAGACGCACCACTTATACTTCCGCCGCTTGGGGATCGCACCCGGACAGCACATCAGGAGCATCCGTGTACTTCCGCTACCTGGGACGAGAACTACGCCGCCGCGCCAGATCCGCGAGCGTGGTGGCCATCGGATTGGCCCTCGCGGTCGGCCTGGTCATCACCGTCACGGCCGCCGCCTCCGGCGTGAACGCTGCCCAGGGCCAGGTGCTCTCCTCTTTGTATGGGGTCGGCACCGACCTCACCGTGACCAAGGCGCCCACCGCCGGCAGCGGCGGCTCGTTCAACTTCAACGCCAACCCGTCCAGCCGCGCCCAGGCCGGGCAGGCCTTCACCCAGGATCGCCTGAGCTCGAGTCCCGGGCTGACCACCATCTCCGACTCCGACGTCACCTCGATCGACAAGCTCAAGGGGGTCGCCGGTGCCGCCGGCGCCCTGGTCTTGAACTCCGTCCACGTCACCGGCAGCTTCGGCAACTTTTTCGGGGGCGGAGCGTCCAGCAGTCCCTCGGCCACCCCGACGCCCACGCCCACCCCGACGCCGACCGCCTCGCCGTCTGCGTCCCCCTCCCCGGGGGCCTTCGGCATCACCACCTTCTCCGTGGACGGCATCGACCCCTCCACGCCCGGGGTGGGGCTGCTGAGCGGCGCCAACATCACCTCGGGCGCCTCGGCGGTCAGCGAATGGTTCTCCGAGGCGCAGCAGGGCACCGCCGCCGACCAGCTGCTCGCCCTGGTCAGCAGCAGCTACGCCAAGCAGAACTCGCTCAAGGCCAACTCGACGCTGACCATCGCCGGCACCTCCTTCACGGTCGTCGGGGTCGTCACGGTGACCGAGTCGGATGGGGCGGACGTCTACATCCCCCTCAGCGAGGCCCAGACGCTGGCCAATGACAGCGGCGACGTCAACACCATCTACGTCACCGCCACCGACGCCGCGAGCATCGCCGCGGTCCAGTCCGAGATCCAGAAGCTGATGCCGTCGGCCACGGTGACCACCGCCTCGGACCTCGCCAGCAACGTCTCGGGCTCGCTCAACACCGCCTCCACCCTGGCCAACACCCTGGGGGTCTGGCTGTCGGCTCTCGTCCTGCTGGCCGCCTTCGTGCTGGCCGTCCTGCTCACCATCGCCTCGGTGACCCGGCGGGTGCGCGAGTTCGGGACACTCAAGGCGATCGGCTGGCGCAGCCGCCGGATCGTCGGCCAGGTCATGGGGGAGGCGGCGGTGCAGGGGGTGATCGGAGGGGCGCTGGGGGTCGGTCTCGGCGTGCTCGGAGCCTTCCTCGTGACCAAGCTCGCGCCCCCCCTGTCCGCAACGGTCGGGCCGACCGGGCTGGGCGGCTCCTCCGCCGCCTTCACCTCCGGGGGCGGGGGTGGCGGCTTCGGCGGGGGCGGGGGATTCTTCGGAGACCGGACGCCCGGGGCCTTCGCCAGCGCCAACCCCGGGTTCGCCCGCACCTTCACCTCCAGCACCCACAGCGTTCCCGTTCACCTGACCGCGCCGCTCAGCCTCGAGGTCTTGCTGGTGGCGGTCGGCCTGGCCATCGTGGGCGGCATCATCGCCGGCGTCCTCGGAGGGTGGCGAGCCGCCCGCCTGCAGCCGGCGGAGGCGCTGCGCCGTGTGGAGTGATCTGATGGACAGGACGCCGCTGATGGCCTGGAGGCCCGAACAACGAGCCGGTGCGGGGGATGCCCTGCCCTTGGAGACGCCCGATGTATGAGCTCAAGAAGCTGTCGCGCGTCTACCCCAAGGGGAGGGGCAAGGTCGCGGCCCTGAGCGGCGTGGACCTCGAGATCCCGGACGGGGAGTTCATCACCGTCCAGGGGCTGACCGGGCACGGCAAGACCACCTTCCTCCAGATGCTCGGTGCCCTGGACCGGCCGACCTCGGGAAAGATCATCTTCAACGGCAAGGACCTCGGCGCGATGCCCGAGTCCCAGCTGGTGGACGTGCGCGCCCAGAACTTCGGCTTCATCTTCCAGAACTACAACCTGCTGCCCACGCTCAACGCGGAGGAGAACGTGGAGGCTGCGCTGGTGCCGCTCAAGATCCCGGCGGCGGAGCGGCGCTCCCGCTCGCTGGCGGCCCTGGCCGAGGTCGGGCTCGCCGATCGTGCCACCCACTTCCCCCCCGAGATGTCGGGGGGCGAGCAGCAGCGGGTGGCCATCGCCCGGGCCCTGGTCAAGGAGCCGAAGGTGATCCTGGCCGACGAGCCGACCGGCAACCTCGACGAGGTGACCAGCCTGGAGATCGTCGGCCTGATGGAGAGGCTCTGGAAGCAGCGCGGCATGACCCTCGTCCTGGTCACCCACGACACCAAGGTGGCGCGCCGGGCGCCGCGCACCGCGGTGATCACCAGGGGCAAGCTCGCGCTCCGCGACAACCGCGCCCCCAAGGCGCCGGTCGCGACCAAGCCCGGGCCCGCCCAGCCGAGCGGAGCGCCTCAGCCGGCCTGATCGCGGGCGCGATCGCGGACAATCAGGCGAGCTGCTGCCCGCACGCCCGACGGTGGAGGCCGCCCCGTGGATCTGGACATCGACGCCGGCCGCGCGCTGAGCCACCTGCGCTCGTCCGACGCCGAGCTGGGCAGGCTGATCGACAGCGTCGGGCCCTTCGCTCTCACGCACCAGGACGACAGCAGCAGCTTCGCGGCGCTCGCCGAGGCGATCGTCTACCAGCAGCTCGCGCCCCGGGCCGCGGCCACCATCTTCCAGCGCTTCTGCGCGCTCTTCCCCGGGGCACCCGGCTGCCCGACCCCGGAGCAGGTGCTGGGGACCACCACCGAGGCGCTGCGCGCCGCCGGTCTGTCGGGGGCGAAGGAGCGCGCCATGCGCGACCTCGCGCGCCGGTCGGTCGACGGGGAGGTGCCGACCCTGGAGGACTCGCGGGGGATGGACGACGAGGCGATCGTCGAGAGGCTGGTCCGGGTGCGGGGGATCGGGCGCTGGACGGCGGAGATGTTCCTGATCTTCACCCTCGGCCGCCCCGACGTCCTGCCCGCGGACGACTACGGCCTCCGCCGCGGCTTCCAGCTGGCGTTCGGGACCCAGGCGATGCCCAGCCGGGAGGAGGTGGCCCGGCGCGGGGCCCGCTGGGCGCCGTACCGGACGGTGGCCAGCTGGTACCTCTGGCGCGCCCGGGAGGCGGTCGCCTGAACAGCCAACCGGCCCCCGGCGGGCAGGTCTCCGGGGGAGGCAGGCCGCCCCGGGCGGTGCTGCTCGATGTCGACGGGACCCTGGTGGCCCGTGGCCGTCCCATCCCCGGCGCGGTCTCCACGCTGCGCTGGCTGCGCGAGCGTGGCATCCCGGTGAGGCTCCTGACCAACATCGACTCGCGCACCCCCGAGACCGTCTCGCGCGAGCTCTCGGCCGCCGGCATCGAGGTCGAGACGCAGGCGGTCTTCACCCCCGTGGTGGCCGCGCTCCGCTTCCTGGAGCAGCGCCCCGGGGAGCGCTGTCACCTGCTCGTGAGCGCCGAGCTGGCCGCTCGCTTCGCCGCTCACGACGCGGGGGAGGGGCGGGCAGACTACGTGCTGGTGGGGGACTGCCGCGAGCTCGCCGGGTTCGCCCCGCTCGACGCGGCGTTCCGGCGGTTGATGGACGGGGCCCGGCTGCTGGCGCTCCAGCGCGGCCGCTGGTGGCAGGCGCCCGACGGGCCGTCGCTCGACACCGGCGCGTTCGTCGCCCTCCTCGAGTACGCCTCGGGCCTGACCGCGCGCACCTTCGGCAAGCCGTCGGTCGACTTCTTCGAGATGGCCCTCGTCGACCTCGGCTGCAGCGCGGAGGAGGTGCTCGTGGTGGGGGACGATCCCGAGAACGACGCCGCCGGGGCCCGGACGGTCGGTGCCCCGTGCGTTCTGGTGCGCACCGGCAAGTTCGGCGCCCGGGGCGTTGGGGGGGATCAGCTGGCCGCGACGGTCATCGACTCGATTGCCGGCCTGCCCGCATTGCTCGAGGCTCTGACGCGCCCCGCGTCGCGCGGGTAGACGCGGCCGCGCTCGTCCTGCCGGCGAGGGGGAGTGCGCCGCGGTCTGACCGGCAGGTGGGGCGCAGCCCAGGCTTGCCTCGTTTCACCGTGGCGCGATAACCCTTGCGCGTCCGCTGGCTTGACCCATCTCACGGTTGCCGTCGAGAATGTGAGCGTGTCGGAGGCCGAGATCGACGCCTACCTGGCCGGACTCGACGAGCCCAAGCGGGGCACGTTGAGCGCGCTGCGCCAGACCATTCACGAGTGTCTTCCCGAAGCCGAGCAGGGCATCGCGTACGGGATGCCGGCATTCCGGTTGCACGGGAAGGTCATCGCGGGATTTGCCGCCTTCACGCATCACCTGAGCTACCTGCCCCACAGCGGTTCGGTGCTGTCCCAGCTGCCCGGGGAGACCGCCGGCTACACGACGACGCCGGGCACGCTGCACTTCCCGATCGACCAGCCACTGCCGAGGGCGCTGGTGGAGCAGCTCATCGCGGTCCGCCTACGGGAGGTCGCGGCGACGAAGGGGCCGAAGGCCGCCAGACGGGCCGGCTGAGCCGGGCCCGGTCAGCCCGCCTGCTCGTCAGGCTCGGCGGGTGCCGGCTCGTCCTGCTGGGCGTCCACGGTGCGGGCCGGGTCGTCGGCCGGGTGACCCAGCTCCCGCAGGCGCTCGCGGAGCATCCTCGTCTCCCTCTCGGTCTGGGCGAGAAGGGCGGCCTGGCGGCGGACCGTGTTCTCCATCTCCCAGGTGGCGTGGCCCCAGGCCCCGTGGCGGGTGGGCCACGGGTTGTCGATCCTCTGGCGCCGCTCCCGAACCTCCTCGCGGAGCTGGCGTGCCTCGTGCTCCCGGTGCTCCAGCTCGGCCTCGAGCCGGATGCCCAGCTCGGCCTGGAACTGCTCGTGCAGGGCGAGCTCCCAGCGCTCGAAGAGCTGGGTCGCCAGCTCCGCCGCCAGGGCCCGGATCTCGCCCACCCCCAGGGTCACGGTGCCGTCGCCAGAGAGCGCGGCCAGGGCCGACGATGGCTGCTGCTCAGCGCCGTCGATCGCTCCGCCGCTCGTGGACGCCTCGCCGGCGGGAGGGTGGTCCCCGGACGCCTGGTCCCCGGGTCCCGACTCGTCCCCGGCTTTCGCCGGCTGCTCTTCGATCTCCATGCTCCGTCTCCTGCGAGGCAACGGTCCGAAGCCGTGCGGGGTGGGCTCTGGCCCTCCACGCTAGCCACCCGGGCCACTCTGCACCAGGGGACTTCGACCCGGTGCCCGACGTCATCCATGATGGTCCGGATCCCACCCTGAACGGGTCCGCCGCAGTCGCACCTGCCCAACCTCGATCCATCGCTCCGCTTCGACCGCGCTCGCCGGATGAGCGCGCCCCGGTGCGTAGACTGGCCTCACGATGACCCGCGTCGTTCTCGTCACCGGCGCCAGCAGCGGGATCGGGGCGGCCACCGCTCGGCGCTTCGCCGAGATGTCGCGAACCGAGGTGGTGCTGGTCGCCCGACGGGAGGAGCGTCTGCGCGCCCTGGCGCGGGAGCTCGGCGGGGCCACCGTGGTGGCCGCCGACATCACCGACCCGGAGGCTCCCCGGTGCATCGCCGACGCGGTGGAGAGGGAGCACGGCCGGCTCGACGTCCTGGTCAACAACGCGGGGGCGGGCTGGGACGGCCGTTTCGCCGAGACCGGCTGGGCCAACGTGGCCCGGACGATGGATCTGAACTTCAACGCCCAGGTGAGGCTGACCGAGGCGCTGCTCCCGCTGCTCCGGCGCTCCGCCCCCAGTGCCATGGTCAACGTCGCGAGCACCGCCGGGCGGGTGACCCGGGCCGGATCGGGGGCGTACGGGGCCAGCAAGGCCGCGCTGTGCCTGTGGACGGAGGCGCTCCATCTCGAGGAGCGCAGCCACCGGGTCCACGTGGCGCTGGTCATGCCCGGCCCCGTGCCGACCGAGGGCTTCCCGGTCGACGACGTCCTCCGGCACCCGCTGGGGCGCTGGTTCGTGGGGACCGATCGCGGCGTTGCCGAGGCCGTCGTCGACTGTGCGGTGCACCGACGGGCTGAGCGCTACTCACCCCGCTACTACGGCCTGGCCACCGTGATCCGCGCCACGGTCCCGGGGCTGGTCCGGACCGCCCTCGAGCGAGGCGTCGCCCGCGGCTGAGCCGCTGCCGGCCCGAGCGCGCCCCGGCCGCGGAGGACTCCGCCTTGCTTGACAGGTCTACGGCGTAGTCGTACTCTACGACGTAGTGAGCTCCTACAGCGTAGACAAGGAGCCGATGCTCCGGGTCGACGGGGTGACCAAGGCCTACGGGGAGCACCCGGTGCTCCGCGGGGTCGACCTCGACGTGGCGGCCGGGCAGATCCTCGGCCTGGTGGGGGCGAATGGCGCCGGCAAGACCACCCTGATCTCGATCATCACGGGGCTGCGCCGCTGCGACGGCGGCAGCGTCGCAGTCGGCGGCGTCGATGCCCTGGCCCACCCCAAGCGCGCGGCCGGTAGCCTCGGGCTGGCCCCCCAGGAGCTCGGCATCTACCCGACCCTCACCGCGCGTGAGAACCTCTACGACTTCGCGCGGCTGGCGGGCATGAGCAGCCGGGCGGCGCGCACCCGCACCGCCGAGGTGGCCGAGCTGCTGGGCCTCACCGAGCAGCTCGGGCTGCGCGGCGACCAGCTGAGCGGCGGCCAGAAGCGCCGCCTGCACACCGCCATGGCCATCCTTCACCGGCCCCGGCTGCTCCTCCTCGACGAGCCGACCGTCGGCGCCGACGTCACCTCGCGCGCCGGCATCCTGGAGATCGTCAGGGCGACGGCGGCCGCGGGCACCGCGGTTCTCTACACCACCCACTACCTCACCGAGCTCGAGCAGCTCGACGCCGAGATCGCCGTCCTCGATGGCGGGGTGGTCGCCGTGCGCGGCTCCTGCCGCGAGGTCATCCTGCGCTGGGGGACGGCATCGGTCGCGCTCCGTTTCTCCGGGCCGGCACCGGAGCTGGTGGGGTGGACGGCGGACGGGTCCCGTCTCGCACCCGGCCAGCCGGTCGCCGATCCCGGGGCGGCCGCGGCGGCTGCCCTGGTCGCCCTCGGCCCGCAGGTGACCCACCTCGTCGGGGTCGACGTGACCCGACCCAGTCTCGAGTCCGCCTACCTGGCCATCACCGGCCGGGCCTTCTCCGAGGAGGCCGAGAGTGATCTCGCGGCGTAGCCTCGCCGTCTCCCGGATCAGCGGCCGGCTGCTGCTCTCCGACCCGGCCCCGATGATCGTCACGATCGCCATGCCGCTGATCCTGGCGCCGTTCCTGGTCCCGGCCGCCAGGGCCCAGCTGCAGCTGGCCGGGTACGCAGCGGCAGGGGGCGGCGACCAGGTCATCCCCGGGCTGGCGGTGCTGTTCGCCTTCCTCAGCACCCAGCTGGTCGGCACCCTATTCTTCCGCGAGCACGCCTGGGGCACCTGGGACCGGCTGCGGGCCAGCCCTGCGAGCACCGCGGACATCGTGGTGGGGAAGGTCGCGCCCCTCTACCTCGCCCAGCTCGCCCAGTTCGGCGTGCTGCTCACCGTCGGTGCGCTTCTCTTCGGCTTCCGGCCCGACGGGTCGGTGGCGGCCCTGGCGGTGGTCGCCGCGGTCTTCGCGGCCATGCTGGTCGCCTACGCGGTGATGCTGGTGGCGCTCTGCCCCACCATGGACATGGCGCTCGTGCTCGGCAACCTCGGGGGCATGGTGATGGCTGGGCTGGGCGGGGCGCTCGCGCCCGTCTCGTCGCTGCCGCAGTGGGCGCAGGCCGTCGCCCACATCTCGCCCGCCTACTGGGCCCTGGACGCGATGCGGTCCATCACCCTCGACCACGCCGGTCTGCCCGGCGTCGCCGGATCGGTCGGCATCCTGCTCCTCTTCGGGGTGGGCTTCGGGGTGGTCGCCGCATGGCGCTTCCGCCCGGCGGCGGTCAAAATCGGCACGACATGACCCCATCCCCTCGCTGCTGCCCCAGGTCATGGAACGCCCCACCCGGCCGGCGCTGAGTCGCGACTACATCCTGCGCACGGCGCTGGCCCTGATCGATCGGGACGGTGTCGAGGCGCTCTCGATGCGCAAGCTCGGTGCCGAGATGGGGGTCGACCCCATGGCGATCTACCACTACCTGCCGAACAAGGCCGCCGTGCTCGACGGGGTGGTCGAGATCATGTGGTCCGAGGTCCAGCCGCTGACCTCTGACCCCGGCGTGCCCTGGAGGGAGCAGGCGCTGGCGGCGTTCCGGACATTCCGCGCCACGCTGCGTGCGCACCCGAGGGCGGTGACGATCGCCGGGACCCACCCTGCGGTGTCCCCGGGCATGTTGCAGCTGCTCGATCGCTCCCTGGGATGGCTGACCGAAGCCGGACTCGGTCCGGCGGAGGCACTCGACCTCATCAACTGCCTGGCCCTCTTCACGATGGGCCACGTGCTGGCCGAGGTCGGCGAGCCGGTTGGCGGAGAGGCCACTCCGCCGGGGGCGGTGTACGCCTCCCTGAGCCCCGAGGACTACCCCCACCTGGTGGCGGCGTTCGCCAGCGGCTACGACTATCACCCCGACGAGCAGTTCGAGGCCGGGATCACCGCGATCCTCGCCGGCTGGGACGCGCGGCGGAGCTGACGCTCCGCTGGGGCTCTCACGTCCATGGACGAGAGGCCGGCGCGCCCCCCCGCGCGCCGGTGGTGGGTAGGTACCACCGGCCGGCTTGCGCCGCGGGCCCGTCTACCCGCTCCCAGCGTGGCAGAAGGCCGGGAGCTTGGACATCCCCTATTCAGGGCGCGTGAAGCGGGCGGAGGGCGACCAGTTCTGGGGGGGGGCTCCCCAGCGGGAACCTCCATCTGCCCCAGCCGCCTCTGGGGCATCTGCATCTACTCCATACGCGTCAGGACGCTCAGAGTCACCTGCATGGCAACCGCAATCGCTCAGCAGTCCCGTGCCTCTCACACGGTGCTGATCGTCGACGACGACCCCGGCTTCCGCAGCGCGCTCATCGAGCTGATCGGCATCGACCCCAAGCTTCAGGTCGTCGGCTCCGCCGGCGATGCCAGCGAGGGAGCCGCCCTGGTCCGGTCGTTGCGGCCGGCCGTGTGCCTCTGCGACGTTCGGCTTCCGGGCGGCGGCGGTGAGATCGTCGCCGCCGAGGCCCGGCGGTCCGCACCCGAGACCCGGGTGGTGGCTCTCTCGGCCTGTGACGACCTGAACACCGTGATGGGGATGATCCGCGCCGGGGCGATCAGTTACATGGTGAAGGGCTCCTCGGGCGACGAGGTCCTCGACAGCGTCCACCGGGCAGTCCGCGGCCAGGCGTCCATGCCAGCTGCCGCGGCGACCGCGGTGGGCGCCCGGCTTCGCGGCCGAGATGAGCAGTCGCAGAGCAAGGTGATCTTGCTGCGCAACATCCTCGACCACGACCTCATGAGCATGGTGTTCCAGCCCGTCGTCGACATGCGTGCTCGCGTGCCCATCGCCTTCGAGGCACTCTGCCGGATCAACTCCCCTCCGCAGCGGTCGCCGGACGTGTGGTTTGCCGACGCGGCTGAACAGGACCTCGGCCTCGAGTTCGAGCTGACAGCCATCCGCCTGGCCCTTGACCACATGGCCCACCACCCCGACGGGTGCCCTCTCCATGTGAACGCCTCACCGGCCGTGGCCATGGCCCCTCAGCTGGCCGCCCTGCTGCGGGGGATCCCGCCGGGGAGCATCGTCCTGGAGATCACTGAGCACACCGAGATCGATGACTACCCGGCGCTCATCGCCGCCCTCGCCCCCCTGCGCGCCGCCGGGGTGCTGATCGGCGTCGATGACGCAGGTTCGGGCTTCTCGTCGATGAGCCACATCGTCACCATGGAGCCCGACGTCATCAAGGTGGACATCTCGCTGGTTCGCGACATCCACCTCAACAGGATGCGCCGCGCCATGGTCGGCGCCCTGGCGGAGTTCGCCCGCCAGGCGGGCCCGCTGGTGATCGCGGAGGGGGTCGAGGTGGAGGAGGAGCGATCCACCTTGCTCTCGCTGGGGGTGACCGCCGCGCAGGGCTACCTCTTCGGGCGTCCTCAGGCCTGCTCCTGCGCAAGCCCGCAGACCGCGGAACGTCGGGTGGTCGCACTCTCCGCCTGAGCGCCCGGCTGGCGGGTCGGCCAGCCTCCGCCTGAGCGCCCGGCCGGCGTGCGCGTCAGCCACCTCCCGCATCAGTGATCAATGCATCCGGATGAACGCGGGCTCCCAGCAGCGGGGCGCCGCCGAGGCGCCAGACGCCGACGATGGTCGCGGCGGCGGCGAGCATCAGCGCGATGGCCGACAGCGGATCGTGAGCGGCGAGGCGCTCGCCGAAGAGCGTGAGCCCGAGCACGGTGCCGGTCAGCGGTTCGAGGACCGATGAGGCGGGGAGTGCGGCCTTGAGCTCGCCGACCCGGTACGCGTGCTGCTGGAGCAGGAAGCCGGCGGCGCCGACGACGACCAGCAGGTAGGGAGGGAACGTGGTGAGCACCGCCAGGTGCAGCGCCGAGGCCGAGCTCACGGTGGCCTTGACCAGCGCGTCGGAGGCGCCGATGGTCATGCCCGCGACCGCCCCGAGACCCATCGCGGCCCGCGCCGGGAGCCAATGCGGCGAGCGCCAGAGCGCGAGGACGCCGAGCGCCCCGAGGCCCACCAGCAACGGTGCCCACCACACGGCGGGGGGTTGTGACCGCCCGCCGGCGGGGGCCGCGACGACCAGGAAGAGGGCGACGCCCCCGGCCGCCAGCACCATCGCGAGCCAGTCCGCCGGGCCCGGCCACGAGCGGTGCCGGAGCGCCGCGACGACGAGCGCGACCACGAGGCTGGTGGCGAGGATCGGCTCCACGACCGCCAGCCGTCCGAGGTCGAGGGCTGCCGCCTGCAGCCCGAAGCCGGTGACCATCACGGCGACCCCGAGCAGCCAGATCGGGCGCCGCAGCAGGATGCCGATCAGTCCGATGCCGGCCGATCCGGAGGCGGAGACGCCGTGGGCCGCCTGCTGCTGGAGGGCCGCACCGGTGCCGATCGCGCAAGCCGCGCACGCCGCCAGCAGCACCGGCCAGCCGGCGGTTCCCATCTGCGGCGCTACTGGAGGAGCCGGATCAGACCGCGCCCCAGCGGACCTCGCGCCCCACCGCGGTCGTCGGCCGCTTGGAGGACGCGTTGGGCGCCGTTGAGGAGCGGCCAGCGCAGCGGCTCGGGCGGCAGAGTCATCGGCCGGCGGGTGACGAACGGCAGGGTCAGGCGCCCGGTGTCGCGCTCCAGCAGGAGGTCGACCGCGACGCGCGCGAGCAGCGCCGACGGCCCGACGCCGTGGCCGCTGTAGCCGAGGGCGTAGGCGAGACGCCCGGGGTGGAGCCAGCCGACGCTCGGCAGGCAGTGCACCGTGGCACCGACGGGCCCGCCCCATCGCTCGGTGATCCGGACGTCGTCGAGCTGCGGGAAGGTCTGACGGAAGGTCTCCTCGAGCCGCCCGAAGATGCGCGGGTCCCGGTCACGGCCGGGGTCCGGTCCGATCGGCGACACCGGGGCGTCGCGCCCACCCCAGAGGATGCGACCGTCCGCGGTGGGCCGGTGGAAGTGGGGCATGACCCGCCGGTCCTCGATCCCCATCCGGCGCTCCCAGCCCACCCGGTCCCACTGCGCGGAGGTGAGCGGCTCGGTGCAGACGATGTAGGCGCAGATCGTGAAGAGGAACCGCCGGAGCCGCGGGATGGCGTGCGCGTACGCGTTGGTGGCGAGCAGGGCACGCTCCGTCCGGATGCTCCCCCGCGGTGTGTGCATCAGGACGCCGGACCCGGTCCCCTGGGCGCGCACCAATGCGGTGCGCTCGAAGATCACGACGCCGCGCCGCTCGGCCGCCCGTGCCAGGCCGAGGGAGAGGGCGGCGGGGTCGACCAGGAGGGCGTTGGCCTCGAAGTGACCGAGCCGGACCCCCTCGGCGGCCACCAGGGCGCGGCACTCGGCGGCGCTCAGCGGGGTGATGTCGTCGAGGCCCAGCCGCGAGGACGCCTCGATGTCCTGGCGGATCCGCACGTCCTGATCGGGCCCGTTGGATACGGTGAGGAGACCGGGGCGGGTCACATCGGCCTCGATCCCCTCGGTGACGCAGAAGGCCTCGATGTCAGAGAGGGTGTCGACCATCGCGGCGTGGACCCGCCTGGCCGCCGCCGGCCCCACCTTGCGGACCAGGTCGTGGATGCTCCGGGTCACCATGGTCATGGCGAAGCCGCCGTTGCGGCCGCTGGCGCCGAACCCGACCGTCTCGCGCTCCAGGACCACGATGCGCCGGCTCGGCTCGAGCTCGGCGAGCCGGATCGCCGACCAGAGGCCGGTGAAGCCGGCCCCGACGATGACGATGTCGGTCTGCTGGTCGCCCTCCAGCGACGGGCGCTCGGGCTGGGGGAAGCGCGTCGCGGCGCGCTCCTGCCACCAGCTGGGGGCTGACTGCGAGCTCACGTCGCGGGGCACCGGCTGGCGCTGCGACAGCGAGCGTCCATGGGTGCATGGTACGTCGGCGATGCGGGGCTCAGAGAGCCTCCGGGTCACCGGACGAAGGGGATCAGCCGCCTGTGATGCGCGGCGTCGGCGCGACACCGGTCACCCAGGTCCCCGAGCAACGTCGCGTCTTCGACGCGGCCTTGAGCGTGACGACCACGGCTCGCGAGGAGCGCACGCCCATGTGCATCCGTCCACAGCATCATCCTCGAATGGGAGGAGCCTTGGAGGCAGGTCAACCCGGCCGGGCAATCAGACCGCCGGTGGCGGGTCGGGGGCGCGGGCCCGTGAGGTGCCCAGCCCGGGAGCCCCGGGGGGTAGGACGCTCGACGGCAGGACCACGGGCGGCAGGGCCACCACGCCGTCGTCGGTGCGGATCAGTCCCCAGCCGCCCTCATGCACCCTCCAGTGATGGGCGCGGCAGATCGTGACAAGGTTATTGAGATCCGTAGGGCCGCCGTGAGCCCAGTGCTTGATGTGATGCCCATCAATGCGCAAATGTGGTATCTCAGCCCAGCCCTGTTCGGCAGCCTCGCCGCCGCGGCACTTGAATCTGAACTCGCGGAGGTCTGGGTCAGAGCGCTAACGCTACCAACCGTGCCCATGCAGGGGGGTTCAGGCTAGTCGTTGCGCAGGGTCAGGGCTCGGCTTGTGTCTAAAGTCCAGGCTGAGGTTCCCCTGGGCTGTATAGTGGCGACCGCCATAATCTGCGCCGTCTACAGTCTCGCCGGGGCCCCCGGTGACGGTGTAGGTCGATGTTGCCGACGGCCTGCCGGAATCAACCTCAGCGAACGGGGAACGGCTGCGTAGGTTCGAGCACTGGGATCAGCTTCATACCAGCGAAATCAGCTAGTGCACCGGTCCAGAAATAAGCTTCTGCTTGTAGCGACGTAGAACCTGGTCGGCGGTCTTCACCCAGACGAAGGGGCGCCTGCGCTCGTTCCAGGCGTCGAGGAAGCGCTGGATGGCCCTGGTCGCCTGCCTGGTCGGCCTGGTGGTCGGCGCCGCCGTCTGGGCCTTCAGCTCCCACAGCGGCAACCCGCACCAGATGTCCCGGGCCAAGGTGACTGTCCTCAGCGCTCTGCTCGGGGTCTTCGCCATCGGGGCGGCGCCGGCGCTCATCCAGTGGCTGTACAACCTCAGCACCCAGGTGACCGGATGAGGAGCGCCTCGTCGTCCCGCCGCCGGTTCGCCGCCATCTTCGGCGCCGGTAGTGGGTCAGTTTGAGATGGCCCCCTCTTGCGGGCCTCGGGCTGAATTTGCTAGGGGACCCGCCTACACTTCCGGGGATGGGGGATAGGGGCGCCCGTGGTTGGTCTTTGGACCGGACCCAGGCTACGCTCGGTGAGATTACGGTGACGCTCTTCGGAGCTCTCGTGGTGTACCTGCTTCGCGGTCACCTGGCGGAGGGGCTCATCGGGGGCATCGTGATCTGCCTGGTAGGAATTGGCCTGATCGAAGTTGTGCGGCGAAGGCGCTTGACTAGCCGGAAGACCAAGCCTCCGTCAGCCGAGTCCCCGGACTTGGAAGTCACCATCGAGAGCGAGCAATTTCATTGGTTCAAATACAAGGCGCTCATCGCCGAGATCAAAGTGGGGGTTCGCAACAACTCGGATCGGCAGAAAGACCTGACCGGCCTGGCGTTGACGACTTCCGGCCCGTGGGGAGGGATCCTCCACCTTGATCCCGAGGTAGAAGAAGAGGTGCGCAAGTTGAAGACGCCGCACGCCCGAATCGCTGGGAAGGTAGATCCCGGCGGAACGGTCGTTGGCTGGGTCGTTCACGCCTTTCCCTACCGCCCCGAAGGCGGCGAGCCCGGGTACCAGATCTTCGTGACCGACGAACTAGGGCACGAGTACGGGTGCGAGAGACAGGCTAAACCCAAGCGGACGTTTCAGCGGTAGGCCCCTTGCCTTGCAAGGTGTCGGCGCCAATTGACGAACT
The DNA here is from genome assembly GCA_049511615.1 of Candidatus Dormibacteria bacterium. Classification (GTDB taxonomy): domain Bacteria; phylum Chloroflexota; class Dormibacteria; order Aeolococcales; family Aeolococcaceae; genus Changshengia. Next base: position 10,589 of record JBEKXW010000026.1, on the reverse strand, counting down.
ACCCGAGCAGCCCGACGATCTCCTCAACGGTCCAAACGTGATCGGTCACCCCAGCCGCCATCGCCGGGGTCCGAGGATACGGGTTAGCCAGGGTCTTATGCGGTCGCCCAAAGTTGTAGTACATGAAGTGGAGGGAGACGGCGGCGGTGAGGTTCTCCACCTTCCGGCTGCAAGCGTTGGTCAGCCGGGTGATGCTCGAGACGCCGGCGGCTTCGCGCGTAGCAGCTGTGATAGCGAGGCCGCGGCCATGCCCACCGCAGCGAGAACCGCGATCCGGGTCAACGACTTCGGCAGGCGCGGACCCAGCACCAGACGGCCCGGCCCCGAGCTCATCAACCCGATCGCCAGCGCAAGATTGGTGAGGGGCAACTCGAAGCCCCTTTTCTGCGACATCGGTCCCTGCTTGCGGTGCACCGCGGTGGCCACGCTCATGGCGCCCGCGATTGCCAGCGGGCCCAGCGGGTACGCCAGCCCCGTCGCCGTCAGCACTCCACCGCCGAGCTCGCTGGCGCTGGCGAGTGTCGCCATGGCTTTCGCGGGCCGCATGCCCATCGCCTCGAACCCCGCCGCAGTGGCGTCAAGGCCAGGGCCTCCAAAGGAACCGAACAGCTTCTGGGCCCCGTGGACGGCGAGATACCCGCCGAGAACGGTTCGGGTGGCGAGCAGACCGACGTTGCGCATCTGAGACCTCCGTGTGAAACGTCCCTGGTGTCCAGGGACGCGGTGTGTGAGGAGTCTGAAGGCTCCCGCGCAGGGAGTGCTCTAGCGACCGGACGCTGTGGTCCCATCATCGCGCCCATTCCTCCTGGCCCGCCCGTTGGCCGAACGTTGGCCAAGCATCTGGTCGGGATCCACCACGTGCGCCACGGCTATCATTTCGGTGGCGCCAACTCTGTATGCGTGAAGAGGGAGGCGGGCCATCGAGACACGAGCCGGCGATGTCGAGCGGCTGACCGGTCATGGAGCCGGTGACCAGATCGCCACCCGGCCGGCGAGGCTGGTTGCGGCGGCCATCGGTGATCCCATCAGGAGCCAGGCGCCTCCGCCGCTGGGGGTGCGCGCTGTGTGGACCGGCCTGAGCCGGCTGTCCCAGACCCTGGGGACGCGCCGATTCCTTTTCCCTGACGCCGCGAGCACCATCGCCTGCCTGACCCGCCCGGGGCGAGTCGATGCCTGCGCCGCCCGCCACCGGCGAGCCGACCCCAGCCTCTCGGCCACCGCAGCCAGGGAGCGAGCCCGCGCCTCCTACCGCGAGTACTTCCGGACCTGCATGGATCTCGTCTGGGCACACGACCTGGACCCGGCCCTGGTGCAGCGCCGTCACCCCATCGACGGGCTGGAGAACATCCAGCAAGCGCAGCGGGAGCACGGAGCAGGCCTTCTCTGCCTGGCCCACTTCGGCAATTGGGACATGGCGGCGACCATGGCGCTGTCGCGCGGGCTGGCCTTCACCACGGTGATGCGCGAATTCCACCCCGAGGTGCTCAACCAGACCGTGGTCTGGGCCCGGGAGTGCCGCGGGCTGGAGGTGTTCACCCCGGAGCACGCGGCCAGGGGCCTGCTCTCGGCGCTCCGGCGGAGACGGCTCGTGGGCCTCCTCGTCGACCTCCCCGAGGGAGGGCCGACGATCGGGGTTCGCTTCCGTAGGGGACCCGTCCTCTTCAGCGCCGCACCGGCGATCCTGGCGCGCCGCAGTGGCTGCCCCATCCTCCCCTGCGTGTGCTTCCGCGAGGGCGATCACTACCGGATCATCGTCGACCGCGCCATCCCCGCGAACGGAAGCGTCCAGGCCTTGAGCCAGGAGCTTGCCGATCGGCTCGACGCCCTCATCGCCTGGGCCCCAGACCAGTGGTACCCGTTCAACCAGGTGTGGACCGACGAGGCGCCGGGGCTCGACGGACGCGAGGGCGGTGTGAGCAGGCACGCGGGCGTTGGGGCTCAGGGGTCGGTGCGGTGGCCCACCAGCGGCCGGCCCGGCCGGCGGTCGTGAAGGATACGGACCAGCACGAGCGGGTGCACACCCCCGAAGTGGGAGACGTCGCTGGACGCTCCCTCGAGCCGCCGGCCAGGATCAGGAGGAGGACCACGGTGAAGCCCAACGTCAGGACGTTGTCGCGGTCGAGCGCGCCGGCTCTGGAAGTAGTCGACCTGGCCCTCCTTCCCCGGCGGATGCTCCATGACGTCCACGACCTCGGGCCGACGGCCCCGGATCCCCCGCACGAACCGCTGCACCGTGAGCTACCCATAGACGAAGGCGCGCTCCGCGCAGAGGTCCTGCGAGATCCGCTGGGCGGTCAGGCCCCGCTCCACCCCGGCCCCGATCACTCCCCGGAAGGGCTCGCAGGCGCTCACCGGCCCCGACCCCGAGCCGGCAATCGGGTTTGGCCGGTTTTCCTCCCCGAGAAACCCAGCAGCGCCAGCGCCATCCCCGGGCCGGCGATCGGGTTGGCCGGTTTTGCCGACCGCCTGGGGTCGTACCCGGAGATCGTCTCCCGCCGGATCCCGGTCTCCTTCTCGATCCGGCGGTAACTCCAGCCCAGCTCCAGCAGGGCCAGAACTCGTTGTCTGTCAGGCACCTTCAGGTAGTTCCCCACATCCACCTCCGTCGTGTTCGACGGAGTGTGGCGGGCTTCGGAGCTACCTCAGCTGGCCGGTTTTGACCCGATCATTCCTGGCCGGTTTTGCCTGATCGCCGACAGCGGGGTTGTACACTGAGCGGGGCCCTTGAAGGCGCGGGGACTGTCATCCATTGCGCCGCCATCACCGCCCGCCTCAAGGAGCGCTACCCCGATGCGTACCAGAACGTCAACAGATCCTTTCATCTTCACGACGGATCCGCGCTCGATGGCCACTGGAGCTGACGGATCGTTCGTGTGCGATCCTCCGGGCTTGGCGGTGTTCCTCAACCGTCCTCGTCGTCTCGGCGTCGATCCTGTCACGTTCCTGAGCGGGTGGAGCAATGGCAACGTCTCGCTCCAAGGGAAACTGCCAGGGGAGGCGAATGTGGCACTCCCGTCTGGAGTACCGCTAACTTCGCCCGTGATAGACACTAGGAAGCAGTTCGGGGCGCTTGACAGGTCTTCGGTTGGAGACGCGAGCGAAATCGACGCCAATGACCAGTCGGAGACGCGCGATGCTCTCGGTGGGCTTTTCGCGCGACCCTCCTTTGCGCGCGGCGGGGAGACCGCGTCAACCCCAGACACCGATCAGGCGTATACGATCACGTGGACCGACCGTTCCAAAGCGCTCGCGCTCTTTGACAAGGTCCGCCAGATCACAGCACTCCTCGGCGCGCTCGGCGGCGCACCGACGTACGAGGGCCGGTGATGAGCAAGGTGGCGAGCGTCAAGCCCGCGGAGGCGACAGCATCCCTGGGTCACGACGGATTCGACGTGGTGACCGGAGCATTCGGTTACTCCGGTGCTGCCATTGCCCGAGACCTCCAGGCGGCGGGACGCACGGTGCGGACGCTCACCGGCCATCCACAGCGCCGAAGAGCCGATTCGTCGATCGAAGTCCGACCGCTCGACTTCGACGATCCCATCGGGCTCACGAAGTCCATGTGCGGTGCCACCACGCTGTACAACACCTATTGGATCCGCTTCCCCCACGGCTCAAGCGATCACCAGACGGCGGTGGCCAACTCTCGCACCCTGTTCCATGCTGCCCGGCAGGCCGGGGTCGAGCGCATCGTCCACGTCTCGATCACCCATCCGAGCATCACTTCTCGCTATCCGTACTTCAGGGGCAAAGCAGAAGTTGAGCGAATCCTCGCCGAGGTGGGTGTCTCGTACGCCGCGCTACGCCCCGCCATCTTGTTCGGAGGAGACGGTGTGTTGTTGAATAACATCGCCTGGCTCCTTCGTAGGCTGCCCGTCTTCGCCATCGGCGGGACAGGCGACTACCGGATCCGTCCGATCCATGTGGACGATCTCGCTCGCCTTGCAGTCGAAGCCGGAGCCGATCGGAACAATCAGGTGATCGACGCGGTGAGCCCCGAGCGCCCGACTTTCTTGGAACTGGTGGGGCTCATTCGTGAGGCCGTTGAGAGCCACGCCCGGCTCATCCATCTCCCGAAAGTCGCGATGCCGGCTATGGCCTCGCTGCTCGGAACCGTGGTTCGAGACCGTCTCCTGACCGCAGATGAGTTCTGGGCGATGACCGAGGGGCTTGTGGACACCGACGGCCCGGCTACCGGTCGTATTGGGATCTCCTCATGGATAGCCGAACATGGCGCCACCCTCGGTACTCGTTACGCAAACGAGCTCGATCGTCACTTTCGTTGAACCCTGGAGGCCTGCCAGCCGAGACATCCGCACGGCGTCAGAGCCCCCAAGGTGATGGACAACCAGGGGCGCGAGCGGCGCAACCAAACAGCTCGCCCGGGAGGCGTACAACTCGTGGGCCTCTGACCCTCACTCTTGCTGCAGCTTCGTTTCCGCCTGCGGTCCCGCGTGCGGTGGGATCGTCAGGGGAAAGTGGCCCGGACCCCGCCTACTATGACGGCGTTAACCGCGACGTTCTGTGATCCGATTCCCAAGGTGCCGACGAAGTCCCACACGTAGCCCTTGTTACATCACGTTGCGTTACCGGCTGCATGACGGAACGACTACGTCACCAGGGTCGCTGGGGGAACCGGACGCGCAGCGTCGGTCTGGGCCAAGTCCTGCTTTACCTCAGATACGAGGTTGCCCAGAGTGCCCCGGAAGTGCGCCAAGGCGAGATCTATGCGAAAATCGAAGGAGCCCGAAAGTGCCGCGCCATAGTGGATAGTCGTTGGCTTCTGGCGGTTCGACACTGAGAAACTGGTAGAACCTTCGCTATCGGAGTGCTCGAAGCCGATCAGTTTTGCGAACGCGCACTCTCGCGTCTGCTGGCCACCCTGAAAGACCACTCGCTGATTCGTGATGAAGACCGTCCCCGTATCGATGGCCGTGGGTGCCGGCGCACCCTGCACCAAGTGACCCCGAGTCACACCGACGCGGTAGCGGACAGAACGGCCATGTATGCTCCCGACGGGGATCGAGGCACCTTGGGAATGACCCTTCCACTGGCCCGGACCCCGTTGCCCCTCAATCAGGTCAGCTCCGGTCACCTTGTAGAAGATCGCCTCATCAGGTTTGAGCATGATCTCATTTGAGCCCAGGCCGTTGAAGCTCTCTGCGAGTTGGAGAAGCTGCGCCAGGCCGTCGTGCTGCGCTTGCCACTCGCCGAGGGCCTGCTGGTATGCCTTGGCCATCTCCTTCGCTCGATGCTTCTCGAACACGCTCCGTGCCTCCCATCGACGAGTCGTTGGCCTGGGCTCTGGGCTGAGTGTACACGCGGACTGAGGCTCCGAATTGACGCCCGGCGCCATCCGCAGGGCGGCCGGCGTCGTCCAATTGCTCCAAGCCAGTCGGGCTGCCGGGTGCTGGGCGACCCGGCCCCGGCCAGTGGGACGTCCGGCCGCGACCGCGCGCTAAACGCCGCAGCCCGCACTTCCGGTAGACGTAGTGGCATGAGACTGCGGGCGTGCTCAGATGGCCGGCTCTATGGGACGAGCCACACCGGTCCTGATGAGAACCATTGGACCAGCGCCGCTGCCCCATGCAAGGCCGCCTCCGCCTCTCCCTGACCGACGGTTGGCGTGGGGGTCCCTCCGTGCCGAACCTGTCCCTGCCAGAGTCGGTCATCAAGCCGATCACGGGTTCTACGCCCCGCAGCCTCTCTTGGTCTGACAGAACGAACTCCCATTTCGAGGGTTTGTTCTCCAAGTCACGGATCATCGTCCTGAGGGTCGCGCGATTGTTCTTCGGACTGATCACTGACTTCGCGACGGACCCAACCGCCATGACAGCCTCCACGTAGCTCGTCGCAGGGTTCGGGCTCCGCCCGTATGCCCAGCGCCAGACATTCCGGAGATGCCTCGCCGCGCTTGTGAGTCGCGCGCTCTTTGCTGAGCTTATTGCAGTGTCAACAGCGTCCCGAACGGTTTCATCGACACGCCGCTCAAAGCTGTCGCACGCGGTGGAGACCCGCCACGCCGAACCACCCTGGGCAAGGATTCCTTCAAGTTCGCCGGCGATGTCCCTCACGCGACGCGCTGCCCCTCGATCCCGGCTTGCCTTTCGTCGGGCATCAGCCATCAGGTTGTGAAGAATGCAATCGACGACATCGAGGAGCTTCGGAGGGTCGGTCTTCAGGACGTGGTCGGCAAAGCTGCGTCCGACCGCGTCGGGTTCAAGAAGGAGGGTAGCCTCCGAGCGGTCGTCCCACTCCCAAGCCAACTGGAGCTGTAAAGCGATCTGTCGGCACCAGTAGAGTCCTGCGTATTGGCCAAGCCACCGCTTCAGAGCGATGCCAAGGTAATCGGGAACATCCTCAACCAAGACGTCAGGCTCCGCCGGCAGGTGCCGACGGCTGAGTGGCCGCCAGCCGGCAGTTGTCATTACGTCGTGCTCCTGCTAGTTCCGTGGCTTGGGGTGCTCGAATTACGCGGACCGAGCATCAGGAGGTTGTGCCGGCCGGCGGCGGCGACCTCCAGCGCCCGCCTGGCGAGGGACTGCCCGCGGATCGCCGCGAGGTCCACGCCGGTGGGCGGGGCACCATCGCCCATGGGCGGCGCCCTCACGGGGTCCAGGGAGAGGCGTCCCTCCAGGTACGCGACCGCCATGCCGAGGCTCTCAACCCCGACGACCGTGGTGCCCTCAACCAGGGCAAGCTTCCGCGGCGTTCTCGTCAGGGGCGATCAGCCGCCGGATGCCCGAGGCGAGCAGCCGGCGCGCCCTCGGCAGGACCCCGACCCCCCGAACCCCGCCGCCCAGCGCGAGCTCACCGATGTAGCCGACGTCGTCAAGGGGCAGGTCCCGCTCCGTCCGCAGCAGAGCGGCCGCGATCGCGAGGTCGAACGCGCGTTAGTCCCCACTTTGTTACGCCTATGATGGCCACCGATGAAGCTGACCGTCGTTGATCGCTTGGAGCTCACGGGCTTTAGCATCTTCGGCGAGCCGCTCCCTGCTGAGGTTGCCGAGCTCGTCATGTTCCGCTGTCTCATGCCACGCACGGATCGGCACGTGACTGTCGGCGTCCGTCCGCGCAACCTTCCAGCGGCGCTCGACGCCCAAGAGCGCACGCTCGACTCGCTCCTCTGCGCCTTGCGGTTCGGTGGCTGGCCCCAGGAATGGGTCGTCGCCGAATCGCTCACGGACTGAGCGGCTCGATCGGAAGCCTTGCCGTCGTGGTTTCGGCCTTCCTACGCGCTCTGTGCGGGTGCATCTAGAGCTACAATCGCCCCAAGCCGGGATGGCGGCTGTCGGGGTCCGGGATGGAACCCGTGGACCCGCATGTGCCCACATCGGTCAGCGCTCACGAGGTAAACGGCCATGGCCGCAGCACCCTACTCCCCAGCAGTACTCAGCGCTCTGATGACCTGCTGGCACAGCTTGACCTGCCTTCGAACACGTCCCTGATGCGGGCGTCCTACCAACGGAGAGCCCGCGGCGCTTAGGGGGCCACGACCCCGGCTGCGACCCACCTCAGGGGTTATTCACCAATCCTCGCGTGGGCCAGGCTGACCTCGCTGGGGAGCACCCCGGTCGGCGCCCCCGGCAGAAGCGGCCCGGGGGATCGAGTGGTGGATCTCGCCCCACGACGCCGGCCGGTGGCAGCCCGGCCAGACACAGCCCCGGTCGCGGGCCAGGAGCGCCCGCCGGGTCGCCGTCGCCGGCACCCGGGTCGCCCGGCCCACGTCGAGGACGGCCGAGTCCGCGCCGAACACCACCCGGGTCACCGCTGCGTCGCAGCCCAGCCGCCGGGCGGTCTCGGCCGGGAGCGGCCCGCCCAGCTCCAGCTCGGCGGCCGGCGCGCCATCCCGCCCCTGGATCGTCGCCAGGGTGGCGGTGACCTGGAGGTGGGGACGCTGGCCGCCATGCTGGGGCAGCGCCCCGCTGTCCAGGGCATGGGCGGCCAGCTCCACCAGGGCGTCGGCGAAGCGGCGCTCCCGGGGACGCTCGTCCCCCTCCCCGGCCGGTCGGGCGAGCGGCTCCAGGGCGGTGCGCAGGGTGGCCCCGCCCTCGCTGTCGAGGAAGCCGCGCAGGAAGAGCGCGCCGCCCTCGGTGGCCGTTAGCTCCAGGCAGCGCGCCTCCACCTGCTCCACCTGCTCGGTGAGGAAGCGGCGCGGGTCGGCGGTGTGACGCAGGTGGGCGCAGTCCCGCCGGAGCTCGGCGACCGAGCGCATCCGAGCCTTGCTCAGCAGGACCGCCTCGTCGAAGCCGGGGACCGGCGGGTCGCCGCCGCTCGACGGGCCGGCGGACGCCGGCAGGCCGGCGATCCACTCGGCGGTGCGGGCGATCACGCCGGCGAGACCGCTCCCCCCCGCTCCCCGCCGCCCCACCTCTCGCTCCGACATCGACAATGGAGGGCACCTATCCCCTTGACACAAGTACCAGGGAGGGGGTAGGGTGACCAGCGAAGCACACCTTGGACGACGTCCGTACGCAGGCGGGAGGCTTCCATTGCTAGTAGACCTGAGAACGCGAAGGAGCGTGGCGTTTCTCGTGCAGCCCTTCGGGGGCGGGCTGCGACGTCCCGTTGGAACCGTCTTTTTCGTGTCGATGCAGTACGCACCTCCCGATAACGTCAGCGAGCCTTACAACCAGCATTTCAACTGGCATGAGCAGGTCTACGCCATAACAGCCAAGCACAACCTGACGGGATCGGCCCAATTCTTCGTGCGGCTGAGGACCGAAGGGGGACAGATTCACGACGAGCCGGTTGATGCGAAGAGTTGGCTTGATAACGCGCACCCAGATGCCGATGTCGCCGTCCTGCGGTGGGACGTCGAGAACGACTATCACTGGGAGATTTCAGGAGATCACGAACTAGCCGATGAGAAGTGGCTAGAGGACAAGGACATTGACGTCGGCACGCGGCTTTTCTCCGTGAGCCTTTTCACCACCACGGAGGTTGGCAAGCGAAGGGGCGAGGCTGACCGTTGGAACGCTCCCCTACCAGTAGCGAGGTTCGGAACGCTGGCGCTCGGCCTTGGCTTGGTGCCAATGAGAGAGGCGGGTAAGAACGTGACGCGCGAGGCATACCTGGCCGAGTTCCACTCTTGGGGAGGGATGAGCGGCGCTCCCTGCTACGCCTACCAGATTGAGGGCCATGACCGGGCGTATGCGCTAGGCGGCAAGCGTGACGCGCGCCACTGGAGCCAGGGCTCCCTCCCCGGGTTCGGCCGGCTACTCGGACTTGTCTCCGGTCACTTCCCGGTGCGAGAGGCGGTGGAAGTCACCCCGGAGATGCCGTCTAGAGAAGTGATCGCGGCCGTAAACTCGGGGATCGCGGTCATCACTCCAGCCAAGTACATCAAGGAGCTTTTGATGCGACCTAAGCTCGTGAGCGATAGGACAAGACGGGCGAAACGAGAGGACTCCCGAGTTGAAGGAGCCATCCCGGACCGGGTGTCCCCGGAACCGAGTGAAGCGCTGACGCGCGGCGAGTTCTACGACGCCCTGGGGAAGATCACGAAAGAACCACCCGCGGCCCGACCCGAGGAGTAGGGCAGACGACTATGGCGCTTGCCACAGATCGACCCGAGTTCACTCTGATCTACGACGGCGAGATTCTCCGCGCCAACCGAATGGACGTGCGCGAGGTAGCTCCAGCCCTCATCGCTGTCGGCGATCTCTTCCACGAAACCTACGCTGTTTTGGGGGGTACCGCCGAAGCCCCTTTGCGTCTGGATATTGAAGCCTTCCGTCCCGGGTCATTCACCGTCCGGTTCTTGCTAGACAATGCAGGGCACCTCGGCGACGATGCTGCCGTCCTCTTCTCCGCTGGCGTGCAAACCTTGAACAACGTCTTGGAAACGGTCACCAAGACCCTCGACATCATCAAGAGACTGCGCGGGCGGGATGTGGACGCGGCGTTGACCAGCGACGGGACACATATCCGTATCCCCGGACTCGATGGCGACATGGAAATCTCGTCTTCTGAGCGATTGCTACTAGTCAGACGTAGTTGGCGCAAGGCTGCACGCGATACCCTCGCCCCACTTGAAGAATCCGCCGAGGAGGTAAGAATTGAGGTAGGTGACAAGCGTCTGTTCGTGGCTAACAGGGACGACTTTCAGTCATTCGTGGTGCCAGTCGAAAAGACCGAGCCGCTGACGGTTAACCTCATAGAGGTTATCGCTCATTTGGTAGCCCCATCCTTCAGGCGTGGCGAGATGTGGCGCCTAGCCTTTGACGAGAGGTCGCCTTGGGTCACGATAGAAGATGAGCACTTCCTAGATCAAGTGGAGAGCGGTCAGATTCGCCTGGGCTCTAAGGACGTTATGCGCTGTCGCATGCGCATGGAACAGTATGCGACCGAGGGTGGACATACGTCCTTCTCGTACGCAGTGATCGAAGTCGTTCACTTCACGCCCGGGGAGCGTCCCGAACAACAGGAGCTGTCTAACCTGGGACCGTCGTCTTCTCAATCTGTCAATGGCCATCAAAACTCCCCACCGGTGGCCATGAGAATTCCCCACTGTCGGCCGGTGGGTGAAGGTTCGGTCTGGCTCCTCCTCTGTGGATAAGTGACGGGGTGCTGCAGGTCGTCTGACC
>JBEKXW010000025.1:0-35759 GCA_049511615.1 Candidatus Dormibacteria bacterium | reverse complement strand
CTGGTGGCGGAGGATGCGGGCCGCGTAATCCTCCCGCCCGCAGCGGATGCAGCGCAGTTTCGTCCCCGGCGGGTAGCCAGCCATGCATCCGGGATGGTACGCCCAGAGGTGACGGTTCGTCTCCCCCCGGTGGTGCCGCCGGGGCGGAGTTGCATCGCCCCGGCTTGCTCCCGGCCCTGTCGAAACCCGCTCCGCTCAGGAGGTTTCAAGCCTCCCGGCGAGCCGGTTGCAACCCGTCAGGCCCGGGCTACCACCTAGCCGTCCGCCAGCATATCCCAAGCGCCCCGATCCGCGCAAGTGCCGCCCGCGCCGACGCTCCCCCTGGCCCCGTGGTATGTTCGCCGCGTGCTGCGCCGCCATCGCCGCCACCTCCCCTGGCATCGGCGCCGCTGGAGGTTCCGCATCATGCTCGCTGGACGGATCGGACAGATCCTCACCCTGCAGGCCGCCGCCGACGACGCGGCCGGGCAGGACGACACCCTCGCCGTCATCACCTGGGAAGAGGTCGACGGCGCCGTCGATGCCGCCGGCAACAGCACTGGCGTCCTCGCCACCAGCGGGGTCCTGGGCAGCCTGGTCGGCTCCGGCACCTCCGCCACCGCCACCGCCATCGCGGCGGGCAGCGCCTTCGTCGCCGCCACCGCGACCGACCCGGACGGCAACGTCAAGCTCTCGCCCCCCTTCGCCCTCTCCGTGATCGCCAGCGGCGATGCCGCGACCGTCACCGTGACCGGCAGCTTCGCCGACGCCCCAGCCCCGGCCGTGGCCGTGGTCGAGGCTCCTCCCGAGGCCCCCGCCGCCGTGCTCGAGGCTCCTGCGGAGGCTCCCCCCACAGTCGAGCCCGCCCCCGAGGCCCTCACTGCCGAGGGCCTGCCCGCCTGATACCTGAAGGGAGGGCGGCCCCAACCGGGCCGCCCTCACCGGGGTCAGGCTGTGGGTGGCTCCGGTACGGTGTCGGCGGATCCGGCGGCCGTGCCCTGGATCGCGTGGAGGTGGCGCATGCCCGTCGACACATCGCTCAGGCTCTGGTCGAGCACGTCAAGGGCCATGGCCAGGCCGAGAGGCCAGGGATCGTGCTCCGGTTGCGCCTCCAGGTGCTGACGCAGGATTAGGGTGTCACGGCGCAGCGCCATGAGCCCATCAGAGCAGCCGACGCAGAGGATGTTGCCCGGCACGGGAGCGGCACGGTCGGGTGGCTGAGGTCCCCGGATGCGGTCGCCGATGGCCTGCCCGATCTGCATGCCGGCCGCCGTCAGCGTCCCCGATAGAAGGCCCAACGCCTCGGCTCGGGTCCAATGCTGGCGCTCCGGCTCCCCCTCCTGCGGCGGTGCGCTGGCGGGCTCCTCCGGTGGCGCAACCGGCTCCTCGGGCGCGGCACCAGCTCCGTCCTGACCCTGATCTCCGATGCTCATCGCTGTCCTCCCTTGCGGCGCTCGCGCGCCTCGATCCGCTGCCGGATGGTCTCGGCCCGCTGCTTGCGGTGGCCGTCCTCGCGCCGCCGCTGGCGGTCGCGCTCGCGCAGCTCGCGGTTAAGGTGAATTTTGTGCCGATAATATCGGCATGGAATTCACCCTTGACCTAGACGACGCGGATCAGGTCCTCGCTTTCACCGCACGTCCGCTCCGGCTGGTCCGGGACGCTTTTGCTGTGCGAGGTGGGCGGGGGCACGAAGCCCCCGCCCACAGTGCTCATCATCGGAGGATCAGCTCTGAGATGGGTTGATCCACCAGCCCGGCGCGCCGTCGTGCTGGTACAGCGCCACCATCCCGAGTGCCCGGTTCTGGACGCTGTACGTCCCCGGCGGCACCGTCGAGTTGGAGTTCCGGGAGGCGGCGGCGTCCTCGGAGTTGACGTAGCCCGGCTGCGCCCGCGTCACCGTGTAGGTGTTCGGGGCCGGGGCAGGCGCAGGCGGTGCGGGCACCGGGGCCGCGCCCCCCTGAGCCGGGTTGATCCACCAGCCCGGCGCGCCGTCGTGCTGGTACAGCGCCACCATCCCGAGTGCCCGGTTCTGGATGTCGTACGTCCCCGGCGGCACCGTCGAGTTGGAGTTCCGCTCCGCCGCCGCATCGGCGGAGGTGACGTAGCCCGGCTGGGCCTGGGTCACCGTGTAGGTGTCTGCGGGTGGAGGTGGGGCGGGGGCCGGAGGAGCGGGCACCGGGATGGGCGGCTGCCACGGGGTGTCGACCGCCGGCCAGGTGTCGGCGACGATGCTCTGGTCGTACGGCTGGCCGATGCCCGCGCCGTTGGTCCACTGCCAGGCCACGCAGCCCGCCGGCACCGTGGTCGGGACGGGGCTCCCCGGGGCCAGCCAGGCGGCCCGCCAGCGGCGCGTCGAGAAGTTGAAGCTGGTCACCCCCGCCGCGACGAGGGCGGCGCGCACCTGGGCGTCGATGGCGTCGTCCCAGTACCCCGAGAAGACATCGTTGCCGCGCCCGTGGGCCGCCACCACCTCGGCGGCGAAGGTCGCCGGGGTGTAGTCGCCGACATCGCCGACATCGGCCACCATGTAGCCCTTGGCGGAGCCCCCGGCCTTCACGGTGATGGTCACCACCCTGGCGTTGGCGAAGACGCGGCCGGGGTTGGTCGCCTCGGGGTGGTCGGGGTAGACCGCCACCAGGGTGCCCGCCTCATCGGGCAGATCGTTGGCGTTCAGGTCGTCGTACTGGGTGCGGGGCATGGAGATCTCCCTTCACTGCGGATGCGCGCCCATGCTACGCCCACCGGAGGCACCCCGCCGGGCCGGGCGGGGGCAGAGGCGGGGGAGTCGAACCCGGCCAGCCTCAGCCGATTCCGTAGCGGGTCCGGAGCTGGTAGGCGTGGCCGAAGTCGTACGAGAGATCCCAGGCCCGGTACACGACCGCGTACGCCTCGCCGATCTGGTCGGGGCTGAGATCGTCGCCCTGAAGCGCCTCCTGGGAGGCGGCGATCAGCCGGTCGATGGTCCGCACCTGGCCCTGGCGGTCGGGCATCAGCGCCCCCGCCTGGGCGAGCCAGGTCCGGGCCACCTCGAGGCGCGTCCTGGTCTCTGGGATGCGGCCGCCCAGCCCGAGCGGGATCTTGTGCTGCATGTGGGCACGCTGGCGCAGCCCGTCCAGGGCCGCCATGCTGCGGGCGAGCTCGCCCTCCAGCTGACAGGTCGGTCCGCCGCAACCGGGAGCGCTCTCCTCGCTGAGCCGGCCCGAGGCCCGCAGCCGGGTCTCCATCTCGGTCTCGGAGATGGTCACCCCATAGGCGATCTCGAACCGGACGCCCTGGTGGTCGGGGTCGTCGTAGATGAGGTGGCCGTACTCGTGATAGGCGACCATCACCGGGTCCTCGCCCACCTCGTCCACCGGGCCGCCGTACACCTGGCAGTGGTGGACGGGGTCGTTGGGGCTCCCCACCCGGGTGTAGAGACCGAGCAGGCGGTCGCCCGGGCCCACCGGCGTCCCCGCCCGCTGGAGCGCCTCAAGGTCGGCCCGCGAGGGCTGGGCCATCACGTCCAGCGGGCAGGCGTCCATGAGCGCCTGGGCCTTGGTGGGCACCCGCCAGTACATCCCGGTGGGGCCGAAGAGCCCCTCCTCGATCACGCCCGCCATGGCCACCTGCTGGGAATAGCCGAACCTGCTCACGGCCGGATCATCCCATCCCACGGGTGGGGCCGGGGAGTTCCCCCGTTACCGTCGCCAGGCGATGGTGCGATCCAGATCGCGCCTGTCGATCATCCTGGCCACGAAGAGGGTACCGACGCATCGGTCAATGATGGTGCGCGTGCAGGGGCACGGGGCGGCGGCGGGCCACGCCCGCCCGGGCGGCGCGGCGGAGCAGCGACCGGCTGATCGTCCCGCCCAGCTGCCGGCGCGCCTTGAGCAGCTCCCCGGAGAGCCGGGCCGTCTCCCGCCTCAGATGGTCGGCGTGCGCCCGGATGCGGCGGCGCTCCTCGAGCAGCTCCTCATACCCCCGCTCCGACTCCTCGCCGTACACGTCGCGCGCGGTGAAGCCGCCCTGGCGGGCGTGCTCCAGGCGGGCGAGCCGCGACCGGTGGCTCTTGGAGCCCTTGGCCTCGATCTGGGCGCTGGTCCAGTCCAGCGCCTGGCGGAGGGCCTCGCCCTCCTGCTCGATCCCGTAGAGGTCGCGCTCGATCTCCTCCACGTCCTCGTCGGTGTAGGGGAGGGGGACGAAGGCGCGCCGGGCCGCCTCCCGGATCCCGCGCAGCCGCTTGCCGACCGGACAGGGGTGGCTCCCTCCGCCGCCACACCCGCACCTGGAGGTGCGGAGCCGGGGATAGGAGACCACGCAGGCGAACCGGCCCCGGGGGTCGCGCGGCTGGCTCACGCCGCCCTCCCCCGCCGCCGCAGGTAAGCGTCGTGGCAGCGGAGGGCGTGGTCCAGGAAGCAGATCGGGCAGCGGCAGCCCCAGTTGCTGTACCCGTTCCGCCCATGGCGCGGATCGCCCGGGGGGAGGCCGCGCTGGCGGCGGCGTGCGTGCAGGACGCGGGCATGGGCGGCGGCGCCCACCATGCACGGCTTGCAGTGGCAGCCCCGGGCGTAGCGGGCCACGGTGCCATGCTCCGGCATCACCGCCCCCCGGATCTCGGGTGGCCCAGCCTCGCCGTGGAGGCGGATGCGATCCCCATGGACATGGCAGTACCCACTGCCGCCCCGGTACCAGCCACCCGGCCGAGTGCAGCCCTCCACCCGGCAGGCTCGCGCCTCGAGCGGCGGGTGCCAGCCGCGCCCCCGGAGGGGCAGGCCACGGATCCTCACGAGGTCGCGGCAGATCCCCTCCGAGACCCCGAAGAGCCGGTCGATCTGGCGCGTCGTCAGCCGCCCCTCCAGGTACACCGCCGCCATCGCGTCGCGCTCTGCGGCGGTCAGGTGGTAGGTGGGGCGCCCGCTCACCGCTTGCCGCCGTGGCGGTGGTGGTGGATGGCCGCCGCGTGGCGGCTCCGGTACCGCCCGGTGGTTCGCTCGCCCTTGCGGCGGGCGCGCTGGGGACGGTTGCGGGCGGGCTCCTCCTCGATGAAGCTCAACTCCAGGCCACCGATCCGCACCCGGTGGGGGGGCGGCGCGGCCGCGCCGCCGCCGCGAGAGGAGGTAGCCCGGTGAGAGGATGCCAGGGGGGCCGGCGGGATGCGGGAGAACTTCGCAGGATCCGGCACCCCCTGGCGCCGCTTGATACGGTACTCCGCCTCGCGCCCGTATGCCTCCCAGTTGACCGATGGGTCGCGGGGATTGAAGCCCTGGGCCTCGGCGATGCGCCGACCCAGGGTGGCGAGCTCAGCGGGCCGGGTGTCCGCTACCACCGCCCCCTACCGTCCCCGCCGCCGCCGGGTCGCCCATCCCTTCCTGGCCGCCGCCGACCTCTTGGCGTGGCTCTCGCCCTGGACGATGCGGCGCAGCGTCAGCGCGAGCCGCGCCCGCTTGCCCTTCGTGCCTGGCGCCTTGGCGGCGGCGCGGAGCTTGGCCACCGGGATCTTCTCGCTCTGGGGGACATGCAGCTGCCGGTGCAGGGCGCCCGGCTTGCCCTTCTTCAGGGCCTCCTGGATCCAGCGCGTGCGAGCCATGTCTTCAGCCTCCCGTGTTATCAGCCAAACCGGCCCATCCGATCGCGCCGCTGGGCCCGCGCCGCCACCCGGCGGCGCTCCAGTTCGCGGCGCTCCTCGGCGCTCAGATCCGCCTCGCCGAGGCGGGGGCGGGGGCGGCCGCGCCCCTCGTGGTACTTCACCCAGCGCCGCGCCGCCTCGCCCGCCTGGGCCTGCGTCCGCCTGGTCCCCGCCGCCCCCTGCGAGCGGTGGACGACCCGGCCCCCCCCGTCGCGGATCACCGCGATCACGGCCTCACCGTGGGTGACGTACTCGATCTGGTACCCCCGGTAGGCGGGCATCAGTGGCCTCCGAAGACGAAG
This sequence comes from Candidatus Dormibacteria bacterium, assembly GCA_049511615.1. Taxonomy (GTDB): domain Bacteria; phylum Chloroflexota; class Dormibacteria; order Aeolococcales; family Aeolococcaceae; genus Changshengia. The sequence goes on along the minus strand of JBEKXW010000025.1, from coordinate 29,873 downwards.
GCGCGGGGATGGGCGATGGGGTGGCCCGCCCGCTCGGCGGCGTGCACCTGCTCCCAGCGCACATCGGTGCGGGTGCGGGCATGGCCAGCGGTGGTGATGATCCCGTGGCCGCCGCCCATCACCCGCCGGTACTCGGCGAGATCCTGGTGGTGGCGCCAGATCGCGTACTGCACCGCCTGGCGACGGATCGCCGGGGTCCAGCGCGGCTCCCTGGCCGCCGCCTTGTCAATGGCCGCCTCGATCTCCCGCGCCACCTCCTGATCGGGCGTGCCCACATGGACGCGGCCGAGGTGGAAGTCGATGGCCCGAGTTGGCACCAGGGGATCCACGCGCGGCTTCCGCTCCACCGCCATCGCTACCTCCCTCCGTGCGCGTGCGTGTGGACGGGCACCGCGCGGCGGCGCCAGTACGGCTGCGGGTTGAGACTGGTCGAGCCGTGCAGCACCCGCTCAACGTAGGCCTCGCGGTAGGGGTTGCTCGCCGGGATGGAGATGCCCTGGTGGTGCACATGCTCCCCGAAGATGCGGGAGAGTTCCTCCTGATCCGCCTTGCTCATGCCCCCGTACTGGTCAAGCCGGGATGGCGGGGCGGTCACCGTGATCCAACCCCAGGCCGTGCCCCGGCCGCCGCGCACGCTCCAGGTCTTGGTGCTGCGGCGGCGCAGCCCGGCGCGCAGGGCGGTGATCGCCTTGTTGCGGTCGTTCTCCCGCATCGCCATCGCTAGCGCCCTCCGTGCGCGTGGGTGTGGACGGGGGCGGTGCGGCGGCGAGCACGCCCACCCACCAGCCGGAGGTGGCGCGAGAAGTTGCCCTCGCCATGGATCTCGCGGTGCACGGGGCCGAGGAGTTCCCACATCGCCCCGAACTTGTGCTGCCAGCGCTCACCGTTGGCGAGCCGCACCACCTGGCCCGGCCCGGGCACCGAGGCGATCCGCTCCGAGGCCCGGCTCCTCGAGCGCCCCGGGGCCACCTTCAACTCCACCCAGTGGTTGCTGTGATAGTGGATCGTGTAGGTGTCCCCGCTGCGGACGATGCGCGGCCCGTGGCCGCCCCAGGAGAGCACCCTCGTGTACCACGCGTGCTCGGCGGGGATGTCCACGTCCTGGCCGATGAAGTAGTTCTCCAGGGTGTGGCTGCGCGCCGAGACGGCCCGATCCCACATCGTCCGAGCCTCGATGCTGTTGCGCTTGACCGTGACCAGCTCAGCCATCGCTACCGCCTCCGCTTGCTGAACCGGCCGTCACGGTGCCGGGGCTGCTGCCGGGCCTGGCGGGATCGCCGAGCGAGCTCTACCTGGAGCGCTGAGGGGCGGCGGCGGTAGTAGCCGGAGGGGCGGGCGTTCTTGCCGGCGGTCGTGATCGACACCGCCCCCGCCTTGTTCTGGGCTAGGTAGCCGGCCGCGATCAGCGACCGCACCGCCGCCGCCGCCGCCTGCGGCGAGATGTCCTTGCGGCGGAGTTCATCCTGGCGGTACCCGCTCTTGATCCCGCCATAGATGTTGAGCACCTTCCCCTCCACGTCGCTCAGCGGCGCCGCCGGGGCCGCGAGGCTGAGGCTCTGCAGCAGATCGGGGTGCGCGTAGATGGTGGCGAAGGTGCGCGGGTAGCCCTCCTCGCCCTTTATCAGCACCGTCCCCGGGGGCAGCGTCCGCTTCGTCGTGTCCAGATCCACCCGGTTCCGGGGGGTGAACATATTGGCCCCGCCCCACGACCCCATCATGGTCTCGTGGCGACCGGTCACCATGTCGACCAGGGTGGCGAAGCCGCGCTGGCCCGCCCCACCGCTCACCGTCAGCGAGACCTCGGTGGCAGGCACGACGCTGATGTCCCTGGCCCCGTACTTCACGCTGGCGAGCGCAGAGCGGATCGCTGGGCTGAGCCGCTTGACCTCAATCTGGGCCATCGCCGCTACCCCCCCCCGTGCGCGTGGGTGTGCAGCGGGGCGGCGCGCTTGCGAAGGTGCCCATAGGAACTCTTGCCGCTACGATGGGTGCGCCCGTGGCGAAGATCCGCCTCATGCTGCCAGCGGCGCACGGTGGCCCTCAGCTCGGGCGTGCTCTCCACCACGTCCGCCGTGTCACCCATCCGCCGCCAGGCCACGGCCTCGCGATACGCCTGTCCCGGCAAGCGGATGGGGCCAGTCCAGCCCTCGTGGCCGCTCGCAGTGACATGGTGGACGTAGAAGCTCACCGCTACCGCTCCCCGTGGGCGTGGTGGTGGATGGGGGCACGACGGCGACGGGCCGCGCCGGAGCGGACCGGGAGTGACCTCCGGCCCAGGAGATGCGTCTCCCTCATCTCCTCGCGCTTCCACCGCTGCGCGGCGGCCTCGGTGCTGAAGTCCTGAAACTCCACGGGCTTGCCCTGCTCATCGACCACCGTGCCGCGCCACTTGCCGTTGGCGAGATGAGTGATCCTCACCAGGGCGCTGCGGGTGCGCGAGCGTCCGACGGCTGCCCTGATCGCCTTGGCATCGGTGCGCGAGAAGCCGATCATCGGATCCGCCTGGGCCAGGATGGTCGAGTCGTAGGCGGGATCCCAGGTGATGACACTTGGGCTCCCTGGCGCCTGAGAGATGAGCGCGAAACCACGCTCCCACGGCCGGGGTGCCAGCATCATCAGCTGGCGCACGCTCCGGGGACTCCCCATCCGCGCCATCCGCCGCCCCATCGCTACCGCCCTCCGTGGGTGTGGCTGTGCAGCGGGGCGGCGCGACGGCGCGCCAGCCCAGAGGCGAGCAGTGCCCAGTGCGTCCTCCGGCTCCGTCCCTTGACGGCGACATTCACCTGGGTGCTCCCGGCCCACGAGATCTCGCGGCCGGTGTCCAGCGTGACCACCACGCGCCCGAGATCCCGACGCACGGCGATGACATCGCGCAGATCAGCGTGCCCGGATCCCGGGTGGTACACCTGGACCGCGTCTCCCACTCTCAGCCGCCTAGCGGGGCGCTGGACGAAACTCACCGCTGCCGCCTCCCATGGGTGTGGCTGTGCAGCGGGGCGGCGCGGCCCCGGGGGCGGCCCTTGGCGTGCTGCAGCGCATAGCGCTGGGCAAGCCCCAGGCTGCGGCCCGGAAATACTCAGCGATGCTCTGAGACATTGGCTACCGACCTCCGTGGCCGTGGGTGTGGATGGGGGCAGTACGGCGCCGACGGCGTCGGGCACGACCCTCTGGCAGGAGGCGCACCTCGAACTTCTTGCGGCCACCGGGTCGCATGTCCCCGCGCAGGAAGTACACCTCTGGACGCTTGTGCTCGCCCGTCATGTGCTCCTCCCATACCGCCTCCGCCCAGCGGCGGGCGGTACGGTCATCGGGCGCGTCCACGAGCACCATCAGCCCACCCGTGCCAGGTGGCCAGTCACGGGTGTGTCCCACCACGCCCATCATGTCCACATGCCTGGCGATCGGGTACTCGGCCATCGCTACCGCCTCCGATGCCGCGTCGCGGCCGGGTGCGAGTAGGGATGTGCGGGATGGCGGTGGTAACGCACCGCGCGGCGCCGAGCTGTCCCGCCCGCCGCCAACCGCCTCGCGGCCGCCTTGGCCGCCGCCCCCGAGGGCCACGAGTGGAACACGTCGCCCACCGGGCCGTCGATGGTATCCATGCCCCCGCTAGCATTGAGGCGCTTGACCCGGAAGATCCTGGCGCCCCCGCCGGGAGGCTGCTGCGACTCGGTGAAGTAGATGCCCCCAGGCCCGGTGTAGCCGACGGCCGGGAACCGGCTGCCGAAGAACCGGTTGCTCTGGCGGTCGAAGAAGTGGTGCTCCCGGCCCGCCGCGCGAGCACGCTGTAGGTAGAGATCGCGGATCTCATCCATCCCGATCTCATCTCGGGCCATGGCGGCACCCTCCCGGCGGCTGGCTTGCCACCGTACACCGCACCGTACACCTCTCCGGCCCGGGAGGACAAGGGGGTGGCGCGATTGCCACTTTCAGTGCATCGCGAAGTAGTCGCGATCCCGACGCGCGACCTCCTTGAGGGCGCGATTCCAGGCGCGGCGACAAGTCGCCGACTCCGGCTCTGGATCGGGCGGCGGGCTGGCGGCGGTCGGTGCCGGGTCAGGAGCGGGGGGCATGACGAACCAGGATCTCCCGCAACAGGGCGCTCATGGATCGACCGTCCCGCAGCGCCCGCCGCCGGTAGCGGCGGAGCAGGGGATCGGGGAGGCGGAGGGTCACTCTGGGCGTCTTGCCCGCACCGGAGAGCGAGCGCCGTCCCGCAAAGGCCGCCGGCCCGGGGACGGGCGTCCCGAAGTCGTCAGGTCCCATGGCCTCGAAGCGGTCGGCATAGACGGCCGCCTCGCTCTCGGTGATGCCGTCACGGCGGCGCGTGAGTGCCATCAGAGGTGCCTCGCGTAGAGACGGCGCCAGACCCGTCTCAACCTCATCGCGTGGACGATGGCGGATCCCTCACGGGTCTCCACCACGCCGACCTCGAGCGGCACGCCGCTGGCGTCGTGGCCGAGATGCATCCTCATCTCGCCTCGGGGAACGACGACCACGGTGTTGCGGTACGCCTCCAGCATCCGCCGCACCGAGATCCGGTGCCGATGCGCCGACTGAGCGATCCTCGGCTCCACATTGAACCGATTATGTCAGACGGCCGAGGGGATGTCACCCGGGGCTCTGGGGGGCCGGGGGTTGCCCACGGAGATAGGACCTTTGGACGGGATTCTGTCTCAGATCCCCCGGCCCCTCGGCCCCCGATCCTACGCCCTCCCGCCCCCTAGCACACCGGCTCCGGCGGGGGTAAGATGCCAAGCGCCCCCCGGAAGCCTCGTCCTCCCGGGGGGCGCTTTTCCCCACACATCGACCCCAAGGATGCCTTCTATGGAGCGATTGCCGGGTAGGGTACCACATCTGCACAGGTTGTCCACATCCTCCACAGGACGTGGGGGTCGGGCACCGGGCCGATGACCGCCTCGGCCACCGTCACCCGCTACACGCCGAGCAGGCCCTGCCCCATCTGCGGGGGCAACGACCGGCTCCGGCGGGGCAAGGGGGTGCGCTGCGCCGGGTACCTCACCGGTGACGGCCGGGTGGCCTTCTGCAGCCGCGAGGAGAAGGCGGGCTCGCTCCAGGTGGCGGGCGACAGTAACTGCTTCCCCCACCGCCTCGAGGGCCGCTGCGGCTGCGGGGTGAGCCACGGCGAGGCCCCGCCGCCGCCCCTGAGGAGGGCGCCGCGCGACACGAGGCCCTGGCGCCCCGTCGCCCATTACGACTACCACGACCGCGACGGCAATGTCCGCTACCAGGTGATCCGCCTGGAGCCCGATCCCAATCCCGATGGCGACAAGCGCTTCACCCAGCGCCGCCCCGACCCGCTCCATCCCGGCCGCTGGATCGAGGGGCCGGGGGCCATGGAGAGCGTCCAACTACTGCCGTACCGGCTCCCCGACCTCCTCAAGGATCCCAAGCGCCTCATCCTCATCGTGGAGGGCGAGAAGGCCGTCGACGCCCTCCGCCGGCGGGGCCTGCCCGCCACCACCTGCCCCATGGGCGCGGGCAAGTGGTGGGACGCGGGCGGCGACTGCCCCCGCACCGAGCTCACCTCCTGGATGCTCGCCGACGTGGCGGGCCGGGGCGACAACCGCCTCCCCGTCGTCATCGGTGACAACGATGACGCCGGCCGCCGGGGCGCCGAGGCCGCCTGCCGCGCCTTCGCCGCCACCGGGCTCGACCCCCAGATCCTGGAGCTGGTCGGTGTCAAGGAGCACGGCGGTGCCGACGACTGGATCGACCAGGATCCAACCCGCACCGCCCGCGACCTCATCGCCCAACTTCCCGGGCAGCGCTGGCTCGACCTCCATCCCACCGAGGCCCAGGGGCAGGAGCCAGAGGGCGGCGGAGGGAACGGGGGAAATGGCAATGGCCATCATCCCCAGAGCGACGGCCACGGCTCAGAGCCAGGCCAGGTGCTCCCCGAGTTCAGCGACACCCGCAATGCGGAGCGCTTTGCCAGCCGCCACGGCGCGGGCGCCCGGTACGACCATACCCGGGGGCTCTGGCGCCTCTACACCGGCACCCGCTGGCGGCTGGACGGCACGGAGCAGTGCATGACCCTCGCCAAGGAGACGGTCGCCCGCCTCCCCGAGGAGATCCCCGCCTGGTGCGACGACGCTAGGGCGCGCCACCGCCTCCACCGCGAGATCCTCGCCTGCGAGTCCACCATGCGCCTGCGCGCGCTGCTCGCCAACGCGCAGTCGCGCCTCCACTCGACCCACGAGACCTGGGATCCCGACCCCTGGCTGCTCAACTGCGAGAACGGCACCGTCGATCTCCGCACCGGCCAGCTGCACCCCCACAACCCCGACCAGATGCAGTCGCGGCTCGCCCCCTACCGCTTCGACCCCGACGCCCGCTGCCCGCAGTGGGACGCCTTCCTGGAGCGGGTGCTGGGCGGCGACCACGAGCTGATCGCCTTCGTCCAGCGCGCCGTCGGTGTCTCCATCATCGGCGAGATCCTGGAGCATGTGCTCTTCGTGCTGTACGGCACCGGGGCCAACGGCAAGTCCACCTTCCTCAACGTCCTGAGCTTCCTGCTGGGCGACTACGCCCGCGCCGCCGACCCCACCCTCCTCCTCGATCTCGGTCACCCCTCACACCCGACGAACGTCGCCGAGCTTCGCGGTGTGCGGATGACAGTGATAGCGGAGCCCGAGGGGAAGCTGAACGAGAGCCTCGTGAAGGTGCTGACGGGTGGCGACATCCGGTGGGCGCGGTTCATGTTCCGCGACGCCTTCACCTATGTGCCCTCGGACATCCCGTGGATGAGCACGAACCACAAGCCCCTCGTCACCGGCAACTCGGAGGGGATCTGGCGGCGGCTGCGCCTGATCCCGTTCACGGTGCTGATCCCGCCCGAGGAGCGCGACCCCAACCTCGCCCGCCGCCTCCTGCGCGAGGAGGCCCCGGGCATCCTGCGCTGGTGCGTCGACGGCTGCCTCGCATACCAGCGCCAGGGCCTGGGCCAGTCGCCAGCGGTGGAGCGGGCCACCCGCCAGTACCGCACCGAGATGGACTCGATGGCCGCCTTCCTGGAGCAGGAGACCATCCCATCGGCGGCCGATTCCGTCTCGGCCGCTGAGCTCTTCCACCGGTACAAGGACTGGTGCGAGGGCTCCGGCGAGCGGCCGACCTCGCAGCGCTTCCTCGGCCTCCGGCTCAGCGAGCGTGGGCTGACCTCCTTCCGATCCGCGCACAATGGCAACCGCACCCACTGGCGCGGCCTCCGGCTGCGGATGGTCGGCGAGCAGCTCGCCCTCGCACCCGGTGACGACTCCCTCCTCGCCGACTGCCAGGCCGTCTGCCGAGCGCTCTGGGCCGAGGGGAAGGAGGCCCGCGAACTCTGCTCGCTCATCCTCCAGACCCACGGCTGGGAGGCTGAGGGCCAGCCGTCCGAGTGGCTGGTGGCGCAGGATCGGGATGTCCTTGAGGCCATACTCCCCGAGGCGCAGACCTCGCTCGCGGAGATCCGGCAGCGGAAGGGACGGTAACGGGGCATCACGGAGGGACGGCGTGAGCGACAAGAGCGTGATCGAGTGGACGGATGCATCGTGGAACCCGGTCACCGGCTGTGCCGAGGTCTCCCCGGGCTGCGACCACTGCTACGCCAAGCGTTTCGCCGAGCGGTTCCGGGGCGTCCCCGGTCACCCCTACGAGCAGGGGTTCGACCTCACGCTCCGGCCCGAGCGGCTCGACCAGCCCCTTCGGTGGAGGCGGCCCCGCCGGATCTTCGTCAACTCGATGTCCGACCTCTTCCACGCCGACGTACCCCAGGCGTTCATCGCCCAGGTGTGGGACGTGATGGTCTGGGCGGACTGGCACACCTTCCAGGTGCTCACGAAGCGAGCCGAGCGGATGGAGCGCCTCATCAGCAGGGCCTGGGGAGACGAGTTGCTCCGGCGAAAGATCTACCGGAATGTCCTCGAAAGCCTAGAGCCGCCCGCGAACATCTGGCTTGGGGTGAGCGTCGAGAGCACCGCGTACTACTCCCGCATCCGCCACCTCCAGCGCACGCCAGCCGCAGTGCGGTTCCTGAGCCTGGAGCCGCTCCTGGGACCTCTGCCCCACCTCCCGCTGGAGGGGATCGGCTGGGTGATCGTGGGCGGCGAGAGCGGCCCCGGGGCGCGTCCGATGCATCCGCACTGGGTGCGTGACATCCGCGACCAGTGCCAGCGCGCGGGCGTCCCCTTCTTCTTCAAGCAATGGGGGGAGTGGCGCGCCATGGAGAGGTGGGGTGAGGGTGACCAGACAGGCCATCTCGGACCACCGACCGTGACGCTGCTCGACGGCTGTCTGCTCCGGCGCGTCGGCAAGCACGCCGCCGGCCGGGAGCTTGACGGCCGCACCTGGGATGAGTACCCGGTGCGGGCGGCGTGATGGCCGCACCGCGACCGCCACTCTTCCCGACCCAGCGCCCGGGCCGCGATCCGGACATCCTGGATGTCCTGGCCTGGTGGGTCAGCACGGCTCCCAAGGGCCAGGCCCGTGAAGAGCGGATGGAACTCTGCACGCGCTGCCTGGGCGCCTTGCTGGGGGGGTTGGTCGAGCGGATCAGCCCGGCCTCGATAGGGCTGGCGGGGACGGTGACGGGCACAGCCGCACCGCCCGTCGATGAGGGGGGCGGCCAGGCCGATCCAGCGCCGCCACCCATCCCTGACCTATCGGAGCGCCTGGCCGTCCTCGAGGCGTGCCGCCGCCATGAGCGCGCCTTCGCCGCCATCACCATCCAGGAGGAACTCGGCTGGCGAGGGGCCGACCGGTACGACGCCGTCCGGGCTCACCTCGATGCCCTCGCCGCCATCGGCCACCTCGAGGCCATGCCCCGCGGCCGGTTCCGTGCTCCGGCGCGGCGCGAGGTGATGAGCGAGGTGCTCCAGGCCCGCCACGGGATCCCCGCCGAGGACGCGGAGCGGATCGCCGGCGAACTCTCGGAGACCCGACCCGCGCTCCCAGAGACTCCAACCGCCACCGACGGCGGGCAGCCGTATCCTCCCCGGGGCCGCGACCCTGAGCTCGCCGCGAGCTTCCCCGACCTGGAGATGGAGGCGGCGCGCCGGCGGGCCACGACCCTCAGCAACGGCGCTATCCTCACCCGCGCCATGGTGCTCGACGCCTGCCGTCGCCTGGACGGTGGTTTCGCTGCCCGCGAGGTGGCCCACGCGCTGGGGGAGAGCGACATCACCCGCCTCTTCACCCACCTCTCCTCACTGGAGCGCGGCGGCGAGTTGGAGCGGGTGATGAGGGGCCGGTACCGCGTGCGCCGCTACCGGTGACCTCCCCCCTCCCTCCGGAGCGCCGGGCTGAACTCCACGTCCTGGTCGACCAACTGCTCGACCAGGAGCCGCTCTGGGAGGGAGCACTGCGCGCGATGATCGCGGTGGTCCGGTACGGCAACGGCCTGAGCCCTCTGCCACCACCGCTGCCCGCACCCACGCCAGAGCCCGATCCTGACCAACCGCTCACCTGGCGGCAGCGTGGGTTGGAGCCTGAGGCGGGCTTCATCGAGGAGGAGTGCCTGGTCGACGCCGAGGGCGATCTCAGCTCCGCCGAGGTCTTCCAGCGTTTCTGCTCCTGGTGGACAGTGAACGCCCTCGGCAAGCCCGGCCGGCAGCCCAGCCGCCGCCTCCTCGGCCTCCGCCTGAACGACTACGGCTTCGGCCAGTTCCGAGCTGCCAGAGACGGCAACCGGACCCACTGGCGTGGGATCGCCTGGCGCGATCCTGAGGCGTTTCTGCTCCAACATGGGTGAGAACCCCCACCTCGAGCCTCCGCCGCCCGGCCCGTAGGCGCGATCCGTGGCCTTCTCACGGGCCGCACGAGATCAGCGTTACAGCATTGACAGCGAGCCAGCCCTTTAATGGGCCTGGTCAAACGGCGGCCTCGTCTCCCCGTGCGTGCCTCTGCGCGGGGGCGCGCGTGAGCGCTTTAAATGCCTTTTTGACTGTACAAGGTGTCAGCCGAATACGACCTTTCGTGTTCGCATAGGCCAAGGTCCTATTCCCACTCCCTCCATCCGCGTCATTCTGCACCCCCCGTCACCACGTGACGGGCCATCCGTCACCACGTGACGGGCACGGACCCTGAACTCGCCGTCACCACATGACCGGCGGCCGTCACCACGTGACGCGCCATCCGTCACTAGGTGACCGAGACGGTCACCACATGACGGTGGCGGGTGGTAGAGTCCGCGCTCACATGGGACGGGAGAGGACGCTTGGCTAGAGCGGCTGGCGGCGAAGCCCAGAGCCGGATGCGACGCGACAGCGAGCGTCGGCGCCACCTCCTGGAGACAGCCCGCGCCCTCCAGATCGGGATCATCCGGGATCTCCTCGAGGAGGTGGGGGCGCATCGCCTCACGGTGGTCAGCGCCGCCGCGCTCCTCAAGGTCAACCACTCCGTCGTCTCGGGGATGATCGCCAGGGCGCGCCGCCGTGCCGAGAAGGAGGCTGAGGCGGCCCGGCTGGTCACGGAGGCGGATCTCGAGGCGGCGGAGCGTCGGCTAGGATCCTGAGAGCGAACTCGGCACGGGGCGGGAACGGTGATGCACAATGCGGGCCGTGGGACGGCCTGCACGCCATGACGAGTCGGCGGCGCGTCGCGACCTCAAACGGGCGGTGGACATCCTCCTGGACGCCAACCCCCAGCTGGAGGACGAGCTGTCCGAGTTCTGCGCCCAGCTGGAGCAGACGGGCGGGGCGGTGATCTCGGCCGTCGATGGGATCCATGGCGCCCTGGCGGCGCTGGGCCGTCTGCAGAGCCTCGCGGGGCGCGAGCGGTGACGGTGGCAGGCCAGCCGCTGGGTGTCTGCCGGGTGCCTCACTGCGGGCGGCCGGCGCTCCGGACGGGTGGCCAGTGCTCCTGGCACGCCCAGCGAAAGCAGGTGCTCGAGCCCGCCCAGGTGGAGCTGCTCTTCCCCGAGGAGGGGGAGCGCGAGCGGCGCCAGCGGCGGGCCATCCTGGCCGCCACCGACCGGCTGCTCAGCGCCTGCGAGCGGCTGGCCGACGAGAAGGGGCCGGAGGCCCTGGTGCCCCCCCGCCTGGTGGAGCTCTATGCCGCCATGGGCGGCTGCACGGTCTGGGGCGACGCCTGGCCCACCGCCGTCGACCTCCACGAGGCCCTGCTCGCCATCCAGGAGGGCCTGGTTCGCCGGCCCGTGCTGGGGGCGGCGCTAACACCCTCAGTCCGGGTGGAGATCCATCGGTGATATGGCACTGCGGGGCGTGCGGCGAGTACGTGGAGGGATACGACCACCCGATGGCCCTGATCCTCCGCCATCTCCTGGAGTGCCCGCGGACGCGGGTCGTGCGGCTCCGGCGCCACCACCGCCCCTTCCCGACGGCCCGCCGCCGCTGACCCACATCTGGCGCTGGCGCGCTCGGCTGCCAGAGCGCTTCGGCGAGCGCTGCCAGGTGGAGGCGCGCGGGGCTCGAGGCACCATCCTGGTGCGCTTCGCCGATGGCTTCGCGGTGACCACCTCCTGGCACGCGGTGCGCCGGGCCGGGCCTCCCGGCGCCTGATCTCCCTGCGGCGCCCGGGTGGCCCGTAGCATCGGGGCCATGGCGCTGACGCTCGCCCAGTTCATGGCCCAGTATTCGGGGCAGACGGTCGATGACTGCGGCGGCTTCCCGCCGGGGGAGTGTACTTCGCTCGCCTGCCTCTGGTGCGTCAACCTCGGCCTCTCCACCCCGTGCGGCAGCTGCGGCGCGCCCGACCACTGCGACGGGGTGTGCTGGCAGGGGAGCGGCTATCCGGGCTGGACCTGGATCCCCAACGGGCCAGCCAACTTCCCGTCCCCGGGCGACCTCGTCTGCTTCCGGGGCGGCTGCCACTCGATCGGGGCGAGCGGGCATGTGGACATCTGCATCTCGGCCGATCCCGGCAGCTTCCAGTCGTTCGCCCAGAACTGGGATGGCGAATACTGCCAGGTGGTCACCCACACCGACTATGCCTGCGTGGTGGGGTGGCAGCACCCGGGGGTGACTCAGCCGGCGCCGGCGCCAGCCCCGGCTCCAGCGCCGCCCCTGCCCACCTGCAGCCCCGCCTGCGACTCCTGCTCAGCCTGCCAGGGTGGCCGATGCGTCTCCTCCTGCCCGGCGGGTTGGAGTTGCTCTGGGGGCCTCTGCGCCCCACCACCCTCGCCCCCAGCCGCAGCGCCAGCGCCGGCGCCTCTCAACCCGGCGGTGCCGGTTGTGGCCGCCTTGGTACTCGCGGCCCTGACCGGGGTGGCCGCCTGGCAGGCGACTCGCCACCGGCCCGGCCCGGGCCTGGGAGGTGGAGCGTCGACACGGGCTGCCAGGCGGCCCCAGGCGGCCCCAGGGCCGCCGCTCACCCCCTCCGCGACCGCTGCGGCGGGGCACGGTTTCGGGAGCGGCGGATGAGCGTCTCGGTGGCCCAGCGCGTCCAGCTCGCCTATGCCGCCGGCTTCCGCAACACGGACGCCCTCGAGGCGCTCAGCATCATCGTCGCGATCTCGCTGGCGGAGTGCGGGCTGGGAGGGGCGTGCGAGACCGGCTGTAACCCGGACTGCTGCGGCTGCGGCTGCTCCTCGGGGTGCGAGAGCTGCGGCGTGCTCCAGGTGTTCCAACCCTGCCACCCGGGCACGGCGGCGTGCGCCAGCGACCCCACCTGCGCCTTCACCCTCGGCTACGCGCTCTCCAGCGGCGGGGTGGCCTTCTCGCCCTGGTCCACCTACACGAGCGGCGCCTTCCAGGGCTACATGACGGCGGCGCGGGCCGCCATCCAGGGCCTGCCACCGCCCATCGGCCCCGCCCCGCCGTCCCCTCCGCCGTGCCCCGTCTGCGACTCATGCTCCGCCTGCCAGTCGGGCACCTGCGTCTCTCGCTGCCACGCGCCTGCGGTGTGCAGCGCCGGGGCCTGCATCGTGCCCTGCTCACCCGCCTGCGACCAGTGCTCCGTGTGCTCTGGGGGCACCTGCGTCTCCTCTTGCCCGGCCGACTGGGACTGCCTGGGCGGCCTCTGCGCCCCGCCGCTCATCCCGGTGGCGCCGGGGCCGGGGGCACCGCTGGCCCGTGCCTCGGTGATCGCCTTCGGCCTGCTCTCCGTGATCGGGGTGGTCGGCACCGCCTACGCGATCAGCCGCACGGGCTGGGGCCGAGGCGCCGCCCGCGACACCCTGGCCGTGCTCCGGCCGGGGGGCGTCCCGGCGCTGGGCCGCACGCTAACCCGCTCCACACCGGTCGCCCCGCTCACTCCGTCGCGGGCCGCCGCCAGCCACGCCTTCGGGGGCGGCTGAGCCCCGAGGGGAGGGGCGTCGAACCCCTCCCCCGGGATAAGAGGGAGATCAGATGGCCGGTTGCGGGCCGACCCGGCGCCGCAGCGCCAGGAAGCCCAGCAGGGCGAGGCCGGTGACCATGAGCACGATGCCCAGGCTGGTCATCAGCCCTCCGCTACCGCCTCCCGCCCCGGTCGTCGGGGTCACCGCTGGCACGGGCGTCGCGGTCGGCGACGGCGTGGCCGTGGGCGTGGGAGTTGCGGTCGGGGTCGGGGTTGCCGTCGGCGTTGCGGTCGGCGTGGGCGTCGGCGTCGGAGTTGGCGTGGGCTCAGCCATGGTGATCGTGGCCTCAGCCGTGCCCGTGGCCGTGCATCCCTCCTCGGCGCCAGCCTGTACTGTGATGTCGGTGGTCACCACGGTGCCCGGAGCGTTGGAGCCCACCGTGAAGGTGAAGCTGTCGCTCTTGTACTGGTGGGCGGCATCGGTGTAGGTGCAGGTCTCGCTGTTGGTCCCGGCGGTGCATACCGCAGAGCCATCCCCGTTGCTGACGAAGGTCAGCAGCCCGTCCCACGTCAGTGTGGTGGTCATGTCGGGGTACTGATTGACGTCCTGCTCTGCAGTCACCGTCAGAGTGGTAGTGTCACCCGGATTCAGGCCCGTGTTGGGAGGCCCAAAGCAAGGACTCCCTGGCCAGACGGGATCACAAGCTCCTACCGTTCCAGAGTCGTAGTCGATGTAGATCCCTGAATCGCCTGTGACCTCAGATGACCAGCCCGTATCAGTGTCCGAGGTCCACTCAGCCTGAACGTACTGGCCGTTGCTCTGCAAGAGCGAGAAGTTGTACGGCTGAGTTGTGCTCGTCTCATTAGTCGTAGTGACTCCAGTAGCGAAGGTGGAGTCTGCCGACTGCTCCACGGTCACGTCGTAGTTCGACTCCGGGCTACCAAACGAAACGGTGAAGGTGTAGTGCGCCGAATCGCAGGGGCAGACCGCCGTGAGCGTTGGCGGAGCACCCCAGGCGAGCGCGGTCACCCCGCCGATAGCGAGCGCCCCCCCGCCTCCGATGGCGAGCGCCGCCGCGAACGGCGCCGCCCAGCGCCGCATGATGCTGTGTCCTGTCATGGTTGATCCCTCCTGACCTCGCGAGGATCCTTCGCGCCCCCGCTGGAGGGCAGCGTAGCACCATCTGCGGCGTTTGTCACGCTCCGGTGGCCTGGCGGTCGCGGAACGTCTGACGCGGAGTCGGCTGGGGGTTGCGCGCCCCAGCGGCGGGGCGCTACAGTGCGCCCGTGGCGATGCAGCGTACTGCCGCCGATCCTCCTCGATCCTCGGCTCCGCCCGTGGCGGTCACGGTCACCTGGACGGTGACGGTGGAACTGCTCGCGGCCGATCCCGACGTGGTTGATCGCACCCGGGGCCGGGGACCGATGGCGGCCGACTTCCAGGCGACCATGGGCTTGACCCAGCGGGCCAGCCTCGCCCGCCTGGGGGCCGCCACCGGCGTGTACGAGATCCCGCTCCACAGCCAGGTGGGGTGGGGCGACCTCCCCGATGACGCCCTAGAGGTCAAGGGCACCCGCTGGGACCTGGAGAGCGTCGCCGTCGATGGCCAGGAGGTACCCGATGGCTGAGATGGTCCGGACGATCAGCGACGTGGCCCGCGAGCTGCCGCCTCTGGGTCGGCAGGGGCGCTGGGTGGACGGCACCTTCCTGCCCAGCACCGCCTGGATCCGGATCACGGAGGGGTCGGAGCCGGGCCATACCCACGCCTGGGCGGCGGCACCGATCCCGGAGGGGGCTCTGGGCGGGGCGGCGGAGTGCCCCTGCGGTGCCCGGGCGCGCTGGCGCCCGGTCAGCCTCGGCCCCGAGGTGGAGCAGGCCACGGCACTCGAGGAGTTGCGCGACCTCGCGGCGCGGTGGGGCGAGCGGCTGCGGCGGGGGCTGCGCCTGGTGATGCCGTCATGAGCGCCCTGCCCTTCCCGGGCGGCGCCCGCCCCATCCTCCGGCGGGCCAGCTGCCCCCGCTGCGGCGAGGAGTTCCCGCACGATTGCGTGCCGGTGGGGCACAGCCTGAAGCGGGTCCGCGCGGTGCTCAGCGACGGGACGACCATCGACCCGCCGTTCAGCCTGGACGACGGCCGCATCGCCCGGATGGAGGTGCACTGCGCCTGCGGGGTGATCGCCACCGGCTCCGATCTCGGCCCGGCCATGACCGAGTGGGGCACCCACCTCTCGCTGGTGACATGACCGACGAAGATACTGCGTCCTCCTTAGAGCATTTTCCCGTGGTTACAACGCACACCCTCGTCCAGCGCCGGGCGGCGGCGGGACGGAAGGGGAGCCGAACCCGGAAGCGGATGCTGGCTGGGCGCACGGCCCCGCCCCGGTTCCGCGCCTCCGGCGTCCCCGGCGAGGAGCTGCGCGACCTCCGCCACCGTCTGAGCCTCAGCCTTGACGAGATCTCCGGCCAGGCGGGGCGGCGGGTGAGCTCGCTGCAGCGCGCCGAGGCCCGGCCCTTCGTCGGCCGCGCCACCTCCCTCCTGTACGCCGGGGCGATGGAGGAGCTGCTCGCCGCCCGGCTCGCCGAGGTGCGGGCCTGGCTGCGCCGCCACGGGCCACGGCCGTGAGGGAGCCCATGCACGTCTACTTCCTCAGCCGTCGGGGACTGCGGCCGCCCGGCTGGCGGGTCTGGTGCCCGTGCGGTTGGGAGAAGATCACGGCGACCAAGGGGGAGGCGCGGACACTCGGCAACCGGCATCTGGCCTCGGTGGCGCCGGTCGGGGGGAGAAGGTGACCGTGGGTGCGGAAGAGCGGCAGGAGTTCGACGGCTTCATGGAGAGGCTGTCCGAGGCACTCAGGCTGCGAGGCGAACCCGACCGTCCGGTGTTGACGGACGGCGAACTCGATGCGCTCGAGATGCGGGAGCAGATCGTCAGTGGCACTCATCCCAATCAGGCGAGGAGGCTGGCGGCACGCGACACGCTGACCCTGCTCGCCGAGGTCCGGGCATCCCGTGCCGCCATCGCCCTCTACCACGAGGCCATCCAGGAGTTCGTGACGGCGCGGGCGGGGGCGACATGAGCAGGCAGACGCTCCGGGCGTTGGCCTTTGAGCGGGGCTATGCGGAGCGGAGCGGGATCAGCGTTGAGCGCCTCCGCCTCCTCGGCCGCGTGGTCGCACCCTGCCACTGCGGCCACTCGGGCTGCGAGGGGTACCAGTCACTCTCGCGGGAGGCGATGGAGACGGACCGTCCACTTGGCCGCGTCCCTCCCGGCTGGACATGGCCGCCCGACGTGATCGACCCGGCGGTCCGCGCCGGAGGCATCCATGTCCACTGATACGCGCCCGATCAGTGACCGGGAGTTGACCGCGACCACCGACGCCCAGGTGTGGGCGCGGGCCTTCCGGCAGCGGTTCCCGATCCAGGTCCGCAACGACGACCAGGAGCACACCCTCCTCGGCTGGTTCGCCAACGCCATTGAGAGGGGACGGATGGCGGGCGAGGCGGGCCGCGACCAGGCGTACCGGGAACGCAATGAGGTGGCGGCGGCGCTGTCCAGCCTCTTCCCCGCCTGGCTGGGGTTCGACCCCGATGAGGTCGGGTGGCCGGTCGTCTACATCGCCCTCCCCACCGGCCAGGTCTCCTGGCACATCGCGCAGGCGGATCTGCCCCTCTTCGCCCACCTCCAGACGGATGCGCGGCCGTGGGACGAACACACCCGGGAGGAGCGCTCAGCGCGGCTCGCGGCGCTCAGCCTGGCGGCCCCCCCACGCCTCCGCGCCCTGGAGCGGATTGAGGAGATCGAGCCCAGGAAACTACGCCGGATCGCGGACTTCCTGGATCTCATGGACACCCACCTCCGCATGCTGGGGGATGCGCTCCATGAGCCGATAGAGCCGGGCGACGAGATGCAGCATGACCTCCGGGAATGGGCAATCGAGATCGAGGAGGCGCGGGCCACCCGATGAGCGGTGCCGTGAGACCCAGGCGGCCCGTACCCGTAGCCCTGGCCAGCGTGCCAGCGGTGGACGACTGGGCGAGGCACCACGGGCTGGACATGGCGGAGCACCGCCGGCTGATCCTCATCTCCGCCAGCGAGCATCCCGGATCAGGCTGCGAGGAGTGCGGGGGTCGGGGCATGATCGACTGCCCCGACTGCGAGGGCACGAGCGAGGTGGAGTGCGAGTGCTTCTGCGGCAATGAGCACACCGCCCCGTGCGAGCATTGCCATGAGACCGGCGAGGTGCCCTGCCCCGAGTGCGCAGATGACCGTGCGGCGGAGCGGGCCGCTTCGGCGCTGGAGGCGGAGGCATGATCGACGGCGCGGTGCTGAGGGCGCTGCGGCTGCTGGCCGGGGTGAGCCTCGAGGAACTCGCCCAGCAACTTCAGGTGAACGTCTCCGTGGCCCAGGGGATGGAGAGCCGTCACCGTGTCGGCCAGCGGGCGATGCGGAGGCACACCCAGGCGATCCGCGAGATGGCGTATGAGCGCTGCCGGGCGGTGGATCGCATGGTGGTGGAGCACGACCTCCTGGGCGTCCAGGCGGAGCGCGCGGCCCAGGCGAGGAGGCACCAGTGAGGAAGATCCTGACCCTCTTTGAGCGCAACGTGCCCGGTGACCGCCTGGTCCGCGACGAGGTGGTGCCGGGTGCCGAGTGGGTGCTGGCGGGCGAGGGAGTGGCCACCCGCAAGTGGGATGGCACCGCCTGCCTGATCGACCAGGATGGGATGCTCCTCAAGCGGTACGACGCCAAGCCGGGACGGACGCCACCCGAGGGCTTCATCGCGGCCCAGGACGAGGCTGCGAGCCCGGGCCACTGGCCGGGCTGGATCCCGGTCGGCGACGGCCCCGAGGATCGCTTCCACCGCGAGGCGCTGAGGGGTTGGGAGACGGAGCATGAGGGTAACGGGCCTCCACCCGGCACCTATGAGCTGGTCGGCCCCAAGGTCTCATCGTCGCCGGAGGGTGGCTGCGAGCGGCTCACCCCAGACTCCCCGCCGCTCGACCATCACATCCTGGTGGCGCACGGCCAGGAGATCCTGGAGGGGGTGCCCCGTGACTTCGCCGGGCTGCGCGACTGGCTGATCCATCACAACATCGAGGGAATCGTCTGGTGGCACCCGGACGGCCGGATGGTCAAGATCAAGGGCAAGGACTTCGGTCACCGCCGACCGGTGCGGCGCTGGGTTGAGGGCAGCGCATGAGACCGCAGACGATCCTGGTCACGGGCAGCGGCGGCTTCATCGGGCGGCACCTCGTGGCCGCCTGCCGGGAGCGGTACGACGGCGCGGCGGTGGTGGGGCTGGACATCAGATCGGACGGGGACTGTCGCACCCGCCTGCCCCAGATGGGCAGCTTCGACCTCGCCCTCCACTGTGCAGCGCTGACGGGCGGCATCGAGGGGATCACGAGGTTCCCGGCGCAGATCGGGGCCATGAACGCCCAGCTCGACGGGGCGTTCTTTGAGTGGGCGCTCCGCACCCGGCCGCGCAGGATCGTGTCCTTCTCCTCTAGTTGCGTCTACCCGCTGCACATCCAGCGTCCCGGCCGGAGGCTCTCCGAGGCCGATGCCCAGGTGCGCGACTACCACGGCCAGGCCGACGCCACCTACGGCTGGGTGAAGCTCACCGGCGAGGTGCTCGCCGAGTCCGTGCGCTCCGCCGGGGTGCCGGTGACCATCGTCCGCCCGTTCAGCGTGTATGGGAGCGATCAGGAGACCAGCCACGTCGTGCCGGTGTTCGCGGAGCGGGCCGTCTCCCCGGCCCAGGCGCTCGAGGTGTGGGGCGACGGCACCCAGACCCACGACTTCGTCCACGTCGATGACTGCGTGGCGGCCGTCCTCGCGCTCGCCGATGGCGGCGTCGACGGGCCGGTCAACATCGGTACGGGGGTGGGCACGTCGGTGGACGAGGTCGCCCGCCTGGCCATGCGGGCGGCGGGCCGGGAGCGGCCGCTCCTCCACCGCACCGACCGGCCGGTGGGGGTCCCCTACCGGGTGGCCGATGTCACACTGCTCCAGAGCGTCTACACCCCGCAGATCTCCATCGAGGAGGGGGTCGCGCGGGCCGTCCGCTTTCGTCAGTAGGAGGATGACCATGGCTCAGCATGTGATCCGTGTCCTGGGGCGTCGTGGGGACGCGCCCATCACCTTTGACCCGAAGGCGCCGGCGGAGGTGGACGCCGCCCGGGCGGTGTTCGACCGCCTGATGGGCAAGGGCCACGCCGCCTTCGCCGACTACGGCGACGGGGTCAGCACCAGGGTCAAGGAGTTCGATCCCCAGGCCGTCGAGACCACCATCATCGCCCCCGTCCAGGGGGGCTGAGCCCGGCCGATGGAGCGGTCGGATCGACTGCTGCTGGGCTTCTGCATGGCGGAGCTGGTGACCGGGGGAGCCGCGCTCACGGGTGCCACCACCGCGTGGCCGTGGCCGTGGCCCCGGGCGCTGTTCATAGCCGTCGCGGTGGCGGGTGCGGTGCTGGCCGTCGTCTGCTGGCTCGCCGAGTTTGGCTGGCCCTGGCGCCAGCCCCCGGCCCCGACCCTTGACGAGATCCGCAGAGAGGCGGCTCAGGCGGCCGGTGTGGCGGCGGCGGAGCCGGAGGGGCGCTTCCGCGACATCCCCGCCGGAGCGCTCGATGCGGGCCTCCCGGAGATGCTGCGGGGCCACCTCGATCCAGCCCACGGGCACGGTGGGATGTGGACGGCGGAGGCGGAGCGGGTGGCCCGCGCCCTCCTCATCCGCCACTTGAGCGATGAGCAACGGAGGAGCTTTGGGAACCACGGCTACTTCACGGTGACCCTGCCCGAGGCCTGGCGGCCCGACTTCTGGTACCGGCGCTGGCGGGTGCCCGGCCTGTACGGGCTGGCCGCGAGCCCGCTGGGCGAGGACGGCACGGCGCTGCCGTTCGCGCTCTGCGTGGTGCCCCGGGTGGTCCAACCGGAGAGTGACACCCTGCTCAGCACCAAACTGATGCTGGAGCACGATCCCGGTAGGTTCCTGCGCGTCGGCCTCGTCCATGCCCGGCGCTGATGGCCACCATCATCGTCGTGCCCCGGGCCGAGGTGACCCCGCAGCAGGTGTACCAACTCCGCAACACGGCGCAGCAGCTAGCCCAGCAACTCGCCCACGCAGCGAACGGGGGCGGGGATCTTGTGTCGCGGGCGGTGAGCCCGGCGGATCTGTTCTCCGGTGGGGGGATCGGAGGTGCGCGGGCGGTGGCGCGGCTCCGCAACCCGGTGGCGCTGCGGGCCGACACCTGGGCGCACGATGTGTACCGGGGGACCGAGGCCCAGCCTCGGGCGGCCATCGCCCTGTACGGCTATGAGGCGCTCAGCCGCTGGCCCCGGATCGACGCCATGCGTCTCGGCACCGCTGCCGTGACCTTCGCTGAGCTCCAGCTGGCCCCCCTCTACGCCTACCCCCCCGACGAGCGCGACGAGAACGGCGTGCTCCGCTACCCGTTGCAGCGGGTCGGGTACTTCAACCCCGTCTACATCGCCCCCACCCAGCGGTTGGTCCTGTCGATGCTGGCCAGCCGGGACCTCCGCGCTGGCCGCGAGGAGTTCTGCTTCCTGGGGGTGATCTCGGAGCCGCCGATCAACGTCTTTGCCCAACCCCCGGTGCCCCCCGACTACCAGCGAGTCGGTTACTTCGAGCCGGTCCAGTTTCCACCCGCACCGGACAGGGGAGATCCTGACCGGCCCGGTGATGAGGCCCATTTCCGCCGCCAGCTCCAGGAGCTGGGTCCGGCCGGGGACTGATCTCCCTGCGAGATCGCCTCTCGGGGGTACCATCGGCGCGATGCCCGAGTCGGCCGTCGCCCTCGCTCCGCCGCCGCCGCTTACCCCCTCCCGGGGCCGCAAGCCGGTGAACCGGCCGAGCTCCCACACGGGCGAGAAGGTGGCCTTCGGCGCGGGCGGGGTGAGCCTCGCCGCCCTGCTCGCCTGGCTGCTCTGGCCGAGGTCGCCGACCTCCCCCTCATCGTGCCCCCCGGGGCAGTACCTCCCGACGGGGGCCTCGGGGTGCGTTCAGTGCCCGTCGGGCACGGTGCGCTCCTCTGGGATGCCGATCTCGCAGTGCGTCTCCTGTCCCTCGGGCCAGCAGCCGCTCGGTGACCAGTCTGGCTGCGCGCCCATCCCGGTGCTCACGCCGATCTGCCCGCCCGCCGGGAGCATCATCGAGGACGCCTCAAGCGGCGCGCAGTACGCCGTCGACCAGGGCGGGGTGATGCACTACATCACCTCCCCCGCCGCGCTCGCCGCCTGCGGGTACTGTGATGATCCCTCGCACGTCACCCAGGTGTCGGACGCGACCATGCAGCAGCTCCTGGCCAGTTGCGCCCAGGGCACCGACATCGACGGCCAGAGCACCTGCGTGCTGGGGCCGGCGCTCTGCCCGGTGACCCCGCAGCCGCCAGCGACCCCGGTGGGCGCCTGCGGGACAGATCCTGACAACGACCTCTCGGTGACCCCGTACTGGTGGTCGCAGGCCTCCCAGGCAACCCAGATCGCCTCCACGGTGGTCGCCATGCTGCTCGGCCGCTGGGACTGCACCGAGCCGACCGACCAGCACTGGACCAGCATCTACAATGCCCCCTGCTGCGGCTACACGCCGCTCCAGATGGTCGCCTTCCGCATCGTCAGCGACAGCGGCCAGGAGCTGGTCAGCGATGTGCAGCGCCTGGCGAATCAGTACCAAGCGGGCGGCGCCTTTGCGGGCAGCCCCAACCCAGCAGAAGATTGCTTCATCGCCGCCGCCTTCAACATCGTCTTCAACCGCAACTGGGCGGGCGCGCCGGCCTCGCTGCTGGACACGTGGCGCTCTTTCTATGAGACGCCCTGGACTGAGCCGAGCGGGGAGACCCTCTCCGGTCCTGAGCGCCTGGTGTGGCAGTTCTGCATGCAGCCCGAGTTCAGCGACCGGGTCCAGTACAACATCGGCAACCCGATCTCCTGCTCCCCCGGGGTGAGCGGCTGCAACGACTATGAGCCGGCCGGGATGGTGGCCTCGGCGGCGCTGGCGGTGTCGGCGCCCGGTATCCTCTGAGCCATGGCCCATCACGCCATCGGGGCGGCGCTGCTCGGGGCGGGCGCGGGTGGGGCCGCCGACGATGTGATCCACATCCTGCCGCCCCGGAACGCGACCAACCCATCCGCCAACCTCAACCCCATGACGGTCGGTATTGCGGTCGGCTCGCTGGCGGCGGCCGGTCTGGGGATCGCGCTCCTGCTCCAGTCGGAGCCGCCGGGACACGGCCTGAGCGCGTGGAACTGGGTGGGGGTGGGGGCGGCCACCCTGGGCGGGGCCGCGCTCGCTGAGGGGCTGAACTTCGGATACGCCTGGTCCCACGTCGTGTGGAATCTCCCCGACATCGCAGCGGGCGCAATGACCCCCTCGCACCGGGCGGTGGCCAGCCCAGCCCTCGCCGTCTCCGCACCGGGCATCCTCTGAGGCCGGTCATGGCGGCGACGCGGCTCCAGGTGGCGGGCGACGGGCTGATGATGGTGGGGCTCCTCTTCATCGCCCTCGAGGCGGCCCGGGTGTTCACCCGCCGCCCCCCGGAGACAGAGGCCCAGGCGGTGGAGCAGGCGATCCCGATCGGGACGGTGGCGGCGCTGCTGATCGCCTCCGGGGGGATCATCCGGGGCCGGGGAGCGCCCCCCGCGCGGGGCTGAGGGCCATGGACATCGGCGAGCCGGTCCGCACCGTGGAGATGCCGGAGCAGGAGCCTGCGGTGGAGCCGCAGGAGCCGGCGCCGGAGCGGGAGCCGGAGCGGGAGCCGGAGCGGGTGCCGGAGCGGGTGCCGGCGTGAGGGTGGTGGGCTTCCGCGCCTTCGAGGCGGCAGATGTGCACGGCGGCGAGCTCCGCTCCTGGGCGTTCTTTCGGGTGTGGCAGATCGGTGTCAACGCCGCCTCCTGCGACCACCCCGGTTGCTCGGGCCCGCCCGCCCTGCACCCCGTCGCCACCGCCCTTGCCGGCGGGCGGCCGCAGCGGCTCGGCTGCGGCTTCCACGCCTTCGCCCACCTCGTGGCGCTCGAGCACTACCTGGACGCCCAGCGCCAGCGCCCGCCGCTGCTGCGCCCACCCATGTGCGCGGTGGTGGGGGGCCTCGGGACGGTGCAACTCTGCGGCCATGGGTGGCGGGCGCGGCGGGCCGAGATCCTCGCCCTCTTCGGCGACAGCCCCCTGGAGCACCGCCTGGCGGAGCGGTACGGGGTGATGCTGCTGCCCGTCCCCGCCACCGCCGACCTGGGCCGGGTGGAGCGGTTCGCTGGCGAGTGGGGGCTGACCCACGGCGAGGCGCTCCGGCTGCCGTGAGCGTCACGCCGGGAGCCATCATCTTCGTCCGCAACGCGGGCATCGGGCCGGCGCTGATCCGGCTTGGCGAGAGTCGCCGGTACGGGCGGGGGCGGGGGCCAGGCGACCCCGCCTATTGGAACCACGTGGCCGTCTGCGTCGCCCCCGGCGAGGTGATCGAGGCGCGTCCCCAGGGGGTCGTGCCCTGGGCTCTGGATCGGGAGGGCGGTTGGGCGGCCTGGCAGGCATGGATGCCCCCGTACGGGCCTGCCGGCGCCGCCCCGTGCGTGGCCGCCATGCGCGAGCTGGCCGCCCACCGCGAGGGCTACGGCTGGGTGGGGATCCTGAGCGAGGTGCTGATGTTCCTGACCGGCTCCAAGCTCCGCCTCGGCCTCCAGGGGACCGACTTCTGCTCGGGCGCCGCCGCGTACGCGCTGACCCGCGCGGACATCGACATGGGCACCGACGAGGAGTGGGACGCCCCCGCCACGGTCTACGCGCTGGGGCCGAAGGCCGGCGGGTGGACGCTGCTCGAGCGCCGATGATCGGCCGGCGGCTGCAACCGGTGGTGGGGGAGGACGGCATCGCGCGGCCTCCCGAGTTCGAGCGGCCCGGCGACTACTGCGGACCGCTCCTCGGCTTCACGGGCGACAAGCCCGCCGTCTTCTACCTGCTCCCCAACGGCCAGGTGGGCGACATCCCCCACCACGTCGTCTCGCCGCCGCACACCTTCCGGGAGTGCGCCGACGGCAGCCTGGAGATCCGCAACAGCATCCTCCACCAGGGCTTCATCAGCGAGCGCGAGCCCGACGGTAGCTGGCACGGCTACCTGGACGAGGGCCACTCCTGGCGCGAGGTCTGAGCGGGCGGTACACTGCGAGCGAGGATCGCGGCCCGCCGGGACGGCTCACGTTTGCGGGCGGGCCGTTCCCCACCTGGGCGTGGCGCAGCGGTAGCGCACGTGCCTCGGGCGCACGGGGTCGGAGGTTCGAGCCCTCCCGTCCAGACCATGTCAGATGTGCTCTTGTGACACCGTCTGAGGAGGTCTGACGAGGCGTCAGGAGATCGGTGTGATCTCCCGCAGTGGCGCTCTGACAGGGTCATAATCGGCCCATGAGCGACGCCCTGGTGACGCTGCCGCTGCCCGCCGACGCCCTGGCGGGGGCCTCCGCCGATCTGGTGGCCGCCCAGGTGTACCTCGAGGAGGCGATCCACGCCCCGTATGAGGACGAGTGCTTCGCCGCCCTCTGGCAGGTGAAGGAGTGGCTGGAGTGGGCCTGCGCCGACTACCAGGCGGCCGGCCTCGGCCCGGCGGCGGCGGTCTGCGGTGCGGTGCTCGCCCAGGTGCGCGGCCTCACCCAGGCGGGGACGGTGCCGGGCGGGATGAGCCTCGGGGACTTCCAGAGCCAGCAGCTCCTGCCGCTGCAGGGGGCTCTCGTGGAGATCCGCCTGGAGCCCATCGCGGAGTGGGCGCAGGGCCAGGCGGAGGCCTGGAAGGGCGACAACCTGATCTTCTGGGGGCTCTTGGGGACCGGGGTGGGCATCCTCGCCATCGCGGTCGGCATCGACGCCCTGGAGCGGCGCGGCAAGTACCCGAGGCCGCCCCACGCCCGGCGGGTGGCCGTGACTGCGCTCCGCTACCCCAGGAAGTGACTGCGCTCCGCGCCCAGATCGCCCGCGACCTCAAGTCGGCCGAGGGGGCGCTGTGCACCCTCCTCCAGGTGTGGGCCATCGTGGCGGCCCAGCTGCCCAGCCTCGGGGTCTCAGCCAAGGTGGTGAGCGGGGCGGCGGCGGCGCTCGCGCTGGCGTCGCTGTGCGTCAAGGCCGGGCTCACCGCCGACTCGTACGGGCTGGAGACAGCCCTGCTCTCGATCCAGGGCTCCTGGTCCGTGGTGGGGGCCAACCTCGGCCAGGTGGGGGCGCCGCTCAAGGTGGTGAACCTGGCCGGCACGGGCCTGGCCCTGGCCGTCTTCTGCCTGCAGCGGGCCGCCCAGACCCGCCGCCCCGCGCCGCCGCTCCCTCCCCCAGCGCCCCCTCCGGTGAGCTCCGTGAGGCTGGAGGGCCCCGTGTCCATCGAGACGGGGCGGGCTCCGCAGCCGCTCTCGGAGGAGCTCGCGGGGCTGCCCGGGGTGACCTCGGTGGAGAGCGGCGCCGAGGGCGGCATGGTGCACGTGGACATCGGGCTCGGCTGACGCGATCTCACCGCCACCCGCCACCGGGCGGGTACGATAGGGCGCGATGGCCGGTCTGGATCCCGATGCGGCTGGCGAGGTCGCGACCTTCGTCACCCGGGGAGCGCTGACGCTGGTGAGCGAGGCCGCCCGCGGCGCCCTGGCGGGGCGGATGACGGGGAGCTTCGTGACCGAGGAGGTGGACGGGAAGCGGTACGGCCCGCTGCCGCCGCTCAGCGAGAGCGTCCACCTGGGCGACACCATCGGGGCGACGGTGATCGCGGAGCAGGAGGCGGCCGACCTCGAGGGCCAGCGGATCACCCTGCCCCCCGGGGTCTATGACACCGTCGTCGGTCTCGACTACGAGCGGGGCATCGTCCGGATGTGCGTGGAGGGCGAGGCGCCCCAGTCGGTGCTCCTGGTGGGCGACCCCGGCACCGGCAAGTCCATCCTCATGCAGGCGACCCGCGAGGCCCTGCCCGAGGAGGGCAAGTACATCGACGGCAAGCAGATGACCCCGGCCGCGCTCGCCAAGGTGGTCGCCGACCCGCGCGTCCGGGTGCTCTTCATTGACGAGATCGAGAAGGCGGATCGGGATGCCCAGGAGTCGCTCCTGGAGCTGATGCTGGGCCGGGTGTCCACGGCCAAGGTGGGCAACATCCAGGAGATCGTCAAGGATCTGCGGGTGATCGCCGCCGCCAACGACCCGGAGCGGATGTCGGCGGCACTCCGCGACCGCTTCATCGAGATCGAACTCCCCCACTACAGCCTCCCCCAGCGGCGCGAGGTGATGAGCAAGGTGCTCCAGGCCCGCCACGGGGTGGCTGAGGAGGATGCGGAGCGGATCGCCAGCGAGGTCGCCCCCCACTCCACCTCTATCCGGGATGCGGAGCAGGTGGCCTGGGCGGAGAAGGAGAACCCGGCGCTCGCCCGCGAGATGACGGAGCGGATCCGCCGGCGTGCTGGCGGCGCCGAGGCGGCCGTGCCGCCGGGCACCGCACCACCGCGCACTGCACGCACTGCAACCCGCAAGGCTGCGCCCAAGCCGCCGAAGCCCCGGCCCCGGGCCGCCGCGCCAGCCTGACCGGAGGGCTGGGATGCCGCTCCTCCGACCCGGGGTGGAGGTTGACAACCGCACCCGGTACCCCACCGCCGAGGTGCGGGCGATCATCCAGCGCTGCATGGTGGGGCGGCGGGCCAAGCCTCCCCGGGTGATCGTGCTCCCTCAGCGCAACCCGGCTGGCGACCTGGCCTTCACCCCGTTCGACAGCGCCCAGCCGATCCGGATCTGGCTGGACCCGCCCTCCCGCTACCCCCAGGTGGGGGCCAGGACCTGGAAGGAGCAGCTCGCCAAGAGCGCGGGCCACGAGGACTGGCACTTCCAGCACCCGACCGAGGAGTGCCGGGGCGGCAGCTGCGAGCGGCGGGCGGAGCGCCACGCCACCCGCCAGTACCGCCGGCGGGCCGGGCGGCTGCGGAGGCGGGCACCGTGAACGTGAAGCTGGTGGCCCTGGCCCCCCTGCTGCGCCCACACCGCGACCGCGACGAGGTGCTGCGCGAGATCAGCGACCGGCTGCGCCGCCTGGACATCCATGTGAGCCGGGCGGTTCGCGAGGTGGAGAGATCGCGGCTCCGGTGCCCACCGCCCGTGGACGATTCGCCCGACGCTGGGTGCTGAAGTGCTCCGCGAGGGCCTGCCGGTCGCGATCCCGCTGACGCCACGACCCCACCGCCGCCCCAAGCGCCCGCGCGAGTCCGACCTCGCCTACCGCATGGAGTTGCTGGAGGCGGACAGTCAGTGCCACTTTGAGCGCGCGCACGACCTGAACGGGGCCGTGGGCATGGTGCGGCTGGACCAGGAGACCCTCCGCCGTGACCTCCTCGGCGACCCGACCATCGGCCTCAAGGGCATCCTGGGCGACATCCGCGACGAGGTGCATGGCCTGGTCACCACCGTCGGCGAGCTCCAGCAGGCAGGCCCCAGCCGGCGGCGGCGGCTCACCTGGCAGCTCTGGGTGCCGCTCCTCATCGCGGTGGTGGCGGGAGCGGTGGGGGGGCTGGTGGGGGCGTTCTCAGGGCTCCACCCTTAACCGGACACCGCACCGTCGATGCTCCCCGGGGCGGCCGGGGCGTGGTACGGTGCGGGGGGCAGCGCTTGCGGGACGGGGCGTCGTCGGAGGTCGCCGTGTACACCCACTCCCACCCCCATAAGCACATGGGCAAGAAGGGGCACAAGAGCCACAAGAAGGGCCGGAGCCGGGCGCGTCAGCCGCGCAACCGCCTCGGCCAGTTCAAGCGCAAGTAACCGGCCTCCGGTTACCGCTTGACCTCGGTGGAGGGGGCGGGGACCCGCTCCTCGCCCCCTGCCGCCTGCCTGAGTATCGCGGGGTGGCGCCGACCGGAGGGGGTCGGCGCCCAGTGGCACCAGCAGGGGCAGGGCGGCAGCCCGTGCCACGGCAAGTCGTGCTCGCGGGCACCCTCAGAGGTGGCGCACCCGGCGGAGCAGAAACAGATGGGACTCATCCGTGGCCGCCATCAGTCGTCGTCAGGACCGCTCGTCGCGTCATTGAAGAGGTCGCGCGCAGCGGCCGCCGCGCTCTCTGGCCGCTCAGGGTGCCCAAGCCGCGCCAGGATGCGTGTTGCCCGTGATCCGAAGGCATCGAAGTGAGGCGGGAACCAACCGTGAGCCTCCTGGATCCACGACGCCCTCATCCCCTCCCGCTCGCCCCAGTCGCGGAGCACGGGTAGCTCAGCCATGACGTGCAGGAACGGCCCGCGCCTGGCTTTCCCGCCGATCACGGTCCCGCTGTAGTCAAGGTTCTCGTGGATGGCGACGCCCCCGTCAGCCGCGAAGCGGCACGCCTCCATGATCTCTCTGAGTGGGAAGTAGCGCTCGCGGAGTTCACCCATTCGGCCGTTCCCGAGCCTCCCTACCGCCCTTGCCCATCGCAGCGATCAGCTCATCGGGGCGCGAGGTCACAGCGTCATGCACGAGGGCATGGGTTGGGCCGCAGGCCGTCGCGCTGTACCGTTCCCCGCACTGGGGACAGGTGACGCGGGGTTCCCACGCCTCAAGGAGCGACCGCCGACGGGCGGCGAGGCGGATCAGCTCATCCCGTTGGGCCACGAGGTCGTGCACCTGGCGCTGGAGCATGGTGATCTCGGCAACCGCTCCGGGGTTGGCAGGATTCGTCACCGCCCTTCCCGAGAATCTCCTGTTGCGTGCCGGGTTATCGGCCGAGTGCGAGTGGTGGGTGGGGGCACCCGCCGCTGCGTAGAGGGCGTGGAAGATGCCCTCCACGGGCTTCTGATCCGCCAGGCAGGCGGCGAGGCAGCCGGGGCAGCACAGTGCGTCAGGGTCGGTGCAACCACCGCCGAGTGACCACCCGGGCCCGCCCTTGGCGAACCGATCCTTGCCGCATAGCGTCGGCCCCGGCGTCCCGTGGTGGGTCGCCCCGACGAGGCAGACCTCGTGGAGCGGCCGGCCATCGACCAGACCGCCGAAGGCCCACTGGAGCGTCTCATAGGCCACGATTTCGTCGGCGCTCGGCGTCTCAGTCATGTGTGACATCCCTCGGTTGGTCCGCTGAATCTCTGCTCAGGTGAGGCTCACGCTCAGCTTGCCTTCTCAGTGCGGCCACTACAGCCGGGGATGATCCCAGCGGCACATCCACGGGGAGCCCGCCCATCAACTTCGCCACCGTTTTCACCGTCCGTACAAAGAGGGGCAAATCAACGGGCTCCCCTACTGGAGGATTGAAGGCAGCGAGGAAGGTGGCTTGGGGGTCGCCCTCTATGCGATCAGCTGCGCGCCGCAAGAGGTCGGGCAGTCTGAGGTTAGGCATGGGGATCTCTGCTCACGATGTAGAGGCGATCCACATATCCCTCGGGTGGGGGCGGTGTCAGGGGCGCCCAATGCAGCCCGAGCCGCGACACCGTCCGCCCCTGGCAGGTGCAGACGTAGGAGGCATTGAGGCCGTGGCCGCGCCAGTTGGCGTCCTTGTCCGCGCAGGCGCACATCAGGGTCATGCGTCAGTGCTCATGGGAATCTCTGCTACCCGGTGGGTTATCAGCGGCGGCGATCATCTGCCGCCCGACCCATTCCGCGACCTGGGGGACGACGGCGTTCCCGAGGCAGCGCAGTCGGTCCAACCGAGAGGGAACCCCATGAGC
>JBEKXW010000024.1:0-36769 GCA_049511615.1 Candidatus Dormibacteria bacterium | reverse complement strand
ATGGAGACGGCGAGGCGGTTCAAGTCGGCGGGGCGGTTCTTGCGTGAGCGGTCAGGCATAGTCGAACGGAAGCACACCCGGACCCCGGCCGTCAACCCCGGCGCAGCTCAAACTGACCCACTACCCGCGGTTTCGGGCCCGGCCTGGTAGGATCGGCCCCATCTCGGACAGGAGTGGGCCGGCGCCGCGACAGGCGGGCCGGTGGCCGCCGGTGAGATCGGAGGAGGTTCCCGATGTCCCCCCATCACCCCCACGGGCTGCAGAAGCGGCTCTTCACCTCGGAATCGGTGACCGACGGCCATCCCGACAAGATGGCCGACCAGATCAGCGACGCGGTCCTGGACGGCGTCCTGGCCAAGGACCCCCTGGGCCGGGTCGCCTGCGAGACGGCCCTCTGCACCGGAACGGTCCTGGTCTTCGGCGAGATCAGCACCGAGGCGTACGTCGACATCCCCGGCATCGTCCGCCAGACCATCCGCGACATCGGCTACACCCGGGCCAAGTTCGGGTTCGACTTCGAGACCTGCGGCGTCCTGGTGTCCATCGACGAGCAGTCCCCCGACATCGCCCAGGGGGTCAACACCGGTGGGGCCGGCGACCAGGGGATGATGGTCGGCTTCGCGTGCGACGAGACCCCCGAGCTGATGCCCGCCCCCATCCAGCTCGCCCACCGGCTCGCCCGGCGGCTCTCCACCGCCCGCCGCGACGGCACCCTGCGCTGGGCACGGCCGGACGGGAAGACCCAGGTGACGGTCGAATACGACGACCACGGCCGTCCCCGCCGGGTCGACACCGTGCTGGTCAGCGTCCAGCACTCGGACGAGATCTCGAACGAGCAAATCTTCGCCGACGTCCAAGAGCAGGTGGTCAACCCGATCATCCCGGCGGAATGGCTGGACGCGGAGACCAAGCGCTATGTGAATCCCACCGGCCGCTTCGTGATCGGGGGTCCCCAGGGCGATGCCGGCCTCACCGGTCGCAAGATCATCGTCGACACCTACGGCGGCTACGCCCGTCACGGCGGCGGCGCCTTCAGTGGCAAGGATCCGACCAAGGTCGACCGCAGCGCCGCCTACGCCGCACGGTGGGTGGCCAAGAACATCGTGGCTGCCGGCCTGGCCACCAAGTGCGAGATCCAGGTCGCCTACGCCATCGGCGTCGCCAAGCCGGTGTCGGTCCTGATCGAGGCCTTCGGGACCGAGCGCGTGCCACTTCACCAGATCGAGGCCCTGGTGGACGAGTATTTCGACCTCTCTCCGGTCGGGATCATCAGCGCCCTCCAGCTCCGCCGCCCGATCTACCGCCAGATCGCGGCCTTCGGCCACTTCGGGCGCAGCGACCTCGACCTTCCCTGGGAGCAGACGGAGGTCGCCGCCGAGCTGGCTGCGGAGGCCGGGGTCGAGCCGCTGGTGGGCGCGGGGCAGGCCGGATGACGGCGCTCCGTCTGCACGCCGCCCGGCGCTGACCGCCGCCGAGCCGCCGTGGGCTACCACATCCTGGTCCTGGCCGGAGGCAGCGGCACGCGTCTCTGGCCGCTCTCGCGGTCCGGGATCCCCAAGCACCTGCTGCCGCTGGACGCCTCGGGGAGCACCCTGCTCCGGTCGACCGTCGAGCGCGTGCTTCCCCTGACGGAGTCGGTGCGGATCGTCACCACAGCGTCCCAGGCGGACGCCTGCCGGCGGGCGCTGGAAGGCCTCGGCCTTCCCTCGGACGCCGTCATCGCCGAACCCCAGGCGAGGGGCACCGGACCAGCCCTCGGGCTGGCCACCGCGTGGGTGGCCCACGACGACCCCGACGCTCTGATCTCGTCCGTGCACGCCGACGCCCACGTCGAGGATGGCGACGGCTACCGCATCGCCGTCCTCGCCGCCGCCGGGTGGGCCGCGCTCTCGGACGGGCTGGCCACCGTCGGCGTCAGCCCCGCCTACCCGTCGACCGGCCTCGGCTATGTGGCGGTCTCCGGGGCGCCGCTGTCCCCCGAGGCATGGCGCCCCCCCCTCGGCGCCCGCGCGGATCCCGCCGTCTGTGCTGCGGCCGCCGCGGTTCCCGCCTTCGCCGCCGCCGGCTTCGTCGAGAAGCCGTCCCTGGAGGTCGCCCGGGATTACGTCGCCGGGGGTCGCCACCTGTGGAACAGCGGGCTCTTCGCCTGGCCCGCCGCGGTCTTCGCGAGGGAGCTGGCGGCCGCCGACCCGCGCCTGGCCGAGCAGGTCGCCGCGGTGGCCGCGGCCCGGCGTCGCGGCCAGGAGACCGAAGCCGCCACCCTCTACGGCGCCATCGAGCCGGTCCCCGTCGACACCCTGGTGTTCGAGCGGACCCGCCGCCTGACCGTGGTGCGGGGCGCCTTCTCCTGGTCGGACCTCGGCACCTTCTCCGATCTCCACGACACCCGCCGTCGCGGTGAATCCGACGCCGCCGGGAACGTCCTGGAAGGCGAGGTCGTCGCCATCGACACCTCCGACAGCTTCGTGGTCGCCCGCGGCGGCCGCCTGGTGGCGATCGTGGGCGTCGAGGGGCTGGCGGTGGTGGACAGCGGCGATGCGCTGCTGGTGATCCCGCTCGACCGCGCCCAGCGGGTCCGGGACGTTGTCGAGAGGCTGAGGGCCGAGCGGCGTTCTGATCTCCTCTGACCGGATGCCGAGTGCGCCCGCCCGGCGCCCGCTCCGCCTGGCCCTGATGACGGGGGTCGGGACCGACCTGGGCCCGGACGGCGAGCTGCTCTTCCCGGCCCTCGCCCGGCTCGGGGTTGCCGGCATCCCGGAGAGCTGGGGGGCGAGAAGAGGGGGGCGGCGACGCCTCCCTGTTTGGGCGCGGGGACCCCGCGTGGCCTGCCGCGCGGGGCACAATGGCTGCCCATGACCTCGCCCATCAACTTCGGGACCGACGGGTGGCGCGCCGTCGTTGCCGATGACTTCACCTACGAGCGGGTTCGCGCCGTCGCCCAGGGAGTGGCCTGGTACCTGGAGGGTGACAGCCGGGGCGCGGTCGTCGGTCACGACACCCGCTTCTCCGCCGAACTCTTCGCACGTGAGGTGGCGCGGGTGCTGGCGGCCAACGGCCAGCACGTGCTCCTCCTCGACCATCCGGTGCCCACGCCGACCATCACCTGGACCGTGGTCGAGCGGCACTGCGCGGGCGCCGTGGCGGTGACCGCCAGCCACAACCCCGCCGAGTTCAACGGGCTGAAGTACAAGCCCGACTACGGCGGTTCGGCGTCCCCCGAGGTGGTCGCCAAGCTCGAGGAGCTGACCCGCCGCGCCCTCGAGGAGGGTGTCCGCGCCGTCCCGTTCGACGAGGCGGTGGCGAGCGGGAGGGTGGAGGTCGTCGACCCCGTCCCCGACTACCTGCGTCAGGTTGCCCGGCTGGTCGACATCCCCCGGCTCCAGGCGTCCGGCCTGCGCATCCTCCACGAGCCGATGTACGGGGCCGGTACCGGTCTGATCCGGGCCGCCGTCGGGGGCGGCAAGACCACGGTCACCGAGCTGCACTCCGAGCGCAACCCCGGCTTCGGGGGTATGCATCCGGAGCCGATCGGCAAGTACATGCCCGAGGCGATGGCGAAGATGGCCGCCGGGGGATACGACCTCTGCATCGCCAACGACGGCGATTCCGATCGGGTGGGC
Source organism: Candidatus Dormibacteria bacterium (assembly GCA_049511615.1). Classification (GTDB taxonomy): domain Bacteria; phylum Chloroflexota; class Dormibacteria; order Aeolococcales; family Aeolococcaceae; genus Changshengia. Next base: position 33,149 of record JBEKXW010000024.1, on the reverse strand, counting down.
ATCATCGACGAGACCGGCCGCTTCATCACCCAGCTCGAGGTGCTGGCGCTGCTCGCCATGTACCTGCTGGAGAAGCGCGGCGAGCGCGGGCATCTGATCCGCTCGCTGACCAGCGGGGTCATGCTCGACCGGCTCGGCGAGCGGTTCGGCGTGCCGGTCATCGAGACCCCGGTCGGGTTCAAGTACATCGGCCCGAAGATGATCGAGACCGACGCCCTACTCGCCGGCGAGGAGTCGGGTGGCTTCGCCTTCCGGGGCCACATCCCCGAGCGGGACGGGATCGTCGCCGGGCTCACCGTCGCCGAGATGGTCGTCGCCTACGAGATGCCCCTCTCCGCCGTGCTCCAGCATCTCTTCGACCTGATCGGCCCGCACAGCTACGCCCGGCACGACATCCGCTTCGAGCGAGCGGACTACGACGAGCGCAAGCGCCAGGTTGCAGAGCGCATGCGCGGGCAGCAGCCCACGCAGATCGCCGGTGTCGCCGTGGTCGGCACCCGCACCGATGACGGCTTCAAGTTCCTGCTCGCCGACACCAGCTGGGTGCTGGTGCGGATGAGCGGAACCGAGCCGCTCATGAGGGTCTATGCGGAGGCGGCCTCGCCGGAGCGCGTCGACGAGCTGCTCCACGCCATGGAGGAGATGGTCGGGATCGAGCCGCCGCGGCCCGGCGGTGGAGCGGGATGAGCGACACGACGGACTCCGCTGACGTCCGCGCCGCCGGCGCGGGGCGGGTGGACAAGCCCTGGGGATACGAGCTGCGCTGGGCGGTCACTGACCGCTACCTGGGCAAGCTCATCCACGTCGAGAGCGGGCACGCGCTCTCGCTCCAGTATCACGTCCAGAAGGACGAATCCATCTTCGTCGCCTCGGGCCTCCTCGACCTGGAGCTCGAGAGTCCCGATGGCCGGCTCGAGACCCACCGGCTGGCGCCCGGCATGAGCGCGCGAGTCCGTCCCGGACACCGCCACCGGATGGTTGCGGTGGAGGACACCGATCTCTTCGAGGTCTCATCGCCCGAGATCGACGACATCGTCAGAATCGAGGATCGCTATGGCCGTGAGGGGTCCTCCGCCCCCTGAGCATCCACGGCGGGGTGCGGCGGGCGCGGCTCCGCCGCGCCGCCGCGCGGCGGAGATCAGGTACCAGAACGGGCTCCCCACGCGGCCTGCCGCGCGGGGTCACGCCTACTACGCGGCCGAGGCCCGCCGTGCCCTCGGCATCTCCGCCGAGCCCCGCCTGGCCGACGTCCCCTTCCCCATCATCCACGCCGCGCTCGGGGTGGCGGCCTGCGCCGTGGCGGTCGCGCTCCGCCCGGGAGCCGTCGGGCTGGTTTTCTCGGTGGTCGGCGTCGCCGGCCTGTGTGCGGTCACCGGGGCCGCCCTCGCCGGCTACGACCGGCTCGTCTATCCACCGGAGCACCGGCCCTCGCTGGAATCGATCGCCCTCCCGGTGGCGGCGCTGGGTGCCTTCTCCCTGGTCCTCGCGGGGACGCTCGACATCCGGACCCGGCTGGTCGCGGCGGCGATCGCGGTGGCCGTGTGTGGGGGGCTGCCCCATCTCGGAGGCCTGCGCGCCGCCGGTCGAGAGGGTTGGGGCGCGCGCTTCCTGCGCGACGCCGCGGCCATCGCCGTGCTGGTTCCCGTCCTGCTGGCCTCGGCCAGCCAGAACCTTCCGCTCGGGCTGCGGGTCGGCGTGGCCCTGGTCGGCGTCGGCCTGGTCACCCTCGACGGGCTCCAATCCGAGGAGACGCGCCGCCGGCACGCGTTCACCCTCGCAACTCTGACCAGTGTGGTGGTGACCGGGGCCATGGTGGCGGTGGACTGGGCGGTGGTCACCCCGGGTGTCGTCGCCGCCATCACCCTCGTGATCTGGTACGGCACCCGCGGCGTGGCCGACAGCGCCGTCTTCCCGCCCCGGCGCCTCTCCAGCGCGGCGGAACACCTCGTCGTCGTTGCGATCGCGCTGTTTGGCCTCTATTGGGTGACCCGCTGAGGCTGCCCCTTGGCATCCGGCTCAAAGGGGTCTAAGTTTTTACCACAGTGCCTGGCCTGTTGCCTAGACGCAAACGTCCCTCAGATGCGGGACATCGGGGAGTTCCCGGGGAGCACCCCCCCAGCGCACGCTCTCCCCAGAGTGCAGAGAGCACGGGCCCGGAGGGGCACCAGGTGAGCAGTGGGATGATCCCCCGCCCGCGGGTGGGCCGAGCACCGCGCGTGCTCGTGGTGGAGGACCACCGCTACCTGGGAGGCCTGCTGCGCGACGTGCTTCCCCAGGGAGGCTTCGAGGTCAGCCTGGTCACCGACACCGCCGGCCTCGAGGTGGCGCTGGAGACCTTCGAGCCGGATGTCATCCTCGCCGACTTCCGGCTCCGGGGAGAGGACGGGCTGGACCTCTGCCGGAAGGTGCGCAGCCACCCGCTGAGCGGCGAGGTGCCGGTGATCCTGCACACCGCCATCGACCCGCGCAACCTGCGCCTCCAGGAGGCGCTGACCCTCCCGCGGGTCACCCTCCTGCTCAAACCGTCCGACTTTCAGACCATGGTCGCCCTGCTCCGAGAGCAGATCTCTCACAACCCGGACAGCGCGGAAGCGGCGACCCCGCTGGGCTAGCTCCGACTCGGCGCAGCGCCACCTGGCGCGGCGCGCCCGGTACTGCGGTGGCCGCGGAGCCCTCAGGCCTTGGCCCGGATCGCCTCGCGGCGGGCGTAGAGGGCCTCGTCGGCATGGCCGACGAGGGTGGCCGCGCTGTCACCGTCCTCGAGCGCCGCCAGGCCGGTGCTCACCGACCGGCCGGACGTCCGATCGCGGACGTGCTGCTCGATGTCCGCCAGCGTCCGCTCCGCCTCGGCCCGGGTGGCGTCCGGGAGCACGCACACGAACTCGTCGCCTCCCCAGCGGATCACCAGGTCGTAGGCGCGCAGCCGTTCCCGGATCGCGGCCACCACGTCGGCGAGCAGGGCATCCCCGGCAGCGTGGCCTTCTGTGTCATTGATGCGCTTGAGACCGTCGACGTCGATGAAGATGGCAGCCACCCCCTTTCCGCCGAAGCGGTGGAAGCGGGCGATCTCCCGGCTCAGCGCCTGGAGGCCCGCCCCCCGCCGGAGCGCTCCGGTGAGGTCGTCGACCGCGGCCGCCGCCGAGAGGCGCTGGATCTGGCGCACCAGAGCCCGCAGGCGCGCCAGCCCCGCGGCGATGTCATCGTCGCTCAACCCCGCCAGCTGGGCCTGTCGCAATCCCAGCGCGGTGGAGAGCAGCTCCCGGGCCAGCTCCGGGCTGACCGGCTCCTCGGTGGCGAGGCGATGTCCGGTCGCCCAACCGACCAGGTCAACCGGCAGGTCGCCTGAATCTTCGGGGGTGCGCTCGGCCTGAGCCGGCTCAGGAGGGGGAGACACGCGTGGTGGAACGGAACTCAGAGATGGACACTTCGTAGGATACGCCGCCGCACAGCACTGCCAGGCATCCGCCTCCGCCCCCACCCTTCGACCCCATCGTTGTCAATCATGATGTCACAGTTTCCACGGTTTGACACGTTCCCAATCGGGGGACCGGTGGACCGCCCGGTGCCGGCGTCCCACTCTCGTGACGGTCGCCACCCCGGGTGTGTTATGGCACCGCTTCGTGATCAACCTCGCCGGCCTTGCCGCTCTGCTCAGTCTCGTGTTCGCCTTGGTGGTCGCCTGCCGATGGCTGCGGAGCCACCGTCCCTCCTTTGCCTTCTGGGCGCTGGGCCTGCTCATCTTCGCCGCCGCGGCCACGGCCCAGTCGCTGGGGGAGTCCCAGGGCTTCCAGCAGCACGTCGTCCTCTTCCGGATCTTCTACCTGCTCGGCGGCGCTCTGGGGGTGATCTACCTCGCCCTCGGCACGCTCTACCTGCTCGCTCCGCGACGGGTGGCCGACGCCAGCGCAGCGCTTCTCCTCCTGCTCACCGTGGTGGTGGCGGTCGACGCCTTCGTCGCCCCGGTCGACGCCGCGCGCCTGGCCACCCCCTGCGGCCTCTTCGGGGGCGCCTACAGCTCGACCGCGCCGGTGGCGCTCGCCGCCGTCCTCTTCAACATCGTCGGCACCGTCGTCTTCGCGGGGGGCGCCGCCTGGTCGGGGTGGAGGTTCGTCCGCCAGGGCTCCCACCTCGACCGGATCGTCTGCAACGTCTGCCTGACCGCCGGCGCCCTGGTGATCGCCGCCGGCTTCAGCGCCGCCAAGATCGCCAGCTCGACCGGTCACTGCACGACCGGCTCCCTCGACTATCTGGGCGCCTACGAGGCCATCGGGATGGCCGTGATGTTCGTCGGCTTCCTCGCCCTGGGCAACCGGCGCCTGGCCTCCCCGGGGAGGAGTACCCTGCCCTCGACAGGCGCCGGTACCACCTGAGCCGCCGCCGGCCTGGTTTGCGCATGGAGTTGGTCTGTGAACCCACCGTCCGTCGATAAACGCATGTCCGTTGCCACCCTGCTCGAGAAGGACCGCGAGCTGATGTCGCCCGCATTCTCCCGCTCCAGCGACCTCGTCGTGGATTCCGCAGAGGGAGCCTGGCTCCACACCCTCGACGGCCGGTCGGTCCTCGACTTCACCTGCGGCATCGGCGTGACCAATCTCGGCCACCGTCACCCCGCCGTGGTGCGCGCGGTGCACGAGCAGGTCGACAAGCTCTGGCACGTCTCGGGGACGGCGCACCACGTCCCGCTGGTTGCGGCCGCCGAGGCCCTGGTCAGCGTCACCCCTCCCGGGCTCAACTCGGTGTTCTTCGGCAACAGCGGCGCCGAGGCGGTCGAGGCGGCGCTCAAGCTGGCGCGTCGAGCCACCGGGCGGAGCGAGATCATCGCCTTCCTGGGCGCGTTCCACGGCAGGACGTACGGGGCGGTGACCCTCACCGCCAGCAAGGGCAAGTACCACACCGGGATGGGGCCCTTCCTCCCCGGGGTCCACCACGTCCGCTATCCGTACTGCTTCCGGAGGTGCAGCCATGGCCTGGGGGAGCCCTGTCCGATCGCGGCGGGCGAGGACCTGGACCTCCTTTTCCAGACCCTGGTGCCACCCGAGTCCGTCGCCGCCATCGTGGTGGAGCCCATCCAGGGGGAGGGGGGCTACGTCGTCCCCCCGGCCGGGTTCCTGGGCAGGCTGCGGGAGATCTGCGACCGCCACGGCATCCTGCTCGTCGCCGACGAGGTGCAGACGGGTTTCGGTCGCAGCGGGCGGATGTTCGCGGTCGAGCACGAGGGGGTCGTCCCCGACATCATGTGCGTGGCCAAGGGCCTGGGCAACGGGCTGCCGATCGGGGGCATCGTCGCCAAGACGTCGGTGATGTCGAGGTGGCACCCCGGTGAGCACGGGACGACGTACGGCGGCAACCCGGTCGCCTGCGCCGCGGCGGCGGCGGTGATCGAGACCCTGCGCGTTGAGCGGCTCCCGGAGCGAGCGGCGTCGCTCGGGGAGCGCATCCTGGAGCGGGCCCGGGGATGGCGTGCGGGGCATCCGCGCCTCGGGGACGTGCGCGGGCGCGGGTTCATGATCGGCCTCGAGTTCATGGAGGAGGGGCGGCCGGCGCCCGAGCTGACCCAGCGGATCGTCCAGGCCGCGGCGGAACGGGACCTGCTCGTGCTCAGCTGCGGGGTCGACGAGAACGTGATCCGGCTGATCCCCCCGCTCACCATCCCCGAGGACGAGCTGGAGCACGGCCTGGACGTCCTCGAGGCCTCGCTCACGGCGGCGGGGGCGTGACCGGGTTCGGGCGGCTGTGCCTGGCGCGGGGGCCGCATCGGCCGCCCGGCTGAGATCCGATCTCCCCGTGGAGGAGCGCTTCCTCGAATCGCCCCGACGGCTTCGCTACCTGATAGGCGGTGAAGGCCCACCGCTCCTGCTCTGCCACGGCTGGCTCGGTTCGGCCGAGAACTTCGAGACCTGGTTCCAGGACATCGGACGTCGCCGCACCCTGGTCGTCCCCGACCTGCCCGGGTGCGGCGACAGCCCCCCGCTGCCAGGGAGCCACACGTGCGCCGCGCTGGCCCGGTCGCTCGAACCCCTCATCGAGGCCCTGGGGCTGGAGCGGTTCGACCTCGGGGGTCTCTGCCTGGGCTCGGGCGTCGCCTTCGAGCTCTTGGCCCGGCGGCCGCAGCGGGTCGACCGGCTGATCCTCCACACCCCCCTGCTCGACCCCTCGGTGGTGCGGGCCCGCTTCCATCTCCAGGCGGCGGTCATGATGTCCCCGCCGGTCTTCCCGGTGATCAGCTGGCTCGCCCACCGCCGCCTGGTGAGCGACCTCTACAAGCGGCTGGTCGTGGAGGGCGCCGACGTCGACCCCGCCCAGGCCGAGATGAACTTCCGCAACCAGCAGCGGGCCTCCCACCGCGCTCAGCGAGAGTGGGCGCTGGGTGGCCTGCGCCGTCACGACGCCGGGCTCCTGGCCGCGCACCGCGGGGAGAGCTTGGTCCTCGTCGCCGGCGACGACCGCCTGCTCCGCCGCGAGGCGCTGCAGCGGCTGGTCGCGGGGATGCCGCGGGTCCGCTACGCCTGCATCGACGAGGCCGGCCACGGCTGGAACGAGGAGTTCATCCGGCGCCAGCTCGACGTCGTGGGCGCCTTCCTCGATGGCCAGGTCCCGCCGGGAGTGACTGCCGCGGCCTGAGCAAAGGGACCCGCGCTGCCGGCCTGCAGAGACCCGCTGAGCTGGCAGGCCGTCCCGGAGTCGTTGGCGAGCAGCGCGGTCATCCCCTCCTCTCCCCCCGAGGCCGAGGGCGAGCAGGAGCACGCTGAGACAGGCTGTGCGGGTCCATGCGGTCGAGGGGGAGGGCGATGACATATCGGCGCGAAGCATGCGCTTCGGATCAGGTGAGAGCCGAGGCACCCGCCCTCCGGCGAGGACCCCACAGCCGTGACGGACCGACCCCCGGCGTCGGCGCCCGACGCCGGGGGCCGGCCGGGCTCAGGAGCTGGGCAGCGTCAGCGGGTTCGGCGGTGCGGTGATCGCCGGAATGCTGTTCCAGTTGGACAGATTGAACGTCCCGGGGGTGGAGCCCGTGTCCTTCACCTGCACCGGGTAGGCGGGGCCCGAGGTGGCGATGGCGAGAGTGTCGCCGCTCGTGTCCTTGAGGATGACGACCGACTGGCCGTTCACGGTTCCGGTGCCGCCCGAGCTGAGCGTGCCATTGGCCGTCAGCTGCGACGAGATGTCGGTGAAGTTCGACAGGCTGGAGAAGTCGCTCGCATACGAGGAGCTCGCCGGGATCTCGACCCAGTCGGCTGCGAGCAGCGCGGCCTCACCGCTGGTTGCGCCCTCGCCCGTGTAGAAGGATGCCGGTGCCTTGATGTAGATGTTGCCGGCGACGTCCACCAGGTCGATGGTGGAGCCGCCCAACACGTACGTTCCGCTGATGCTCGTGCCCGCCACCTTGAGGTCGAAGCCGGTGACGCCGCTGCCGAAGCTGCCCGTGCTGCTGATCTCGTAGCTGGTCGCGCCCTTGGTGGCGGACACCGCGGCCGCCAGGATCTGGGACGGCGTTTCCGAAGCCAGACTGCTGCTGCTGCCCCCGCAGCCGGTGGCAAGCGCGGCGGCGACGGCAACGACGGCCATCGAGCCGGGGATTCCGTGACGCATGGGGATCCTCCTCTCAACCAGTCGGGCGAGGTCGACGGGGGTCCGGCCAGCTCCCCGACCACAGTCGGCGGCCGGATTCTACTGCGCGCGCTGAGGCACCGGTGGCGCACTCCAGGGTCGCTCGGAGCGCCGGTAGACTGGCTTCGATGAGCCATCCCCCCGCGGTGACGCTGTCCTGAGAGCCTTCCTGGCCGTTCCCGTCAGCCCGCCCGCTCAGGGCCCGCTCGCCGCCCGCATCGAGGGGCTCCGGCAGCGGATCGGCGGCGTGCGCTGGGTCGACCCCGCCACCACCCACGTCACCCTTCACTTCTTCGCCGAGCTGCCCCCGGAACGGACGGCTGCGGTCGTCGACGCGGTGGGAGGCGTGGTCGCCGGGCAGGCACCCTTCGCCCTCCAGCCGGGCGGGTACGGGAGCTTCCCGCGGGGCACCCGGGCGCGCGTTCTGTGGCTGGGACTCGGCGACGAGTCCGGGGCCCTGGCCGGCCTGGCGGCCGGCGTTGCGGATGCGCTGGCCGGCCGTGGCTTCGAGGTGGATCCCAGACCCTTCCGGTCCCACGTCACGCTGGGCCGGCCGGGGCCGCGCTTCGACCTGCAGGCGTGGCGTCGGGAGCTGGCAGAGCCGGTGGAGCTCCCGGCCTTCACCGCCCGCGAGGTCCTCCTCTACGAATCCCGCAACGGGCACCACGTGCGCGAACGCCTCCCCTTCGGGTTGGCCGCCGGGGGAGCCGGCGACGGCACCGGGAGACGCAGCCGATGAGCGCCGACCATCCTCGCTGGCTCTCCCTGGCCGAGCTCCGCACCCGCCGGAGCTACAAGTGGCGGGCCCATCCCGCGGACGTCCTCCCCACCTTCGTGGCCGAGATGGACGTGACCCTCGCGGATCCCGTGACCCACGCCCTGCAGGACGCCGTCGCGGCCGGCGACACCGGCTACGCGACCCCCGATCCCGAGCTGGCCGAGGCGGTCGCCCGCTTCCATCTCGCGCGCTTCGGGTGGCACCTCGAACCGGCCGCCGTCCGCCTGATCCCGGATGTCATGACCGGGGTCACCGAGGTCCTCCGCCAGGCCGTGCCGGCCGGGAGCGGGGTGGTGGTCAACACCCCCGTGTACCCGCCCTTCTTCACGCACATCGCGGAGGCGGGTTGCCGGGTGGTGGAGGCTCCGCTGGCGCGGGCCGGGGACGGCTATGCGCTGGACCTCGACGCCGTCGAGGCGACCTTTGCCGCCGGTGCACCCGTCTACCTGCTCTGCAATCCGCACAACCCGACCGGGCTGGTGCTGGCGGCCGGCGAGCTGCGCCGGATCGCCGAGCTCGCCGAGCGCTTTCAGGTTCTCGTGCTCGCCGACGAGATCCATGCGCCCCTGACCCTGCCCGGGGCCCGGCACACCCCCTACCTCTCGCTACCCGAGGCCCGCCCCCACGGCATCGCCCTGGTCTCCGCGAGCAAGGCCTGGAACCTCCCCGGCCTCAAGTGCGCCCAGCTGGTCACCGGGTCGGACCCGATGCGGGCCCTGGCCGCCGGCCTGCCCGAGGAGCTCGTCTACGGCGCCGGGAACCTGGGCGTCATCGCCTCGATCGCCGCCTACCGCGACGGCGGAGAGTGGCTGGACGGGCTCCTGGCCCTGATCGACGAGAACCGGCGGCTGCTGGGCACCCTGCTGGCGGACCGGCTTCCGGAGGTGGGTTACGTCCCGCCGCAGGGCACCTACCTGGCCTGGCTCGACTGCAGCCGGCTGGGGCTGCCCGAGGAGCCGGCCCGCGTCTTCCTGAAGCGGGGTCGCGTCGCGCTGCGCCCCGGTCCGGACTTCGGCACCCTGGGCAGGGGCTGGGTCCGCGCCACCATCGCCACCGCGCCCGAGATCCTCACCGAGATCGTCGAGCGGATGCGGTCCGCGGTGGGCTAGAGGCGGAGGGGACTCGTGTCCGGATGACCCGAGCCGTGGTGTCTGCGAGGTTCGATCGCTACGTGGTCGTGGATTGGAGTGCGGCCTGCCGCCCGCGCCAGGGGTCGGACTCCGTGTGGATCGGCCAGCTCGGGGGACGCGGCGGCGGCGCGGAGCTCAACCCTCCCACGCGCGGCGCGGCGGCGGATGCGTTGGTCGACCTGCTGGTCAGCGCCACCCGCCGCGGGGAACGCGTGCTGGTCGGGTTCGACTTCCCGCTCGCCTTCCCGCGCGGGCTCGCCGCCGCGCTGGGCCTGGGCGGGGCTGCGTGGGACGCGGTGTGGAAGCATGTCGGCGAGTCGCTGTGCGATGAGCCCATCTCCAACCGGAACAACCGCTTCCGGGTCGCCGCGACGGTCAACGCCACGCTGGGCTACCACGTGTTCTGGGGCTGCCCGCCGAGATGCGCGGGGAGGGATCTCTCCGCCCGGAGAGACCGCGCGCGTTATCGCACCGATCCGGAGACGGTGGGTCCGGCAGAGTGGCGCGAGGTCGAGTGCCTCCTGATCAAGGGGGGCGCCCGTCCCCACTCCGCCTGGCAATTGCTGGGCGCCGGCTCGGTGGGTGGGCAGGCCCTCACCGGCATCCCGGTCGTGCGGAAGCTTCGTCACCACCCCGAGCTCGCCGCGGTCAGCCGGGTGTGGCCTTTCGAGGCCCCACGAAACCCCGACCTTCAGGAGGGGACGCCCGCCGTGGTTCACGCCGAGGTCTGGCCGAGCCTGATCGGCGTTGCCGTCGCCGGCGATGAGGTGAAGGATCGGGCCCAGGTGGCCGGCCTGGCCCGCCGACTGCGCGAGATCGATCGCAGAGGCAAACTCTCGGATGTCCTAGCCGCCGCCCCTCCTGCCGCCGACGAGGAGGGCTGGATCCTGGGCGTCGGGTGTGACGGCGCCAATCTCCTTTCCCCGCCCGAGCGCGGACCATCAATCGCCTTCCCCCGGCACACTTGACCGGTGGACGCCCAGGCAAGAGAGCAGCGCTTCATCTTCGGCGAGGCGGCCGAGCTGTACGACCGGGCGCGCGCCGGCTATCCGGCAGCGCTCGTCGACGACGTGCTGACCTACGCGGCGATCGATGGCGCACGGCTGCGCGCACTCGAGGTCGGTGCGGGCACGGGCAAGGCGACGGTGGCGTTCGCCGCACGTGGCGTCGAGATCCTCGCCCTCGAGCCGAGCCCGGCCATGGCGGCTCTCGCCATGCGCAACTGCCGCGAGTTCCCGCGGGTGCGGATCGCGGCCTCGACGTTCGAGGACTGGCCGGTCGAGACGGGAGCATTCGGTCTGCTCTTCGCGGCCCAGTCGTGGCACTGGGTGGACCCGGCGGTGCGCTTGGTCAAGGCGGCGCAGGCACTGAAGGAACGGGGAGTGCTCGCGCTCATGGGGCATCGCGTCGACTGGCAGGGAGAGCTCGTCCGCGACGAGATGGACGAGATCTACGCCCGCGTCGCGCCCGACCTGCTCGCCCACAACCCGGGGCTCCCGGGGCTGCGCCGCGAGCGCGACGACGGTGTCACCGACGAGATGATGAGGACGGGCAACTTCGATGACGTGACCCAGCGATCCTACCAGTGGTCGGCGCGCCTCACCGCCGGCGGCTTCGTGGATCTGCTCGCCACCCAGTCAGACCACCGGCTCCTCGCGGAGGTGGTGAGGGCGGAGCTCTTCGACGCTCTGCGCGAACTGATCACCGCGCACGGCGGTGAGGTCGTCGTTCCCGAGCTCACGAGGCTGAGGCTCGCCCGTCGGCGGGCGGCGTGACCACGCCGGCGGCGCGGCTCGACGCGCACCCGGACACGCCCGGCGAAGCCGCGCCGGCCGGCCGGCTCTCGGCCGACCGTACACTCGCCGTCATGACGGACGTCGCCCTGGTGCGCCTCGAGCCCGCTGACTGGCCCGCCTACCGCGAGCTCCGCCTCGCGGCGCTGGCCGACGCTGCCAGCGCCTTCGGCACCACGCTCGCCCGGGAGCGGGCGCTGACCCCCGAGGACTGGCGGGCACGGATCCAGCGCGGCCCCACCTTCGTGGCCCGCGCTCCCCGCGGCGACGTCGGGACGGCGACCGGCATTCAGGGCGACGAGCCCGGTCACGCCGAGCTGGTCGGGATGTGGGTGCACCCCGAGTGGCGCGGCCGGGGCGTCGGCGACCTGCTCGTCGACGCGGTGATCGAGTGGGCCGCCCAGAGCGGGTATCGTGGGCTGAACCTGTGGGTGTCGGTTGGCAACGACCGCGCCGAGGCCCTCTACGCGCGCCACGGCTTCGCCCGCACCGGGGCCACCCAGCCGATCCGCGAGGAGGACCCGACGCGCCTCGAGCTGGAGATGGTGCGCCCCCTCTGAGGAGCGCCGCGGCCGAGGACGGGCGCGCTGGGTGCGAGCTCGAACGTCTCGCGTGAACCCGGCCGGGGCGGCGCTGGGCGTGAGCCCTCAGCGCACCCGCGGCTCGGGCAGCTCGGTGTCGATCTCGTACTGTTCCAGCGCGGCGGCCACCTCGTGGCGGGGGATCTCCCCGGCGCGGGCCAATCCATCCAGCACCGCCACGGTGACGTGCTCGGCGTCGGTCTCGAAGTGGCGGCGCAATGCCTGCCGGGTGTCGCTGCGCCCGAAGCCGTCGGTTCCGAGGGGGATGAAGTCCTGGTCCAGGAAGCGGGCCACCTGGTCGGAGACCGCCTTGAGGTAGTCGGTGACCGCGACGATCGGTCCCGGCGCCTCCCGGAGCTGCTGGGCGATGTGGGAGACGCGCGGCTCCTGCTCGGGGTGGAGCCGGTTCCACCGCTCCACCGCCAGGGCGTCGTTGCGCAGCTGCTGGTAGCTGGTCACGCTCCAGACGTCGGCGGCCACGTCGTGGCTCTCGGCGAGGTGCTGCTGGGCGGTGATCGCCGCCGCCATCGCCGTCCCGCTGGCGAGGATGGTGGCTCGATGCGCGCGACCGTTCCCCGACGGCGCGACGAGGTAGAGCCCACGCAGGATGGCCTCGTCGACCCCGTCCGGCTTGGTCGGCTGGGCGTAGTTCTCGTTGTAGAGGGTGAGGTAGTAGAAGGCGTCCTCGTCGTCCACGCACATCCGGCGGATACCGTCGCGGAGGATCACCGCCAGCTCGTAGGCGTAGGCGGGGTCGTAGATGCGCACGTGGGGGAGGGCGGAGAAGAGCAGCGGCGAGTGGCCGTCCTGGTGCTGCAGGCCCTCCCCGTTCAGGGTGGTCCGCCCGGCCGTGCCGCCGAGCATGAAGCCGCGACCCCGGGAGTCCCCGAAGGCCCAGATCAGGTCCCCAACCCGCTGGTAGCCGAACATCGAGTAGTAGATGTAGAAGGGCAGGATCCGCTCGCCGAAGGTCGAGTAGGCGGTGCCGGCGGCGTGGAACGATCCCATCGAACCCGACTCGGTGATCCCCTCCTCGAGCAGCTGCCCGTCGCGCGCCTCGCTGTAGCTCAGCACCATCTCGGCATCCACCGGCTCGTACTGCTGGCCATGGGCGGCGTAGATCTTGACCTCGCGGAAGAGCGCGTCCATGCCGAAGGTGCGCGCCTCGTCGGGGATGATGGGCACGATCCGCCGGCCGATGCTCCTGTCGCGGAGCAGGTTGCGGAGGAGGGCGGTGAAGGCGGCGGTGGTCGACGCGGGCCGGCCTCCCGACCCCGTGAACGCCTCCGCGTAGGCGGCATCCGCCGGCGGCTCGAGCTGCTTGGCGTGGGTGTTGCGCCGGGGCACCGGTCCCCCCAGGGCACGCCGCCGGCTCATCAGGTACTCGACCTCCGGGGACTTGGGGCCGGGATGGTAGTAGGGGGGCAGCCCCGCGGAGAGCTGCTTGTCGGTGATGGGCAGCTGGATGCGATCGCGGAAGGTCCGCAGCTCGTTGTCGGTGAACTTCTTGATCTGGTGGGTAGCGTTCCGTCCCTCGAAGCCCTCGCCCAGGGTCCAGCCCTTGATGGTGTGGGCGAGGATGACGGTGGGTGTCTCCTTCTGCTCGACGGCCAGCTTGTATGCGGAGTACAGCTTGCGGTAGTCGTGCCCACCCCGCCGGAGCCGGCGCAGGTCGTCGTCGGAGAGGTGGTCGACCATCTTGCGGAGCCGGGGGTCGGGCCCGAAGAAGTGCTCGCGGATGTAGGCGCCGGACTCGACGGCGTACTTCTGGAACTGCCCGTCGTTGGTGGTGTTCATCTGGTTGACCAGGACGCCGTCCACGTCCTGGGCGAGCAGCGGGTCCCACTCCCTGCCCCAGATCACCTTGACGACGTTCCAGCCCGCGCCGCGGAAGATCGACTCCAGCTCCTGGATCACCTTGCCATTGCCCCGCACCGGCCCGTCGAGGCGCTGCAGGTTGCAGGAGACGACGAAGGTCAGGTTGTCGAGCCCCTCGCGCGAGGCCAGGGAGAGGGCGCCGATGCACTCGGGCTCGTCGCACTCGCCGTCGCCGAGGAAAGCCCACACCCGCGAGCCCGAGGTGTCGACGAGCTTGCGGTTGTAGAGATAGCGGTTGAATCGCGCCTGGTAGATCGCATTGAGGGGCCCGATCCCCATCGATACCGTGGGGTACTCCCAGAACTCCGGCAGGAGGCGTGGGTGGGGATACGAGCTCAGCCCGCGCCCGGCCGTCTCGCGCCGGAAGTGGTCCAGCTGGTCCTCGGTCAGCCTGCCCTCCAGGAAGGCGCGCGAGTAGATGCCGGGGGCGGCGTGGCCCTGGTAGAAGACCTGGTCGCCGGGGTTGCCGTCGTCCTTGCCCCGGAAGAAGTGGTTGAAGCCGACCTCGTAGAGGGACGCCGACGACGCGTAGGTGGAGAGATGGCCGCCGATGCCGTCGTACTTCTTGTTGGCCCGGGCGACCATGACCGCGGCGTTCCAGCGGATGATCCGGCGGATGCGGCGCTCCATCTCCTCGTCGCCGGGGAACCACGGCTCCTCCTCGGGGGGGATGGTGTTGATGAAGTCGGTCTGCACCATCGGCGGGATGCCGACCTGGAGATGCTTGGCGCGAGCCAGCAGCTTGCCGATGACGTAGCGGGCCCGGCTCGCCCCCTCGGTGGCGATCAGGTTGTCGAGCGATTCGAGCCACTCCCCCGTCTCGTCGGGATCGACGTCCGGGAGCTGCTGGAGGAAGGCGTCGAAGGTCATGCGTCCTCGCTGCGCGGGGGGTGCTATCGATCGCCCCGCACCAAGAGCCTACTCGACTCGGTCGCAAGGAGGACGCCCCCGCTCGGGGCTCAGGAGCAGACCGAGCGTGCCCTCAGGTGGACCCGGGACCGTCCCGGATTGGCGTCGAAGCCGATCCCGCTGGCCCGCGCCGCCTGCGCCGTCGCCCCCGCCTTGTGGAGCAGCTCCACCGCGGACTCGGCGGCTCCGCTGTTGACCGCGATGCCGATGTGGGCCTGCAGGGAGACGGGGACCCCGCCCTCGAGGAGGAACGGCTCCTGCAGCCCTCCCAGCAGCCGCTCGGCGACGAGGCCGGCGTCCGCCGCGCTGTCGAGGTCGTCGAGAAGGGCGGCGAGCTGGTCGTCGCGAATGCGGGCCAGGGTGTCCGCCGAGCGGACCAGGTGCTGCAGCCGCTTGGCAACCTGCACCATCAGCCGGTCGCCGGTCGCTTCCCCCATTCCCTCTCTCACCGCGGTGATGGCGCCGGCGAGGTCGATGATCATGACCGCCACCGGGTGGATGTGCCGGGAGCGCCGGTGGAGGGCGTGCTCGACGCGGTCGTGGAAGAGCATCCGGCTCGGCAGGTTGGTGAGCGGGTCGCGGAAGGACGCGGAAGCGAAGAGGTCCGGATCGGGGATGGGGACGACGCCGCTGATCAGCTGGCCGTACTCGAGGCGGGCCAGGGCCAGGGCGAGATGCGAGGCGAGCTGGGCGATCGCGGCCGCCTCGGCTGCGGGCAGGGGCATGGACCCCAGCACGGACAGCTCGCCGAGGATCATCCCGCCGGCCCGGAGCGGCATCTGGAGAACGGCCTCCTCGGTGCTCTCGTCGGCGAGGATCAGGTGCCAGCCGCCGGGCCCCGAGCAGGCCACCCGGACGGTGCGGCCCGGCACCAGGAGCGCGGCGGCGGCGCGCACCGCGGTGGCCACCTCCATCTCGCTCGCCGACCGGACCAGCTCCAGGGCGGCCTGGGAGAGCGCATCGATCCTCTCCAGGCCGACCTCGGGCATGTGGGTCTCGTCGGGCGCGTCGAGGTTGAGCGGCGCACGGGTGGTCACGGCGGCGTGGGGCTGCATCCCCGTAGCTAAACGCGCTAGACGGATCAGCCGCATCAGCATCATCTGCCTGTCATGGCACGTCGGCGCTGAGCGCACAGCCCGTCAATACACCGCTGTAAACCGAACTGAAGCGTCACGCGCCCGGCCGGCCGCCGCCTCCAGACTGACCCCCCGAGCCGTTACCATCGCCCGCAGATGGACTCGGCTGTGCGCGCTGCGCCCGCCCTCCGCGATGGCAGCGCCGACATCGAGGCGGCCGCGAGCGCGCTGGCCGCGCGCCTCCCGGAGCGGCTCGCCCCCTTCGCCCGGATCGCCTACAACTTCCGCTGGTCGTGGGATCCGGACGCTCTCGACCTCTTCCAGGTCATCGACCCGCAGCGCTGGGAGCTCTGCAACGCGAACCCGGTCCGGCTGCTCACCGAGACCTCGGCTGCGGCGCTCCAGCGGGCCGTCGACGATCCCGCGCTGATCGGCCGCGCCGTGGCGATGCTCGACCGGCTCACCGCCGAGCTGGGGCGGTCACCGATGGCCGGCCGAGCCTCGACGCGCCACCCCGTCGCCTTCCTCTGCGCCGAGTTCGGGATCCACCGCTCGATGCCCATCTATGCAGGGGGGCTGGGGGTGCTGGCCGGCGACATCCTCAAGGAGGCGTCGGATCGCGCCATCCCGATGGTCGGGGTCGGGCTCGTCTACCACGAGGGCTACTTCTTCCAGCGGCTCGACCAGAGCGGCTACCAGCACGAGTACTGGCGGCCGCTCGACCCCGAGCGTCTGCCCGCCGCCCTGGTCACCGGGTCCGACGGCGAGCCGCTCACCGTCAGGGTCCCGCTCCGGGGCCGCGAGCTGGTGGTGCAGATCTGGCGCGTCGAGGTGGGCCGGACCCCCCTCTACCTGCTCGACGCCGGGCGACCCGAGAACAGCCGGGTCGACCGCTGGATCACCGGCCGCCTCTACGTCGCGGACCGGGCGATCCGGCTCGCCCAGTACGCCCTGCTCGGGATCGGCTCGCTGCGGGCGCTCCGGGCCATGGGGATGGACCCCTGCATCGTCCATCTCAACGAGGGCCACGGCGCCCTGGCCCCCCTGGAGCTGGCGCGCACCGAGATCCTCGGCGGCCACGACCGCTCGACCGCCTTCTCGCTCGCCCGCGAGCGGACGGTCTTCACCACCCACACCCCGGTGGCCGCCGGCAACGAGGGGTATGACGTCGCAGAGGTCGAATCAGTCCTCGGCGACTTCCCCGCCCAGGTAGGGCTCCAGGACAGCGGTTTCCTGCAGCTGGGACGGACCCATCCGGACAACCCCCACGAGCCCTTCGTGATGACCCCGCTCGGGATCAAGATGAGCCGCTTCGCCAACGGGGTGAGCCGGCGTCACGGGGAGGTCGCCCGCCAGATGTGGCAGCCGCTCTTCCCCGAGCGCCCGGCCGACACCGTCCCCATCAGCCACGTCACCAACGGGGTGCACCTCCCCACCTGGATGGGGAGCCCGATGCGCCGCCTGCTGGACCGCCACCTGGGCGAGGGCTGGACCGACCGGGCGGCCGAGCCGGGCACCTGGGCGGCCGTGGAGGGGATTCCCGACACCGAGCTGTGGGAGGTCCGCAACCGGCAGCGGGCGGCCCTGGTCGAGGCGGCCCGGGATCGGACGGTCGCCAACCGCCTCGACCGCAACGACCCCCGCGAGTATGTGGAGGCGGCGGAACGGGGCCTGACTGAGCGCGCCCTCACCCTCGGCTTCGCCCGGCGCCTCGCCACCTACAAGCGGCTCTACCTCCTCTACACCGACCCCCAGCGGATCCGGGAGGTGCTCGACGGGGACGACCGTCCGGTCCAGCTCCTGGTGGCCGGCAAGGCCCATCCCAGCGACGAGGAGGGCAAGCACTCCCCGCAGGGGCTCTTCGAGCTGAAGAGCGAGCCCCGCTCCGCCGAGCGGATCTCCTTCCTCGACAACTACGACCTCGGCATCGCCCTCCAGCTGGTGTCCGGCTGCGACCTCTGGATCAACCTTCCTCGCCCGCCCCTGGAGGCGAGCGGCACCAGCGGCATGAAGGCGGCCCTGAACGGCGGCCTCAACCTCTCGACCCTCGACGGCTGGTGGGCGGAGGGCTTCGACCTCACCAACGGGTGGGCGCTGCCCGGGGAGGTCGCCTTCGACGCCCACGTCCAGGACCAGCGCGACGCCGCCGTCTTCTTCGACGTCCTCCACAACGAGGTCGTGCCGCTCTTCTACGATCGCGGTCCGGACGGGGTGCCCCACGGCTGGATCGCCATGGTCAAGCGCTCGCTGATGACCATCGGACCGCAGTTCTGCGCCACCCGGATGGTGCTCGACTACGTCGATGAGGCGTACGACCTCCGCTGATATAGCGCGGGCAGGGTCACAATCGCACCGATCTTGCAGCCGGGTGGGGGGCGGCGGCTCGTCGCCGGCCTGACCTCCTGCGCGTCCCCTCCGCGAGTTCGCTGCTCAGCTGACCCCTCGCGTTTCACGCACCCGAGACATCCCTCAGCGGAGCGGTGCGGCGACCTCGAGGAGCCGCTGAACCCCGTGCGCCGGTCCCGAGGGATCGTGGAAGACCGCGGTCCCCGCCACCAGCACGCTGGCGCCGGCGTTGGCGCAGATGGCGGCGTTGTGGGCCTCGACGCCACCGTCGACCTCCAGCTCCACCTCCACCCCCTGGGCGTCGATCTCGCGGCGCAGGGCGGAGACCTTGGCCAGGGCGCGGGGGATGAGGGTCTGGCCGCCGAAGCCGGGGTCCACGGTCATCACCAGAGCCAGGTCCATCACGTCGAGCACGTCGTAGAGGCACTCCGCCGGGGTGCTGATGTTGAGAGCGCCGCCCGCCCGGCAGCCGAGGTCTCGGATGGTCATGAGGGTGCGGTGGAGGTGGGGGCACGTCTCCCAGTGCACGGTCATGGCGTCGGCCCCCGCCTCGGCGAAGGTGCCGAGGTGCCGCTCCGGCTCGCGGATCATCAGGTGGACCTCGAAGGGCAGCTCGGTCTCGCCCCGGAGCGCGCGCAGGGTGTCGGTCCCGAAGGTGAAGTTGGGGACGAAGTCGCCGTCCATGACGTCGATGTGGAGGCGGTCGGCGCCGCTCCCCTCCAGGGCGTGAACCGCCGAAGCCAGCCTGCCGAAGTCGGCGGCGAGCAGCGAGGGGGCGATGCCCAGGCCGTTGACGCACCGGGGCCACGTGCGGGGCATGGCCGCAGAGTACGCGAACCCGCGGGGGAGGCGGTGCCAGAGCGTCCCCCACCAGCCCATCGCCGGATTGCTCGGATCCCCTCCGCCGGATGCATCCCGCCGGCGATCGCCAGGAGTTGTGGCTGGGCGTCCGGCCGCCGGCGCCGTACCATCGGCGCTCGGGTGCGCGCGACGTGGCGGCTCCCGGCGATGGCGGAGAGGTTCTGACGGAGGTCCTGCGTGATTCACGGAACCCTGGCCGCCGCCGTCACCCCGCTCTCCGGCGACCTCGAGGACGTCGACCAGAGCGCGGTGGGTCCGCTGGTGGAGTTCTACGTCCGGGCCGGGCTGGACGGGGTTCTGATCCTCGGCACCACCGGCGAGGGGATCCTCCTGGACCCCGCCGAGCGCCGGGTAGTGGCCGAACGATTCCTGGAGGCGGCAGGGGGCCGTCTCGCGGTGGCGGTCCACTGCGGCGCCCAGACCACCCGCGAGACGGTCGCCCTGGCGGCGCACGCGGCCGAGCACGGCGCGGCGGCCGTCGCCGTGATCCCGCCGCCCTACTACGCCCTGGATGACGTTTCCCTGCTGCGGCATCTGGCCGAGGCGGCCCGGGCGGCGGCGCCGGTTCCCTTCTACGTCTACGAGTTCGCCGCGCGCTCCGGCTACGCGGTCCCGATCCCGGTGCTCGAGCGGCTGCGCGACACCGCCCCCAACCTCGCCGGCCTCAAGGTGTCCGACACCCCCTTCGAGGCCGTCCGGCCCTACCTGCTCGGGGGCCTGGACGTCTTCATCGGCATGGAGGGGCTGATCTGCCAGGGCCTGCGCGCCGGGGCGGCAGGCGCGGTGTCGGGCATGGCCGCGGCCTTCCCCGAGCTGACCATCGCCGCGGTGAGGTCCGGCACACCGGAGGCCAGTGCCAGGGTCGACCGCGCTCGGCAGGCCATCCAGCCCTTCCCGTTCCAGTCCGCGCTCAAGGCCGTCCTCGGCTGGCTGGGCGTCCCCGTCTCCGACGCCGTGCGCGCGCCCCTGCGCAGCCTTGGCGGCGAGGAGAGGCGCGGCCTGGAGCGGCTGCTCGCCGATCCCGCCAGCGAGATCTGCACACCCTCCGGCCCGGCGCCCGGCGAGGACACGCCAGAGCGGTGACGCGCCGCTGCCTCGACGGGCGTCGCAGCCTGGACGCTACGATCGCGCCGGCACGACGCGCCGTCCCGCCCCGTGGCCGCGGTGCCCGGGCAGGGCGGCCCCGCCGCAGGCGCGACCTGGAGACGGCAAGGCATGGGCGACGAGCAGCCATCCGGGCTCCCACCACTCGACGAGCAGCCATTCGGATTCCCTCCGGGGGGGGATCCGTCCTCGTCCACCGGCGCACCCGGAGGCTGGTCCTCGCAGCCGGGATGGGCCCCGCCCGGGTATGTACCTCCCGGGTATGCCCCACCCGGCGGAGCCGGAGGCGGGTCCGGCGCACCGGCGGGGTGGGCCCCTCCGGGGTGGGGTGAGTCGCCGACTCCACCGGGGGGCGGCCCGGGCTTCCCGGGATGGCCCGGACCCCCTCCGGCGTTCGGTGAGCAGCCACTGCGCCGTCGCCCGGCGATGCGGGTGGTGGCCCTGGTGGCCACGCTCATCCTGATCGCCGCCGTGGTCATCCCGGTGGTGATCCTCATCGAGTCGAACTCGTCGTCCCAGGCATCCGCCATGTACACGAAGTCGATCCAGGTGGCCGGGAACTCCGCCGGGTTCCACTACGTGTCGAGCTGGACGGGAGGTGGGCAGCCCCCCCTGAACTTCTCCGGCGACGCCGGTCAGAACGACGGCAGCCAGACGGTCACCGAGCCGAGCGACTTCGGCACCGAGCAGTACGACCTGGTGCTCGCCCCGGACCAGACCCTGTACTTCGAGGGCAACGCCCCCGCCCTGGAGGACCAGCTTGGCGTCTCCGCCAGCGCGGCGCCCGCGCTCGCCGGGACGTGGATCTCTGTCAGCACTGGCGACGGGCCCTACAGCGAGGAGCAGGCCGGCCTCACCGTCTCCTCCGAGGTCGGGATCACCGGGTTCAACGCCACCGCGACGGGGCAGGTGACGGGGGCCGGCGGAGCCCAGCTGACGCGGATCACCGGCACCGTGCCGGCGAGCGACGGCATTCCCAACGGGACCGTCCAGGTGGATGTCGCGCCCAGCTCCGACCTCCCCACCTCCATCGTCGTCTCCTACAGCGACGGCAGCGTGGAGTCGATCACCTACAGCCGGTGGGGGACGGCGCCCGCGCTGACGGTCCCCACCGGGGCGGTCGCCTGGTCGACGCTCCCCACCTCCGCACCTCCCGTTGGGTACGGCAGCGGAGAGACCCCCACAGCGGCGCCCACGCCGACGCCCAGTCCGGGCTCGGTAGGAACCGCGTAGACGGGGTCGGTCTCCTCCTCGACCTCCCAGGCTGCCGGGTCGGTGCCGACGCGATCAGACGATGCCGGCGGCTTCGGCGTCGAGGAACCAGCGCAGCTCGCCGTCCGGCGGCCGGACGCGCGCGGCGGGGACAGTCCCTCGCACCACCCCTCGGAGCGCCTCCACCTTGGTCGCCCCCGCGACCAGGAAGGCCACGTGGGCGGCGGCGTTGAGCACCGGGAAGGTGAGGGTGATGCGGTCATAGGGGGCGTAGTCGGCCCGGCTCCTCACCGCCCAGCGGTCGCCGACCTCGAGGGCTGGGTCTCCGGGGAAGAGCGAGGCGGTGTGGCCGTTCTCGCCCAGCCCGAGCAGGATGCAATCCAGCCGGGGGGGCGCGCCGGGGGCGATGGGCGGAGAGGTTGCTGCCAGGATGGACGCATACTCGGCGGCCGCCGCGTCGAGGTCGGCGCGCTCCCCCTCCATCCGGTGGACACGCTCCGGAGCGATGGGGACGCGATCGAGCAGGGTCTCCCGCGCCATCCGGTAGTTGCTGCTCGGGTCGTCGGGAGGGCAGGCGCGCTCGTCGCCGAAGTAGACCTCCCAGGCGCGCCAGTGGGCGCGGTCCGCGCCGAACTCCGCGGCGAGCAGCTGGTAGAGGGCGCGCGGAGTGCTGCCCCCGGCGAGCGCGACCCGGAAACGGTCACGCCGGGTGAGCGTTGCCGCGGCGATGCCGACGAGCCACTCCGCGGCCGCGGCGGCCACCCCGCCGGGATCGTCTCTTGCGGTGACCGCACCGGGCAGCCCGGCGCCACCGCTCACCACGCCCTCACGGGTGGCGCCACTCCCTGCCGTCACGGCGCATGAAGGCGTCGGCCTCGGACGGGCCCCAGGTTCCGGCCTCGTAGTTGGGACAGTTCACCCGATCGGGGGGGTGGGCGCGCCAGCCGTCGAGGATGGCGGTGCAGACCCGCCAGGCCTCCTCGACCTCGTCCTCGCGGGCAAAGAGGGTGGGGTCGCCGAGCATGCACTCGAGCAGCAGCCGCTCGTAGGCGTCGGGAGAGGCGCGCTGGAAGCTGGTGCCGTAGAAGAAGTCCATGTTGACGCTGCGGATGCGCATCGACTGACCGGGCACCTTGGCGCCGAAGCGCAGGCTGATGCCCTCGTCGGGCTGGATGCGCAGCAGTAGCAGGTTGGGCTCGATGGCGTCGGGTGGCGGCCCGCCCCCCGGCATGGCGCGGTGGCCGCCGAAGGGGGAGTGGGGGACGCGGCGGAACTGGACCGCGATCTCGGTCGCCCGGCTGGGCAGGCGCTTGCCGGTGCGCAGGTAGAAGGGGGTGCCCGCCCACCGCCAGTTGTCGACGTCGAGCTTCATGGCGACGAAGGTCTCGCGCAGCGACTCGGGGTCGACCCCGGGCTCCTCGCGGTAACCGGGGACGCGCTCCCCGTCCACCGACCCCGCCGCGTACTGACCGCGGACGGTGTGGAGCAGGGCGTCCTCGGGGTGGATGGGCCGGATCGCCCGGAGCAGCTTGACCTTCTCGTCGCGCACCGTCTCCGCCTCGAAGTTGCTGGGCGGCTCCATGCCGATCACGGCGGCGAGCTGCATCACGTGGTTCTGGATGATGTCGCGGAGCGCCCCCGTCTCCTCGTAGTAGGAGCCGCGGCCCTCCACCCCCAGGGTCTCGGCGACGGTGATCTGGATGTGGTCGATGTAGCGCCGGTTCCAGATCGGCTCGAAGATGCCGTTGGCGAAGCGGAAGACCAGGACGTTCTGGACCGTCTCCTTGCCCAGGTAGTGGTCGATCCGGTAGATCTGCTGCTCGTCGAAGGCGCGGTGCAGGGCGGCGTTCAGCTCGCGGGCGGTGGCGAGGTTGCGGCCGAACGGCTTCTCGATCACCATGCGGCGGAAGCCGCCGCCCTCCTCTTCGCGGCTGAGGCCCTCGCGCTGGAGCAGCTCGGCGAGCGGGGCGAAGCCGCTGGGCGGGATCGCGAAGTAGTAGATGCGGTTGCCCGCCGTCCCCCTCTCCCGGTCGACACTCTCCAGGGTCTCCCTCACCGCCTCCAGGCCGCCGTCCTGCTCCGAGAAGGTGGCGTAGTGGAGACCCTCGGCGAAGCGGCCCCAGATCTCCTCGTCCAGGCGCAGACGGGCGAACCGCGACACCGCGTCGCGCATCGCGGCCCGGAACTCCGAGTCGCTCAGCTGATGCCGGCCCGCACCGATCACCGCGAAATGCTGGGGGAGGAGGCCGTCGACCGCCAGCGCGTAGAGGGCGGGCATCAGCTTTCGCTTGGTGAGGTCTCCGGTCGCGCCGAAGATCACCAGGGCTGTGGGCGGCGGCGCCGGCGCCGGGTGGGCCTCCGCGGGGGACGTGCCGGTCGCGGAAGACGCGACGGTCTCCCCGGCCTCGCCGCCCATGGTCTCGACGTCGGTGGCCGTCATCAGCGCGGCTCCTCGTCTCGCAGCCGTTGGGCTCAGCCGGCGGGCGTGGCCGCGGCCTGGCGCACCGACCGGGCGAGGCCCTCCAGCGCGCTGTCCAGGCCCCCCTCGAGGTGGAGCCGGATCACCCGGCGTCCGTGGCTGCGCAGCGACTGCAAGTCGCCGTCGGCCTGGGCGCGCTCGAGCACCGCGAAGGTGAACGGCCT
Source organism: Candidatus Dormibacteria bacterium (assembly GCA_049511615.1). GTDB lineage: Bacteria > Chloroflexota > Dormibacteria > Aeolococcales > Aeolococcaceae > Changshengia. The sequence goes on along the minus strand of JBEKXW010000024.1, from coordinate 9,230 downwards.
TCCCGGGATGGAGGCGTCCACGCCCTCCTCGGTGGTCACCTGGATGAAGACCCCGGTGTTCGGCCCGCCCTTGTGGAGCTGGCCGGTGGAGTGGAGGAACCGGGGCCCGAAGCCGACAGTGGTCGCGACCCGGTACCGGTCCCGGATGGCGGTGCGCAGCTCGTCCAGCGCCTCCTCGTGGGCGTCGCTGGGGTCGACGTAGGCCATGATCGCGACGTAGTCGCCGGGACGCACCTGGGCGAGGTGGGCGAGCAGGGCCTCCTCGGCGGAGCCCGCCGGGTTGCCGCCGTACACGCTCAACCCATCGCCGGTCGCCGCCGGTGCCTCCTCGGGGAGGCTGCCGCTCTGCTCGTAGGCCGCCAGCACGCTCTGGGTGTTGTCCTTGGACTCCTTGACGTTGGGCTCGTCGAAGGGGTCGATCTGGAGCGACACCGCCGCGACGGCGGTGGCGAACTCCCAGCGGAAGAACTCGGCGCCCAGGTCGTAGGGGTCGCTCAGCTCGAGCACCACCACCGGCAGGCCGGCGGCGATCAGGGTGTCGACCTGCGAATCCACGTGGCAGGGCTCGCTGCCCAGGCAGAGCGCCACGAAGAGGCGATCGTCGCCGTAGACGCCGGGCTTCCCGATCGGCTCCTCACCGATCGGGATGTACCCCTTCCCCTCCTTGCCGGTGGATTCGGCGATGAGCTGCTCCGCCCAGAGGGAGAAGGCGCCGAGCCGGGGCGGGGCCAGGATGGTCACCTTGTCGTGGCCCGCGGCGTGGGCAAGGCTCAGGGCGCTGCCCAGCTCGAGGCCGGGATTGCGACGGGGGGCGATCGACGCGCCGCAGGACGCCCGCATGGCGAGGGCCCGGTCGAGGAGCATGCCCACGTCCAGGCCCATCATCGCCGCCGGCACCAGGCCGAAGAGCGAGAGCGCCGAGTACCTCCCCCCGATGTCCCCGGGGTTCTCGAAGAGGCGCCGGAAGCGGCGCTCGGTGGCGATGCCGGCCAGCGGGGTCCCGGGGTCGGTGATGGCGACGAAGCTCTGGCCCGGGTCGGCGACCCCGGCGGCCGTGACCGCCTCCCAGAAGTGGGCGAGGTGGGAGGTCGTCTCCAGGGTGGTCCCCGACTTGCTGGCGACCAGGAAGAGGGTGTGGGCGAGGTCGAGCCGCCCCTGGAGGTCGGTGATCGCGACCGGGTCGGTGGTGTCGAGGACGTGGAGGACGGGGAACCCGGGGGCGCTCCCGAACGAGGTCCGCAGCACCTCCGGGCAGAGGCTGGAGCCGCCCATGCCGAGCAGCACGGCGTCCCGGTAGCCGGCGTCCCGCACCTCGGCGGCGAAGGCGGTCAGCTCCGCGGTCCGCTGGCGCATGGCGACCGGGACGTCGAGCCAGCCGAGCCGGTTGCGGATCACCGCCGCATGGCCCGCGTCGCCCGGCTTCCAGAGGTCGGGATCGCGGCTCCAGATCCGCTCGGCGACCCTGGCGCGGGCGGTCTCGGCGACCACGTCGGCGAGGCTGGGCCCGCCCAACGCCAGGTGGAAGCTCATCCGCCTGCCCATGCCCTCTCGCAGGGAGGTCACCTTCTCGGCGATTCGGGCGATCAGCTGGTCGTAGGAATCGGCGAAGGACCTGACCCCGGCCAGGAGCAGGTCCTCGGTCACCGTGTCCATGCTGATCCCGACCGAACCCAGCTCATCGACCACCCGCCGGGCGCCGTCCTGGTCGTCCCGGACCGTGTCGCCCGTGACCTCCCCGTGGTCGCGGAAGGCCTCGACGGTGGAGGGGGGCATGGTGTCGACGGTGTCGGGGCCGATCAGCGCCTCGGCGTAGAGCACGTCCCGGTACTTGGGGTTCTTGGCGCTGGTGCTCGCCCACAGCGGCCGCTGCAGATGGGCTCCCGCGTCGCGGAGCTGCGCGAAGGCGTCGCCGCGGAAGTGCCGCTCGAAGGTGGCATACGCCAGCCGGGCGTTGGCGATCGCCGCCTTGCCGAGCAGGCTCTCCAGCAACGCGCCGTCACCGCCGGCATTGAGCCGCTCGTCGATCAGCTTGTCCACGGCGGTGTCGACCCGGCTGACGAAGAAGGAGGCCACGGAGTGGACGTCGAGGGATTGGCCCGCGTCCAGACGCCGCTGCAGGCCGCGGAGGTAGGCCGCGATCACGTCCTCGTAGGCGGAGAGCGCGAAGATCAGGGTGACGTTGACGTTGACCCCGGCGGCGATCAGCTCCTCGACGGCGGGGACGCCCTCGGGGGTGGCCGGCACCTTGACCATCAGGTTGGGCCGGTTCACCCGCCGCCAGTACTGCTGGGCGGTCTCGACGCTGCCGGCGGTGTCGTGGGAGAGGGGAGGAGGCAGCTCGAGGCTGACGAAGCCGTCGCCGCCACCGGTGCGGTCGTACACCGGCCGCAGCGTGTCGCAGGCCTTCCGGATGTCATCGATCGCGAGCTGGAGGAAGACCTCGGTGGGCTCGTCCACCCCCTGGCCGAGGAGCTCGTGGATCTGCTCGTCGTAGTGGGTCCCGTCGGCGATCGCCTTCTCGAAGATGGTCGGGTTGCTGGTGAGGCCGGTGACGTTGTCCTCGGCGATCAGCCGGGCCAGCTCCGCGCCCGTGACCAGCTCGCGACTGATGTAGTCGAGCCACACCGACTGGCCGTGCTCGGCCAGCTGCTGGAGCGGGTTCGAGGCGGGCATCGGTGTCAGTGACCTCCTGCGGTGGTGGCGGCGTGGCGGGCGGCCTTGGCGATCGCGTCGGCGTCGATCCCCTCGGCGGCCATCAGCGCGGCGGGCCTTCCGCTCCCGGGAAGGTCGCGGACCGCCAGATGGAGGATGCGCGGCGGGTGGTCGCTCCCGGCCAGGGCCTCCATCACCGCGGAGCCCAGGCCGCCCTCCGGGTAGTGATCCTCGACGACGACCAGGACCCCGCCGCAGTCGCGGGCCGCCTCGGCCAGCACCTCGGCGGCGATCGGCTTGACCGAGTAGCAGTCGATGACCCGGACGTTGATCCCCTCGGCGGCCAGCTTGTCCGCTGCGGCCAGGGCGCTGTGGACGGTGACCCCGGCGGCGACCACGGCGGCGCGGTCGCTGTCGCTGCGGCGCAGCACCTTGGCGCCGCCGATCGGGAACGCCTCGGCGTTGTCGTAGATCACCGGGTAGCCGTTGCGGGTGGTCCGGATGTAGGTGATCCCGCCGCGGTCGGCCATCTGCGCCACCAGCTTGGCGGCGCTCACCGCGTCGCAGGGGTAGAGGACGGTCGACCCGTGGACCGCGCGCAGCGCCGCCAGGTCCTCCAGCGCCATCTGCGAGGGGCCGTCGGCGCCGATCTCGCTGCCGGCGTGGGAGCCGGAGAGGCGGATGTTGGCCTGGGAGATCGCCGCCATGCGGACGAAGTCGTAGGCCCGCGAGATGAAGGCGGCGAACGTCGACGCGAAGGGGATGTAGCCCCGGACCTGGAGGCCGACCGCGGCGGACACCATCTGCTGCTCGGCGATGTACATCTCGAAGAAGCGCTCGGGGTGCGCCTTCTTGAACTCGTCGGCGTGGGTCGAGTTGCTGACCTCGCCGTCGAGGGCGACCACCTCGGGACGGGCACCGAGGGCGGCGATGGCGTCGCCATAAGCCTTGCGGGTGGGGACCTTGTCGCCCAGGGCGTAGGTGGGCAGGGTCACGTCGACGCGCTCGTGCCGGATGGCCGGGGTGCCGCGCTCGGGCTTGCGCACCTCGATGTGGACGTCGCGTTCCCCGCCCAGCTCATCGATGGCCCGCACCGCCATGTCCGGGGGCAGGGCCACCCCGTGCCAGCCCTCCTCGTCCTCGATCTCCGAGAACCCCTTGCCCTTGATCGTCTTGGCCAGGATCACGGTGGGCCGGCCGGTCGTCTCCTGGGCGTCGACGTAGGCCCCGTCGATCTCCCCGAGGTTGTGGCCGTCGATGACCAGGGTGCGGCAGCCGAAGGCCTCGGCGCGGCGGCGGTAGGGCTCCAGGTTCCAGCCGAACTCGGTCTCCCCGCGCTGGCCGAGCCGGTTGACGTCGATGATCACGCAGATGTTGTCCAGCTCGTAGTGACTCGCCTTGTCCAGCGCCTCCCAGATGGACCCCTCGGCGATCTCGCTGTCCCCGCAGAGCACCCAGACCCGGTAGGGGAGCTGGTCGAGGTATTTGCCCGCGAGGGCGATCCCCACCCCGATGGGGAGGCCCTGGCCGAGCGACCCGGTGGCGACGTCCACCCACGGGATGACCGGGGTGGGGTGGCCCTGAAGACGGGAGCCGAAGGTCCGGTAGGTCATCAGCTCCGCGTCGTCGATCGCCCCGCAGGCCTTGTAGAGGGCGTAGAGGAGCGGCGACGCGTGGCCCTTGGAGAAGATCAGGTGGTCGTTGGTGGCCGCCTTGGGGTGGGCGAAGTCGTAACGGAGGTGGCGGGCGGCCAGGACCGTGATCAGGTCGGCGGCGGACATGCTGGAGGTCGGATGGCCCGAGCCGGCCCGCGTGCTGGCCCGGATGGCGTCGACCCGGATCTGCTGGGCCACCTCGTGCAGCGTCTCCAGGTCCGCGGGAGCCGCCGTCTGTCCGGTCACCGCCATCTGCTGGTCCTCCTGGTGAGGGCCCGGTCGAGCGCTCGACGCAGGGGCCGCCGCCTCCCCTTCCATGATGAACGGAGGGGAGGGTCGCTCGCCGGGTGGCGGAGGGTGGTGGCGGGGGGGGATGGGGGGAGGCGGAAGGGCGGCGCCAGGCGGGGCTGACGCCGCGGTGCCGGCCGGACGTTCGAGACGTGGCCGGTCCCGTCTGGGAACATGGACGGGCCCACACGATGGGATCGAGGGACGGGAGGGACGGCCATGCCTGACTTCGTGCAGCTGCCGGGGACCGCGCACGAGCTGACAGCGAGCGAGGCGAGCCGCACCCGCTCCCTGGGAGCCCTGAGCGACCAGCAGGGGGCGGAGACGGTGGAGGTCACCCTCCTCCTCCGCGAGAACCCCGCGGGGCCGACGCTCGCCGAGACGATCGAGACGATCAGCGCTCGGCCGATGGGGCAGCGGCGTCACCTGAGCGGGGAGGATCTGGCCGCCGCCCATGGCAGCACCGCCGAGGACGTGGAGCAGGTGTCCGCCTGGGCGCGGACCATGCGGCTGACGGTGAGCGCGACCGACCCGGCGACCCGGCGGGTCAAGCTGCGCGGCACGGTGGCCCAGATGGCGGCCGCCTTCCAGGTGAGCTTCGAGAGCTTCGCGACCACCCTCCCCGGCGGGGCCGCCCTCACCTACCGGGACCATCGGGGCCCGGCCTCCATCCCCGCCGCGCTGGAGGGGATCGTCGAGCACGTGAGCGGCCTGAGCACGCGCCCGGTGGCCCAGCCGCACAACCGGGCGACTCACCCGTCCGCGGTCCAGGCCACCTTCACGCCGGAGCAGCTCGCCGTGGTGTACCAGTTCCCGACCGTCCCCAACGGCGGCGCCGGCCTCACCCTCGACGTCGGCATTGCCGAATTGGGCGGCCGGGCCGACCAGGCGGTGGTGAGCTGGTTCACCAAGGCCCACCCGGGCGTCCAGGTCGTCGAGGACGCCGTGGACGGGCCGCTGCCCCAGCCCGATCCCAACGGCGCCGACGTCGAGGTCGCCCTCGACTGGCAGGTGCTGGCCCGCGCCCTGCTGGAGGCGGCGCCGAAGGCCACCATCCGGCTCGTGCTCCGGTACGGGCCCAACACCGACCAGGGCTTCTCCAACCTCTGGAACTCCTTCGTCAGTGACCCGACCTACCGCTTCACGGGCGTCTCCACGAGCTGGGGGATGGCCGAGAACCAGTGGACCCAGGGCGGGGCGATGGCGATGGACGCGGCGGCCAAGGCCTGCCTGGCGGTGGGCATCTTCCAGATCACCGCCGCCGGCGACGACGGGGCCAGCGACGGCGGCACCGACGGGAAGGTCCACGCGGACTGCCCGGCCTCCAGCCCCAACGTCCTCGCCGCCGGCGGCACCAGGCTGGCCGTGAGCGGAGGGAAGATCAGCAGCGAGGTGGTGTGGAACGAGGCCGCCCAGGGCGACGGGGCCGGCGGCGGTGGGGTCTCCATCTACTTCCCCGTCCCCTCCTACCAGTCGGCGAACGGGATCGGCGAGAAGTCGCTGGACACTGGGAAGACGGGCAGGTCGGAGCCGGACATGGCCGCCGACGCCGACCCGATCACGGGCTACGCGGTGATCACCGGCATCGACGCCGCGGGCAAGCCGGCGACCACCACCGTGGGCGGGACCAGCGCGGTGGCGCCGCTGCTCACCGCGGGCTTCACCGCCATCTCGGCCATCCTGGGCACCCGCCTGGGGCGGATCCAGGACCCCGCCTACGCCATGGCCCACGCCGGCCACGGCTTCCACGACGTCACCAAGGGCAACAACGCCTACCCGAGCGGGACCAGGGGGTACAGCGCCGGCCCCGGCTTCGACGTTCCCAGCGGCTGGGGCAGCCCGATCTTCAGCGAGCTGGCCGCGGGTTTCCCCACCGCCGTGCCGACCCCGGCGAGCGCTGGGGCCGAGGCCGCGCTCACCGGCAGGAGGGGGGAGGTGGCCCGCGGCGCCGAGGGGCACCGTCCAGCGCCCCGCTGACCCCGGGTCCGGGAGTCAGCGTGAGGTAGGATGGCGGTCCGAGCCGGGGATCCCGGCGATCTCGGCGCGCGCCCATAGCTCAGTCCGGATAGAGCGTCTGACTACGGATCAGAAGGCCGGGGGTTCAAATCCTCCTGGGCGCGCCAGGCTCCCACAGCGTATTTGGGAGCAGCGCTTGAGCGTTCCTGTACGCGCGTTGTAAATCGCTATAACCTAGGCGTACAATCTAGCCAGTAACCGCTGTAGAGTAGCGAGGATCGCTACCAAGCCGCTGGGCTGCCGGGAGGCCATCATGCCCGACCTGACCCTCGTCAAACCCGAGATCCCGACCGCCCTGTCCCGGCTGGTCGACGACTACCTCGCCCACTGCCGCGCGAGCAACCTGTCCGTGAGGACGTGGAAGGGCGCCTACGGCTACACCCTTGAGCGGATCTTTCTGCCCTGGTGCGCCGAGCAGGGGGTCGCCGAGCCATCCCAGCTCGATACCCGCCTGCTGGAGCGCTTCACGACCAAGCTCCTCGAGGAGGGCGGCCGGCAGGGGCCACTCAGCAAGGCCTCCGTGAACAGCTACTCCCGGTCGGTCAAGTGCTTCCTCACCTGGGCGGAGGAGGAGGGCGAGCTGGGCGGCCCGGTCAAGGTGTCGGTGCCGAGGGCCCCCAAGCGGGTCATCGACGTCCTCAGCCGGGACGAGATCGACGCGATGGAGAATGCCGCCAAGACCGAGCGGGACAAGCTCTTGGTCCGCGTCCTGGCCGGCACCGGCATCCGGCTGGGCGAGCTGCTCGGCCTCCAGGCCCGCGACATCGTCGAGACTGCGCGCGGCCAGTTCCAACTCAAGGTCCACGGGAAGGGGGAGAAGGAGCGCCTAGTCCCGCTCTCCCCGGCGCTGGTCCGCCGCCTCCGCCGCTACCTGGCCGGGCGCCGTGCGGATGCCCGGGACCGGATCTTCATCGGCCTTCGCAAGGGCCCGAGCGGCGAGTACGCCCCCCTGACGCAGTCCGGGGCAGAGCAGGCCATCCGCTTCCTGGCGGTCGCCGCCGGCATCGAGAAGCGGGTCTATCCCCACCTTTTCCGGCACTCGTACGCCACCCACATGCTGCGGAAGGGGATGAACGTCCTGCTGCTCCAGGAGATCCTGGGCCACTCCTCACTGACCATGATCCAGACGGTGTACAGCCACCTCGACACCGACGACGCCTACAAGGCCGCCATGAAGGTGCTGCTCGGAGAGGAGTAGCGCCCCTCTGTTCCCTACATGGTTACTTGGATTGCCAGGCGGCTTGGCTGATCCGCTTCATCTCTTCGGCGGTCAGGGGGCTCCGACCAAGCGTGTCGCGACCAGCTCGGAGCTGTCGCCACACCTCGAGCATTCGCCTGTATCCATCTATGACAGGCGCGTGGCTATTCAGGTGATCCCCGGCGCCGGCCAATTCCGTCCATTTCCCAAGGTCACCTATCAGGAAGCGCGCGTAGACGAACGCCGTGGTCTCGTTGTTTCCGTCGAAGCCGCGGAAAGAGATCGCGTTCTCGTCCAGCCCGGACTTATCAGCTAGGTTGTCATACGACACCCAGAGTTGCCGATGCATGTCCAGAATGTCGTACACCTCTAGGCACTCGTCCTCTGACATAGGGTCTAGGAAACTCTCCGTAAGAGCGGAGTACTCAAGCTCGTAGCCGTGCTCAAGAATCCGGATCGCTTGTCGACACTCATCCCCCGCATCCGGGTCGAGGCGCTCCAGCAGGCGGTATTGGTTAGTTAGGATCCACCGCGTTTCCAGCGACAGTTGCATCAAACCTCCTCCTCACGTGGCGGGGCTGAGTGGCTCCTTGGTTGCCACGGCCGAGCATAGGCGCTACGGGCTCTCTTCGGTCTGCCCCGCCACGGTCGGGTCAGGGGGTACCCCAATCCCCCCCGAGGTCGTTTCTGGGCTTCCTGGGCCGACACAGTCGCACGCGGTAGGCGCGGATGCTTCGCTCGCCACGTTAGGAGGAGGAGGCGGGCCCGGAAATTACCCGCAAGCAGACGCGCGAAAGTCGCTAAACGAGCGTAAGCTTCGGCCAGGGTTGGCAGCTACAGGAGCGCAAGGCATGGCGGCCCAGGAGTGGGAGCACAAGATCGTTCCGGTGGTCGGCTGGAAAGAGGTAAAGGTCCTCGGTGGCGGCTCGCTTGATGCGGTGGAAGCCGGAGGATGGGAGTTGGTGTCCGCAGTCCCCCGCATGCATGGCGCGGACGAGTGCGTATGGCTGATCTTCAAGCGACCACAGCCTTACGCGTCCGCGATCGAGTTTGCCTCTGCCTGGAAGGCCGTTGACCCCGAGGAACATCTGAAGGGCCTGAGGGCTACGTGTCCCACCCCCGTTGCGGCAAAGAACACAACAACCGCCACCTCTGGAGCCGGGAGGAGGCGGTCACTTGCAAGTTCTGCCAGCAGGCGAAGGCGTCGGGCGGAGGGCGAGATCGAGTAAGCGCCAAGCTGCCAAGCCCGGTGCTTCGGGGAGGGACGCTCACCCGCGGCCCATCGCTTCCGGGCGTCCTAGTGGATCGTCTCAGTAATGGGCATACAACCGCGCAGCTTGGCGAGGATGCTCTCAACGGAGGCGGTCCAGACGAAGGGCTTCGGGTCTTGGTTGCGGTGATCGAGGTAGTCGACGATAGCC
>JBEKXW010000023.1:0-43374 GCA_049511615.1 Candidatus Dormibacteria bacterium | reverse complement strand
CAAGGACGCCATCCAGCGTTTCCTTGACGCCTGGAACGAGCGCAAACATCCTTTCGTCTGGGTGAAGTCCCCAGCTCAGGTTCTACGCTCTTACAACCGCGAAGCTATTTCCGTGTCAGTGCACTAGTTATCCGATGGGGACTTACAGGGGGTAGCGGCGACGATGATCGCCTCAAGAAAGCGAAGCGAGGTCTTGATGGTGAGGCACGCCGGCGGCTCATCTTCCACGGTGATGGCGCCTGCCAGAGCGCGACAGTCGGGGCCAGTGACGGATTCGAGCACGGCTTCGAGGAGTTCGCCAAGGTGCGGGCTCTTGCTATTGCAGCCATCAAGAGGGGTGCAACCGATCATGTCCGACGTGCCATTCTCGAGTGCTCAGGTATAGACCGGAGTACCCTTGACCATCTTACCTCACCAAAGTTCCGGGAACCAAGAGCTAACTGGCCCTTCACCAAGTTTGTTCGAGGTGCTTTCGTGGGGCCACTCGATGATTTGGCGGCCCCGGATCAACAGTATCCTATGCTTCGATGGAAGGCGGGCATACGAGACTTCGTGAACGTGGGCGGTGGACGCTATTCGTTCACGCCCGAAGACAACCTGACGATTGTCTGCGGCAAAGGTGCGAGCTTTGAGGCGGGCTCGTTCGAGGTGTGGGGTCCGAGCAATGACCCCACGGAACCTTTCCCTGAGAAGATGGATAGTAGCCCAGAAGGGAAGGGGTAGAATCCACAGGTCCTTGCGGAGGGGCACATCGTCGGTGGCTGTTCCGAAGGTGGCCCGAATCGGTGACTTCGGAGTCTGCCATTGACATGATGGCTTTGATGCCAACCCGCCACTTCTCCAAGGCCCACGACAAAGCCGACCGAACATCTGTCGGCACCGAACTGAGCTGATACCCGCGAATGTGGCGCTGATTTCGGGCGTATTCAACGGCGCGCCCGAGCACAGCGCTACCCTTGGCCTACTTGCCGAGTATCTCTTCTCCGCCTTGACCCGATCCTTTCGGAGCACTGAGCCCGGGGGGTCCCCCGAACGCTGCTGGTCCCGCGACGCGCAGCGGGTGCCCCCATCGCTTGACCCGGCCCCGGATGGCGAGCGCCGCCAGGGCCAGGCGCGACTGTATATAGGCGTCCACCAAGATAAGGCCAAGGGCTGAGGTTCAAGACTCCTCCCCGGGCAGTCAGACGTCCTTCGCCGCCCGGAAGGTGATTGAGCACGAAACCCCAGCGGGGAAGCCTACGGAAATCTGATACTCAAGGGCCCCGAAAGTCTTCGCCACTTCCCCCACAGCTTCGGCAAACTTCTTAAGCATCTTGCGTAGGCGCTCGGGCAAAGTCTCGCGCCCGTAAATGCTCCGGGGTTCGAGGCCCTCTGCCGGGGACAGATTCATCGTTCCGTTGATCACCGAAGCAGCCTCTAGGAGTGCTCCGAGAGCGTCGCCTGCGTCAGTTGACCTCTTGGCTTCGCGGATGAGACCGTCGAAAGTCTCCATGCTCTGCATGTCCGTAGCCGCCATGGTAGTTCAGCCGGCACCGCCCGACAATATACCTAAGTACGGGGAAACCCCTCATTCACCGAGGGAGATGATGCAAGCCGGTCTGTAGCCGGAGACAGGCTCACACACCGCCTCCTCCTGTCAGGAGCCGGCCGAACTCCTCACGTGCTCCGGCAAGGTTGACGGCTCGCCCGGCCAACTCGTCTAGGAACCCATTGAGCGGCCACGCGGAGAGGTAGCCGTAACGTGTATTGAAAGTTCCCACCTCGTCGAGCCGGTACGTGTCCTCCAGGTCTAGCAGCACATATCCCACGAGCTCGTAGACGTCAGTCCTCTCCAGGACAGCTCGGTAACCTCCATCGGGCAACCTCTTCCCCAACGTCGTCTTGAGATCGAGAAGGAGTCCGGCAGCGATGAAGGTCTGCGTCCGCCCCGCCGATCAGGGCTGAGCCGACAAACGTTGGCCCCAGGCTCCACTCTCCGGGCCGACGCGCAAGCTACGGCAGCAGCGACGTGCTGAGTATGCAGTTCGAAACTGCGAAAGCTGTCGAAGGGCACCCGCGGGGGCCAGGTGTCGGCGGCCACGTGATAGGTCCACCTGCGGTCAGGTGATGAGGCCACTTGCGGTCACCTAATAGTACCGGATCTGCCGAACCCGCCATCAGCGTCCAACCGCCTGATCGCCCCTCCACTGCTTCAGCCCGCGCCTAGCCGGAAAGGACCCGCAACCCCTCACCGGGGGTTGACACCTTCCGCGTCCCGGACGAGTTCGTGAGGACGCACCCCGAGTGCAGCGGCGAGGGCCGCGATCGCAGCCAGGGACGGGCTTTTCAGCCCGCGCTCCAGTTGCGAGACGTACGTACGGTGGAGGTCGGCCCGATGCGCCAGCTCCTCCTGTGAGATCGCCATCGTGTGTCGCCGCTCTCGCAGCGCCCGGGCGAATCCCGCCTGCAGACCGTCACTGGTCTTCACGCCTCCGAACGTTGGTTCGAGACGAGGCCGTTGGTCTACAGCCTATAGTCTTCATCCTATAGCCTTCCTAGCGACACTTGTCCGCTGCTAGATTACCGGTTCCCGGTGGCAGTGATGCTTCCTACGCCGACCGAGGATGGTTGAGGTGCAGTACCCGCCCCAGCCACCGCCAGAGGGCTATGCCTACCGCCAGGTTCCCTACTCGGCGAAGTGCCCCGTCTGCAAGGGTTCGGGATACAAGCGCACCTTCGTGTTCTTTGGGGAGCGGTGTCCCGAGTGCGACGGGGCCGGGAGCATCGTGGCGATGTCCTGGGCGATGGTCCCGATGTCGGCGGTCCCGACTGCCGCTGGGCCGAGCCGCCCTGAGCATTCGTCGAGACGAGGCGGAGGTCGCGTCATCCGATGGATCGTCTTCTGGCCAGTGATGATCGCCGCGGTCTTCTTCGGCTGGCAGTTGCTGAGCGGCAACCTGAAGTCGCCATCGGGCGGCACCGTCACCAACACCGTCCATGCCACGCCGACCTCACTGTCTGACCTTTGCTCTCTTCCGGCGGTCGCTGTGCAAGGCGGGTGCCCAACCTCCACTCCGACACCGACGCCAACCCAGACACCCCAACCGTCCATTGCGTCCGACCCGGCAGCAGGGTGGGTTCAGAGCCCCCCTTACCCCCTCCAGGCAGCACTCACTGCACAGACTGCGCTTCTCGCCGATAACGAGGGGAGCCTGGCCGTCCCACCGTATGGCTACCCGGCGCTCGGTGACCTGTACCCGGTTACCGCTGTGCCCGCCAGCGTCCCATGGAGTCCGTCGGAGTGCAACTGGGCTATGGATACCCTCTACGCTGACCAGCAGATGGACTTGGTCGACGGCCAGTCGGACCCGTCGAACTCCAGCTACTATCAGTGGTCAGCGGGGAACTGGGCTTCCGCCCGGGCGGTGGCGCAGAGCACGTGCCAGGGCAACGGTGCCATCGACCAGGCGGCAACCTCCGCCGCCATCACGTACTTCGGCCAGGCCGCCCAGACTCACACACAGGCCGCCGCGGCCGCCACCCAGGGGTCGTACCTGTGGACCTGGAACGTCTCCTGGGCCGACGCGTACATGGAGTTGGGTCAGCTCTACCAGCAGCTCTCCCAATGACCCTCTCCTGGCGGCGGTCCGCTACTTCGAGGACGAGGCGGTCTGCCGCGACTTCCTGGCTGGCTTGCGCTGGCCGGACGGGGTGCGGTGTGTTGAGTGCGGCTCCGACCGGGTCGGCTTCCTCAAGACCCGGTCGATCTGGAAGTGCCGGGCCTGCGGCAAGCCGTTCTCGGTGAAGAAGGGCACCATCTTCGAGGACAGATCACCACTCTCTCCTTACGCTCTCGTTGCAGTTTCGGCCGCGGCGGCGATGGCCCGAAACGTGAACAACGGCATCCACACTCGCGAAGCTCGTTGCATCGTGGTCCCGTGACCAGCCAACAGGTCGATGATCTTGGCGATGAGCAGAGGGTTCTCCGCTCCGACTTCCACGGGTTCCGCGTACGTCCAACCGCGAGTAGATAGTTGCTTCTGCAACGAGACGTAGTGATCCCGGGTGATTAGGTCGAGGTCCCATGCACGTCTGGCCGCCATGGCGATAGATGTGCCAAACGTGGCTTTGACTGCCATGAGTACCCGCAGGGTGACCGGCGGACGCATCGCTTCAAGTGCCGCCTCTCGCGGCAAGAGCAACGCACCCGCGAATCGGTTGGCCTCAATCTCTGCTTGCCCCGTTTCGACGTTGCTACGAAGCGTGTGAAGGATGATGTGGCCCAGCTCGTGGCCAATGGTGAAGCGATCACGGTCGCCCGTGTGCCCGATTGTCAGAGCGATGATTGGGCGACCACCGAGACCGAAGTCGGGCCACGCAGAGAAACCGTCGTGATCCTCCATGGTAGTGGGCAGTCTTACAACGATGACACCGGATCGCTCGACGGCCCGGGTGAGGTTCGGGATCGGGTCGCGTGAGCCGAGCCCTAGCATGGCGCGAACCTCAGCGGCGGCGGTCTCCACATCCTCGATATCGCGAATACCCTCGCTGTGGAGCGGCTCGATCTGGATTGGCGGCAGCTTCAACTGGGACTCGGTGCGCTGCACCAGTTCGACGATCTGGCGGACCTGGGCACGAACCTGCTTACCCACCTTGCTCGTGCCCCGCCTGCGGCGCCGGTAGTGACCGTCGGGGAGATCAGGTAGTGGGCCGAGGTAGAAGAAGTCCGTCGGGTAGAGAGTGGCCTTGGCGATGGCGCTGATTGCCCCGCGAGACGGCTCGAGAACGCGCCCCGCCTCGATGTCACTCAAGGCGCCTTGGCCAATTTCCGCCAGGGCCGACAACTCCCGCTGTGTCATCCGCGCTGCTTCACGAGCCAAGCGCACGCGTTCGCCAATCATCGTAGTTCGTCGGGTTCGTCGGGTTCGTCGAGTTCCGAGGCGTCGTAGTCGGGGAAGTCGACTCCGATGTCCTCGTCGGCAGGGAGAAACCGCGGCTCGTCATCTGATGCAAAGACGACATGTCGGCGCCAAGCTAGCTTCGGCTTAGTTTGATATCTCCACACTCCAATTGGCTTCGACAGGGCGAGCACCAACTGCCGCTTCGCAACGACATCCCAATCAACAATCAGATTGGAGCCGTTGATGAGGATTACGCCATCTATCGCCAGGGCAAGTGAGAGTTGTGTGGGCTGGGGTGGAGCGACTCGCTGACGCCAATATGCCTGTCGAGCGTGGCTGAGCCCTGGGTGCGGCGGGCCGCCTCCAATCGCCTTGAGCACACGTAGCGCGAGTGCGCCGCCCATGATCTCGATGCCCGAGTTCGCCAACCTTCGACCGAAGCGCCAGCCGTTGTTGTCCCAGTCGGCATCTACGAGAAGGTTGCGCGCCCTGTAGCGGACGCTATGGCTCCAGTAGTGATCGTCAGACGGTTGGCCGGCCAGATGGCTATCGGCAAAGGAGACCCCATCGTCAAAAGCGTCCCGGACCAGCCGGAGCGGACGTGCGGTGAAAGCGAGGACCTGATCCGCGTCGTCTAGGTCAAGGGTGAATTCCATGCCGATATTATCGGCACAAAATTCACCTTTCTGTCAAGGCCCATCTACTGCCGGCGCGAACCTCCTGCCCGACCGGAAGGGCTGAGTGGCCGCCGCCAGCGTGGAGAAGTGAGGAGACGAGGTCACGTGACGGCTCCTATTGGCATCAAACTCGGCATCAACAACTGTGTGACCGAGAGAAATCGCCGTACCCGCACGGGGAGTCGAACCCCGGTTGCCACCTTGAAAGGGTGAGGTCCTGACCGCTAGACGATGCGGGCGCTGCCGAGATGGTACAGGCAGCCGTCCGGATCCCCACCGGCCCCCCGGATGGCGTCGGTACGAGGACCGCGGCCCTCAGGTGGTCAGCCGCGCCACTCCACGTCACCGTGGAAGCCGGACGGCCGGGGGTGCCGCCGGTACTGCTCGCGTCCCGCCGTGGCCGCGACGATGGTGGTGCTGGCACCGTGCCCGGGCAGGACCACGGTGGCGGCGGGCAGAGAGAGAAGCCGCGCGTCGATGGAGGCGAGGATGGTCTCCAGGTCGCCCGAGGCGGAGGTCCGGCCCGGGCCGCCGTCGAAGAGCGTGTCACCGGTGATCACCGCCTGGCCCACCCTCAGGGAGATGCTGCCCGGAGTGTGACCGGGGGTGTGGAGGACATCGATCCTGATGTCTCCAACCCGGAGTTGCTGGCCGTCCCCGAGCCGGCCGTCGATCCGCGCCTCGGGAATGTTGATCTCGGCATCGCCGACCAGCACCGGCGCTCCGGTCGCGAGGCGGACCGCGTCGTAGCTCGCCCAGTGATCCCCGTGCCAGTGGGTGGCCACCACCATCTGGACGCCTCCCTCGGCGACGATGGCATCGAGCAGTGGACCCTGCTCGAGCGGCATGTCGACGAGCAGACCGGCGTGTGCAGAGGTGTCGCGGACGATGTACGCGTTGTTGCCGTAGGGGCCCATCGGCCCGACCCTCACGATGCGGACGCCTCCGTCCTCGAAGACCTGGACGGGGGCGCGAGAGTTCGAGGTCACGACCGCGACGGCGACGGCCGCGCCGCCCTGTCCACCGCCGTCGCTATCCGGTTGCCGCGGGCGGGCATGCGGGCCGCCGCTCCCGGGGCCCCCTGGGCGCGCAGCGCCGCCTTGTGGGCCCGCTTGGCCGCCTGGTAGGCGCGCCGCTCGTCCGCGCTGCTGACATCGGCGAGGGTGGGGAAGTCCGGGGCCAGCACCTCCCATCCGGCGGGCCGGACCCCGAAGTGACGGCCGAGCACGCCGATCACGATCCGACCCTTCAGCGGTCCGAAGCCGGGGAGCGCCGTCAGGCGGCGGTGAAGCTCCGCCGCGGTCCCGGCCTCGCGCCACAGCCGCGAGGCGTCGCCGCCGTAGTCCTCCGCGACGATGCGGCAGAGGTCCTGGACGCGCTCGGCCATGCTGACGGGGAAGCGGTGGATCGCGGGCGGGGTGCGGAACGCCGCGGTGAAGGCGTCCGGGTCGACGGCGGCCAGGCGGCCGGCGTCCAGGGTGCCGAGCCGCTCGCGGATGCGCAGCGGCCCCAGGAAGGCGTGCTCGATGGGGACCTGCTGGTCGAGGCAGAAGCCGATCAGGAGCGCCAGTGGGTCCTCCGCGATCAGCCGGTCGGCGGCGGGGTCCTCGGTCCATTCGAGATGGGGTGGGAGGGTGGGTGTGGGCATGACCGATAGAGTACGGCGCCGGCCGTGACGCTCCAGGGAGGAGAATCGAGCCCACGGTGCGCGAATACGTGGTCGACGTCGGGACCCTGCAGCTGTCGGTCCGCGATCACCCCGGCGGCAGCCCGCCGATCATGGCCCTGCACGGACTGGCCAGCAACGCGCGCTGGTGGGACCTGGTGGCGGCGCGGCTCAGCCCCCGCTGGCGGGTCATCGCCCCCGACCTGCGCGGCCACGGACGGTCGGAGCGGCCCGATGCCGGCTATGCGTTCGCGGAGGTCGCCGGCGACCTGAGGGGGCTGTGCGACGCGGCGGGCTTGGACCAGGTGATCGTGGCCGGCCACAGCTGGGGAGCCTCGGTGGCCCTCTGGTTCGCCGCGGCGTCTTCCGACCGGGTCATCGGCTGCGTCTGCGTAGACGGCGGCGCCGCCGCGATGCGAGACCACTTCTCTACCTGGGCGGAGGCCGAGGAGCGCCTGCGACCCCCGCGGATCTCGGGCATCACCGCGGCCTCGGTGCGGGAGTGGGCGAAGGGCGGGCCGCTGGCGGAGGGGGGCGATCCCGAGGCCGCGGTGGAGATCCTCCTGGGCAACTTCGAGGCGGGGGAGGACGGCACCCTGCGGCCGCGGCTCCAGATGGACCACCACATGGAGATCGCCCGCCGGCTGTACGAGCTGGACTCCTTCGAGCTGATGGCGCGGGTCGAGTGCCCGGTGCTCTTCATCCCGGCGAGGGGCGGGCCCTGGCCCGCGGAGGAGAAGGCTCGGGGTCTGCAGCGGGCCCAGGAGGTGCTGGGCACCCGCGCGCAGACTGCCTGGGTGGACGGCGGCCACGACCTGCCGGTGCAGCGGCCCACCGAGGTGGCGAAGGCGATGGCGGGGTTCGTCGCGGCCCTGGGGACGCGTCAGGGCGCGTAGGCCACGGCGCCGCCCCGGCCGCCGGGGAGTGGATCAGCCACCGGCTCCATCTGGTTGCGGCTGACGACCCACGTCACCGCGGCCGCGCCGATGAGCGCCCAGGGAACCAGCTGGAACGGGGGCGAGGCACCCCCGTCTCCCAGGCTGACGAAGGCGGCGCAGGTGAGGAGCAGCCAGAGGCCGACGGGAAGGAGCGGACCACGCCACCGGCCCAACCCCTGCACCTCCCACGCGTGGGCGACAGCCAGAGCGGTGCACCACGCCATCGCCGGGGCCAGCATCACCAGGTCATGGATCCCGGCGTGGGGAGAGGCCAGGATCGACAGCGCGGCAGCGCCCGCCAGGGCGACGTCGAGGCGTGCCGGCAGGCTCCGCACCATGGCCCCGAGGGATGCCGCCACGCCCAGCGCGATGAGATCTCCGATCGCACCGATGATCTGGGCCGCGCCGGCGTTGCCGAGGAACGACCCGGGGATGCCGACGAAGCTGCTGAAGGTGCTGAGCTGCCACTGGGTGTTCGAGGTTATCGCCAGCTCGACGAACTTCAGCGGGCCGGCGGGGCCTGCCACCAGGACGCTCAGGATGACGACGGCGAGACCCGCCCCCAGGGCACCGATCAACACCTGGCGGTTGCGCCAGCCGAGGATGAAGGCGAAGAGTCCCAGGGCCAGATGGGGCTTGGCGATGCCGGCGCAGAGGATGAGCCACATGCCGCCGCGCAGATGGCGGCCGTGCTTCCAGTCGCGGTACGCCAGGGCAAGGCCGAGCGCCAGGACGCTTCCCCACTGCGCCTGGAGCAGCTCGACCAGGGTGCCGGCGCCGCCGAGCGCCACCAACGCCACCGCCGCCTTCCAGACCCGTGGGGTGCGCGACGGCCAGGGGGCGCTCCACGCGGCGATGCCCACGGCCAGGGTGAGGACGGCGAGCTGCAGCAGCCCCCAGAGGCGGTACGCGAGGTCGAGGCCGAGCAGGGTGACGGGGGCGGCGAGCGCGGCGGCAAGGGGAGCGTCGACGAACGGCAGATTTCCCTCCGTGTCGGGGGCGATGAGCTGGGCGTGGAGCTGGCTCTGGGCCGTGAGATCGTAGAGCTCGCCGGGGTGGCCCTGGCGCAGCAGCAGCCCGCCGACGTAGGTTGACGTGAAGTCGCTGCGGCCGATCTCCAGCTGGGTGACCGTCGACCAGAGGATGGCGTAGGCGGCCAGCAGGGCGACGGACACACCGAGGGTGATCCGTACCGAGCGAGGCATCCGCGACATCAGGCTGGCCTCACCGTGAGACCGTACCGGTCGCCCCGCGCGTGACGCGCCGGCACGCCGGTGGGGCGAGCTGAATGCCGATCACGTCGTAGACGAAGGCGCCGACGCCGGTGACGAGGGCGAAGGGGAGCGCGACGATTACGGCAATTCCGGCCGCGATCACGATCTCCACGCGGGCGCGACGTGACCAGAGGAACGCCGGCACCAGCACCACGAGGGTGATGGCGTTGACCAGCAGGGCGATGGCGAGGGCTACGACGGACCAGGCGCGTCGGTGATGGCAGAGCGCCATCCACCAGACGACGCCGGCGACGAGGTACACCTCGACCCAGGCTGACTGGACCATCGCGACGGTGAAAGGCGACACCAGGGCGAGAGCCACGATCCGGTGCGCCGAGGCGGGCTGCGAACCCTGTCGGGCCAGCACCCACAGCCCCGCCAGCGTGCTCGCTATCGCGACCACCGACATGACGCGCAAATCCCCGAGGAGCCAGCCCAGAGAGGCCAGCACCGGCACGATGGGGCCGTAGGCGAAGTGCCCGGTCACCGTGCCCCATCGTGTGGGCGAGATCGGAGCGAGGTAGCTGAAGACTGGTCCGTACGGGTTGCCGCCGTGAAGCAAAGCTCCGATGGCTCCGCTGATGGCCTGGAACACATCGATGTTGGCGCTTCCCCAGCTCGGCCAGGTCGACGCTATCAAGCCGAGCCAGAGGATGGCGGCGCCAGCCAGTGCCCACCCGGCCCGGTGAGCGGGCAGCGCCGCCGCCCCGGCGGCGGCAGCGATCAGGGCCAGGATCAGGACCAGGTGCACGGGCCAGTCGCTGCCCACCCCCTGAGGCCACCATAGATAACGGAGATTGGTCACCCCGACAAGGACGATGATCGCGACCCACACCCACGCCCTCTGATCCCAGGGGCTCCGACCCGCCCCCGCCAGGGCGAGAAGCGCGGCCCCCAGCGCAAGCAGGACCAGCAACATGGCCGGGGTCGAGATATCACCGATGTTCAGCAGGATCGCCGGACCGAGCAGGGTAAGCGAGGCCAGGCAGGCGACGACGGCCGGGTGCCCTTCCGCGCGCGTCCTGTGCCCGGCGCGGCTCAGGGCTGCGCTGATCGCGGCTGACGGCCTCGTCACCCGCCCTCCTCCACCCTAGGCCGTGCGCCCGGATCAGCGACCATCGATGTCGCGCCGGCCGAGCGGCGGCGCCTCTCCCGCATCCAGAGCGGGAGGATCCAGCGCACCGGTTCTCCGAGCACCCGTCCCGACCTCTTGATCCAGCGATCCTGACGTGCGGGAGAACCCTCCAGCTGCCAGAGCTCGATCTGGATCCCCAGCTCGTAGGCACCGTACATGGCAGCGAAGAAGAACCCGGGAAGCCCATCTTCGTAACAGCGCCCGAGCACGTAGCGCCCGCCGAACTCGCGCGAGAGGCGATATATCATCCGCCCCAGTCCGAACTTCGTCCCCAGTCCATGGCGCCGTTCCGCCTCGTGCTGCACGTAGCGGGAGAACTTCTCCAGAACCTGGTGGGAGGTTCGCCAGTTGACGTGCGCGACCATCCCCGTCCCGGACCCGGACGCCGGTCGCGGCACGGAATGGCAGCGCAGGCCGCGCAGGTCGGGCTCGGTGTGTATCCTCGTCGGCCACTGGACGCGCTCCTTGCGGAAGAGCCGCGGATGACTGGGCTCCGCGGCACCGGGGGCATGCAGCTCGCGGCCAAAGATCGAGTTCACGAAGGGGACGTAGACGACGTCGCAGGCATCGTCCGCCACGATCCGGCGGAGCTCATCGACGAGGTCGCTGCCGAACCACTCGTCCGGGGCGATGACTAGGATCCACTCGCTGGTCGCGTGCTCAATGGCCTTCCCCAGGACCAGCTCGGCGTGCGGAACGGGGGAGTGACGTAGGACGGTCGCGCCGTGCCGAGCCGCCACCTCGGGAGTGCCGTCCGTGCTCTCGAGGTCCATCACGATGATCTCGTCGGCGATCGGCTCGATGCGCGCCAGGCACTCGTCCAGGAGGGCGGCCTCATTCCGGGTCACGAGCACGGCCGAGATGGTGGATCGTCGCCGGTCAGCGGTCATCATCGCACCTCCGTGATCAACCCTTTCTTCTGCGGCCGCCCAGGCCCTTCGTCCCTCGAGAAGCCGTGCCAGAGGCCGTCCAGCACCAGACGCGCCGTATCGCGCTCCATGAACAGCGCGGCGGCCGCAAAGACGACCAGCGTGAGCGCCAGGCCGGCGCACGTCCCGAGCGCTGTCATGGGAAGGACCCGGTACACCACCCAGGCAAGAGCCCCGAGCGCCAGGGCGAGGCCGACACCAGGTAACACCTGGCGGGTAAGTCGTATCGCCACCACGCGTCGGACCTGCCAGAGCGCAAACGGCGCGCTGACCACCGAGACGATCAACCCGCGCCAGGCGATGCCCACGAACCCGATACCAAGGACCAGGGGAACGCCGATCGCCCAGTCCGCGACGGTCCACGCGACCGTGAAGGCGAGCGCGACTCGTCCTCTGCCCGCCGCGTAGTAGAGGCTGAAGAAGGAAGAGGCGAACACGGGGCCGGCCCACATGGTGATGGCGAACAGGTAGAGGGAGGGTAGCGCCGGCGACCAGCGACTCCCGAACAGGGTGTCCACGAGGCGCGCACCGGTGACCAGGGTGATGACCGACACGGGCAGGACCGTGACGGCGGAGAGCCGGATGATGCGCTCGACCATCGCCTGAAGAAGGGCCGGGTCAGAGCGCGCCCTGGCGAAGAGCGAGAAGGTGACGTCGGAGAGTGGATAGGAGACGAGCAGGGGGATCGCGCCGATCATGTAGGCCCAGTTGAGGTAACCGACCGCGGCAGCCCCGGCCACGGCTCCGACGAAGACGGGCGTGATCGCGTCCTTGGCGTAGGTGACGACGGTCTGAGCCTGAAAGATGGCGCCGAAACCCAGAAGACGCCGGAGGCACGTGCGGCTCAGTCGCACCTGGAGCCACCAGGGCGAGAAGGCGGTGATGGCAAGCGAGCCGACGGCCGCCTGGGCCAGCGCGGCGATCACGAAGCCCGTGACGCTCAGGCCCATGCAGGCGAGCGCGACCGCCGCACCTTGGAACACCAGGGCCTGGAGCGAATCCACCGCGGCCAGGGGGCCGTAACGAAGCTGGCGCTCGAGCCGGGCCGCCGGGATGGTCTTCAGGGAGGTGATGGGCACCGACACGCCCACACCGACACCCACCAGGATCGCCACGCCGCCCGCGTGACCCAGCGTGGATACGAGGATGCCGGCCAGTGTCGCCGCCGCACACAGCGCGGAGGCGATCAACAGCTGCACCGTGAAGACGGTGCTCATCTCCTCCGCGGTTGGGGTGTGGTCCTGCTGGATCAACGCCGCTGCGAGCCCACCATCGCCGATGCTGCCGAGGAACCCGACGGCGAAGGACACTATGACGAAGAGGCCGAGCTGCTCCGGCCCCACCAGGCGGGCGATGAGGACCATGCCGATGAATGCGATGCCGCGCACCGCCCCACTCCGGACGAGGGTGATGACCCCGCCCCGCACCGCGCGCACCCGGATCTCGGCGCGGTTCACCCCGATCCCGGTCGGCGTGACCAGAGCCACCCCGGGCGAGGCAACCGGAGCCGGAAGCTCGGCGGCAGGGTGGGGGGCTTTCCGCGCACCGCCCGGGAGCCCCAGCAGGGCGGCCACCACGTGCCGCCAGCTCTCCACGCTGTAGCGCTCGCGCACGTGGCGCCGCGATGCCTCTCCGAGGCTGCGCCGCAGCTCGACGTCGTCGATCAGGCGGAGCACGCCCTCCACCAGCTCCGGGTCATCGTGGGCGATGAGCGCGGGGAACCCCGGCTCGAGGCCGCGGAGGGCGGCCGGGGACACCACCTGCGGCAGACCCGCCGCCGCCGCCTCGAGGACCTTGATCTGGATCCCAGTGGCGCGGTCGAGGGGAACGACGGCCAGGCGGGCCCTCGCGCAGAGCTCGGTGACGTCCTGGAAACCGTCGCTCAGATGCCAGCCCCGAGCGGCGGCGATCCCCCGAACCTCGGAGGTCGGCGTGGCGCCCGCGAGGAGGACGGAGATTCCGGGTCGGCGGGCCTGCAGCAGCGGCCACGCACGGGCCAGCCGGCGCACCGCGTCGACGTTCGGAGGGTAGCCGAGACTCCCGAAGAAGAGCACATCGTACTCGGGCGCGCCCGCCGGTGGTAGGCCTGCCGATCTGACCGGAATCGGAAGCCACGTGGCATCGAGGGCGGCCGCGTCCCCAACCCCAGCCGCGACGCGCTGCACCGGCGCGGAGCGCGCCCATGCCTCGAATCCCCGATGGCTCCAGCTGAGGACCCGGAATCCCGCCCGCCGCAGCCGCCCTCTGACCACCTCCGCGCGATCGCAGTAGGCGCTGCTCATCCGGTCCACGAAGTCGAGCACCTCGCCCCCGGCGATCCCGTGGAGGCGAGGATGGTAGGCCCGCGCGGTCACGAAGACGGCGACGTCCGGCTCCGTCCTCCGGAGCCGGTCCGCCGCGCCCCGCGCGTCCCAGGCCGCGGTCTCGATCACGCTCCGCCGGCGGATCAGGGCGACGAGGTCGGCGACACGGAGAAGGGGGAATTCGCGCCGATGCTCCGCCATGAGTGGGATCTCGGTCACACGCGCGCCGGCGTCCTCCAGCAGGTCCCTCCATGCCTCCACGCGACGACGCTCACCAAGCCCGCCGCGCCGGCCGAGGTGAACGACGGTCACCCGCAGAGGGCTGCTGTCGTCCGCTCGGCTCATGGCCGCTCTCTGACTCGGAAGGCGAGCCACCACATCCGAGGGCGCAGGACCGCGCTCGCCAGCCTCCAGCCCAGGCCTCGATGCCGAGAGCAGTAGCGGGCGACGGAGTTGATACGGTCCGCCTCGATCGCCACCGGCCGCCGTGGGCCCTTCGACCCCCCGACCGCGTGCCTCCCCGGCACCCCGCCCGCCACCCGCACGCGCATGGACGGGAAGCGCGCCGCCAACCGAGCGCACAGATCGACATCCTCCATGTAGAGGAAGTAGCCGGCATCGAACCCGCCCACCGCCCGGAGGCGCTGCGTCGCCAAGGAAACCACGGCCGCCGACACCCAGTGGGTGGCCAGTGGCCAGGATCCAGAGCTCGCGGTCAGGAACTCTCGATAAGGCGTTCGAGGGGGGGTGAGCCACCGAGAGGCGCGGTCGCGAAGCCGGCTTCGCCTCCCCATCACCCTGCCGAGGCGGTACCCCATGGCGACCGCGGCCAGGGAACCCGGATAGGGGAGCACGGCCCAGGTCGGCTCGCCACGACTGTCCTCGAGGACCACCGTCACGAGCTCGTCGGGGTCGTCGCTCGCCAGCAGCCGGCGATGGTCAGCCGTGAGCTGGGTGTCGGGGTTGCACACGATGACCCGGTCGGTGCGCACCAGGTCGAGCGCCGCGTTCACGCCGGCGCCGAATCCGACGTTCCTCGCCATGACCACGTCAGCGGCGTTGTGCGTCGCGACCGCGCCCACCGGGAGCAGATCGTCATTGTGCACGACGACCACGGCATCACGCGCATCGAGCCACGCTACGTCGATCGCGGTCACCCCATAGGCGACGTAGACGACCGTCACCGGCTCCAAAGCGGCGGACCCGACTCCCCTTCTCATGGCGGCGCTCGACGCCGCGTTCATACCCCGCACTCCACCGGGACCTCCTGCTCGAGAATCCGGCCATCGCGGAAGGTCGGCGAGAGCGCGACCCGCGGCGCCGGAGACCACGCATCCGGAACACACCATCCGCATGGCCTCTTCCGGGTCATCTCCCGCTCAGGGAGAGGACGGCCATGACCGTCCGAGCCAGGATGATGAGGTCGAGGCTGAGCGACTGATGCTTGACGTAGTAGAGGTCGTAGCTCAGCTTGACCCGGGCGTCGTCGACGCTGCTGCCGTAGCCGCAGTTCACCTGCGCCCATCCGGTGAGGCCCGGGCGCACCGTGAGCCGGGTGTTGTAGAAGTCGATCTCGGTGCGGAGTCGCTCGACGTACTGGGGCTGCTCCGGGCGTGGCCCGATCAGGGACATCTGACCGCGCAGGATCGACCAGGCCTGAGGCAGCTCGTCGAGGTGGACCCGCCGGAGAATGCGCCCGACCAGGGTCACGCGGCGATCACCCGCCTCGGTCCAGGTGGTGGGCCCGATGAGATGGTGCCGCATGGTGCGCAGCTTCACCACCGTGAAGGGGTGCCCGTGCTTCCCGATGCGGGCCTGTCGGTGGAAGACGGGCCCGCCGTCCAGCTTGATGATCACGGACAGTGGCAGCACCAGCACGCCGAGAAGGATCAGCGCGGGGATAGCGACGAGCACATCGAGGCTGCGCTTGAGCGCGGCGTAGAGGTGCGAGGTCTGGCTCCGCATCGGGAGTCCGATCAGCCAGCTGTGGCCGAGCTGATCCAAGAGCAGGCGCCCGGTGAGCTCCTCGTACAGATCGGCCAGCGACCTCACCCTGATCCCCGCGTCGTGACAGGCCAGGATGCCCCGGAAGAGGTCACGGTCGATGTCGTCACGGAGGCCGAGGACGACCTCGCCGATCTCCCGCCGCTCAACGACCTCGCAGAGTTTCTGGGTGCAGCCCTCCCGGCGCGGGTTGACCACGGCAGCAACCTGGTACAGGCCGCGGATGTGACCCTTCACCTCGGGCCAGACCCGGGTGAGGGCGTCCCGGTCGGCGACCAGCGCGATCCGCGCCGCCGGCGATGACGCCGCCAGCAGCCGGCCATAGAGCAGGCGCTCCGCCATCACCAGAACCCCGGCGAGCGGGGCCCAGATGATGATGGTGGGCCGCGTGATCTGATAGGGCACGATCAGGAACACGACTAGGAGGCCGAGCAGGGACAGGCCGAGTGCCGTCGAGACGCGCGGGAGGGTCAGACGCATCGAGCTCGCGGCCCGGACGTTCCAGACGTCGACGATGGTCCCGGAGATCACCCACAGCCCGAGCGCAACGACGGTGCCCAGACGGGGGACGTAGAAGCCGGCATGGCGAACCTCGGCCGTGCGCAGGTTGAAGGCGAGGATGAAGGCGAGCGACACAGCGACAGCGTCGAAGCCCATCAGGAGCAGCCACCGCTCGTGGATGGACATGCCGCGTCGCCGCACCGCCGGCACGCTCAGCGTGAGAGGGGTCTGCGTCACGGGCAGACGCTACCAGCGACCGGAAAGCTTCCGGTGATCGGGGGGCGACACGCCGCTGACAGGATTGTGACATCGTGTGCGGAGGTCCGTCACCGCATCGTCGGTCCGGTCAGCCGGCTGAACCGCCGGTCACGACGAATCCCGCAGGCCCTTCCGCCGTCCCCGCGACCAGGTGGACATCGGGCAGGGCGGCGATGCAGCTGGCCCGCCAGACATGCGCGGCCCCGGGCGCCGGGTCGCTCCCCACGAACACCGCCTGGACACCGGCGAGCGCGCGCTCGGCCTGCGCCGGATCGGTGCACGCTTCCGCCATGGCGACGAGCCTCCAGTCGTTGGGGTAGAGGTCGGTGTGTGGCTTCGGCTCCGCTTCGACATCGTCGGTCAGGGCCGTGATCCAACGGCCGTCGTCGGCGACCCCATCGTTGAGGACGATCGACCCCGGCCGGAGAAGCGCTCCCAGGGTCTGGATCACGGCGACGTCCCGGGACGCCACATGCCCATTCATACCGAGCTGCCAGGAGAGGACGGCCCGGGAGCCGGCCCCTCCCGCCACGAGCGCGCCGGCGGCCATCAGCGTGGCCAGGCCGGCGCTCAGCGCCGTGACGCGCCACCGCTTCGACGGGGGCACCTCGCCCGCGATCCGCCGGACCAGGTCGATGACCGCCACCGCGCCGACCGCGGCGATGACCGGTACGACGAAGAACTCGAGACCGAGCAGCCGATCCTCGACGCTCCAGGGGTAGACGGCCGTCCAGACACGTCGCAGGATCTCGGGCCCGAGCACGTCGTAGATGCAGAGAAGCGGGAGCACCAGCGCCACGATCAGCCACCGGCCGCGCCGGCGCAGGATCAGCACCACCAACCCCGCCACCAGGAGCAGGCCCGAGAGCAGGGACAGCTCGGTCCCGGTGAAGGCGGTGAGCACCGATATGGGGGTGGCGCCGGTGTGGCCTGTCAGGTATACCGCCGCCCCGTCGTAGGCCGCGGGAAGAGACACGGAAGGAGCTGGCACGGCGGGTGGACGGGTGAGAAGGTAGCCGATCACCGCGGCCGCCCCGGCCGCCGCAAGGCCGGCGCCTATCGGGCGGATGGCGGCGCGGCGGCGCGCGATCACGACGGCGAGCCAGAGCGGTCCGCCGATGACGGCAGCTGTGACGATCTCGAGACCGTGGGTGATCCAGATCGAAAGGACCGCGGCAGCGATCAGGCCGCTCTGCGTGGGGATCGCCCCGCCTTTCAGCAAGCGGGCCGTGGCCAGGATGAGCGGAACCACCAGGGTCGAGTCGACGATGTACGGGTAGTCGCCGAACCCGAGGGGGGACGCCGGGAACATGAGGCCCAGGGAGAGCACCGCGGCACCTGCGGCGACCCGCCGGTCAGGCACGGTGTGAAAGGCGAGCAGGGCGACTCCGAGCGGAAGCGCCAGCAGGCTCAGCGCGGCGAGCGGCAGGAGGAGCTTGGCCGGAGCGCCCGCGCCGAGATCCGATGCGAGCGCGTCCGTTGCCTCGAAGGCCGCCTGAGGACGGACGAATCCCGAGCCCTCCAGGGGCATGGGGATGACGGGAAGGACGTCCTGGTCGCGGGCGATACTCGCCGCCACCGCGCCATGGAGAGCGGGATCGTTGGCGGGCGGAAGCGCCTCGCCGTGCAGGGCGGCGGCGGCGAGCCCGACGAGGACGGCTCCGGTCGCGATGGCGATCCCGGTCACCACCCATCCCACCCCCCGTTCCTGGGCAGGCGGGCGCGCGCACTGCAGGTGGCGAACCAGCGCTCCTGCGACCAGCGCGACCAGCACCGGGACGACGGCGATCGCGGTGAAGGGCACGCCGATCAGATGAAGGAGCAGCCCGACGGCCCCCACGCACCCCACCGAGAAGCCGGGGGCTGCCGCCACGCGCTCCGGCCACGAGAGCCCGGGCGCGATCAGTGTCGCCAGCGCCAGTCCGGGAAAGGTCCCGACGAGGAGAAGGAGGGGAAGAGCGTGGAAGAAGTCGTCGAGGGGCACTCCGGCGATTGTCCGGATGGACGGCGAGAGCGCACGCCCGCTTGTCCGGCTCCTCTCCAGCCTGTAACGAAGCTGTGATGGACGTCACCCGAACTCGACGTCTACCCCAGCCGGTATGCGCGCAGCAGATCCTGGTTCGACAGCGCGACGGGCGCATCGACGACGCTGTCGGCGCGGACGACGAAGAGAAGCGTCGACCCCACCGGGATCTGGTCTCCAGGCCTGAACACGCCGATGTCGCCGGGGTCGGCGCCGTCCAGCTGGCCCTCCCGGGTCACCACCTCGATCCGCGCCTCCTCCACGAACGCCTGCTGGGGAGGTGGTGCCTCGGCCACGAACTGGAGCTGGATCAGCGGCTGATTGAGGGCGGCGGAGAGGTAGAGCTCGTGACCACCGGCGCGGGCCAGATGCCAGGCGTCAAGGATGCCGGCGCCCTCACCCGCCTCGAACGCGCTGGCGGCCCGGGAGGGGTAGGCGGTGTAGTAATCGGCGAAGTAGGGGACCGCGCACGCCAGGGTCGCCGCAAGGATCAGGCCCATCACGACACGAGGGCGGAGGAGCTGGGGCCAGCCGGTGGCGACCGCCCGTGCGGCGGGCTCCCCTGCGGTCATGGACCAGGCCACCCCCTCGATCAGGAAGACGGCGAGGAAGGGGATCAGCCCGGCGCCGCGGAGCGCGTGGGGGGCTGCCAGGGTCAGGGCGGCGGGGACGGGCGCCAGCAGCGCTCCCAGAAGGATGAAGAGCGCGAACGGCTCGTGGCGGCGGCACCCGAGCCGCCAGATGCCTACGAGGATCAGGGGCACCGCTACGGCCAGCAGGACCCCCCCGAAGCCGGTGGTCTGACGGAGGTTGCCGTCTCCCTGGAGAAGCAGGAACTGGGGTGAGAGGTAGGTCAGGTAGTTGGTCGCGAACCGGGCGGCGGCGGCGAGCGGGGTGGGATGGTTGGCGAGGAGGCCGACCGCGCCGTAGCGGGCCAGCAGCGCCCCCGGGTTCTCCAGCGCCCAGGCGCCTAGGATCGCCGCCGCAGCGACCAGGGGGAGGATCAGGCCGCGCAGGGTCCGCCAGCCGCACCTGCGAAAGCCGACCAGGGCGGCCAGGGCCACCAGGGGGACCAGCAGGCGGGCGATCGAATAGGTGAACGCGCCGACCCCGAGCGCCGCCCCCGCTCCCCACCACCACCCGCGACCGCCTCGCTGCGCCTCCGCGAGGCACCAGCAGGCGATGGTCAGGCTGAGGACCATCTGGATGTTCCCCTCCATCACCGTCTGGCTCTGCAGGAAGATCCAGGGCTCGGCGGCGGTCAGCAGGATCACCAGGAGGCTCACCGCCCGCGAGCCGGTCAGCACCCAGGCAATCCGGCCCGCCACCAGGAAGACGGCGATGCCGCAGAGCACGGAGGGCAGGCGCACCGTCGCCGCGGTCAGCGGAAGGAAGATGGTCAGGGGGGCCACCATGTACGTCGCCACCGGCCCCTTGTAGTCCCCGAAGTCCGTGAAGAAGAGGGGGAGGTGGTTGCCGTACTGGTCGACCCCGAAGTGGGCGATGGTCCAGGCGTTGTAGCCGATGCTCGCCTCGTCGTCGTAGAGGCCGGGGGGATCGCTGCCCAGGCGCACCAGGTAGAGGACCGCGAGCAGCGCGGCCGCTCCGACGAAGGCCCACACTGCGGGGTCGCGCAGGCGGCGGCGGATCCGGTCCACGCCGGTGAGACTGCCGCACCGCGGGGCCGGACAGCCGCACGTTGCCCGATCGTCACCGCCGCGTCGCCGCGCTCCGGTTAGGCTGCAGCCCGATGCGAGCCGCGCCTCCCCGCAGCCCTCGCCCCCCGAGCGTCAGCGCGGTGCTCCCCGCCTACAACGAGGAGGCGGTGATCGCCGAGACGGTGCGGCGCACCCACGCCGCACTGACCGCGCTGGCGCTGCCTGCGTTCGAGGTGATCGTGGTCGACGACGGCAGCACCGACTCGACAGCCCGGCGGTGCGAGGAGGTCACAGCCGAGCTGGGCGGCATCCGGGTGGTCTCGCATCGTGAGAATCGCGGCTACGGCGCCGCCCTCCGCACCGGCTTCGAGCAGGCGGCAGGCGACGCCATCTTCCTGATGGACAGCGACGGGCAGTTCGATCCAGCAGACCTCCGGCTCCTCCTGCCGCACTGGAGCTCGACCGCGGTGGTCTGCGGTTGTCGCGCCGAACGCCGCGACCCATTCATCCGCCGGTTGAACAACCGCGCCTTCTTCCGGCTGGTGACGCTGGCGTTCGGGCCCACCGCACGCGATGTCAACTGCGGCTTCAAGCTGTTCTCCCGCGCAGTGGGGCAGGGGCTGACCGCCGACGGAGCGCTGGTCAGCACCGAGCTCCTGGTCAGGGCCCGGGCGCAGGGCCTCGGCATCGTCGACGTGTCCGTGCCGCACTATCCGCGGCTCACCGGGAGGCCCACCGGGGCACGTCCGGCGGTCGTCCTGCGCGCCTTCGCGGAGCTGTGGCGGCTGCGCCGCCAGCTGCGCGGACCGCAGCCGTCCCCCCGTCCGGCACCAGAGGGACGCGATACCGGGAGCCCGGCGGCGGCCCACCCCCACGGGACCTCATAGGGGCTCGCCCGCCAGGATGCCGCCGCCCCCGGGGCCCGCTCGTCGCCATCGCCCTACGAGCGCCGGCGCAGGCCCCGTGACCCGAGTGTCATGGCGATTGTCCGAGTGATGTCCGGCCGTGACCGGTAGCGTTCTCCTCGCCGCCCCGGGAGGGCTGGGAGGCGCGGGGACGAGCTCGAGGGAGGAGGACTGGTGGTGGCCGAGATCGACTTCGCCGACGGGTTCGACGTCCCCGAGCCGCTGGCCTGGGGGCTCACCCCGGGCCAGCTCGGGACCGTCCTCGTCGGGGCCGTGCTCGCCTACCTCGCCATCCACTCCCCGCTGCCCCGCATCGCCGCCGTCCCGCTCGCGGTCCTCGGGGTTGGCGGGGGGCTCACCCTGGCGCTGGCCCGGCGGGAGGGGCGGCCGCTGATCGCCTGGGCCGCCGTGGCGGCGCGATTCTGGACGCGACCACGGCGCGGTCTCCTGGTCGTGATCGACGCGACCGGTGGGCGGGCACCCGCGTCCCGGCGGCCTCTGGTCGGCCCCGAGGCTGCGACGGACCCCGTGCCGCGGGGGTCACCGCGGCCGGCGGTCGCCCGGCCGCGATCGCAGGCCGGGGGGAGTGAGGTGGAGACGAGGATCCCTCTGGTCCTCCTCCCCGAGCCGGTCGAGCAACCGCGCGAGCGCCGGGCACCGGCCTCGGGGACGGGTGCCTGCCTGCCGATCCTCAGCGTCGCCGATGCCGTGACCCTGGAGGCGCCGGCGGCGCTCGGCATGCCCGCAACCGCCGCCACCGCGTGGGTCCCCGGCCCTGACCCGCCGGGATCCTCCGGGGTCGGCCCCGCCACCTCCCTCCGGGCAACCCGCCGGCTCACCTTCTTCTCCCTCAGCGGCGGCACCGGCCGGACCACGCTGGCGGTCGAGGTGGCCGGGCTCCTGGCCGGCCAGCCGCACACCGGGAACGCCTGGGGGATGCTCGCACCGCCTCGGGTGGCCCTCGTCGACCTCGACCTGATGAGTCCCCGCGCCGGCATCCGCCTCGGCGTGCCCACCCCGACGGACTGGGAGCTGGCGGGGTCGGAGCCGGTGGCAGCGGCGGTGGGGAGGCTGGTGGCGGTCCACCGGACCGGCCTGGAGGTGCTTCCCGGCCCCTCCCGGCTGCTCCCGGCCGGTTGCGGCGATCACCCCGATCTGGTGCGCCGGCTCGCCGCCGCCGTCGCCGAGCTGGAGCGCCGGGGCTGCGACACCATCGTGCTCGACGTGGCGGGTGATCTCAGCGCCCTCACCAGGTGGGTGGTGGCGAGCGCCCACGACATCTTCGTGGTCCTCACCCCGACGGCCGGCGGGGTCCACGACGCATACCGGAGCACCGAGGCGCTGCGCCGGCTCGGCCTCCGCCACCGCCTCCGCTATATGGTCAACCGGGGCCGCGGCGAGCCCGTCCTGGCCGAGGCCATGCTCGACCTGGGCGGCACTGTGGTGGCTGAGGTCCCCGACGACCCCGACCTGGAGGTCGCCGAGATGGAGCACCGCCTCCTGGGCCTCGAGGGCTCGGGACCGACCGCCGCAGCCCTGCGGGCCCTGGCCGCAACGGTCGACCCGCGGCTGCTCGTCCCCGTCCGGCGGGCGCAGGCGCCGGTCGCTCGAAGGATTCTCCGGCGGCGGGCCGGCTGACGCCCCGCGTGCCGCGCCGTCGAACCGGCGATCCCGGGCTGGGGGTCCGGGTGGAGGAGGACCGGGTGGTCACCCCGGACGGCCTCCTGCTGGGCATCCTGCTCTGCGACGAGGTGGACCTCCTCGCCCTCGAGCCCTGGCGGGGGGAGGCGGCGGTGGACGCCCTGGAGACCCTGCTCCGGAGCCTCTCGTCCGAGCTGGTCCTGACCGTTCGGGTTCGCCGCCACCGCCCTTGGTTGGAGGCGAGGGGAGGCCCGCGGTCTGCGTGTGCCGCCGGGACCGGTCACGCCGAGGAGCCGTCCGCCCCGGGGGCGCCAGGGCGTGCACCGGAGCTGCACGGCGCCGAGCCGGCAGCCCTGGCCGCGGCCCTCGACCTTCACTGGCGGCGCCGGCTGGCCGCCGCACCAGTCCTCCACCGCCGGGTGGCGGTGGGGGTCCGCCACCACGACGCCGGGGAGCTGGAGCGCGAGCTGAGCCTGGTGGCGGCGTGCCTCGCCGCCGCCGGCATCCCGGCCCACCGCCTGGCCGGCGCCCCGCTGCTCGAGCATCTCGGGGACGCCGGACTCGACCAGCGCCGTCTGGCCTGGGCCGAGACGCCGCGGCAGGTGTGGATGGGCGAGCAGGTGGCCCGTGCGGCCCTCCTCGACCGCCTCCCGGGTGGCGCGGTCGAGACCGGCTGGCTGGCGGCGCTGGTCCGCTCCCCGGTGGAGTGCGACATCGCGCTTCACCTGGTTCCCACCTCCAGCCGCCTGGCGACCGGGCTGCTCAGCCGGCGGATGCGCCATCTCGGCGCGCACCAGCTCCTGGAGACGGAGCGCGGCCTGGTCCCCGACGCCGCCGTGGAGACCGGGCTCGAGGCGGCCCGGCGGCTCCGTGACCGGCTGGCTCGCAACACCGGCCGGCCACTCCGCCTCTGGCTCACCGCGGTCGCCCTGGGCGCAGACCCCGCGGAGCTCGACCTGGCCTGGGGGCGGCTCCGAGCGGCGTTCGGAGCGACCCTGGGCGGGTGCCGCGCCGGTCACTTCGAGCACCTGGCCGGCACCCTCGGCGTGTTGGGGCTGGGACCGCCTCCCGGGCCGGGCAAGCTGGTGGACTCCCAGTCGGCAGCGCGCTGCGCACCCTGGCTCCAGACCAGCATCGAGGACCCGGACGGCTACCGGATCGGGCGGATGGTCGACAGCGGCCTGCCGGTGAGCGTCGCCCCCTTCGAGGAAACCCACCACGCCAACGCCAACATCGGGATCTTCGCCGCCTCGGGGCAGGGCAAGAGCTTCCTGATCGGGGGCCTGCTGATCGAAGCCCGGCGTCACGGCGCGGAGGCCATCGTCGTCGACCCGGAGGGCGAGTACCGGCAGCTGGTCGAGCGCCTCGGCGGGGAGTGGCTCGACCTGGTGACCGAGGCGGCCATCAACCCGTTCGACCTGGGCGAGGACGACGACATGGCGGCCTCGATCGTCGTGGACGTCTGCGCCGTGCTCTGCGAGGGGATGACGGAGGTGGAGCGGGCTGCGGTCGAGGCGGCCGCGCGGACAGCCCAGGCCGCGGCGCGCGAGTGCGGCGAGCGAGCCCGGCTCCGCCAGTGCCTGGGGCAGTTGGAGCAGAGCGCGCCTCGAGTGGCGCGGGTGCTCGAAAGGTTCCTGGACGGCGGGCTGGCCGGTTTCCTCGATCGCCCCACCGCAAGGGCCTGGGGGCGCCCGCTTCTCGCCGTCGGGCACCGCGAGGTCCGGGAGGAGCTTGTCCCGGTGACCACCCTCCTCCTCGGACGCCTCCTCTGGCGGCTGGTCCGGGCGGCGCCGCGCCGGCGCCACATCATCCTCGACGAGGTGGGCATGCTCACCTCCCACCCCGCCCTGCGCGAGCTGCTGGCCCAGCTCGCCCGGCGCTGCCGGAAGCACGGCAGCTCGCTGGTGGTGGCGACCCAGAACGTCCAGGACCTGCTCCGGAGCGACGAGGGCACGGTGGTCGCCACCAACTGCTCGGTCGT
This sequence comes from Candidatus Dormibacteria bacterium, assembly GCA_049511615.1. Taxonomy (GTDB): domain Bacteria; phylum Chloroflexota; class Dormibacteria; order Aeolococcales; family Aeolococcaceae; genus Changshengia. The sequence continues at coordinate 18,601 of JBEKXW010000023.1, read as the reverse complement.
CCTGTGCGGGGGGCATCGCGCTGTCGAGGTGGCGGCCATGGAGCGCGCCTTCGGCCTCACCGAGGACCAGCGCCGCCGTCTCGAGCGGGCCCCCCGGGGCGAGTTCCTGCTCATCGCGGGAGGCCGGAGGGGGATGATCCAGGTGGACGTCCCCGAGGCCTACCGCGCCATGATCTGCGGATGAGTTCCGCGTCTCGCCCGCATGCGGGGAGCACGCCGGGCAGTGAGAAACCCCTTGACTCCACGGACGGCCGGTACCAAGATGTGGGGGCTCCAGCCCGGGCGGACCCCAACATGTGGGATACTGTGGGGGACAGAGTACTCGGTGTGGCCGGGCCCGCCCGCCTGGAGCCGTCCATCTCGGACGTGGGTTCCACCGCCGCGCCAGACATCTCAGCAGAAAGGAATCAGCAGTGAGCGCTTCCGCTTCGCCACCCCCGTCGGACCCGTCCGCCGCCCGGCTCACGGTGGGTGGTGAAAGTCGCCGCGGCGCGCGCCGCAACGGCAACGGAAAGCTCGACATGAACACCAGCGGCCTGCGGATCGAGCGCCGCTTCACCACCCGCGGGGTCCACCCCTACGACGAGGTCCGCTGGGAGCAGCGCACCGCCAGCATCAGCAACGAGAAGGGCGAGCTGGTCTTCGAGCAGCGGGACTGCGAGGTCCCCGCCTTCTGGTCGCAGATGGCGACCAACGTGGTGGTGTCGAAGTACTTTCGCGGCCCGCAGGGGACGCCCCGCCGGGAGACCAGCGTCCGCCAGGTGATCTCCCGGGTGGTGGACACCATCACCGGCTGGGGACGCGAGGGCGGCTACTTCGCCACCGAGGCCGATGCCGAGACCTTCTCCGACGAGCTCTGCCACCTCATCCTCCACCAGAAGATGAGCTTCAACAGCCCGGTGTGGTTCAACATCGGGGTCCCGGGGAGCAGAAACCAGGCGTCGGCTTGCTTTATCAACAGCGTCGACGACTCGATGGAGTCGATCCTCACCCTGGCCAAGACCGAGGGGATGCTCTTCAAGTACGGGAGCGGAACGGGCACCAACCTCTCCGCCATCCGCTCCTCGCAGGAGCAGCTCGCCGGCGGTGGCACCGCCAGCGGCCCGGTCTCCTTCATGAAGGGCTTCGACGCCTTCGCTGGGGTGATCAAGTCCGGGGGCACCACCCGGCGCGCGGCCAAGATGGTGATCCTCAACGCCGATCATCCCGACGTCGAGGACTTCATCACCTGCAAGGTTACCGAGGAACGCAAGGCCTGGGCGCTCATCGACGCCGGATACGACCCGTCGTTCACCGGCGAGGCCTACGCCTCCGTCTTCTTCCAGAACTCCAACAACTCGGTGCGGGTCACCGACGAGTTCATGCGGGCCGTCGAGGAGGACCGCGACTGGCACCTCCGGGCGGTCACCGACCCCACGTGGATCATCAAGACCGTCAAGGCGCGCTACCTGCTGCGCCTGATGGCCGAGTCCGCCTGGCAGTGCGGCGACCCGGGGGTCCAGTACGACACCACCATCAACGACTGGCACACCTCGTCGAACAGCGGCCGGATCAACGCCAGCAACCCGTGCTTCCCGGGCGAGACGAGGGTCCACACTACCGTGGGGCTGCTCCCGATCGCGGACCTGTACCGTCGCATGGCGGATGGCGAGGACATCCGCGTTTACACCCACCGCGTGACGGCCGCCGACCCGGGGGCCGGAGTGGCGGCGACTCACCCGGTCGCGGTGATGCAGACCGGCGTCAAGCGACTCGTCCGTCTCCTCTTCTCCAACGGCCAGGAGCTGCGCTGCACTCCCAACCACCGCTTCTGGACGGCCAACCGCGGCTGGGTGGCGGCTGAGGACCTCGTCGGCAACGACCGCGTGCTCCTCAACGACGCCCCCACCCCGGCCACGGATGCCTCGTGGGCACTCCCCGTCAAGGTCGAGGCGCTGGCGACGTCGTGGAACCGTGGCGGGACCAAGGTTCGCCAGGCGGTCCCCGAGCGATGGACCATCGGCCTCGGCGAGCTCACCGGCCACCTGATCGGGGACGGATGCCTGACCAATGACCAGGCCATCTGGGTCTACGGCGGCGATGACGTCAAGGATGGGCTGGCCGACCGGCACGCGGGATTGCTCGAGGAGCTGTTGGGCGGTCGCTCGCGCGCCGAGATGGCCAACGGCACCACCCAGCTCAGACTCGGAAGCGCCGCGGTCCGTGCCCTCTTCTTGGGCCTCGGCGTGACGGGCGCGCGGGCTCACGAAAAGAAGGTGCCCGATGCGGTCTTCACAGCACCACCCGAGATCCAGGCGGCCTTTCTGCGCGGACTCTTCGGCGCCGACGGCTGCGTCTCGGCCGTCGAGGGTGGTAAGGCCAATCGGTATGTCGGCCTCGGCAGCCGCAGCCGTGAGCTCCTCATTCAGGTCCAGCAGCTCCTCGAAGCCTGGGGGATTCGGTCCCGGATCTACGACGTTGCGACCTGGGACCCGCAGCCCTTTCAGCATCGCCGCAAGGATGGCGAGCTGGCGACCTACAAGGTGCGCCCTGGCTTCGACCTGCGCATCAGCGGCTCGGACATGGCCCGTTTCGCCACCCAGGTCGGCTTCTCCACCGCGCGTAAGCAGCGCTGGCTCGAGGAGATCCTCGGCGCCGTCGGCCGCTACCAGACAAAGCCCACGACCCGGCTGGTGGCCTGCGTCCCCGGCGGGTGGGACACCGTCTACAACCTCACCGAGCCGCTGCACCACTCCTACATCGTCAATGGTCTCCTGGTTGCCAACTGCAGCGAATACATGTACCTGGACGATTCCGCCTGCAACTTGGCTTCGATCAACCTGCTCCGTTTCCTCAACGAGGACGGAGGCTTCGCGATCGACGACTACCGGCACGCGGTCCAGCTGACCATCACGGCCCAGGAGATCCTGGTCAGCAACGCCCAGTACCCCACCGAGAAGATCGGCAAGAACAGCGAGGCCTTCCGGCCCCTGGGGCTGGGCTACGCGAACCTGGGGGCGCTGCTCATGGCGCGCGGGATCCCCTACGACTCGCCCAAGGGTCGCGACCTGGCCGCCTGCCTCACCGCCATCCTCACCGGTGAGGGATACGCCCAGTCGGCCCGGATCGCCCGCGAAGTGGGCGCCTTCGCCGGCTACGCGGTCAACCGCCAGCCGATGCTCCGGGTCATGGCCAAGCACCGCGAGGCTGCTTACGCCATCCCGTCGTCCAACGTCGACGCCGACCTCCTGGCCGCCGCCAGGTCGACCTGGGACGAGGCCCACGAGCTGGGCGCGCGCCACGGATACCGCAACGGGCAGATCAGCGTGATTGCGCCGACTGGAACTATTAGTTTTATGCTCGACTGCGACACCACCGGGGTGGAGCCCGACATCGCCCTGGTCAAGTACAAGAAGCTGGTTGGCGGCGGCATGCTGAAGATGGTCAACAACACCGTGCCGGTGGCGCTCAAGCGGCTCGGCTACGGCGAGGGCGAGGTCGCTGACATCGTCGCCTACATCGACGCCAACGACACCATCGAGGGCGCCCCCAAGCTGCGCGACGACGACCTCCCGGTCTTCGATTGCGCCTTTGCGCCGCGCAACGGCGGGCGGTCCATCGCCTGGCAGGGGCACGTTCGCATGATGGCGGCGGTCCAGCCCTTCGTTTCGGGCGCCATAAGCAAGACGTGCAATCTGCCGAGCAACGCGACCGTGGAGGATGTCGAGAAGGCGTACATCGACGGCTGGAAGATGGGCCTCAAGGCGCTCGCCATCTACCGCGACGGCAGCAAGCGCTCCCAGCCGCTGGCCACCTCGATGGACAAGACCACCGGGGAGAAGGTGCGCATCGTCGAGAGGCCGCTGCGCCGCAAGCTCCCCGCCGAGCGGCAGGCGCTGACCCACCGCTTCGAGATCGGCGGCCATGAGGGCTACATCACGGTCGGCCTCTATGAGGACGGCACCCCCGGCGAGATCTTCGTGAAGATGGCCAAGGAGGGGTCGACGGTCTCCGGGCTCACCGACTCCTTCGCCATCGCGGTCAGCTTCGCCCTCCAGTACGGGGTCCCGCTGGACTTCCTGGTCAACAAGTTCGCCCACATGCGCTTCGAACCCCAGGGATTCACCCGCAACCCGGAGATCCCGATCGCCAAGTCGATCGTCGACTACATCTTCCGGTGGCTGGGCTCGCGGTTCCTGAGCGAGGAGAAGCAGGCGGAGATGGGCATCGTCCGGCGCGACGGAGAGGACAGCGAGCCCCCTCCGGTGGTCGAGGGGCCGGCCAACGCCGCCCAGGTGGTCATGCCCCTCGGCATCGAGCCCGCCTCGCCGACCAGCACCTTCCAGAACCAGGCCGACGCACCATCCTGCAGCGAGTGCGGCTCGCTGATGGTCCGCTCCGGCTCCTGCTACAAGTGCCACAACTGCGGGGCCACCTCCGGCTGCAGCTGATGCCTGCCGATGCCGAGGCGGTGCGGCGACGCATCGCCGTACCGGTGGGGATCAGTCTGAGAGGCCGGGTGGGATCGCGGCTTCGCGCCATGGTAGGTCGACGACTGTTTGCGGTTTGCACAACGTCAACGGCTGCTTTCGCCCCCGATGCGGATGGTCGACGCCGCGGTCGAGCTGCGGTGTGGGAGGGCTGAGCACAGGCAGATGGTCATGGTGGAGTCCGAGCCCGGAGCGCTGCTCAACCGGCGGAGGCCTGGACGCCGGTTGTCGTCGACAGATGGGTTGATCGTGCCGGCCTCGAGGTCAGAGAGAAGGCCCCGATCGCACTGGCTACACTAGCCGCCGAGATGGCCCGGTCCGCGACGCCCGCCTCGCCCACGCCGGGGGCGCCCGCGAGCGGACCGGCGCCGCGGGTGCGGACCGTGGAGCTGATCCGCATCGCCATACCCCTGGTGGCGCCGTTCCGCACCTCGTTCGGTGTGGAGACCGCCCGCGACGTCCTCCTGATCCACCTCCTCGGCGACGCGGGCGAGGGCTGGGGGGAGTGCGTCGCCTCCGGGGAGCCCGGCTACTCGTCCGAGTACACCGAGGGTGCGCAGCAGGTCATCGAGCGGCACCTCCTGCCCCGGCTGCTGGCCCGGGAACGGGTCGCCGCCGCCGAGCTCGGAGACGTCCTCGCCGCCGTGCGCGGTCACCGCATGGCCAAGGCCGCCCTGGAGATGGCGTGGCTCGACCTCGAGCTGCATGCGGCGGGGAGGTCCCTGGCCGAGCACCTGGGGGCGGTGCGCACCGAGGTGGACTGCGGCGTCTCGGTGGGAATCGCCGACACCACCGAGCAGCTGCTCGAGACAGTCGCCGGCTACCTGGGGGCCGGGTACCGCCGGATCAAGCTCAAGATCGAGCCGGGAACGGACGTGGAACGCGTGAGGTCGGTGCGGGAGCGGTTCGGGCCGGAGCTCCCCCTCCAGGTCGACGCCAACGCGGCGTACACCCTGGAGGACGCCGAGCACCTCGCCCGGCTCGACGACTTCGGCCTGGTCATGATCGAGCAGCCCCTTGCGGAGGAGGAGCTGCTCGGCCATGCCAAGCTGGCACGGAGGCTGACGACGCCGATCTGCCTCGACGAGTCGATCACGTCGGCGGCGGTCGCCGCCGAGGCCATCGAGATGGAGGCGTGCCGCATCGTCAACATCAAGCCGGGGCGGGTCGGCGGGTACCTCGAGGCGCGGCGCGTCCACGACGTCTGCGCGGCCCGGGGCGTCCCCGTCTGGTGCGGCGGCATGCTGGAGACCGGGATCGGCAGGGCGGCCAACCTTGCCCTGGCGGCGCTGCCCAACTTCACCCTGCCGGGCGACACCTCGGCATCCGACCGGTACTTCCGCCCGGACATCACCGAACCCTTCGTGCTCGAGAACGGCCGCCTGCGGGTCCCAACCGGCCCCGGGCTGGGGGTCCAGGTGCGACGCGATCTCGTGGACAGCCTGACCACCCGGCGCACGCTGGTCCGGCGCGGATGACGGAGCCGCGTACCGACCCGCCACCGGGAACCGAGCCGCGTGCCGGCCCGTCGCCGGGAACCTCGCCGGCCGCCTCCCGCACCGCGGCGACCCCGCCGTCGACGCCCCGGCTGGGCGGCCAAGTCGAGGCCGCGGCCCGGCTGGCGAGATCCGCCGCGGAAGGCGCCGGCGTGGTCATCGCCGAGGTCCACGAGCTCGACCAGCTCCACGACGTCACGCGCGTCCTCGAGGCCGTCTGGCACCGCCCGGCGGACCCGATCGCCGTCGATCTGCTCCGGGCTCTCGCCCACAGTGCCAATTGCGTTCTCGCCGCATGGTCTGGGGCGGAGATGGTGGGGGCGAGCATTGCCTTCCGGGGCCTCCACGACGGGCGGCCCAGCCTCCACTCGCACATCACAGGCATCGTCCCCGACCTCCAGCTGCGCGGAGCCGGCCACGCCCTCAAGCTCCACCAGCGAGCCTGGGCGCTGGCGAACGGCATCGATGCGGTCACCTGGACCTTCGATCCGCTGATCGCCCGCAACGGCCACTTCAACCTCACCAAGCTGGGGGCCGACGCCGACGAGTACCTGGTGGACTTCTACGGACCTCTCCGCGACGCCGTCAACAGCGACGACGCCACAGATCGCCTCCTGGCCGTCTGGAGGCTGACCAGCCCCCGCGTCGCGCGCGCCCTCTCCGGGCGCGTGCGGACCCCGGCGATCGCACTCCTGCGCAGGGCCGGCGACCCGGTTGTGCTGGACATCGGCGCGGACGGCCGCCCGGTGGCCGCGGAGGTCATCGTCGGGACCCGGTCGGGAAGGGCGCTGGTGCACATCCCCGCCGACATCGTGGCGGTGCGCGGCGATGACCCGGGGTGCGCCGGTGCGTGGCGGCGGGCGCTCCGCGAGGCCATGACCGCTCTCTTCAGCGGTGGTCTGCGGCCCCTGGCCGCGGTCGCCCCCGGCTGGTACGTCTTCGGCCCCGCGGGGTCGGACTGGCCCAGATGACCCCGACCTCGCCGGGACCGGCCGCCGCCCTCCTCGAGGGCCTGCGCCGCCGCCAGACCGAGATGCTCGAGTGCCTGGAGACTCTGGTGAACCACGAGTCGCCGAGCAGCGAGCCCGGCTCGCTGGCATTGGCGCTCGACGCTGTGGATTCGATGCTCGCGCACCTCGCCGCGGCCGGCGGCCGGCGGATCGACGTGGCTGGCGCCACCCACCTCCTCTGGGAGACGGCCCGGCCGCGCGTCCTCCTCCTCTGCCACGTCGACACGGTCTGGCCGCGCGGGACGCTGGAGCGCTGGCCCTTCCGGGTCGAGGGGAACCGGGCTAGCGGTCCCGGGGTCGCGGACATGAAGGCAGGCATCGTCCAGGCGCTCTTCGCCATCTCCGCCCTCGGCACGCCAGAGGGCGTACGGCTGCTGGTCACCACCGACGAGGAGATCGGGTCGCCCACGTCCCGCGGCCTGATCGAGGAGCAGGCCGCGGGGGTCGAGGCGGCCCTGGTCCTGGAGGCCGCCCACGAGGGGGCCCTCAAGGTCGCCCGCAAGGGCACCGCCCAGTACACGGTCCGGATCGCCGGGCGCGCCGCCCACGCGTCGGAGCCCGCCCACGGGGCCAACGCGGCCCTGGAGATGGCGCGTCAGATGCTCGACATCGCGGGGCTTGCCGACTCCGAGCTGGGAACCACGGTGACCCCCACCGTGGCCTCGGCCGGGACGACCGCCAACACCGTGCCCGCCCAGGCGGAGTTCCGGGTCGATTCCCGCGCGGCGTCGCTGTCCGAGCTGGAGCGGATCCGGGAGGCGATGCTCGCCCTGCGACCGCACCTCGAGGGGACCGAGGTGACGGTGTCCGGCGGGGTCGAGCGGCTGCCGATGCCGCGCCAGATCTCGAGCGGGCTCTTCGAGAGGGCGCAGGCACTGGCGGCGACCCTCGGGCTGGCACCCCTCCGGGGAGTGCTCGCCCCGGGCGGCTCCGACGGGCAGTTCACCGCCGCCATCGGCACGCCGACCCTCGACGGACTCGGCGCCGTCGGCGGCAACGCTCACGCCGAGGGGGAGTGGGTCGAGGTGGACAGGATGCCGGAGCGGGCCGCGCTGCTCGCCGCTCTCCTCCGAGACATCCTCCATGAGGCGGCGGCCTGAGGGCCGCACCCCTGCAGAACGCCCCTCAGAAGGCGGGCTCGCCCACCCGCTTGGCGGTGTCGCGCCAGGTGATCGGGCCACCCATGGTCTGGAGGATGGCGGAGACGGAGGTGAGATCCGCCTCGGCCTCCTGGATCGCCGCGATCCTCTCCGAGAGGCGCTGTGCGGCGGCGGGGTCGGTCTCGCGGCGGCGGCGCGCCTCCAGGGAGATCCGGATCCGCCACATGCGCGTCGCGAGGGTGTCCGCGGTCGACGTTGCGATCGCGTGGCACTGCGCGTCCGCCCACTCCAGAAGTTCAGTCACGGGCTCCGTCCCGGCGGTGACGCTCACGAGGCCAGTCTATCGACGCTTGCGAGCGGGTCATTCGCGTCGTCGCCGGGTTCGCGTCGAGGTGTGATCGGGTCGTGACGGTTGTGACCCGGCTCCGACGGTCGTCAGCGCGGCTCCGCCCAGAGGCGTCCCGACGCGCGGCGACGCCCCTCGGCCGCCGCCGCCGGACACCGCTCCCCTCCCTGCCCCCGCTGCTGGCATCCGCGGCCGTGAACGTCCTCGGGGAAGCCCCGCGGGCTCAGTTGCCGGGTGAGGAGAACTCCTCCAGCTCGCCGAGATAGCGCGCTCGCGCGCCGGAGTCGAGGAACGCAGCCTGGAACGAGTTCTCCGCGAGCTTCCGAACCTGCGCGTCGTCGATGCCGAGCCCGGTCCTGATCAGCTGGTAGTTGTCGTCGATGTAGCCGCCGAAGTAGGCGGGGTCGTCCGAGTTCACCGTGACCATGAGGCCGGCGTCGATCATCTCCGGCAGGCGGTGCTCCTCGATCCGGTCGACCACCCCGAGGCGCACGTTGGAGAGGGGGCACACGGTCAGCGGGACGCGCTCCTCGCGCAGACGGGCGACCAGCGCGGGGTCGTCCAGGCAACGGACCCCGTGGTCGATCCGGGACACCCTGAGCAGATCGAGGGCCTCCCACATGTAGCTCGCCGGGCCCTCCTCGCCAGCATGGGCGACGCAGCGGAACCCCTCCGCCCTGGCTCGGTCGAAGACGTCGACGAACTCCGACGGAGGATGCCCCACCTCGGCCGAGTCGAGCCCTACTCCGACGATCCGGTCCCCGAAGGGCAGGGCCGCAACCAGCGCGTCCATCGCCGCCGCCGGGGTCCGATCGCGCAGGAAGCACATGATCAGCGCGGTCGAGATGCCGTGGTCGCGCTGGCTGGTGCCGAGCACCGACCACAGACCCTCCACGACGGTCGCCATCGGCACGCCGCGCTCGGTGTGCGCCTGGGGATCGAAGAAGATCTCGGCATGGCGCACGCCCTGGGCGCGGGCGCGCTCCAGGTAGGCGCCGGCCAGGTCCGCGAAGTCCTGCTCGGCCCGCAGCACCGCCGTGGTGGCGTAGTAGACGTCGAGGAAGGACTGCAGATCGCGGAATCTGTACCTGCGCCGGAGCTCCGCCGCATCGGAGCACGGGAGGGCGACGCGATTGCGTTCCGCGAGCTCGAGGGCCAGCTCCGGCTCCAGGGTCCCCTCGATGTGGAGATGGAGCTCCGCCTTGGGTATTCGGGTTTGCGGCTCAGGGCTTGCCATCGACCACCAGCGACGCGGTGTGCACCACCGTCAGTCAGTGGCCAGTTTGCTACTTCCCTACGGGAGCGTGCCTCATGCCGCGCGCCACGTGGCGCTGAGCCTGCGACTCCTCGTCCACGTGGACGTACTTGGCCCCGCGGAACGCTGACGCGATCGCCGCCACCACGCTCATGACCACCGCGACGGTGAGGATGATGCCCAGGCTCCCCACGAAGGCGGGGCCGATGAGCTGGGGAAAGAAGGCGCGGCTGGTGAGGTGGGCGGCCTGGGCCGCGGAGAGGTGGGAGAGCACCGTGGGCCCGAGCAGCGTCTTGAGGGGGTTGTAGCCCAGGAAGGCGGCGAAGACGTAGCCGAGCGGCGGCACGTGAGAGAGGGCGGCAGCGGTCGAGGCCGGGATGCCGTTGTGGACCAGCCCGCTGAGCATTGCCGGGGGGACCTTGGCGTTGAGCCCGGCCACCAGGAGGGTGAAGAAGAGGCCCATGGAGAGCGGCATCCCGGTGCTGTTGAAGGTGACCCGCATTCCCGAGGCCGCGCCCCGGTGGCGGGCCGGCACCGAGTTCATGATCGAGGAGGTGTTGGGGGAGGCGAACAGGCCACCGGAGATCCCCGAGACGAACATGACCGCGGCGAAGGGCAGGTAGTTGAAGTTGGCCGGGAAGGTCATCATCACGGCATAGGTGGCGGCCGCCAGCAGCATGCCGGCGGTGGCGAAGGGACGGGCGCCGTAGCGGTCGGAGAGCTTGCCGGAGATGGGACCGGCGACCACGAATCCGAGGGTGAACGGGACCATGTAGATGCCCGCCCAGAGCGGGGTGTCGGCGAAGCTGTAGCCGTGCTGGGGCAGCCAGATGCCCTGGAACCAGATCATCAGCATGAACATCAGGCCGCCGCGGCCGATCGAGCCCAGGAATCCGGCGAGGTTGCCGAAGGTGAAGGCCCGGATCCGGAACAGCGAGAGGCGGAACATCGGATCCTGCACCCTGGTCTCGATGAAGAGGAAGCCGACCAGGAACAGCAGGCCGCCGGCGATCATCCCCAGCACGAACGGGTTGCCCCAGCCCGACTGCGAGGTGCCGTACGGCTCGATGCCGTAGGTCACGCCGATCAGCAGCATCGCCAGACCGCCGGCGAAGGCGAGGTTCCCCGCCCAGTCGATGCGCGCCCTGATGCGCACCCCGATGTCCTTCAGCTTGAGGTAGGCCCAGACAGTGCCGAAGGCCCCGATCGGGACGTTGGCGAGGAACACCCAGCGCCAGCCGAGCTGGGAGAGGACACCGCCCACGATGATTCCCAGGAAGGAGCCGACGATGGCCGCCACCATGTTGATCCCGAGGGCGAAGCCGAGCTGGTCGGAGGGAAAGGCGTCGGTGATGATGGCCGCCGAGTTGGCCATCAGGAGTGCCCCGCCCACGGCCTGGACCATGCGCAGGATGACCAGCTCCAAGGCTCCGTTGGAGCCCGTGCTCCACGTCAGTGAGAGCAGGATCGCGCTGACGGTGAACCAGGCGAAGCCCAGGTTGTACATCCTCACCCGGCCGAAGATGTCGCCAATGCGGCCCACGGTCACCACGACGGCGGCCGACACCAGCATGTAGCCCATCATGATCCAGAGCAGATAGGACGAATTGGCCGGAACCAGCGGGTTGAGCCGGATGCCGCGGAAGATCACCGGCAGGGCGATGATCAGGCTGGTGCCCGTCATCGACGACAGCAGCACCCCCACCGTCGTGTTGGAGAGGACCACCCACTTGTAGTGGGGTCCGACGCGCGGGGTGATGGTGAGGGCTGCGACGCTCATGCCGTGATGTCCTCCGTTGGGCGTGGCTCTCCCCCCGGAGCGATGACGGTGGCGGGACGATCTGATGCCAGTGATCTCAGCACGACCGCAGCGCGCTCGAGCACTCTCCGGTCGTCCTCGCTCAGCGCGACCAGGCGCTCGGCGAGCCATTCGTTGCCGGCTTCGGCATAGCGGGTCATCAGGGCCGTCCCGACCTCGGTCGCCACCACCTGGACACCGCGGCGGTCCCCGGGGGTCGCCTGGCGCGCCACCAGGCCGGCCGATTCCAGCTTGTCGACGAGGCGCGTCGCCGCCGATGAGGGGAGGCTCTCGAGCTCGGCGAGCCGGCCGACACCCAGAGGGCCGGCGTGCACCACGCTGGCCAGCCCGGACACCTGGGCGATGCTCAGCTCGGAGGGATCGTGGCGGCGGAGCTGGCGGCTCAAGTGGATCATCGACAGCCGGAGGCGCTCGGCCAGGGGGCGCACCTCGATCGCTCCATCGGAGCGGACCACGGGCATCTCGTCGGTCGTCCTGCTCGACACGGTCACCTGCCTCCTCGACCGGTCACCCGGTAGGCTGAAACTGACGAAGATAGTATATGCATCAGACAATCGAATTGAGGGGGAGATCGCATCGCGAGCACCCTCATCGACCACGACGGCCCGGCTGATCCCGGTCGCGCGGAGAGCTCCCTGGAGATGGCCGCCCTCCACCGCCCGCTCACCGCCAACGTCCGCTGGGCCGGCTTCGGCGGCGGCGAGGGTACCGCTCCGGACCGCAATGCGATCATGCTGAGACGCATCGGGTTCGCGCCCGCCTAGCGTCACGGGGGCTGCCGGAGAGGGCCACGACGGAGGGATCGCAGATGAAGGCCGTGGTGTACGAGCGGCAGGGCCCGGCCAAGGAGGTCCTGAAGGTCGTCGACCTCCCCCGCCCCGCGCCGGGGCCCGGCGAGGTCCGGGTGCGGGTGAGCTTCTCGGGGATCAACCCCACGGATTGGAAGTCGCGGGGCGGGGCCACGCCGCGGCCGGTCGACGAGTTCCAGGTTCCCCACCACGACGGGTCGGGGGTGATCGACGCGGTCGGGCCGGGGGTCGACGAGGGCCGGATCGGACAGCGGGTGTGGCTCTGGATGGCCGCCGCCACCAGCCGGTGGGGCACCGCCGCCGAGTGGACCGTGGTCTCCGAGCAGCAGGCGGTGGAGCTGCCAAAGGGGGCGTCCCTGGAGCTGGGGGCCAGCCTCGGGGTGCCGGCGTTGACCGCCCATCGCTGCCTCTTCGCCGACGGCGACCTGGCCGGGCGCACCGTCCTGGTGGCGGGCGGGGCCGGTGCGGTCGGGCACTTCGCCATCGAGCTGGCCAAGTACCGGGACGCCCGGGTGGTCACCACCGTGAGCGGCGTCGAGAAGGCCGATCTGGCCCGGGCCGCAGGCGCCGACCTGGTGGTCAACTACCGGGAGCCGGATGTCCTGGAGCGGATCCGCGCCTACACGGAACGGGTGGACCGGGTGGTGGAGGTGAACCTCGCCGTCAACCTCGCCCTCGACCTGGGACTCTCCGGCCCGGGCACGGTGGTGGCGGTGTACGCGGCCGACACCGCCGATCCGGAGCTGCCGGTGCGCGCCTGCATGAGCGCCAACGTGGTGCTTCGCTTCGTGCTCCTGTACGGTGTGCCGGTCGCCGAGCTTCTCCTGGGCGTTCGGGAGGTCGGCGCCGCGCTCGAGGGGGGAGCCCTCACCGAGCTGCCGGTCCACCGGTTCCGGCTCGAGGAGTGCGCTGCCGCCCAGGAGGCGGTCCAGGCCGGGGCGGTGGGCAAGGTGCTTCTCGACGTCGGGTGAGCCCCCGCCCGTTCCGGAACCCGGCCCGTCAGGCATTCGCAAGAGGGGATGCCTGAAGCTGTATGCGAATGCCTCCCCCCTCCCCCACATCGCCGTGACCGCGCCCACCGACCTCGGCACCCCCGCCACCGCCGGGGTCCGGCGATCGCTGCGGGTGCCCCGGCGCTGGGGGCTGCTTCCCCGCGACGCCGTCCTCATCGTCCTCGGCAACGCCGTGCTGATCGTCGCCATGTGGGTCCGTCACGGGCAGTTCCCCAACGTGACCCACCCGGCGGCGCTGCTGACCGGCGCCGGCCAGATCGCCGCCCTGCTGGGCACCTACAGCGCGCTGGTCCAGGTGGTGCTGATGTCGCGCAGCCCGTGGCTTGACGACCTCTTCGGGATCGACCGGCTCGCCGGGTGGCACCGATGGCTGGGCTTTGCGACCGTCTACCTGATCAGCGCTCATGTCGTCCTCACCACCGCCGGTTACGCCATGACCGACGGCCGCTCCTTCTTCGCCCAGACCTGGGTGTTCCTCACCACCTACCCCTACATGCTGATGGCGTACCTGGGCTTCGGCCTCCTCCTGCTGGTGGCGATCACGTCGATCCGGGCGGCACGGCGGCACCTCTCGCATCAGACCTGGCACTTCATCCACCTCTACGTCTACCTGGCGATCGCGCTCGCCTTCGCCCATCAGCTCACCGCCGGTACCGACTTCGTGGGCGACCCGGTGGCGGTCGGATACTGGGTGGCGCTGTACGCGGTCGCGGCCGCCCTGGTCGTCACCTTCCGGCTGGTGATACCGGCGCGGATGGCCGCGCGGCACCGCCTTCGGGTGCGCAGCCTGGTGGCCGAGTCGCCGGACGTGCTCTCCATCTACATCACCGGCCGCGACCTCGGCGAGCTGCCGGTGCGCGCCGGCCAGTTCTTCAAGTTCCGCTTCCTGACCCGCGACCTCTGGTGGCAGGTGCATCCGTTCTCGCTCTCGGCGGCACCGAACGGTGACTACCTCCGCATCACCGTCAAGCAGGTGGGGGACTTCACGCGCTCGCTGAGCCGCCTGGGCCCCGGTACGCCGGTGATCCTGGAGGGCCCGTACGGGATCTTCACCTCGGTCCGGCGCCGCCAGCCACGGGCACTGCTGATCGCCGGAGGGATCGGCATCACTCCGCTCCGGGCCCTGATCGAGGACATGCCGCAGCGCAAGAATTCGATCGCCCTCCTCTACCGCGCCCATTCCTGGACTGACGTGGTCTTCAAGGCGGAGCTGGACCGGCTGGTCGCGTCGCGGGGCGGCTTCGTCCACTACATCGTCGGCGCGCGCGGGCGTGAGGTGCACCCCCAGCCCTTCGCCCCCCGCTTCCTGAGCGAGACGATCCCCGACATCAAGCAGCGCGACGTCTTCGTCTGCGGCCCGCGCGAGATGATCGACGCGGTTCTGAGCAGCCTGCGCGCGCTGAGGGTTCCCGCGACCCAGGTCCACTGCGAGCGGTTCGCCTTTCTCAGCTGAGGTCATCCGTCATGCCGGTCCGCGCCGCCGTCACCCTGGTCGCCACCGCCGTCGGGGTGATCCTCCTGGTCAGCTTCCGAACCCCACCGTCCGCGCTGCCCAGCGCCGCGGTGGCGCCGTCGTCGACGTCGACCTCCGCCAGCCCCACGGCCACCACCACCCCCTCCGGCGCGCCTCCTTCCGGGGGCACGTCGCCGACCCCCACCGCGACCCCCACCCCGGCGGCCAGCGGTCTGAGGTCGGGAACCTTCACCGGTCAGACGTACTCCGACCAGTACGGGAATCTCCAGGTCCAGGTGGTGATCTCCGGCGGCAGGATCACCGACGTCAAGGTCCTCCAGTACCCGGAGAACGAGCCGCAGTCCTCGTTCATCAGCTCTCAGGCGCTGCCGCTGCTTCGCGAGGAGGTGCTGCAGGCGCAGAGCGCGAAGATCGACGTCGTCAGCGGCGCCACCTTCACCAGTGAGAATTACGCCGCTTCGGTGCAGTCGGCCCTGGACCTGGCGCGTGCCTGACGTCGACGGCACGCCCCGGGGGACGCTGCGCGCGGAGCCGGTGATGGGGACCGTGATCACCGTCGACGTGCGTGACCCCGACCTGCCCGCGCGGGCCGTCAACGCGGCCGTCGCCTGGTTTCACGAGGTGGACGCCACCTTCAGCACCTACCGCGAGGCGAGCGAGATCAGCCGCCTCTCGCGCGGCGAGCTGCGGGAGAGCGAGTGCTCCGCCGACGTACGCGAGGTGCTCGGCCTCTGCGCCGAGGTCACCCGGAGGAGCGGGGGATGCTTCGACATCCACCTGGGCGGGCGGCTCGACCCGTCGGGGCTGGTCAAGGGCTGGTCGGTGGAGCGCGCGGCGGAGATGCTGCAGGCCGCGGGGGCCCGCAACTTCTTCATCGGGGCCGGCGGCGACGTCGTGACCAGGGGGGCGCCGGCGCCCGGTCGCCGCTGGCGGGTGGGGATCCGCCATCCCGAGCTCACCGACCAGGTCACCGCGGTGCTGGAGACCGGCAGCCTCGCCGTGGCCACCAGCGGTGCCTATGAGCGCGGCGAGCACATCGTCGATCCGCGAACGCTCCGGGCACCCGACGGCCTGCTCAGCATGACCGTCGCCGGGCCCAGCCTCACCTACGCGGACGCCTTCGCCACCGCCGCCTTCGTCATGGGGGAGGAGGGGCTGGGCTGGGTGGCGGGGATCGACAGCTACCAGGCGCTGGCGATCACCATGGACCGGCGCACGCTGTGGACGGCGGGGATGGAGTCCCTCCTGGTGCGCGCCGCTGCGCCGCCAGGGTGACATCGGGCCTCCTCTTCCCCACAGTGGTGCGACACGCGCGCCGGCACATCGCATGCACTTCGCTGCGCCTGGCGCGTTGAGGCACGCGCGCCTATACTCGGTGGACGGAACCAGGGGCTCCCGCGCCAGGGGGCGGTGACCCGCGGTCCTCGCTCCTCATCTTGCCGCCCCTGGAGATGGCGCGGCAGGTGGGAAGGGAAGTGAGGGCGCGAAGGGCGGTGTCCGGCTTGACCTCAGGGACGGCGCGGGTCTGATGTCCACGCGCCGGCAGGTGCTCCTGCTCACCCTGTGGGCGGCCTTCCTGGCGCTGGTGGTGGTGGGCTTCGTCTACGTCCGCGACCAGCCGCCGCCGCCGCCCCAGGCAAGCCTGGGGACGCTGACGCAGGCTGTGCTCAACGCCGAGAGCGGGACCGGCGCTCCCCAGGATCAGATCTCCCTCGACACCGCGCACGCCGCCCAGGTCGGCACCGGCGAGGTGACCTGGTGGGACGCCGCGGGAGGCGAGCACATGACCCCTCTCCCCGACGGCGGCGAGGGCATTGTCGTCGACATCTTCACCAGCGACCGATTCGTCAACTTCACCGCGGCCAGCGGGATCCCGATCAGCACCATCCTCCTGGTGCTGGTGCCGACGCTGATCATCGTGATGGTCATCGTCATCCTCTACTGGCGCCAGGGCGGCGGCCCGGTGGGGCTGCTGCGCTCGCGCTCGAAGCCGATCGCCGGCAACCAGCCGCTCTGCAGCTTCGCCGACGTCGCCGGCTGCGACGACGCCAAGCTCGAGATGGGCGAGCTGGTCGCCTTCCTGCGCGATCCCGACCGCTATCGCGAGCTGGGGGCCCGGGTGCCCAAGGGAGTTCTCCTGGTGGGGCCACCGGGCACGGGCAAGACCCTGCTGGCGCGCGCGGTGGCCGGCGAGGCGGACTGCGCCTTCCTCTCGGTCTCCGGTTCGGAGTTCGTGGAGATGTTCGTGGGGGTCGGCGCGGCCAGGGTGCGCGACCTCTTCAAGAGGGCCCGGAAGTCGGCCCCCTGCATCGTCTTCGTGGACGAGATCGACGCCGTGGGCCGGCGCCGGGGCGCTGCGGGGGTCAACGCCGGGCACGAGGAGCGCGAGCAGACCCTCAACCAGCTCCTGGTCGAGCTGGACGGTTTCGACCAGGGGGCGCGGATCGTGGTCATCGGCGCCACCAACCGCGCCGACGTGCTCGACGAGGCGCTGCTGCGACCGGGGAGGTTCGACCGCCAGGTGACGGTAGAGCCGCCGGACGTGACCGGCCGGGCGGCGATCCTCGCGGTCCACGCGCGGGGAAAGCCCCTCGCCGCCGACGCCGACCTTGGCCTGGTGGCCCGCCGGACCGCGGGCTTCACCGGCGCCGACCTGGCCAACCTGATCAACGAGGCGGCGCTCCTGGCGGCCCGGGAGCGGCAGCCGGAGATCGGCATGGGACACCTTGAGGCGGCGGTCGACCGGGTGCTCGCCGGCCCCGAGCGCAGGGGACGGCTGCTCAGCCCGGAGGAGAAGCGCACCATCGCCTACCACGAGATGGGCCACGCCCTGGTCCTCGCCTCCCTGCCGGGGACTGACCCGGTGCGCCGCGTCAGCATCGTGGGCCGGGGCCGCTCGCTGGGCTGGACCCTCACCGTGCCCGAGGGCGACCGGGCCCTGGGCTCGAAGTCCCAGCTCAGGAACCGGCTCGCCGGGCTGCTCGGGGGGCGGGTCGCGGAGGAGATCGTCCTCGGTGACGACGACATCACCACCGGGGGGGCCGACGACCTGCTCAAGGCGACCCAGCTCGCCCGCCAGATGGTCACCGAGCTGGGGATGTCGGGGCTCGGCGTGCGCGTGCTGGAGGGGGGCGAGACGGGCCTGTCCCCTGCCCATTCGGACGAATTGGGCCGCCGGGTGGACGCCGAGGTCGATGGCTTCCTCGACGAGGCGCTGGGCCGGGCCCGGGCGATCCTGGCGGCCCGGCACGGGCTTCTCGACGAGCTCGCGACGCGGCTGCTCGAGGTGGAGACCATGAACGGGGCCGAGCTTGCCGAGATCGTCACCTCCCACGCGACCGTCGAGTTGCGCGGGGTGGTCGCCCCGCACCCGCCGCCGCCGGTGGCGGAGCCGGCGCTGGCCGGCGCACCGCAGCTGGCGACCGCCCGAGCGCCGCGGCCGGCGGCCCGCGCCGCCCGGGGCGGCACGCCGGTCACCTCGGGCCCGCCGCCGTGGCTGCGCACGCTGCTCCGCGCCGCGGCCGGTGCCCTGGGCGGACGGCCCCGGCCCGGCGGCCTTTCGGGATAGCCGGCGACCCGGCTCAGAGGGGTGGGACGCAGCGAAGCATTCCCGCTTTCGGCGCGAAGTCGGGGGTGGGGTTTGGGCGGGGGCAGAAAGTCCCCCCTAGGATCGGGGTGTCAATGGACATCGCCGTGGGTCACCGCCTCAAGGCCAAGGACACCTCCTGGTTCCGGCCCGGCGCCCACCGGTTGCTCAGCCTGCGCACCCTGAAGCAGGACCGGACCTGGAACCGGTACTGGGCGGCACGC
>JBEKXW010000022.1:0-45157 GCA_049511615.1 Candidatus Dormibacteria bacterium | reverse complement strand
GCTTCGTCAACGCCATCATCATCGTCCGCCGCCTCATCCGCGAAGGCTGGCGGCGCTACCGCTGGGAGGGCCGTCCGAGCCGCTGCCCATGACCGCGTCAATCACCTATCGGCGCAAGCTCTAAGCCCGACGATCGGCCGGTGGAAGACAAGAAGCGCACAAAGCTCGATGCCAAGACCTACGGGGCCGAGCTGCTGCAGTTGCAGATCGAGCTCGTCAAGCTGCAGGAGTGGATCAAGCTCCAGGGCCTGCGCGTGGTCACCATCTTCGAGGGTCGGGACGCCGCCGGGAAGGGTGGCACCATCAAGGTGATCACGCAACACCTCAATCCCCGCGTGGCGCGCATCGTCGCCCTGGGCGTGCCCACCGAGCGGGAGAAGACACAGTGGTACTTCCAGCGATACGCCGAGCAGCTGCCGGCCGGTGGCGAGTGGGTGCTCTTCGACCGCAGCTGGTACAACCGCGCAGGTGTAGAGCGCGTGATGAGCTTCTGCACCGAGGCAGAGGTCGCCGACTTCTTCCGAACCTGCCCTCACTTCGAGGACATGCTCCTCAACGCGGGCATCATCCTTATCAAGTACTGGTTCTCGGTGAGTGACGAGGAGCAGGATCGCCGCTTTCGACAGCGCATCCAGGATCCTCTGAAGCGCTGGAAGTTCAGCGAGATGGACCGGGAGGGGCGAGACCTGTGGGTGGAGTACTCCAGGGCGAAGGACGAGATGTTCCGCTACACCGACACCAGGCGCTCGCCTTGGTACGTCGTCGAGGCAGACGACAAGAGGCGAGCGCGACTCAACTGCATCCATCATCTCCTTGGCCTCATTCCCTATAGGGACGTCGAACCGGCTCCGTTCGAGCTGCCGGCCCGCAAGTCAGCAGGAGGCTACATACGACCGCCGATCGAATCTCAGACCTTCATCCCCGACGTGTACGGTGCCGTGACAACGGCTGAGGCTGCTAAGCGCCACTGAGCGGCATGGCCCGGATGAGGCGCCGCCCTACCAGGCTCCGGTGAGTTTCGCCAACGCTGGGCCAGCCCAATGGCCCCTCGCCGTCACTGGAGCAGCGCCCCCAAGTGCTGGCTCCCGCAAAACAGTTGCCCGGTCCCGCCTCAAGACTCCCGGTCAAAGCCGCTCGCGACCCGCCAGTGCCGTCGCCACCCTGAAGCACCTGAAGTGCCATCGAGCCGGGCTGCACGCTGGTTGTCGACCCCGCGCTACCGATCGCGTGCCAGCCGGTCGCCGGGCGGCCAACCGGACTCCCGGCTTACCAGGCCATCTGCGGGCAGGCCCTGACTGGACGGTGCTCGACTGAAGGTCAGACCTTGAGGATGAAGCGGCAAGCTCCGGAGGGATGCTAGCCTAGGCTCGGGATGCCCGATCTGCTTGCGCGGTGGCGTCGACTTCCGCCTTCCGGTCGGCGAACCGGTCAGGGGTCGCCGGTGTCGCAGTCCGTTGCCGTCCTGCGTCTCTTGATCGCAGAGCTCGGCGACGCCGAGGGGCAGATCGACGAAGCGCTCGGAAGGATACGGCTGCCCGAGAAGCTGCTCCGGACCAGGGCGTGGGACAGGAACAGGGCGCAGCTGCAGTCCGCGCCGGGCATGGAGCGGCTCTGCGCCGATCTCGAGCCCGCCTACGCGGAGGTCCGGCGAATCACGCAGATCCGCACCGGCCGCATGTGGCAGAATTACCTCGCGCTGCCGGAGGATCGGGTAGAGGATGCGCTGGCCCGGATTCGCTCCGCCATCGACGCGCTCGAGGTGACCATCGAGATGCTGAGCAGGCAGGAGTGGGCCTGACCCGGTGAGACGGACCACCATGATGTGGGGGACGACCCCACGAAGGGCGTTCCCAACGTCCAGTGGTTGTCCCCGATGGCATCAGCTGAGCGAGCGCCACGTGACGTCTCAACTGGAGAGAAGACGCCCTGCAGCGTGCCATGACCTTTGAGAGTCGAGGCACGGTGCGCGCCTCGACCAGTGGCGGGAGGGGCGGCAGAGCAGGGAGGACGGTTGGCGGCGGAAGGGCGGCCGGGGATCGCCACCTAGTGGTGTGTCGCTTGAATAGTAATCTGTCGCAGTGTGGGTGAGATGGTGGCTGCGGCTGGGGCTTTGGAGATGACGGGTGGGCAGCGGGTTGAGCTGCAGGGGCTTGCTCGCTCGCACACCGCGCCGGCTCGGGAGGTGCGCCAGGCCAAGGCGTGGTTGTGGGCCGCCGCGGAGGGAACCGCTGCGGTGGGGCGCGCAAGAGCCGCGAACCAGGGCTCCATGATGCGGCCGGCTCGGGCCAGCAAGCCCGATGGCTACCTTCTCGGCTCGTACCGCATCGCCACTGCCCCCGAGCCGAACTCCAGCCGGCTCACGAGCTTCAAGTCGACATGCTTCGATAGCCCAGCGAACAACGTCGGCCCGTGGCCCGCGAGTCTGGGATGCACCACGAACTCGTACTCATCGATCAATCCCAGCTCCGTCAACGCCAGTGGGAGCTTCACACCTCCCACGAACAGTCCCTTGCCCGACTCCCGCTTGAGTTGCTGAACGGCCGTGCCCAGATCCCCACGCACGAGTTCCGCGTTCCAATCGACCTGCTCCAGGGTGCTCGACACGACGTACTTCTTTGCCGCGTTGATCGTCTGGGCGAAGGCTTCCATCCAATCAGGTCTCGCTCCCGTCGGCGCCGGCGGCCGCCACGCTGATTCCATCATTTCGTAAGTCACCCGGCCAAAGAGAAGGGCATCGGCCTGGGTGAGGTTCTCGACCGCGTGACGATGCAAGTCTTCGTCCGCGGGGATTGCACGATGATCGCAGCACCCGTCCAAGGTGACGTTGATGGAGTACCGAAGGGGTCGCATTTCGCAAGAGTACCGCGATGGGGTACACCGGCGATGTGTCGCTTAAACAGTGATCTGTTGTGGCGTGGGTCGGATGGTGGCTGCGGCTGGGGCTTTGGAGATGACGGGTGCACAGCGGGCTGAGCCGGAGCGGCTTGCTCGTTCGCACACCGCGCCGGCTCGGGAGGTGCGCCAGGCCAAGGCGTTGTCGTGGGCCACGGACGGTGTTTCGAACGCCGAGATCGCTCGTCGGTGCGCGTCCAGGCCGAAGTCTGTCCGTCGGTGGCGTAGCCGGTTCGCCGCGGAGGGGACCGCTGCGGTGGGGCGCATCCGGGCGGGGCGTGGCTGCCCTGTTGTGCTCGGCGGCGATGTTGTGGAAGCGATCGTGCATGACACGTTGCACACGGTGCCCGAGGACGGCTCTGCGTGCTGGTCGACGAAGTCGATGGCGGCCCGGTGCGGGATCGGCAGGGACACGGTGGCCCGGATATGGCAGGCACGGCGGATCCGGCCGTGGAAGGCGGAGACCTTCAAGCTGTCCACAGACCCGAGCTTCGAGTCGAAGCTGCGTGACGTGGTCGGCCTGTACGTGAACCCGCCGGCTGCCGCAGCGGTGTTCTGTTTCGACGAGAAAGCCCAGGTCCAGGCTCTGGACCGCACCCAGCCGTCCCTGCCGATGGTGCCGGGGCGGGCCGGGACGATGACCCACGACTACAAGAGAAACGGCACCCTGGACCTGTTCGCCGCGCTGAACGTGGGCTCCGGGGAGGTGCTGCACGACACCCGCCGCTCCCACACCGGCCGTGACGTGCTGGCGTTCTTCCGCTGGATCGACATGCACGTCGACCCCGACCTGGAGCTGCACGTCATCTTGGACAACCTGTCGGCCCACAGGAGCCAGCCTGTCCGTGACTGGCTGGCCCACAAGAAACGCCGCCGCTGGCACCTGCACTTCACCCCGACCAGCTCGTCATGGCTCAACCTCGTCGCGTGCTGGTTCTCCGTGCTCAGCCGCAAAGCCTTGACCAACACCAGCTTCACCTCCGTCGCCGAACTCGAAATCCGGATCGACTGCTGGGTCTCCCACGGGAACGACAACCCCAAGCCCTTCGTCTGGACCAAACCCGCCGACGAGATCCTCGACAAAGTCGCCCGCGGACAAGCCACCCTCGACCGGATCACCAAATCCGCGACACACCACTAGGCGATAGCGAAAGGCCGCGCCGTCCAGTCCGTCCCGCCGTCGGTGGTGGTCCAGATCGTCTGATCATCACCCACCCAGCGGCCGGTCATCGCGTCCTCGAAACCGAGGTAGAGGCTGGCGCCGACCGGCGCCGCGCTCAGATTCACCTGGTCGGTGGCGGCGGTGGCCCAATCCAGCCCTCCATCCGTGGAGACCGACAGTGTTGAGGTGTCCGGTCCGCCGCCGGACGTCGGCGAGGGGCCGACCACCAGAGTGCCGGGGCTCGGAGCCGCGATCAGACCAACGGATCCCGGCACCGGCAGCCGGGAGCCCCATGTGGAGCCGGCGTCATTGGAAGTGAAGACCGCCAACGCGGCAGGCTCGGTGATCGAGAAGCAGAGAGCGGCCAGGTACCCGCCAGGTGCCGCGGCAAAGTCAGTGGCGCTATCCGCGAGGATGGTGGTGCTGACGCACGGGTCGGCCAGCTGCTGCCAGGTCTGGCCACCGTCCAGAGAGCGGAAGAGGGTGGTGAACGGCTCGCCACCCGCCGGGTTGCCGTAGATGGGCAGGTAGATGGTCTGGCTGCCCTGGAGGATGAGGGTGGCGGTGTCCAGGGCACCCACCGGAATCTGAAGGGCACCGGGAATCTGAAGCAGCGTCCGCCAGGCGTTGGAGCCGGCTGGGGCCTCCTCCACGGTGCGGTTGCAGGGCCCCGGGCAGCCGCCGTGGTCGTAGACGACGCGGATGACGTTCCCTCCCACCGCTTCGAGGGTCTCGACCGGCGGGCTGGTCACCTCCTGCCAGCTCTCGCCGCCGTCCACGGTCATGAACAGGCCTGGACCGAAGAGGTAGCCGATCTTCGAGGTGGCGAAGCGGATGTGGCTGACGCACGGGTCCGCCTGCTCACAGTCGCCCTGCGCCGCAGCGGTGGCGAAGAGCGCCACCGGCGGGTTGGGCAGCGGCTGCCAGCTGACACCCCCGTCGGTGGTCGCCGCCACCGCCGGGCAGAGCTGGCCCGCGCAGGCCACCGCGGCCAGGGCCCACCCCATGGAGTCGCTGACCCAGGTCAGGTCCACGACGTACGGTCCAGCCGAAGCGGGAATGGGGGTCGGGGAGACGTAGTCCTTTCCTGGAGCGGGCGTCGGACTGGATGCGGCGCTGGGAGAAACGACCGGGGTCGAGGCCGCGAGCGTCGGGCTGGTGGACGTCGACGGGTGGGCGCTCACCCCACAGGCGGCCGTCAGGAGCGCGACGCCGGCCAGCCACTGGCGTCTCACCCCGTCGCCCTCGAGACCGGGAAAGACGCACGCCACCCCATATCAGCATCTACGTCTGCGGCGCCGCTCACGTGACATACGACGGTGCCGACCCAGGCCGGTTCGCTGGTGGTCTCCCTCGAACACGCCGGCCAACCTCCAGCATGCCGACACCCGAGACCCGTTGATGGCGGGTCACACGGGCGGACGCCCGTGGCACTCTCAGCGGCCGGAGAGCGCCTCGGTGATGAGCTGCGCGACGACCTCCGGTCGCTCCAGATGCGGTGCATGCGCCGCGTCGGCCACCACCCGGTGGCGCCCCTGGGGCAGGCGGCGGGCCAGCTCGGCACACCGAGTGCGCAGGAAGGGGACCTCCCGATCGCCGCAGATGACCGTGGCCGGGACATGCACCTCGGGGAGGCGGGCCCAGGCATCCGTCTCGCCGGCCATGACGAGCTCGGGCCGGCGATGGCGAAGGACAGCGGCGTTCATGGCACGGGCAAGCTCGCGCATCGGGCCGCCGACACGACCCTCCGGCTCCGCGGGGCCGTCGAGCCACAGCCAGGTGTCCCAGCGATTCGCCGCGTCCAGGTCCCCGGCGGCCACGGCTGCCTCGCGAGCGCGGTCGAGCCGCTCGGTGTCCGGGTCCAGGCTGGGCGGCGGCGCCCCGCCCACTGCCGGGGCGAGCAGAACGAGACCGGCGACCCGGCCCGGCTGCGCAAGCGTCGCATCCAGCGCCAGCCCACCGCCGGCCGAGCTGCCGACCAGCCACACGGGCCGGTCCGCCACGGCGTCCAGGACGGCCATGAGGTCGTCGAGGTGGGAGAAGGGGGTCGCCGGCGGGCCGCTCTCTCCGAAGCCACGCCGATCGTAGGCGACCACCGTCGCGGTCGTCGCCAGCCGGTCCGCCACTCCGTGCCAGCTCCGCCGGTCGGCGACACCGGAGTGGAGCAGCACCACCGTGGGGCGATCGTCGCCAGACCGCCAGCACTCGCCCATCAGCCGGCCGCTCCCGACGCTCACGGCGAGAGGCTGGGCGCGCATCACGGTGACATTCTGGGACCGGACACTCTGAAGCTGAGCCGGCTGCGCACGCGGGTCAGGGCGGCCAGCACCGGCGCGCCGAGGACGATCACGGCGATGGCGTCGCCGGCGGCCCGGAAGCTGTCCCACACCGCCGACGTGGCCAGGTAGAACCGCCCGAACCGCTGCAGCAGGGTCACCGTCCCCGCGCCCGGCAGGAAGCCGAACGAGGGGCTGCCCCGGTAGAAGGTGGTCCAGTCCCAGACGTCGAGGAGGGCTCCATAGGCGTACCCGGCGATGACGCTGACGACCGCCAGGACGGCGATGTCGCGGACCCCCGGGGTGGACCGCCGGTTCAGCCCGGCGATCCCCGCCATCGCCCCGGTCCAGCCGCAGCCGAACATCTCGTAGGGGAGCCACGGCCCGATCCCCCCGGTGGCGACCGCCGACGCGAGCAGCGAGGTCGCACCGCAGATGAAGCCGAAGCTCGGTCCGTACACGTAGCCGGCGGTGAGGATCAGGAAGAAGATCGGGCTGAACCCCCCGACGCCGGTGACCAGCACCAGCCGCAGCGCGGCGTCGATGCCGGCGATGGCGGCGAGGAGGGCGAAGCGGCGCGCGTCCAGCCGGCGCGCCGCCACCTCCACCGCGGCGAGCGCGGCCAGGGTCCCCAGCGCCAGCGAGAGGGCCACCACCGGCGCCGGCGCGCTCGAGACGGCGAACGGCCACAGAAAGAGCGCGGCGCCCAGGACCGAGACCGCCACCAGCATCATCGCGACACCGCCATCAGCGGCAGCCGCCTGCGGGCGGCGCCGTCGCGCAGCTCCACCACCCGGGTGGCGACCGTCGCCACCAGCTGCTGGTCGTGGGTCGCCACCACCGCGCTCCCGCCCCGTTGCGCGATGCGGGCGATGGCGGCGGCCAGCGACGTGCGTGCGGCGGCGTCCATGCCCCGGGTGGGTTCGTCCAGGAGCACAAGGGACGGATTGCCGGCCAGCACCGCCGCCAGCGCGGCCCGCTGCCGCTGGCCGGTGCTGAGGTCACGGGGATCGCGGTCGGCGACCGCGCTCAGACCGAGCTCGTCCAGCAGCGGGCCGGCTCCGCCCGTGGCGTGGCTGCGCCGCAGCGTCCAGGCAACCTCGGCACGCACCGTCGCCCGGTGCAGGAGCGCCGACGGATTCTGCGGGAGGTAGGCGATCCGGCCGGGACGGCGCTCCACCCTGCCCGACAGCGGCGGAAGGAGTCCGGCGATGGTGCGCAGCAGCGTGGTCTTGCCGCTCCCGTTGGCGCCGGTCAGCGCCACCACCTCACCGCTCCCACCGCAGAGGTCGAGGTCGTGGAGCACCGGGACCCGGCCGTGGCCGGCGCTGACCCGGTGAAGCTGCCAGCTGAGCTCGGAGCGTGGCGGCGGGCTGCGATCCGATGCGGGGCTCGCGGTCTCGACCGGCGCCGGCGGCGAGGTCTCCACCACCCGGCCTCCGGCCGTGAGCAGCCAGCGGCCGGCGCGCTCGATCACCAGGTGATGGCGGTGCTCGGCCACCAGCGCGGTGGTGCCGCCCCGGACGGCGGCGTCGAGCGCGGCCAGCAGCGCCCGCGACCCCTCGGGGTCCAGCTGCGAGAACGGCTCATCGAGCACCAGGAGGCGGGGGCGCATCGCCAGGACCCCGGCCAGGGCAAGGCGCTGCCGCTCCCCTCCGGAGAGGCTGGTCACCGCCCGCTGCCGGAGGTGGGCGATGCCGCACGTCGCGAGAGCGTCGTCGACCCGGCGGAGCATCTCGGTGCGCGCGATCCCCAGGTTCTCGAGACCGAAGGCGGCGTCGCGCTCGACACTCGGGTACACCGCCTGCAGCTCCGGGTCCTGGAAGACGAAGCCGACGTCGCGGGCGAGCTCGCGGGTCGGGGTGCGCACCACCTCGCGGCCGAGCACGCGCGCGCTGCCCCCGATCACCCCCCCGTGGAAGTGGGGGATGAGCCCGTTGCAGACCCGGAGCAGGGTCGACTTGCCGCTTCCCGAGGCGCCGGTGAGCACCACCAGGCCCGCACCCACCTCCAGGTCCAATGCGTCCAGGACGCAGGTCGCCGCATCCGGATACGCGTAGTGCAGCCCCGCGAAGGAGAGGGTGCCCATCTATCGCCGCATCCAGAGCGAGGGGAGGACCAGCAGCGCGCAGCAGAGCACGGCGGGGACGCTGAACGCGGGCACGGTGACCACCGGGAAGGGGAACCATCCGGGCGCGCCGCCGGTGAGGGTGAGGGTCAGGAACCCGGCGGCGGCGAGAGCGGAGGTGACGGATATCAGCGTGTCGGTGGGCGTCCAGCGCTCGACGCTGAGGTGGGTGCGCGTCGCCGCCCCGTAGGCGCGCGACTCCATCGCCTCGGCGAGGGTCAGCGAGCCCTCGATGGCGGTGAGGACCACGGGCACGGCCACCGCCGGCCAGTCGACGACGCGCCGCGCGCGCCAGCCCCGCATCCGCTGGGCGTCGCGGATCTCGGCCGCGCTGCGCACCGTGCCCGGGATGAGGTTGAGGGCGGCGCCGAGCGCGGCACCGGTGCGCGCCAGGACCGGGGGCAGCGCATCGACCAGCTCGTGCGGCTGGCTGACCAGGGTGAGCGGCGCCACCGCCAGCATCGCCGCCGCGATGCCCAGCCCGGTGGCCAGGCCGAAGACGAGCGCCTCCAGGGTCAGCGGCCCTCCGATCGCCGGGATGGCGCTGGACAGGCGCACCAGGACGTGGGCACCGCTGTGGCTCAGCAGCAGGGTCAGGGCGGTCGCGGTGGCGGCGGCGATCCCGATGCCGATCAGGAGCAGGCGCAGACCCGGTCCCCGGCGCCCCCTGGCCAGCAGCAGGTTGAGGGCGCAGAGCAGGACCACGCCCCGGTACACGGGATCGCTCGTCGAGAGCGCGATGACCAGTCCCGAGCCGGACCACGCCGCCAGGGCGCGCGTGCTCATGTCCGTCTGCGCTGCACCACGAGCTGCACCACCAGCAGCCCGGCGAGGGCACCGACGACGGCGGCCGCGACCAGCGGTGCGAGCGGGATGCCCGCCTCCGCGGCGGCCGGCGCTGCGGAGGCGGCGGTGGCGCCCTGCGGCTGGTCGGCCGGCGCGACAACCCCCGGCGGCGGCGCTGACGCAGCGGCCGCAGCCGTCGCCGTGGTGGTGGGTGTCACCTCCGCGGTGGGGGGCGGGGCGGCGGCCGGCGAGCCGGGCCGGCCCCCGGCCGCGGAACCGGACGCGCTCCCGCCGGACGCGCCCGATGCGCCCCCGCCGGTGGTGGCGGACGCGGAGCTGGAGGGACCGGCCAGGGCGGCGGCGCAGATCCCCACGGGGGACGCCGGGGGTGGGTCGGCGCCGTCCTGGGGGTCATAGCGGAAGCCCTCGGCGTCGCCGCTGGCGAAGGTCTCGGTCGAGATCCCGCTGCCGGCGACCTGCCACGCGCCACCGTCGCGCGAGACGAAGATCACCCAGTACGACCCGCTGCTCGGCAGGCATGCGGTGTACGCCGCCGGCTCGTCGTCGATCTGGCACACCGCATCGCCGAGCGCGCCGTAGCCCGCGGTCGCGTACTCGAGGCCGCTGGCCTGGAGGATCTCCTCCCCGCTGATGGTCGCGCCGTCGAAGCCGATGCAGAGACCGACCACCTGCCCGTCACCATGCTCGACGACCAGGGTCACGTGGCTGCTGTAGGAGGCGGCGGCGCAGGGTGAGGCCGTCGCGAGCAGGTGGCCCGCGCTGCCACCGAGAGCGAGCCCGGCGCCGAGGAGGGGGATCGCCAGGGCGTGACCCAGCCCTCTCGCGCTCATCTCCGGGCCGCCCATGCCAGCCGGGCTCCGCCGACCACCAGGGCAACCGCCAGGGCCACCAGCGCGTAGATCAGCGGCGCCGGGGGGCCCCCAGCGGCACCCACCGCGGCGGGTGTGCTCGGGTGAAGGGACGCCGGTGCCACCGGGGAGGGAGCCGTCACCGGTGCTGGAGCCGGGGTCCCCCCGGCTGCGGGGCTGGGCCCGCTCGCCGCCGCCTGCACCTGCGACACCGGGGACGGTGAGCCGGCCGTAAGGGGGGTCGGCGACGGGGGTGGCGGGCTGGTCGGGACGGGTGTTGGCGGCGGCGTGATCACCCCCGCCGGCGGGCTCGATGAAGGTGAGGGGCTGGGCGTGGCGGTGGGTGTGGCGGTGGGCGGCGTGCCGAGGGTGGCGCCGGGCAGGTACCACTGCCGGCTGCCGAAGGGGATGGGGAACGCCAGCCGCTCGAGCGCGAGTGGGACCTGGCTGGTGGTGAAGGGATCAGGGGCCGCGTTGCCGGGGAAGGTGTAGCCCCCGTCCGGGTCCTGGGTCTCCTCCAGGTAGCCGAGCGGGGTGACGCCGCCCATGGTCCAGGCGGCGGCGAACGGGTCACCCCCGGTGGCGACGATCGCCTGCACCACCAGCGCCGTCGAATCCGGGTCGCTCCCGTACCCGGCCTGGTAGGGGAAGCCGCCGTCGGTGTCCTGCTGGGTGACCAGCCAGGCCAGGGCGGTGGCGTCGCGGCCGTGGTCCCCGGCGGCGTCCAGCGCCATCAGCACCATCGACGTTGAGTTGGTGTCGCTGGTGTCGTACGGGTTGGTGGTGTCGTCCCTCACGTCCTCGTAGTCCCAGCCGCCGTCACTGTCCTGGGCGCTCTTCAGGAACTGGGTGGCGGCGACGGGCACCGGGGCGCCGGCTGCCACCAGTCCCTGGATGGCGAGCGCCTGGGTGAAGGCCTCGCCGTCGCCGTACTCACCGGTGGCCGGGTCGTAGCCGGCCTCCAGCATGGTCAGCAGGTCCTGGCCCCCGAAGCTGGTGGGATCGCCCCCGGCGGCCACCACCGCCTGGATCAGCTCGCCGCACGCGCCCGGGTCAGCGCAGGCGCCGGCGGCGTTCTCCGCCAGGTAGGTCATCACCGAGGTCGTCCCCGACGGCGCCGTGAGCACATTGGGGTCGAAGCCGTCGGCCGCCGCCGCGATCGCGTACAGCTCGCTGTCCGCGTAGCCGCCACCCGGCTCCGGGATCGACCCGTCCGTCCCCTGCTGCGTCTGCAGATAGAGCAGGGAGTCCAGGATCGACCGGTCCTCCTGGGCCGGCGTGAATCCCGTGCTGAAGGTGGCGTGGATCGGATAGGGCTGCAGGAGCAGCGCGAGTGGGACCTGGCTGGTGGTGAAGGGATCAGGGGCCGCGTTGCCGGGGAAGGTGTAGCCCCCGTCCGGGTCCTGGGTCTCCTCCAGGTAGCCGAGCGGGGTGACGCCGCCCATGGTCCAGGCGGCGGCGAACGGGTCACCCCCGGTGGCGACGATCGCCTGCACCACCAGCGCCGTCGAATCCGGGTCGCTCCCGTACCCGGCCTGGTAGGGGAAGCCGCCGTCGGTGTCCTGCTGGGTGACCAGCCAGGCCAGGGCGGTGGCGTCGCGGCCGTGGTCCCCGGCGGCGTCCAGCGCCATCAGCACCATCGACGTTGAGTTGGTGTCGCTGGTGTCGTACGGGTTGGTGGTGTCGTCCCTCACGTCCTCGTAGTCCCAGCCGCCGTCACTGTCCTGGGCGCTCTTCAGGAACTGGGTGGCGGCGACGGGCACCGGGGCGCCGGCTGCCACCAGTCCCTGGATGGCGAGCGCCTGGGTGAAGGCCTCGCCGTCGCCGTACTCACCGGTGGCCGGGTCGTAGCCGGCCTCCAGCATGGTCAGCAGGTCCTGGCCCCCGAAGCTGGTGGGATCGCCCCCGGCGGCCACCACCGCCTGGATCAGCTCGCCGCACGCGCCCGGGTCAGCGCAGGCGCCGGCGGCGTTCTCCGCCAGGTAGGTCATCACCGAGGTCGTCCCCGACGGCGCCGTGAGCACATTGGGGTCGAAGCCGTCGGCCGCCGCCGCGATCGCGTACAGCTCGCTGTCCGCGTAGCCGCCACCCGGCTCCGGGATCGACCCGTCCGTCCCCTGCTGCGTCTGCAGATAGGCAAGTGCGCGCGAGGCGGGATCCTCCTCCGCCCTCACCACCTGAGCCCGCTGCGCGCCGAGCAGCGTGCACCCACCAACCAGGACGGCTGCCACCGCCAGCGCGGTGAACCTGCGGGATCCCGACATCCCATGCTCCCCAGGCGGCGATCGGTCTCCACCTCGCCGAAGGCATCCTCGCCGCCATGAGGCCGTCCTCCCGTCACGCGCGGGGGTGGAGTCCCGCCTCGGGTCGGTCTCCTGACTTGCGGATCATCGTCGTCGGTCGCCTTCCCACGAGACACGCGTCTCGCAGTGGCACGCTGACCTCGACTTCCCGCTCACAGTTGCGCGACAGCGCCGGACTCTCACCGGCTTCCCGTCACCCGGGGCGCTATTCAGGTGTGACCGGGATTATGGCGCGGACCCGCCGGCCTTCGCCGGCCAGCACGCGAGAGCCCAGCCCGGTGCCTCCGGATCGACTCAATCCCAGCGGAAGCGCCAGGTGGCGATCGAGATGGTGACCACGGCCCAGGCCAGCATCACCAGGCAGTCGGTGGTGATGGCGCTGAACCCCGCCGCGTCATTCATGACCTGGTGCAGGGCGTCGCTCGCCCAGGCCAGCGGGAGGATGCGCGCGATCGTCTGCACCACCGCGGGCAGCGAGCTCATGGGGAAGAAGAGCCCGCTCAGGAACATCAGCGGGAAGGTGACCATCGCCGCCAGCGCGCGGGCCGACTCGCTGGTCCGGGAGATGCTGGTGATGAGGAAGCCGATGCCCACGAAGGCCGCCGTCCCGAGCACGATCGGAGGTATGAGCAGCAGCCAGCTGCCGTAGTTCTTGGCACCGAAGACCCAGATCCCCAGCGCCACCAGGACCACGATCTGGAGCAGCACGGTGAGGCCACCACCCACCACCTGGGCGCTCAGGATGGTGCCGGATCGCACCGGGGTGGCACGGAAGCGTCGCAGGATCTGCTTCACGCGCATCTCGACCAGGCCGATGGCGACGTAGTTGACCCCGGAGAACAGGATGATGTAAGCGATCATCGAGGGCAGCATGTAGTCCATCTCGGTGACCTGGTTGACGTCCGCCGACTGCGGGGTGCCGAGGGTCACGTTCAGGTGTCCGAGACCGGCGGTGCGGGCTGTCACGTTGGCGACCACGGCGTCGGCGATGGCCGACGACGAGGACCCGCCGGCGGCCTGGTAGATCGCCACCTGCTGAGGCGGCCCCTGGCCAAGCACGGCCGACCCGAAGCCCTTGGGGATCACCAGGACCGCGGCGACCGAGTCGTCCTTGAGGTCCGCGAACGCGGTGGAGTGGCTCGTGGAATGGACGGTGACCCCGTTCACGCCGCCCAGCGCCTTGAGGTAGCTGGCCGAGACCGCGGTGTTGTCGTTGTTCACGGCGTCCAGGCTGACGGAGAGCCCGTTGCCGCCGAACAGCAGGCCGAAGATGACCATGAACAGGACGGCCAGCCCGAGGGTGAAGATCAGCGCCGTCCGGTCGCGCACCGAGGCACGCACCCGGTTGAGCGTCAGAGCGCGGAAGGCTTTCATTCCCGGAGGCTCCGGCCGGTCAGGCTGAGGAAGACGTCCTCGAGGGTGCCGTGACGAACCATGAGGTCGCGGATCGCCCCCTCCCGCTCGCCATCGGCCGCGTCCCCGGTGGAGGCCCACGGAGCCGTCGGGTCGAGCAGGGCGTGGAGAAGCGCCTCGGGGTTGCGGGTGGTGATGCTCACCCGGCCGTCCGCCACCACGCGCTCCACCCCGAGCACGCTCCGGAGGCTCTGGGGGTCGAGGCCGAGCACGGGCTCGAACTCGATGGTGGTCCCGACCGCGTGCTGCGCGATCAGGTGGGGCGGGGTGTCGAGAGCGACGATCCGGCCCCGATCGATGACCGCGACGCGGTCGCAGAGGCGCTCCGCCTCCTCCATGTAGTGGGTGGTCAGCACCACCGTCTTGCCGCGCTTGCGGATCCCCTCGATCACCGTCCAGATGTTGAGCCGGGCCTGCGGGTCGAGACCGGTGGTGGGCTCGTCCAGGAAGACGAGGTCCGGGTCGTTGATCAGGGCCAGGGCGATGCTCAGACGCTGCATCTGGCCCCCGCTCAGGTCGGTGGTGTAGGCCTCCGCCTTCTCTTCGAGGTTGAATTCTTCCATCACCTCGGCGGTGGGCCGCGATCGCCGGTAGAGGGCTCCGAACAGCTCCACCGCCTCGCGGACCCTGGTGAACTCGGGCAGCGCGGTCGCCTGGAGCTGGACCCCGATCCGCTCCTTGACCGTGCTGGGGTGGGCGAGGACGTCGGTGCCGAGCACGTGGACGCTGCCGGCGTCCGGGGTCCGCAGCCCCTCGATGATCTCCAGGGTCGTCGTCTTCCCCGCCCCGTTGGGGCCGAGCATGCCGAAGACCTCGCCCTTCTCCACGGCGAAGGTCAGGCCGTCGACCGCGACCACGGCGCCGTAGCGCTTGACCAGGCCCTCAACGTCGATGTCTGCCATCTCTCCTCTCAGACCGCCATCCGGCCGGCATCGGCTCGGCGCAAGCATAGGGGGTGGACCGCTGGACGGTCGACCGGCGGACGCCAGGGCAGCCATGGGCACCTCCTCGGAGCTGAGTTTCAGAACGTTGATCTGAAACGGCGTAATAGAACCACGTTCGGATATACTCCGTCAAGTGGCACGTCCTCGAACCCACGACGAGAAGCTCCGGCTCCGCCTGCTCGACGAGGGCGGGCGTCTGCTCGCCGAGGAGGGACCCGCCGCCCTGACCGTCCGCCGCCTCGCCGAGCGTGCGGGCACCTCCGCCTCCGCCGTCTACAGCCTCTTCGGCGACAAGTGGGGGCTGGTCGAGGAGATGTTCCGGGAGGGCTTCCGGCGCTTTGCCGAGCGCATCGCGGCGCTGGAACGCACCGACAACCCCTGGGCGGACCTCGCCGCCCTCGGTGCCGCCTACCGTGCCAACGCCCGGGCCAACCCGCACCTCTACGACCTGATGTTCGGCCAGCCCTTCCCCCAGTTCCAGCCGGGGGAGGAGGACCGGGTGATGGCCATGGGCACGTTCGCGGCGCTGGTCGAGGCGCTCGGCCGCTGCGTCGACGCCGGCCTGCTGAGCGGCAACGCGCTGGACCTCGCCACCGCCTTCTTCAGCCTGATCCACGGGCTCACCGCCCTCGAGCTGCTCGGCTGGGTCGTCCCCCCAGAGCGCGCCGAGCTGGTCTGGGTACGCGCTCAGCAGGCGCTCTTCATCGGCCTGGCGCAGGTGCCGGACGGAGCGGATGGCGGACAGCGACTGACGCAGGCGCCCGGCGAGGGCTGAGCCGGCTTCCGCCCGCCGCCGCGCGCTGCCGGCCGCCGGACGCCGGGGCCCGCTCAGCCGGGGACCATCCGCGCCTCCAGCTCACCCGCGGCCGACCGCTCGGAAGCCTCGACGCAGCCGTCGATGACCGCGGTCATCACCCGCCCCACCGCATCGGCGGAGAGCCGGGGGACCCGGCTGGCGACGTGGGTGATCACCTCCCGCTCGCGGACGCGGTCGCGAACGGCCAGACCGGTCCGGCGCTTGTCCCGCTGGACGGCGTCGACCGCCGCGGCACGGCTCTGCAGCACCGCTGAGAGGGCCTGATCCAGCGAATCGATGATCTGGCGGTGCTCGGCGAGCTCGGTTGCCTGGTGACCGCGCAGCATGGGCGCCAGCACCGCCGCCGCGGCGATGATCGCCTCCAGCGTCTCCGGGGTGATCGCCTGGGCGGCGTCGCTCCACGACTCGGCGGGCACGGTGTGCGACTCGATGAGCAGCCCGTCGGCCCCGGCGGCGACGGCCGCCAGCGCCAGCGCGGGGACCCAGTCGGCGCGGCCGGCGGCATGGCTCGGATCGACGATCACCGGGAGCGGGGTGCGCTCCCGCAGCACCGGCACGGCCGAGACGTCCAGGGTGTTCCGGGTGGCGGTCTCGAAGGTGCGGATGCCCCGCTCGCAGAGGATCACCCGGGGGTTGTCCTCGGCCAGCACGTACTCGGCGGCGGCGAGCCATTCGTCATAGGTCGCGGCCATTCCCCGCTTCAGCACAACCGGAAGGCCGGAGCGACCCGCGGCGCGCAGCAGGGGGGTGTTCTGCATCGAGCGCGCGCCGATCATGAAGGCGTCGACGTGGCCGGTCAGCATCTCCACGTGCTCCACCGACAGGGGCTCGACGAGGACCGGCTTGCCGGTCAGGGAGCGTGCCTTCTCGACCAGGACCAAGCCCTCCTCCCCCATGCCCTGGAAGGCGTCCGGCCGGGTGCGGGGCTTGTAGATGCTGCCCCGGAGCACCGACGCCCCGGCATCGCGCATGGCCAGGGCGTGGCTGATGTAGCCGGGCTCCACGGCGCAGGGCCCGGCGATGACCGGGACCGCCGGTCCGCCGAACACCACGTCGCCGATGGACACGCGGCGCCGATCGGGGGACGAGGTTATCGGTTTGAGCAGGTCGGTGAGCATCGGTTCCTCCAGCTGTCTTGTGAGGACCGGCCCGGTTCGCTGTGATCCGGATCGGCCTCTCGGCCACCCGGATCTCGGCGCAGGACTACTTGCTCAGCAGCACCCGCACCGGCCCTGGGGCCGATGTGGCGTACTCAAAGTAAAAGTAGAACCGCGACGCGATCGCGAACATCGAGAGGGATCGTACCAGGATCCGGGTGACCGCGAGCGGATCAGGCCGGCAGCTCCGTGTCGTCGTGCGGGACCTGGGGGGCCGGGTCGCGATCGCCGTGAAGGGCGTCCAGCTCTCCCTGCTCTCCGGCGTCCGGCCGCCAGGACGGTTGCCCGGCGCCCTGGGCTGAGCCTCCGACGGGGCTCCCCCCGGGGCCTTGCACCGGGACGGATGGGGCGACGAAGGGGGCTCCGGCGACCGGCCGGCTCCGACCGCCCAGGGCCGAGGCGATCAGACACAGGGCGACCACGACGAGGAAGATCGGCCCCGCCCAGTGGAGCCGGGTGCTGAGGTCCGCGCCGTTGGTGAGCAGGAGGGCGCCGACGCCGGTGAAGATCAGGCCGAAGGCGACGGACACCCAGCTGGTTCGACGGCCGGGCATCAGCGTCCCCCCGCCACGGGGCGACGAGCCGCAGACGCCGTCACCCGCGCGGGCCCACCCCCGCCGGCCCGGGTCTGCGCGTCGGCGCCGCCGGTCTCGACGGTGAGCTGGCCGCAGCCGACGGCCACGCTCAGGGTGAGCGTGCCGGTCGGTGACGTCCCGATGGCCTCGTCGAAGTGGGAGGAGATCTGCACCCCGGAGTCGGTGCGCCCGAGCAGGTTCACCTCCCCCGCGCCCAGCCTGCTCGTGAGGTCCACGGTGGTGTCCGCCGGGACGACGACGACCAGGTGGCCGAAGGCCACGCTGGAGGTGACGGCAACGCTCCGGCCGCCGAGGTCCACCCCGCTCAGGTCGACGACCATCTGGCCGGCGATCAGCCGGTACGTGGGCTGCACCGAGGTGAGGGTTGGCGGCGCGTAGCTCACATTGCCCACGCCCCCGGAGAGCGGTTCCGGAACGAGCACCGCCGCCGCAGCGAACGGCAGGAGGCAGATGCCGAGGCAGATGAGCAGCGGGGAGCGCCCGAACCGCGCCCCGGCGACCAGGGTGAGCCCGAGCACCACGAAGACGATGCCGAAGCCGATCGCCACGGTGAGGTGGATGGCCCCGGCGCTCTCCAGGATGAGGGCGACCCCGATGGCCAGGATCATCGCCGCGAGGCCAAACACGCCGAGACGGATGCCGCTGGAGTTGACCGCCGTTCCCGACCACGCGGCCGGCGTTCCGTAGGCGGCCGGAGGGTAGGCCGGCTGGGGCGTGTAGAAGCGGTACGAGGATGGGGTGTAGGCGGGCGCCGTGTAGGAGTAGCCGGAGGGAGCCGTGTGCAGCTGGTCCACCGGGAGCGGCGGGGAGTAGGCGGCGGGCACCGGCCCCGAGCCGGGCGCCGGCGGCGCGAACCCGGCGGGAGAGGCGGGCTCGAACGGCGTGGCGGGTGGGACGGCCGGGTGCCCCGCGGGCCAGGAGTCCCCGACCAGGAAGAGCACGCCGATGACCACCAGGGCCACGCCCCACACCAACCCGGAGTCGTAGAAGGCGAAGTTGCCGGCCAGGACGAGCACGGCGATGATCAGGAAGAAGGCACCGGCGACGATGCGCAGGTCGGCGCCGGGCCCGCGCCCGGCACGGGGAGGCGGCGCCACCCCATACGGGGGGATGCCGTCGGCAGCCGGCACCAGCACCCATCCGGCGATGTAGAGGATCACCCCGATGCCGCCGCAGAAGGCGAGGACCACGAAGGCGAGCCGGACCCAGGTGGGGTCCACCTCCATGTGGGCGGCCAGCCCGGAGGCGACCCCGGCGACGACCCGGTCGCGGCGGAGGCGGTAGAGGCGGCGGTAGGGGGGTCCGGGCATCGACCCGCCGGGGGGGATGGCGTCGACCGCCGGCATCACCACCCAGCCGACGATGTAGAGGAGGATCCCGAGCCCGCCGATGAAGGTGAGGACCACGAAGGCGAGCCGGATCCAGACGGGGTCCACCTCCATGTGGGCGGCCAGCCCGGAGGCGACCCCGGCGACGACCCGGTCGTGGCGAAGGCGGTAGAGGCGGCGGTAGGGCGGTGGCGTTGGCGCCCCTCCGGGCGGCGGCACCGTCCCCCACGGTGGCGGCGGAGTGAACCCGCCGGATGGCGGCTCCCACCCGGGAGGGGGCGGCGAGCCGCCGGGTGGCGGAGCCGCGGCATGGGAGGGCTGGGGCTCGCCGGAGGGCTCCTCTGCGGGTGGCGAGCCGGACGCGGCGGGGTCCTGCTGGCCGGGGGTCTGCTCCATCGTCGATCTCCTGGATCTCGCGGCCTTCCACGGATGGGTCCCGGCGGTGTTGTCGCCGTTGCGGGCCCTCTCGGTCGCCCACCCAATGTGGACCTCCCCGGTACCGAAGCGCCATCCGGGGACTCCCTGGAGAATCCCCGAGCGCGCCAGGGATCTCTCAGGGGAGCACCCGATATCACGACCCCCGGCGCCGTGTCACGCTTGACCCGGTGAGCTCGACCTCCGCCACGCACGATTCCCCCGGTGCGACCGGAACCCGCGACGGCGCCAGCCCGTCGGGGCCGCGCCGCTACCGCTTCCTGGTCCGCAGCCGGCGTGACCGCGTGCTCTCGGGCACCGCCGGGGGGCTGGCCGAGTCCCTGGGCATCGACCCGCTGCTGGTCCGGCTCAGTCTCGCCGTGCTCACCGCCGCGGGCGGCACCGGCATCGTCCTCTACCTGGCCCTCTGGGCTCTGAGCACCGAGCCGGACACCGCGCTCCCCGCTCAGGCGGTCCAGCAGCGCCCCCGCAACCGTCAGATCGCCGCGGTGGCCTGCATCGTCGCCGGCGGCATGCTGATCTTCCGCTCCCTCGGCATCTGGTTCGGTGACGCTCTGGCTTTTCCGGTCGCCCTGGCGGCCGCGGGTTCCGCCCTGATCTGGGCGCGCAGCGATGAGAGCGACCGGCGTCGCTGGGCCCGCTTCAGCGAGCGCCTCCCCGGCAACCCGGTGGCCAGCGTCTTCGGGGGCTGGATCTCACCGCTCCGGGTCGCCGGCGGCGGGGTGCTCCTCGCCGCCGGCATGACCATCTTCCTGGTCGCCAACCGGGCCCTGGCCTCGGCGCGAACCGTGCTGCTCGCGGTGCTGGTGACCGCAGCCGGGCTGGGCCTGATCCTCGGTCCCTGGATCCTCCGCCTCGCGCGCGACGCCAGCGAGGAGCGACGCCAGCGGATCCGCTCCGAGGAGCGGGCGGAGATCGCCGCCCACCTCCACGACTCGGTGCTCCACACCCTGGCCCTGATCCAGCGGAGCGCGGACCCCGCGGACGTCGCCGCGCTGGCCAGGCGGCAGGAGCGCGAGCTCCGAGCCTGGCTCGACCACCGGCCCACGCCGTCGGCCCAGCAGGACCTTCGCGGGGCGGTGGACGCGCTGGCCTCCCGGGTCGAGCAGCTCCACCACGTGACCGTCGACACTGTGGTGGTGGGCGACGCTCCGGTGACCCAGCACGTCGAGGCGCTGCTGCTCGCCTGCCAGGAGGCGGCGATCAACGCCGCCCGCCACTCCGGGGCGGCGCACGTGTCCATCTACGTCGAGGCCGACACCGACGGGATCACCGCCTACGTGCGCGACGACGGCAAGGGATTCGACGTCGATGCGGTGCCCACCGATCGCCGCGGCATCGCCCAGTCGGTGATCGGGAGGATGCGCCGCCACGGCGGCTTGGCCACCATCACCAGCAGGCCCGGCCAGGGCACTGAGGTCCAGCTCGAGCTGCCCCGGAGTGGGTCGTGAAGTCCGCCGGCCCGAGAACGCGCCTCTTCCTCGTCGACGACCACCAGCTCTTCCGGAGCGGGCTCCGCGCCGAGCTGGAGGACGAGTTCGAGATCGTGGGCGAGGCCGGGGACGTGGACCAGGCGGTGGCCGGGATCGTCGTGCTGAAGCCCGACGTCGTCCTGCTCGACGTCCACCTCCCCGGCGGCGGAGGGGCCACGGTGGCGGACGCCATCACCCGGCGCGGCGCCGGGGCGACCCGCTTCCTGGGCATCTCGGTCTCCGATGCGCCCGAGGACGTGATCGGGGTGATCCGCGCCGGTGCCCGCGGCTACGTCACCAAGTCCATCTCCCCCACCGAGCTCGCCGACGCCATCCGCCGGGTGCACAGCGGGGATGCCGTGTTCTCGCCAAGGTTGGCGGGATTCGTCCTGGACGCGTTCCGTGGAGAGCTGCCCACCAGCATCGATCCCGAGCTGGACCAGCTCACCCCGCGCGAGCGCGAGGTGCTCCGCCACATCGCCCGGGGCTTCACCTACAAGGAGATCGGGGTGCGGCTCAATCTCTCCGCCAAGACGGTGGAGACCCACGTGTCCTCGGTGCTGCGCAAGCTGCAGCTCTCCAGCCGGTACGAGCTGACCCGCTGGGCCATGGACCGGCGGATGATCTGAGAACAGCATGGAGGACGTAAACGAGCGGTGAATGACCTCGCCGCGACCGCTCGCTGGACGGCGGCCGCCCGTGCCCTGGAGACGGGCCGGCCCGACGCCCTGTTCGACGATCCCTGGGCGGCGGCGCTGGCGGGAGAGGCTGGCCGACGATGGGCCGAGGTGCGCCCGCTGGCGATGCTCGCGCCGATGCTGGTGCGCACCCGTTTCTTCGACGACTTCCTGCGCCGCGTCACCCTCGGGGGCGTGACCCAGGTGATCCTGCTCGGCGCCGGGCTCGACACCCGCGCTCTGCGTCTGAGCTGGCCCCCCGACACCACCGTCTTCGAGGTCGACCAGCCGGACGTGATCCGCTACAAGGAGGAGGTGCTCCGTGGTTCCGCAGCCTCCCCGCGCTGCGCGCGCCACCTCCGGATCTCCGCGGACCTGGGCGAGGGCTCCTGGCGAGCTCGCCTGGTCGAGGCCGGGCTCGACCCCGGCGCCACCTCGGCATGGCTCGCCGAAGGATTCCTCTTCTACCTGCCCGTCGACACCATCTCAACCCTGCTCGATCAGGTGTCGGGGCTGGCGTGGAGGGGCAGCGCGCTTGGATTCGACATCCCCAACCACCCGCTGCTCACCCATCCGAGCACACGCTCATGGCTCGAGATGCAGGCCGGCGCCGGCGCCCCATGGATCGGCACCATGGACGACCCGGCCGAGCTCCTGGCGGGGCTGGGCTGGGAGGTCACCCTGAGCCAGCTCGGAGCCTCCGACGCGGACTACGAGCGCTCGCCGCTCCCGGTCATCCCCATCACCGCCCGGGAGCTGCCTCACCACTGGCTGGTCACCGCCAGGAAGCTGACGTGACCTCGCGAGCTGACCCGGTGGGCGATGGGCGGGCGGATGATCTGGACCGGCGCTCCGTTCAGGCCGTCGGACCACGATTGGAATGGTCGGCCAGTGGTGGCCGACGTGGGTCTGCGGGTCGATCCGGGCGGCGAGCTCAGCCAACGCCGCGAGCTGGCCCACGGTGGGCGGCGCTGCGGCGCCGTTCGAGGACAGGCCGATAGGCGTCGCCCAGCGACCAGCCCATGCAGAGCGGCGAGGCGCAGGCCACCGTGGGAGCGCGCTCCAGGCCCGCCCGGCAGTGGACGAGGACCACGTCCCCCGGGCGGATTAAGTCGGCGACCATGCGCCCGGCCTCCTCGAGGCTCAGTCGGACCAGCAGGGCTCTCGCAGCTCCGGTCTCGGCATCCGGGTCTGCTGGACCACGACCGCGCGATTCTGACGCGCGCTGCGGTACCAGGCGGAGCAGCTCCACCGCCTGCCGCGTTTGCTTTCGCCGCCGAGGCGCCCGTGCGTGCACGCGCCTGTAGGCCGGGATCACCACGCCGATTCAGCGAGAGCTTAGGATGTGCGCAGGATGAGCGGTGGGGCGGCTGACATAGCGAAGACGAGGAAACCCAGGCCTTCTCTCACCATCTACGACGTTGCTCGCCACGCCGGGCTGTCCATCGCATCGGTCTCCCGCGTCCTCAACCGAAGTGGCAATCCGCGGTCGGAGACCCGAGACCGGGTGATGCAGGCGGTGCGCGAGCTGAGCTACGTCCGGGACGGTGCTGCCCGAGCGCTGTCCGCCGGCTTCAAGGAGGTGGTGGGCGTCGTGTTCCGCCGCGGCGAGGATGCCGGTTTCGAGGACGAGGCCGAGAGCCCGCTCTTTGACGAGATCGTCACTCGGGGCATCGAGGCCTCCGCCCAGCGCTCCGGGTTCGACGTCCTCATCTCGATGGCGGGCGTCGACGACGCCCCGTCACGACTTCCCGCCTTGGCCGGGAAGACCGATGGGCTCATCCTCCACGACCGGCTGCTCTCCGCGACGGCCCTGGCTCACCTCGCCGAGCTGCTCCCGGTGGTCACCCTGGGGGGGAGGCCCGCCCCGGGGACGGTGAGCGTCCGCTGCGACAATGACGCCGGAGTCCGGGCCCTGGTGCGCCACCTGGTCGCCGATCATGGGTATCGGACCCTCGCCTACCTCTCGGGGCACGCCGACAGCCCGGACAGCCAGGCTCGGGCGGCGGCGCTGGAGCGGGAGGCGAAGGTTGCCTCGGCTCGCGTCCTGGCCGGGCCGCGGTGGACCGGCGACTACAGCGCGGCGGGCGGAGCCAGGGTGATCTCGGCCCTGCTCGCCGACGGCGGCAGGCTGCCGCGGGCGATCGTCTGCGCCAACGACCAGACCGCCCTCGGGGTGATGCACGCCCTGGCTCAGCGCGGCATACGGGTGCCCGAGGACGTCGCCGTCACCGGCTTCGACGACGTCGCGGTGGCGCGCCACCTCCATCCCACCCTGACCACGGTGCACCAGCCGATCCGGGAGATGGGCGAGACCGCCTTCGACCTGCTGCACGCAACCATCATGGGGCGGTCGCATGTCCAGCCCGACGTCGTGCTCCCCGTGGAGCTGATGGTGCGCGACAGCTGCGGCTGCGCCCGTCCCGGGGGGAAGGCCTAGGCCGCCTCGGCGAGCCATGGTCGGACGGGCACGGGAGACTGACCACGTGCTCGGGGACAACCAAGAAGAGAGCCGGGGGCCTGGGCCCCCGGCTCTCGCTCCTGGGTCTCGTCAGTGGGTCTGCTCGGTGTCGTGGGCAGGCACTGTTCTCGGTCTTAGGCTCGCGTCATGGGTAACTGACGACGCCCACGGGTATGACCGTCCCCGGGGTGGTCGACGTGTCCGGGCCACCCGTCCCGTCGATGATTTAGTGCGTCAAATCCGCGCAAGACCGGGAGGCAAGTCCCTCCCGGTCTTGTGGCCAAACGGAGCTCCGCCCCGCAAGCCAGCGCTCCCGACACGAGAGCGCTGGCGCGTGGCGGGCGTTAGGTCAAGGCAGAGTTGCAACCCCGTTCGCGTACGAGTCGACGTCCACGACCGTGGTTGGGTTGGCATCGGTGGCAGAGCCGCCGACCCCATCGATGACCGAATCGAGACCTCCGGACTGGCCCGGGGTCGGGCAGGTGCCGTTCACCGAGCAGGTGCTGGAGATGAACAGGTCCATGGCGTCCGTGAACACGACGCCCGGAGCGTTGGGAGCCTCGTAGGCCAGGGCGTCCCAGAGGATGGCAGGGGTGTAGATGAACACGACGTAGCTACCCATGCCATACCCGTGGAAGCTCTGGACATTGTTGCTCACCAGGAAGGAGGGATAACCGGGCTGGATAAACGACGCTTCCCAGGCCGTCTGGCTGGGCGGGTCGTAGGGCAACTCGTTCTGGAAGAAGATAGCCGTACCGTTGTTGCCGCTCCAGACAACCTCGTTCTTCTGGTAGTGCTCGATGGCGAGGCCGTAAGCGGTCACGTTGGCGCCGGTGACCTGGAGCCCGATGGCACCCTGGTTGTAGGTCCAGCCGGCGCCCACCTGCCCTTCGGGGCCGGTGACCGAGAGGTTGGCGCCGTGGTCGGCCCGCCAGGCCCAGACGTCGTCGATGATCGAGTGGTCGGCGTTGTCGAGCAAGCTGATCGTGGCCGATACCGGGGTGGTCTCGGCCCCGCCGATGCGGAAGTAGATGTCCTGGATGAGGTCGGGGTCACTGGCGCCATACCCTGCCGGGCCGGGCGTGCCGACGGAGAGCAGGACGGGCGAGTTGACCGGGCCGGCGTCGAAGATCATCCCGGACAGCGCCACGCCGTTATTGGGAAGCACGACCATGCTCGCGTTGCCCCGTTGCGGGACAAGCACGGGGAAGCCGAGGCCCAGGACGATCGAATTGGAATGGCTGACCAGGAGGGCGGCGTCCAGGTCGTAGGTGCCGGGGGTGAGGACGAGGTCCTTGCCCTGGTTGAGGGCACCCTGGATCTGGAATTCCGGCGTGGTCGGGCTGGCGATGAAGAAGTCTGAGAGGGGAACGGAGCTCCCCGCCTCGGTCCCGCTCAGGAAGTTCGGGCCCGACGAATTCTGCTGCACCGCGGGCACGAAGGCGTCCCAAGAGCCGGACGAGGTGGTGTAGAGGAACGGCTCCTCCTGGGTCACGGGGCTGTTCTGCAGTTCCGTCACCTGGTCGACGCCGTTGATCCCGTCTGTTCCGCCCCCGATGTAACCAGGCTGGCTTGAATTGGAGAGGCCATCAAAGACGTCCTTGGTGGGCGAGCACGCCGTGCCGGCGGGAGGGGTGTAGCCGGGAGGGCACCCGTCACCGGAGTAGACGTAGTTCCAGACGTAGCCGGCCGCGCTCTCAAAGTCGCTGTTGCGGGCTATCCCCTGCTGGTTGCCCGACCAGTCGAGCTGGCCGTTGATCTCGCTGTTGGCGACGTAGCTGCCGCTGCCGTAGTTGTTGCTTTGATAGTTCGTTTCGGAGCAGTACGACTGGAAGTTGAGGGTGCCGTTGATGATGACGCTGCGGACCGGCGTGGCCTGCGACACCGACCAGAAGTCAGTGGTGTCACTGGGGCCTGCGAAGCAGTTTCCGTCGTTGATGGGCGGCTCTTCTGAGAGCAGCGGTGGCACGTACGTGGTGGTCGAAAGCGACATCACGTTGAGGGTGAGGTTGGA
Source organism: Candidatus Dormibacteria bacterium (assembly GCA_049511615.1). Lineage (GTDB taxonomy): Bacteria > Chloroflexota > Dormibacteria > Aeolococcales > Aeolococcaceae > Changshengia. The sequence goes on along the minus strand of JBEKXW010000022.1, from coordinate 19,427 downwards.
CAGCGACCGCCAGAAGTTCACGGTCGAGTTGGCCCAGTAGCACGTTTGGCCCGACGCGACATAGCAGTTCCCAGGCCCAGGCGCAGAGTCCGGGGCGTTGGGAAAGACGTCGATCTGGCCGTTGACGACCACGTCCTGGGGCACTGCTCCCAGTCCTGCCACCTCGGTGTAATACCCCACCTGGAACACGAGCGGCGTCGTGGACGAGCCGTAGGTCCCCGGCTCGAAGAGCAGGGCGTAGCCGTCGTCGTTGAACTGGGCTGAGAGCGGGGCCTGCAGGACCGCGATGTTATTGACGACCGTCTGGATGGCCGCCAGCTCCGTGGCGGCGTTCGCCCCGCTGGGAGGCGTGAAGACGCACACGTCGGGGCCGAATTGGGCGGACGCGTACGTTCCGCACAGGGACGGCGGGACGGCAAGGACCGTGCTGGCGGGCGCCGAGATGCCTACAAGGCCGCCTATGAGAAACGCCCCTGGGACGAGGGCCGACAGGCGGCCCCACCGGCCGCTGCCGCGCCGGGCCCCCCGGTGAGCCGGCGATGGTACCTGGATACGAGTCATCGGTCGCGTGCCTCCCTGTGAGCGGACGAGTCCAATGTGTGCGGCGACAGGCTCCCAGCAGGGAATCGGCGCACCGGCGCCCTCCCTGCCTTCCTGCCTCCCTGCCTCTCCTCGACCTCCGGCCTTCCCGATCGCTCCCTCGCCCCCTGGCGGCGCCGCGGCGGTTGTGCCGTCGCTATGATCGGCGCGCTCGGGGCGCCAAACGCTAGGCATCCGGGACGCGCTTGTCAAGATCTTGTAAGCGCTTACATACCTTCCAGATGCGGTCCCGGGGCCCTATGCGAACGCCCAATACTCAGCGTGTCTTGTCGCTCTGGGTTGGCCGCACCCACAGCCGTAGGGTCCCGGGGTGAACGCCCACTTTCGGGGCGATCGAGGTGATCGCCTGCCATTCCGACGCGTACTGGCCTCGGTGGTCCGACCGGCTGTGGCTGCGACCCTGGCAGCCTCCGTGGTGGTGTCAGCTCAGCTGATCTGGGGAGCTTCCACGACCCAGGTGCTCCCGCCGTCGCTGGTCTGGATGAGGTCGTAAGCGGCGGTCGGCATCCCGGGGCCTTCCAGGATCGGCGCCGCCCAGCCATCCTGCGAGGTGAGGAAATCCAGATCGAGCCCGGCGAGGCTCCCCAAGCCAGTGCCAAGCGGCTCGCTGCCTGTCAACAGCGCCCAGGTGCGTCCCCCATCGTGGGTGGCGTAGAGCGCCGTCTCTCCGACTCCATTCAGGATCTCCTCCTCATTGAGCATCAGCAGCCAGCCCTCGTCTGGGTCGACGAAGTCCACCGACTGCTCCTCGTTGGCCGGGGTGGGGTGGGCCGTCCAGGTGTTCCCGCCATCCGTGGTGACGTAGAGGAACGCGGTCGGGAAGATCGAACCAACGACCTCCGTGACCATCACCCCATCCAAGGGCGAGCTGAACCGGGGAGAGGTCGTCACCGCAATGCCGGTGGACCCGGACGGGGGCAAGCCCTGACTGGTCCAGGTGGCGCCGCCGTCGTGACTGACGTAGAGGTAGTCCTGGGCGTCCCCGCAGGTGCCGGTGAGCCACCCCGTGGTGGCGTTGACGAAGACAGCGCCGTTGGTCTCGCAGCCGCCCGGAATCGTCGCCATGGCCGGGCCTTCCGCTCCCGGTGCGATCCCCGGAGCCCGGGCCACCTCGCTCCAGTGCACACCGCCGTCCACTGTCCGGTAGAGGGAGAGCTGCGACGTCTCACCGACGCCTCCCGGCATCAGGGACCACCAGCCGTGCTCCGCGTCGACGAAGTCGAGGCTGCCGTATTCGGGGTCGGGCGACACCGGAACCACGAAGGTGCCCATCCGGGTCCAGCTGACACCCCCGTCGGCAGTTGCCCAGCAGTCGACCTCCTGCGCTGTGGACACCCCAGAGGGAGCTGCGTCCCCCGCGGCGGCCGTGCTCAGCACCCGGGCGGCGTCAGCGCTGAGGAAGGCGACGGCGATGAGCTGCCATCCCGTGAGCGGTGGCGACGCGACCAGCCAGCTTCGCACCCCCTGGGTGGTGTGCAGGATGGCGCCGTCCGAGGCCCGCTGCGCCCAGCCCGCCGTCGCCGTGAACATCCGGAGGTTGCCAAGCACCTGGCCGGGCAGAGGCGTGGCCGATGGCGACACCGGCAGCCACGGGATCACGCTCGGCCCGGGGACGGGCGGGGTAGGGGCGGGCGCCGTGGAAGCCCCGCTGCGCGTCATCAGCGCGGTCGCGGTGGAGGCCGCCGCGACCGCGGCGGCCACGCCGAGGACCGCCACGAGGGCCCACCGCGGGCGCCCATGCGGCGTTGTTGAGTTCGCCGCCGCACCTCCACCGCGCGGGGTATCGGCGGCCTCGGCCCCCGACTTCGGCCCCAACGCGCCCCGGCGGCCCGCGGGACCCGACTCGCCGCTCCCCGATGCAGCCGCCCGGGTGCGGCCGCTGCCCGCGGTCTCGAGGCCCTCGGCTCGTTGCCGTGGGGTCAGCGAACCCTGCCGGCCGCTGGCCAGCACGCGGTGCAGCCGCCTGACCGGGTGACGCAGGTCGTCGGACTTCGAACCTTGGCTCAGCCGGGCTGACGGTGGTGTGCCGTGGTCATCCCCCACAGGCTCGCCGTCTGCCACCCGGTCACCTCACCGCTACGCTGCCGCAGCGAAGCATGACACGGTGGTCACCGGCCTCGGGACGACATGGGCGGCCATGAAGCCGTGGCCGGCGTCCCTGAAGATCACGAAGCCGGCCGGCTGTGGGCTCTCAGCCGCTCCTCGCCAAGCCGGGCGAGCTCCGGACACTCCGTGTGAAGTCATCCCAGCGCACCCGAGGAGCCTATCGGAAGGTCCCCGCCCACGGAGCCACCGCCCACCCTTGCGAATCGCCGGTCGCCGGGAATTCGTGACGAACATTTCGTCACGAATTCATCCCGACCGGGCCATTTGGCCACCGGCCTCCCCGTCCGTCCCGCGGCCCAGGGCCGCCAGCCGTTGGCCGCGGGAAGGCCGGTCCAATCGGGCGATGGGACTATGCGAGATTTCCCCCCGGTCGCGGATAGCGGCCGGTGACCGCGCTGATGTCGAGATCCGCGGCTGCGATCGCGACCTCATTGATCAGCTCCCGGGTGACTGCGACCAGCGGCGTCGAGCTGCCGGAGGCGTGGAACAGCGTCAGCGCCAGGTCGAGGTCCTTCATGAGGTCCCGCACCGCGAACAAGGTGGGCATCTGGGCGCTTCGAAGATAGCCGTCACGACGCGCGTTGAGGGCCGGGCAGAGCCTCGCCAGCACCCAGAAGACGTCCTCCGAACCAAGACCCGCGGCCTCGCCGGCGCTCTGCAGCTCCGCCGCCGCCAGGGTGACAACGCCCAGCATGCTGTTGGCCGCCAGCTTGAGGCGCGCGCCGCTGCCGGACGGCCCGACATGGCGGACGTCACCCAGACGCGCCAGCGTGGGGAGCGCCGCCTCCACCCCGGCTGCATCCCCCCCGACCAGCACCGCCGCCTCACCGCGCAGGACGGCGGTGGGCGCACCCATGATGGGAGCGTCGAGGAGCGTCGAGCCGCGGGTGGCGAGGAGCGGCGTCAGCTCGACCACCACCTCCGGGCCGGCAGTGCTCATCTCGACGAAGACCTGGCCGCGCCCGCCTGCGATGGCCCCGCGGGAACCCTCATAGGCGCTCCGCACCGCCTCGGGTCCGGTCAGGCTGCTGATCACCAGATCGGCGTCCGCAACGGCCTCCCGGGGCGTCGCCGCCGGGGGCCCCAGGCCGAGCCGCTCGGCCAGCTTGGAGGCCCGGTCGGTGGTCCGGTTCCAGAGGGTGAGCTCAACGCCGCCTTCGGCGAGGCGCTCGGCGATGGCGGAGCCCATCCGCCCGGTGCCCAGGATCGCCACACGAGAGTTCATCGTTCCCGACCTCCACTGCCGCCCTGCCCCGGATCCCCGCCCCCGGCGAGGTCACCCTGACAATGGTCTAGCATCCTGGCGTTGGACGCGAGCAAGGAACCAGCTCTGCTCTTCGATCTGGACGGCACCCTGGTGGACAGCGTCTACCAGCACGTGATCGCCTGGCGCACGGCCCTGGAGGCCGAGGGCCTCGACCTCTCCACCTGGCGCATCCACCGCCGTGTGGGCATGAGCAACGGGCTGCTGGTGAACGCCCTCGCGCGGGAGCTGGGCAGAGATTTCTCCGCCGAGCAGGTGGCCGCGTTGCAGGCGGGCCACACCCGTGCCTTCCGTGAGCTCGCGCCACATGTCCGGCCACTGCCCGGGGCCGTCGAGTTGCTCAGCGAACTCTCCCAGCGGGGTGTTCTCTGGGCGATCGCCACCAGCGGCACCAGGGCGACCGCAGGGCCCAATCTCGCCAAGCTGGGAGTGCCCCCGTCTGTGCCTGTCGTCACCCGCGACGAGGTCCCCTTCGCCAAGCCCGATCCCGACCTCTTTCTCGCCGCCGCTCAGCGATTGGGCGTTGCCATCACCAACTCCGTCGTCGTGGGGGACAGCATCTGGGATGTCCTCGCCGCCCGCCGGGCCGGAGCGCTGGGGGTGGGTCTGCTATCGGGCGGCTACAGCCGCCAGGAGCTCGAGACGGCGGGCGCCTTCCGCGTCTACGATGACCCTGCCGCACTCCGGCTCCACCTGGATGAGCTCGGGATCCGGAGGTGAGGCGCGGGCATCGATTCGCGCCGTCTGCGCCCACTGCTCACGCAATCTGAAAGCAACGCGACGCTCGCGGCGCGTGCGCAGGGAACGCGGTGGCATCGGCAGTGAACCGCCCGCCTTCACGTGTTGAGGAGAGCACCTGGAGGGCCGGCGTCCTCTGCCTCCTCGGCCGAGTCGGTGGCCAGCGGAGGTTGTCCCGGTGCCGCGACGGCGCGGTTGGGTGCCATCGTCACGCTCGGACCACCTGCGGGCTCGGGGCGGCCGGCCAGCGCGTAGACCTCCGAACCGTCCACGGTCTCCTCGGTGACGAGCAGCTGTACCAGCTTGTCGAGCACGTCGCGGTGCGCGGTCAGCACCTCGACGGCACGTTTCTCGGCCTCGAGGAGCAGCCGTGAGACCTCGCCATCGATGGCCGCCTGGGTCTGCTCGGCAAAGGGACGGCTGGACAACTCGAGGCCCCCGCCCCCGAGGAAGACGGAACCCCCCATCGGATAGCCCACCGGCCCGATGGCCGACGAAAGGCCGAACTCGCGGACCATCTTGACGGCCAGCTCGGTCGCCCTGGCGAGGTCGTTGGAGGCGCCCGTCGACCCCTGGCCCAGCACGACGAGCTCTCCGGCGCGACCGCCGAGGAAGACCGCCAGCGTGTCGTAGAGGTAATCCTCACCGTAGAGGTGCCGTTCGACGAGGGGGAGCTGTTCGGTGACCCCGAGCGACTGCCCGGCGGGGAGGATGGTCACCTTGGCAACCGGGTCGGCCTTGTCCGAGTACACGGCGACCAGTGCGTGGCCGGCTTCGTGCACGGCGACGGAATGCTGCTCGTCGGGAAGCAAGACGTTGGAGCCCTCGCGCCGGCCGAGGATAATGCGGTCGCGAGCCTCGTCGAAGTCCGCGGCGGTGAGCACATCACGGTTCGCCCGCACCGCGCCGATCGCCGCCTCGTTGACGAGATTAGCCAGGTCCGCCCCAGAGAAGCCGGGTGTCCCCCTGGCCACCACCTCCAAGCTCAGGCCTTGATCGAGCAGCTTGCCTCTGCAGTGGACCTGCAGTATCGCCAGGCGTTCACGCAGATTGGGCAGCGGGACGGTGACCTGCCGGTCGAACCGACCCGGCCTGAGCAGCGCCGGGTCGAGGATCTCCGGCCGGTTGGTGGCGGCGAGGACGACGACCCCGGTGGCGGGATCGAAGCCGTCCATCTCGGCGAGCAGTTGGTTGAGGGTCTGCTCTCGCTCGTCGTTGGCCACGGTCGTACCCGTGCCGCCCCGGCGCTGGCCGATGGCGTCGATCTCGTCCACGAAGATGATCGCCGGTGCTCGTTTGCGTGCCTCCTGAAACAGGTCTCGAACCCGTGCCGCCCCGACGCCGACGAACATCTCGACGAAGCTCGACCCGGTGACCGAGAAGAAGGGGACGTTCGCCTCACCTGCCACCGCCCGGGCGAGCAGGGTCTTGCCGGTGCCAGGGGGCCCGACCATCAGGATGCCCCGCGGTGCCATCGCGCCAGCTCTGGCGTACCGCTCGGGGCGCTGGAGGAAGTCGACGACCTCGCGGATCTCCAGCTTGGCACCCTCGTACCCGGCCACATCGGCGAAGGTGGTCTGGGGCCGTTCCTCGTCGAACACGGTCGCCTTGGACCGGCCGATCCCGAGCGCTCCCTGCATGCCCTCGCCAGCGTGCTTGGAGATACGCCACCACAGCCAGCCGATGATGAGGAAGGGGCCCAGGAGCAAGACCCACGTCAGGATGTCGGAACCCAAGGAGCTCGAGGTCCCCGCCGTGATCTGAACGCCGTCCTTGGCCAGCTCGTCGATGAGGGGCTGCCCGGCCTGTGGCGGGATCGCCGTGGTGTACTGGTCGCCGTTGGCGAGGTTGCCGGTGGCGCTCCCATCCGTGTTGATGGTGACCGTCTTGACCTTGTGCGCGGAGACGTCGCTCAGGAACTGCGAGTAGTTGAGCGTGACCTGGGTCGCGCTCTGCGCCGCCGGCAGGACGTAGAACAGGAGTATGAAGATCCCCAAGGCGATGAGCCAGAGGTAGTGGCGCCACCACGGCGGCGGCGGCGGCGCGACCGGAACGCCTTTGTCCCTCGTCGACGGGGAGCTGGCTTGCCTGGTCATGACCTGCCGCCCCCACACAAGGTTTCGGATGCGCTGACACGATAGCGCGCCGGCCAGGCCGGCCTCGCCCGAACAGGCCTGCGCGGCCCCGCCGTCAGGCCGGACGGATGCCGGCGAGGAGCTGGCTGCCGAGGTGCGGGATCAGGCCCGCCTCGCCTCCACCACCGCACCGCCCACCGGTCGGGTGATCGCACCCTGGCTCGCCGAGGCGACGCTGGCGGCGTACTTGGCGAAGGCGCCGGTCCGGTAACGGGGCCGCGGTGGCTGCCAGCCGCGCAGCCGGGCGGCGATCTCGGTCTCGGACAGCTCGACGGAGAGCTCCCGCGCTCCCACGTCGATGCGCACCATGTCACCGTCTCGCAGCGCCGCCAGCGGTCCGCCGAGGGCGGCCTCGGGGACGACGTGGGCGACCATGAAGCCGTGGGTGGCGCCGGAGAAGCGGCCGTCGGTCACCAGCGCGACGGAGTCGTCGAGGCCGGCGCCCGCCAGCGCCCCGGTCACCGAGAGCATCTCCTGCATCCCCGGGCCGCCGACCGGCCCCTCGTAGCGAATGACCACCACATCGCCAGCCTGGACCTTCCCCTCCCGAACCCCGGCGAATGCCTCGTTCTCCGAGTCGAAGACCCGCGCGGGCCCGCGGTGGGTGGTCTTGTCGTGGCCGGCGAGCTTGATCACGCAGCCCCCCGAGGCCAGGTTGCCGCGCAGGATGGCGATGCCGCCGTGGGCTCGGACCGGGCTGCCGGCGGGCCGGAACACCTCCTGTCCCGGGGTCTCGTGGGCAGCCGCGGCGATCTCCGCCAGGGTGCGACCCTCGACGTTGCGGGCCTCCCCGTGGAGCAGGCCGAGGCTGAGCAAGCGCTGCATCAGCACCGCCAGCCCCCCGGCGCGGTGGATGTCGGTGGCGACGAACCGTCCCCCCGGGCGGAGGTCGGCGAGGATCGGGGTCCGCGCGCAGATGGCCTGGAAGTCCTCGATCTCCAGCGGCACCTCGGCCTCGGCGGCGATGGCGAGCAGGTGCAGCACCGCGTTGGTGGAGCCGCCGGTGGCGGAGAAGTAGGCGATGGCGTTCTCCAGCGCCTCGCGGGTGACGATGGAGCGGGGCCGGACGTCCTCGGCGACCAGCTTGACCGCCAGACGCCCGGCGGCGGCAGCGGCAGCGGCCTTGTCGGCGTGGAGCGCGGGCACCCCATTGGCCCCGGCCGGGCTGAGGCCGAGGAACTCGAGGGCACCGCTCATGGTGTTGGCGGTGTACTGGCCGCCGCAGGCGCCCGCCCCCGGGCAGGCCGCCTCCTCCACCGCCCGCAGCTCCGTGTCGTCGATCTTGCCGGCGTTGAAGGCGCCGATGGCCTCGAAGACGTCCTGGACGGTGAGGTCGTCGCGATCGCGGAGCCGGCCCGGGGCGATGGTGCCCCCGTAGAGGACGAGACCCGGCAGGTCCATGCGGCAGAGCGCCATGGCGGCGGCCGGGATGGTCTTGTCACAGCCGGCGATGAGGACCAATCCGTCGAAGCTGTGGCCCCGCGCCACCAGCTCGATGGAGTCGGCGATCACCTCCCGCGAGATCAGCGACGCCTTCATCCCCTCGGTGCCCATGGAGACGCCGTCGCTCACCGCGATGGTGTTGAACTCCATCGGAGTCCCACCCGCGGCGCGGATGCCAGCCTTCACCTGCTCGGCGAGGACCCGGTGGTTCCAGTTGCACGGCATGGTCTCGATCCACGCGTGGCCGACACCGATGATCGGCCGCTCCAGGTCCTCGCGGCTGAAGCCGATGGCGTGGAGCATCGCCCGGGCGGCGGCGCGGTCGGGACCGTGGAGCATCACGGCGCTCTTGCGGGGGTGGGCGTTCTGGGTCATGGGTCGCAAGGATACAGGGCTCAACGATCCCTCTCCACGGCCGAGGATGGCGATTCCCCCTTGTGAGACGGAAGCCGCGGTCCGCTCGCGTATCACGATCGTGACCGTGGCTCGGTTGACGCGGCAACCGCCCGCGGGGTATGCTCCGGGGCCACGATGACCTACGCCGCCGTCCTGGTACTGCTGCTGGGCCTGCTCCTGATTAGGAGCGGGGCTTCCAGGCTTCAGGCCGGGTTTGTGCGCACGTAGGCCACCAGAACCAGACCGGAACAAGCCAAGGGGCCCCCTCCCACGAGGGGGCCCCTTCTTTTTGTGTCCGGGGTCCGAGCAGGAGGCAGAGCCGATGACCAGCAACGGACAGGGACCGAGCCCGCGGCCACGGGGCGGCGCGCCCCGCCGGCACGGCCGGGGGTCTGACGCGCGCCGGCGCGACGTCGGCTCGCGGTGGGGCCTGCTCGCGGCGAACTCTCATCGCGACCGTGCGACCTCCCCGGCCGGGGGCGTCGGCAGGGACGCGCGCCTCGTCCGGATGGCCGGCACCGTAGCGGCGCGGCAGGCCCGGGCGCGCCGCGACGACCCCGGCGCCGACTTCGTCCTCCAGGCCATGCAGCGGGCCTTCCAGTGATCGAGGCCAAGCCGCTGACCGCCGCCGCTTCGGCACCGCCGCCGGAGAGCCGGGACGGCTCCGCCGCACGCCGCCTGACCGGTGCCCAGATCTGCCTCGAGTCCCTGATCCGCGAGGGGGTCGACACCATCTTCGGCTACCCCGGTGGGGCCAACCTCTTCATCTACCGCTGGCTGCCCTCCTACCCGCAGCTGCGCCACATCCTGGTCCGCCACGAGCAGGGCGCCGCCCACGCGGCTGACGGCTACGCCCGGAGCCGGCGCGATGCGGTGGGGGTGTGCTTCGCCACCAGTGGCCCCGGAGCCCTCAACCTGGTCACCGGACTGGGTACCGCCTACGCCGACTCGGTCCCGGTGGTCGCCATCACCGGCCAGGTGCCGGTCGCCGCCATCGGCACCGACAGCTTCCAGGAGTCGGACGTCATCGGCTCCACCATGTCGGTGGTCAAGCACTCCTACCTGGTGACCCGGGTCGAGGACATCGCCCCCACCATCAAGGAGGCTTTCCACGTCGCCCGCTCCGGCCGCCCCGGACCAGTGGTCATCGACTTCCCCAAGGACCTCCAGGCGGCTGTCACCGAGTTCAACTACCCCGAGGAGCCGGTTCGGCTGCGCTCCTACCCGGCACCGCCGGCGCCTGACCCCGCCAAGCTCGCACGCATCGCTGAGCTCATCAAGCAGGCGAAGCGACCGGTGATGCTGATCGGACGCGGCGTGCTCATCTCCGGAGCCGAGGAGGAGGTGCTGGAGCTGGCCCACAAGGCCCACATCCCGGTCGGTTGGACCCTGCTCGGCACCGGGGCCTTCCCGGTCCAGGACCCGATGGCGCTCCAGATGGTCGGCTTCATGGGCGCCGGCTACACCAACAAGGCGGTCTGCGACGCGGACGTGCTGATGATGGTGGGGATGCGCTGCGACGACCGGGTGACCACCCGGCTGGACTCCTTCGCGCCCCGCGTCGAGCACCTGATCCACATCGACATCGACCCCGCCGAGATCGGCAAGAGCGTCGTGCCCCACGTCTCGGTGGTCGCCGACGCCAAGACCGCCCTCGGTCAGCTCCTCCCCATGGTTGAGCCCAAGCGCGAGCACGAATGGCTGACCCAGATCGACCAGTGGAAGGAGGAGCACCCCGTCCGCTACGTCAAGCGCGAGGGCTTCCTGCAGCCCCAGGAGGTGCTGGAGGAGATGTACGCCCGCTGCCACGACGAGGCGATCGTGGTCGCGGACGTCGGCAACAACCAGATCTGGTCGGCGCTCTGGTTCAACTACGCCAAGCCCGGGCGCTTCCTGAACTCCGGGGGCATGGGCACCATGGGCTACGCCTTTCCCGCCTCCATGGGGGTCAAGCTCAGCAACCCCGACCGCACCGTCTTCTGCGTCACCGGCGACGGCGGCTTCCTGATGAACGTGCAGGAGATGGCCACCATGGTCGAGAACCAGATCGACGTCAAGGTCATCATCCTCAACAACAACTCGCTGGGGATGGTCCGCCAGTTCCAGGACGACTTCTACGACGGCGTGCAGAGCGCTGTCCAGCTCAGCTGCACCCCCGACTACGTCAAGCTCGGTGAGGCCTTCGGGATGAAGGCCCTCCGGACGGACCGCCGCGAGGACGTCGCCCCCATGCTAGACGAGGCGCTCGCCCACCGCGGCCCCGTGCTGCTCGCCTTCGACATCGACCCCCGCGCCAACGTCTACCCCATCGTCCCCCTCGGCAAGGGGATGCTCGACTTCGTGGAGGCCAGCTGATGAACCCCAGCCGCCTCCTCTCCGTCCTCGTCGAGAACCGGCCCGGCGTGCTCAACCGGGTCGCCTCGATGATCCGCCGCCGCGGCTTCAACATCGACTCCCTCTCGGTCGGGCCGACCGAGGACGAAACGGTCTCCAGGATGACCATTGCCGTCCATGTCGGCCGCCAGCAGGCGGAGCAGGCCACCAAGCAGCTGAGCAAGCTGATCGATGTGATCACCATCGACGACATCACCGAGGCGCGCAAGGTCTCTCATGAGCTGCTGCTGATCCGGATGCACGCGCCGCCCGATCAGCGCTCCGAGATCCTCGACGTGGTCGCGGTCTTCCTGGGCCGGATCGTGGACATCGCCTCCAGCTCGATGATCATCGAGATCACGGGCACCACCGAGAAGGTCGACAACTTCGTCGATCTGATGCGCCCCTACGGGATCAAGGAGGTGGCCCGCAGCGGCGCGGTCGCCCTGGTCCGGGGCGACCAGGCCGGGATCAGCCTGGGAGACCTCGACCTGACTGGCGAGGCACCCGGGGGGTTGAGGGTGGGAGCGGGGACCGCCGGCGCGGGCATCACCGCCGACACGACAGGGGACATCTAGTGCGAGCCAGAATCCACGCCGTGATCACGCCCACCGGCCCGCGCCCGGTGCCGGCGGCCGCTTCCGAGGAACCCGGAGGACAAGTCTCACCATGACCGCCCGCATGTACTACGACGCCGACGCCGACCCGGCGGCCCTGCAGGGGCAGAGGATCGCCATCCTCGGCTACGGCTCGCAGGGCCACGCCCACGCCCTCAACCTGCGCGACTCCGGCTTCGACGTCCGGGTCGGGCTGCCCGAGACCAGCAAGAGCCGGGAGGCGGCCGCCGCCGAGGGGCTGCGCGTGCTCACCCCCGCCGACGCCTGCGCCGAGAGCGAGGTAGTCATGGTCCTGATCCCTGACACCCGCCAGCGCGACCTCTACGACAGCGCCATCGCCCCCCACCTGAAGCCCGGCGACATGCTGATGTTCGCCCACGGCTTCAACATCCGCTACGGGCTGATCCAGCCCCCCAGCGGGGTGGACGTCAGCATGGTGGCGCCCAAGGGGCCCGGCCACCTGGTCCGGCGCACCTACATCGACGGCCAGGGCGTCCCCTGCCTCTTCGCGGTGCACCAGGACGCGACCGGCACGGCCCGGGCCCGCACCCTGGCCTACGCGCGGGGCATCGGCGGCACCCGCGCCGGGGTGCTGGAGACCACCTTCGCCGAGGAGACCGAGACCGACCTCTTCGGCGAGCAGGCGGTGCTCTGCGGCGGGGTCTCCTCGCTGGTCAAGGCCGGCTTCGAGACCCTGGTGGAGGCCGGCTACCAGCCCGAGCTCGCCTACTTCGAGGTCATGCACGAGCTGAAGCTGATCGTCGACCTCATGTACCAGGGCGGGCTCTCCTACATGCGCTACTCGGTGAGCGACACCGCCGAGTACGGCGACTACGTGAGCGGGCCCAAGGTCGTCAACGAGAGCAGCCGCCAGGCGATGCGCGCCCTGCTCAAGGACATCCAGGACGGCAGCTTCGCCCGGCGCTGGATCGAGGAGAACGACCTCGGCCTGCCCAACTTCCTGGAGTACCGCGACGAGGATCGCCATCACCCGGTCGAGAAGGTCGGCGCTCAGCTCCGCTCCAAGATGAGCTGGCTGGGAGCCAAGACCGCGCCGGGCATGGAGCAGGTGACCGCATCGGACGGCGATCCCGCCGTACCGGAGAGGACAGAGGCATGAGCGCAGGCACGAGCGGATCCGACGAGGGGGGAGGCGGCGTACGCGGAGGGGAAGGATCGAGCGGAAGAGGCGGCGGCGATCCCGTCAGCCTCGGCAACCCCCTCTTCGCGCGCCAGGCGCCGGAGCACCCGGCGCCGCTCGCCATCCTCGACACCACCCTCCGCGACGGCGAGCAGTCACCGGGCGTCTCGCTGACCGCCGAGGACAAGCTGGCCATCGCCCGCCAGCTGGCCCGGCTCCGGGTCGACGTCATCGAGGCCGGCTTCCCCTACAGCTCCCCCGGCGACTTCGCCGCCGTCAAGGCCATCGCCGAGCAGGTCGAGGGCCCGGTGATCGCCGGCCTGAGCCGCTGCTTCGAGGACGACGTGCGGGCCTGCGCCGCCGCCCTGGCCCCGGCCAAGCGGGCGCGGATCCACGTCTTCATCGGCACCTCGCCGATCCACCGCGAGGGCCAGCTGCGGATGACCCAGAAGGAGGTGTACGAGCGATCGGTCGCCATGACCCGGCTCGCCAGGTCCTTCCAGGAGGACGTCGAGTACTCGCCCATGGACGCGACCCGCACCGAGCCCGACTACCTCGCCGACGTGGTCAACGGGTGCATCGAGGCGGGGGCCACGACCATCAACCTCCCCGACACCGTCGGCTACGCGACCCCCGACGAGTGGCGCCAGCTCATCCTGTGGCTGTACCAGCGGGTTCCGGCGCTGAAGGGCGTCACCCTCTCCGTGCACTGTCACAACGACCTCGGCCTGGCCACCGCCAACTCCCTGGCCAGCGTCCTGGCAGGTGCCCGCCAGGTCGAGACCTGTGTCAACGGCATCGGCGAGCGCGCCGGCAACGCGAGCCTCGAGGAGGTGGCCATGGCCCTCCGGCTCCACCCCGAGGTCTACGGCGTCGCCACCAACCTCGACCACTCCCAGCTCTACCGGACCTCGCGGATGGTGTCCCATCTCACCGGGATGCTGGTCCAGCCCAACAAGGCGGTGGTGGGGGCGAACGCATTCGCCCATCACTCGGGCATCCACCAGGACGGCATGCTCAAGGACCGGCGCACGTTCGAGATCATCGAGCCGGGTGAGGTGGGCGCGGGTTCCACCCTGGTGCTGGGCAAGCTGAGCGGCCGCCACGCCCTGCGCGAGCGGCTGGCCCAGCTCGGCTACCAGCTCGACGACGAGGACCTGAAGCGGGCCTTCGTCCGCTTCAAGGAGCTCGCCGACCGCAAGCGCGAGGTCACCGACCGCGACCTCGAGGCGATCGTTGCCGACGAGCGCGCGGGGGTCGCGGAGGCCTTCCGCCTCGAGCACCTCCAGGTCAGCTGCGGCACCAACCTGCGGCCCACCGCGACCGTGCGCATGCTGATGCCGGGGGGCGAGAGCCAGGAGACGGTGTCCCTGGGCGACGGTCCCATCGACGCCACCTACCGGGCCATCGACGCGCTGGTGAAGGTGGAAGGTGAGCTGGACGAATTCGCGGTCCAGGCGATCACCGCGGGGATGGACGCCGTCGGCGAGGTGACGGTGCGCTTCCGGCACGAGGGGATGCTGAGCACCGGGCACGGCGCCGACACCGACATCCTGGTCGCCGCCGCCAAGGCGTACGTCCAGGCTCTCAATCGGGCGATCGCATCCAAGGACAGCGCTCCGCGGCTGACCCCCGAGCGGATGGGCGCGGCGAGGGCGGGGACGGAGGTGGGCCGGTGAGGCGCAGCGCGGAGGTCCCCACGCGGCCCGCCGCGTGGGGCGGCGACCGATGAGCGCACGCACCCTCTTCGACAAGATCTGGGGCTCCCACGTCGTCGTCGAGGAACCCGGCGCGCCGTCCCTGATCTACGTCGACCTCCACCTGGTCCACGAGGTGACCTCTCCGCAGGCCTTCGAGGGCCTGCGGGCCGAGGGCCGCCGGGTGCGCCGGCCGGGCCAGGTGGTGGCCACCATGGACCACAACGTGCCGACGACCGCCGACGTCCTGGGCGGCGCCGACGAGATCAGCCGGACCCAGATGGAGACGCTCCGCCGCAACTGCGCGGAGAACGGCATCACCTGCTTCGGCGTGGGCCACCGCTGGCAGGGGATCGTGCACGTCATCGGGCCGGAGCTGGGCCTGACCCGGCCCGGCATGGTCATCGTCTGCGGCGACTCCCACACCGCCACCCACGGGGCCTTCGGGGCCTTCGCCCTGGGGATCGGCACCTCCGAGGTCGAGCACGTCCTGGCCACCCAGTGCCTCCGGCAGTTCCGGCCGCGGACGCTGGAGGTGAGGATCGAGGGGGCGCTGGCCCCGGGGGTCACCGCCAAGGACGTCGCCCTCGGCGTGCTGCGCACCATCGGCACCGCCGGCGCCGCCGGCCACGTGGTCGAGTACACCGGGCAGGCGGTCCGCGACCTCTCCATGGAGCAGCGGATGACCCTCTGCAACCTGACCATCGAGGGCGGGGGGCGGGCGGGGATGATCGCCCCCGACGCCACCACCATCGCCTACGTCGAGGGCCGGCCCTACGCGCCCCGCGGCGCCGCCTGGGAGGCGGCGGTGGCGGCATGGGGGGAGCTGCGCAGCGACCCCGGCGCCGCCTACGACCGGAGCGTGGGCATCGACGCCGCCACACTCGAGCCGACGGTCACCTGGGGCACGACCCCGGCCCAGTCGGTGCCGGTCACCGGCCGGGTGCCCGACCCGGAGAGCTTCGACGACCCGGCGGCGCGCGAATCCGGACGGCGGGCGCTCGCCTACATGGACCTGGTCCCGGGCACGGCGATCGAGGACATCCCGGTCGACGCCGTCTTCATCGGCTCGTGCACCAACGGCCGGATCGAGGACCTCCGGGTCGCCGCCTCGGTGCTCGAGGGGCGGCGGATCAGCGATGGCCTTCGCGTCCTGGTGGTCCCGGGGTCGGCCCAGGTCAAGGTCCAGGCCGAGGCCGAGGGCCTCGACCGGATCTTCCGCGCCGCCGGCGCGGAGTGGCGCAACGCCGGCTGCTCGATGTGCCTGGGGATGAACCCCGACATCCTCCGCCCCGGGGAGCGCTGCGCCAGCACCAGCAACCGCAACTTCGAGGGCCGCCAGGGCCGGGGTGGGCGCACCCACCTGGTCTCCCCGGCCATGGCCGCCGCCGCCGCCGTCGCCGGCCACTTCGTCGACGTGCGCCGGCTCGGCCGGTTCCAGGAGGAGCAGGGATGAGGCCTTTCCACTGCGAGCACGGGGTGGTCGTCCCGCTCGACCGCTCCGACGTCGACACCGACCAGATCATCCCCAAGCAGTTCCTGAAGCGGATCGAGCGGGCCGGCTACGGTGAGTTCCTCTTCAACGACTGGCGCTACGACGAGTCGGGAGCGGAGCGGCCGGACTTCGTGCTCAACCGGCCCGAGTACCGCGGCGGCACGCTGCTGGTGGCGGGGCGCAACTTCGCCTGCGGCTCGTCCCGCGAGCACGCCGTCTGGGCGCTCGCCGACCAGGGCTTCCGGGCGGTGATCGCGCCCTCCTTCGCCGACATCTTCCGCAACAACGCCGTGAAGTGCGGCCTGCTGCCGGTGGTGCTGCCCGAGCCCCAGGTCCGCCAGCTGCTCGACGTCTCCACCGAGGAGCCGGGGGTGGTCGGGATCGTCGACCTCGAGGAGCAGACGGTGGCGGTCGGCGACCTGAGCTTCCGCTTCCAGATCGACCCCTTCGAGCGACGCTGCCTCCTCGACGGGCTCGACGACATCGGCCTCAGCCTGATCCACGACCGGGCGATCGGAGCCTTCGAGGCGCGGCGTCCCGCCTGGATGCCCGAGCTCACGGATGCGGCGGAGGCCGGGTGATGGGGGCGCACGTCGTATCACTGCCGGGCGACGGGGTCGGGCCCGAGGTCACCGCGGCCGCCCTCGAGGTGCTCGCGGCGATCTGCGCCGAGAGCGGGATCGAGCTCGAGGTGGAGGAGCAGCTGATCGGGGGGCGCGCCATCGACGCGACCGGCACACCGCTGCCGCCCGCGACCCTGGACGCCTGCCGCCGCGCCGACGCGGTGCTGCTCGGGGCCGTCGGCGGCCCGAGGTGGGACCACCTCCGCGGCACCCAGCGCTGCGAGGCGGGGCTGCTCGGGCTGCGCCGGGGTCTCGACGTCTTCGCCAATCTCCGACCGGTGCGGGTGCACCCCCGGCTCACCGACCGGACCACGGTGCGCCCGGAGGTGGTCGCGGGCACCGACATGCTCATCGTCCGGGAGCTGACCGGTGGCGCCTACTTCGGCGAGCCGCGGGAGCGCTCCGGGACCGGGCCCCAGGAGACCGCCCGGGACAGCACCGTCTACACCGCCGCAGAGGTCGAGAGGGTGGCCCGGATGGCCTTCTCGCTCGCCGATCGACGGCGGCGGCAGCTGACCTCGGTGGACAAGGCCAACGTGCTCATCACCAGCCAGCTCTGGAGGGACACGGTCACCCGGCTGGCGGCCGAGTTCCCCTCGGTGACGCTGGAGCATCAGCTGGTGGACTCCTTCGCCATGAGGCTGGTGCAGCGGCCCGCCGGCGTCGACGTGGTGGTAACCGAGAACCTCTTCGGCGACATCCTGAGCGACGAGGCGGGGGTGCTGGCGGGATCGCTGGGGATGCTGCCCTCGGCCTCGCTGAGCGACGCGGGCCCGGGCCTCTACGAGCCGATCCACGGGAGCGCGCCCGACATCGCCGGCCGAGGGGTCGCCAACCCCTACGGGGCCATCCTCTCCGCCGCCCTCCTGCTCCGCCACTCGCTGGGCCGCGAGGACCTGGCCATGGCCGTGGAGGCGGCGGTCGACGACTGCATCACCGACGGCGTCCTCTCCGCCGATCTCGGCGGGTCGATGGGAACGGCGGCGATCGGGGCCGCGGTGCGCGACCGCGTGGTGCGCCGGCTGGCGGTGGCGGGCGCTCCGCGATGACCGGGCTGCAGCTCTACGACACCACCCTGCGCGACGGTGCCCAGGGGGTCGGCATCAACTTCTCGGTGTCCGACAAGCTCCGGATCGCCGAGCAGCTCGACCAGCTCGGGGTCACCGTCATCGAGGGCGGCTGGCCGGGGTCCAACCCCACCGACACCGAGTTCTTCGCCGAGATGCGCGGCCACCGGCTGAAGCACGCGGTGCTGGCCGCCTTCGGGGCCACCCGGCGGGCCCACGTGCGGCCCCAGGACGACCCCCAGCTCCGCGCCCTCCTCGACGCCGGCACCCCGATGGTGACCCTGGTCGGCAAGACCTGGGACCGGCAGGTCGCCGACGTGCTGCGCACCACCAACCAGGAGAACCTGCGGATGATCGCGGATTCGGTGCGCTGGCTCACCGAGCAGGGGCGCCGGGTGGTCTTCGACGCCGAGCACTTCTTCGACGGCCGGCAGAGCGATCCCGACTACGCGCTCGGCTGCCTGGAGGCGGCCATCCAGGCCGGAGCCGAGGCGGTCGCCCTCTGCGACACCCGGGGAGGGATGCTGCCCGACCACATCCAGCGGGTGGTGGGCGAGGTCATCGCCCGCCTCGGCCCGGTGGCGGGCATCCACTGCCACGACGACTCCGGCTGCGCCGTCGCCAACAGCCTGGCGGCGGTGCGGGCCGGCGCCACCCAGGTTCAGGGCTGCGTCAACGGCTACGGCGAGCGCACCGGCAACGCCAACCTCTGCACCCTCATCCCCGACCTCCAGCTCAAGATGGGGATCCCGGTGGTCGCCGAGGAACAGCTCCGCCGGCTGACCATCATCGCCCGCGACGTCGCCGAGATCGCCAACGTGGCGCCGCCGCACTCGGCCCCGTTCATCGGCACCTCGGCCTTCACCCACAAGGGTGGGCAGCACGTCGACGCCATGAGCAAGGCCATCTACACCTACCAGCACATCGACCCCGAGCTGGTGGGCAACCACCGCCAGACCGTGGTCAGCGAGCTGTCGGGACGGGCGACCGTGCTCACCAAGGCCGCCGACTTCGGGGTCGACCTCGGCGACGACCAGGCCCTGGTGCGCCGGGTGGCCGACCAGGTGAAGCAGCTGGAGCACCGGGGCTATTCGTTCGAGGGGGCGGAGGCGTCCTTCGAGCTGCTGGTTCACCGCGCGCGGGGCCACCAGCCGCCGTTCTCGCTCATCGACTACATCGCCCTGGTCGAGCAGCGCGAGGGACGGGCGATGGTCTGCGAGGCCACCGTCAAGGTGCAGATCGACGGCGTCGCGGTGCACACCGCCGCCGAGGGCAACGGCCCGATCAACGCCCTGGACGCCGCCCTGCGCAAGGCGCTCACCCCGGCCTTCCCGGAGATCGGCAGGACCCAGCTCTTCGACTACAAGGTGCGTGTCCTCGACGGCCAGGACGGCACCGCCGCGGGGGTGCGCGTGCTCATCGAGAGCGGCGACCACCAGCGGCGCTGGAGCACGGTCGGCTGCAGCACCAACGTCATCGAGGCGTCGTGGATCGCCCTCGCGGACGCCTTCGAGTTCGCCATCGTGGAATGCCGCCGGCACCCGGAGTGCCCGCCGGCGGGGGCGGGAGAGACCGCCACCGGCTAGCGCCGGACATGGCGGAGACGGGCTAGCAGGGTGCGGAAGAACCTGCCTGGGGGCTTGCCGGGTTAAACACAGGTGTGAGAGTCTTGCGGGGACGCGTCCCAGCAGGAGATCTCGAATGCGTGGCAGCCCCGATCTGCAGATGACGA
>JBEKXW010000021.1:0-45851 GCA_049511615.1 Candidatus Dormibacteria bacterium | reverse complement strand
CCCCAGACCCACACCCGCCCCCACACCCACACCACGCCCGGTCACCCGGACGCCCGAGGCGGTGTCGACGCCGGTGCCCTCTCCGCCGCCGTCCCCGAGCGCGCCCACCGCAGTGCTGCCAATTGCGCCGGCGCCGCCGGCTTCCCCGCCGGCAATCGCGGAGACGCCACTCCAAGGGCTGGTGGCACCGACCGTCACCCTGGCCCCTCAGTCGATCTCCGGAGACGTCGTGCTGGCCGGCCTAGTGGCGGCGGCGTCACTCCTGCTCCTCCTCTCCGCCGACCGGCTGGTGGGGTGGAACCGCCGGTCCCCGCGGCTGTGAGCTCCCGGGAGCTTGTTGGGCGCGGGTCGCGGACCGACCCGGGGTATCCCACCGAAACGTCAGGGGCACTGATGCGGCCGCTGCCGCCCTACCCTCCGCCGGGCGGGCACGAGGGCGGGGGTGGGGGAAGTGGCATTCAGCGGCGGCGCACCGCCCTCCTTCTCGCCGTCCTCGGGCTCACCCCCCTCGTGGCTGTGGCCCTACTCACCACCGCCATGGCCGGCTCCGCCATCACCAACCAGGTGAACGCGCGCATCGCCGGCGCCAGCAAGCAGGCGGCCGGCTACCTCGCCCAGGTCATCTCCGGCCGCGTCACCGCTCTCGACGGGGTCGCCGACGACCTCCCGATCCTGGCCATCGCGGAGGGCAGCCCCACGGCGGACCCCGCGACCGCCATGACGGACCTCAACGCGCTGGCCCGGAGCGAGGAGGAGAGCGAGGGGATCGTCCTCACCAACGCCCTGGGGTCGACGGTCCTCCAGACCGGCGCTCAGGACCCCCTCGACGGGCTGCCCACCACCTGGCGCGCGGGCATCAGTCGCGGTGGATTCCTCGCCGCCGCCGCCCCGGCGTCGCTCGCCGCCCCCGCGGTCGACGTGGCGGTCCCGGTCCTAAAGGGGGGCGGCACCGCAGGAGCCTTCCTGGTCGAGCGGTACGGGCTCGGCGGCGCGGTCACCTCCCTCGAGGCCTTCGCCGGAGCCCAGGGCATGAGGCTGCTGGTGCTGAACCGGGCCGGCGGCCTGGTCCTGGGGGTCCAGCCCACCGGCTCGACCGGCGAGGCGAGCCCGATCACCACGTGGACGTCCGAGACGGCGCTGACCTCCCAGACGGACCTGGCCCTGCGCAACCGGACGGTCGATCTCGACGACAGCGGCGCGGGTGGTCCGGCCGCGTACAGCCCCATGAGCCAGGCGCCCTGGGTCGTGCGGGCCGCGCTGCCCGCCTCGGCCCTCGCCGACGTGACCAACCTGAGGATCGCGGTGTTCAGCATCTGCGGGGCCCTGGCGCTCCTCTTTCTGGCTGCGGTCAACTTGGTCAACCGTGCCCTGCGCCGTCAGGAGGTGGCCGAGGCGTCCCTGATCGTGCAGTCGGCGGCCATGGAGCACGCGGCCATGCACGACCCGCTCACCGGCCTGCCCAACCGCCTGCTCTTCAACGACCGGCTTCAGCACGGCATCTCCAACGCCCGGCGTTCGGCCAGCCCGCTCGCCCTCTTCGTCCTCGACATCGACGGGTTCAAGGCGCTCAACGACGCCCTCGGTCACACCGCCGGTGACACCGTGCTCAAGGAGACGGCGGCCCGGCTCCAGGCATCGGTGCGCGTCTCCGACACGGTGGCGCGGCTCGGTGGCGACGAGTTCGTGATCGTGGCGGTCGACGCCAATCCCGCCGACGCCGAGCTGATCAGGGCCAAGGTCCAGCAGCGGATGGAGGAACCGATCCTGATCGACGAGCGGCCGGTCCCGGTGGGACTCAGCATCGGCCTCGCCGCGTATCCCGAGGACGGCACCGAATCGGCGCACCTGCTGCGCCGCGCCGACGCCAACATGTACGGGGACAAGCGGGCCCGGGAGTCCGCCCCCGGCTGAGGCGAGCAGCCGGAGACGGCACCCTGGGGCGGGTCCGAAGGGACCCGGCTCAGCTCCCGGCGGCCTCGCCGACGGTCGGGGCGACGGCGTTGACCGGTATCCGCTTGGGCTGCGGCTTGGCGACCCGGGGCACGGTGATGGTGAGCACACCGCGATCGAAGCCGGCCGTGATCCCGTCGGGCCGGATCTCGCCGGGAAGGCTGATCTGGCGGTAGACGGAGGCCATCCGCCGCTCGCGGCGGACGTAGTCGCCCTCGGCGGTCTCGCCCTGGGCGCGCCGCTCCCCGCTGATGGTGAGGACGCCGTCGTCGTAGGTGACCTCCACCTCGTCGGGGCTGAAGCCCGGCACCGACGCCTCGAGCACGTAGCTGCCCTCGGTCTGCCGGATGTCGACCGGCAAGGTCAGGTGCTCTCCGCCGCCATCCCGGACCAGCGGTTCACCGAAGATCTGCTGGAAGAGCTGGTCCATCTGCTCGTGCAGGCTGGACAGCTCACCCCATGGGTTCCATCGCACCACTGCCATCTCACATCCCTCCTTGCGATGCTCTCTGCGTGGGAGGCCGAATCTGAGTTTTCTGTACCTGCTCGCGCGCAGCGGCTAAACATGACGCGGCGGCGGCGTCACTCCGCGGGTGCGAAGAAGTCGCGGAGGTGGTCGAAGAATCCGCGCCTGACCTCGACCGGCTTGCCGTCCCGGCCGCCCAGCTCCTCGTACAGCTTGCGCTCCTTGGCGGAGACGTGGGCGGGGACCACGACCCGGACCACGCAGACCTGGTCGCCCCGGCGACCGGTGCGGAGGTGGGGCACCCCCTGCCCGGCGATCTTGATGACCCGGCCCGGCTGGCTGCCGGCGGGGAGCTCGACCTGGGTCTCCCCATTGACGGTCGGCACGGTGATCCGGTCACCGAGGACCGCCTGAGGGACCGACACCGGCAGCTCGTAGATGATGTCCTGGCCCCGCCGGATCAGGTGGGGATGGGGGGCCACGCGGAAGCCGAGGTAGAGGTCGCCCTGGGGACCGCCGCGCGGGCCGGCCTCTCCCTCGCCGGCCACCCGGACCTGGACGTCGGCATCGACCCCGGCGGGAATGGTCACCTCGATGGTCTTGCGCTCCTCCACCAGGCCGCGGCCGCGGCAGCGCGGGCAGGGCTGGTCCACCACCTGGCCGGCGCCGTGGCAGCGGGGGCAGGAGGTGAGGTTCACCACCTGGCCGAAGATGGACTGCATGGCCCGGCGCACCTGCCCGCGCCCGCCGCAGTCGGGGCAGGTCCGCGGCGCGGTCCCGGAGGCCGCACCGCTCCCGGCGCACGCGGTGCAGGTGGCGGCGCGCGGGACCTCCACGGTGCGCTTGGCACCGAACACCGCCTCCTCGAAGCTGATGTCGACGGTCATCCTCAGGTCGGCGCCGCGCTGAGGGCCCGAGCCGCGCGCCGAACGCCGCCCGCCCCCGAAGAACATGTCGAAGAGGTCGAAGGCCGAGTCGAAGGAGAAAGGCCCGAAGTCGGGCATCTGCTGGCCGGTGTGGCCGAAGGCGTCGTAGCGCTGGCGCTTCTGAGGGTCGCTGAGGACCGAGTAGGCCTCGCCCACCTCCTTGAACCGCTCCTCGGCAGCCTTGTCACCCTGGTTGCGGTCCGGGTGGTACTCCATGGCGAGCTTGCGGTAGGCACGCTTCAGCTCCTCGGCGCTGGCGTTGCGCTGGACGCCGAGGACCTCGTAGTAGTCGCGCTTGACGGTGGCCATCAGACCTGGGGCCCGGGAGTGCCGTCCCCACCGCGGCGGGGACGCGCCACCCGGACCAGCGCGGGCCGGAGCAGCCGGTCGTGGAGCCGGTAGCCGGGCTGCAGCTCGGCGACCACGGTATCCTCGCTGACGTCGCCGGACTCCTCGCCGCCGATCGCCTCGTGCACCGCCGGATCGAAGCGCGCCCCGACCGTCTCCACGGTCTCGACCCCGACGGCGGCCAGCGCCTGCTCGAACTGCACGACGACCATGCGGAGGCCGTCCAAGAGCTGCCGGCCGTTGCCGTCGGCGGTGGAGTGGCCGATGGCCCGACGGAGGTTGTCGAGAACGGGGAGGAGGGCCCGGGCGGCATCCTCGGATGCGTAGCGGGAGCGGTCGGCGAGCTCCTGGGCCTTGCGGCGGCGAAAGTTCTCGAAGTCTGCGGCCAGACGGAGGAGCTGGTCGTTCCGCTCCTCGAGCTCGCGCCGCAGGCTCTCGACCTCCTGCTGAGATCCGGCGGCGGCCGGAGCCTCCTCCGCCACCGGAGCGTCCGCGGCCGCTGGGCCCGCCGCTCCCTCGGCATCACCTCGGGCGGCACGCGCGGGGCTGGGATCACCCCCTCCGGGCGGCCCCTCGCCTTCCGGGGCACGGACGGCTCTCCCGTCGGCGTGCCGCCTGGGGTGCTCGCTCATCCGCGGCCTCCTCTCTCACGGGCCATGGTCAACTGAGTACCCGGGTGACGGCCTCGCCAACCCGATCGGCGACGAAGCGGACCCGGGGAGCAACCTGCGAGTAGGGCATCCGGGTCGGGCCCAACACCCCGACCGTCCCTCCCCTCCCCTCCCCGGCGCGATAGGTGGTCAGCACCAGGCTGCAGCCGCTGAGCTGGGAGATCCCGGACTCGGTGCCGATCACCACCGTGACCGGCCGGCCCGCCGGGGCTGCCGGCTCCCCCCGGCCCCCCGCCGGCCGGGTGGCCAAGGGTGCGGCCCCCGGGCCCACGGGGCGGCCTGGCCAGCGCCCCGGGGTGGCGGGGCCGGCGCCGGGCCCGGCGCCCGTCGCCTCGAAGGCCGCCGCCAGCAGCTCACCGAGGACCCGCTCCTCCTCGACCAGCTCGAGGACCTGCGCCAGCCGCTGGACATCGCCGAACTCGGGCTGGTGGAGCAGGTTGCGGACCCCGTCGTGGACGATCAGGGTGTCCTGCCGCGCCTCCACCGACGACAGGAAGCTGGCGATGTCGGCGACGACCTCGGAGCGGAGCGGATGAGCCGGGTCGCGGCCCTGGCTCCGCTCGATCTGGGCGCCGTCGAGACCGACGATCTCCTCGTTGAGCCTACCCGCGAGGAGGCTCAGCTCCTCCTGGTCCGCCTCGCGACTGAGGGACATCGGGTGCTGCCGGATCAGGTTGCCGTCCAGCACCAGGATGAGGAGGGCGTGCCCGGGGTCGAGGGAGACCAGGTCGAGATGCTTGACGGCAACGCTGCGGGCCTGGGGGCCGGTGACGATGCTGAGGGCGTCAACGGCCACCGCCAGCACCTGGGCGGCGAGCTCCAGGACCCCCTCGATGTCCGCGGGCATGACCGCGAGCCGGGGTTCCAGCTGGCGGCGCACCCCGCCCGGGAGGCCCTCCTCCTGCATCAGGAAGTCGACGTAGTAGCGGTAGCCACGATCGCTCGGCACCCGGCCGGCGGAGGTGTGGGGCTGGAGCAGGTAGCCGATCTCGACCAGGGTGGCGAGCTCGTTGCGGATGGTGGCCGCCGACCAGCTGGCGAGATGGACCGCCAGCGCATGGGAACCCACGGGCACCCCCGTGGCGGTGTAGTCGGCGACCACCGCCTTGAGGATCTGCTCCTTGCGCGTGTCGAGTGGGATCCAGCTCTCCATGGCTCTCCCGGACCGGTGACCCCGCTCGGCGCCACCTTAGCACTCGCTAGTCCTGAGTGCTAAATCCTAGCACCGGACCGGCCGGTGAGCTCGCCGTGCCGGGCAGCCGGGGGTGGCCGGAGCCCCGGCGGCGGAACTCGGGGATCCAGTGGTGGGCGTCGCCGGAGTGCGCGGAGTGGAGCAGGTCGAGCACCTCCTGTGCCTTCCAGCTCTCCATGGCCAGCACGGTGCTGTGCGAGAGGCCGGCGCCCAGCAGCTCGCCGACGACGCTTTCGGGCAGGGGCTGACGGCCTGGAGAGCCAGGAGTGCGGCGCATGATTGACGCAATCCTGCGGCAAGCGGGGGAGGGTCCGAAAGCCCCGCGGCGACACTGTGACCCGCCCGTCTTGACGGGGTATGCCGCCTCAGCGGCCGCGTTACAGATGACCACAGCGCCGCCAAGCGACCTGACGGCGGACGGCGGGTTTCGACCGGGCCGGGCATCCCACGCCGGCGTCCGGCAGGGCCGGCACCAGGAGACGCCTCCCCACGGCTAGCGGACCAGGCGGCGGACCACCTCGTCGAGCACCTCCTGGCCACGGGCGGTGGTCCCGACCCGGCCGTCGCGACGCCAGAGCAGCTCCGCGGCGACCAGCTCGCCGGTGCGCGCTCCCCAGGACTCGGAGACCCCCAGCCCCTCGGCGAGGCGCAGACCGACCAGGATCCGCTCCGTCTCCGCCTCGGAGGCCCCGACCGCCTCCCAGCCCTCGAGGGCAAGCCCGCCGGACCGGTGGCACGCCGTCAGGTATGCGGGCAGGCTGCGCCCGTTCCAGTACCGGAGCGAGGCCGTCTCCGCCGGGACCGGGATGTCGAGGGGTGCGGCCAGCGCGGCCGGCAGATGGCCGTGGGCGCCGAGTCCCGCGGCGAGGTAGTGCCCGCGCCGCCAGTAGACCAGGTTGTGGCGGCACTCCTCGCCGGGGCGCGCGTAGTTGCTGACCTCGTACTGCAGGAGCCCGGCCGCCCCCAGGATCTCGACGGTCATACGGTGCTGGCGGAGCGCCGCCTCGGGGTCCACCGCCGGCCTGGTCCCGCGCCGCACGCCGGCGTGCAAGGGGGTCCCCGGCTCCACGGTCAGCTCGTAGGCGGAGACGTGGCCCGTGCCGAGGGCGGCGACGCGTTCCAGGGTTGATCGCCAGCGCGCGTCGTCAAGGCCGGGCACGGCGTAGATGAGGTCGCAGCTGACCCGGGAGAAGCCGGCCGCCCGGACCTCGGCGACCGCGGCGAGGGCTCGGTCCCGGTCGTGGACCCGGCCGAGGAAGGCGAGGATGTCAGGCTCCAGGCTCTGGACCCCGAGGCTCACCCGGTTGAAGCCGGCCCCCAGCCACGCCCCCGCGCGGGCCTCGGTGGTGCTGGAGGGGTTGGCCTCGAGCGTGATCTCGCAACCGGAGGCGAGGTCGAAGCCGGCCCGCACCTCCTCGAGGATGCCGGCGAGCCGCGCCGGCTCGATGAAGCTCGGCGTCCCACCCCCCACGAAGACGGTGTCCAGCTCCAGCCGCGCCAGCCGGGCGGCCAGCCCCCGGAGCTCGGTCCGGAGCGCCTCGACGTACTCGACCTCCCGCTCGCGACCGGCCATCGAGACGAAGTCGCAGTACTCGCAACGCCGCTCGCAGAAGGGGACGTGGATGTAGAGGGAACGGACCTGGCCCCTGGCGGAGGCGGCCTCCGCCGCCCCCGCCGGGGCCAGGCCGGCACTCACCGCCCGGACCGCTCCGACGGCACCGGGCGCGGCTGCCTGCGGAAGAGGCGCGAGATGGCGGGGTAGGCGGGCGGCACCAGGATGAATCCCGAAGCCACGCCGCCGAGCGCAGCAAAGGCGGCGACAGCCCCGGTCGTGTTCCCGAACGCGCTCAGGTCGAGGGAGTAGACGAGGGTGTCGATCACGGCGACGCAGGCCCCGAAGACGAACGTCTCCAGGAGGCGCGGACGCACCTTCCTGCGCAGGCGGCTGGCGATCGGGCGGGCCACCCACGCCGCCACCGCGATGACCAGGATGGCGGTGGCCGAGGTGGCCAGCTCGACGATCCCCCCGATCAGGCTGCCCGTCGTGTACCCCACCTCGGTGGCCTCGGTGCCGGGCGCGGGCGCCGCCGGCAGGGCGGTCTGCAGCGTGATCCGGTAGGTGGTGCTGTTGATCGACGTGACCGTGTCCGAAACGCCGCCGACGTTGATGGCGATGTTGCCGAAGAACTGACCGGCGCCGCCGGCGAGGGTGAGCTGGGTGCGGGTGGGCGCTGGGCTTGCCGCCACCGCCCCGCAGACGTCGACCCGGGCGGGGGTGGTGATGTTCTGGCTGACCGTGGCGCCGGAGCTCGGTGCCGAGTCGAGCGGGGAGGTGAGCGTGATCTGGTCGGCGTCGATCGATGCGATGTGGGTCGGGGTCCCGCCGACGTCGAGGCTGACCTCGGTGCCGCAGACGAAATCCTTGCCGGCGCCGCTCGCCACCGCGAAGCTGGTGGTGGTGGGGGCCGGCTTGGCCTGGACCGTGGAGCTGGCGGTGGCGCTCAGGCCGAGCAGCAGCCCGATGAGCACGACCACCGCGGCGGCGACGGCGGAGAGCACGTACCAGTCGCGCCGGGTCCAGGGCGGCCCGACGGTGACCGGGGGGGCGGAGCGCCTGACCGGCGGCATCGGCCCCGCGGGACCCGTCCCCGACGGCGCCATCCGCGGCGGCCCCAGGAGCGCCGCCATGATCCCCCGGCGGGGAGGCGGCTCCGGCTCGGGCTCGACCGGCGGCGGCGGGCTGCTGACCGTCCGGGAGGGCCGGCGCTTGCGGCGGTGGCGCGGCGGGGCCACCCTCAGGTGCCTCGGCCGGAGGACGGTGCCAGGGTCGTCGACGTTCCTGCCAATTGTGTCGTCATCACTCCTCGTCCATCTGCAGGACGGCCATGAAGGCCTCCTGCGGGATCTCCACGCTGCCAACCCGCTTCATCCGCCGCTTGCCCTCCCTCTGCTTCTCCAAGAGCTTCCGTTTGCGGGTGATGTCCCCACCGTAGCACTTGGCCAGGACGTCCTTGCGCATCGCCGAGACGGTCTCGCGGGCGATGATCTTACCGCCCACCGCGGCCTGGATCGGAACCTCGAAGAGCTGCCGGGGGATGAGCTTGCGGAGACGCTCGACGAGCCGGCGGCCGTGGAGGTTGGCCCGGTCGCGGTGGACGATCATGGAGAGGGCGTCGACCCGCTGCCCGCCCACCATGATGTCGAGCTTGACCAGCCGCTCGGCCCGGAACCCGGTCAGCTCGTAGTTGAGCGACGCGTAGCCGCGGCTGCGCGACTTGAGCTGGTCGTAGAAGTCGTGGATGATCTCCCCCAGGGGGAGGTCGTAGACCAGGGACACCCGGTCCCCGGCCTGGTGCTCCAGGTTGCGGAACTCCCCACGGCGCTCCTGGCAGAGCTCCATGATGGCGCCGACGTGGGCGCTCGGCACCAGGATGGACGCGGTGCAGCGGGGCTCCTGGATCTCCTCGATCGCGGACGGGTCGGGCAGCCGCTCCGGGTTGTCCACGGGCACGATCTCCCCGCTGCGCAGCCGGACCCGGTACTCGACGGTCGGGGCGGTGGTGATCAGGGAGAGGTTGAACTCCCGCTCCAGCCGTTCCTGGACGATCTCCATGTGGAGGAGCCCCAAGTAGCCGCAGCGGAAGCCGAAGCCGAGGGCCGCCGAGGACTCCGGCTCCCAGACCAGCGAGGCGTCGTTGAGGTTGAGCTTCTCCAGCGCCTCCTTCAGCTCCTGGACGTCGTCGGAGTCGATCGGGAAGATGCCCGCGTAGACCATCGGCGTGACGCTGCGATAGCCGGGGAGGGCGGCCGCGGCCGGGCGCTCGGCCAGGGTGACGGTGTCGCCCACCTTGGAGTCCCGAACGTTTTTGATCGAGGCGATGAGGTAGCCGACCTCCCCGGTGCGCAGCCCGCCGGTGGGGGTCATAACCGGCCGGAAGACCCCGACCTCGTCGACAACGAACTCCTTCTCGGTCGCCATCATCCGGATCCGCTGACCGGGTTCGATGGAGCCGTCCACCACCCGGACGTAGACCACCACCCCCCGGTAGGCGTCGTACTTGGCGTCGAAGATCAGGGCCGTGAGCGGAGCCTCGGGGTCGCCCAGGGGCGGCGGCACCCGCGCGACCACCGCCTCGAGGACCTGGTCAACCCCGGTCCCATCGCGGGCCGAGGCGAGGATGGCGCCGTCGCCGGGGAGCCCGATCACCTCCTGGATCTCCCGGCGCACCAGCTCGGGGTCGGCGGCGGGGAGGTCGATCTTGTTGATCACCGGGATCAGCTCGAGGTTGTGCTCCAGGGCCAGATCGACGTTGGCGAGCGTCTGCGCCTCGATCCCCTGGGTGGCGTCCACCACCAGGAGGGCCCCCTCGCAGGCGGCGAGCGCCCGGGACACCTCGTACGCGAAGTCCACGTGGCCGGGGGTGTCGATGAGGTTCAGCTCGTAGGCGCGGCCGTCCCGGGCCGTGTACTCCATCCGAACCGCCTGGGCCTTGATGGTGATGCCCCGCTCCCGCTCCAGGTCGAGGGTGTCGAGGATCTGGTCCTGCATGTCCCGGAGGGCGACCGTCCCGGTCCGTTCGAGCAGGCGATCGGCCAGGGTGGACTTGCCGTGGTCGATGTGGGCGATGATCGAGAAGTTGCGGATGTCGTCGCGGCGGGACGGGGGCATTCCGGGCATCGTATTCCCGCTGTTCGACGGGCTGCACCAGGAGGCGGGAAGGCCGGCACCGGCGGAGCACGTCCCACCGGCGCTGTCGCGAGCTCGGGACGCGACCACAACGGATGGCCAACAATTCGGTAACGCCGCCGCGGGCTCTGCGCTGGAGCTCAGCTGGGCGCGGGATACTGGAGGGCGTCATGACGATGGACAGCCACACGCGCGTGATCGGCATCGATGCCGGCGGCACCTTCGGGAGTGGGATGAGGGGGGCACTGGTCGACGGCACCGCGTCGCTGATCGCGCGGAAGGAGGCCATCACCCCGCGGACCAGCCAGGAGGAGCTGATCGAGACCCTGGTCACGATGGGCGGCCGCCTCGCCGAGCTGGCCCGCCGGGACGGTGTCGAGGCGTCGGCAGTCGGGGTCGCCGTCCCCGGCCTCATCGACGAGACGACAGGGGTGGTCCATCGCAGCCCGAACCTGACCCTGAGCGAGGTGGGGCTGGGCCAGATCCTCCAGGAACGGCTGCACCTGCCGGCCTTCCTCGTCCACGACGCCACCGCCGGCGCCATCGGCGAGTACGCCGTCGGGGTTGGCCGCGGCGTGTCGGACATGCTGCTCGTGGTGATGGGAACCGGTGTGGGCAGCGCGGTCATCAGCGGGGGCCACATCGTGCGGGGAGCCCACGGAACGGCAGGGGAGATCGGGCACATCGTGATCGACCCGGCGGGGATGCTCTGCGGATGTGGCGGCCATGGCTGCGTCGAGACCTTCGCCTCTGAGACGTCGATCGCCCGCCGGTACACCATGGCGGCCAAGGAGGCTCTGCTCGCGGGAGAGGTGATCACCAAGGCGGCGGCCGGAGACGCCGCGGCGGCCCGCGTGTGGAACGACGCGCTGGGCGCGCTCGCGACCGTGATCGCCACCGCGGTGGCGCTCATCGACTGTCAGCTCGTCGTCCTCACCGGGACCATGAAGATCACCTCGGAGGCCCTGGCGCCATTGGGCAGACTGCTCGCCAACAGGATCAATCTGATCCAGCAACCACGCGTGGCGGTGGGCGCCCTGGGCGACGCAGCCGGCGTTCTGGGAGCGGCCGCCGTCGCCTTCGAGCGCGCCGGGCTGGGCGACGCCACCCACACGTGGCGGCAGTCGAGCCGGCTCGCCGCCGCCGTGGCCTGACGGCCGGCGAGGCCTGAGGCCGGGGGCCGCCGGCTCAGCATCGCGCCCGCTCAGGGTCAGTTGATGTCGACGTGGACCAGGTCGAAGGTGCTCTTGTAGGCGCTGCCCTTGCTCACCACGTAGCGGATCTCGAGTCCCGACGCCGCGGACGAGCTGTTGATCACGGAGGCGATGGAGACGGTCTGGGTGGTCATGGCGGTCGTCTCGTTGGCGATCGAGAAGAGGGTCCAGTTGGTGCCGCTGTTGGGGGAGACCCCCACGTAGGTGGTGGTCCCCGAGCCCGGGGTGGCGCTGGCATCGGACACCAGGGTGAGCACCGCCGAGGTCACCGCGGCGCCGCTCACCACAGTGGGGCTGAAGCTCCACTGCAGGTACTGGGTGGCGACCGGCGCGAACCAGGTGGAGCCGCCGTTGGTCGTCTCCAGGAGGACGCCCGCGGTCTCCCCCTGGTTCGAGCCCACCGCGTAGCAGTTGAGCGAGGAGAGGCAGTCGAAGCCCCAGATGTAGTCGGTGGTGCCCGAGGTCTGCGCCGTCCAGCTGGTGCCGTTGGTGCTGGCGACGATGACGCCGTCCTCCCCGCCCCCCCAGCAGGCGGTGGCCGAGTAGCAGTCGATGGCGTAGAAGGCGTCGGTGGTGCCGGAGGTCTGGGCCGTCCACGTGGAGCCGCCGTTGGTGGTGGCCACGATCACCCCGCCGGCGCCCGCCGCCCAGCACTGAGTGGTGGAGGTGCAGCTGATCCCGAAGAGCTCCGCGGTGGTGCCCGAGGTCTGCGCTTTCCAGGTGGTGCCGCCGTTGGTGGTGGCGATGATGGTGCCGCCGGCGCCCGAGGCCCAGCAGTCGCTGGCCGAGACACAGGTGATCTCGTCGAGGTTGTTGGTGGTGGTGGAGGTCTGGGCCGTCCAGGTGCTGCCGCCGTTGGAGCTCACCAGAATGACCCCGCCGAAGCCCGACACCCAGCACTGGGTGGTGGAGACGCAGTCGACGGCGGTGAGCTCCTCGTTGCTGCCCGACGTCTGGGCCGTCCAGGTGGTGCCACCGTTGGTGGTGGCGATGAGGGTGCCGTTGGCTCCGGTGGCCCAGCCGTCGTTGGCGTTCTCGAACCACCCTCCGTACCAGATCGGGTTCGACGGCGTGGTCTGCTCGGTCCAGGTCTCGCCGCCGTTGGTACTTGCCCAGATGTGCCCCTGGTAGCTGTAGGCCCAGCACTGGCTGCTGTTGGCGCAGCCCATCCAGTCGGGCGTCTGGCCGCCGAGCAGCGTCGCCGTGGCCCCCCAGTTGGTGGTGTCGGTGTAGGTGGTACCGCCCGCCGTCGCCATGGCGTAGAGGTTGGTGCCGCTCTGTGTGTACGGCCCGGTGAACGCGGTGCCGCCGGTGCCGATGGTGTCGTCAATGCCGCCGGTCGGCGGCAGGGACAGCGCCGTGTCGACGCTGGGCGTCTTCACCCACCCCACCGCGCCCGAGAAGACCTCGTAGTAGTACTGGGTGTTGTAGGCGGCGGTGGTGTCGGTGTAGGTGGTCGCCGTCCCGGCCAGGGTGGCGATGCTCGCGTAGGTGCCGGTGGGCGACGTCGCCCGCTCGACGGTGATCCCCGGGCTGTTGGTCACCTGGGTCCAGGAGAGGGTCACCGTGCCCGAGGTGTCGGTGCAGGTGGCCGGGTAGGCCGGGGAGAGGCCGCTGCAGTGGACGGACGTGACCGGGACTGCGGCGGCGGTCTGCGCGGCCACCGTGCTGCCGGCGTTCTCGCTGAGGCCCTGCCAGACACCCAGGACCCCCCAGCCGATCAGCCCGACGCTGACCACCACCGCCAGCAGGCAGGCGGAGATCGCCTGCCAGCGGCGGAGTCGCAGACCGCGCGCGGATACGGACATGGCACCCTGACACTAGGTGGGCGCCACGACGTGGCTGCTGCCCATCCGTGACGACCTCGCAAACATCCGGCGCGATCCGGTCGCGGCGGAGACGGCCACGGGATGGCGGCCAGGAGCCGTGATGCCATCATGGGCGGCCGTGCTCGACCTGATCCGCGCCCTGGTGACTCGCCGGCTGGAGCCCGCCCAGCGGCTGCTCCTCGCCCAGCTGGTGATGTTCGCCGGTGTCGCCGCCCTCTTCCCGGTGGTGCCGCTGTACGTCCGGGCCCACGGCGGCAGCTCCGCCGACATCGCCCTCTTCGTCGCCGGCCCGCTGGTGGCGAGCACCCTGGTCCAGGTTCCCGCCGGCCACCTGGTCGACCGCATCGGCCGCAAGCCGGTGCTGGTCGGCAGCCGGGTCGCCTTCGCGGCGCTCTCCTTCGGCCTCTTCGCCAACACCGGGCCGCTCTGGCTGCTGGCGCTGCTCCGGGTCGGTCAGGGCGCCGGCAGCGGCGCCTACCTCCCGGCGCTGCGGGCGGCGCTCGCCGACCTCACCCCGGTTGGGCGCCGCGGGAGCCGCTATGCCCAGCTCCAGGCCTGCGAGATGGTCGGCCTCCTGGTCGGGCCGGCGATCGGCGGCGCGATCGCCCTCTGGCAGTACTCGGGGATCTTCCTGGTCTCCGGCGTCGCGGTCCTGGTCGGCCTCGGCACCCTGACCCGGATGCCGGAGACCCGTGCGGCACCCGTCCCCGCCGCCGATCCGGGACCGGCCGGCGGCGCTCCCATTCCCCCTCCACCCGCACGGCGCTGGTGGCTGAGCCGGTCGCTGCTGCTGCCCGCGGCCACCCTCGCCGCGGTCGGTGCCATGTTCAACATGTACGACGTCGTCTGGCCCCAGTACCTGAGCGCCCGCGGCTACGACAGCCTGGTGATCGGGCTGTCGATCTCCCTCTTCGCGGTGCCGATCCTGCTGCTCGCCACCCGCGCCGGGCGGTTGAGCGACACGGCCAACCGGCGAGTGCTCGTCGCGGGGGCGCTGACCCTGGTGGCGGCCTGCGCCGTCACCTATCCCCTGCTGCGCAGCATCTACCCGATCCTGCTGGTGGGGACCGTGGAGGCGCTGGCCTGGGTGGTCGTCGAGCCCACCCTCTACGCGGCGGTCAGCGAGGCCGCCGACGCGCCGGTCCGGGGACGGGCGATGGGCATCGGCGGCTTCTTCGAGGCCGGGGGCGGGGCCCTGGGTGCCGGCGTGCTCGGTGCGCTGTACGGCATCGCCGCCCCGCTGCCCTTCCTCGGCGGCGCCGGGGTCTGCCTGCTCGCCGCCGCCGCCTGCGCCGCCGCCCTCCCCGCCCGTCGCGCGGCCGCCGCCTCCTCCACTCGGGAGCCGGTGGCGCCGATCCCCGCCGGGGTGGGACCGGTCTGACCGCCGCTCAGCCGGTCATCACCGCCCGGACGGCCAGCAGCAGGGCGACGAAGAAGCCGGCGGCAAGCGTCCACGCCTCCCGGCGCGGGCTCCGGTCGCGGGAGTAGAGGAGGGTGAGGGGGAGCGAGACCAGGGTCAGCGGCCCGTACACGATGTGGAGCGCATCGCCGGGGCGCTGGCCGGCGATCAGGAGGCTGATGCCGGCGACCCCCTGCAGCACCACCGCCGCGAGGGCCAGCCAGAGGTAGGAGCGGACGGTGGGAAGCCGCCGCGCGTCCCGCACGGCGAGCACGGCGAGGACGACCCCGGCGGCGAGGACCACCAGGAGGGCGAAGCCGAGCCGCTGGTGGGCCGCGATCAGCGCGCGGGCGGCCCCCGACGGGTCGGCGGCACCGACCACGCCCCCAACACTCACCGGAGGACCAGCGCGAGCCGGCTCGTGGGGAGGGTCATGTAGAGGCTCGCCGCGGGCACCCACTCCGCCTCCGTCGCAGCGGGCACCAGGAGCCCGAGGTGGTCGCCGATGCGCCGCCGCCAGCCGAGCGGCGAGGCGGGCGGGGTCAGGTCCACCGGCTCACCGTCCACCAGGGCGCCGTGGGCGCCGTCGACGGCGGCGGCGAAGACGTCGACCAGCTCCCACCAGGCGTCCTCGGCCACCCGCGCGACGACCTCGTCCATGCCGGGCAGGGCGAGGGCCGCCTCGACCACCGCCCCACCCGAGGTGACGACCGACTCCAGGTGGACGGCGAGCCCCCGCCAGCTAGCCTCCTGGGAATGGATCAGCGGCTGGCCCCGCCCGCTGCCGAGGCTGCGGAAGCGCTCGGTGGCGCGCAGCCCCAGCCGGCCGAGCTCGGTGAGCGCGCTGCTGAGCGGCCAGGGACCGGCTCCGGCAGGCCGGCGGCAGCGCAGCCGGACGCAGCTCTCCTCCACGGTGGGGATGTGGACCCGCCAGACCGGGATGGCGTCGCCGGTGTCCGCGTCAGGGCCCGCGGGCTCATCACCCGTAGCCCGCGCGGGGAGATGGCCGGCGGCCGGTGTCCGGATCATGTGCCCTGGGTGGTGTCGGGAGGCACGCAGATGTTGGCACGCAGGGCGCCGGCGTCGTTGACCCCGCCTCCCAGGGGCAGGGCGATGGCGAAGCTCCCGTATTCGCCCCAGGTGACGTAGGCCGTGCTGCGGATCGGCGGGTAGATGAGGATGACGGTGACCGTCTGCCCCGGGTCGATGTTGACCGAGCAGCTCCCGTCGATGCTGACCGTGCTGAACCCGGCCAGCGGATACGCCGGGTAGTAGAAGCGATCGAAGGTGGACTGGCTCACCCCGGTCGGACAGAGCGCGGACGCGGACCCGGCCTGGCAGGTGGCCCAGGACGAGGAGGCGATCTGCAGGTCGTCGAGCTGTGGATTGCTGCCGGCCAGGCCGGCGTTGGTGAGCCGGAAGCCCACCGCGGTCAGCTCGCCCAGCCCCTGCAGCGACGCCCACTGCTTGGCGGCGCCGAGCTGCTGCGCCAGGGGGTCCATGGGGATGCGCCCGACCAGGGTGACGTGAATCGGGTCGGGGTTGGTGTAGATGCCGCCGTCAGGGCTCGTGTCGTACGTCCCCGAGCCGAGGGTGGCGGGATGGCTGGCCACCGGGACACCCAGCGCGGCGGCGGAGTAGGTCGGCGCCTGGCCGCAGGAGGTCGCGGCGAGGACCGCCAGCGCGAGCGCGCCGACCAGGGGCACGTGCCCACCATGGCGTCGACCCCCCCGCCTCATGCCGTCGTGCCCGCGCGTCATCCGGTTGTCGCGCCTCAGCGGCGCTCCAGGAGCGGCCGGCTGAGCAGCCCGACCGCGGCGAGGACGGCGACGATGGCGGCGGCGCTGACCAGCAGGACCGTGGTCGGGCCGAATGCCGGGGTCCCGTCCATGGCGCCGATGAAGGCGCTCCCCAGCTCGCCGAAGGGGTCGAGCAGGGCGACCGTCCAGCCCCATCCGTGGCGGGACACGCCGGTGAAGAGGCCGCCGAAGAAGAGCAGGGGGGCAAGCAGGACGCAGACGTCGAGGAGCACCTCGCCCACCCCGCCCGCGAGGCAGGCGACCAGGCAGCCGAGCAGGCTGCCGGTGAGCAGTCCGGCCAGCACGGCGACCACCAGCCCCGCCCATTCCATGGGGGTGGCGGAGCCGGCGATGGCCACCAGGAGCACCACGGGGAGGAGCTGGAGCAGGTCCACCAGCGCTCCGGCCCCGACCACGCCCCCCACCACCCGCCAGCCGGGGCGGGGCACCAGGGCGAGCCGGACCAGGAGGCCGGACTGCCGGGCCCGGGCCATGGTCACCGCGGTTCCCACCGCCCCCACCATGGCCACCAGCACGGTGAGCAGCATCCCCGCCCAGAAGGTGGGGGCACCGCCGACGATGAGCGGCAGGGCCAGGATCAGCGGGATGCCCACCTTGAGCACCAGGGCGCGGCGCCGGGCGGCGACCACCAGCAGCTCCCGGCCCAGGGTCCCCCGGGGCAGGAGCCGCGCCAGCACCGCCTGTCGGGGCGATGTGCCGTCCGGGGCCGGGCGGCGCAGCGATGCCACCACGCTCATGCTGCTCCCCCTCCGTCGCGCCCCAAAAGGGCGTGGAAGCACTCGCGCAGGTCGGGGCGCCGGACCTCGAGGCTGCGCACCCCCGAGCCGATCGAGTCGGCGGCGGCGACCAGGTGGGCGAGGGCGGCGTCCTCCTCCAGCTCGGCGACCACCAGCCCGTCGCAGGCGGAGATCAGCCGGACGCGCGGGAGGCTCGCGACCCGCTCCGCCACCGCCACCGTCAGCACCGTCTCGGCCCGAGAAGCGCGACCGCCGCCGGGATCGCCTCCCGCCCTGCGCGCCCCGGCCTCCGGCCCATCGACGGCACCCCCCCGCTCGTGGCCGGCCTCGCCGACCCGCAGCTCCACGATCCGCCGCCGGGGCACCTCGGCCAGCAGCGCCGGGAGCGGCGCCACCCGCAGGCAGCGTCCCTCGTGGAGCATGGCGACCCGGTCGGCCACCGCCGCCACGAACTCCGGGTCGTTGCTCGCGACCACGCTGCTCTGACCCGTCTCCGCCCGCGCGCGCAGAGCGGAAGCGACCACGGCGGCACCGTCCGGGTCCAGACCCGCGCTCGGCTCGTCGAAGAGGGCGAGCGCGGGCCGGTGCGCCAGCGCCTGGGCCAGGGCGAGGCGCCGGCGCAGGCCGTACGAGAGGCTCCCCACCGGCTCGTCGGCGCGGTCGCCGAGGCCGAGATCCGCCAGGGTCTCGGAGGTCAGCCGCCGGGCGAGAGCCGGGTCGGCGACCCACTGACGGCACCAGAAGTAGGTGGACTGCCGGGGGGAGAGGGTGGTCTCCTCCACCGGCTCGTCGGCGGCGTAGCCCATCCGGCGGCGGGCACGCCGCGGGTTGCCGTCACCCCACCAGGTCACCCGCCCCTGGTCGGGCCGGTCGGCGCTGGCGAGCAGGCGGAGGAGAGTGCTCTTGCCGGCCCCGTTCGATCCCATCAGGGCGAGGATCTCGCCGGCCCGGACATCGATGTCGATGGGACCGACGCTCCGGCCGCCCGGATAGCGACGCACGGCACCGCTGACCACCACGCCGGGGGGATGCCCGGCGACGGAGAACTCCTCGGTGCGCTGCGGGGCGATCAGGGCCGTCACCCCCCCAACTCCAGCAGGGTCCGCACCTGGGCGGCCACCTCGGTTGGCTTGAACGGCTTGCGGATGACCCCGGCAGCGCCGGCGCGCACCGCCCGCTGCGCCGCCTGGTCGTCGTCGTGCTCGCAGATGGCGAACCAGCCCACCCGGGGGGCGGCGCCCTCCGCCATCCAGACCCGCGAGTCGCCACCGAGGTCCACCTCCACCAGGGCGACGTCACTGTCCGGGGTGGCCGGGCCGGGGGCCCGCAGCCAGGTCACCGCGTGCCCCTCGCGGCGCAGCTTGTGCTCGAGGATGCGGCCGACCATCGGCTCGCCCTCCAGGATCAGCAGCTCACCCATCCCTTGTCCCCCCATCGGTGCCAAGCTCCCAGGGCTCGTAGAGCCGTACCAGGCCCCTCTCGTCGATGTCGCCGACCGCCA
Source organism: Candidatus Dormibacteria bacterium (assembly GCA_049511615.1). Classification (GTDB taxonomy): domain Bacteria; phylum Chloroflexota; class Dormibacteria; order Aeolococcales; family Aeolococcaceae; genus Changshengia. The sequence goes on along the minus strand of JBEKXW010000021.1, from coordinate 27,111 downwards.
GCAGAGCGCCGTCGAGGTGCTTGACCGCGAACACCTCGCGGGCCACCTGGGGAGGGGTCACCCGGTGGGCGACGAGGTCGGGCCCGCTCAGATCGATCTCCCAGCCCAGCTCCTCCAGATGGGCGCAGACGAAGCCGATCGTCTCCAGCCGGTGCCCGATCCGGACCTGCAGGGCGGCGAGGGCGGCGGAGACGCCGACCTCGCCGGTGACCACGTCGACGTGCGAGCTCTGCAGGGCATGCAGCTCGTAGAGGCGGCGCATCCAGCGCGGCCATGGCGGCGCCACGATGTCGGCGAGCTCGCGGTCGGCGGGACCGAAGATGCGCATCCTGACGGCGACGCTGCCCTCGGGCAGCGGAGGCGAGCCGGTGCTCATGGCCCAATCGGCCGCTGGCTGAGCGGGATGTTGGGGGCCGGCTGCTGGAGGATCACCTGGTGGCTGATGGTGATGTTCTGGTTGACCAGGTAGGGGCTGCGCGAGCTCTCGCGGATGATCCCCATGATCAGCATCATCAGCCCGACCACGACGGCCATCCCGATCAGCAGGCGCTGGCTGCCCCGGGTGGCCTGGCCCATGGTCATGGGGGTGCGTACCCGGGCGCGCACGTAGGACCAGAGAGCGTAGAGCGCGATCAGCATGTCCGCGATCAGCACCATCACCTTCCAGGGGAAGAAGAAGCCGAAGGGGTCCTCGAGCCCGCCGTCCCAGAAGGGTTTGGCGAGGTGGGCCGCGACGATGTCCGGATAGGAGCCGGCCAACCACGCGGGCTGGATGCCGAAGAGGAAGAGGAGGATGAGCAGGATCAGAGCGATCTGCTGACGCCGGGCGACGGCGTGCTGCCCGGCCGCCTTGAGCCGTCGCCAGAAGTAGGCGACCCCCAGGATGAAGATGAGACCGAGCCCGGCGAACTGGCCCAGGAAGATGTTGGAGATCCAGCCGTACATCATCTGGTACCAGCTGTCCAGGGAGTGGAGCTGGATCTCCTTGGCGTAGCTGTAGCCGACCCAGATCTGGACGATGGTGAGGCCGAAGGCGAAGAGCATGCCCCACTGCCCGGCCCAGTCCCAGTACGCGGCCTCGCGATTGCGCTCGCGCACCAGCTCGCCCTCGGGCATGGCACCCAGGGCCCGCACCGGCTCCCGCCGGCCCGGCACCAGCGCGGTCGCCTCCTGGCGCCGGGTGACCCGCAGGTACTGAAAGGCGGCGGTCAGGGCGACGATCGCCCCCGCCCAGGCGACGTTGCCGATGGTGCGGTGGACGGTGAGCGGGAGGTTGGTGGGGTTGAGGAACTGGAGCAGGTAGCTGGTGTTGTCGGTGGCGCCCTGGACGGTGGGGGTGAGCATCTGGGATGCGATCACGTCGATGAAGAACATCTGGAACCACTGGTCGATGTTGAGCAGGATCACCAGGCCCAGGCGGGCCAGGCGGTAGCCGCGCAGCCGCTCCCAGCAGGCGTAGAGGGTGTAGAGGAGGGCGATCTCGCCGATGAAGGTCAATCCCTCGAAGAACCAGACCCAGAAGGTGAACTGCTGGAAGGTGACGAAGAAGCGGCCCCACACCCCGACCAGGACGAAGATGACGAAGAAGACGGCGATCGCGGCACCGGTGGAGAAGATGTAGCCCCAGGCGTGGACCAGGCCGCGGGCGAGCCGCTCGTGACGCTCGTCGTGGGTCACCATCGAGATCCCCTCGCTGAGCGCGACCAGCGTGCAGGAGCCGATCAGGAAGGTGGCGAAGAGGACGTGGAGCAGGGCGACGCAGCCGACCATCACGGTGTTGGTCAGCACCGTGCCGGGAACGCTGGTGGGGTTCAGGGCCAGGATCAGGGGCTGCATCGCTGCTCAGCTCACAGGTTGTAGAGGCGGTTGACGCCCAGCATGGCGAGGTAGATCACCGTGAAGATCAGGAAGAAGGCGGGGATCAGCACATCCGGGCGGTGGACGGGATGGCGGTCCGGGTTGCGATCGATGAAGGGGAGCGCCAGCATCAGGGTGGCGCCGATGCCCACCACGACGAAGACGCCGAAGCCGATCAGCGCGGTGGGGAAGAACACCAGCAGCTGGTCGAGGGGAAGGTAGAACCACTCCGGGGTGGGCACGTAGGTCAGGGTCGCCGCGTTGGCCGGACCGTCGAGGGGCGCTCCCGAGATCAGCCCCATGACGAAGATGAAGACGACCAGCACGCCCGACACCAGCGTGTCCTTGAAGAGCTGGTCGGGGAAGAAGTCGACGGTCTCGCTGGGCACGGAGTAGATCGCCTCGGAGCCGCGGGTGGGGTAGGGCGGCTCGGCCCGCCGCGCCCTCTCCGCGATCTCCTGCGCGGGGTTGTCGGTGGTGGTCCGGTAGTTGACCCAGGACCCGAACTCACCGTGGCGCCGGAGCAGATAGAGGTGGGCGCCGATGAGGGCGACCAGGATGGCGGGGAGCACCCAGACGTGGAGGGCGAAGGTCCGGGTGAGGGTGACCTGCCCCACGAAGTTTCCGCCCCGCCACAGGATCCGGACACCATTGCCGATGACCGGCAGGTAGTGGGGGATGTTGGTCACCACGGTGGTGGTCCAGTAGGCGGCCTGATCCCAGGGCAGCATCGCCCCGGTGATGGCCATGGCCAGCACCAGGAAGAAGAGCATCACCCCGCTGATCCAGTTCAGCTCCCGCGGCTTCTTGTAGCTCGCGGAGATGAAGGTGCGCAGGGCGTGGAGCCCGATCACCAGCATCAGGGTGTAGGCGCCCCAGAGGTGGATCCCCCGGATCCAGTCGCCGAAGACGTCGTCGGCGCGCAGGTACTCCAGGCTGGTGTAGGCCTGGGTGACCGAGGGGACGTAGTCGAGGAGCAGGAAGATGCCGGTGAAGAACTGGACGATGATGATCACCAGGGTGGCGCTGCCCAGGGTGTAGGCCCAGCCGCCCTGCCGCGGGACCGCCTCGTAGAGCCCCTTGTGGAGCAGCCCGGTGACGCCGGTGCGGTCGTCGAACCACGCCCAGCTGCGCCGGAAGGGGCCGACCACCGGCTCGGGGACGATCCCCATGAAGTCGCCCTTGTCGGGGGGCTCGGGTGTCCCGGACGTCTCCGATCCAGCGGTGCGCTCGCTCATGGGATCAGATCTGCTCCTGGAGACGGTTGGCGATCTGCAGGTGGTGCTTGCCCTGCGCGTCGACGTGGACGCGATGCACCCACTGGGGGAGCGGCTGGGGCGGCGGCCCGCCCACGTTGCGACCGGTTATCGCGTAGAGGCCGCCGTGGCAGGGGCACTCGAAGAGCGAGAGCGAGGGCTCCCAGTGCACGTCGCACTGCATGTGGGTGCAGATGTTGGAGAAGGCGTAGAGCTGCCCCCGGTACTTGGTCACGTAGACGACCCGGTTGACCGGCGGCGCCGGCGGGCCGCCGCCGACCGGCACCGCGGCGATCCGCGCGGTGGGGAGGCCCTCGGGGATGTCATCGATCGGCCCGCCCTGGACGGTGACCCAGATCTCCTTGTTGGCGGCCCACAGCGGGCTGAGCAGGAAGCCGACCGCCGGGACCGAGAGCATGGCGGTGATCAGGCCGGCCATGGCGCCGGTCCCCCTGACCATGAACTGGCGGCGGCTGATGCGACCCATGCTCATGAGCGATGCACCTCCGGAGGCCTCGCAGGCACGGCGACGGTGGGCGCGAGCGCGATCCGCGCGGCGCTCATCCCGACGACCCCAGCTGGAAGGGGGGCGGGGTGGCGGGGTGGTGGGTGGCCCCGACCAGGGCGGCGAGCGCCATGGAGAGGAAGAGGATGCAGAAGAAGCCGGCCGCGCCGGTCACCACCGCGGCCGCCAGGTGGTGGCCGTCGCGCCACATCGGGCGGATGGCGCGGAGCACCCACCACGCGGCCATCACCACCAGGATGGCGATGCCCACCCCGAGGATCGTGTAGTACCAGAAGGACTCGAAGTCCGCCTCACGCCCGGGGGTGAGGGGGGCGTCGGCCAGCAGCCGCAGCGGGATCACGAGGCTCATGGGTAGTCGCTCGTGGGCGGGAGGAAGCGGCCGTGGGCGCTGGCCTGGGTCAGCACCCCGTAGACGACGTAATCGCCGCGGGCCTGCTCCTTGAGGAAGCCCATGTACAGGGCGGTGACCATGGAGGCGACGCCGACCAGCACCAGGCTGCGCCGGAGCGTCACCCCGCGCACCGCCTGGATCAGCAGACCGCTCGGGTTCCAGCGGCGGGCCACGTGGACCGCGGTCACCACCACCGCCAGCCCCAGCCCGACGTAGCGCAGCGCGAGGATGCTGGGCGTGATCACCGACGCGGGAAGGCAGGCGACGACCATGCCGGCGGCGGTGAGAGCGGTGGCCGCCTGGGCGAAGCGCGAGCTGCGAAAGCCGCCGCGCTCTCCGGCCAGGGCGATGTTGCCGCCGACCAGGATGGCTCCCACCAGCGCCTCCTGGGCGATCATGTAGTTGCCGTAGGCGCCCACCAGGCTGTCGAAGTAGCCGAACTGGACGTTGTGCAGCACCAGCACGAGGATGAATCCGTCGATCGGCATCAGCAGGGTGGCGACGAGTCCGATCCGGAGGTTGACCCGAGCCGCCCAGAACTGGAACCGGTGCTCCTCGGCATCCGTGCTCCGCCGCGCCAGCAGGGTGGCGAGGCCGGCCAGGAGCAGCGCGGTCCAGCCGACGTTGCCGATCAGCCGGTGGATGAGCAGGGGAACGTAGACCGGGTTGAGGACGGACGCGAAGCTGGCGTTGTCGGGGGTGATCAGGAAGCCGTCGAGGCCGACGATCAGCACCATGAACAGGGTCTGGATGCCGGCCACGCAGCAGCCGAGCAGGAAGTGGTTGCGGTCGCGCATCCTGCCGAAGCTGTTGCGGTACCAGACCAGCAGCGGGGCGAGCACGATGAAGAGGCCGAAGGCGAGCCCGACCAGGGGCAGGAAGCGGTTGACCAGGGTGCCCGTCCCGTTGCCGAACAGCCCCACCAGGGCCACCACCGCGAGGATGGCGAAGGTGGCCCCCAGGCTGAAGACGAGGTAGTAGCTGTTGGCCGCGGCGCGCGCGTAGCGGCGGGCATCGGGGCTGCCGCTGCGCAGCCCGTAGCCCTCCATGGCGGCCGCCAGGGTGATCGCCCCCACCGAGAACTCGGCGACGGCGATGTGGGCGAGGAAGAGCGCCCCCACGATCCAGGCGTCGCCGATCCCCGGGAAGGTCGGGATGGTGACGCTGAAGCCGAGCAGGTGCGCGGCTGCCAGGGAGGTGTGGGAGGACGCGGGTGCACCGGCCACGGCCCCGAGCGCCCCCCCTCCGGTCATTCCGCGGCGTCAGCGCTTCCGAGGCTGGCGGCCTCGGCGGTGGTCAACCGGCGCCCCAGCATGTCCACCACCGGGGCGCTGACCTCGTTGAGGCCGTGGTCGTAGTCGGTCCGCGCGCTCTCCTCCACCGCGGGTGCACCGTGCCCCCCCCGCGCCGCGTGATGGTGACCGCCTGCCGGCTCCGCCCCGGGGTGGACGGGGCAGCCGGGTGCGGGCTGCGCGGCCGTGCCATCCATGGTGGCGCCGGCCGGGCATCCCTCCCCCGCCGGCGCGGTCGCGTCGCCCTCGAGGCGGTCCCGCATCCGGGCGCGTGCCTCGGCGATCCCCGCCTCGACGTGGAGGATCTCGACCTCGGGGGCGCGCAGGGCGATGGTCAGCCGCTCGATCTGCTCGGAGGCCAGGTTGCGCAGGAAGCCGGCGGGTATCCGCGCCAGCCGCTCCTCCGCCTCGGCGCTCCAGGGCAGCCGCCGCGGCGATACGTGGGGGCCGGTGTGCGCCTCCACCCCGAGCGGGGCGCGATGCGGCCCTGCCCCGGAGTCGAGCGCCTCCAGCTCGGGCCGGACGAAGGGCTCGGCCACCTCGGCGGTGATCGCCGGGAGCCGCCGGGTGCGGGCCTGCTTCTCCACCATCGCCTTGACCCGGCGCCGGAGATAGCCGGCGGGGAGCTGTTGGAGCACCCTCCGCGCTTCCAGGGTCCAGCCGAGCTTGTGGCCGTCGAAGCCGGTCTCGGCCGCGTCGCCCTCCTGGTCGGCGGCGGCGCGCAGGGCCGCGACGTCGAGCGGCTCGAACTCCGCGGCTCCGGCTCCGCACACCGGGCACTGCGCGGGGTGCTCCACCCGGGCCGCGTAGCCGCAGACGCGGCAGATGGCCCGGGTCTCCTCGACGGCCGGCTCCTCGAGCATGGCCCGCTCCGCACTCTCCAGGGAGGTCCGAGCCTCGGCGATGACCCGCATCCTCTTCTGGAACGGCATCAGCTCGTCGAGGGCCTCGTCGACGTCACCGCTCGCCACCACGCTGTGCCCGCGCTCGGTCGCCCAGCGCAGGACGGCGGTGCGGGCCAGGCCGCGGACGCCTGCCGGGACCCGCTCCATCCGCTCCTCCGCCTCGGGCGTCCAGACCACCGACGCCTCGGCCCGGAGGTCCAGCGGAGGCAGATGGGTGCCGCTGACGACCAGCAGGTTGCAGGGAGCGAATCGGATCAATTGCTCGGTGGCGCTGCCCAGGTCCATGCCGGCGTCGGAGTGGATGCCGATCCGCCCCATCACCAGCAGCCACGGCTTCCGCTCCCGGCAGTGGCGGAGCAGACGGTCGAAGGCCTTGCCGTCGAGGAGGGTGATGGGCAGCTCCATGCCGGCCTCGCGAGCGGTCGCCTGGGCAACCCGGAGGTGGGACTCGTAGATCTTGGCGAGGCCGGTGTCGATGATCTCCTCATGGAGCGCCTCCTGCTCCTTGAAGCGGAAGACCTTGCTCGCCTTCTCACTGAGGACGTCGACGATGCCGTTGAAGACGGCGTAATGGAGGTAGGGGTCGTAGACGGCCACCGCCTCGACCTGACGCTGGAAGCGCTGGCCCAGCTCGAGGGCGGCGCGCAGGCCGGCGAAGCTCTGGGGTGAGCCGTCGACGGCGACGACGATGTCCCCCTCCCGCTGCCATTCGAGGTCGCGGACCAGGAGGACGTCGGTGCGGAGCCGGCGGATCACCCGCTCGGCCACCGATCCGAGGGTCGACTCCCGGACGGCGCCGGTGCCCAGCGCACCCATCACCACCAGGTCGGGGCTCACCTCGGCCACGTCGGCGACGATCTCCTCCCAGTTGCGCCCGTCCCGCCGCCGGGCCTCGAACTCCACGCCGCGCTCGAGACAGCGGTAGCGCATCACGTCGGTGTAGCTGTCGCTGATCAGCTCCAGGCCGGTGGTGATCAGGGAGTCGTGGATGCGGCGCTGGCGGAGCAGCTCCGCCTCGTCCTGGTACTCCTCGGGGAGGGTGTACTCCATCTGCTTGAACCGGAAGTCGTGCATCCGGGCGGCGTAGGCGTGCATGCCGACGCAGCGAGCCCCCCACGCCGACGCCAGCTCGATGGCCAGTCCCGCCGCCGCGTCCGAGTGCTCGGAGTTGTCCAGGGGGACATACACACTGGAGTAGCTGCCGCTCGCTGTCATCGTGTCCTCGATGTCGATCCCCGGCGCCGCTCGCGCCTCCCTCTGCCCACCGCTGCGGTGCGCAAGGAAATTGTAGGAACATGAGCCATATGGGTGCGTTCTTAATGGGCCGGAGGACCTGAGTGTGGCGAACTCTGCATATGCGTCTAGTCACGCGATAAGCCCAGACGCATCGCAACGCGACGGGGCTCGCTGCCCCTATCCCCACGGGGAGGGCGGCTCGCCTCACCCCACCGGCGCCCGTCACGGGCTGGCGGAGCAGGGCCCGGAGGCGTGCCCGGTCGCCGGGCCTGTGCCGCCGCGCATTGCCGCCGCCGCGCCGGAAGCGACGCAGCCGGTGTCCGTGGTGACCGGCGGCCCCCAGGTGACCGGCGGCCCCCACTGGGCTCCTGAGGCCGAAGCCCTGGTCAGGGAGCGCGCCGAGATCTGGTCACACGGCGACCCGGCCCGCGGCGAGGCCCTGGCCCGCGGAGTCGCCGAGGAGCGCGCCGCCAAACGCCAGGCGGAGATCACGGCGCTCTTTCTCCAGACCCTCGGCAAGAAGCTGGGGTACGGCCACCCCCTCAGCGAGAAGGGCGAGGAGCTCCGCTTCACCTGGACGCCGGAGGCGGAGGCCCGCCTCGCCGACGTCCCCGACTTCTGCCGCGAGCTGACCCGCTGGCGGGTGGAGTGGACGGCTCACAAGCTGGGGCTGGGCACCACCATCACGCCTCATGAGATGGAGGTGAAGTACGAGCTGTGGGGGCGGGTCTCCCACGCCATCCAGTCGAGGCAGCGGGAGGGGCTGCCCTGGACCGACTCGGCGGTGGACCGCTTCTCGCGCATCCCCGAGTTCGTCCGCGGTCAGGTGCTCGAGGCGATCGAGGGCAACGCCCGCGTCCTGGGCGCGACCGAGGTCGACGACTCCGTGGTCGACCTGGTGATCGAGCGCTGGATCACCACCGGCGACTTCCACGAGGGCCTGTACGGCTTCCGCTGAGAGGCCGACCTCAGAACCGGGCGACGCTGCCGCTGGTGGCCCCGCGCCGGGAGACGACGTCGACGATGGCCGCCGCCAGCAGCACCCCGGCGGTGGTGACGTCGATCCACCAGCTGGACACGTTCAGGAGGTACAGGCCGTTGTAGATCATCCCGATGATCAGTCCACCGAGGACACCGTGAATGGTCTTGCCCCGGCCTCCGAAGAGGCTGGTCCCGCCGATGACCGACGCCGCTATGCCGAGCAGCACGTAGGTGTTGGCGGTCTTGATGATGTTGCTGGTCATCTCCACCTGCCAGGAGGCGAAGAGGACGCCGGCGATCCCGGCGGTGACCGAGGCGAGCACGAAAGACCAGGTCCGGACCACGGGCAGGTTGACCCCGGCGCGCCGGGCCGCCTCGGCGTTGCCGCCGATGGCGTAGACGTAGCGCCCGAAGCGGGTCCGCTGGAGCAGCAGGGTCCAGAGACCGAGCACGGCCAGGACGATGAGGATGATGTAGGGGACCCCCTCGATGATGCCGACGTGGGCCCGGTTGATGTTGCAGATGACGACCACCACCACACCCGCGATCGCGATGAGGGCGATCTTCGCGAGCGTCAGGCCCGCGGGAGGAGCCACCAGGCCGCTCCGGCGCCGGCGCGCGTCGCGCAGCCACAGGAACGCCGCGGCCACCACCACGAGCACCACCAGGGCGATCCATCCGACCACGGGGGCGAACCGTCCGTTGAAGATGTCGTAGATGGCCAGCTCGTTGACGAAGCGCCTCTCGGTGAGGGCGACCAGTCCCGAGGTGCTGAGGATGATGAACGTCACCCCCTCCAGGATCAGGCTGGTGGCGAGGGTGACGACCAGCGCCGGCATCCGCAGCCGGGCGACCAGGCTCCCCTGGATGGCACCGATCCCAGCGCAGATGAGCAGGGTGATGGCGATCGCCAACCACCACGGGAGGCCGGGACCGCTCGGCGCGCACTTCGCCATCAGGGCGGCGGCGGCGCTGCAGGGCACGGGCGGCTTCACCAGCTCGCAGACGACGACGGCGGCCATCCCCATCACCAGGCCCACCGAGAGGTCGATCTCGCCGAGCAGCAGCACGAAGATCTCGGCCATCGCCAGGACCATGTAGATGGTGCTCTGGGAGAGGAGGTTGACCAGGTTCAGCGGCTCCAGGAACTTGTTCTGGAGGATCTCGAAGACGATGGCGATCCCGACGATGCCGAGGACGACGGGGAGCACCCCGCTGTCGCCGCTCCTCACCCGGGCCCACCAACCCCGCAGGTACTGACCCAGGGTCTGGGCGATCAGCTCGGGTGGGACCTCGGCCTCGGCCTCGGCGGCGGCGGTGAGGTCGACCGCCGCCTCGCCGGTGGGCTCGGCCGCCTCAGCCGGGACGGGGGTCGGCGGGTCGTTCTCGATGCGCGCCATGGCTCAGCCGGCCCCCCCGATGACGGATGCGGGGCGGCTCTCCGGCCGGCCCCAACTCCCCGTGGTCATGTACTCCACCGTGCTCTGCCGGTCGAAGCCCGACGCCGGCCCCTCCGCCACCATCCGGCCCAGGTGGAGCACCGCGATCCGGTCCGCCACCTCGAACACGTCGTTGAGGTTGTGGGAGATCACCATCACCGCCAGGCCGCGGTCCCGGAGCCGGCGGACCAGGTCCAGCACCATCCGGGTCTGGACCACCCCGAGGGCCGCGGTGGGCTCGTCCAGCAGCACCACCTTCGAGTTCCACATCACCGCCTTGGCCACCGCCACCGACTGGCGCTGGCCTCCCGAGAGCGAGGCCACCGGCTGCCGGATCGAGCGCACCGAGGTCACCCGGAGACCGCTCAGGGTCTCCGCCGCCGCCCGCTCCATGCTGTCCTCGTCGAGCAGCTGGCGGCGCAGCCGCTCCCGCCCCAGGAACATGTTCTGGACGATGTCCAGGTTGTCGGCCAGCGCCAGATCCTGGTAGACCGTCTCGATGCCCAGCTCGGCGGCATCCCGCGCGTTCCGGATGTGCACCGGCCTCCCCTCGAAGAAGATCTGCCCGTGGTCCGGCTGATGGACCCCCGCGATGCACCGGGTGAGCACCGACTTGCCCGCCCCGTTGTCCCCGCACAGACCGGTCACCTGGCCCGCCGGCAGGTCCAGGTTCACGCTGTACAGCGCCTGCACCGGACCGAAGTGCTTATCGATCCCCCGCAGCTTCACCAGCGGCTCGGCGTCAGGCATGCTCCGCACCTCCCGTGCTCGCGCCCCGGCGCGAGAGGACGTCGATCAGCACCGCGGCGATGAGGACCGAGCCGGTCACGATGAGCTCCCATTCGACGTGCAGCCCGAGCAGGGCCATGCCGTAGACGATGCCGCCGATGACCAGGCCCCCGAGGACGCCGTGGATGGTCTTGCCCCGGCCGCCGAAGAGGCTGGTGCCGCCGATGACCGAGGCGGCGACCGCGTAGAGCACGAGCTGGCTGCCGTCCGCCAGGTTGGTGCTGTACTGCCCGTAGAAGAAGGAGCCGAGGAGGATCCCGGCGAACCCCGCGGTGACCGCGGAGAGGACGAAGGCCCAGGTGCGGATGGCGGGGACGTTGACCCCGGCGCGCCGGGCCGCCTCGGGATTGCCGCCGATGGCATAGACGTAGCGCCCGTAGCGGGTGCGCTGCAGCAGCAGCGTCCACAGGGCGAGGATGACGAGGACGATCGGAACGACCTCGGGGACCCCGGCGATGGTGATGGCCACGCCGCGGTTCACGGCGCAGATCGCGACCACCGCGATCCCGACTGCGGCGACGAGGGCGATGCGGAGGGCGGTCACACTCCGCGGCGGGGCGACCAGGCCGCTCCGGCGCCGGCTCCCGGCGCGCAGCCACATGCCGCCGCCCACGGCGGCGACCACCACGACCATGGCGACCCAGCTCACGGTGGGATCGATGTTGCCCTGGACGAGGTTGTAGATCACCGCCTGGTTGGGCACCATGGTGCTGATCGCGAACAGGCCGTCGGCGCCCCCGAGGATGATGACCACGATGCCGCGGAAGAGCAGCAGCCCGCCGAGCGTGACCACGAACGACGGGATCTTCAGCCTGGCCACCAGGGTCCCCTGGAGGGCGCCGACCACCCCGCAGAAGAAGAGCGCGGTGATGATGGCGGCCCACCACGGGAAGGCGGGGCTGGGCAGCTGTACCAGTCTCCAGGTGACGACACCGCCGAAGAGGGCCACGTAGCCGATGGAGAGGTCGATCTCACCGAGCAGCAGGATGAAGATCTCGGCCATCGCCAGGACCATGTAGATCGTGCTCTCCTCGAAGATGAAGACGAGGTTGCTGGGCCGCAGGAAGGCGTTTTCGGGAGTGGTGATCTCGAAGATGGCGGCGACCGCCACCAGGCCCACGACGACGGGGATGATCCCGCTGTCGCCGCTCCTCACCCGGACCCACCAACCCCGCAGGTACTGACCCAGGGTCTGGGCGATCAGCTCGGGTGGGGCCTCGGCCTCGGCGGCGGCGGTGAGGTCGACCGCCGCCTCGCCGGTGGGCTCGGCCGCCTCAGCCGGGACGGGGGTCGGCGGGTCGTTCTCGATGCGCGCCATGGCTCAGCCGGCCCCCCCGATGACGGATGCGGGGCGGCTCTCCGGCCGGCCCCAACTCCCCGTGGTCATGTACTCCACCGTGCTCTGCCGGTCGAAGCCCGACGCCGGCCCCTCCGCCACCATCCGGCCCAGGTGGAGCACCGCGATCCGGTCCGCCACCTCGAACACGTCGTTGAGGTTGTGGGAGATCACCATCACCGCCAGGCCGCGGTCCCGGAGCCGGCGGACCAGGTCCAGCACCATCCGGGTCTGGACCACCCCGAGGGCCGCGGTGGGCTCGTCCAGCAGCACCACCTTCGAGTTCCACATCACCGCCTTGGCCACCGCCACCGACTGGCGCTGGCCTCCCGAGAGCGAGGCCACCGGCTGCCGGATCGAGCGCACCGAGGTCACCCGGAGACCGCTCAGGGTCTCCGCCGCCGCCCGCTCCATGCTGTCCTCGTCGAGCAGCTGGCGGCGCAGCCGCTCCCGCCCCAGGAACATGTTCTGGACGATGTCCAGGTTGTCGGCCAGCGCCAGATCCTGGTAGACCGTCTCGATGCCCAGCTCGGCGGCATCCCGCGCGTTCCGGATGTGCACCGGCCTCCCCTCGAAGAAGATCTGCCCGTGGTCCGGCTGATGGACCCCCGCGATGCACCGGGTGAGCACCGACTTGCCCGCCCCGTTGTCCCCGCACAGACCGGTCACCTGGCCCGCCGGCAGGTCCAGGTTCACGCTGTACAGCGCCTGCACCGGACCGAAGTGCTTATCGATCCCCCGCAGCTTCACCAGCGGCTCGGCGCCGGAGGCGGCGCCCCCGGCCTGGGTGGTTCGGCTCAGTTCGGTCATCTCAGATGGGGTGGATCATGATCCAACGTCATGCCTTGGTGCAGGGCTCCGGCGCGATTCTTCACATTTCTGTTTCCAGACCGCGGGCGGTCCCGTTCGCGGGACCGCCCGTCGCGCTGGTCCGGCGTCGACCGGGCCGCACCCGCCCCAGGGCGGGCACAGCCCGGCGGCGCCACCGAGGATGGGATCCGTCAGTGATGACGCCCTCTCCAGATGGTTACGAGATGCCGTCCTTGGTGCAGAGGGTTGCACCCGCGATCGCACAGATGGCGGAGGCGGTGTCAAAACCGTCCTTGACCACCGTGGTCTCCATGTTGGACGCGTTGACCCACACCGGGACCAGCAGGGATGCCGGCTCGGTGATGCTCGTGTTGGCCGGGTCAGTGGTCTTGCCGTTCAGCAGACCGGTCGGCACCGTCTGCTTGGAGAGCAGGACCGTGGCCATGGCCACGGCGTCCTGGGCCTCCTTGTACACCGCCTTGTAGACCGAGCCGCACTGCCACCCCTCGAGGATGTACGCCATCCCCTGGGCGGTCGCGTCCTGCCCGGTGGTCGGGAAGGTGCCGGCCTTCACGCCGTCGGCCTGGAGGTCGGTGATCACGGCGCCGGCGAGCCCGTCATTGGCCTCGATGCTGGCGTCGATCGACGGGTTGGAGGTGTACTCCTGCTGGAAGATGGTGCCACCCTGGGTGTTGCTCCAGCCGGGGGCGTAGTTCTCGCCCACCAGCGTGGCGCCGCCCGAGGTGCTCTTGGTCCCCGCAGGGATCTTGGTCGTGTTGCCGTCGACTGCCTGGCCCCAGACCACCTTGTTGTACCCCGTGGCGAAGGAGATCGCGTTGGGGTCGGTGTCCTCGCCGCCGTTCAGCACGAACACCTGGGCGGCGCTGAGGTTCTCCGAGGTGAGGCAGCTCAGGAAGCCGTTGCCGATGAGCTCACCGACCTGCTCGTTGTCGAAGCTCACGTAGTAGGTGTCGGAACCCGAGAAGGTGGCGCGGTCGTAGCTGATCATGGTCACGCCCTTGGACGCGGCCAGCTGCGCGATGGCGACCCCGGTCGGGCCGTCGAGCGGGTCCATGACCAGGACCTTGGCTCCCAGGTTGATGTCCGCGGTGGCATCGTCCAGCTCGGTGGCGTCACTGCCCTGGGCGTTGTCGATCCGGAACTGGCTGGTCGTGTACCCGGCGTCGGCGAATGCGTCGGTCAGGTAGGGGGCGTCGAAGTCCACATACCGCGTCGACGACGTGGTGTCGGGCAGGATCACGCCCACCTGAAGGGAGTTCGAGTTCTGGGTGGCGTACTCCGTCAGCGACTTGAACTGGGACATCGTCGAGGCGATGTCACTGGTGAAGCTGCTGACTGTGACGGACGGGATGGTCTTGCTGCCCACCGTGGTCGGCGCCGTCGCCGACGACGACGACGGGGTTGACGATGAGCCGCAGGCCGCCGCCACCAGAGCTATCCCGGCCGCGATGAGCCGGATCGATCGCACTCCAGGGCGGGGCCCAACTCCGAGTTTCCCTCCCACTTTCATGCGGTCCTACCTCCGAGCCGGAATATGTTTGATCCTGCCGCCCCGAGCCTCCGGCAGCGACGCGGCGCAGGTCTTCCCCGTAGGGGGCTTCGGCCGCACTCCGGCGAGCCGCGAGCGGAGTCTGATCGGGCCCGTCGCTGCTTGTCAACCTTTAGACACCAAGATCACCCAACGGGGTGATGCCGTCGATACCTTGAACGAAGAGGGCGTGTTGCCTCCGGCACTCGGGGTCGGTTACCCTTCGCGCGAGCCGGCCTTCCGGTTCCGACTCCTCCCCGTCGGCAGGGGCCGTGCAGCCGTGGGACGAGAGACGCGTTCAATGTCTGATGACGGCGACCTTGGCGGTGAGCCGACCGTCGATGCTCGGACGCCCCGACCGGGCGGTGCCCTGCGCGCACTGCGCGAAGCCAACCTGAGGCGGATCCTCGAGGCGATCAGCAGGGACAGCGGCATGAGCCAGGCCGACGTCGCCCGGTGCACCGACCTCTCGCGGGCGACGGTGTCCAACCTGGTCGGGGAGCTCCGCCGGCGCGGGCTGGTGCGCGTCCGGGAGCGGCAGGGCGGCGGCCGGAACGGGCTCGAGGCCGTCATCGGCCGGTCGTCGAACGCCGTGATCGGCGTCGACTTCGGCCATCGCCACCTCAGGGTCGGGATCGCCGACCTGAGCGGCCGGCTGCTCCACGATGAGCAGCGTCCGCTGCCGCTCGACCTGGGAGCGCAGGAGAGCTGCGCCGAGGCATTGGCGATGGCGACCCACCTGATGGCCAGGGCCGGGCTGGACCGGGGTGACATCCTCCAAGTCGGGTTCGGGCTTCCGGGACCGATCGACCCGGTGTCCGGGCGGGTGGGCTGGGGGGCGATCCTCCACCGCTGGGAGGGCCTGGAGGCCCGGAGCACCCTCCGGCGCGGCTTCGGCCTGCCGGTGGTGGTGGAGAACGACGGTAACCTGGGGGCGCTCGGCGAGCTGCGCCGTGGCGCCGGCCGGGGTTTCACCGATGTCGTCTACCTGAACGTCGGCACCGGGGTCGGCGCCGGCGTCATCATCGGGGGCCGGATTCACCGGGGGGCCGCCGGAACCGCCGCCGAGGTCGGGCACATCACGGTCGACGAGCAGGGGCAGCTGTGCCGCTGCGGCAACCGGGGATGCCTGGAGACGGTGGTGGGAAGCGGCGCCATCCTCGAGACGCTGCAGCACAGCTACGGCGAGGAGCTGGACATCCCCGGCGTCCTCGCGCTCGCGGAGCGGGGCGACGCGCGCTGCCGGAGAGCGCTCGCCGATGCCGGGCGCGCGGTGGGCGTCGTCGTCGCCAACCTCTGCAACCTGCTCAGCCCGCAGCGGATCATCGTGGGTGGCATCCTCGCCAGGGCCGGCGAGGTGATCCTCACCCCGCTGCGGGAGACCGTGGCCCAGCGCGCGGTGCCTGCCGCGGTGCGGGCCACCGAGATCGTGCCCAGCGCTCTCGGCGAGCGCGCCGAGCTGGTGGGGGCGATCTGCCTGGCCCTGGACGAGGTCGCCGCCGGCGTCACCGGGAGAGTGGTCGTGCCCGCGCTGGCTGCCAGCTGAGCCTGCCCGCCGGCTGAGCCTGCCCGCCCTCGCGTGACGCCCTCAGGCGCGGAAGGAGGTGACGTCGATCCCCCAGCCGGCCGTGATCGACTCCCCGGGGCCCAGGGCGATCAGGTCCTCGCCGCTGCGGAAGGCGTCCGGCGGGCAGGTCATCGGCTCGATGGCAAGCCCGCGCCGCCGCTCGGCGGGCGGCAGGGAGTCCCCCGAGAACACCATGAACCAGCCGAAGCCCCGATCCGCCCAGAGGACGAGCCGGCGGTCGTCGGGCGACTCCAGGGCCACCCGGGCGACCCCGTCGGGATCACGCTCCAGGTCGGTGAACGCCGTGTTGAGACGGATCGGCCCGATGGGGCGTGGCACCCGGAAGTCGAACGCCGTGCCGTCCACCGCGGCCCGGCCCACCGGGAGCATCCGGTGGTCGGTGTCGAGGACGGTCGATGCCGGGAGCGTGAGCAGGCAGCCATCGATCAGCGGGGTCCCGAGCGTGAGATACGGGTGGGCGCCGGCGCCGAACGGAGCCGGGGAATCGCCGAGATTGGTCGCCGACAGGCTCGCCCGAAGGCCGCGATCCTCCAGCTCGAAGCTGACCGCCAGATCGAGGCAGAATGGGTAGCCGTCGCGAGGGTGCAGCCGGTCGCGCATCACGAGACGGTCGTCGGAGCCCCACTCGGCCACCCAGTTGTCCCAGCGAACCAGTCCGTGGAGGGCGTTTCCGAGGTCGGTCTCGCCGATGGGCAGCTGGTGCTCCACCCCGTCCCAGCGGTAACGCCCGTCCCCGACCCGCCCCGGCCACGGCATCAGGACCTGGCCGCGGCCATCGGTGGCACGCTCCCCGGGTCCGAAGCCGTCGATCGCCGGCCGTCCGTCGACGATGTAGGCGCGGAGGGTGGCGCCCACCTCGGTGATGACCGCCTCCTGGTCGACGTGGACCAGCCGGTGCTGGCGGCCCGACGGCGGCTCGGCGCCAGGAGACGAACGCGGCTCCTCGACCCGGCCGCTCCCAACCGAGCTCACCCCCGCCCCCTCCGGCGTGTCATCGGGCGGTGCATCGACATGAACGCCCCGAGCGTGACAGATCCGTGGAAGCGCTTGCATCGGAGATGACCCCAGCATCAGGGTGCCCAGCGCGGTGCACGGCCGGCGACCGGCCCCGGCGGGTCCCGCAGGAGGGGCCCGGCGCCGCCTAGCGTGAGCGTTGGGCAGCGCCGTCGCCGGCACTGCGCAGGATGTCACCGATATCCGCAAGGCCCCGCCGGGCACCCGCGGACGGCTTGGTCCGGTGGGCCAGCACCATCGGGGCCACCCGCTCGACGTCATCGAGGGTGACCCGGTCCCGCCCCTCGTGGGCCGCGACGGCCTGGGCCGCCTTGCGGCTCACCAGGTCCGAGCGGTGGCCGTCCACCTCCAGCTCGATGCCGAGATGGGCGATGGCCACCAGGATCTCGCGATCCACCGCCACGTCACCGAGCGACAGGATGGCCCTCCGGATCCGCTCCGCCTCGGCATGCTCCTGAGGTTCCCAGCCGGCGGCGAAGGCCTCGGGATCGTCCTCGAAAGCCTCCCGCCGCTCCACGATCTCGACCCGCTGCCTGACGTCCCGGATCCCCTCGACGTCGACGCAGAGACCAAAGCGGTCGAGGAGCTGGGGCCGCAGCTCACCCTCCTCGGGGTTCATGGTGCCGACCAGGATGAAGCGCGCCGGGTGCGATACCGACACACCCTCGCGCTCCACGGTGTTGGTCCCCATCGCCGCGGCGTCGAGGAGGACGTCGACGATATGGTCGTCGAGCAGGTTGACCTCGTCGACGTAGAGGATGTTTCGGTTGGCCTCGGCGAGCACCCCGGGCTCGAACTCCTTCTCCCCCTTCTTGATGGCGGTCTCGATGTCGATCGACCCGACCACCCGGTCCTCCGAGGCATTGATGGGCAGCTCGACGACCCGCATCTGCCGGGTGGCCCGGGGCAGGCTCTCGCCCCGCCGCACCCGCTCGGAGCACTCGTCGCAGCGGGAGGCGGTGGCATCCGGGGGGCAGCCGAAGCGGCAGTCGGCGACCACCTCGAGCTCGGGGAGGAGGCGGGCCAGGGCCCGCACCGCCGTCGACTTGGCGGTCCCCTTCTCCCCCCGGATCAGCACCCCGCCGATGGCCGGGTTGATCGCGTTGAGGACGAGGGCCTGCTTCATCGGCTCCTGACCGACGATCGCAGTGAAGGGGAAGATGCTGCGGCCGCGCTGCATCGGGCCATTGTCGCAGAGCCTCTCGCGACACCGGGCCCGCCAGGCGCCCGTCGCCCGTCTCCCGCCCCCCACTAGAGTTCGGGGGATGGGAGAGGCACCGCAGATCGTGGTCCTGATCAAGGAGCCGGGCGCGGCGAAGACCCGCCTCTCCGGAGCGCTCTCCGCCGCCGAGCGCCTGCGCCTGGCCGGGGAGTGCGCCATGCGGGCACTGGCGGCCGCCCAGGAGGTCGGCCCCACCCTCGCCGTCTGCGGCGGCCCAGGGGCGGCCCGTCTGGCCCGCCGGGCCGGCGCCGACACTCTCCGGGAGCGCCGGCCCGAGGGCCAGAACCGCGCCGGCGAGCGCGGTCTGGCCGCGGTCGCCGCGCGGGGCGGGGCCGGCTGCCTGCTGCTCAGCTCTGATCTCCCCCTGGTGGATGCGGACAGCCTTCGCCGGCTGCTGCAACGGGCTGAGGCGGTCGAGGGACCGGTGGCCGTGGCCGCGCCCGCGCTGGGTCGCCAGGGGACCAACGCTCTCTACCTGCGGCCGGTCGGCGGCTTCGACCTCCAGTTCGGTGAGGCCTCGCTTCCCCGCTTCGCGGAGGAGGCGCGGCGCCGGGGTCGGGAGTTCCTCGTCCACCACGAGCCGGCGCTCGCCCTCGACGTCGACGAGCCCGACGACCTCGCGACCCTCGACCGCTGGCAGGCCGGCACCGCCGAGACGGCATGACCGGCGGGATGGCGCCGGACGGCGTGTCCCCGCCCGCCGTCCCCAGGGCCAACCTCGAGCTGCACGCCATCGAGGGCCTGCCCGAGATCGCCCCCGGAGACGACCTGGGCCGGCTGATCGCGGAGCGGGCGGCACCACTCGTCTCCGGGGACGTGGTGGTGGTCGCCCAGAAGGTGGTCTCCAAGGCGGAGGGCAGGCTGCTCAACCTCCAGCGTGTCGCGGTGAGCGCGCAGGCACGCGAGCTGGCCGCGCACCTGCGCGCCGACCCCCGGATGGTGCAGGTGGTCCTCGACGAGAGCGTCCGGGTGGTTCGCGGCGACCGGGTCCTGATCGTCGAGACGCGGCACGGCTACATCTGCGCGAACGCCGGCGTGGACAGGTCCAATGTCCCCGGCACCGACATCGTCTGCCTGCTCCCCGTGGACTGCGATCGGAGCGCCGAGACCCTGCGGCGGCGGATCGCGGAGGTGTCGGCGGCCGAGGTGGGAGTGGTGATCAGCGACACCTTCGGCCGCCCCTGGCGGCTCGGACTCTGCAACGTGGCCCTGGGCGTGGCGGGGATGCCGGCCGCCGTCGACTACCGGGGGAGCGCGGACGACTTCGGCATGCCTCTCCACGCCACCGTCGTCGCCGTCGCCGACGAGGTCGCCGCGTCGGCGGAGCTGGTGATGGGCAAGACCCGCCGGATCCCCGCCGTCGTGGTCCGTGGCCTGAGCCTCGACGGAGCCCCGGGCGCGGGGCGCGAGCTGGTCCGCCCGGCCGACCTCGACCTCTTCCGGTGACGGCGTGAAGGTGGCGGTCCTGGCCGGCGGCACCGGGGCGGCCCGGCTCGCCCGCGGTCTGGCCTGGGCTCTGCCCGCCGGCGACCTCACCGTGATCACCAACACCGCCGACGACGAGGAGATGTGGGGGCTGCTGGTTTGCCCCGACACGGACGCCGTCCTCTACCGCCTCGCCGGTCTCTTCAACGAGGAGGCCGGCTTCGGGGTCCGCGAGGAGACGTTCCACGCCCTGGAGATGCTGGGCCGCCTCGGCGAGCCCACCTGGTTCGGGCTGGGCGACCGCGACATCGGCCTCCATCTCCTGCGCGCGCACCTCCGCCGCCAGGGAGCAAGCCTGAGCCAGGCGACCGCCGAGATGTGCCGGCGGCTCGGGCTAGGGGTGGCGGTCGTCCCCATGAGCGACGACCCGGTGCGCACCCGGGTGGCCACCGACGGCGGGGAGCTGAGCTTCCAGGAGTGGTTCGTGGGACGTCGCTGCGAGCCCCCGGTGCGCGGGCTGCGGCTCGAAGGCCTGGAGCGGGCACGCCCTTCGGCGGCAGCGGTGGAGGCGGTGACCGACGCCGAGCTGGTGCTGATCGGCCCCTCCAACCCGCTGCTCAGCATCGACCCCATCTGCGCGGTGCTGCGCCCCCACTTGGAGCGCGAGCGGGTGCTCGCGGTCTCGCCGATCGTCGGCGGCCGTGCCGTCAAGGGCCCGACCGTGGCGCTGCTGGCCCAGCTGGGCGAGGAGCCCACGGCCCTCGGGGTGGCGCGGCACTATGCCGCCCTGGCGGCCGACTTTGTCCTCGACCCCGCCGACGCGGGGCTGCGCGACGCCGTCGCGGTCCTGGGGATGCGGCCGCACGTCCTCGACACCGTGATGGTTGACGCCGAGAGCGAGCGGCGGGTTGCCGTCGACCTGCTGGCGGTGCGAGCGGGCCCATCTCCGTGAACCCGCCCTACGAGGCCGGGAACGTCACCCCGCTGAGGGCAGCGCAGCGCCGGAGCAGATCCTCCTGGAGCGCTTCGTCGTAGGCCAACGGGTTGGCCCGCAGCTCCCGGCGGCGCCGGAAGTAGCGGCCGGAGACGGTCGCCTCCGGGTCGTCGCTGGTCGCCAGCCACACCGGGGTCTCGGCACCCTGCGGCAGCGTGCCCGGGGCCCCCGAGCCGCCCATCCGGGTCCTGATCCAGCCGGGGTCGACGGCGTTGGCGCTGACCTCTGGCCAGCGCCTCGCCACCGCGAAGGCGAGGAGGACGTCGCAGAGCTTGGAATCCGCGTACGCCTGCTCGCCGTTCCACGGTCCGCGCTGGTGCTGGAGGTCGTCGAGGTCCACGGCTCCCTGCGCCTCCAACCCCGAGCTGAGATAGACGAGCCGGGCCGGCCGGTCCATGAGGGCGGTGAGCAGATAGGGGGCCAGCACGTTCACCTGGAAGATGAGCTCGAGACCGTCGACCGTGACCGCGCGGCGCCGCGATCCCCCGACCCCGGCGTTGTGGACGACGGCGTCGTAGGGGGCGTGGCGGCGGGCCGCCTCGGCCAGGGCGCGGGTCCCGTCCAGCGAGGCCAGGTCTCCAACCAGGACCGCGGCGGCGCCGGGGATGGCCGCCCTCGCGTCGCCGGCGCGCTCGCCGTTGCGGGCGTGAACCACGACCCGGTGGCCGGAGCGGATCAGGGTCTGGGCGGTCTCGCGTCCGATCCCATCGGCGGAGCCCGTCACCAGCACGCGGAGCTCAGCGGCCACGCAGCGTCTGCTCCACCCCGGCGACGATCGCACCCTGGGAGAGGTCGTACAGGCCGAGGTACTCACCGCCGCTGCGCTCGGCGAGGTCCAGGCAGGCGTTGAAACCGAAGGCCCCGAACATGGCCTGGGGGGCGAGCATCCCGACGCCGGGAAGCTGCGGCATGGCCGTGTCCCTGGCCGAGTCGATGATCAGGGTGCGGATGTGCTCATTGCCGATCTGCTCGGCGATGCGCTGGGCCTCCACCAGCGGTTCCTCGCCGAACAGCGAGATGTTGCCCCGCCCGTCGGAGATCAGCACGATCAGTGGATAGACGTTTGAGTCGCGCAGGCGCTCGGTCCTGACCAGCTTCAGGCCCGCCACCAGCCCGTGGGTCAGCGGCGTGGTGCCGCCCACGGTGAGCCGCTGCAGCCGGGCCTCGGCGAGGTCGACGCTGCTGGTCGGGAAGAGCGCGACCCGCGCGGTGCGGCCGGAGAAGACGACCAGGGCCACCTTGTCGCGGCGGACGTAGGCGTCGCGCAGGAGCGAGAGCACCGCTCCCTTGGTGGCCTGCATGCGCTGCTCGGCGTCCATCGAGGCACTGGCGTCCACGACGAACACGATCAGGGTCCCGGTCCGCCGCCGGCGGACCTTCTGGCGGAGATCCTGGCGCTCCAGGCGGAGAGCTGGCCCACCGGCCGAGCCCTCGGCACGCCGCCGCGGCTGGTGGGGAGCGGCCGCCCGCAGGGTCGCATCGAAGGCCACGTCAGTGGTGCGCTCGGTCTGCACCGCCCGGACGTAGCGCCCACGCTTGTCCCGCGATTCGGAGCTGGAGCGCTTGCCGGAGGCGACGCGCGATTTGCGGTCGCGGGGCAGCTTGATCGACCGCACCGGGAACAGCTCGCCCTCGAAGAGCTGATCGACGCCGCGACGCGTCGCCTCCTGGCCGGGGGCCTCCGCACCGCGCTGGCCGGCCACGCTGTCCCCACCCTCCTCCTCGTCGTCGGAGGTCGACCGGTCGGGCTCCTGGGGCTCGCCGTCGGCGGCGGCGGTCTCCTCCCGGGCCTTCTCGGCCAGCTCCTGCATCCTCTCCCGCTGCCGCTCGGCGGCCACGGACGGGGTGCCGCCCCGCTCACCGGGACGCTCGCGGCGGCGGTGCCGGAGGGCGAGATCGGCGGCCGCCGTGATGTCCGACACCGTCACGTAGAGGGAATCGGTGGGAGCCGCCCCGGCCTCCGCGCTGGTGCCACGCTCGACCACCGCCTCGGCCTCGCGCAGGGCGCAGAGGGTCTGGGCGGCGCGGCTGACCACGATGTCGGCGCGATGGCCGAGCACCCCCGCATCGATGCAGGCGAGCGCGATCAGCCAGCGCATCTCACCGGCGACGTCGACGAGCGGCAGCAGCTCCTGGGCCTTGACGATGATCGCGCGCAGCCGTTCCTCCTCTTCGTGGCTCGACCCGCGCTGGGTCTGGGGGTCGATCTGCTGGGCGATGTCGCGCTCCATCACGGCGACCCGGTCGTCGACCGAGCGCAAACCCACCACATCGACACAGAGGCCGAAGCGATCGAGGAGCTGCGGCCGGAGCTCACCCTCCTCCGGGTTCATGGTCCCGACCAGGATGAAGCGGGAGGGATGGACCACCGAGATGCCCTCGCGCTCGACGATGTTGACGCCCATGGCGGCGGCATCGAGGAGCACGTCGACCAGGTGGTCGTCGAGCAGGTTGACCTCGTCGACGTAGAGGATGTTGCGGTTGGCCTCGGCGAGGATGCCCGGTTCGAAACTGCGCTCCCCCTCCTTGATGGCGCGCTCGATGTCGATGGTGCCGACGACCCGGTCCTCGGTGGCGTTGATGGGGAGCTCGACCACCCGCATCGGACGGCTGACCCTGAGCAGTCGCTCTCCGGCGAGCTGGCGGGCACGGCACTCGTCGCAGAGCAGATCGCCGCTCCCCGGGCTGCACGAGAAGCGGCAGCCGGCGACCGCCTCGATCTCCGGGAGCAGACCGGCCAGGGCGCGCACGGCGGTGGACTTCGCGGTACCCCGCTCGCCGCGGATCAGCACCCCGCCGATGCCCGGGTTGACGGCGTTGAGGACCAGCGCCGTCTTCATCGGCTCCTGACCGACCAGCGCGGTGAAGGGAAGGACGTCCGGAACTGGCATCAGCTCGATTGTTGCAAGGACGGCGCGCGGCGGCTCCGGCTAGCAGCTCTTGAGGTCGTACGCGTATTCGGCTTGAGGGGTGACCATCAGGATGACGCTCCCGGTTACCCAGAAGCTCCAGTTGCCGGTGTGATCGATCTCAACCGCGTTTGGCACCGACACCGGGCCGGGCGTGCGGCTCGCCTGGACGTACTCATGGCCCTGGAAGCTGATCGCCGCCGGCGCCTGGTCGGGATCGGGCGCGGTGGAGGCGCAGCTCCCGGCCTGAGCGGCGTCGAGGAGGCTGAGGCTTCCCGGGTCGGGATGGCCCGAACGCCAGGGGGGTGGGGGTCCCGAGCTGCCGCATCCTGAAAGGAGGAACACCGCCACCGCAGTGAGCACGGGGACCAGCATCGATGGCGGGAACGGTGACCGGCTGCGCGTCACCGCTGCCGTCCGGGCGAGACGGGAACCAGGTCGGCGGCGATGGCGGCGCGCTGCTCATCGCTGAGCTCGGTGCTCACCGCGTAGCGGGGATGGGTGACGTGGAGCAGGACCCGCGCTCCCTCGACCCAGGCCTCGCGCTGGCTGCCGGTGAGAGCGAAGCGGAGGTAGGCCACCGGCGCGGCTTCCTCGGTCACCGCGCCGAGCGGCAGGACCGTCGCCGCGCATCCGCTGCCATCGATCTCCAGGTGAACGCTCCCGGCGATGCCGTCCAGCTCGGCTAGCACGGAGGCCAGCTCCGCGGCGTCAGAGACCTCGAGGAAGAGGCTCGCGGCAAGCCCCCCCTCGGGAGGCAGGAGCAAGCCGAACCTGCCGGCCTCGCCGGCCACCCGCTCGGGGTCCTCGACGCGTTCGGCCCGGAGCGACTCCTCGACTGCGGCAGCCAGGGTCTCCCGGCTCTCGAAGACCACGCTGATGAGGTCGCCCAGGTCGACACGACGACGACGACGGAGCTCGACGGCGGCGGCCCGAGCCTCCCCCCGCGCGCTCTCGTAGGAGGCGCCAACCCGAAGGTCGCGCGGATCGAGGGTCACCGACCGCCAGCGCCGTCCCGGCGCCCCACCCGCTTCATCTCTGCCGCGACTGCCCCGCTCAGCGCCGTCGCCGGCATCGCTCCCCTGAGCCGCACCTCGCCCTCCACACTCGGGATTTGGACCTCGCAGCATAGCCGGGCGAGCGGTCGGCCGACCCGGGTGTGACCGGGCCGCACGATCCCCTCAGACGGTCACCGGCTCCCGGGTCACGGACGATCAGGCCGCGGCGGTCGCCCCCTCACTCTCCCACGCCTCGACCTCACGGAACGAGAAGTGGGACCGCGAGGTGAGGATGAGGTGGTCGAGGAGGGGCAGACCGAGCAGCCGGGCCGCATCCCGGAGTGCCACGGTGACCAGGCGATCGGCCCGACTCGGCGTGACCTCACCGCTCGGGTGGTTGTGGGCAACGATCAGCGCCGCGGCCCCGGCCCGGAGTGCGGGAGCCAGCACGTCGCGCGGAAGCAGGCGGGCGCTGTTCAGGGAGCCGGCGACCACCGGCTCGACGCTGATGAGCCGATGCCGGGCATCGAGGAGGAGCGCCCACACCTCCTCCCGGGCCAGGGTCCGCAATCCCTGCAGGAGATGGAGAGCCGCCCCCGGGGAGGTGACGGCCGGCCGCTCGTCCGGGTACCACCGCTCCGCCAGCTCCCAGAGGGCCGCGAGCCGGATCGCCTCCCGAGCCGGCACCCGATGGTCGCGAACCAGCCCACTCGCGCCCAACGCCCGCCGTTCCCAGAACGGGATCCGGGCGAGCCGGGCGGCGGTGGCGAGGAGGGTGGCGGGGGGTTCGGCGCCACCCAGGACCTGGGCGATCAGCTCATCCTCGGGACGGCTGGCCAGGCTCGCGTCGAGGTGGCGGAGAAGCGCGTGGGTGCCACGTGCGGTGTCCATCGGCAGGGAGTGTAACTTACTGGTGTATTTGTCTGCAACAGCATCCTCGCTACCTCCCCGGGGATCACTCCCGGCTTCCCGCATCCAGGCCCAGGGTCCGGTCGAAGAAGTCCGTCACCCGCTGCACGTAGGCGGTCCGGTCGGCGAAGTAGGCGCCGACGTGGGGGACACCCGGGACCACCCAGAGCTCCTTGGGTGGCCCCGCCGCCGCATGGAGCCGCCGCCCGTTCTCCACGGGCACCGAGGCGTCGGCGTCGCCGTGGATGATCAGGAGGGGCCGTGGCGAGATCCGGGCCACCGCGCCGATCGGACGGAAGTCGCGAACCCGGGCTCCGGTCCGGCGGGCCACCAGGGCGATCGCCGGGTTCACCACCGCCGCGGCTGGGAGGACCAACCGGTTGCCGGTTCGTTCGATCAGCAGGTCGACGGGGTCTGCGAAGGGGCTGTCGGCGCAGACGGCGCGCACCCGCTGGTCCTCGGCCGCGACGGCGATCGAGACGGCACCGCCCATCGAGTACCCGAGCAAGCCGATCGGCACGGGGCCCAGACGCTCGTACACAGCGTCGAGGACGGCCCTGAGGTCGCGACGCTCGTGAGTCCCGAGCGTGTGCCCCGCGCGGTCGCTGCCCGGTGTCCCACGCCAGGCGTAGGCGACCACCGAGAAACCGGCCCGGCGCAGGGCCGCGCCGATCCCCAGCACATCGCTGATGCGACCGCGGTGTCCCCCACTCACCACCACCACCGCGTCCCGGGTGCCTGGCAGGAGCCAGGTGCGCAGCCGCAGCCCGTCGTCGGTCCGGACCTCGAGCTCCTCGTAGGCAAGGTCGAAGTCGGCGGGGGTGAACTGACGAGAGTCCCGGGGCAGCGCTGGGATCCGCCCGAAGGTCCGCCAGTAGACGAGAGCGCACGCCCCCGTCCAGCCGGCTGCTCCGGCCGCTGCGACGCCGCCGAGGAAAACCCGCGGTCTCACCGGAATGCGAGTTCGAGGGCGACGAAGAGGACGATGAGGACGGCGGCGAGGGCGCCGACCGCCACCCATCCGGAGCCGAGGGTCAGGAGGTCGCGGACACGGTCCTCGGAAGCTGCCGGAGCTGTCGTCTCACCCGGTTCCTGCTCGTCGCGATCAGCATCCGCGCGGACGACGACGAACTCGATGCGCCCCTCGGCGTCCTCCGGAATGTCCACCGGCGTGACCACGACGGGCAGCCGCGCCGTAGTCCGACGGCGCCGATACCGGCGGCCGTCCATCTCGTGCCGGGAGCGCTCCGGAAGGGTGATGGAGTCCATCGACGAGGCGCGGATCGGACCGCCCAGAACACCCGGTGACAGGGAGGCGGCCGGCGACTCCTCGGCCTCGCTGGCTGGGGCGGTCTCCCGGGGCTCACGGGCCTCCTCCGGCTCCTCGGGCTCGGCGGCGGTCGGCGTCTCCTCGGGCTCACCGGCCTCCTCCGGCTCCCCGGGCTCGGCGGCGAGCGCCGACTCCTCGGCTTCGCCGACCGCGGCGACCTCCTCAGGCTCCTCGGACTCCTCAGGCTCCTCGGGCTCACCGGTCTCCTCGGGCTCCTCGGGCTCACCGTTTTCCTCGGGCTCACCGACCTCCTCCGGCTCCTCGGGCTCGGCGGCGAGCGTCGACTCCTCGGCTTCGCCGACCGCGGCGACCTCCTCAGGTTCCTCGGGCTCCTCGGGCTCCTCGGGCTCACCGG
>JBEKXW010000020.1:0-47047 GCA_049511615.1 Candidatus Dormibacteria bacterium | reverse complement strand
CCCCCCCCGGAGGAGCTCGTGCCCGCCGCTTCCGCCGAGCCCGCGGCCGGGGAGTGGCTCCCCCCGGAGGAGCTCGTGCCCGCCGCTTCCGCCGAGCCCGCGGCCGAGGAGTGGCTCCCCCCGGAGGAGCTCGTGCCCGCCGCTTCCGCCGAGCCCGCGGCCGGGGAGTGGCTCCCCCCCGAGGAGCTCGTGCCCGCCGCTTCCGCCGAGCCCGCGGCCGGGGAGTGGCTCCCCCCGGAGGAGCTCGTGCCCGCCGCTTCCGAGCCCGCGCCCGGTCTGGGCGAGTTCGCCGAGGAACCGGAATGGCCGTCTTCTCCCCTCGCCCGGCCGGAGCCGGCAGCGGACGCCCCCGTTGCCCGGACGGAGCCGGTCACCCCGCTCGCCCCGCTCGCTGAACAGCCCGCCCCGCTCGCCGCCGAACCTGACCAGCCGGCGGCCGAGCCCGTCCAGCCCGTCGCCGAGGGCCCGCTGGGTCCCGCGCGGTTCTCGGACTTCATGGCGTCGCAGGGGCTCGGCGACCTGGCCGCGCCCGAGCTCGGTCCCAACTTCGAGGCGGTGAAGGCCGACCTGATCCAGATCGGTGCTCTGTGGCTGGGGACCGACGGCGTCGCCCCCATCGCCCAGATGATCGCCCAGACGAGGCCGTCCATCAGCGCCCTGATGGCGACCATCGATGCCATCAAGAGCGTCGAGCTCCCCGGCCAGGAGCCCTCGGTGGTGCAGGCGATGGCACGCGAGATGCATTACCACGCCGCCGAGTACCTGAGCGGGCTTTGACCGGCTGACTGGAGGCTCACACCGTGAATTCGGTGATCAACATCGTCACCGACCACGCGACGATCCTGCTGGCGGCGGTGGCCATCATCGAGGGTGTGCTCGCCGCATGGCTGGTCCGACGCATCGATGACATGCGGATGAGGCTGAGACGAGCGCGCGAGGCCGCCGACCAGGCGGCCCGCAGCGCAGCCCTCGCCGCCCCTGGAGCGATCGACCCGGAGATCGTGATCCACCTCCTCCGCTCCGGCCAGGCGGTGACGCTCGACGTGGTCCACGAGCTCATGGAGCGGCGCGAGGGCGCCGAGGCGGCCGGCGACGGCTGAGCCCCTACGAGGGGTCGGTCTCCCGGTGGACGGCGGCGGCGAGGTGCCAGGTCAGCTGGGCAGCCTCCTCGCGCAGCCGGCAGAGGATGTCCTCGGTGACCCGCAGGATCTGCACGCTCTGGCGGATGGACCAGCCGCTGCTCGTGAGCGGAGGGCCCCCGCGCGGCCGGCGCCGCCGCTCCAGGGGGGCGGTGGAGCGCCCGGCCCACCCGCTGGGCTCCCACTCCCGCGAGCTGGGCATGGTCGCAACCTGGAACTCGTCAGGGGGCGCGGCCGGAGCCGGCCCGCCGGGCGGCCCCGGCGGGACCGCGGGCGCGCCGGGGTGCTCCGGCGAGGGCGGGGGATGCTGGGCCAGCCCCGGCAAGGTCAGCACCGGGACCGGCCACGTCATCTGGCCGCTCGCCAGCAGCATCAGGGCGTTGGCAAGCTCCTCACCCGTTTCGAACACACTGCCCGCGCCAAACCAGTCCTCTCCCAGGAGCTCCTCCGCATCCGGCGCGGAGAAGCCGAGAGGCGGGAGCGTCACCGTGCGCGCCTCCGATCGCAGGCTGGGCTGCCTGGGCTCATGCAGAATCCCGGTGAGCGGTGCTGAGGAGGACATGGTAGTCGGGGCCGGCCCGGCGCCCAGGAAAAGATCGTGTATCGAAAATGTTGCCTTCCGCTACCGCCGCTGCCGGCGGGTGAGAATCGCCCTGGGCGGCGCGTCGGGCTGACGGCCGCCGGCGCCAAAGAGGAGTCCCGTTTGTGAGCGTCGCCGCCAACTCCCGCCTGGACAACCGCTATCTGGAGGCCCTGGGGCCGATCCGGCCGCTCATCGAGGACGACAGCCTCACTGAGATCATGGTCAACGGACCCGAGATGGTCTACGTCGAACGCAAGGGGAAGATCCTCCTCACCGACATCCGCTTCGACGACGAGGCTCACCTGCTCCGGGTCATCGACACCATCGTCTCGTCCGTGGGCCGCCGGGTCGACGCCCGGACCCCCCTCTGCGACGCCCGGCTCCTGGACGGCTCGCGCGTCAATGCCGCCATCCCCCCGATCGCCCTCGACGGTCCGCTGCTCACCATCCGGAAGTTCTCCAAGGACCCGTACCAGGTGTCCGACCTGATCGGCTTCGGGACCATCACCCAGGAGGGCGCGTCCTTCATCCAGGCCTGCGTCCTGGCCCGGGCCAACATCGTCATCTCCGGCGGCACCGGGGCCGGCAAGACGACGCTGCTCAACGTCTGCTCCGGCTTCATCCCCATCGATGAGCGGATCATCACGATCGAGGACGCCGCTGAGCTCCAGCTGCACCAGGAGCACGTGTGCCGGCTGGAGTCGCGTCCCCCGGACGTCAACGGCGAGGGTCGCGTCCAGATTCGCGACCTCGTCATCAACTCGCTGCGGATGCGCCCCGACCGCATCGTCGTCGGTGAGTGCCGGGGCGGCGAGGCCCTGGACATGCTCCAGGCGATGAACACCGGACACGACGGATCGATGACCACGATCCACGCCAACAGCTCCCGCGACGCCCTCTCCCGTCTCGAGACCCTGGTGCTGATGGCCGGGATGGATCTGCCCCTCAAGGCGATCCGCCAGCAGGTCTCCAGCGCCATCAACCTGGTGATCCAGCTGTCCCGACTCAAGGATGGGTCGCGCAAGATCACCTCGATCACCGAGGTGGTGGGGATGGAGGGCGAGACCATCACCATGCAGGAGATCTTCCGGTTCGAGTCGAGGGGCGCCGATCCCGCGACCGGGAAGATCGTCGGCGAGTTCAACCCCACGGGCATCCGTCCCAAGATCATCGACCGCCTCTTCGACATGGGCGTCCCCCTCCCGCCGCGGCTGGCTCAGCTCTTCCCCGATCGTCGCCAGCTCCAGCAGGAGGCTCTGATGGCGGCGGTGAACCGCCAGCAGGGCAACGGCGCGGCGCAGGGCCAGGCGCCGCCTCCGGGCTTCGGCGGGCCCCCCGGGCTCGGCCCTCCCCCGAGCATGCCGACCGGGTACGGAATGCCGCCGGGCCGGTCCGAGCCGCCGCGGGCAGGCCGCTGACCGCTCGGGTCGCGAGCCCACCGCGCGCTCGGCCCCGCGGGAGGCGGGCGGGTGGGGCACGCCGACCGCGGCCCCGCGCGCGGCGCGCCCTCAGACCCCGAGGATCTCGAGGATGCGACGCTCGTCGATGGGCGGGGCCATCGGCCGGGCGATGAGGAAGCCCTGCCCCTGGGTCACCCCGATCTCCTTGAGGGTGCGCAGCTCCGCGTCGGTCTCGATCCCCTCGGCGACGATGGTGGTCGCCGTCTCCCGCGCGAACGCCACCAGGGCGCAGGAGAGAGCGCGACGGGGCCGGTCGGCGTCGATCCCCCGGGTCAGGGAGATGTCGAGCTTGATGATGTCGGGGACCATCAGCAGGATGTGGCGCAGGCTGGAGAAGCCGGCCCCGGCGTCATCGACGGCCACCCGCACGCCGGCGTCCCGGAGCGGCTGGAGCGCCCGGTTCAGAGCTTCATAGTCGCCGACCGGGGCGTGCTCGGTCATCTCGATGACGATGCGCTCGAGGGGCACGGCCCCCAGCAGACGGGCGACGTCGCGGCGGAGCAGGGTCGACGGCGAGAGGTTGAGGGCGAGGTAGGCCGTGGGGGGCAGGGCCGGCAGCCCGGCCAGCGCCACGGCCAGCGCGGAGGTCTCCAGCTCCTCGCGGAGGCCGACGTCGGACGCCTCCTCGAACCATTGCAGCGGCATCCCGGTGTCGAATCGCGCGAGCGCCTCCACGCCGGTCACCCGTCCCTTGGCCAGGTCGACGATCGGCTGGTAGACGGGGTGGATGCCACCGCTCTCGATGACCGCCTGGATGCGTGCCAGCACGCGGCTTCTCCTGGTCTCCGCCTCCTCCTTTCCGGCCAGCTCCTCGGTCAGCTCGCGAACCACGGTGCTGGCCACGTCCGGTGAGAAGGCCGACTCCCCCCGCAGCACACGCTGGATGGTCTGGGTGACCTCGTCCGGCATCGACCCCTTGACCAGGTAGGCGGCGGCGCCGGCGCGCAGCATCTCCAGGATGCTGGCTCGGTCGCCGTAGGCGGAGAGGGCGACGATCCTCGTCATCGGGCTCTCCGCGAGGATGCCGCGGGATGCCGCCGGTCCCCCTCCGCCCGGCATCTTGACGTCGATGATGGCCACGTCCGGATGCTCGCGGGCGGCGGCATCTATGGCCTCCACGGCGTCGGTCGCAACCGCGACCACCTCGAGGCCGTCCTCGGACTCCAGCAGCTCGCGGAGCGCATCCCGGATGTTGGCGTCGTCGTCGGCGATCAGGACCCGGGTGCCGGCGTCGGTGGTCACCGTGCATCCCCCCCGTCGCGACCCACCGGGGACGGCAGCGGGACCCAGGCGCTGACCACCGTGCCGGAGCGCTCGCCCGCCTCCACCCGCAACCAGCCTCCGGCCAACTGGGCCTGCTCCTGCATGCTGGGCAGTCCGAGGTGGCCGGGGCGGCCCTCCAGCGCTCCGCCCGGACCGGTGCCGTCGTCGGCGACACGCAGCAGGCACCCACCGCCCTCCTCGTTCACCGTGACATCGATGTGGCGGGCCGATGCGTGCTTGACCACGTTGGCGATGGCCTCCTGGGCGATCCGGTAGAGGGTGACCCGCTTCTCGGTGGTGAGGGCGGCCGGCTCCGATCCCGCCAGGCCGTACTCGATCAGGTCGTCGTGGCGCACCTGCTCGAGGCGCTCGCGGAGCGGCCCCATCAGGTCGGAGCGGTCAAGACCCGGGGGCCGGAGGTTGAACATCATGCGGCGGAGGCGGGAGACAGCGCTGCTCACCATCTCCTCCACCGCCTCCACGCTTCGCTGGGCCGGCTCGTCGTCGAGCCTGCGGCGCAGGGAATGGAGCCGGAGCGATACCGCGGCCATGACCTGGAGCGGGTCGTCGTGGATGTCGGCGGCGATGGCTCGCCGCTCATCCTCGTGGGCCTCGACCAGGAGCCGCATCAGCCGCCGGCGCTCGCCGTTGATGTGATTCAGCTCCTCGAGGCTCCGCGTGAAGTCAGCCTCGATGCGGTGCCGGGCCAGGTAACTGCCGAGGTCGCTTCCCAGTCCCGTGAGATGCGCGATGAGGGCGTCGTCAAAGCCTGCGTAGTCCGGCGCGGAGATCTCGATGACCCCCAGGACCTGCTCTCCACTGGTGACCGGAACGCTCAGGCGGTCCCCCACCGGGTGGGCGGGGCCCGCCTCCGAGAGGGAGAGCCGCCCGCTGCTGAGCGCCCTCTCCACGAAGGCGGGCGGGGTGTCCGGTGACGGCGACGGCGTCGGCTCGCCGGAGCTAGCGCGGCTCCATGCGGCCCGCACTCGCAGCCCACCTCGGGGTTCGGTCTCCCAGAGCCTCGCCTCGATGCCCCTCACACTGTCCGCGATGGCCTCCAGCGCCCCGATGAGCGAGGCGTCTTCGTTGGAGGACGTCAGGGCTCGGACAGCGCTGAGCTGGTGATCCTTGCGCCAGTCCGACCGCCAGCGCTCGGTCATGTCGGTCAGGGAGAGGACGACCCCGTCGGGCGCGTCGGGACGGTAGCTCGCCAGCACCTCGACGCGAATCGGCCGGCCGTCCCGCCGGAGCAGCTTCACCGGCACTATCTGATGCTGCGTCACGCGCGTGGAGGCCGCCTCGGCGACGGCTCCGACCAGCGGCTCCGCGATCTCCTCGCCCCCCACCAGGTCGACGAGAAGCCGGCCGCGGGCCTCCGCCTCCGACCATCCCAGCAGCCTCTCGGCAGCTCGATTCCACGCGACCACCCGGACGGAGGCATCGACCGCGATGGCGGCGTTGGGGTAGTTGTCGAACGCCACCCGTATCATCTCCCGGGCCCCCGCCCCGAACGCCTCGGCAGTCGCCAGGCTCCGGGCCAGCGCCTCCCTCTCGACCGCAGCCCGCACGGCCGCGGGGAGGCGGGCCAGGCGGTCCGCGGCGAGGTAGTCGGCCGCGCCGCGCTCGACCAGCTCGATCCCGGAGCTCTCGTGAGCCGGGTCGCACACGACCACCACCGGAGTGCCGAGGCCGCCGGCCCGGATCTGGTCGAGGACGCGCTCCGCCGACCATCCGGGCTGGCTCGCGTCGACGACCACCGCATCCCACCGCCTCGCCAGGTGTGCGGCCAGCGCCGCCGGGGCAGTCAGCGTCCGGCTCTCGATCTGGGGGTAGGATCCCGGTGAGTCCAGGGCGCGCCGGATCAGGCCGCCCTCCGTTGCGCAGACGAGGACCTGGAGGGCCCCGGCAGTTCCACGGATCCGGGGACGGGGCGGGCGGGCGACGCCCGCCATCGAGGGCGAGGACACGTCAAATCGAGTGTATGGACACCGGAACGAGGTGGGGGGATGGCGCGCCAACCGAAACGGATTGGTGAGGGGCCCGTCACCCGCACGGCATATCCTTCACAGAGGATTGGGCACCCCCGCGAGCGGGGATTCAGGCGGTCGCGAACATCGCCTCGGAGACGGGCTCGCCCATCGCGCTCAGGTGATCCAGGGCCCGGGGCAGCACGCCGGTGGGAGCGAGCTCGCCGATCACTCTGCCCGTGTCGGGGTCGACCCCTCTCTGCCGGAAGCAGAAGATCTCCTGCACCACGACCCCGTCGCTGCCGGTGCCCAGAACCTCGGTGATGCTGACGATCCTCCGGGTGCCATCCCGGAGCCGGGACTGGTGGACGATCACGTTCACCGCCGAGGCGATCTGCTCGCGGATGGCCCGCGAGGGGAGCTCGGCGCCGGACATCAGGACCATGGTCTCCAGCCGGCTGATGGCGTCCTTCGGGCTGTTGGCGTGCAGCGTGGTGAGCGACCCGTCGTGGCCGGTGTTCATCGCCTGGAGCATGTCGAGAGCCTCACCGCCGCGGCACTCGCCGACGACGATGCGATCGGGGCGCATCCGCAGGGCATTGATGACCAGGTCCCGGATGGTGATCTGGCCACGCCCCTCGACGTTGGCCGGCCTCGCCTCCAGGGTGACCACGTGATCCTGGCCCAGCTGGAGCTCGGCGGCATCCTCGATGGTGACGATCCGCTCGTCCTCGGGGATGAAACTCGAGAGGACGTTCAGGGTCGTCGTCTTCCCCGAGCCGGTCCCGCCCGATACCACCACGTTGAGCCGGCCTCGAACGCAGGCCCGGATGAAGGTTGCCATCGATTCGGTGAGGGTGCCGAAGCGGATCAGGTCATCGATGGTGAAGGCTTCCTTGGAGAACTTCCGGATGGTCACCGTCGGCCCACGGAGGGCGAGCGGAGGGATGATCACGTTGACCCGCGACCCGTCCTTGAGCCGGGCGTCGACCATCGGCGACGACTCGTCCACCCGGCGGCCGATGCTGGACACGATGCGGTCGATGACCTGCATGAGCTGCTCGGTGCTCTCGAACGTGACCGGGCTGCGGATGATCTTCCCATGCTCCTCGACGTAGATCTGGTTGGGACCGTTGACCATGATCTCGGCGATGTCGGCGCTGGCCAGCAGATCCTCCAGCGGCCCGAGGCCGAGGACGTCGTGGATGAGCGTGTCCACCACCCGCTGACGGTCCTGGCGGCTCATGGTCAGGCCCAGCTCGATGACGACCTCGCCGACCAGCTCGGCGATCCGCTGGCGGATGACCTCGGCAGGTGCCGAGTCCGTGTTGCCGGCGAGCTCCTCGACCAGGCGTTGATGGACGCGGGAGCGGAGCTGGGCGTACATCGCGCCCAGCGGCCCGCGGCCGTGACCGGGGCGCGGAATCCCGGTCCGGCTCAGCAGCGAGGTCGGACGGTTGCCGTCGGCGGGCCCTCCGGTCTCACTGGTGCGGCCGAGCAGCGAGTTTGGACGGCTGCCCTCGGTTGCCCCTCCGGAATCGCTGGTGCGACTGAGCAATGACCCGGACCGGCTGCCGTCGCCCATCCCTCGGGCGTCACCCGTCCTGCCCAGCAGCGGGGTGGACGGGGCCGGCGCGGGCGCCGCGGCCGGCGCCGGCACGGGCACGGGGACGGGGCGGGTGAAGGGCGCCGGCTCCGGTGCGGGACGGACGGGAGCGGCGGGGGCGGCGGAGGTGGCGAGTGACGCGCGCAGCGACCAGCCGGACGACGGCTCGGACGGCTCCGCCGGGGCGGGGGTGAGCGGCTGAGCCCCCGGCATCGGGTAGGCCTGGGGGACAGCGGGCTGCGCCGCCGCCCCGGGCGTCGAGCCCTCCTCCGCCTTCCGCTGCACGCGGTCGAGAAGCGACATCCTCTATCCCAGCCTGCCTGTCCGTGGGTATCTCGTCAGTTGGCGTTCGCTCCGTCTGACGGTCTTGCCGAGGCTACACCTCAGACCATTCGTATCGAATTCGCAGATTGCAACGATCGTGTCAAGAGGCGGCCGCCTGTCACCGTGCCAGCATCGTCCTCCGCCCCCGTGCCAGAACTCGGCCTGTCTGCAACGGGGTTGTCACGGAGGAATGACGAGGCACCGGGCGGCGTGATCGGCGCGGTGTCATCCTCCGGTGAGCGATTCGACGGTGCCGCCGCGCGCCATCTCCGCGGACCGCTGGGAGGCGCTCTGCCGGACCGCCGCGGCGGTGAGGTCAGGGCCGGGCGGGCGGCCGGCCGCGCCACGGCACCGGCGGCGGCGCCGGTCCGGCGGTCGCGCCCTGCTCGCCGGCGCGCTGCTCGGTGCGGCCGTCTTCGCGGTCGGGCATCTCCATGGGCAGCCGGCCGCCGCGGACGCCACCGCCGATGCCGACCTCTTCGCGCTGACCAACCAGGACCGCGCCAGCAACGGCGTCCCGGCCCTGGTCCAAAACTCCACCCTCAGCTCGATCGGCGAGGCCGCCCCCTACAGCGGCTGCAGCGGCGCCGGCACCATCGACGGCCGGGCCCAGGACATGATCAACCGCGACTACTTCGCGCACCTGATCCCCCCGTGCAACCAGCTCGTCTGGAGCATGATGAGCGCGTTCGGCGTTGACTACGACTCGGCCGGTGAGAACATCGGCTGGGAGAGCGGCTACGGTGACGGCTCCGCCTCCGCGAACCAGGTCAACACCGATTTCATGAACAGCACGGACCACCGCGAGAACATCCTCAACCCGAAGTACACCGACCTCGGGATCGGGAGCGCCACCACCGCCTCCGGTCAGTCGTGGACCTTCCCGGGCGCGACGGGAGGCCCTTACTCGGACGTGTGGATCTTCGCCGAGGAGTTCGCCCAGCTCCCCTCCTCCTCGGCACCCCCGCCGACCGCGAACCCCACACCCACACCCACCCCCGCTCCGGCGACGGCGCCCCCCGTCTCGACACCCGTTCCCGTGAGAACGCCCTCGGCCACACCGGTCCCCACGCCGACCCCGACGCCCACGTCGACCCCGACGCCGACCCCCTCACCGACCCCCACCGCGACGGCGACTCCCTCCCTGGCGCCGGGGCTGCCCCTGCCCACCTACGACGTGCGCGGCCAGGGCCTCATCTCCGACACCATCGAGTCGACCCTGGAAGCGTTCCTCTTCGATTAGAGTTGCGGACAATGCCGCCACATACAGTGGAGCCCGCACGCTGAGCCAGCAAGCTGCGCCCGGCGCCCCCTCGACCGTGCCCGCGGTGGTCGCTGTGGAGTCGGTGTCGAAGAGCTTCGAGATCAGCCGACCGCCGCGCACCGTGCTGGATGACGTGTCTTTCAGCATCCACGCCGGCGAGTTCGTGGCCATCATGGGGCAGAGCGGCTCGGGCAAGAGCACCCTGCTCCACATCATGGGGGGCTTGGAGCCGCCCGACTCCGGCCGGGTCCTCATCGACGGCCGGGACCTCTACGCGATGGGGGACACCGAGCGCTCCGCCTTCCGCCGCGACCACATCGGATTCGTCTTCCAGTTCTTCAACCTGATCCCCAGCCTCACCGCCGCCGAGAACGTCGCCCTGCCGCTCCGCCTTCGAGGCGGGCGCCACCCCAGCCAGCCGGCCCGCCTGGATCGACGGACGGTGTCCGACCGGGTCAGCGTGCTGATGGACCAGCTCTCGCTCCACGGACTCCAGGGTCACGGTCCCGAGGAGATCTCGGGTGGCGAGCAGCAGCGGGTCGCGCTGGCCAGGGCCCTGGCGGCCGCGCCCGCCCTGCTGCTGGCCGACGAGCCGACCGGAAACCTCGACCGGCAGAGCGGCCAGGAGGTGATGGACTTGCTCAGCCGGCTGTGCCGCGAGCAGTCCCAGACCACGGTCCTGGTCACGCACA
The DNA here is from genome assembly GCA_049511615.1 of Candidatus Dormibacteria bacterium. GTDB lineage: Bacteria > Chloroflexota > Dormibacteria > Aeolococcales > Aeolococcaceae > Changshengia. The sequence continues at coordinate 36,749 of JBEKXW010000020.1, read as the reverse complement.
ACGCCCGGGTGGCCACCTACGCGGACCGGGTCCTGGTCGTGGCCGACGGCCGGATCGTGGACGATGTGGAGGTGGGAGGCGGTGGCGCCGACACCGACACCGCCGGCTTCCGAGCCCTGCTCCAGCGGCTCGAGCGGCATGACCTCTGACCCCGGCCTGGGGAACGTCCGCAGGCCCGGCGCCTCCCCGGTGGCGTGGGTCGTCGGCGTGGCGGCGTGGCTGGGCACGGCAGGCCTGGAGCCGGGCCTCCGACCTGTGCTCGCCCGCAACCTCGCCTCCCGGCCCATGCGCGCGGCGCTGACCGCCGCCGCCGTCGGGCTGGGGGTGGCGGTCATGCTCGGGGTGCAGATCGAGATCGCGGGGGTCAACGCCCAGGCCGGCGCGGCGGCGGAGCTTCGGGCCGGTCAGTCGGGGCTGGACGTGCGAGCCGGCTCCGGGGCCGGGCTGACCGCGCAGCAGCTCGCGACCCTGGGGGACGTCGCAGGGGTTCGGGAGGTGGTCCCCCTGTATCAGAAGCGGGTCACGGCCCAGGCCTCGCAGTCGAGGGCGCCAGCCACCACCGTGACCCTGGTCGGCCTCCAGGACGGGGGGGCCGCGCTGCGCTCCGTCAGCCTCAGCGCCGGGCATCTCCCCAGCGCCTCGAGCCATGACCAGATCGCCGTCGACGCCGCGCTCCTCCCCGCCCTGGCGCCGCCGAGCGGGAGGCTCGGGGTCGGCGGCAGCGTGCTCCTCACGACCTCGACCGGGCCCCGCTCCTTTCGCATCGTCGGGCTGACCGACGCGAGCGGCGTCAGCGCCAGCTTCACCCACGACGTCATCTTCGTCCCGGCCCCCGAGCTGGTCTCCTCCTTCAACCTCGGGCTTCACGCCTCGCTCGCCGCGCTACGCCTGGCGCCGGGGACGAGCCCCGGTGCGGAGGCCCTGGCGGTCCACCAGCGCCTCGGCGGGTCGGTGACCGCCTTCGACCCGAGCGCCGAGACGGACGACCCACTCTCCCAGCTCTCCCCCCTGCTGATCCTGGCCAGCGTCCTCAGCGTGTTCATCGGTGCCGGGGTCTGCGCCAACACGGTGAGCCTCGCCGCCCTCGAGCGGCGCCGCGACATCGGACTGCTGCGCGCCGCGGGGGCATCCGCCGCCCAGGTGTTCCGGCTGCTCACCGCCGAGGCCTTGGTCCTGGCCCTCGCCGGCTCCCTGGCCGGGATCGCCGGTGGTGTGGGCCTGGGGGCCGCGATGGAGGCAGCCTTCCGCGCCGCGTCCGGCCCCTCGCCGGTGGGGCTCCAGGTGAGTCCGGTGACGGCGTTGCTGGCGGCCCTGGCGGGGACGCTGGCGACGGTGGCCGCCTCGGCCGTCCCCGCGGCCGCCGCCGCGCGCGTGCCGATCCTCGACGCGATGAGCCCGGAGACCGCCGGCCGGCGCGAGCGGGTCCATGCCGCCGCCGTCGGGGCCATCCCGCCGCTACTCGCCCTGGCCGTGCTCGCCGACCTGAGCGGCGCGGGCGCCGCCCCGGTGGGCGCCGTGGCCCTCCTCCTCGCCGTGGTCCTGAGCCTGCCGCTCCTCGTGCCAGCCCTGGCCCGCCTCCTCGGGCGGATGCTCGGCGTGCTCTGGCCCGAGACCGAGGTCGCCGCGGCCGGTCTGAGACGCCGCCGCAACCGCACCGCCCTCACCCTCTCCGGTCTGGTCACCGCGATCGCGGCGGCGATGGCCGGCGGCATCCTGGTGGCCGGATGCCTGGCCGCGGGCGATGCCTGGGTCAGCAGCCTCTTCGTCGGCAGCACCCTGATCCGGAGCCCGGTGACCCAGCCCGGCGGCGTCGCCACCCAGATCGGCCAGGAGGCGGCGGTCCAGCTCACCAGCCTCCGCTTCTTCCCGGCGGTGGTGGACGGCGACGTGATCGGGATGGCCGCGATCGACAGCACCACCTACGGGCGCGATGGTGGCCTGGACGTGGTCGGCGGCAGCCGGAGCAAGGCCTTCTCGTCGCTCGCCGCGGGCCCCGGGCTGCTCGCCCCCGTCAGCCTCGCCACCGCCAACGACTGGCGGGTCGGCACGGTGCTCCCGGTGGCCACGCAGAGCGGGACGACCACCTTCACGATCGCGGGGATCGTCGAGCACTCCTTCCCGGCCGGTGACGGACGCGAGTCGCTGCTGATCGACTTCCGGCAGGCGGCGCGTTTCTTCGGCGCTGACGCGGCGGGGTTCGACGACCTCGAGGTGCTGACCCCCGGGCGTGAGGCAGCGGTCGCCGCGGTGGCGAGCCGGTATGGACTCTCCGCGACCCCGGTGAGCACCATCGAAGCCGCCACCCAGGAGGCCCTGGGCAACACCATCGGCATCCTTCCGGCCATCGCCTGGGTCGCCGTCGCCATCGCCGTCCTCGCGGTGATCAACACCCTGGTGGTGAACGCCCGCCAGGGACGCCGCGAGCTCGGCCTGCTGCGCGCCGTCGGTCTCAGCCGCGGCCAGGCCCAGCGCCTGGTGCTGGCTCAGGCCGGGCTGCTTGGAGCTGTCGCCGCCGGGCTCGGGGTGGGGGTGGGTTGCCTGCTGGCCGTGCCCATGCTGGTGGCGAGCGGCAGCCCCGGCTTCTCCCCCGCCTTCGTGCTCCCGGGGACGACCCTGATCGCGCTGGTGGGAGGGGTGATCGTCGCGGTGACGCTGGCCGGGGTGCTGCCCGCCCGGCAGGCCGCCGCAGCCGACATCGTGAGCGCGGTGCGCCACGAGTGAGGTCCCGGCGGACCGTCGCCCTGACGCTCGTGGTGATCGCGGCGGGGGCGACCACCGGCTGCGGCAGCTCCGCCGGCGTGACGCTCCTCGGTGATCCCAGCGGCTACCTGCTCAGCCTGAGCCAGCTCACCTCCCCGGACTTCACCGTCTACCAGGCGGTGGGGCCGGTGGGCGCGGGCTGGCTGGACCCAGGAAGCGCGGCCGCGCTCACCAAGGACGGCTGGACGAGGGCGGCCGAGGTCGAGTACTACCGCGCGGTGCCGTTCGCCACCAGCAACGGCCCGATCACGCTCACCGTGGCGGTCGCCGGCTTCGCCACCTCCGGGGACGCTGCGGCGGCCATGACCCGCCTCGACACCGCCCTGGATGCTCGCTCAGGCGCCGAGCCGGCCTCCACCGGCAGCCTGCGCGACAGCCATGCGATCACCGTCGAGGGGGTGGTGCAGGACGTGCAGGCGGTGGAGCTCATCGTCGTCTGGCGGGTCAACAACCTGGTCAACAGCCTGGTGGCCGAGGGCCGCCTCGGTGGGCTTCAGCTGACCCAGCTCCTTCCCATGGCGACGACCCAGTCGGCCAACGAGCTTCGGAGCTGAGCCGCCCTCAGGCGATCTGAGCCCCGGTGGCGAACCCCAGGGGGCGGCCCTCCCGGAGCAGGCGGCGCACCTCGGCCGCCGCGACCGGGCGGGAGAAGAGGAACCCCTGGTACGCGTCCAATCCCTGCGGCCGCAGCCGGTTGAGCTGCTCCTGGGTCTCGACGCCCTCGGCGATGACCCGGAGCCCGAGGTTGCGGCCGAGCGTGACCAGGGCGTGGAGGAGAGCCCCGGGGTCGGCCGCGGGATTGGCGTCGTCCTCGAGGAGGAAACTGCGGTCGATCTTGATGGTGCTGATCGCCAGGTTGTGGAGCTTGCCGAGGTTGGAGTAGCCGGTGCCGAAGTCGTCCAGCGAGATCGACACCCCCTGGCGGGCCAGCTCCCCGAGCACCTCCGCGGCCGCACGGGAGTCGCCCATGGCCGCCGACTCGGTGACCTCCAGCTCGAGCAGCCGTGCCGGGAAGCCGGTCTCGTCCAGGCAGCCGAGCACCGCCTCGACCAGGCTCCGGTCCCTGAGCTGGTGGGCTGAGATGTTGACCGCGACCCTCACGTCGCCCAACCCCTCGGAGCGCCACCGGGCCGCCTGGCGGACGGCGCTGCGGAGGATGAAGTGGCCGATATCGGTGATCACGCCGATCTCCTCGGCGACCGGGATGAACCGGACCGGAGGAACGTCCCCGAGCACCGGGTGGTGCCAGCGCGCGAGCGCCTCGAGCCCGACGATGCGTTGGGACGAGGCGTCGACCTCGGGCTGGAAGGCCACGCTCAGCTCACCCCGCTCGAGGGCGAGGGGGAGCTGCTGCTCGATCAGCAGCCGGTCCTCCGCCTCCTGGAAGAGGCAGAGCTCGAAGCGGGCGAGCCGTTCGCCCGCCGTCCGCCCGGCGTGCTCGGCGATGGCGGCGTGGCGCATCAATGTTTCCGGGCTGTCGCCGTCCTCCGGAGCCACCGCGATGCCGGCGGCGGCGCTGAGCCGCAGGGCGGCGGCGCGGCCGGTGCACGGTGCCGCGACGGTGGCGATGATGGAGCGCGCCATGAAGACGGCCTCCGCGGGGAAGACCAGACCGGGGAGCAGCACGGCGAACTCGTCGTCCGACCAGCGGGCGACCATCCAGGTGGTCAGCGGCCTACCATCCGCCGCGTCGCCGGGCTGACCCGGGACGCCGACCGCGGCCTCGACGCAGTCGGAGACGCGCACCGCCATCTCGGCGATCAGCTGGTCCCCCGCCTCCTGGCCGAGGGTCTCGACCACGGTCCGGAGCCGGTCGAGCGCAACCAGGAGAACCCCCGTGGAGCGGCCCCTGCCGCGCCCGGCGGTCAGCTCGGCGCCGAGCCGCCAGCGGAAGCTCGCGGCGTTGGGAAGCCCGGTGAGCCGGTCGTGCGAGGCGTCGAAGTCCCGCTCCGCCGCGATGCGGTCGCGCTCCTCCGTCCACCGGGTCACGTCGACCCCCACCGAGGTGACGGCGGTGGGACGGCCGCTGTCGTCCAGGCTCGGGGTGGCCGACCAGGCCACCACCCGCACCCGCCCGTCGCTGGTCTGGAGCGGAGCCTCGACGCAGCCGGCGGCGCCGCTCACCGCCCGGTCGAAGTCCCGCAGCACCCGGTGCCGGTGCTCCGGCGGGATCAGCACCTCGTGCCAGACGCGGCCGCAGATGTCGCCCCACCGCCATCCGCCGAGGGCGAGCAGGTCGCCGTTGGCGAAGGCGAGCCGGCCGTCGGCGTCGGTGATCATGGCCAGGACGATCTGCCGCGCCGCTGCGCGCTCATCCCCGCCCCCCGTCTCCGGGCGGCATCGCGGTCCCTCGGCAAGCATCCGGTGGCGACCTCTCCGACTTGTGCCGATCTCCCGAGCATCCCCTCGGGGTGTCGGCGGTTATGGTCGCCTGAAGGGATGGGAGGGAAAGACGCCTTCAGCCAGGCTGGGACCTTCCGGAGACAGCAACGTCATCGTCACAACACCCAGCCCGCTGGTGTGACGGCCCGTTGCCGCCGTGAGCTGCTGGTGAGCCCCGGTGCGGCGGCCGGCCGGGTGGGCTCGGCAGAGTGCTGGCCCGCGAGCCGGTGCGGCCGGCGCCCGCCGGGGGTGAACCACCGGGCCGGCGAGCCCTGCGGGCAGTCCGTCGGTGCCGCATCGCAGGCGGTGGGGGCGCCGGCGACGGGGACGCTGTGGCGTGGGGCACCAGCCAGGGAACGGCCCTGGGCGGATCGCGGGGCGGCAGCGACCCGTGACGGCCGTCCAGAAGCGCACTGGAAAGATCAGACGAATCGCTTGCGTTTACAGCTTCACGCGAACCCCGTTACCCGCCTGTGGCCACCTCCGCCGGGGTTTCGTCAGATCGGCCCCCCTAGCCTGCCCCTAGCCGTCTAGTGCATTTGAACTATCTGGCTAGAGCGGTCAGAAGGCTTAAGAGGAACGAGGATCATGGAACACCGCAAGAGCAAGCGCTCACTCCGGGTGGCGCTGGTGCTGGGCACCGCTGTCGCCGGCACCGCCCTGGTGGGCTGGGGCGGGTTGGCCGCCTGGGCCGCCTACACCGAGAACGCCGGCAACAGCGTGGCCGCAGGCACCCTGGCCCACTCCAATGGTTCGAGCTGCGTCTCCAGCCTGGGTGTGATCCCGACCAGCGGCACCGGCTTCTGCTCGGCGACGATCACCGTCTCCAACGTCGACCCGGCCACCTGGACGGGCACCACCGGGACTATCAAGATCGCCAACACCGGCTCCCTGAGCAGCACCTTCCAGCTCAGCATGGGCACGGCCCTGCAGGCCCCCACCGGGAGCCTCTGCGCTGACGTGACCCTGGCCGTGACCGACCTGAACACCGGCAGTCCGGACAACGGCACGGTGTGGACGGCCACCGCCCTCACCGGCACGTTCACTGCCAAGAGCCTGTACACCAACGGGAGCACCCCGAGCACCACCTGGCCTGGTGGCGGGACGGTCGGTGCTGGCACCGGAACGAGCGCCGACACCTACACCGTGACCGTGGCCCCCGGCGGCGGCTTCGCTGGTGACTACGCCGACCAGGGCACCAGCTGCACCTTCGGCCTGCTCTTCACCCAGACCGCGGCCTGATCCCCCTAGCGCCCCGAGAGGCCGGGCAGGGCAACCTGCCCGGTCTCTTCTTTGTCCGCCGAAGCCCGTTCCCCGCACCGGCCCGAAACCGCTCATCCGCCCCGATCGCGTTACGACCTCGACAGCCTCCGTGACCCGCCTGTGGCGGCTTCCACCACCGATCCGTGTCACGGGCCTCCCTACGCTGACCCAGAGCCGTCTAGTGCATTTGAACTACCTGGCTGGATCGGTCAGAAGTCACCAAAGGAACGAGGATCATGGAAAACCGCAAGAGCAAGCGGTCACTTCGGGTGGCCCTGGTGCTGGGCACCGCCGTGGCCGGCACCGCCCTGGTCGGCTGGGGCGGGTTGGCCGCCTGGAACGCCTACACCGAGAACGCCGGCAACAGCGTGGCCGCCGGCACCCTCCTGCACAACAACTACGTCAGCTCCAACTGCGTGTCCGTCATCGGCGTGGCCCCCGTCGGCGTCGGCACCGGCTGGTGCTCGGCGTTCATGACCATCACCGGTGCCGACCCGGTCAACAACGTCCTGCCGGCGACGGGCGTGGTCAAGATCGACAACACCGGCACGCTGCAGAGCACATTCTCCATGAGCATGCCGTCGGCGCCGACCGGAAGCCTCTGCGCCGACCTCACCCTCAAGGTGACGAGTCTCTCCGCCGGGGCCCCGGGTACGCCGTATGCGGCGACGGCTCTGAGCACGACCATGGGAGCGACGAGCGTGGACAACGACGCCGGCACGCCGAGCGCGACCTGGTCACCCAACGGCACCGCCGGGACCGGCACCGGTGCCACGGGCAACACCTTCACCTTCACCGTCGCGGCCGGCGGTAACTTCCCCACCGACTACGCCGACTCTGGCCAGAGCTGCACCTTCAGCATCCTCTTCACCCAGACCGCCGCATAACCAGCCTTGATCCGGAATGCCGGGGCAGGACTCCTGCCCCGGCCTCCTGCTGCCACCCAAACGCAGCGAACGCAGCGATCGGTTCACCACTTCGACCGAACACCGTTACCCGGCTGTGGCTGGATCGGGCGGGGCTTCGTGAGATCGACCCCCCTAGGCTCACTAGTAGCGACTAGTGCATTTGACCTAGATGCACAGAACGATCAGAAGGCATAGATAAGGAACTGAAGATCATGGAAGAGCGCAAGAGCAAGCGATCCGGCCGGCTGGCCCTGGTCCTGGGGGCGGCCGTGGCAGGCACGGCACTGGTCGGCTGGGGCGGGTTGGCCGCATGGCAGGCCTACACCCAGAACGCGGGCAACGCCTTCGCCGTGGGCACCCTCTCCCACACCAACCAGGTGACAGGGTCCACCCTCGTCTGCGATTCGACCCTCTCGTCCGCCACCCCAGGCGCGTGCTCCGTCATCGTTGGCGGCCCCGTCGGTACTCCGGAACAGCTCACCTCGGACTTCACCGGCACGTTCGGAAAGGTGACCATCACCAACACCGGCTCGCTGAGCAGCACCTTCTCGATGTCGATGCCCGCGGCCCCGAGCGGCGGCGCCCTCTGCAGCGACCTGACCCTCTCAGTCAACGACACGAACGGCTACTACTACGGCACCAGCAGCGCCGGTGAGGCTCTGAACGCGCAGATGACCCCCGCCATCGCGCTGAACAACGCCTCCGGCAGCGCCACGTGGGCGCAGACCGACGCCAACACCTTCACCTTCACAATCAACCCCACAACCGGCTACAGCGACGACACCAGCGTCCTGAACACCAGCTGCAGCTTCACGATCCTCTTCGACCAAGCGAGCGCGTAACCCCAGCCATGATCTGAGGGGGGCCGGGCAGAGCGCCTCTTCCCGGCCCCTTCTCTCCCCCGCACCGCAGTCAGGGCGAGTGCGGCGCCGCCCACCGCAGAGCGCCGCATCCCCTCCCCCGCCCACCCCCGGGAGGGGGCCAGCCCACCAGCAGCTTCTTGGAGGTTTCCCATGTCCATCGACCAGCAGCGTTCCGACCGCAGAAAGCTGCGGGCCGGGATGGTCTTCGTCCTGGTGCTGGCCGGCACCGCCCTGATCGGATGGGGCGGGTTGGCCGCCTGGCAGGCGGTGACCCAGAACAACGGGAGCACCGCCTCCACCCTCGGCGTCCACATGCAGAACGCCGCCGCCGTCACCGGCGCCATCAACCCGGTGACCTGCACCGACCTCACGTCGCCCGGCGCCTGCGGCGTCGTCTTCGACGCCTCGGGCATCAAGCCCGGCTACGGGCCCACCCAGGTGGGCACCGTCGCCATCACCAACATCGGCACCGAGGCCTCCACCTTCCAGCTCTCGCTCCAGTCGGCGGTGGTGAGCGGCGACGACGGCAACTGGACGGCGGCCGACGACACCCTCTGCAGTCACCTCCAGCTCACCGTCACGGACTCGACCGGCCACAACGTCTGGCTCGGGTCGCTGGCGGCGATGCCGAACGAGAACATCACGGACAGCGCTGGCAACCTGGTGTGGAACTCGGGGGCCACCGACACCTTCTCCTTCAGCCTCGCGCTCCCCGGCACCGCGAACACCGACGAGGACTCGATGTGCACCGCGACCTTCACCTGGGGCCAGAACGGGGTCTGATCCGCCACCGACGCTCGTGAGGGGCGGCGGCCCACCCGCCGTCCCCTCCTCGCCCTCAGGGCCACGGCCGCCGGCACCGGTGCACCCGGACCGGCGGCCGTCCCATCCCCGGCCGCGCCGGGACCCGCAACAGATTCGTTGCGCCCCGTTGCACGAGCCGCCGCATGGCGAGACCGACAATTGACCCAGCCGGCTCGAACCGCCGCCGGCGCGGCGCGGGTGCAGCAGGGGAATTGGCAGTGGGCAACGTGAGGGCGACGCTCCCCGGGGAGCTGCACGACCTCGTCAGGGACGCCGTCGCGGAGCTCGAGTCCGCCGCCGGCGGCCTCGACCGGGCGCGCGCCGAACCCCGCCCACGAGCTCCCCGGCGCGAGCGCCGCAGAGCCCCCCAGGCAGACATCCTCCGCCTGCCCGACCCGGCCGAGCCGCCGCCGCGGGGGCCCGTCGCCGTATCGATCCCGGCTCCGCCGCCGCCCGCCCCGGCGCCATTCGCGACCGCCCTCCCGGTGCCCGCCGTCGCCCCCCGGCGACGCGCCTTCCTGGCACGGCTCGAGGTGGCGTCCACCGTCCCCAGCGTGTCGCTCCCGGCGCGGACGCGCCGTCTCCCGGTGGCCTGCCGGCGCGCCTCACCCCTCGACGCCGCCCGCATCTCGCGGATGCTGCGCGTCGCGGTGCCGGCGACACCGGTGGCGCCCGCCACGCTCACCTCCCTGCCAGCGTGGTTGCTCGCCATGGCACCGGCACGTCCTGCTCCGGGGCCGGCGGTGACCGAGACCGCGCCGGCGCCGGCCAGGGCGGAGAGCGCGCCGATCGCCCTTCCCGTCGCGGTGCCCGTCGCCGTGCCCAAACCGGCCACGGAGGAGCAGCGGCCGGTCTGGCGGGCGGCCGCCGGCCATGTGTCCAATCTGCTGATCGCCGCCGCCCTCAGCCTGGTCGGCATCTTCTGCTGCATCGTGGTCGGGCTGGTGGTCACCGGCCACCACCTCGAGGAGGTGGTCACGGGGAGCATGCAGCCGACCATCCCGATCGGTTCGCTGGTGGCCACCGAGCGGCTCCCCGCGAGCCAGCTCCAGGTCGGCAACATCCTGGTGTTCCCCGATCCCAACGACACCAAGCTGACCATCGTCCACCGCATCGTCTGGCTCAGCCACGACCAGAGCGGCGACGTCCTGGTGCGGACCAAGGGCGACTACAACGCCCTGCCCGATTCCTGGACCCTGAAGCGCCCGGCGACCTCCGATGCCGACCGCGTCTTCTACATCATCCCCGGCGGCGGCACCGTCGCCGGCTACCTCCAGACCCTCGGCTTCTGGGGGCTGATCGTGCTCCTGGTCGGGGTCATCGGCTACTACGGGATCCGCAAGGTCCGGCAGATCCTGGGCGAGGACGTAGCCGGCGATGACGCCGGGGCCGCGCCGGAGCCGACATGAGCTACGACACCCTCGGGATGATCCGGCGGGGCTGGCAAGACGGCGCCGCCACGGTGGCTCCCCACGTCCCCGGGCTCGCCGACCTGCTCGAGAGGAGGCTCTCCGAGGCCACCCGGCTGGGCCGGCTCGACGAGGTCAGCCTGCTCTCGATCGTCGATGCCGCCACCCAGCTGGCCGCCGACTCCGGCGCGGTCGACGTCGCCCCGGCACTGAGCAAGCGGCTGCGCCGCCATGTCTACGAGTACCTCCTCTCGCTCGACGCAATCGGGGACACCGTCGCGGCCGCGCCCGCGGGCCAGGCGCCGGCCCCCGAGGGCCTGGAGATGCTGATCGGAGCCGACGAGGTCGCCACCATGGGCGGGCCCGAGCTGCCCGAAGCGGAGGTCATGATCCCCGGGTCGAACGGTGGCTCCCACGGCTACCCGCCCCCGTCACATCTCGCCGCGGCGGGGACGCCGTATCCGGGAGCGGAGACACGCGGTCCCAACCAGGCGCAGACACCCTATCTGGATCTGGCGGCGGAGCCGTCCCCTCTCGCCGGAGCGGAGACGCCGCATCTCGCGCCGGAGCCGCTGTATCTCGCCGAGGAGGCTCCGTATGTCGCCGAGCCCGGGGAGGAGGAGACGAGGGAGGCTGAGCAGGCACCCACCTCGACGCCGCCGCAGTTCAGCTTCCACATCGGCGACCCCGACGACCTGCTCACCAACCGCACCCCTCCGGAGGAGGGCGGTCCGGCCGCGGGCGGGCCGGTGGTGCGCGACCCATTCGACGCGGGCGACACCGACGGGCTGACGGCCGGCTACCCCCCGCCCCGGCGGCGCGCCTCCTTCTCCGACCCCTCGACCTGGCCGAAGCCCGTAACCCCCACGCTGCGGCGCGAGTCACCGAGCGACGGCCTCCTCCGCCCCGGGCAGCCAGCTTCGGGGGCCACCACGCCGCCGTCTCCGGGCGGAGCCCGCTTCGAGGACCTCGGCTCCTGGCCGGCCGCGCGCTCCGCCGATCCCGGGGCCCGCAGCGCCTTCGAGGATCTGGGCCGCTGGTCATCCTCGTGGCCGGATCCCAAGGCCACGCTGGGACAGGCCGCGGCCTCCGCCGGTTCGGAGGGGACGTCCGGCCCGGCGCCCTCGGACTTCGAACCGGCTGGCGGACACCCCGCCCACAACCTGGACGAGGGCTGGCACGACGCGGCTGAGGAGTGGTTTCCCGGACCCGGCAGCCTCAGCGTCCCCATTCCCGAGATCCCGCCCGGATGGTCGGTGCGAGAGCCGGAAGCGGTGGAGCTGCACCTCGCCGCCCCTGCCGACGCCGCGCCGGCCACGCCCTCATCCCTGCCCGGGGAGATACCCGAAAGCGACCTGGTCGCGCTGCGGGCCGCCGTCGACGAGCGGCTGCGCAAGAAGCGGTGCGACGATGTCGCCGCGGTGCTCCAGCAGGCCGCCCAGGAGCTGGGCGGCCAGGCGGTCGCCGAGCTGGCCCTCGACGCCGGGGATCGCTGCCGGACGCTGGGCAAGCGCAACGCGGCGCTCAATTGCTACCTGGCGGCGTCGCGCGCCGACCCCGTCTACGAGCCGCCGCTGGCGCGCCTCGCCGACATCTGCATCGACGACCAGGACATCGATCTGGCGGTGTCCTACCTGGAGCGGATCGCCCGTCTCACCCGGCTGCGCGGCGACACCCGCGGCGCGCTCCGGATCTACCGCAAGATCGCGACCATCGCCCCCTACCGCGACGACGTTCTGGAGATGCTGATGCGCGCCCAGACCACCGGCCGGATCGACTCATGAAACGGCAACGTGGCGGTGGAGAAGGCGCACCCATCTGTTACCGGACAGCGACACCCAGGTGGCCGGTCTCGGTCACACTCGGGCGACAAGCTCCCGTCGAACCAACCGTGTCCCGCACCGCACCCGACCCGGGCTGACGGCGGCGCGGCTCCAGCAGAGGAAAGCAAGTGGCGATCCCCTCCAACAAGCCTCAGAATCGGATCCTTCTGGTTGGCGGCATCATCTTTGCCCTGCTCGCCGGCGTCGTCGTCTACCTCGCCGTCTCCAACTCGTCGTCCAAATCGGGCGCCGCGGCCACCACATACCCGGTGGTGGTGGCGGCCACCGACCTGAGCGCCGGCACCCAGCTGACGCCGACCAATCTCACCGTCCACCAGTACCTCAAAGAGGATCTTCCGGCCAGCTACTTCTCCGTCGAGAGCCAGGCGGTCGGCCAGACCGTCCCGGTGGCGGTCAGCGCCGGCACCCCGATCACCCAGCAGCTGCTGAACACCACGAGCGCCGCGAGCGGCACGGCCAGCAACCCCGCCAGCTCCTTCACCATCGCGGAGGGATACGTGGCCCTGGCCATCCCGGCCAGCGGCGGCTCCGGCGGAGCCACCGTCGACCAGATGACGGTGGGCTACTACATCCAGGCCGGTGACCAGATCGACATCATCGCCGACCTGGGCGGTGCGACGACCACCTCTCACGCCGTGGTCTACGCCTTCCAGGACGTCCCCGTGCTGGCCGTCGGTTACGCTGCGAGCACGTCGAACGCTCCGGCAGCGTCGCCGTCAGCCTCGGCCGCGCCAACCCTCACCGCACCCTCCTACTTCGTGGTCGAGATGCCCCGCTACGAGGCCGAGGAGATGACCGCGCTGCTGTCCGGGGACTTCGCCCAAGCGACCGCCCCGGCGGGATCGACCACGGCGGTTGCGGGGAATGCGCCACTCATCCTCAAGTACGTGCTGCGCCCCCTCAGCGCCTACGGCACCTTCACCGTGAACGACCAGGTCACCCCGCACACCGTCACCTTCGCCCCCGTGACCATCACGCTGCCGTCGAGTGACGCCGAGCCGGTGACCCCGTCGCAGCTGGCGACGGCGCTCACGCCCTGATGAGCCGGGGAGCGCCAGAGGCTTCACGCAACCGGCCATGACCGACTTCCTGCCACTGCTCGCCGCGGTCCTGGTCGCCTGCACCCTGCTCTGCTGGGTCGCCCTGATCGCCGCCAGAGGCCACACCGAGGCGGACGAGGTCGCCCGGCGGCTCAGCGCCTACATGGGCGGGCAGCGCCCGGTGCAGCCCGAGCGGGTCAGGACCGGGAACCTCCTGCGCGACCTGCTCGACAGCTTCACCGACGCCATCAACCCGCTGGTGACGCGCGGCTCCTATGCGGGCAAGCTCGCCGAGGACATCCAGAAGGCCGGACTGCGGCTCAAGGCCTCGGAATGGATGCTGATCGTCTTCGGGGTGGGAGTGGCGGTGGGAGCGATCTTCTGGTTGCGCTTCGGCACGGTCTTCGCCTTCATCCCCTGCCCGATCGTCATCTGGATCGCGAGCGGCATCTTCCTCCGCATCCGGCAGTCCCGGCGCACCCGGGCCTTCGAGGCACAGCTGGGGGACACCATCATCCTGCTCAGCAACGCGCTCAAGGCCGGCCTCTCCTTCGCCCAGGCCATGAGCACGGTGGCGAAGAACGCGTCGCCGCCCATCTCCGAGGAGTTCGGTCGCGCCACCCGCGAGATCGCCCTCGGCATCCCGGTCGACGACGCCCTCCAGCACATGGTGCAGCGCAACAAGTCGGAGGACTTCGACCTGCTGGTCACCGCGGTGCAGATCCAGCGCGTGGTCGGGGGCAACCTCGCCGAGATCCTCGACACCATCGCCTACACGATTCGCGAGCGGGTGCGCATCCACGGTGAGATCCGCACCATCACCGCACAGGCGCGGATGTCGGGAATGATCATCACCCTGCTGCCGATCGGCCTGGCCCTCTTCCTCTTCTTCGTGCAACCGGCGTACTTCGCCCCGATGGTCCAGAAGACCCTGGGCTGGGTGATGCTGGGCCTGGGCGCCTTCAGCATCATGGTGGGAACCGCGATCATCCAGAAGATCGTCAGGATCGAGGTATGACCGGCATCGCCGCGCTCGCCGGCGCCCTGGCGGCCTGCTCGATCGTCCTGGTCGTGCTCTGGGCGCGCACCGCGCGGTCGCCGCAGTCGGACCTCCTGGAGGCCCGGCTCGCTCAGTTCACCGAGTCCGGCCGCGCCGTCCAGAGCCTGGCCGAGGTGGAGATGACCCTGCCGTTCTTCGAGCGGGTGCTCCGCCCGACCCTCGACCGCTGGGGCCGCCGCCTGACCGCGCGCAACAGCCAGCAGCGCACCCAGGCCCTGCAGGAGAAGCTCAACCTGGCGGGCAGGCCGTGGGGACTCACGGTGGGCGGCTTCCTGGTCCTGCGTCTCATCGCGGTGATCCTGGTCGCCTTCGCCGGCCTCGCCCTGGCCGCCCTGCTCGGCATGACCATGCCCCAGCTGCTGCTCGGCCCGGCGGCCGGTCTGGTGGTCGGCTACCTGCTGCCCGACGCGCTGCTCTCCCGCCGGATCAGGAGCCGTCAGAAGGAGATCCTGCTGGCGCTGCCCTCGGCGCTCGACCTCCTCACCATCAGCGTCGAGGCCGGCCTCGGCTTCGACAGCGCGCTGGGCCGGGTCTGCGACAAGTACCGCAACGCCCTGGCCTCCGAGTTCAACCAGGTGCTCAACGAGATCCGCCTGGGGCGGCCTCGACTCGAAGCCCTCGACGACATGGCGCGGCGCAACAAGGTGGACGAGCTGAACAGCTTCATCCAGGCCGTGATCCAGTCGGAGCAGCTCGGTGTCGGCATCGCCAACGTGCTGCGCATCCAGTCCGAGGAGATCCGGCGCCGGCGCCGCCAGCGTGCCGAGGAGGCGGGTCAGAAGGCCCCGCTGAAGATGCTCTTCCCGATGGCCTGCTGCATCTTCCCCACCCTCTTCGTGGTCCTGCTCGGCCCGGCCGCCCTGCAGGTCATCGCCGAGTTCTCGAGCTCTCACTGAGCCAACCGCCGGCCTGCCCGGATCCGTCCCGAACGGCGCCCCTGGTCACCCGGAACGGATGGCCTCCAGCACCGCGATCGCCTCCTGGAGCCGCCGGTCGAAACGGATCCGCCAGCGTTCGCGGAGCACGGGGCTCGAACGGTACGCGGCGGGGCCGGGGAGCTGGTCGCGGCGGAGCGCGTCGGCGAGGCGGGTGAGCTCGACCTCGAGCTCGGTCAGCCCCATCCGGGCGACGACGTGCACCGCCGCCGCGATCCGGAACAGCTCGCCGGATTGCAGCCAGGCGTTGACGGCGGCGACGACCCCCTCACGGCCCTCCTCCATGACCGAGCGGCAGTAAGCGAGCAGATCGGCTTCCAGGGCCTCGGCGGCGTCCTCCAGGCGTCGCTCGAAGGCGGCCAGGACGGCGTCCCTCGCCCCCTGGTGGGCCAGGACCGCGGCCAGTCCGGGGGCCGCCCGACCCAGGAGGAGCTTCTCGAAGGGGGTGAACTCAACGTAGCCGATCCTCTCCGCGGCGATCGAGACGATCCAGGGGCTGCCGTCCTGGCGGAGCAGGCAGAGGTTCTCCGGCAGGCCCGGCTGACGCCAGGCGAAGAGCCCCGACGCCTCTCCGAGCACGTCGATGCACACCGGCGTGAGCTCGTAGCGGAGGAGCCGGATCCCCCCGCTCCGGCTCTCCGAGCGCAGCTCGCCGGAGAGGCGGTCCACGATCTTCTGACCGGCGGGGTCGAGGTCGCGGCCGGTGTCGATGGTCAGCACCGCCGTGTTGCACTGGGAACGGGCACAGAGGAGCATGGCCCGATAGTCGTCGCCGGTGGGTTCGTCGACCAGGTCGTAGGTCTTGCGCCCGGAGACGTCGACGCCGCTGAGACGGGCTAAGAAGCTCCTTTCCATCTCCTGACCGGACTCCTCGAGGATGACCTTCGAGCGACCTGGCCGCGATGGTAACAGGGGATGGCCCCGTCCACAGCCACCTCGACGCCACCACCGGGAGCCATGGCCGCCCAGCCACAGCACCGTCACAGAATCGTTGGCAGCCGGTCGGAGGACGAGTGGCCGTGCTACTTTCCCGCCTGCCGTGCCAGGGTACGGGCTCAACGAGGCCACTGCCGACTTCTTCCTCCTCCTCGTGGTGGGCGTCAACTGCTATCTGGGTTGGCACTACGGGCTGGTCCGGCGCGTCGTCGCCGTCGCCGCCGTCTACGCCGGCACCATCGCCGCCTGGTTCGTGGGCAACCCGCTGGCCTCGACGCTCGGCTCCGGCGGCCTGATCGCCAACGCGTGGGGATTCGTTGCGGTCTTCGCCATCGTGGTGGTGATGGTCGAGATCCTCGCCAGTCTCTACGCCGACGTGCTCCGGCGGCTGATCGTCGTCATGTTCGACCGCGCCACCGGGGTCGTGGCCGGCCTCCTGGTCGGCGTGCTCGAGCTCGGGGTGCTGTTCCTGGTGGCTCAGGCGGTTGCCGGCGCGCCGCCTCCCGCAACCTCCAGCGGAACCCCGGCAAACCAGACCACGGTGGCCGTCGCCGTCGACAATGGCGTCCTGACCCAGTTCGTGGTCGACCTCGAGCCCGGCCTCCAGCGGCTCCTCTCCCCGGTCATCCCCGGCAACCTCGAGAAGCGCCTGGACAGCTGATCCCGCGACGCCGCGCGCCGCCGGTCCGGCCCGGCCGGCCGGGTGACCCGCCTCAGGCGGGCACGGTCCGGTCGGAGACGAAGAACGAGCGCACCACCGACCCCAGCCCGACCAGATTGAACGGCTTGGTGATCAGGTGGTTGGCGCCGGCGAGCCGGGCGCGCTCGACGTCGTCGTCGCCGGAGAGGGCGCTGAACATCAGGACGGGGATTTCCGCCGTCTCCGGGTTGCCACGGATGCGCCGGCACGCCTCGAGCCCGTCCATCCCGGGCATCATGATGTCGAGGATGATCAGGTCGGGACGCAGCGCATCCACCTCGCGCAGGCCCTCCTCGCCATTGGAGGCGGTCCGGACTTCGTAGCCCTCGATCCCCAGGTACATCTCGACGATGTGGAGGAGCCGGGGATCGTCATCGACGACGAGGATGCGCCGCTGGATCATGGGTGGGGCTCCGGCTCCAGCCGGGGCACCGGTGGTGGGGGGCATGGTGGGCGTCACTTCTGTGTGGGGATGATTCTGGACGCTTGGCACCGGCAGCGGCACCTGTGGCCATCAGGATAATGGACGGCGGTGCTTTTCTGACCATCAGCGCCGCTATGGCACCGCCACCTCGGGAGGATGGACCTCGGCGGCGGCCGGGATCCGATAGCCCTCCCGCTCCATTCCCTTCCGCATGATGCCGAGAAGGCGGCGATTGAAGTTCTTGCGGCGCTCGGCGTCCACCTCCGGAGGTGGCAGCGCGCCGTGGAGCCGCTGGACGATCCAGGGCGGGGCCAGCCGCTCGACGATGGCGGCGTCCACCTTGACGGCGACCTCGGCGTCCGCCCCCTCCTCGACCAGGAGGGAGACGCGGAGGCTCCGTCCCGACTGAACCACCAGCTTCCAGGCCCGCTCCCAGGCCCGGCGCCGGTCGGTGCCGATGAAGACGAGGTAGACCGGGTCGGTGACGACCTGGGCCCGGCCGTCCCAGGGCTCGGCGAGGAGGAGTGCGCGGACGTCCGCATCCACCTCCCGGGCCACCCAGCTGACCAGTGACGGTGCCCGGGTCTCGAGGTCCGGCATCGGGGCGGTGAGGCCGACGTAGCCGGCGGGGAGAGCGCTGACGACGCCGGCGTGGCGGCGGCAGTACACCCGCCCGTCGATGACGAGCCGATGCTCCGGGCACCAGGCGGTCCGGCAGCCATGGCCGCGGCGGTCCACGTAGGTGCAGGCCAGGCCGGTGGAGCTCCCGCACCCCGGCTGGGTGCAGGGCTCGTCACCGGCGAGCTCGGCCACGGAGGCGGTGTCGCGCTGGGGCCCGACCTCGGAGATGGCGGCGGGCGATCTCGACCGGCTCCACGAGGCCATGACGGTGACCTTAGCACCGGCCGCCGGCCCCATCCGGCGCGTTCACCGAGCCGTTCAAGGGGGCGCGGCGCTCCCCGGCAAGGGGACCGGAGCCGCGGACAGGCTCCTCACACGTGTGCGACCGGTTGTTACCGTCCCTTCGCACTTCCCGCATTCCGAGAAGAAGCGATCAGAGCATAGTTCGCAAGAGCCGCTACCCCGGCGGCTACTTTAGGCAATCAAGGAGGTGAAAGAGCCGACATGTTGAGTGATCTCTACCGGCGCCTTCGCGGGCTGATGGTTCGCAAGACCGAGTCCGAGGAGGAGAAGGGCCAGGGAATGGTTGAGTACGCCCTGATCCTCGTCCTCATCGCCATCGTCGTCATCGTCATCCTGACCGTGGTTGGTCACCAGGTCAACAACGTCTTCTCGAACATCAGCAGCGCCCTGGGCACGTAATCACCGGGGCCTCGCCGAAAAGGGGAGCCGCGTCGCGGCTCCTCTTTTTCTTTTTCCCGCGGCGGGCGAGCCGCGGACATCCGGATTCGGTGCTTTCGACGTACCATGCCGCCAATGCAGTACGGTCCCTCGGGCGGCGCCGTGCGGGTGGTCATCGCCAGCGACGCGCCTCAGGCGGTGGCCGAGCTGGACAAGCTCGCCGGCTACGCCGATCAGGTGAGCCTGGTCGGCTTCATCCGCCATCCCCAGGACCTGGACGACGACCTCGAGGCGCTCCGCCCCGACCTGGTCCTCCTCTACACGGGCTTCGGGGGCCTCGACACGGTCGGTCTGGCAGCTGACCTCGCCTCGCGATCGGCCCGGCTCCGGGTGATGGTGGTGGTCGATCCCGCCGACACCCCGTTCATCGCCCGCCTGGAGGACGCCGGTGCCACCGCGGTGGGAGCGGACGCCTCCCCCCAGGCCCTGGTCACGGCCATCCGGGGGGCGGCCGCGCAACCGCCGGCGCCCCCCGTCGAGGAGCTCCCGGCGCCCACGTGGCCCGGCATGGACGCCCCCGCGGTCGCGCTGCGGGAACCGCTCGGCGAGCCGTTCGGCACGACCACGCCGGCAGCGGTCCCCACCTGGGCGCCGCCGGTCGGGGAACCGGCCCCGCAAGCGCCCGGGACCCGGCTCACCGGCTGGGAGGAGCAGCCCGCGCAGGAGCCCGCCGCGCCGGCCTCGGTGCCGGTCTTCCAGCTGGACACCGCCGCCTTCGAGCCCGCCCCTCCCGCCGCCCCCGCCTCGGGGAGGGAGTGGCCGGGTGTGCCCCCGGTCGGGGCGGTGGCGCCGACCGCCGCCGCCGAAGCGGAGCCCGAGCCGATCCAGCCGGTGCGTCCGCGGCCGGCACGGCGCCGGACCCGGGGCCACGCCGAGCTGGTGGTCGTCTTCTCCGGCAAGGGCGGGGTTGGCAAGTCTCTGATCGCCACCAACCTCGCGGTGGCGCTCTCGGCCCAGGGAGAGCGGGTGGCGCTCGTCGACCTCGACCTGCAGTTCGGCGACGTGGCCGTGATGCTTCACGTCGAGAGCCACCCCACCGCCATCGATGTCCTGGCCCAGCAGGGCGAGCAGGTGGACAGCGACTTCATCGAGGAGGTGATGGCGACCGGCCCGGAGGGGGTGCGCGCCCTGCTCGCGCCGGCCAGCCCGGAGTTCGCCGACCTGGTCAACACCGCGAACCTGCGGGCCATCCTGCGCGAGCTGGCCAAGAGCTACGACCACATCGTCGTCGACACCCCGTCCCACCTCGAGGAGCGCAACCTGGAGGCGATCGAGCTGGCCGACCAGATGGTCGTCGTCACCAGCTTCAACTTCGCCGCCATCAAGGACACGAAGGTCACCCTCAAGCTGCTCCAGTCCCTGGGAGTCGAGAAGGACAAGATCTGCGTGGTCCTGAACCAGACCCGGGCCAAGGTCAGCTTCCAGCGCGGCGAGGTCGAGGATAGCCTCCGCTTCCGGGTGCTGACGGTGCTCCCCTTCGAGCCCAGGGTGGACGACTTCATCGACAGCGGGCGGGCGATCGTCACCGAGGAGCCGAAGGCGGAGTTCAGCAAGCAGTTCCGGGTGCTGGTCGACCAGATCGCCGGGGTCGAGACAGGGCGGCCCGAGACCAAGGAGACGGAGGGACCGCGAGCCCGCACCACCCGGCGACGCTTCTCACTCGGGCGCAGCTGAGGTTGGACGAGCTGTGATCCGTGTCCTGGTCGCCGACGAGTCGGCGCGCGTGCTGGAGAACGTAACCCGGCGCCTGGGAGAGGAGGGTGACCTCGTGGTCTGCGCCGTCGCTCAGGACGGCGACGACGCGCTCCAGGAGGCGCTGCGCACCCGGCCGGACGTGGCCGTGGTGGACGCGGGCCTGCCCGGCATGGACGGCATCCAGACCACCGAGATGCTGGTCCAGTACCTGCCCCGGGCGGGGGTGATCCTGCTCTCCCTGGAGGCCGAGAACGAGGCCTTCCGCCGCGCCATGCTGGCGGGAGCGCGCGAGTTCCTCCAGAAGCCCTTCAGCGGCGACGACCTGGTGGCCGCGATCCGGCGCGTCCACGCCTTCGAGCTGCGCAAGTCCGCTCCACCCTCGGCGACGCCGACCGAGGCCACGCCCCCGCGCACCGGCAGGCTCTTCACCGTGGTGGGGGCCAAGGGGGGGGTCGGGAAGTCGGTCATCGCAGCCAACTGCGCCGTCGCGCTGGCCCGCTCCCGCCGGGTGGCGCTGCTGGACTGCTCGCTCCAGTTCGGCGACATCGGGGTCCTCCTCGACGTCAGCCCCGAGCGCACCATCTCCGACCTGGCCGCCAACAATGCGGTGGCCGACCGGGACGTGATCGAGGAGGTGATGGTCGATGGACCCGGCGGCGTCCGCGTCCTGGCCGCGCCCTCCAGCCCCGAGCTCGCCGACTACGTCACCACCCAGCACCTGCGGGCGCTGATCGACCTGCTGCGCCACAACTTCGACTTCATCGTGGTCGACACCGCGACCCACCTCAGCGAGATCAGCCTGGATCTCGTGGAGATGGCCGACAAGGTGCTGCTGGTCACCGACCTGAGCGCCACGGGGATGAAGAACGCCCGGCTGCTCCAGACCGTGCTGGGAGTGCTGAAGGTGGACGCCGAGCACTTCGTGCTGGTGATCAACCACCGCGAGGGCGCCGGGGAGCTGTCCCGCTCCTACGCCGAGGACCTGCTGAAGACGGCGGCGGCCGCGGAGATCCCGTACGACCCGGCGGTGGTCGCCACCTCGATCGGACGGGGGGTGCCGTTCGTCCTCGCCCAACCCCAGAGCCCGGCGGCTCTGCGGGTGGTCGGGCTGGCCGACCTCCTCGCTCCCGGGTCGGCCCCGGGGAACCCCGCCGAGCCCGAGCCGTCGGTGCCCGCTGCCACCAGCCGCAAGCGTCGCCGCCTGCTGACGCGGTGATCCCCCAGAGCTGACCGGTCAGCGGCCGAAGAGCCCGCGCCGGCGCTTCTTGTCGCCACCCGCCAGGGCCGCCTGCTCCTGCGGCACCAGGCGGAAGACCAGCTCGCGAATCGCCCGGCTGATCTCCGCCTCCGGCTGCGTCTCCACGAAGGGCTTGCCCTGGTTCCAGGCATCGGCCACCGCCCGCGGATCGTGCGGGATCTGCACCGCCACCGGCACCCGGAGGTACTGCTCGGTGGCCTCCTTGTTGAAGTCGGAGTAGCTGTCGATGCGGTTCACCACCAGCAGCACCCGCTCCGGATCGATGTTCAGCGACTCCAGCACGCCGAGGGTCAGGCGCGCGTTCTTGACGCTCGGGATGGTGAGGCCGGTGACCACCAGGATCCGGCTCGCGATCTCCATGACCTGAAGGAGCGCCTCCCCCAGATGGCTCGAGGCGTCCACGACCACGAAGTCGCAGACCTTGCGCACCTCGGCGAAGACGGTCCGGACGTGGTCCGGGGTGACCAGGTCGGCCAGCTCCGGCTTGATGGGCGCGAGCAGCACCCGGATGCCGGCGGGTCCCACCGCCAGGATGTCGTCGAGGACCTCGGGGTCCAGATGGTCCTGGGCGTCGACGACGTCGGTGATGCTCCGGGAGTGGTTGAGGTTCAGCATCACCCCGATGTCGCCGAACTGAAGGTCGAGGTCGACCAGGGCGACCCGGGCGTCGGTCTCCCGGGCGAGGGCAACGGCCAGGTTGGCGGCGATGATCGACTTGCCGACCCCGCCCTTGGCCGAGAAGACGACGAAGACCTCGCCGGGGCCGGTGCGACCCGAGGCCATGGCCGGAGGGGCGTCCGCGGTCTTGGTCAGGAAGGTCCCTTTCTTCTGCTCCAGGGCGTACACGCGGCGGATGGCGGCCACCAGCTCGTCGTGGCTGAACGGCTTGATCAGGAACTCCCGGGCCCCGGCCTGCATCGCACGGCGGAGGTAGTCCCGCTCCCCCTGCACCGACATGATGATGACCGGGCTCGACGGCAGGTCCTGGGTGAGCTGCTCGGTCAGCTGAATGCCGTCCATCAGCGGCATGTTGACGTCGGTGAGGACGATGTCCGGACGGAGGCGCTGCGCCTCCTCCACCCCCTCCTTGCCGTCGCCGGCCGTGCCCACCACCTGGATGTCGTCCTCGAAGCTGAGCAGCTTGCGGAGGTTGTCACGCGTCGACTGGATGTCGTCGACGATGAGCAGGCGGATCGGCTGGTCGGCCACCGGGGGGCTATGCCACCTGTAGCTTCGAGGCCTGGCCGGGGTCGACCTTCACCCCCGGCCCGTGGGTGGTGCAGAGGGTGACCGTCTTCACGAACGTGCCCTTGGCGGCCGGGGGCTTGGCCCGGACCACCGCCTCCATGAGGGCGGCGAAGTTGTCGCGGAGCTTGGCGTCCTCGAAGGAGGCCTTGCCGATCGGGGCGTGGACGTTGCCGAGGCGGTCGTTGCGCACCTCGATGCGGCCTCCCTGCACCTCGCGGATGGCCTTGGCGATCTCGAAGGTCACCGTGCCCGCCTTGGGATTGGGCATCAGCCCCCGCGGTCCGAGGATCCTTCCGATGCGTCCCACCAGGCCCATCACGTCCGGAGTGGCCAGCGCCACATCGAAGTCGATCTCCCCGGCCTGGACCTGCTTGACCAGATCCTCGCCCCCCACCAGATCGGCCCCGGCGTCCGCCGCCTCGCGCGCCTTCTCCCCGGTGGCGAAGACGGCGATCCGCCGCGACTTGCCGGTGCCGTGAGGAAGGACCACCGTGGTGCGTACGGTCTGGTCGGCGTGGCGGGGGTCGATGCCGAGCCGGAGGTGGGCCTCGACGGTCGAGTCGAACCGCGCGCTGGCGGTGTCCCGGACCAGCTCCACGGCCTCCTGAGGCGCGTACAGGCGGCCCTTCTCGACCTTCTCCAAGGCCGCTCGATAGTTCTTGCCGTGCTGCTGGGACATCGTGGTTCTCCTGTGGTCCTGGCGGGCGGGGGCGCCCTCCCACTCAAACGGCGGGGTTTGGCCCTGCGGGTCCCCTCTCTCGGCTCATGGCTGGACGGTCAGGCCCATCGAGCGGGCCGTCCCCTCGATGGTGTGCATCGCCTGCTCGACATCAAAGGCGTTGAGGTCGACGAGCTTGAGCTCGGCGATCTCGCGCACCTGGGCGACGGTGACGGTCCCCACCTTGTCCACGTTGGGCCGGGCCGATCCCTTCTCGACCCCGGCCGCCTTCTTGAGAAGGTCATAGGCGGGCGGCGTCTTGGTCACGAAGTTGAAGGTGCGGTCCTCGTAGACGGTGATCTCGGCGGGGATGACCATCCCCGCCTGGGCGGCGGTGCGCTCGTTGTAGGCGCGGCAGAACTCCATGATGTTCAGCCCGTGGGGCCCGAGCGCCGTCCCCACCGGGGGCGCGGGGGTCGCCTTGCCCGCCTGGATCTGGAGGCGAATGACGGTCTTGACCTTCTTCTTGCCCATCCTGCTCTCCGTCCCTAGCGAAGCCGCTCGACCTGGAGCAGGTCGAGCTCCACCGGCGTCTCCCGGCCGAACATGTTGACCAGCACCTTGAGCTTGCCCTTCTCGGCGTTGATCTCGGTGACCTTGCCGTGGAAGTCGGTGAAGGGCCCGTCGATGACCCGCACGCTCTCGTCGACCTGGTACTCGACGGAGACCTTGGTGGGAGCCTCGGCCTTGACCTGCCGCTGGATCCCCCGGATCTCGCTCTCGGCGAGCGCCACCGGCTTGTTCCCCGAGCCGACGAAGGAGGTGACCCCCGGGGTGTTGCGGACGACATACCAGGACTCGTCGGACATGATCATGTTGACCAGGATGTAGCCGGGGTAGATCCGCTTCGACACCCGCCGGCGCTGGCCGTCCTTGATCTCCATCACCTCCTCGGTGGGAACCAGGACCTCGAAGATCTTGTCGTGCATGTCCATCGACTCCACGCGCTTGAGAAGGTTGTTCTTCACCTTCTCCTCGTGGCCCGAGTAGGCGTGGATCACGTACCAGCGGGCGTCGCTGGTCTGGATCGCGGTGCCGGTGTCGCTCATGGTCATCTCAGTGACGATTCTCGCTCAGCTGGACGGGCTCGGCGATGCCGAAGCGGTGGCGCTGGCCGAGGCGCTGGCGCTCGCCGAGGCGCTGGCACTCGCCGAGGCGCTGGCACTCGCCGAGGCGCTGGCGCTCGGAGTGGCCGTCGGAACCACGGTCGTGGTGGTGCCGTTGTTGGCGCTGGCGGCGCCGTTGTAGATCGGCTTGACCGCATAGCCGAGCCCGAAGTCCGCCCCACCGATCAGGACGCTGAAGAGGATGACGGTCACCACCACCACCCCGGTCATCCGCCAGAGCTCGTCCCGCGTCGGCCAGATGACCTTGCGAAGCTCGTCCCAGACGCCCCGGAAGTAGGCGAAACGGCGCGTGGTGCGTCCTCCGCTCCCACCCGGGGTGAATCCCGACCTGGCCGGCGCTCTGGCCACCTGCTCTCTCGACCTCCAACGCTCCGCCGGGCCTACCCGGTCGGGTCCGACCCGACGTGGCAGGGGCGGCAAGATTCGAACTCGCGACCCTCGGTTTTGGAGACCGATGCTCTACCAACTGAGCTACGCCCCTGTGGCCCGTCAGCATAGCGGCCCGCGGGGCCGGCTTCCCACATCTGCCCGCTCCTCCGCGCAGTGGCTACTTGGTCTCGCGATGCCGCGTGTGGGTGCGGCAGCGCGGACAGAACTTGCGCAACTCGATCCGATCCGGGTCGTTGCGCTTGTTCTTGACGGTGGTGTAGTTCCGCTCCTTGCAGTCAGGACACTGCAGGGTGATGATCGAAGAGCCGCCTTTAGCCGTGGCCACGTTGAAGCCCCAACACAAATAAGACCTAGCCGCGCTAGGTCAGGGGCATGATAGCACAGCCACAGGCGGCGTCGAACGCGCGCCCCTCCCCCTCCCGATCCCCCCCGGCGGTCGCCGCTGCCGGGGCGTGACCGGACCGTCAGGGCTTTGCGCCTTGACACGCGGAGCTTCGTGTCCCATATACTTTATGTGCCCGATTATCTTAGGAGTTAACAATTGGCGAAGGAGCCAACCCCGCTCCCCCGGCGGGAGGACCTTTTGGAACGCCTGACCAGCCTCCAACCGGCGCTCCGGCACCGGTTCCGGGCGACCATCCCGGCGGACGATCGCACCACGCTACAGGAGACCATGGAGGAGGTGACCGCCTCCCAGCTGGAGGCGCTGAAGCTGCTCCACCAGGAGGGGACGGGGCTCTCCATGCACCAGGTCGCCGAGGCGCTGTCGGTCACCCCCAGCTCGGCGACCCAGCTGGTGGATCGCCTGGTGCGGATGGGGCTGGTCGAGCGCCTTCGGGAGGAGGAGGACCGGCGGCTCGTCCGGGTCCAGCTCTCCGAGGCGGCCCGCCAGCGGTTCGAGGAGATGATGCGGCTGCACCTGCGCGGCCTCGCCACCGTCACCGAACCGCTCAGCGACGAGGAGCTCCGGACCCTCGTCGACCTTCTCGCCAGGATCGCTCAGCCGGTGGGCGCGGAGTGCCCGCGGTGAGGCGGCTCTACTCCGGCCTCGGCAGGTTCGACGTCCGCTTCCGCTACCTGATCGTGGTCGTCTGGGTGGTGGTGACCGTCGTCTGCGTCCGGACCCTGCCGGGGCTCGGCTCGGTGGCCAAGGACACGGAGAGCGGCTTCCTCCCGACCAACTCGCCGAGCATGCACGCGGCCCAGCTGCTCGATCCCTTCGAGAACTCCAACCTCGGGACCGCCACCCTGGTGGCCTCGCGCAGCGGCAGCCCCCTGACCGCCGCGGACAAGGCCGCGGTCGCGACCCTCCTTGACAGGATCAAGGTGCTGCCCAACGTCGTCACCGCCCGCGCGCTGGGGACGTCGAGCGACGGGGAGGCGATGGAGGCCCTGATCCAGGCCAACGTCCCCCAGTACGGAGGTGGTGCCGGGACCGCCCTGGTCGACTCCATCCGCGCCGACTTCGCCCGGGTGGGAGCGCCCAGCGGGCTCCAGCTCAACCTGACCGGCCAGCTGGCGATCGCGACCGACTCCGACACCGCGTCGGCGCACTCCCAGAACACCACCCAGCTGCTCTCGGTGCTCTTCATCATCGTCCTGCTGCTCTTTGCCTTCCGGGCCCTGCTGGCGCCGCTGGTCACCCTCCTCCCCGCCGGCCTGGTGCTGGCGCTGGCCGGTCCCGTGATCGCCGCCGCCTCCCACATCGGCGTCCAGGTGTCGATCATCACCGAGCTCATCCTCGTCGTGCTGGTGCTCGGCGCCGGCACCGACTACGGCCTCTTCCTCGTCTTCCGCGTCCGCGAGGAGATCCGACGCGGCCTCGCTCCCCGCGATGCGGTGGTGCGGGCGGTGGAGACGGTCGGTGAATCCATCACCTTCTCCGCCCTGATCGTCATCGGCGCCCTGGTCAGCCTGGTGATCGCCCAGTTCGGCTTCTACCAGGGGCTCGGACCGGCGCTCGCCATCGGCATCGGCCTCATGCTCCTCGCCGGGCTCACCCTGCTCCCGGCGCTGCTGGCCATCCTCGGCAGAGCCGTCTTCTGGCCAAGCAACCTCAAGGTCCGGGAGGGCCCGCAGGTCGG
The DNA here is from genome assembly GCA_049511615.1 of Candidatus Dormibacteria bacterium. Classification (GTDB taxonomy): domain Bacteria; phylum Chloroflexota; class Dormibacteria; order Aeolococcales; family Aeolococcaceae; genus Changshengia. The sequence continues at coordinate 9,539 of JBEKXW010000020.1, read as the reverse complement.
CTTCTGGGGTGGGGTCGCCGGCCGCTTCGTCCACCGGCCGATGCTCACCGTCATGGCGGGGATCGCGATCTTCGTCGCGCTCGCGATGGGTTCGCTGGGAACGACCACCGCCGGCTTCGGCGACGAGGTCTCGGGGCCGGCGGGCAGTGACTCCGCCGTCGGTCAGGCGGTGCTGACCCGGCACTTCCCCTCTGCCGGAACCCTCACGTCCACCGAGGTGGTGATGCGCTTCCCCGGCTCGGTCTTCGCCGATCCCACCCAGCTGGCCCGCGCGCAGACCGACCTGCAGACGTCACCGGGCTTCCGGAGCGTGATCGGTCCGCTGGATCCCAACGGCCCGACGGGGTTGACGCTGACGGCGGCCCAGATCACCTCCCTGCATCAGCAGCTGGGCTGGCCGGTCAACCCGAGCGCCCTGGCGGCGGTCACCCCCGCGGTGGCGCAGGAGTATGGCGCGCTGGCGAGCTACATCAGCGCCGACGCACGGACCGTCGTCTTCGCCGTGGTCCCCACCGTGGGACCGGCGGGCAGCCCGGCGGCGAGCGCCAACATCCCGGCTCTGCGGGCGGACACCACCGCCGCGGCCCGCGGCGCCGGCGCCAGCGACAGCGGGATCTTCAGCCTCGACGCCTTTGCCTACGACGTCGAGAACATCTCGCAGAACGACCTCATCCACATCATCCCGACGGTGGCGATCATCATCGCCATCCTCCTCGCCATCGTGCTGCGCAGCGGCATCGCCTCCCTCTTCCTCGTCCCCAGCGTGGTCCTCTCCTACCTGGCTGCGCTCGGTCTGGTGGGACTCGTGTTCGTCCACCTCGGCGGCCAGAGCGGGGTGGAGTTCATCATGCCCTTCCTGATGTTCGTCTTCCTCATGGCCCTGGGCTCCGATTACAACGTGCTGGTGATGACCAGGATCCGTGAGGAGTCGCATGGCCTGCAGCTGCGCGAAGCGGTCAAGACGGCCATCGGGGTCACCGGGACCACCATCACCACCGCCGGCCTGGTGCTGGGCGGCACCTTCGCGGTGCTCGGAGTCGCGGCAGGCGGCACCCCGCAGGCGGGGGAGATCCAGCAGGTCGGCTTCGGCATCGCCGCCGGCATCCTCATGGACACCTTCTTCGTGCGCACCATCCTGGTGCCCGCCGCGGTGGTGCTGGTCGGCCGCTGGACCTGGTGGCCGTCGCGGTTGTACGCGCGCCACGCCGTGCTCGCGACCGCGGACGAGAACGCTGCATGAGCACCCTCGCCGTCGCTCCGGCGCTGACGGCCCGCTCACCGGCTGAGCGGCGGCGCCTGGTGGTGATCTTCGGCGCCCTGATGCTGGCGATGCTGATCGCCGCACTCGACCAGACCATCGTCTCCACCGCGCTGCCCACCATCGTCGGCGACCTGGGCGGCCTCACCCAGCTCTCCTGGGTGGTCACCGCCTACATCCTGACCTCGACGATCTCCACCCCCCTCTACGGCAAGATCGGTGACCTCTTCGGGCGCAAGCGCATCTTCCAGGGCGCGATCGTCATCTTCCTGGTGGGGTCGATGCTCTGCGGGCTCTCCCAGAACATGGCCGAGCTGATCGGATTCCGCGCCCTCCAGGGCATCGGCGCCGGGGGGCTGATGGTCGGCTCCCAGGCGATCATCGGCGACGTCGTCTCACCGCGCGAGCGGGGCCGCTACATGGGCTACTTCGGCGCGGTCTTCGGCCTAGCCACGGTGGCGGGGCCCCTGCTCGGCGGCTTCCTGGTCGACCACGCCTCCTGGCGCTGGGTCTTCTACATCAACGTCCCCATCGGTGCCGCCGCACTGGTGGCCACGGGGCTCGTCCTGCACCTTCCCCGGCAGCGTCGCGAGCACCGCATCGATTACCTGGGGGCGTCGCTGCTCGGCGCCGCCGTCACCTGCATCGTCCTGCTCACCACCTGGGGGGGGACCGAGTACCCGTGGGCCTCGGCTCAGACCCTCGGTCTCGGCACCGCCGCGGTGGTGCTGCTGGGCGCCTTCCTCCTGGTCGAGCGCAGGGCCGCGGAGCCCATCCTCCCCCTCCGGCTGTTCCGCAACTCGGTCTTCGCCGTGACCAATGCGGCCGGCTTCATCATCGGCCTCGCCCTCTTCGGGTCGATCGTCTTCCTGCCCCAGTACCTGCAGATCGTCAAGGGCGACGGGGCCACCAACTCCGGACTCTTGCTGGTGCCGATGATGGTGGGGCTGCTCATCACCTCGGTCCTGAGCGGCCAGCTGATCAGCCGCACCGGGCGCTACAAGATGTGGCCGATCCTGGGCACGGCGATCACCGTCGTCGGCCTCTACCTCCTCTCCACCATGGACGCGGCCACCCCCCAGGTCGTCACCGCCGCCTACATGGTGGTGCTGGGGCTGGGCCTCGGCGGCGTCATGCAGGTCCTGGTGGTGGTGGTCCAGAACTCGGTCGCGCAGAAGGATCTGGGCACCGCCACCTCCACCGCGACCTTCTTCCGCTCCATGGGGGGCTCCATCGGGGTGCCGATCTTCGGCGCCATCTTCAGCAACGTGCTGATCGCGAAGCTGGCCAGGGACCTCCCCGCCGGTTACCACCTCGGCGGCCTGTCCGGTGGCATCGGCAACGCCAGCCCCCAGGTCCTGGACAAGCTCCCCGCCGTGATCCACGCCGGCGTGGTCCAGGCCTTTGCCCAGTCGCTCGGCTCGGTCTTCCTCGCCGGCGTCCCGCTCGCCGTGATCGCGCTGGTGCTCGTCTGCCTGATCAAGGAGGTCCCCCTGCGTACCCGGGTGGCTCCTCTGCTCGAGGCCGACGACGCGACCGGCCGCGCAGGGTGGGACACGGACACGGCGACGGGCACCGAGGGCACCCCCCTTCGCCTCTCCCCGGTGCCGGATCGGGCGGTGAGGCGCGGCACCAGCCCCTGACGGGAGGAACCCGCGTGACCGATCCCAGACCCTGGATGCTCGCGGTGCGGAGCTCGCACGACCGCCTCGCGGCCCTCATCGATGGACTGGCTCCGGGTCAGCTGGCCAGCCCCTCCTACGACAGCGAGTGGACGGTGGCCCAGGTGCTCTCCCACCTGGGTGGCCAGGCCGAGTACTTCGCCCTGGTCCTGGACGCCGGGCTCACCGGTGACCCGCCGCCGGGGCCGGCGGCCATGCCGCCGATCTGGGACCGGTGGAACGCCCGCGCGCCGGAGATCCAGGCCAGCGAGAGCGTCGCCGCCAACGAGCGGCTGGTGCGCCGCCTCGAGAGCCTCGACGCCAGCGCGTTGCATGCGTTCCACGTCTCCCTCTTCGGCGCGGAACGTGATGTGGTGGGCCTGATGCGGCTGCGCCTCGGTGAGCATGCCGTGCACACCTGGGATGTCGCGGTCACCCTGGACCCCGCGGCAACCGTCGCCGGCGACGCGGTGCAACTGCTCATCGATCACCTCCCCGAGATGGTGGGGCGCGTCGGCAGGCCGGCCCCGCGGGCGCTGACCCTGGCGGTGTCGACCAGCGACCCGGACCGCCGGTTCACCCTCGCCGCCGACGGAGTTCGCCTCGACCCCTGGACCGATCAGGTCACGGGCGGTTCGTTGCGGCTGCCCGCCGAGGCGCTCTTCCGGCTCGTCCACGGCCGTCTCGACCCCGCGCACACGCCGCCACTCCAGCTCGACGCACCGGGCGTCGCCCTCGACGACCTGCGCGCCGTCTTCCCGGGGTTCTGAGGAGCCGGGCGGTCCCGAAGCTCGAGGGCTGCCATCGGGCGCGGCTCAGCGCGTGCCGTGGCTGTACAGGCGCACGCAGATCGGCGCGACGATGATGATGATCAGGAGCGCGAGCCCGAAGGTGGTGGCGATGGGATGCTCCAGCGACCACACCCCGGACGGTGGTGGCCCGATGGTGTTGCCGAAGAGCTGGCGGCCCGCCGTCACCAGGGCCGACATCGGGTTCCAGTTGGCGATCACCCGCAGCCAGACCGGCATCTTGGACGGGTCGACGAAGACGCTGGAGATGAAGCCCAGCAGGAAGATGGGGATGTTCATGATGACGTCGGCCGCCTGCGCCGAGCCCGCCAGCAGCCCCACCAGGATGCCCAGCCAGCCGATGGCGAAGCCGAAGAGCTCGAAGAGCAGGAAGGCCAGCACCGCGTTGCCCAGACCGTCGTCGGCGCGCCAGCCCACCGCCATGCCGCAGACGATCATCACCACCAGGACCGGGATCCCGAGCAGCAGGCTGGAGAGGGAGCGGCCGATGACGATCGCGGAGCGGGCGATGGGGAGGGTCCGGAAGCGGTCGACGACCCCCTCGCTCATGTCGGCGGCCACCGCGACGGCGTTGTTGGCGGCGCTGAACAGCACCGACATGGCGAACAGGCCGGGCATGAGGTAGGAGCGGTAGTTGCCGCCCGGCACGACGATCGAGCTGCCGAAGACGTAGCCGAAGAGGACGACGAAGATGATCGGGGTGAGCAGGCTGCCCAAGACGACGTCGGGCTGACGCTTGCCCCGGATCAGGAACCGCCGGGTGGCGGTGTAGGCGTCGAGCACGCCCCCCTGGAGCCGGCGCTCCGCCTTCGCCGCCACCTGGCTCATCCCTCGGCCTCCTCGACGGTCACCGGCCCATGCCCATGGCCGGAGTGGTCGGTGACGGTGCTGAAGACCTCGTCCAGGCTGGGATGCTCCAGGCCGACCTCGTGAATGGGCACGCCCAGCTTGCGGAGCTGGATCACGACCTCGTCGAGGCTGGCGAGCCCGCCGGGTGCCGGCGCGCTCACCGACCGTCCGCTCACCTCGGCGCCGGCCCCCAGCAGCCGCCCGACCCGCTCCAGGGTGGGGGCATCGGCCTCGGGGAGGGTGACCCGGACGAAGGGCCGCCCGATCGAGGCCTTGAGCTGCTCCGGCGTCCCCTCGGCCACCACCAGACCGCGATCGACGACCACGATCGTGTCGGCGAGGCGATCGGCCTCGTCGAGGTACTGGGTGGTCAGCAAGACGGTGGTCCCGCCCGAGACCAGGGTGCGGATCGACGTCCACATCTCGGCGCGACTGATGGGGTCCAGGCCCGTGGTGGGCTCGTCGAGGAAGAGCACCTCAGGGTTGTGGATGAGGCTGGCGGCGAGGTCGAGGCGGCGCCGCATCCCACCCGAGTAATGCTTCACCAGCTGCCTGGCAGCGTCGGTGAGGTCGAACTGGCCAAGCAGCTCCCGGGCGCGACGGCGCGAGGTGGCAGCCCCCAGGTGGCAGAAGCGGCCGATGGTCTCGAGGTTCTCCGCTCCGGTCAGGAGCTCGTCCATGGTCGCGGTCTGACCGGTGACCCCGATCCTGGTCCTCACCTCGGGCGCCTGCTCGGCGACGTCGAAGCCGGCGACCTGGGCTCGCCCGGCGTCGGCGGGGAGCAGGGTCGTCAGGATGCGCACCGTCGTGGTCTTGCCGGCTCCGTTGCGTCCGAGCAGCGCGCACACGGTGCCCTCCGCCACCTCGAAGCTGACATCCACCAGGGCACGGGTGGAGCCGAAGGAGCGCGCCAGGTTGTGTGCGGAGATGGCGGGAGCGCTCACGCCCGCGAGGGTACGCTGCCGCGCTGGGGAGATGACGCGGTGCCGGCGGTCGCGGACCGCCCCCCGCGCACCCGCATCCCCCTTTCGCTCCGAACGCACCCCAGACGGACACGTCAGACATGTACTCTCCTGCATCAATCCCGTGTCAGTTGAGGGGAGGTCCTCGATCGAGCCATGCGACTCACATCACGCATCAATCTCACGCCACCACCGGACGGTCCAGCGTCGCGGCAGGTATGCCGGCGTCTGATCTGCAGTGCCGGCGCGGTGCTGCTCGGGTTTGCCGCAGCCTGCGGATCGGCGAGCACCAGCTCGCCTTCTGCCGCTCCCAGCACACCGGCCGCGAGCGCGACGGCGACACCTCCACCCGCTACCGCCACAGCCACGGCTCCACCCGCCACCCCCACGGCGACGCCGATCGCGGTGGTCGGCCCCGGCGCGACCGACCCCGTCACCGCGGCGGAGGAGGTGGCCGGGACCGGCAGCCCCGGCACCGTGAGCCAGCAGAGTGGGTGCGCCGCGAGCCTCATCGCGCAGCCGTGTCCCATGACACTGCGGCTGGCCACGCGGATCGAAGCGCACCCCTTCAACGGGACGGGCGGCGGCGCGGCGTGGCAGTGCCGGTGCCAGGGTGGATCGGGCACCTGGACATTCACGCTGATCTCGCAGACGGGAGCCACGGCCCTGGTGTCCGAGGTCTTCCCCTGGACCCCGTCGACAAGTTTGCGCTGGACCGTGGTGCAGGTCGCTGGCCAGTGGTACGCCGACGATCAGGACACGGGCTGCGCAGCGACATCGATCTACAGCAGCGCCTACGACTTCGACTCGAGCCAGACGGCGCCCACCTGCTGACGGTCGCACGAGGGCGCTCCGGCGACGGGCCGTGCGAAGCTTCCACGTCATGCGTATCGGAGTACTGATCCTCCCGGCGGAGGCCTGGACCGTGCAGCGCCAGACCTGGCGGCGCGCCGAGGCTCTCGGCTTCGACCATGCCTGGACCTTCGACCACCTGGCGTGGGGGCCGCTCCGGGAGTCGACCTGGTTCGGGGCGGTGCCGACCCTGGCCGCGGCGGCCGCGGTGACGTCGCGCATCCGCCTGGGCACGCTGGTCGCGTCCCCGAACTTCCGCCACCCGGTGCCCTTCGCGCGGGAGCTGATGACGCTCGACCACATCTCCGGCGGCCGGTTCACCCTCGGGATCGGCGCGGGTGGAGGTGGCTTCGACGCCGCCACCACCCGCCGCGAGCCCTGGAGCCGGCGGGAGCGGGCGGATCGCTTCGAGGAGTTCGTGGCCCTCCTCGACCGGCTGCTCACCGAGCCGGTCACGACCCATGAGGGCCGTTTCTACCAGTCATTCGGCGCCCGGATGCACCCCGGCTGCGTCCAGCGACCCCGCCTCCCCTTCGCCGTCGCGGCGGGCGGGCCGCGGGGCATGCGCCTGGCCGCGCGCTTCGGCGCCACCTGGGTGACCGAGGGTCCCCTCCCGGCGGACGGCGGCACCATCGGCGTCGAGGCGGCCCTGCCCGCGCTGGCCGCCGAGCTGGAGAAGCTCGACTCGGCCTGCGCGCAGGTGGGCCGCGACCCGGCGACGTTGGAACGCCTCCTCTTCACCGGGGTGCGCGTCGCCGGGGTCACGGACTCGCCGGAGGCGTTCCGCAACGCCGCCGGACGCTTCGGGGAGCTCGGTTTCAGCGACCTCGTCGTCCCCTGGCCACGCGCGCAGCGCCCCTTCGCGGGAGACGCCGGCGCGCTCGAGATGGTCGCCGACGAGGCGAGGGCGCTGCGCCGTGCGGCGTCAGGGTGACGGCGAGGGATTGGCGAGCCGTGGGAGCACGGCCGACCAGCTGCGGCCGCCATCATCGGTCTGGACCAGGTACGGGGGTCCGTCCTCCGTCTGATCGAGATCGGTGGCCGCCCACCCCACGTCCGGGGTCACGAAGTCGAGGCTGAGGCCGTCGAACGGGAAGGCGTTGAGGCGGGTCCAGCTTCTCCCCCCGTTGCCGGTCGCGTAGAGCTCCGGCGAGCTGCCGATCCCGTCACCGCCGGACACCAGCCAGCCGTCCTGGGCGCTGAGGAAGTCGGCGGTGACGGGTGCCCCCACGCTGGTGGAGCGCAGCACCCAGGCGATTCCGCCATCGGCGGTCCCGAACAGGCTGGTGGTGATACCGGTCTCGACGTCGTCCTCGGTCAGCAGGGTGCCGGTCTCACTCGAGGTGAAGGTGGGAGGGAAGGAGGTCCCCTCATTGAAGCCGGCCGGGAGGGGGGCGAGCGGCGCGACGGCCCAGGACAGACCGCCGTCATGGGTGACGTAGAAGGGCGGCGGTGCATCCAGGCACGTGCCGGTCATCCAGCCGGTGGAGAGGCTGCTGAAGGAGGCCGTCAGGGCGTCGCAGCCGCCGGGGATGACCCCGGTCGAACCCGGAGTGGCGTCGCTCGTCGCGGCCACCTCGCTCCAGTGGGCACCGCCGTCCGCGGTGCGGAAGAGGGCCGTGCCCGCCACCCCGCGCGCCGCCTCGATCTGGGAGAACCAGCCGTGCTCAGCGTCCAGGAAGTCCAGCGCTCCCCCGGCCAACGCATCGAACCCCTGCACACCCAGGCTGCCCTCACGGCTCCACGTGGCTCCGCCGTTCTCGGTGGCCCACGACTGGACGGTCGTCTGCGGCGTGGCGGCGGTCGCCACGGTGAGCGCCCGGGCCACCTCGGGCGCGACGAAGGCCACTGCGAGCAGCTGACCGGCGGTCGGCGGCGAGGCGACGGTCCACTGCTGCACCCCTCGGGTCGTGTGGAGGATGGCCCCATCGGTGAGCCGCTGAGCCCACCCGGTACTCCGGCTGTACATCCGCAGGTTGCCGATGGCGTCGGCGGATGGCGCCGGCAGGATGGGTGGCGGGGTCGTGCGGACGATCGGGTGGCTCTGCTCGAGAAGGGCCACGGTGGTCGAGGCCGCCGCAACGGCCACCGCCAAAACCAGCGCCGCCAGCAGGGCCGTCCGCCGGCTTCCGTGAACCGGACTCCGGCGCCGCCGGCCGCCACCACCGGCCGATGAGCCCGCGCCGCGGACGTCCACTGAGATCGAGTTCCCGTCGACCTCGCCGTCGGCGCCGATCATCCGGGGCTCGGCATCCGCCCCGGGCGGTGCCCAACCCCAGGCCATGCCCGCCTGGTACGCCACCCGGTCCCGGAGGAAGTGCCGGACTGGGTGCAGGGGGTCGTCGTCACCCTGTGGCGACCGCGTTGGGTCGGGGAGGTCGGGCAGGGCGCGCTCGTCCGCGACGTCCCCGGTCCCCTCATGCCCTCCGTGAGCCTCTCGCGCCACCATTCCATCATCCACGCCGGGCGCGCCACGGCGAGCCCGCCCGTTCAGGGGGACTCCCACGACCGGCGCCGGCCCCGCCCCTGATGCGCCGTCCACCACGTCCGCCGGCGGGACCGGGAGCAGCCCCGCTGCTCAGGTGGTCAGTCGTGGAGGCTGGGACCCGACACGTGTGGACCCGACGCGGCATGGAGCCCAAGGTGGGAATCGAACCCACGGCCTACGCCTTACCAAGGCGTTGACTCAAAGCTGCTAACCGCTCTTACCGCGCTCGACCGCTTCCCCGTATTCGCCAGAGAGCCCGTAACCTGGGTGAGCATAGGCCCTCTCAGGCGGACTCGTCAACGCCTCCTGTATTTCGGACGCAGGCGAAGAAAACCGAACGCAGCCAGTGGATCACAGACCGGCGACATGAGGCGGGGCCGCCGCACCGCCGGCCACCAGGTTGTTCGGCGATCGCGCTTAACGCACAGACGTAGAAGCCGTGGGCGTCTGGGGTGATGCTACCCGCGGAACACAGGGATCCTTTCGGCCGCTGGCAACGGCGCCCAATGGGCCGCTTCCGGCTGACACTCAGGCTAAGAGCTTGCGCCGATAGGTGATTGACGCGGTCATGGGCAGCGGCTCGGACGGCCCTCCCAGCGGTAGCGCCGCCAGCCTTCGCGGATGAGGCGGCGGACGATGATGATGGCGTTGACGAAGCTG
>JBEKXW010000019.1:0-47328 GCA_049511615.1 Candidatus Dormibacteria bacterium | reverse complement strand
CCGTCAGGAGGTCGGAGTCGCACCGAGTACCGCTGCCGCTGCACCGGCACCCACCTCCGACCACCCGACCCGGCGGTCGGCAGGCGCAGGGACCCTACTTCAGCACCCTGCTAGTCCCCTAGCTCTGCTCAAGTGTGAGTGAGAGCACCTTGCGCTGGCCCGGTGTTGGGGAATGTCACTCGACGGTTGCCAGGGTCCGGAGGGTGCTTAGAGTTCCGGGGCCGACGGAGGGCCGCCGTCGACCGGCCCTGGGCGGGGTCTTGGCGGGGGCAAGGCGGAACGGGGAGCCACGTTCGCCCCGTCCACCAGTGATCCCTGTCCGGCGAGCGCAGGGCGTCATTGGGAACGGCGTCGGCCGTCTTGCGCCACTCCGCGCTGTCCCACCACCAGCAGGAATGGTGTGTCACCCAGTAGGGCGGGCCAGACCAGCCTGGATGGTGCGCTTCACGTCGCGATTGGAGCGGGCCCGGGCGAGGAGAAGGCATACGGCGGTCGGCAGCGCGGCGACCACCAGGACGACTGGGGCGAGCACGTCCAGAAGCACTAGATTCGGATCTGGGCCCGGATGGGCCTGCAGCATGCTGTAGCCGAGGGTGAACCCCGATGCAGGGGCGACGGGGAAGGCCACGCCGTACCAGGCCGCGCTGGCGGGTCTCGCCTCCCACCAGGCCCCCGACGACGTCGACGTCCGATGGTGCGTGAACGCGGTGGCCAGAATGGCCACCCCGGACGCGAGGGCCCAGACGACGATGAGCGAGAGCAAGAGGACAGAGCACACTGGGCTGGCCCCAGTGTGGGGAAATGACACTCGACGACTCGCCGGTATCGCCGCGCTCCGGACCCGCGTTGCCAGAGCACCGGGGCTCGCGGGTCGATCAGCGTGGTGCGGCGGTCGGGATCGAGAGCCGCCTGGGCGGTCGGCCGGGAGCGATCAGAGCTCTGAGCGCGGAGTAGGCCGAGGGCCCCACTGCCGCCTGGGCAAGCCGGCCCTTGTGGCGCCTCTGGCAGGTCCTACCCTCACCGTGCGAAAGGATTCTCTTCGGTCGCACCGCTACGAGGCGGTGGATGGAGGAACCGCCAAGCGCCGTCCGGGTTCCCAGGGCCGGTCGGCAGAACCACCCCAAGCTGGCCCGGGTCGGGGCGGTTGTCGCCATGGCTCTGGGGCTCGGCGCCTGCGGGTCATCCACCGCCGCCCCGACCAGCGGCCAGCCGATGCCGAGCAGCTCGGCTCCTACCCCCTTCGCCCTGCCCGCCTTCTACACGGTACCCAGCACGCTCCCTCAGCAGCCGGGGGCGCTGATCAAGGACACGCCGGTCACCGTCACCACTGAGCACATCAACGCCAGCGCCTACCTGGTCATGTACACGTCCCAGGACGAGCAGGACAAGGTTGTGGCGGTCACGGGTGTGCTCTACGTCCCGCGGGCGCCGCCGCCTGCCGGCGGCTTCCCGGTTGTCGCCTGGGCCCACGGCACCAATGGCATGGGCGACCCCTGTACTCCATCCCTCGACCCGGGCACTGCTGTCCCCTCACTCGCCTCTGTCAACGACATCCTCGACCACGGCTGGGAGTTCGCCAGCACCGACTACCAGGGGGAGGGCACCCCGCCCGGGCTGCTCGCGTCCCTCGTCGGCAACGTCGCCGCCTGGGACACCATCGACCTGGTGCGGGCGGCGCAACAGATCCCCGCCGCCCGCGCCAGCACCACCTACGTGGTCTGGGGCCACTCCGAGGGAGGGCAGGCGGCGATGTTCGCTTGGGAGCTCGGCCCCGCTTACGCCCCTGAGCTGCACCTCGCCGGGGCGGTGGCCGGGGCACCGCCGTCCCAGTTCGCCACCCTGCTCCCGGGGCTGGAGGGCGGCTCGAACCTCTTCTTTGTAATCATGATCGTGGCGGGCGTGAACGAAGCGTACGGCGACGCCCAGGCGCCGCTCTCAAGTGTGCTGACGGAGAAGGGAATGGACCTTCTGCCGATCCTTCGAGAAGACTGCCTGAATGCCATCCAGCTGGCCGTTAACCGCTACCCGGCCAGCGCTCTGCTGAGCCACGACCCCATGTCCGTCCCCCAGTGGGCGGCGCTCCTGCTCGCGAATGACCCTGGGCAGTTCACTTCCGGGAGCAACGTGCCCCTGCTCATCATCCAGGGCGCTGACGACGACCTCGTCCCGGTCACGACCACCCAGCAGCTCGCGACCCATCTCTGCGGCATCGGCGAGGAGGTCCAGCGCTGGCTCTACCCGGGGGAAGGCCACGCCGAGGTGATCACCCCGTCCACCCCCGACATGGTGCAGTGGATCGCCGACCGTTTCGCCGGCACCGCCTTCCCGGACAGCATGCAGCCCAGTGGGCTGCCGGGTGTCATCGACCAAGACTGTCAGACGCCCGGAGGGTTCACCTCTTCGTGATGAGGTCGCGCTGAACTTGAGTCTCGCCCACCTTGCGGCCAGGAAGCTGAAGACCTGGGCGGAGCGGCTGGCCAGCGTCACTGGCTGGCTCGGCGGTTGCGCGGTAGTCCTCGTGTTGGTCGGCGTCTTGGCGGTGTGCACAGAGGTTCTGTCCCCCAGCTTTCTCCTCTGGACGGGACATGCGGTGCGCGGGCTGGATCTGGGCGGCACCGTGAATTACCAGTACCACGGGGTGTCGTACACATTCGAGGCACACGATCGCCCCCAGGACGCGCCGCCACAGAAGGTGACGGTGTACCTGGATCCCAGCGATCCCGTCATCGCCGCTGAAGACAAGCTTTCCACGCGCCTCTTCGACGCGACCTTCGTGCTCGCGCCCTTCCTGGCAGCCGCGGCGAGCCTTGCCGTGGGATGGCGTCGTTGGCGCAGAGCACGGCGGCACTCCGCAGCGAACGACGCCCGAGAGGGTCATGGCTTCAGCCCGGAGGAGCTGCGCAGTCACCATTAGCGGGTCCCCACCCGCCTGGGCGCAGCCGCTGGGCTCGGACCCGAGGTGAACGTAGACCATTCTGGGCTGGCCGAGTATCCGGGAATGACATCACCTGAGCGTCACCGAGTCAACGCTGTCCCTGGTGTTCAGCGTCCCAGATTGTGATCCTGCCGGGTGGCCCCTACGCGGTCGGTGCGTCCGCCGCGCTTGCGGCTGATGCTCGAGTGGCAGGAGACAGCGCCATGACCCGGCCCAGTGTTCGGGAATGACGCTTGACCGGATTCGCTACTGCACGGCTCTCGCCGGCTCCCTCTCAGCCCACCCGGCACGAGCCAGGCAATCAGATCGGCTGCGCAACGTCGAGCGCCGATGCCTCGTATTACTACTGGGGGCATGGGCAGCCAGACGGGAGGCCGCCTGGGCCGCCCGGAGGTGATAGGCGTGACCAGCGTGGCGGGAGCTCCCCGGTTGGCCGTGGGCGGTCTCCTTGCGATGATCGTGGCCTCAACCCTGGCTGCGTGCTCTCATCCCGGTGCCTCCAGCGGAAGCCCACTTACGCGCACGCCGTCGGCCTCTCCCTCCTTCTCGGTGGTCTCGCCGTCGGCGACTCCCTCCGGCCTCCCAACCCCCTCCTCCAGTCCAAGCCCGAGTGGCAGCCCAGGCGCCTTCCCCACCCCCGAGGTGGAGTCCTGCGCCGAGTACGGGGTGTTCTATCCATGCCTCGGAGGAGACACCGGCATCGAGTTCGTCTCGGCGGAGACGGGATGGGTGGTGGGCCCGGACTTCGTCCTCGGCACCATCACCGGCGGGCGAGATTGGGAGGTGCAGCTTGATCCCCACCAGACGTTGTTGGGTTCCGACTTTCTTGACGCTCAACATGGTTGGGTCGTCGGGATCTCGACCCTCTTCCGCACCGACAACGGCGGGGCGAGCTGGCAGGCCCTCGGCGAACCCTCGCTGCCGCTCTGGTCGGTCCACTTCGTCAGCCCCCTGATTGGCTGGGGGGTCATCGGTGACAACGATGTCATCTGGAGCCCGGAGGAGAACGGCTTTGACGCTCCGCCTGCCGACGGCCAGCTGGTCATGACCACCGACGGCGGTGAGACCTGGCACGAGCTGAACGGACCCTCCAATGTCGAGTCGGTGTGCTTCGCAAACGCCAGCCAGGGTTGGCTCGGGGTGCCGGGGGCTGTCTACCGGAGCACCGACGGGGGAGCCTCCTGGACGCAAGCCTTCGCGGAGCCGGAGGTGGACGGGGTCCCGAGTGCCGAGGACACGTTCGTGGAGTGTGCCAGTCCGCCCTCGGTATGGGTGTACTTCCACAGTCGGGGCGCGGCCCTCTCCCACCAGGGCTATGCGGGCGTGGCGAGCGTGGATGGCCGGCATTGGCAGGTGGTGCTTGACGAGCCCTATACCGAGAGCGAGCGTTGGGGGATGAGCGTCCCTGAGGGTCCGGGCTCCTATCCGGGTCCCTACAGCGTCGTCTCACCGAGCACCGCCGTATTCCTCGGCTGGACACCTCCGGAAGGCTGCGGTGGTGTGGCCTTGATGGTGGCCAGCAACGGAGGCACCACGCTGTCCCCGAGGCTGAGCGTGCCGCTCAACCTGGTCAGCAGCGCGGCCTTCATAAACTCCGCGGTCGGCTGGGTGGTGGGCGCCGGGTTTACGTCGCCCGCTTCCGGCGGCGGCTGCGGGAGCGCCACATCTGAGATCCTGACCACAGCTGACGGTGGGCAGACCTGGACCGAGCAATACTCCGGACAGCTATGAGCGCGCTGCTCCCCGCGGCTGCCGCCGGCCCACTGGAGGGGGCCGGGGACTGCCAGCCCAGCTGATTCGCGTGCGCACCGCCTATGCCGTCCGGCCGGCAGCCCTGTCCCTGCCGCCGCAGACTGTTTGTAGGGCCGATCCAGTTCAGCTCGAGTGACGGGACACAGCACACTCGCCTGGCCCAGTGTTGGGGTATGTCCCTTGACGCGCGGTCTGTCCAGAGTGGCGAAGAACACGATGATCACCGCCGCCCGGCCGGAACGCGACAATCTGGCTCAGCGTCGGGACGGCTTCCGTCCAAAGAAGCGGCTATGAGGTGCTCTCGGCGATCAAGACCCCCGGGAGCGTCCCGCCGACCGCCCAGCAACTGGCGGGCTGCGGACACGCGATGCTCAGTAACGCCGCTCCATTGGAGGCGTCGATGTGGGGGCTGCTCACGACGGACCAGGAACCGGCAAGCTCCTCTTCGATGAGAGGCTGGTCTGTGGGTTCGAAGCCGCTGTGCCCGACCGCCCAACACTCATCGGCGCTGGCGCAGCTCACGCCGCTCAGGCCGCCGGGGCCGCCGAGAATCGGGCTTGCTGCTGCCGTCCACTGACCACCTGCATAAAGCTCGATCAAGGGAGAGATCTGTAGATGACCAACCAAGCGTCCAACTCCGGGCCGGGCGAGCGTGAGAGCAGTCTCGCCTGGTCCAGTGTTGGGGTATGACATTTGAGGGCCGCCATCCTCCAGACGGCACGGGAACCACGCCCAGCCCCTCAGCGTTGTATATGTGTCACACCGGCTACGGTCGGCCATTCTCGGCTGCTATCTCCGCAGCGCGGCGACTGGAGCACTCGAATGCGCGTTGAGCGTGGCGGTATCAGTGGGGAGGACCAGGGGCCAGTCCGTGATCCGGTTGCCGAGAGGCCCTTGCGGTGGCCAACGCTCCCGCGCCGATCCCTGTGGGCGGCGGTGGCCGTCGCCGTAGTCGCCGCCGCGGTTGGCGCGGCCTTGGCCGTCATGGCGACCGATGGCAGCGCCGGTACAGGCAGCACCGGCACCTGGTTCAAACCGAGCAGCCCCAAACTGAACGTCAGTGTCGCGGCAGGGTGTCCCAAATCGGACACCGGCTACGCGGACGTGGTCAACACATTCCCCGGGCCTCCGCTGGTCCCGGCGGACCCGAGCGCCGGGCTCATCTGCAGGTACGGTCCCGGCATGGGACTCGGTCCCAACGGCAGCGGTCGCGGCCTTCTGGTGAGCTCGACTCGCCTCGGGGGGACTGAAGCCCAACAACTGGCGACCGTGATCCAGCGGATCGACCTGGCCGCCCCGTCCGGAGTCTTCCATTGCCCGATCGACTTCGGTGCTGTGGCGGTCATCGGGTTCTCGTATCCAGGCAGGGTTGACGTCGGCCTGTGGTACAGGACCGGCGGTTGTCAGACCCTGGACAACGGAAGGATCGGCGCGTTCGAGGGCGGCAACCCGAGCTTCTACGGCGGATTCGAGAGCGTCATCGATCGGCTGTCGCCGCCGGTCAACACCGGGAACCCGTGCCAGGGCTGCTGACGGGCAGCTACGGGTGTAACCGCACCTTGCGGCCACCGCGCATGGAGGAGGCGTCGCAGGAGGCCCCTGACGCCCCCACACCCTATCCCGGGGCCGGTTCGTAGCCCGAGACGGTCCCGTCTGCTCGAGGCGACTCTCAAGTGAGGGCAAGGGGACCTGGGATGGGCAAGAGTGATCTCGTCGGAGCGCCTGAGGCCTATCGCGAAGGAGAGCGTCCGGCGACCGAGCGCTGTCCCGTCAATCCGCAGATGAGGAGCCCGTCACAGGTGCGCGCCAAGCGGAGGCCGTCATCCACGCGTGCCAGGTCGGCTCTCCGCAGGGTGCCGGCGCGGCCCACCAGTCGCTGCCGGTCGATGGTCGCGATCTGGGTGACGTTGACGACCGATGAACCGGTCATCCGACACCACGACCGCTGGCCAGCGCTTGGCCGGTTCACTCCCGATCGGGGCGCCGAAGTCGACCCACCGGACCTCTCCCCGAGCTACCACTCCCAGGCTCCGGTGTCGATCAGGTCGGCGCGGGCGACGGCGGTGAGGTCGTCGCGGGGCGCCTCGTCGCACGTGGCATCGATCCGGCGGGTCAGCTCGTCCTCGTGTCGCCGTGGGGGCGCCTGCGTCTCTTGTCCCGACTGTGGTCTCGCCACCGCTGGAACACATGCTGGGAGTATGGCGAACAGATGTACGTAATCCAAACATGAGTTCGCTATACTCGGACTCCCGGCCTCGCTCCCGTCCCGTCATCCCCCCTGGCCGGGGACCACGAAGGCGAAGGAGCGATGTCCACCCCGCTGTCCCAGGCTCTGGCGACGCTGCGACGGCGCTATGGCGACGCCGTGATCCGGTCCGGCGACACCCTGAGCGGCGTCGAGGCCTGGCCCACCGGCCTGCCGATCCTGGACCACCGGCTCAACCCCGGCGGACTGCCGGTCGGTAGGGTCAGCCTCCTGGCCGCCGCTCCAGGGGCGAGCGGCCGGCTCACCCTGCTCCAGGCGCTGACCGCCATCGCCAGCCGGGAGCGGGTCGCCGTCTACCTCGACCTGGTGGGCAGCCTCGACCCAGGGTTCCTCGCCGACCTCGGGGCTGACCTCACGTCCCTGCTGGTGGTCCGGCCGCCGTCGGGTCGCTGGGGCGAGGGGTTCTCCATGGCCCGGAGCCTGGTGGTGGCCGGAGCCCCCTGGCTCGCCGTTGCGCTCCCGGCGGCGGGTGCCCCGTCCCCGGCGGGGTCAGGCGCTGCGCCTCCGGCGGCGGAGCCGAGTGCCACCCCGGGGACCGCCGCTCCGGAGGCCTCCCTCGCCGTCCCCCCGGGAGCCGGGGAGAGCCCTCGCGCGGCCAGAAAGGCGCGCCCGCGCCCCGATTCCGGATGGGAGCACCGCCTCTCCACCCTGGTCGAATCGGTCTCCGCTCGCCGGGCTGTCTGCCTGGTCTCCGCCACCGCCCCGCTGCCGCCGGCCCTGGGCCACGCCGCCTCCCTCACCCTGGAGTGCGCGGCGGACGGCTGGGAGGAGGCCCACGGCGACGTGCTCGGCCTGCGCACCCGCCTCACCGTGATCAAGAGCAAGGTGAGCGCGCCGGGGGAGACGGCGGCCCTGCTGCTCCGCTATCCTCGGCCCTTCGCCGCTGCCGAGGCGGTGGGCCGGCCGGCGGTGGTCGATCTGACCCTCACGACCGAGGCCACCGCTGATGTCTCGCTGGAGGTGGCGGGGTGAGGCGCGCGCGGCTTCGCCGCGGCGCCGAGGGGCGGCGAGCCCCTGTGAGAACAGGGGGGACCCCACGCGGCCTGCCGCGTGGGGTGGTGGCGGCGGGGTGAGGTGGCCGAGTCCCGCTTCCTCTGCGCGCGCTTCTCCCACCTCGCCCTGGTGGCCGCCTGGCGCTGCCATCCCGAG
This sequence comes from Candidatus Dormibacteria bacterium, assembly GCA_049511615.1. Classification (GTDB taxonomy): domain Bacteria; phylum Chloroflexota; class Dormibacteria; order Aeolococcales; family Aeolococcaceae; genus Changshengia. The sequence continues at coordinate 39,226 of JBEKXW010000019.1, read as the reverse complement.
CTGAGGTCCGAGCCCGTCGTCGTCGGTGGGGCCCCGGAGCTCCGCCTGCCCGTCCTGGCCGCGTCGGTGGCGGCGCGTGCCTCCGGTGTGCTCCCCGGCCAGCCGCTGCGCGAGGCCCAGCAGCGCTGTCCCGGCGCCGCCTTCGTTGCCATCGACGAGGCCGCGGTGACCCGGCTCCGCGAGGAGCTGCTCGCCCTGCTCTACCGGCTCGCCCCCACCGTCGAGGTGGGGGATGAGATCGCCTGGTGCGACCTCAGCGGCCGGCATGCCGCCCATGCCGACGGCACCGGCTGGGCGGTCGCCATCGCCCGCAGCATCAAGGAGCTGGTCGATGACGACGGCATCGCCGTCGGCGTCGCCGCGTCGCGCCTGGTGGCCGGGATCGCCGCCCGGCAGGCGGGGCCTCGCCGCATCCACCGGGTCGCTCCCGGGGAGGAGGCTGCCTTCCTCGCCCCGCTCCCGCTCAGCGTCCTCCCCATGGACCCGGCCGTCGCCGCCCGGCTCGCGGCGCTCGGCCTCGACTGCATCGGAGCGGTGGCCAACCTCTCCGCCGCCGACCTGCAGCGCCAGTTCGGGCCGGCGGGGATGGACCTCTGGCATCAGGCCCGCGGCGGGGATGGGGTGGGGGAGTGGCAGCCCGGGCACGGGCTCGGCCTCTCCGGCCCGCCCCGGCGGCTCGGCGAGCGGCTCGTCCTCGAGGGGGCCACCGGGGACCTGGAGGTGCTGCGCTTCGCCGTCCACCGCTCCGCCCTGGAGCTGGGCGACCGGCTGCGCCAGCGTGGCTGCCGGGCGGCGGCGGTCACCCTGGTCTGCGAGCGGGAGGATGCGGAGCCGTCGGGTCTGCGCATCGCCCCGCTGCAGCCGCCGGGAAGCGGCGCGGAGCTCTGGCCGGTGGCCCTGGAGCTGCTCGCCGGCCTGCGCCTCACCGCGCCGGTGACCGCGGTCCGCCTGGAGGTCGAGGGACTGGAGCCGGGAGCGGGACGCCAGATCGACCTCTGGCGGGGAGGCGATGCCGCCGGCGAGGAGATCGGCGGGGCCGCCGCGCGGCTGCGCGCTCGCTTTGGCCGGGCGGCGGTGCGGCGAGCGGAGCTGACCGTCGATCCCGGCGACCTTCCCGAGCGGCGCTTCCGCTGGGCCGAGCCGGTGGCGGCCGAGGCGGAGGCTGGCGGGGAGGGCCGCGGCTCCCGGGCGACGGGACCCACACCCGCGGAGGGGAGGCAGGAGGCGCCGGCGGGGCCGCGGCGCGAGCCGGCGGCACCCAGGGCGCCGGTCGCGTCGATGCCGGCGCTGCGGCGATGACCGAGCTCCTCAGCGGAGCCGCGGAGGTCCGGGTCGACGCCTCGGGAAGCGTCTGCGCCGTGCGCCTGGACGGCCGCTGGTCAACGGTGAGCCGGATCGCCAACCAATGGCTGGTCGAGACCGATTGGTGGCGCATCCCGGTACGGCGCCACTATGTCCGCCTTCTCCTCGAGGGCCGGGGAGGTGGCCGCCAGGCCACCGGCCCCGGAGCGGTGGCCCGGCGGGAGCCCACGGGCGAATGCGTCGAGCTCTACCGCGACCTGGAGACCGGCGCGTGGCACTGGTCCCGCCGCTATGACTGAGGAAGCGATGGCCTCGCGCGAGCCCTTCTCAGCCTGGCAGCAGGGTGAGGTGCGGGCAGTGACGGGGGCGGACAACCGAGAAGTGGCGGTGGTCGAGGGTGGCGACCCTGGTCTCGCCCAGGCGTTCACAGAGAGCGATCACCGCCGCATCGACGAGGCCGAGACGGAGGTCGGCATAGGCAAGCTCCAGCTCGGCGGCCCGTGCCAGGTCGGCCTCCGACGGGTGGATCACCCGATAGGCTCCGATGACGACATCGTCGACGAAGTCCGCCCAGGCCTGGGGGCCAATGAGCTTTCCGAGCCAGTAGTCGACCTCGACCAGGACGGGGCTGGGTACGACGAAGTCCTCATTGCCTGCCAGTACCGCCGCGCAACGTCGATGGTTGGGATCCCCGCGGTTCACGGCTGCGACGATCGGTCCGGTGTCGAGGACCAGTGCCATCAGGAACGGAAGGGTTGCGCGGCCGGGTTCTCGTCCTCGCGGTCCATCGCATCGGCGATGCTGAAGTCGACGCTGAACATCGCCACCCTCGGCCGGCGACGCCGTCGCAGCTCCTCGGCACGCGACGCAACCAGCTCTCCCAACGCGCGGCCGAGCGAGATGCCGCGCAGGCGGGCGTCGTTGGCGATCACCGCGAGATCGTCATCCTGGGCTGCCACCGTGGTCCGTCGAACCCCCATTGATGCTGATGCTACATCAGATGCAGTCTCAAGGCAGCGCAGGTGGGGAAGTGGAGGGCCGCCGGTCGAGGGGCACCGGCGGCCCATGCGGGATTGCTGGTTGCCTCCCTCACGCGTCCTGTCGCAGAACGACTGCTCCGCATAGTTACACAGATTAGTGGATGATGTCAAGCACGCCCTTCGCCGAGCTGGCGGCCCGCTCCCACTTCTCCTTCCTGGAGGGCTCGGCCTCGCCCGGCGACCTCGTCGAGGTGGCGGCCCGGCTGGAGATCGGGAGCCTCGGTCTCTGCGACCGCAACGGGCTCTACGGCGCCGTCGCCTTCATCGAGGCCGCCCGCGGGGCCGGCATCCGGCCGGTGGTGGGCGTCGAGCTGGACCTGGTCGACGCCGGCCGCCTCCGCCTCCTCGCCCGTGGCCGGCGCGGCTACCGCCAGCTCTGCCGGGCTGTCAGCGCCGCCCAACTGGCCGGCGTCAAGGGCCAGCCCCGGCTGCGTATCGCCGGGCTGGTGGAGGAGGCGTCGGTGGTCGAAGCCGGGGGATACGAGAGTGGACCTGCGGGAGAGGAGGCGTGGGGGTGCGTGCTGAGCGAAGGTTTGCCGCAGGCAGCAGATGCAATGCTGCCGAGGCAAGGGGGCCGATCGCCAGTCAGGGCGATCGGACGCCCGGACCGCAGCGAAGCACCACCCCCACGCCCCCGCCGTCAGCGACCCACCATCCCCCCGCCATCGCGCCCGGCCGCGCTCCGGCCCACCGCCGGGCCGTTCCCCGAGAGCTGGCCGTCGCTGCCCTCGACCCGGGATCGGGTGGAGGGCCCGCCGGCGGTGGTGGACCCCGCTGACCTCGACGACTGCATCGCCCTCGCGGGGGGACCGGAGAGCGCCGTGGTCGCCGCCCTCGTCGCCGGCGACCGGCGCGAAGCCCAGCGTCTGGCCGAGCGGTTGCGCGAATGCTTCGGCCAGGACCGCGCCGCCCTCCTGCTCACCAACCACCTCCATCCCGCCGACCGCTGGCTGGCCGCCGAGGTCGCCGAGCTGGCGGAGCGGGCCGGCCTTCCGCTCGTTGCCAGCGCCACCCCCGCGCATGCCACCCGCGACGACAAGCCGCTGCTCGACATCCTCACCGCGATCCGCCACCGCACCACGCTCGAACGCGCCGCCGCGCACGGGCTGCTCCTGCCCAACTGCGAGCACCGCCTGCTTTCCGAGGTTGTCCTGCGCCGGCGGCTCCCCGGCTTCCCCGGCGCCTTCGACCATGCCGCCCGCATCGCCGCCCAGTGCAGCCTCGACCTCGACTTCACCGATGTCCGCTTCCCCGGCTTCCCGGTCCCTGCGGGCGAGACCCCCTTCTCGGTCCTCTACGGGCTCTGCCAGGACCAGGTCCGGCGCAGGTACCGGCCGCTCACCCCCGAGGTGGCCCGGAGGCTGCAGATGGAGCTCGACGTCATCCAGAGGACCAATCTCGCCGAGTTCTTCCTGATCGTCCACGAGATCATGGTCTGGGCCCGCGAGCACGGCGTCCCCGGCCAGGGGCGGGGCAGCGCCGCCGACTCCATCGTCGCCTACCTGCTCGGCATCACCCGGGTGGACCCGATCGCCCACAACCTGCTCTTCGAGCGCTTCCTCCACGTCGACCACCAGGGGACGCCGGACATCGACATCGATTTCTCCACCGACCACCGCGAGCAGGTGATCCAGCACGTGTACGAGAAGTACGGGGCGGAGCGGACCGGGATGGTCGCCAACGTGGTCACCTTCCAGCCCCGTCTCGCGGTGCGCGAGGTCGGCAAGGCGATGGGCTTCCCCGAGCCGATCATCGACCGGCTCGCCACGTCCATCGACGGCTGGCGCGAGGGAGGGGTGGAGGACGCCCTGGAGGCGGCCGGCCTGCAGGCGCACGCCGCCAGCGGGGCCCTGCCGTGGCGGCAGTTCCTCGACATCCTGCGCGCCATCGAGGGCACCCCCCGGCACCTCTCCATCCACGTCGGCGGGATGCTGGTCACCGGCGAGCCGCTCGTCGACGTGGTCCCGGTGGAGCGCGCCACCATGGAGGGCCGGGTGGTGGTCCAATTCAACAAGGACGACGTCGAGGACCTCGGCCTCATCAAGATGGACCTGCTGGGCCTGCGCACCCTCTCCGCGGTCGCCGAGTGCCTGGAGCTGATCGAGAGGACCCACGGCGCCCGCCCCGACCTTGACGGCCTGCCCCTCGACGATCCGCGCGTCTACGACATGATCTGCGCGGTCGACACCATCGGCCTCTTCCAGATCGAGTCGAGAGCCCAGCAGCAGGCGCTCTACCAGTCCCAGCCACGGGATTTCAACGACCTGGTGGTCCAGGTCGCCATCATCCGCCCCGGTCCCATCCAGGGTGACGCCGTGCATCCCTACCTGCGCCGCCGCCAGGGGCTGGAGCCGGTCACCTATCTCCATCCCAGCTTAGAGCCAATTCTGTCGGAAACGAAGGGGGTCATCCTCTACCAGGAGCAGATCCTGCGCATCGTCATGGAGCTCGCCGGCTACAGCGCCGGGGAGGCCGACCGCTTCCGGCGGGCGATGAACCGGCACCGCTCCCGGCTGGAGATGCAGTCGCTGCACGACGACTTCGTGCGCCGCTGCGGCGAGCACGGCGGTCTCGACCAGGGTGTCGCCGAGGAGCTCTTCCGCAGCGTCGCCGGCTTCGCCGAGTTCGGCTTCTGCAAGTCGCACGCCGCCGCCTTCGCGCGGACCGTCTACGAGACCGCCTGGCTGCGCCTGGAGTACCCCACCCACTGGCTCTGCGCCCTGCTCAACGCCCAGCCGATGGGCTTCTACCATCCCTCGGTGCTGGTGGACGACGGCAAGCGCCACGGCATCCCCGCCCTCCCCGTCGACGTCACCCGGAGCCGGGCCCGCTGCACCGTGGAGCGTGTGCTTCCCGGCGACCCCTCGCTCACCGAGGCGGAGCACGCCGCGGTGACCGCAGCGCGGGCGGCGACGGTCCAGCCGTGGGGCGTGCGTCTCGGGTTCAACTACGTCGCCCGGCTCGGCCCGGCCGGACGGGCCGCCTGCGCGGCGGCCGTCGATGCCGGCGCCACCCAGTCGGTCGCGGAGTTCTGGCGGCACACCGGGCTCACCCGGCCGCAGATGGAGCAGCTGGTCCGCTGTGGGGCCTTCGACCGGGTCCATCCCGGGCGACCCCGCCGGGAGCTGCTCTGGGAGCTGGCCGCGGCGGAGAGCTCGCTCCCGCGCCGTCGCCGATCCGCGGCCGGCCAGCCTCCGGCGGCAGCGCCCGGTCCGCCCCGCGGACGCGGGCACGTCGCCGCCCTGCCCGCGCCCCCCGCCCCGCCGCCCGGACCGCTCCTGGAACTGCCCGCCCCGGCCCCCGCGCTGCCGCCGATGGGGGAGCGGGACCGGGTCGCCGCTGACTACGCGGTCCTGGGGGTGAGCACCGGCCCGCACCTGGTCCGCCTGCTGAGACCCGTCCTGGACGCGCTCGGCTGCATCCCGCTGGAGCGGGTCGGTCATCTCGGCGACGGATCCCGCATCACCGTCGCCGGGCTGGTGATCGCCCGCCAGGCCCCGGTCTCGGCCCGGGGCTTCCGTTTCTTCACGCTCGCCGACGAGGGTGCCCACCTCGACCTCGTCTTCCGGCCGGAGGTGGCACGCCACACCCGCGCGGTCGCCAACGCCCACCCCCTGCTGATGGTCGAGGGGACCCTGGAGGTGAGCGCGGGGCGGTGCAACCTGGTGGTCATCTCGGTCACCGCCCTCGACGGCGATGGCCATCCGACCACCTCCACGCGCCCGGCCGGTGACCCGCCGGCATGGCCGCCCGCGTCTCACGACTACCACTGACGGCGGGCCCTACGGGCTCCGTCCAGCGGCTGTTGCGGGCCTCCGGAGCCATGTCTCACACGGGTAACGCAGTGGCCTCATTGCTCCGATGGGAGCGGTCCGTGCTTTCGGCCATCGGTAGCCTGACAGGGCAGCTCACCCGTCCCGGGGAGGAGGCTTGACAGTGGTGTCCCAGCAGATCTGCCCGTCGTGCGCGACCGCCAATTCCACTTTCGCGACCGTCTGCCGCAGCTGCTCCGTCCCCCTCGAGCAGCGGGTGCTGCCCATCGCCACCTCGGATGGATTCAAGGTCTTCAGCGGCAGCGGTCAGCCGGCCATCCCGGCGCCCGCCGATGGATTCCGGGTCTTCGGCGGCAACGGCCATGCTCCTGCCCCGGCTCCCGCGGATGGTTTCCGGGTCTTCGGCGGCGCCGGCCACGCTCCTGCCCCGGCGCCCGCGGTGCCACCGCCCCCCCTCGCCTACGAGGCGGGCCCTCGGGGCGCCGCCGGCGAGGAGAGCGGTTGGCCGGCGGACCGGCTCACGCCGAGCCGTTTTCAGACCTGGGCGGCGGGTGGATGGACCGGCGTGCCGAGGTCGCAGGCGCCAAAGCCCGGAGGGGCCGACCCCCCGCCCTGGGGGCCACCTCCGGCACCACTCCGGCGTGACAGCCTGATGTCTGCGGCGCCGGCGCCGGCTCCCGCCGCGGTACCCGCCCCCCGGGCGCCCCTCGCCTTCCACCTCGACGTGGGGGCAGGTTCGGCCCCCGCTCCCGCGCCGGGCGCCCTCGGCTCGCCGGCGGCGTTCCCCGCGGGCGGCGCACCGCGCGTGCCAGGGGAGGCCGACGATCGGGGCGGCGGGCGCGGCTGGGGTGTCCGCGAGCAGAGGCCGGCTCCCGCCTCAGCCTGGGTGCCGGGGTCGGTGATGTACGGAGCCGGCGGGGCCAATCCCGAAAACGCCTGTCCGGCCGCGCCCGCCGCGGCGCCTCCGCGCCGGTGGTCCCGGACCGGGCTTCAGGTCGCCATCCTCGCGCTCCTGGTCGTGGTGGCCACGGCGGGGGTCTTCCTGACCCTGATGAGGGGCTGACCCGGCAGCGGCCCCGGCCATCCCCGCGGCGTAGGATCGGGACGATGTCCGAGGAGCCATCGGGCGTGCGCCGGATCGCCGCCACCGCCGACCGCCGGCGCATCGCCGTCATCCCGCTGCGCGGTGTGATCGGCGGGGCGGTCAGGACCGGCGACCTGCTCCGGACCCTGGGCGAGGCCCGGCGCAACCAGGCGGTGCGCGCCGTCCTCCTCGAGATCGACTCCCCGGGTGGCACCGCCACCGAGTCGGAGGCGCTCTACCTCGGCGTCCGCCGGCTGGCCCGCGACAAGCCGGTGGTCGCCTGGATCCGCAGCACCGGGGCGTCGGGCGCCTACTTCGCGGCCTGCGGAGCCAGCCGCATCCTGGCTTTCCCCTCGGCGATCGTCGGCTCCATCGGGGTGATCTCGGTCCGTCCCCTCGCGGTCGAGGCCCTGCGCCGGCTGGGCGCCTCCGTCCAGGTGACCAAGACCGGGCCGTTCAAGGACCTCGGCGCGCCGTGGCGGGAGCCGACCGAGGATGACCTGGCCAAGGAGCGGGCCCTCGTCGATGCCATCTTCCACCGCTTCACCGCCGCCGTCGCCGCGGGGCGCGGCCTCGCCGCCCCCCAGCTGACCCGGGTGACCACCGGGGAGGTCTGGCTCGGCGTCGAGGCGGTGGGCCTGGGCCTGGTCGACGCCGTCTGCGATGACGAGGAGGGGGCGCTCCGGGAGGCGCAGCGGCTGGCCGGCCTGCCCCACCGGCGGGTGGTCCGCATGGGGCCCCGCCGGACCGTGCTCCAGCGTCTCGGGGTGCCCGGCGCGGGCATGGGCCTGCCCGGGGTGCGCTGGATCACCGAGCTCGAGGGTTGGCTGAGGGCGCCGCGGGCGCTGCTCTGACGCCCGCCCGCTGAGCGCGGCGCCCGGTCTCAGATGCCGGCGGCCGCCCGCCCCTCCGCCTCCGCCGTCTGCGGGGCGGGTCCGATCGGATGGGCGAGGCCGGCCCCGGCCAGGGCCGCCACCAGGTCGTCGACGGCATGGAGCCCCGTCTCGAGGTCGGGGGCGTCGAAGGGGCGCGCCGCCCGCCGCTCGCAGACCACGATCCCGGCCAGGCCCCGGTCGTCGACCACCGGTAGCAGGAGGTACGAGGTGAGGTCGATGCCCCGGCGGCGCTGCGGTCGGTGCGAGACGCTCTCGGTCCAGATCGCCCCCCGGTGGCTCCGGCGCACCCGGGTGAGCAGCTCGGCGGGCACGCTGGCGCTGGTCGCGGCGGCGTCCGGCGGCAGCGCCACGGCGCGATCGGCCGCAACCGCGCGGGCCAGCCGGCTGAGCCCGAGCCGCACCCCGGCGTCGACGGCGACCTGGCCCCAGATGGTCGGCGCCAGCCGGGTGCTCCGCCGGTTGACCAGCCCGTTGGCCACCATCCCCGCGGCGGCGGCCAGCGCCCCCGCGGCGATCACCGGCAGGCTGGTCAGGCTGAGCAGGGCGAAGACCGGGTACATGACCAGGAGGTTGGCGAGGAGGGCGCGGGAGAGGAACCTGCGCACGTCGCCCTGCCGGGGGCGCCGTCGCTGGTCGGCGAAGGTCCAGGTCCGGTTCCAGAACGCGTTCCAGGTGAAGCTGAGCGCGAAGGCCGGCAGGAAGGCGACCAGCGGGGGCAGGCCCCCCGGAGCGGCGAGCGCCCACAGGGTGGGCAGGAAGAGGGCGAGCCCGGACGTCCCCACCAGGCCGAACTTCCAGATCCGCGCCGATCCGTCGACCCGGAGGAAGAGCGAGGTCAGGTGACGCAGGAAGAGGATCCCCTGGCGGGCGCTCGCCTTGCTGGAGCCGGCCGCCCGCGGCTGGAAGCGCAGGGGCACGTCCACGACGCGGAGCTGCGGCACGCAGACCAGCAGCTCCAGGAGGATCTTGAAACCGACCGGGCGGAACTCGATGCCGTCGATGAGTCGCCGCCGGCAGAGGAAGAATCCGGAGAGGGGATCGGTGCTCTGTCGGGCCTCGTGGAAGAGGATCCGTGCGGTTATGCCGGCTCCGCGGCTCACCAGGTGGCGAGACACGCCAGCCAGACCGCCGGTGCTCCCCCCGGAGACGTAGCGGCTCGCTACCACCAGGTCGGCGCCCCCCTGGGCAGCGGCCAGCATCTCGGGGATGAGCTCGGGGGGATGCTGGAGGTCGGCGTCCATGACGCAGACGAGATCGCCGCGCGCCAGGTGGAGACCGGCGACCACCGCGGTGCTCAGACCACCGGCCCGCTCCCCGCCCTGGCGCAGCAGGCAGCGGACCTCGGGGTGCGACGACTGGAGGGCCGCCAGCTCCGCGGGCGTCGAGTCGTCGCTGTCGTCGACGAAGCAGACCTCCGCGTCGACCCCGGCCAGGGCCGCCTCCAGGCGTGCCCAGAGCGCCCCCAGGCTCTCCGCCTCATTGCGGGTGGGGATGACCACCGAGAGGTGGGGCACGTGGCGCGGCGACCGTTCGGCCATGCGTGCGAAGGATAGAGCCGCAGCGCGTTGAGCGTGCCCGGGTCGGGACGCCGCGCAGCCGCGTCAGCCCAGGAGTGGGAAGCGCTCCAGGAGCGGGCCCAGCCGGACGCGATCGTTCCCGTCCAGCTCCATCCGGCCGGAGCCCTTGAGTGCGTAGGTTGCGCCATCCCATGCCATCGGCAGCGCCATTCCGAGGAGGCCGTCGAGGGTCATGCGCACGATCTCGAGGGCGGCCGGCGGCACTGGGGGTGGGTGGTCCAGCTTCACGGTGAGGTCGAGGTGGTGCAGTGCCGCCTCGACGGTGAGCGTTGCCAGGAAGTCCGGCACGGCGATGACCAGATGCTGAGTCTCGACCCGGCCGGTGGGCGATACCACCGCCGCTGCGCGCAGTGCCGCCTCCGAGGTCTCGGTCCACAGCTCAGCCAGGCCCGACGGGCGGGGGTAGGCGGCCGCGACGCGGCGGACGAACTCGGCGTGTCGCTGCGCCGCCTCGGTGCCCGGCTTGTAAGGATGCCAGTAGGTCATGAAGTCGCTCGTCGGGTCCTCGGTCGTCGGGCTGGCGAACGCGACCAGGGCCCGCTGCGGGTCCAGGAGGAGGTGGAAGACGACATCGCGCACATTCCAGCCGCGGCAGCGGCTGGGTCGCGCCCAGTCGTCCTCGGAGAGCGATGACACGGCGGCGGTGACGGCTCGATATGTCTCCGTCAGGGCGCTCAGCGCGTCTCGCCCGTCCATCGCCTGCACCCGGATATTCTCCCGCGGCAGGAGGCGCCCGACCGGCCGGCACGTTCCGGAGGGCCCAGCTCCGCCGGGCGCGCTCAGCCGGCTGCCACGACCACTTTGCCGTGGATCTGCTGGGTGAGCTCCTCGATCTGCCGGGTGAGGTGGGTGTTCTCGTCGATGAGCTGGCGCAGCAGCTCGATGCCCTCCTGGGCCGTCTGCTGCCGCTCGAGCGTCGAGGCCGCGACGGTCTCGCGGTGGTGGGCGTCGGCGTCAGCCTGGGCCTTGTCGCGGTCGGCCTGGCGGGTCTGGGCCAGCAGGATCAGGGGCGCCGCGTAGGCGGCCTGCAGGCTGAACATGAGGTTGAGGAGGATGAACGGATACGGGTCCCAGCGGAAGATGGCCACCACGTTGACCGCGATCCAGGCGGCCACCAGCACCGTCTGCCCGACCAGGAAGGTGGGGGTACCGAAGAAGCGGGCGAAGGATTCCGCCCCCCGCCCGAAGTCACCCGAGCCGAACGGGTGGGCCAGGTGCTCGTAGGGCTTCAGGAAGCGCCGGTAGTGGTCCGCGGGGAGGTGCTCCGCGGCGGTGGGCTGCGTCGTCATCGAGGGCCTCCGCTGATGAGGGGCGTGAGTGCGCCCGAAGGTACCCCAGGACGGCGCCCGGACTCCTCAGGCCACGCGATCAGGGGGCGGGGACGACCTCCGCGAGCGCCTCGTCGACGATGCGGAGCAGCTTCGGCCTCGAGGCGTAGCCGGTCACCCGGCGGATCGGCCGCCCGCCCGCGAAGAGGATGAGCGTCGGGACCGCCATCACCCCGAGGTGTCCGGCGGTGGAGGGGTTGGCGTCGGAATCCACCGCGACCACACGGAGCCGCCCGCGCAGCTTCCCGGCGATCTCGGCGAGCACGGGTGCCATCGCTCGGCAGGGCGGGCACCAAGAGGCTCCGAACTCGACCAGCACGGGCAGGGAGGAGGCGACCACCTCGGCGTCGAAGCTGGCGTCGGTGACGGCATCGATCATGGTGCGAGCTCCACGGGTGGGCGGGTGGTCACGGCCTTGTAGGAGGCGCAGCTGGAGTAGGTGCGCGGGGAGCGTGGAGAGCGGGAGTTTCGGCGGGTCGCGGGGGCCGGCGCGTCGACATCCTCGGGGCCGTAGCGGTGCCACACCGCCTGACGGGACATCCCCAGCCGGTCGGCGATCTCCCCCCAGCTCATCCCCTGGCGCCGGGCGGCCAGGACGGTGCCGGCGCGGCGGCTCCCGACCAGACCAGCGATGGAGCGCAGCGCCAGCAGCCGGTCATCCACCGGCAGCGCGTCGATCGCCTCCATGACGGCGTGCACGGCCTGGTCAGCGGGGGCCGTCGAAGCACGGTAGGGGGGTGGCGGAGACTCTGCCATCTACGTCAACTATACATGACAGCCCCCCATGCGGCATCCCGCGGAGGTGGTCGCTCGCGCCTTGGCCTCTGACCCCGCCGTCCTCCGCCCGGGCTATCCTGCGGGCATGGCGGATATCGAGATCACCCCCGACAACCTGGTCGTCCACATCCGGGGCACCGACAAGTTCTTCGCCCTCAAGAGCCAGCTCGAGGTGCCGCTGGCGCACATCGCCGGGGCGGAGACAGCAGCGCCCGAGGCGCACCAGGTCTGGCATGGATTGAAGATGGGGGGCAGCAATCTTCCCGGCGTGATCACGGCGGGACGCTTCCTCCAGCAGGGCGAGTGGGCGTTCTGGGACGTCCACGACCCGGATCGGGCGATCGGCATCCGTCTCCACGACGAGCACTACGCCAAGCTCGTGATCGGCGTCGACGACCCCTCCGGCACGGTGGCGGCGATCACGGCGGCGATCGCGCGCCGCTGACCCACGCCGGCCACCGCCCGCCGGGGCCGCCGCTGCGGTGAGGTGGGGTCACCTGCTTGACCCCCCGGAGCACCCCGTTCCAAGATGGGCCGAGCGCTCCAGACGGGTGCGGCACGACGGCGCTCGCCGACCAGCCGCAGGAGCGGAGGACGAGCCATGGCCATTGGGGAAGAGCCGGAGATCTCGGAAGCCCAGATCGCCGTGCACTGGCGGGAGGAGGAGTACATCCTGCCCCCGCCGCGGTTCGTCGGCCAGGCCAACGCGCACGACCCGGCGATCCTGGAGCGCTTCCGCGAAGAGAACTTCCCGGAGTGCTTCCGGGAGTACGCCGACCTCTTGAGCTGGGACCAGTACTGGCACACCACCCTGGACAGCAGCAACCCGCCGTTCTGGAAGTGGTTCGTGGGCGGCCGGCTCAACGCCAGCTACAACTGCGTCGACCGGCACCTGGAGACGCGGGCCAACCAGGCGGCGCTGATCTGGGTGCCCGAGCCCGAGGGCGAGCTCACCCAGACGACCACCTACCGTGAGCTGTACCGCCGGGTCAACGCGTTCGCCGCCCTGCTCCGCGACCTCTGCGGCCTCCACGCGGGCGATCGGATCACCCTCCACATGCCCATGGTCCCCGAGCTACCGGTGGCGATGCTGGCCTGCGCCCGCCTCGGGATCGTCCACTCCGAGGTCTTCGGCGGCTTCAGCGGCAACGCCTGCGGGGAGCGGATCGCCGACTCCCAGAGCCGGGTCCTGGTCACCATCGACGGCTACTACCGGAACGGCGACCTGGTCGATCACAAGGTCAAGGCCGACGAGGCGGTGGCCCGGGCCGCGTCGCTGGGCCAGGAGGTCGACAGGGTGCTGGTCTTCCGGCGCCATGCCGGCGAGTACGCGTCGCAGACCCCGATGGTCGAGGGCCGCGACGTGTTCGTCGATGATGTCGTCGGTCAGTTCCAGCGCGCCGTCGTGCCTCCGACCTCGATGCCCGCGGAGGCCCCCCTCTTCCTCATGTACACGAGCGGCACCACCGGCCGTCCCAAGGGTGCCCAGCACTCCACCGGCGGCTACCTCGCCTACGTCGCCGGCACCGCCAAGTACTACCAGGACATCCACCCCGAGGACACCTACTGGTGCATGGCCGACATCGGCTGGATCACCGGGCATTCGTACATCGTGTACGGGCCGCTGGCGCTGGGCACCACCAGCGTGCTCTACGAGGGTGTCCCCACCCATCCCGACCCCGGACGGCCCTGGCGCATCGCGGAGCGCCTCGGGGTCACCATCTTCCACACCGCTCCGACCTCGATCCGGATGCTGCGCAAGCTGGGGCCGGAGGAGCCGGCGAAGTACGACTACCGCTTCAAGCACATGACCACGGTCGGCGAGCCCATCGAGCCCGACGTCTGGCGCTGGTACCACCGGGCGGTGGGCAAGGGCGAGGCGGTCATTGTCGACACCTGGTGGCAGACCGAGACCGGCGGCTTCCTGGGCTCCACGCTTCCAGGTCTCCAGGGGATGAAGCCGGGGAGCTGCGGACCGGCCGCGCTCGGCATCTACCCGGTGATCTATGACGAGGAGCGCAACGTGGTCGAGCCCGGCAGCGGCCGGGCCGGCAACATCTGCATCCGCAACCCCTGGCCCGGCATCATGCAGACGATCTGGGGACAGCCGGAGCGCTTCGTCCAGGTCTACTACCAGAAGTACTGCAGAGACCCGAAGAGCAAGGACTGGCACGACTGGCCCTACTTCGCCGGCGACGGGGCGGTCCAGGCGGCCGACGGTTACTTCCGGATCCTGGGGCGGGTCGACGACGTCATCAACGTCGCCGGCCACCGTCTGGGCACCAAGGAGCTGGAGTCGGCGAGCATCACCGTCGACGAGGTGGCGGAGGCGGCGGCGGTCCCGGTCGTCGACGAGCTGCGCGGCAAGGCGGTCGAGATCTACGTGTCGCTCAGGCCCGGCTTCACACCGAGCCGGGAGCTGGAGGAGAAGGTGAGCAGGGCGATCGAGGTCGAGATCGGCAAGATCGCCCGCCCCAAGAACGTCTGGATCGTCCCCGACATGCCCAAGACACGCTCCGGGAAGATCATGCGCCGGGTGATCGCCGGCATCTCCAACTTCAGCGACGTGGGCGACATCACCACCCTGGCCAATCCCGAGGTGGTGGAGCAGATCAAGCACCACGTGCAGAGCGAGAAGCTCTCCCGGGGACAGCTGCCGCGCGGGCTCTCAGCTCAGGAGCAGGCGGAGATCCAGGCCTTCGGCAGGGCCGAGTAGCCAGCCAGGGACGAGAGAACTCGCGCGGGAGGGGGTGCGCGGCCTGTCGCCCTCGCGCCTCAGGCCATGGCGCGCCGGTAGCAGCGGGTCGCCCACCAGACGGCGAGCAGCGCGGTCGCGGCCGTCACCCCGAAGCCCAGGGCCACGGTCCCCGTGCCCAGGGTCCCCGCGGCCAGCTGCCTGGCCGCCTCCACCGCGTAGTACATGGGGTTGGCGTGGCCCAGCCCCTGGAGCCAGCCCGGGCCCAGCGAGAGGGGGAGCAGCACCCCGGAGAGGAGTGTGAGCGGCAGCTGGAGCCCGGTGACCACCGCCGCCAGGCTGCCGATCTGCTGGAGGGTGATGCCCAGGGCCGCCGAGCCGGCCGAGCACGCGGCGGTGAGCAGCGCCATCAGCAGCACCAGCAGGGCCACCCCGCCCCAGCGGGCGTGGAAGCCGAAGGGGAGGGCGACGACCACCACGATGACCGCGGGCACCGCGAAGGTGACGACGTCGCGGACCACGGTACCCAGCACCAGTGCCAGCCGGCTTGCCGGTGTCACCCGGAGCCTCTCGATGACGCCGGTGTCCAGCTCGGAGATCACGATCCATCCGGCGCCCATCCCCGCTCCGAAGGCCATCAGGGCGAGGATGCCCGGCACGAAGACGTCGAGCACGCCGCCCGCCGGGAAGCCGGGGCCGCCGGCGAGCGAGGTGAGCAGCGGGGCGAACAGGGCGAGGTAGAGGAGGGGCACGCTGAGCCCCATGAACACCCAGATCGGCTGCCGGAGGGTCTCCAGCAGCCGCCGCCGGCTGAGCAGCGCCGTCTGCATCAGGAAGGTCATGAGCCGGCCTCCGCCTCCCCCGCGACCGGATCCCCCGCGTCACGCAGCGAGCGTCCCGTCTCGTGGAGGAAGACATCGTCCAGGGACGGTTCCTGGAGGCTCACCCGCAGCACCCCGACACCGCCGGCGCGCAGGCGATCAAAGACCGCGGCCAGACCGGCGGTGGGATCCGGGACACGCGCCCGGATCGTCCCGGCGTCGATGCGCACCGCGCCCACCAGCGGATCGCCCTGGAGGCGGGAGGCGAGCGAATCCAGCTCGGCCGCCCCCGGCCTCGGCGTGATGGTCACCTCCGCGGGATACCGCTGCTTGAGCTCCTGGGGTGTCCCCTCCGCCACCACCCGGCCGTGGTCGATGATCGCGAGCCGGTCGCTCAGCTGGTCGGCCTCGTCCAGGTAGTGGGTGGTGAGCAGGATGCTGGTGCCCGCGTCGCGGAGGACGCGCAGCTGCTCCCAGAGGTTGGCGCGGTTCTGCGGATCCAGGCCGAGGGTGGGCTCGTCGAGGAAGAGGACCGCGGGCCGGTGCATGATCCCCAGGGCCACCTCGAGCCTTCGCCGCTGGCCGCCGGAGTAGGTGCGCGCGATGCGGTGGCTGAAGGCGCCGAGGTCGAGCAGCTCGATGAGCTCGCCGGCGCGGCGCCCGGTCTCCGCGGCGCCCATCCCGTAGAGGCGTCCCTGGAGGACGAGGTTCTCGCGCCCGGTCGCCTCGCGGTCGGCACCGCCGAGCTGGCCGACGTAGCCGATCCGTCGGCGCACCTCACCGGGGTGTCGCCGGACGTCGACACCGGCGACGAACGCCTCGCCGGAGTCGGCGGCGAGCAGGGTGGTGAGGATCCGCAGTGTGGTCGTCTTCCCGGCCCCGTTCGGCCCCAGGAAGCCGTAGATCTGGCCCGCGGCGATGGAGAGGTCGATGCCGCGCAGGGCCTCCACCCGTCCTCCCTTGGAGGGGAACGCCTTGCGCAGTGCGGTCGCCCGCACCGCGCACGCGCGCGCCGGCTCCGCGACCGGCATCTCCGCCACGGCGTTGCGGCCTACGCCGCCGCCTTGGTCAGACGCACCTCGAGGCCGATCCCCGCGGTGCCGACGTCGCACGCGCCGAAGGCGGTCTGGGCGACCAGGCGCTCGAAGCGGAGCGGCGAGTAGGCGCGGCGCCGGAGGAGGGTGGAGAGGATCAGCCGGGTCATGAAGGCGTTGAACGGGTTGAGCCGCATCCCCCTCACCTCCCGTGCGATCTCGGCGCTCGAGGCATCCCGATTCATGTCCTGGATCACCGCCGTCCCCCCCGGACGGAGCACGCGGTGCATCTCGTCGAGGGCCCTCACCGGCTGCTTGAAGTTCTTGAAGGCGGCCTGGCAGACGAGCAGGTCGAAGGTGTCCGCCGCGAAGGGCATGGCCGAGACGTCGCCCCGGCGGAAGTCGACGCTCACCCCCGCCTGGCGCGCGTTGTCGGTGGCGATCTCCACCATGGTGCGGCTGATGTCCAGCCCCGTCACCTGGAGTCTTCCCGCCCGGGCCATCTCGACCGCGTGGTAGCCGGGGCCGGGCGCCACCTCGAGCACCCGGGCCCCGTCGGGCAGGCCGGCGGTGAGCCGCGCCGCCTGGCGCCGGCACTCCGCGAGCTGGCTCGCCGAGCCGCGCGTGCGCGCGTACCAGCGCGCCATCCGCCCCTCCATCTCCGGCAGCTGGAAGCGCTTGCGCGGCGTGGCGCTCATTGGAAGAGTCCCAGGGGCAGCGCGATCGCCTCGCCCAGGAGGACGAGGAAGGCGCCCAGGCCGACCAGCAGGATGGCGAGTCCGACCGGCGAGCCGAAGCTGTACCAGCGGGTGAAGAGGCTGAGGGGGTCGTCGTCGTGGTCGTGGTCATTCATGCGGGCTCTCCTTCGCGAACCGGCGGGGCGGCCGACCCAGGGCTGCCATACTTGTCGTGCACGATTGGTCTCCCAGGATGATATCTTAGTAGCTAAGTAAACTGTATACTAAGCAGATGGCCAAGCCAGTGTCAACCCCCGAGCGCGCCGACCTCGTCCGCCGGCTGGTCCTGGCGGTTCGCCGCCAGGTGGCCTGGACGGTCCTGCACAACCAGGCGATCGCCGATCGCCTGGGGATGGGGGTGACCGATCTCCACTGCGTCAACCTTCTGGACATCGAGGGACCGATGACCGCGGGCCGGCTGGCGGAGCTGATGGGGCTCACCACCGGCGCCGTGACCGGGGTCCTCGACCGCTTGGAGCGAGCCGGCCTGGTCCGCCGCGAGGCCGACCCCGCCGACCGCCGCCGGGTGGTCGCGCGGCTGGTTCCCGCGGGGATGGAGCGGGTGCGGGTGGCCTTCGACGCCGTCGGTGCCGGCGTCCAGGAGATCTACGCGGGCTACGACGAGGCGCAGCTCCGTCTTCTCGTCGAGCACGCGGAGCGCAGCGCGGAGCTGACCCGCCGGATCACCGCCGAGATGCGCACCGGCGAGCGCGGTGCGGGCGAGGCGGTGGACGGGGAGCTGTCGGCACCGCTCGGACGCGTGACCGCCGGCCGCCTGGAGATCATCGCCAGCGTCGCCCGGATGAGGGTCGGCGGCGATGCCGGGATGCCCGATCTCTACCGGGCCAGCTTCGACCGGCACCCTCCCCGGATCCGCGTCAGCGGGGGCACGGTGAGCTTCACCTTCCCAGGGCTCTGGCACGCCGGAGCGGGCCGGGGCCTGGTGACCCTCAACGCGACCATCCCCTGGGCGCTGGACATCCGGGGCGGCGCCTCCGAGATGGACCTCGAGCTCTCGGGGCTCGCCCTCTCCGAGATGACCATGACCGGAGGCGCCAGCCGCATCGACCTCCGGCTCTCCCGCCCGGTGGGCACGGTGCCGCTGCGCATCCGGGGGGGGGCCAGCCGGGTGAGCATCCGCCGGCCTGCCGGCGTCCCGGTGAGGGTGCGGGTGAGTGGTGGCCTGAGCAGGTTGACGCTGGACGCCAGGCGGCTGGGGTCCGCCGGCAGCGGGGCGGTGCTCGACAGCTCCGGGTACGAGACCGCCGCCGACCGCTACGAGCTCGTGGTGGAGGGCGGCGCGAGCCGCATCACCGTAGACACGTACTGAGGCCGGCGGCAGATCGGACGGCGCCTTGCACCGCCCGGAGGGCGATGCGCTATACTGATAAGGTAATTCTGACCTAAACCTCGAACGGCTCCCCCTGGAGCCGCGGGGTCCCCGCACGGAGCCCCCAGGAGATCCTTCCGTGGCCCTCGCCGTCGCCGACGCCCCCCCCGCCATTCGGGAGCTGATCCCGCGGATCGAGCGCTTGCGCCGCCAGCGCAGGGCGGTGATCCTGGCCCACAACTACCAGCTGCCTGAGGTCCAGGACATCGCCGACTACGTCGGTGATTCGCTCAACCTCTCGCGGCAGGCCGCCCAGACCGACGCCGACGTGATCGTCTTCTGCGGGGTCCACTTCATGGCCGAGACCGCGGCCATCCTCTCCCCGGAGAAGACGGTTCTCCTCCCCGACCTGGAGGCGGGGTGCTCGCTTGCCGACACCATCACCGCCGACCAGCTTCGCGACTGGAAGGCCCAGCACCCGGGGGCGGTGGTGGTCTCCTACGTCAACACCTCGGCCGAGGTGAAGGCGGAGTCCGACTACTGCTGCACCTCCGGCAACGCCGAGGCGGTGATCCGGGCGATCCCCGAGGGGAGCGAGATCCTCTTCTGCCCGGACATGTTCCTGGGCGCCCACCTGGAGCGGGTCACCGGGCGCCGGATGCACGTCTGGATGGGCGAGTGCCATGTCCACGCCGGCATCGGCCCCGACGACCTCGAGGCCGCGCGGCGGCGCCACCCCGGCGCCGAGCTGCTCGTGCATCCTGAGTGCGGCTGCACCTCCGCGACCCTCTACCGGCTCGGCCGGGGCGACCTCCACGGGTCGAGCTGCGTGGTGGCCTCCACCGAGGGGATGGTCCGCAGGGCGGTGGAGTCGCCCGCCACGACCTTCATCGTGGCGACCGAGGTGGGCATCCTCCACAGGCTGAATCAGCTGGCCCCGGCCAAGCGCTTCCTGCCCGCCTCCGAGGATGCGGTCTGCCCCTACATGAAGAAGATCACCCTCGGGAAGGTCGCCGCCTGCCTGGAGCGGATGGAGCCCCGGGTCGTCGTACCCGAGGACATCGCGTCGCGGGCTCGCCATGCCCTGGACCGGATGGTTGCCGTCGCCGCCTAGCACGTTGCGCCGGCCCTTCGTTAGGTCCGGGCCGCTTCCCTGCTGACTAGGCGCGGATGATGTCGACCTCAAGGGCCTGAAGCCGCCCCGAGTCGGCCACCAGGTCGATGGCGGCGATGCGCCCATCGCTGATCGTGAGCAGGAAGGCGACCTTGACCGCGCCACGCTGGACCCACACCAGACCCTCGCTGCCGTCCAGCAGCGCCGGCTGAGCTGCCTTCGCGCGTCCCGCAAAGGTCCGCGCGACGGCGGCGGAGCCACGAACCTCGTCGGCGCCCATGGCGGCGGCCGCCGCGTCGGCCCGGAGCACCACGTCAGGATCTAGCAGCTCGACCAGCGCCTCCAGGTCACCGTCCCGCGAGGCGGTGAGGAACGCGTCGACGACGTGCTGGCGGTCTGCTGGGACACCGCCATCGGCCGCGGCGGACCCGCGAACGCGCCGGCGGGCGCGGCTTGCCAGCTGACGGGTGGCGGCCGGAGACCGCCCCACGATGGGGGCGATCTCGTCGAATGGCACCCCGAACATGTCATGGAGGACGAACGCGACACGCTCTGCGGGCGCGAGTCGCTCGAGCACCACCAGCACCGCCACGCCCACGGAGCTGGCCAGCATCGCCTCCCGCTCCGGATCGCCCTCGCCGGCCGCTTCCGCCGGGCGCAGTCCCCCCGGCTCCTCCCGCTTCGACCGCCGTGCTCGCAGCATGTCGAGCGACACCCGGGCAACCACGGTGGTCAGCCAGCCGGCGAGGTTGTCGATGCCCTCGCAGTCGGTGCGGCGGAGTCGAAGCCAGGTCTCCTGGACGGCGTCGTCCGCATCGCTGGCGGAGCCGAGCACCCGATACGCGACGGCGCGCAGCCGCGGTCGGTTCTCCTCAAAGAGCTCCGCATGCCACCCGGTCGTTCCCACAGTCACACTCTCCCGCGGTCAGCCGTCATAGTGGTGATGGATGGGACGGGGTCGATGTGACCCCCAGAGGAGGGCGGACCGATGAGCCGGACAGTAAAGCAACTGAACTACCCGGTGAGCGACCTCGAGGGTGCCAAGGAGCTGTTCCGCCGGCTGCTCGGGGTGGATCCCTACGCGGATGCGCCGTACTACGTCGGGTTTCGCGTCGGTGACCAGGAGATCGGCCTGGACCCCAACGGCCACAAGCTGGGCCTCACCGGTCCGGTGGGGTTCTGGGTCGTCGACGATGTGAAGCGCACCATCAGCGAACTGGAGGAGGTCGGTGCCACGGCGCACGGCGAGCCCAGGGACGTCGGCGGCGGCATGCTGATCGCCTACGTCAAGGACCGCGACGGCAACTTCATCGGGCTGAAGCAGGAGCCCTGATCCGGTTGGGGGGTGGCGAGCGGGTTGGCCGCCCCCTCCCGCAGCGGATCGATCACGCGACTCCGCGATTCTGCGCAGACGGCAGGATTACGCTCATCGAGCGGCGCCGCTTGACCGCGCCGGCGTGTCCCCCTGGCTGGAACGAGATCTACGACAGGGCGGGGTGGCGGTCGCTTTCCAGGGCGACCTGGGCGCGCGTGGGGCCCTCGTCGGCCAGCGCCCGCCAGCCGACCCCGGCGGTGACCAGCAGGGCGACGCCGGCCAGGCCGAAACCGGCCCGCGCCCCGGCCGTCTCGGCCACCAGGCCGATCGTCGGGCCGGTGACCAGGGAGGTGCCGGGCAGCGCCATGGTCCAGATCCCCATGACCCGCCCCCGCATGGCGGGATCGGCGCGGAGCTGGGCCAGGGTGTTGGCCCGGGCGATGAACCAGATGGAGAGGGCACCGGTCACCACCATGCCGGCGAAGGCCAGGCCGGCGCCGGGGGCGACCGCGGTCGCCAGGATGGCGACGCCGGTGAGCGCGCCGAGCAGCCGGACCTCGCGGCCCCGGGGCTGAGCCCGCGCCGAGGCGGCCATGAAGGCTCCGGCGACCCCCCCGAGGCCGAATGTGGCCATCATCAGCCCGTAGCCCCCCCCGCCGAGGTGGAAGACGCGCGTGGCCAGCAGGGGCAGGGCCACCCCGAGGTTGAAGAGCATCCCCGACGCGGCCGCCATCAGCACGGTGTACCGGAGCACCGGCGTGCTCCAGACGTAGCGGAGGCCCGCCCTGACCTGTCCCCGCGGGCGAGCTCCCCGGCCGGTGCCGCCGGCAGGCTCGTGGGTGGCGCCCGAGAGGCGCGTTCCCGCCGCATGGTGGGTGGCGGCGAGCCTTCGCTGCCGGTGGAGGACCAGCAGGACGAGGAGCGGAGGCAGGAACGACACCGCGTTGGCGACATAGCAGACCGCGATGCCGAGGGTGGCCAGGAAGATCCCACCCAACGCCGGGCCGACGACCCGGGAGACGTTGAGAACGACCTCGTTGAGACTGATGGCGCTGGCGAGCTCGTGCCCGCCGACCAGGTCGAGAACGTAGACCTGGCGGGCGGCGGCATCGGGCGCGCTCACCGCGCCGGTGACGAAGGCGATGGCGAAGAGCATCCAGACCTGCACCGCCCCGCTCCAGATGAGCGCCGCCACCAGGCCGGCGCAGACGATGAAGATGCTCTGGGTCGCGATCAGGAGCCGGCGCCGGTCGATCCGATCCGCCAGCGCTCCCGCCCATGGCCCGCCGACCAGGACGGGGAGCATGTAGCAGGAGCCGAGGAGGCCGAGGTCGAGGCCGCTCCCGGTCAGCTTCAGCACCAGCCAGGACTGGGCGACCCCCTGGGTCATGCTCCCCGAGGCCGAGAGGACCTGGCTGGCGAACCACCAGCGGAACGCCGGGGCGCGCAACGAGCCGAAGGCCCGACCCAGGGGCGGTTGATGCGGGGGGATACTCATTGATTCGCAATAATTTGCTGGGTCTCAGATTACCGCTCGAACCGTACCACGGAGACCTCTCCTCCCATATTCGAACTAATCAGTTGGAATATGGTACATTGGCGGTGTGCAGCCCTCCTCCCCGGTGCGGACCACCCAGCGCCATCTGCTGGCTCTCCTGGAGGTCTCGGGACCGCTCACCCGGGCGGAGCTGGCCGGTCTCGCCGGCCTGCCCCCGACCACCGTGGCCGGCGCGGTCAAGGAGCTGCTCCGGAGCCGCCGCGTGAACGAGGTCGCAGCGGAACCGGGGCCGCACCGGGCGGGGCGTCCGCCCCGGGCGCTCGAGCTGGCCGGCCCCCCGCGCGTCGTCGCCGTCGTCGGGCTGCGGGACGGCGGCCTCCGCGCCACCCTGGCGAACGCGGCCGGGGAGGTCCTGACCGACCGGAGCGAGGCCGTCACCCCGCGAGGCCACGACCTGGGCTCCCTGCTCGAGCCGGCGACGACGATGCTGCTCGCCGTCCTGCGGGATGCGGAGGTCTCCAGACAGCGGCTGGTGGCGGTGGTGCTGAGCGTGGCCCGCCCCCAGGCGCAGATCCACTCCGTCGCCGCCCTCGAGGAGCGGGTGGGTGTCCCCGTCCTGGTGGAGAACGACGCCAACCTCGGCGCGCTGGGCGAGGCCACCTTCGGGGCGGGCCGCGGGCTGGACGGCTTCATCTACGTGATGCTCGGCCACGGGGTGGGCGCCGGCCTCGTCTTCGGAGGCCGGCTGCACCGGGGGGCGGCCGGTTTCGCCGGCGAGCTGGCCCACGTGCAGGTGCGGGAGCAGGAGGACGGCCCACTCTGCATCTGCGGGGGCCGGGGATGCCTGGCCCGCGTCATCGGCCCGTCCCTGAGCGACTTCGTCGGGCGGGCCTACGCCGAGCGCCTGAGCGTGGCCCAGGTTCTCTCCCTGGCGGCCGACCGCGACCCCGGCGTGCGCCGGGTGTTCGCCGACCTCGGTCGCACCGTGGGCCGTCCGCTCGCCGATCTCTGCACCATGCTCGACCCGGCCGCGGTGCTGGTCGACGGCAGCCTCGGCGCAGCCGGACCTCCGGTGATGGCCGGGATCCGCGAGACCATCGACCGCCACGCCGCCCCGGCGGTGGCCGACTCGGTGCAGGTGCTCGCCGGCGAGCTCGGGGAGCGGGCCGAGGTCCTCGGCGGGGTGGCACTGGTCCGCCAGCGGGTCCTGGACGCGGCATAGGGCGGGATCGGCGCCGGTGGCAAGGGGCTCGGCCCCGCTATGCTCGGCGCCGAACCGATGCCGGAACGCTTTCCCAACCTCTACGACCGTGACCGCTGGCGCCGGTATGGTTACCCGCTGCTGGCCATGGGCGTGGTGGGTGTGGTGGCGGGGGCCGTATTCGAGAGCCGGAACGACACCGCCACGGCGAACGGCTGGCTGCTGCTGGCGGCGGTCGGCCTCGGGCTGTCCATGTCGATATGGATGCGGCAGCGCTACAGCTACGCGCGGCTCGACGGCGACCAGCTCTTCTTCCGGTACCTGACGGTCACGGTCAGGATCGACCTGGACGAGATCCGCCGGGCGCGGGTCGCGAAGCTGGTCGCCGCCCTCCAGCGCCGGGGGAAGACACGCCGGAGCCTGGCGGACGCCGACGCGCTGGTCCTCCGCCTCCGCCACCCCGACGAGGGACGGCTCCGCCGGGTGCTCACCCGCCGCTGCGTCTTCGGGGACGAGCTGGTGCTGCCGCTGGGCAACGCCGCCACCCTTCAGCGCCAGATCGAGGCGGCGCTCAACCCCCACCGGTACGTCCGGGAGGACGACACCCGTCCCGCTCCGCCCCGGCGGAGGAACCGGCGGCGATGACCGAGGAGCTCCCGGCCGGCGTGCCCCCCGACCTCCCGGCCGGGGCTGCCTCCTCCGAGCCCTCCGCCCAGGAGCCGGCCGGGGAGACCCCGGCGGTCGGGTCCCCGCTCCCTCCCGCGGCCGGCGAGCCGCCGGAGCCCTCTGACGAGGAGCCGGCCGAACCGGCCCCGGCCCCGCGGCTCCGGTCGACCGACGACCCCCCCCTGGTGAGGGCGGGGCTGCGCGGCCTCCTCGACCTCACCCGGGTCGACGTCGCCCTGGTGATCGGCCTGATCCTGCTCGCCTTCCTGCTGCGCTTCGCCAGCCCGATCGTGCCCAACTTCCTGGGCGGCAGCGCACCCTCGGCGCCGGCGATCGAGATCCTCGGGGTGGGCCATGCCTACAACAACGACCCGAGCGCCTGCGAGGAGGTGCCGTACGGCAACAAGGTCATCAAGGCGTGCGGCCAGATCTTCGACGAGGTGTACTTCCCGACCGACGCTGCCGACGATCTCCACTCCCCGGCGATCAGCTACTTCGACCCCGAGCCCCCGCTGGTCAAGCTGCTGATGACGCCGTCGATCGCCTTCTTCGGCTTCACCACCCTGGGCTGGCGGATGACCCCGCTGCTGACCGGCAGCCTGCTGTGCGGCCTGATGTACCTGATCGCGCTCCGGCTGCGCCGCGATCGCTTCTTCGCCATCCTCGCGTCGCTGCTCGTCTGCCTCGACGGGCTGGCCTTCGTCGAGTCCCGGCTCGGGCTCATCGACATGCCCGCCATCTTCTTCACGGCCCTGGCCTGGTACCTGTTCCTGCTCCACTGGCAGGCGCGGACCAAACGTCAGTGGCGGCTGACCCTCTATGTGCTGGCCGCCGGGCTCGGCCTCGCGTTCGCCGCCAAGCTGACCGCGCTGGCACCGCTGGCGGTGATCGCCGCCCTGGTCGTCTTCCGAGGGCTGGCCCCCTATGCGGCCGCGGCCTTCCCCCCGCTGCGGCGGCTGGCGGGGCCGCGCCGTTACGAGACGGTGCTCTGGAGGGAGGCGGCGGGGTCGAGGGCGTGGCTCCACTATGCCGTCGGGATGCTGGTGGTGGTGGCGATCTTCGGCGCCAGCTTCTCGCGCTACCTGACCATCTCCCACGACGACGTCTACCAGTTCGTCTCCTGCAACCCCAACGTCCAGGGCCTGACCACCGCGCCCTATCCCAATGACGTCAAGTACCTGCCGGTCCCGGTCGTGAAGGTGGACGGCGTCACCCTTCCCAACCCGGTGCAGGCGATCTCCAACATCATCGCCATCAACGAGGCCAGCCTCACCTACCAGGAGCTCGAGTGCCACGGCCATCCCTACGCCTCCCGGTGGTACACGTGGCCGATCGTGGAGCACCCGGTGCTGATGTACTACCAGAGCGGCCCCTTGCTCGACGCGCCCAGCTACACCGGCACCGGGGTGATCACCAACATGGGCAACCCCGCGATCTGGTGGCTGGGCATCTTCGCCCTGCTCTTCTGCGTCTGGCGGATGACGGCGGGGCCCATGTGGCTCCGCGCCGGCGTGGGCGTGCTGATGGTGGTGTCGCTCACCACCATGATCCTCACCTTCCATGCCGCCGAGCCCGGGATCGATCCGGTGACCGGCACCCAACCCGGGCCCATCGGTCCCGTCAGCCCACTCTTCACGCTCGCCTTACTGGGGGGGATGGGCCTCTTCTGCGCCTGCGCCGCCGTCTTCGCGGTCGTCTCCCGCCGCTTCGTGCCCGCCTTCATCGTCCTCGGCTACGTCACCTCGTGGATGATGTGGGTGCCGGGGAACAAGCTCCGTGTCCTCTTCTACTACCACGCTCTCGGGATGCTGCTGTTCCTCGCCCTGGCCCTCGCCTACGCGCTCACCGCCCTGCGCGGGGTGCGGTTCTTCGCAGCCGGGCGATGGTGGTCACTGGCGCCGCTCGCCTACGGGGGGATCGCGGTGGTGGTGGCCACCTTCATCTTCTTCTACCCGATCTGGACCGCCGTCCCCCTGACCGCTCCGGATCAGGCGATGCGTCTGTGGGTGGCGGCCTGGTGAGCCCGTGGCGGGCGCCGGGAGCCCAGCGCTCCGGCCGCCGCTGATGGTCACCGGGTGACCGGAGCGGGGAGCGTCCTGCTCCTCTGGCTGCTGGCGCTCCTGGTCGCCGCCTCCGGCTTCGCCCTCCTGGGCACGGTGGCCACGCCGCTTGGGCTCGGGGAGCGGATCGCCATCGCCGTCGTCGCCGCCTTCGCCGTCGACGCCGCCGTCTGCTTCCTGCTGAGCCTCGGCCTGGGCCTCGGCCCGGGATCGATCATCCTGGCGCCGGCGCTCGTGACCGGGGCCGCGCTGCTGCTGGCACGCCGCCTCGGGGTCGATACCGTCGCCACCTGGCAGGCGTCGCTGGACGAGGCGCGCGGTCAGGCGCGCGGCACCCTGACGCTTGCGGTGGTGGCTGCGGTCGCGACCGTCGTCTTTGCCCTCCTCTTCGCCCGGGTGATGTCCCAGGACGCCGCCGGGAACCTGATCACCGGCTACTGGATCCCGGACTGGGCCCAGCACCTGATCACCGCCTCGTCCTTCAGCACCGCCCAGAACTTCCCGCCCCAGGACCCGATCATGAGCGGAACCCCGCTCTTCTACCCGTTCCTCCCCGACTTCACCTCCGGGATGCTGATGCGCCTCGGGGTCGCCGACGGGCCGTCGCTCTGGTTGCCCCAGGTGATCCTCGCGGTTGCGCTGGCGGTGCTGGTGGTCAGCCTCGCCGAGCGGCTCGGCGCGCGCAAGTCGGTGGGGGTGCTCGCGGTCGTGATCTGCTTCCTGGGCGGAGGCCTCGGCTTCGTCGGCGCCTTCCATGACGCCTGCACCGACGCCGGGTACCCGTCCGCCGAGTGCAGCGCCGGCTATGTGGTCAGCAATCCGGTGACCGGCGTGGAGATCACCGCCCGGACCCTTTACGCCCTCCCCGGGCTGGTCGCGGACCAGCCCACCAGCTTCGACGGCATGACCTCGGCGCCGAACTCAGGGACCCCCGTCTTCTCCAACCAGGAGTGGTACACGCCGCTCTTCGCCTGGTGGCTGCCCCAACGGACCCTGATGGAGGGGTTCGACGTGGTGGTGGCAGCCCTGGTGCTCCTCCTCGCCGCCTTCGAGCGCGCCCGGGCACGCCTCTTCGATGTCGCCCTGGCCGGCCTCCTGGTCGGGCTCCTCCCCGTGATCCACGTCCAGAGCCTCTTCGCCATCGGCATCATCGCCGCCGGGCTCGCGGCGCTCCGCTGGCGCCGCGCCTGGCTGCTCTTCGCCGCGGTGGCGGCGGTGGTCGCCGCCCCCCGGGTGATCCAGCTCCTGCTCGCCCCCCACGGGTCCGCCACCCTCGACAACAACTACCCCTGGTTCGAGCCGGGCTGGATGTCGGGAGCGGTGATCAGCGCCTCTCTCGGTCACGCGGTCACCCTGTCCGCAGCCGGCCCGGTGCTGGGCGACACCCTGAGCCTTCCCTTCCGCGGCACCTTCTGGGAGTTCTGGCTGGTCAACCTCGGCGTGGCGGTGCCGCTCAGCCTGGCGGTGGTGCTGCTGGCGGTCGCGCGGAGGTTCGGAGGGCGGTGGCTGGGTGGGGCCGCCGCCCGGATCCTGGGCGCCTTTCCGCCGGCCCTGGTGCGCTTCTTCCTCGCCTGCATCCCCGTCTTTCTCCTCTGCAACGTCGTGGTCTTCCAGAGCTGGGACTGGGACAACAGCAAGCTGCTCGCCTACTGGTATCTGGGGGTCGCCCTGGCGGTGTCGGCGATCACCGTTCGTCTCTGGGCGGGATGGTGGCGGCGGGCGCTGGCCGTCCTGCTCGCCGGCAGCGTGCTGGCCACCGGGACGCTGGCGCTGCTGCGGCTCCTGCCCTTCACCCCGGCGGCGGCCTCCGTGACGGGCCCCTACGTGGTGGCTTCGGCGGCCGACCAGCAGATGGCGGCGGTCCTCGACGCGGCGACCGCGCCCACTGCGGTCTTTCTGATCTCGGCCAACCCGGACGACTTCTTCGACCCCGTCCCGATGCTCACCGGGCGGCCGGTGGTGCTCGACTTCTACCCCTGGCTGTGGAGCTACGGGCTGGACTACGGGCAGCGCGAGGCCGACGTCGAGCTCGCGATGCAGGGCTGCGGTGCCACCCCCCTCACCCAATGCCAGCCGATCCTCCAGGTGCTGCGCCGCTACCACGTCAGCTACGTCGAGGTGAACCAGACCTTCCCGGCGACCGGGGTCACCTGGTGGGCGGCGCAGCAGCTCACGGTGACCGCAGCCGCCCCAGGCACCACCGTCTACGACGTGCGCGCCTTCTCATGAGCGCTCCGGCGGTGGACGCCCACGTGCACGTCATGCCGGAGCGGGTGCGGCGCGACCCCGCCCGGGTGGCTGCGCTCGATCCCTGGTTTGCCGCCTGTCACGCGGGGAGGCGGAGGCTGGCCGGCGAGGCCGACCTGCTCGAACACCTCGACTCGGAGGGTGTCGACCGCGCCGTGGTCTTCACCTGGCCGTTTGCCGACCCGCGCCTCTGCGCCGAGGCCAACGACTTCGTGGCCGCGCTGCAGCGCCGCCACCCCGCCCGCGTGGTCGGGTGCGGCGTCGTCCAGCCGGCGGCTCCCGAGGCCGTGTCCGAGCTGCGCCGCTGCGCCCGCCTGGGCCTGCGCGGCATCGGCGAGCTGAACGCGGACGCCCAGGGATTCGATCTTGCCGGGGACGAGCTGGCACGGCTGGCCCAGCTCTCGGTCGAGCTCGATCTGCCCTGGACCCTGCACTGCAGCGAGCCGGTCGGTCATGCCTACGCGGGCAAGGGAACGGCGACACCGGACCGGCTGGTGCGCTTCGTGGAGCGCTCCCCCGGTCTGCGGCTGGTCGCGGCGCACCTCGGCGGTGGCCTGCCCTTCTACGCGCACATGCCCGAGGTCCGCGAGCTGTGCGCGCGCATCTGGTTCGACACCGCCGCGGTGCCCCACCTCTACCGCCCCAGCGCGCTCCGCGCGGTGGTGACCCTGGTGGGTGCCGACCGCCTCGTCCTCGGCACCGACTTCCCGCTGCTCGGGATGAGCCGCTATCGCCGTGCCCTGGACGCCGCCGGGATCGGCGAGGCGGAGCGTGCGCTGATCGTCGGAGGAAGCGCCGCCGCCGTCTGGCGCTGACCGCGCCGGCCGGGCTCAGCGCCCGCCGCTGACGTCGAGGATGGCGCCCGTGGTGTAGGAGGACTCGTCGCCGAGCAGCCAGACGATGGCGGCGGCCACCTCCTCGGCGCGACCCACGCGCTGCATCGGGACCGTGGGTGCGAGCCGCGCCACGCGGTCCGGCTGGCCGCCGCTCGCGTGGATCGCGGCGTCCACCAGGCCGGGACGGACGGCGTTGACCCGGATCCCCTCGGCGGCGACCTCGCGGGCCAGGCCGAGGGTGAGGCTGTCGACGCGCCCTTGCTCGCCGCGTAGTCCACGTACTCGCCGGCGGAGCCCAGACGGCTGGCCGCGGAGGAGACGGTGACGATGGCTCCTCCACCGCCTCCGTGACGCGGCGACATGCGCCGGACCGCCTCGCGGGCGGTGAGCAGGACTCCCAGGACGTTCACCTCGAGCAGCCGGCCCATCCGCTCGGCGTCCATCCCGTCGAGGCGGGAGCGACGGTGGACGATGCCGGCGTTGGCGATGGCGGCGGTGAGCCGGCCCATCTCGTCCGCGGCGGCGAACAGGGCCACCACATCCGCTTCGGCGGCGACGTCGGCGCGCACCGCGCGCCCCCCGACCTCGGCGGCCACCGACTCCGCCGCGGCCCGGTCGGTGTGCCAGGAGAGGCAGACCCGCCAGCCCGCGCGCGCCACGCGCCGTGCGGTCGCGGCGCCGATCCCGCGGCCGCCTCCGGTGATGACGCAGACGCCGCGGTCCATCGGGCGGGCCCCCCGCTGTCTAGGCCGCCTCCTGCAGCTTGACCTCGGCGATCAGCTTGACGAGGGAGTCCTTGGCGTCCCCGAACAGCATCAGGGTGTTGTCGTGGTAGAAGAGCTCGTTCTCGATGCCCGCGAATCCGGGGCGCATGCTGCGCTTGAGAACCACCACTGTCTTGGCCTGGTCGGCACGCAGGATGGGCATCCCCCAGATCGGGCTCTTGGGGTCGTTGAGCGCGGCCGGGTTGACGACGTCGTTGGCCCCGATCACCACCGCGACATCGGTGCGGGGGAACTCGGGGTTCACCTGGTCCATCTCCTTGAGCTCGTCGTAGGGGACGTCGGCCTCCGCGAGGAGGACGTTCATGTGTCCCGGCATCCGGCCGGCCACCGGGTGTATGGCGTAGAGGACCCGGACCCCGCGCATCTTGAGCTGGTCGGCGAGCTCCTTCACCTCGTGCTGGGCTCTGGCCACCGCCAGGCCGTACCCGGGGACGAAGATCACCTGCTGGGAGTAAGCGAGGAGCACCGCCAGGTCCTCGGCGCTGGTCGCCCGGACCGTGTGCCCCACCGCCGCGGCTACACCGGCGACGGTGTCATCGACCTTGCCGAAGGCGCCGAAGAGGACGTTGGTGATCGGCCGGTTCATCGCCTTGCTCATGAGCACGGTGAGGATGGATCCGGAGGCGCCGACCAGGGCACCGGCGACCACCAGCGAGTAGTTGCCGAGCACGAAGCCGGTAACCGCCGCGGCGATCCCGGTGAAGGAGTTCAGCAGCGAGATGATCACCGGCATGTCGGCGCCGCCCACCGGCAGGACGCCCATCACGCCGAGGGCCAGGGCGCCGATGAAGAAGGCGATCATGAGACCGCCACCCCCGCCGGTGACGGTGATGGCGATGCCGACGCCGACCAGGGCGAGCAGCAGCACCCCGTTGATCTCGTGCTGCAGCGGCCAGGTGATCGGGGTGCCGGTCATGATCTCCTGGAGCTTGGCGAAGGCGATCATGCTGCCGGCGAAGCTGATGCTTCCGATCAGGCAGCTGAGCAGGATGGTCACGGCGTTGATCGGGCCGAGGCTCAGCCCACCGCCGGTGAGGCGGTGGAAGTCGCCCAGGGCGATGAGGGCGGCGGCGCCGCCTCCCATGCCGTTGAACATCGCCACCATCTGGGGCATCGCGGTCATCGGCACCCTGAGCGCCCAGACCGATCCGACGAGGGCGCCGACCACGGCGGCCGGGACGATGTACTGCCAGCCGGCGTGGAACTGGCCCAGGGTGACGCCGATGGCGACCAGCATCCCCAGCCCGGCGACGCGGTTGCCGAGGTGCGCCGTCCGCGGCGAGGTCAGCATCTTGATGCCCCGGGCGAAGAGCGCGACCGCCAGGATGTAACCGAGCAGAGCCCACGCGGGCGGGAGCGAGGCGGCGGTGGACGCGGTGGCGGCGATCATCAGGACTTGACCTCAGCGGAAGAGGCGGCGGCTCCCGCTGCTGCTCCTGCCGCCTTCTCCTCGGAGACGCGCGCCGGTGGCCGGCCGCCGCTGCGGAACATGCTCAACATGCGGTCGGTGACCACCCAGCCGCCGACGACGTTCAACGTCCCCAGGAAGACCGCGATCACCGCGATCACCCCGGCTAGGGTGTTGTTCACGGTGGCGGCGATGGTGATCGCCCCGATCACCACGATGCCATGGATGAAGTTGGTGCCCGACATCAGCGGTGTGTGGAGCAGCGACGGGACCTTGGTGATCAGCTCCAGGCCGAGGAAGACGGCGACCACGAAGATGAAGAAGCCGATGAGCACGAGGTCGTTGGTGGACACGGGATCTGGGCTCCTAGGCGACCGGTTCCGGATGCGGCGCGGCGGCGCCGCGCAGCGAGCCCCCGTGGACCACGCAGGTGGCCCCCAGGATCTCGTCGTCGAGGTCGTCGCGCACCTTCCCGTCGCGGACCAGGTGCAGGACGAAACGGACGATGTTGTTGGCATAGAGGAGGCTGGTGTCGCCGGCCATGCGGCTGGCCAGGTCGGTCTGCCCGCAGATCAGCACGCCCGAGACCTCGACCTCCTCGCCGGGCTTGGTCAGCTCGCAGTTGCCGCCCCCCTCGGCGGCGAGGTCGACGATCACCGAGCCCGGCTTCATCGCCGCCACCATCTCGGCGCTGATCAGGCGTGGAGCGTCCCGGCCGGCGATCAGCGCGGTGGTGATCACGCAGTCGGCGTCGGCGACGTGGCGAGCCAGGACCTCGCGCTCTCGCTCCTCGGCTTCGCCGCTCAGCTGGGCGGCGTAGCCGGTCCCGGTCTCAGCGGCCTCGACCCCAACATCGACGAACCGCGCACCCAGGCTCTCCACCTGCTCGCGGACCACGGGACGGACGTCGAAGGCCTCGACGACGGCGCCGAGGCGGCGGGCGGTGGCGATCGCCTGCAGACCGGCGACCCCGGCGCCGACCACCAGCACCCGTGCCGGGCGGACCGTCCCGGCGGCGGTCATGAGCAGCGGCATGAACCGTGGCAGCCGGACCGCCGCCATCAGCACCGCGTGGTAGCCGGCGGCGGTGGCCATCGAGGAAAGGACGTCCATCTCCTGGGCGCGGGTGATCCGGGGCAGCAGCTCCAGGCTGTGGACGTCGACCCCGGCCGTGGCCAGGCGTTCGAGGAGGGGGAGGTTGGAGGTCGCCCGCAGCAGGCCCACCAGGGTCGTGCCGGCGCGCACCCGTTTGATCTCCTCGTCCGACGGCGGGCCGACGTGGAGCACGACGTCCGCGCCCTGGAGCAGCTGGGCCAGGGTGGCCGCGATGCTGGCTCCGGCCTCAGCGTAGGCCGCGTCGTGATACCCGGCCAGCTCCCCGGCGCCCGCCTCCACCCTCACCGCGAGCCCGGCGCGGAGCAGGGGGCGGAGGGCGGCGGGCACCAGCGCCACGCGCCGCTCGCCGGCCTGGCGCTCCCGGGGGACCGCGATGGTGAGCGGCGACGGCCCCGCGGCATCGGCGGCTTCGGTCATCGGCCGGAGATGGTAGCGGGCGGGGTTGACGGCATGCGTTTTCGCGGATCCGTCGCCGGCCGCAATGACGGCCGCCCCGGTGATCTGGTGGGCGATCCGGGATCTCTCGCCATCCAGGCCCCGCGAGTACGATTGGATGGGGCGACAGGGTGCGCGAGTAGTGGTGGAGCGCACCGCCTCGACCGCTGTTCGGTCGCCGCTGAGAGTTCCGAGGGCAATGGATGCGGCGTCATCCATGGGACCCGACCCCCTCCGACCGCCACGTCGACCCCTCCGCGCAGCGGGGCTGGCGCCGGATCGGCCGGGCTGACCCGCTGCTCTGGCTCGGCATCGGCGGGCTCGCCGCTCTCGGCATCGCCAATCTCGTCGGCCTCGGTGATCCGGGTGAGGCCGCGCATCAGCTCCTCATGGTGCTGGTGGGTGTCGGCGTCGCGGCGGCGCTCACGCGGTTGCGCATGCGGGTGTGGGTCGTGCTGGGCCGGCTCGTCTATGCCGGCGCCGTGCTGCTCCTCGGCGCGGTCGTGCTGGCGGGAAGCAGCGGTGCCGAAGGAGGCCGGCGCTGGTTGGAGGTGGGCAGCCAGCTCTTCCAACCCTCCGAGTTCGCGAAGATCGGTCTTCTGCTGGTGCTCGCCGACATCCTCGGCAACCCCGCCCGCAAGCACCGCTACCTGCTCGCCCTCGCGGCCGCGGCGCTCCCCATCGGTCTCACGCTGATCGAGCCCGATCTCAGCACCGCAATGCTGCTCCTGATCATCGCCACGGCGGTCGCCATCCAGGCCCGGGTGCGCGTGCGCAGCCTGCTCGCCACCGCCGCGGGCCTCACCGTGCTCGCGCCGGCCGGCCTGGGCCTGCTGCATCCGTATCAGCTGCAGCGCCTCCAGGCCTTCCTGAGCGGTGGCGCCAGCGCTCTCGGTTCGGGGTGGACCGTCCTCCAGGCCCACATCGCGATCGCCTCCGCCACGCTGCTCGGGCGTGGCTCGGTGGTGCCGTACGGGCTCCTCTCCCAGTACCTCCCCGCCCGCGAGACCGATCTGGCCCTGGTCAGCCTGGTGGAGCAGCGCGGTCTGCTGGCCGGCGCCGCCGTCTTCGCCTGCACCGCCCTGGTGATGTGGCGCCTGCTGTCCATCACCCGGGGAGCGCGCACCGAGGCGGCGGGACTGGTGTCCGGTGGTCTCGCCGTCCTGCTCGGATCGGAGGTGGCGATCTCTGCGGCGGGTGGAATCGGCCTGATCCCCCTCGCCGGTGTCCCCTGTCCCCTGATCAGCGCCGGCGGATCGAGCGCGCTGGCCCACCTCGGGGCGGTGGGCGCCGCCCGCGGGATCGCCCGCGACTCGCGGGCGCGGATCCTCTGGCGTCCCCCCCGAGGCCTGCGCCGGATGCCCCGGCTGGTGCGGCTCAGCGCCGCCGGGCTCGGCCTGGCCCTGGCCGGGACGGGAGCGGTGGCGCTCGACATCCAGACCCAGAGCGGCACCGTCCTGCGCGCCGAGGCGCTGGCCGAGGTGACGCGGAGCATCGACCTGCTCGCGCCCCGCGGCGAGATCGTCGACCGCCACGGGGTCCCCCTCGCCGTCGAGGAGGACGCCTGGCAGGTGGTGGTGATCCCGGGCCTGCTCCAGGGACAGGGCGGTGCCCTGACCAGGCTGGCGCGGCTCGTCGGAGAGACGCCCGCCCAGCTCGACCGGGAGATCGCGACGGCGGGCTCCGAGCTGTCGGTGGTTCTGCCGGGGACGGTGAGCCCGGCGGTGGGCGCGCGGATCAGCGCCGCCGGCCTCACCGGGGTCATCCTCGACCCCTCGTATCAGATGAGTTACCCGCAGGGCAGCCTCCTGGCATCGCTCCTCGGCTCCACCGGCGCCGAGTGGGCGGACCAGGTTGCCCAGATGGGCCGGCTTCCGGCGGGAGACGTGGTCGGCCATTCGGGGCTGGAAGAGGTGTACGACAGCTACCTGCAGGGCCAGGACGGCGACCAGCGGGTCCTCGTGAACCCCTTCGGCAGTGCCGTCGCGTTGAGCAGCGCGACCGCCTCGACCGCCGGTGACACCCTCCAGCTGAGCATCGATCTCGGCCTCCAGGAGCAGGCGGCCGCCCTTCTCCAGCCGTCGATGGCGGGCGCCTACCCGCAGAGCCAATCGGGAGACTGGGGATCGATGATCGTCATGGACGCCCAGACGGGGGCCATCCTGGCCATGGCCGGCCAGGGCCTGGACGGCGCCGCCAATGCCGTCGAGGCGGAGATGCCGCCGGGGTCGACGTTCAAGCTGGTGACCGCCGCAGCCGACATCGCCGACAACGCGATCCCGCCGTCGGAGGTCATCCCGACGGGATGCTCCTACGCGTACGACGGCGTCCAGTACGCCAACTGGGAGTGCCTGCCGCCCCAGGCCCTTCCCGAGGCCATCGCCTGGTCGAACGACGTCTACTTCTACCAGCTGGCGCTGGCCCTCGGGCCGGAGCGCCTGGCCGCGGCTGCCACCGAGCTCGGGGTGGGCAGCGTCAGCGGCATCGACCTGCCCTCGGGCGAGCAGAGCCCGGGCCAGTTCTACTACCCGGGGCACATGCCCGCCGGCGACACCTGGTATCCGGGGGTGACCCCCATGATGGGGATCGGCCAGGGGTACACGGCGGTGACCCCGATCCAGGACATCCGGTGGCTGGACGCCGTCGCGACCGGTGACCTCGTGACCCCCTACCTCGGGCTCGACGTCTCCGGCGCCGCCGGCACGACGGCGCTCAGCCATCCGTCGCCGGAGGCTCTCCCCTTCGCCTCCCAGCTCGGGCCCGTGGACCAGGGCCTGGCGCTGGAGGTGAGCGAGGGGACCGGGAACATGCTCCAGAACCTCCCGCAAGCTGCCGGCGGCAAGACCGGCACGGCCCAGGACCCCTCCGCGCCCCATGGCGGACCCGACGCCTGGTACGACGCCGTCTACCCCGCCCAGGACCCCGAGGTCGTGGTCCTCTGCGCCGTCCATGGAGGCGGTCAGGGCTACTACGACTGCGAGCCCTCGGTCGACGAGCTGCTCCAGTACTTCTCGGCCAACCAGGCCGCGATCATGTCGACCACCCCCGTGGCGCCCACCGGCTCGATGCCGCAGCCGGAGCTGGCTGGCGCAGCGTGGCCGTCGCCGGCGATCGCGCTCACGTCTCACGCCACCGCCGGGGTTCGGTCCGGCTCCAGCACGGACCCTGGCGACCTGACCGTCGGGACCGCCGCCGCCGAGGCTAGTGCCCGGAGAAAGCGGCGATGACCGCCGGCATGGAGATGACCAGGGCTGCCCCCTCGGCCACGCAGGTCAGCGGTCGCTCGGCGTGCTGGACCGAGAAGCCGAACTCCTCCTCCAGCCGCTGTTCGAAACCGGCGAGGAGCGACCCCCCGCCGAAGGCGATGACCCCCTCGTGCATGATGTCTCCGACCGCCTGCGGGGGCAGGTCCTCGAGGCACCCGGTGAGGGCTTCGATGATGCCGTCGACGGTCGGGCGCAGTGCCGCGGCGACCTCCTTGGGGTCAAGCGTCATCAGCCGGGGGCGCGAGCTCAGCACATCCCGACCCTCGACCACGAGGGGCTGGCCCTCGGCGGCGGCGTCGCGGAGGCGGATCTTGATGTCCTCGGCGGTGAGCTCACCGACCACGAGCTGGTGCTCCTGGCGAAGGTACTGGTGCAGCGCCATGGTCATCTCGTCGCCCGCGACCCGGCATGAGCGCGTGGCCAGGATCCCCCCGAAGCAGAAGGCGGAGACCTCGGCGGTCCCACCGCCGACGTCGACGACCATGTGGGCGCGGGGTTGGAGGGGGTCGATCCCGCAGCCGATGGCGCCAGCGATCGGTTCGGGCACCAGCTCGACGCGGCTCACCCCGGCCTCCTCGACCGCCTCGATCAGCGCCCGGCGCTCCAGGGAGGTCGCTCCGGCCGGCACTCCCACCGCCGCGCACGGCCGGATGCGCTCCCAGGGATACCGGAGGACCTGGCGGAGGATCGCCACGATGAAGGCGCGGGCGGACTGCAGGTCGGTGATGACACCGTCGCGGATGGGGCGGACGGTGACGAGCCCGACCGGCGTCCTGCCGACCAGCTCGCGCGCCTCGTGGCCCACCCGCACCGGCGGGCCGGGATGGCCATTGACCCGGACGGCCATCACCGACGGCTCGTTGAGGACTATTCGGCGGCCCGGACGGCAGACCACGGTGTTCGCCGTCCCGAGGTCGATCCCGAAACGCGACGAGAACATCGTCTGCCGCCCCAGCTCCGCCGGCTCCTCGTGGGCACCGCCGGCTGCTGCCGCGGCGCCCCAGGCTTTGATCATCCACCTTCGGACGCCGCAGGGGAAGCTCGGGTGAGCGAGGGTCTGCGCGAGCGGGACCAGGTGGAGGTCGACGGGCACGGGCTGATCCTCCTCGGCCTGCTGGGGACGGCGCAGAGGTCGCGGACCTGGCTGGCGGGCGACGCGGGCGACGGTCTGCACGTGGCTCGCCGGGTCAGTGGCTGCGCCGAGGAGGAGCGGGCCTCCATCCTGTCCGGACTTGCCCGGCCGGGACAGCTGAGCCACCCCGCCCTGCTGCTGGTGGACGCCGCCTGGGCGGACGAGAGCACCGTCTGGGTGATCCGGCCCCACGACCCCGGGGTCAGTCTGCGCCGGCTCGCGGCCGTGGCGCGCCTCGGTCCGCGCCACATCGCCGCCATCGGAGGGGACGTCCTCGACGGGCTCGCGGCGCTGCATGCCGCGGGGACCACCCATGGCGCACTCCACGCGGGGAACATCCTGGTGGGGCTCGACGGTCAAGCGCGGATCGCCGACATGGGGCTCCGCGCCGGCGCCGCTCCGGCGGGCGACCGGCGCGCGAGCGACATCGAGGCCGCCGCGGCCGCGCTCCGGATCGCGACGGCACAATTCCGGCACGGCGCCCCCGGCTCCGGCAGGCATCGGCACCCCGAGGGGCTCGCTGCGCTCGACGCCGTCCTCGGCGGTCCCGAGCCGGCCTTCAAGGGGGCCAGGTCTGCGCGCGCCGCCCGCGAGGCGCTGTACCGCGCCGCCGGCGCGCCGGACGCCCGGGTCCGGCGCGAGATCGTCGCCCTGGTCACCCCGCTCCGTGCGACACGGCCGGTCGTGACCCCCGCGCTGGCCTTGCCCCCCCGCTCGGCGCCGGACCGTGCGCGCCCGCCTCGGATGGTGCGACCGGCCAGGGCCGCGATGCCCGAACCGGCGGCGGTGGTGGCGCCCGAAGCCCAGGCGTTGGTGGCGCCAGCAGCCCAGGCGGTGCGGCGGGCGGAGCCCGCGCGACGGGCGCGAGAACGGGCGGCGACTGCCGTCGCCGGGCACGGGGCCGGGTGGCGGAGGATCAGGGCCGGGCTGGGCCGGCTCGGAGGAGGGGTGCTCCGGGGCCTCCGGTGGTTGCGGGGGCGGGCCGCCTCCGTGATCGGCGATCGCTGGGCCAGGAGGGGCTCCCGGCGGACGTGGCCCGTGCCTCCGACCCCGCGATGGCGCCATCCCTCCCGCCGGGCGATCGCCGCCTGGGTCGCTGCGGTTGCTGTGATCGCCCTGGTTGCCGCCGCCGCCGTCATCCTCAGCGGCCGTCACGGCGCCGGCGTGGCCACCACGCTGCCCCCCTCCGCCTCCCCGGCGCCGTCCCCGACCCTGCCACCGTCCGCGCCGCCGTCCGCGCCGCCGTCTCCGGCGGCGTCACCCCTCGTCGGAGCGACGCCGCCCGCCCCGGCGACGGCCGGAGCCGTGGTCGGGCTCAGCGTGACCCCCGAGGGTCCGGACGGGTGCGCGGTCGCCGCCGGCGGCTCGTGCAAGGTCCAGGTCAACGTCGACCTCGCTCCTCAGCAGGCGCCCATGACCGTCAGCTTCAGCCTGGAGCTCGTCGACCGCTGCACCGGGGCGTCGTCGACCCTTCCGGGCGGGTCGGTCATCGCCGGGCCCTTCTATGCCTTCGTCTGGGCCGACACCGCGGTGCCCTTTCCGAGCGGCGACCCCGAGACGCTGTTCGCGGTCACGTCGTCGCCGGCCCAGGCCGCCTCGCCGGGGCTCAGCCTGGCCGGGTCCGCGTGCTAGTGCACTGACACGGAAATAGCTTCGCGGTTGTAAGAGCGTAGAACCTGAGCTGGGGACTTCACCCAGACGAAAGGATGTTTGCGCTCGTTCCAGGCGTCAAGGAAACGCTGGATGGCGTCCT
>JBEKXW010000018.1:0-53761 GCA_049511615.1 Candidatus Dormibacteria bacterium | reverse complement strand
GCCGGGGATGAGCTCGGTGGCGGAGATGATCGAGCGGCTCCGCGCCGGCGGGGTGCGGGACGAGCGGGTGCTGGCGGCGATGGCCGCGGTGCCGCGCGAGGAGTTCGTCCTTCCCGCCGACCGCGAGGACGCCTATGCGGACCGGGCCCTCCCGATCGCCGACAACCAGACCATCTCCCAGCCGCTGATGGTGGCGATCATCGTCGAGGCCCTGGAGCTGAGGGCGGGGGACGTCGCCCTCGACATCGGCACCGGCAGCGGCTACCAGGCGGCGGTGATGGCCGCCTGCGGTGCCCGGGTGATCAGCGTCGAGCGGATCTCGGAGCTGGCCGACCAGGCCGCCGAGCGTCTGGGCCGGCTGGGGGTCGACGTCGAGGTGGTCGGGGCCGACGGCAGCGTCGGGCTCCCCGACCGCGCTCCCTTCGACGCCATCGCGGTCGGGGCCGCGGCACCCCGGCTCCCGGTCGCCCTGGCCCGCCAGCTCCGGGAGGGCGGCCGCCTGGTGGTGCCGATCCGGAGCGGCCCCGAGGGGGAGGAGCTCACCCGGCTGAGGATGCGCGGAGGGAGCTGGATCACCGAGAACCTCGGGCCCTGCCGCTTCGTCCCGCTGATCGGCGCCGGCGGCTACCCGGGCTGAGCGCTCCCCTCTGACGGCCCCGGCGTTTAGCATGGGCAGGCGCCGAGGTACATCGGGAATGACCGCCACGGAGCGGGCGGACGCCGCCCCACGGGCGCATCGGCTCTCATTCGAGCACTTCTGGAGGGACCCATCCCATGGCCAAGACGGTCGGCATCGATCTCGGCACCACCAACAGCGTGGTGGCCGTGATGGAGGGCGGCGAACCCACCGTCATCGCCAATGCCGAGGGCGGTCGCACCACCCCCTCCGTGGTGGCATTCACCCGCGGCGGGGAGCGCCTCGTCGGCACCCTCGCCCGTCGCCAGGCGGCGGTGAACCCCCACAACACCATCTACTCCATCAAGCGCTTCATGGGCCGTCTGCTCAGCGAGGTGACCAACGAGGCCAAGCAGGTCCCCTACAAGGTGGTCGCCGGCAAGGACGGCCGGGTCGAGGTGGAGGTCTCCGGCGAGCGTCACACCCCCGAGCAGATCTCGGCGATGGTGCTCCAGAAGCTGAAGACCGACGCCGAGGCCTACCTGGGCGAGAAGGTGACCGACGCGGTCATCACCGTGCCCGCCTATTTCAACGACGCCCAGCGCCAGGCGACCAAGAACGCCGGCCAGATCTCGGGCCTCAACGTGCTCCGGATCATCAACGAGCCCACCGCCGCCTCGCTCGCCTACGGGCTGGAGAAGAAGGAGAACGAGAAGATCCTC
Source organism: Candidatus Dormibacteria bacterium (assembly GCA_049511615.1). Classification (GTDB taxonomy): domain Bacteria; phylum Chloroflexota; class Dormibacteria; order Aeolococcales; family Aeolococcaceae; genus Changshengia. The sequence continues at coordinate 52,423 of JBEKXW010000018.1, read as the reverse complement.
GTCTTCGACCTCGGCGGGGGGACCTTCGACGTCTCCATCCTGGAGGTCGGCGAAGGGGTCTTCGAGGTCAAGTCCACCAACGGCGACACCCACCTGGGTGGCGACGACTACGACCGGAGGGTGGTGGACTGGCTGGCGGATGAATTCAAGCGTGACCAGGGGATCGACCTGCGCGGCGACCCCCAGGCATTGCAGCGGCTGACCGAGGCCGCCGAGAAGGCCAAGATCGAGCTGTCCCAGCGCCAGGAGACCCAGGTCAACCTCCCCTTCATCACCGCCGACGCCTCAGGCCCGAAGCACCTCGACATCGCCCTCTCGCGGTCCAAGTTCGAGCAGCTCACCGAGGACCTCAGCGCGCGCTGCCGCAAGCCCTTCCAGGACGCCCTGGCCGACGCCCACATGAGCGTCAAGGACCTCGACGAGGTGATCCTGGTCGGCGGCTCCACCCGGATGCCGGTGATCCAGGCGCTGGTCAAGGAGCTGACCGGGAAGGACGCCAACCGCGGGGTCAACCCCGACGAGGTGGTGGCCATCGGTGCCGCCATCCAGGCGGGCGTGCTCAAGGGCGAGGTCAAGGACGTCCTCCTCCTCGACGTCACCCCGCTCTCGCTCGGGATCATGACCGAGGGCGAGGTCAACACCAAGCTCATCGACCGCAACACCACCATCCCCACCGCCAAGTCGCAGGTCTTCTCGACCGCGTCCGACGCCCAGCCGAGCGTCGAGATCGTCGTCCTCCAGGGCGAGCGGCCGATGGCGCGGGACAACCGGATCCTGGGAACATTCACGCTGGATGGGATCCCGCCGGCACCGCGCGGCGTGCCCCAGATCGAGGTCACCTTCGACATCGACGCCAACGGCATCCTCAACGTCACCGCCCATGACCGGGGTACCGGCAAGCAGAACAAGGTGACCATCACCGGGTCCACCACTCTCCAGAAGGACGAGGTGGAGCGGATGGTCAAGGAGGCCGAGTCGCACGCCGAGGAGGACCGCAAGCGGGCGGAGGCCATCGAGACCAAGAACCGCGCCGAGCACCTCGCCTTCCAGGCCGAGAAGGCCCTCAAGGACGCGGGCGACAAGGTGCCCTCCGACCTCCGTTCAGACATCGAGGGGAAGATCGCGGCGGTGCGTGACGCCATCAGCAAGAACGACGACGCCGCCATCAAGTCCGCCCACGACACCCTGCAGGCGTCGATCCAGAAGATCGGCGAGGCCGTGTACGCGTCGGCGGGAAGTGGGTCGTCGAGCGGTCCGGCCGGGCCGGCGCCGGATTCAGGCGGCGGTGCAGCCCCCGAGGGCGGTGCGCCGGGTTCGTCCGGCTCCGATGGGTCGGGCGGCGACGACGTCGTGGACGCCGAGTTCAAGGAGGTCTGAGCCGGAAGGCCTTCGGGCGGGCCGGGCGGGGCAGGGGACGCCCCCCGCTCGGGGGACGGCGTCCGAGCGCCCTGACTGGCGCTCGGCACCTTGTGCTCGGCGGCGTTGCAACCGCCGCCTGCGCAAACCCCACTCGCTGGTTGGCGTCCCCTGCCCCTTCGCCGCGCTGCGATTCCGGCTCGGTAGAGCGAGGGAAGCGCTCGGCGCCTTGTGCTCGCCAGCGGTGCATCCGCCGCCTGTATCAGCGCCGAGGACTACTGGGCTGCCGGCTTCTCCGATCAGCCGCTCACCCACCGCGAACAGACGTGGATGGAGCATGACACGGACAGCGGCTGACCATCGTCGGAAACCTCAGCTCATCAGGAGGGACGAGCATGGCGCTTGCCAGCGCAGCCTGCGTGAGCGTCGACGATTGCTGGGCCGTGGGCTACGACTACACGGGCTCCGACCTTTCCGACCTTGAGGACGGCAAGACGTTGATCATGCAGGCTTCCTAGCCTGCGTCCCAGCCCCGCGCTCACGAGCTGGGAGCAGACGGCGCCCACCGGCACGTAACCGGCGGGCGCCGCCAGGTCAGCCGTCAAGGCTTGGTGCTGTAGCCGGGGTACTTGTCGACCAGCCCGAACATCCACGCGTACGTCTTGACGGTGAGCCGCAGGAAGCCGGTCACGAAGCTGTGTGGACCCTGGGGGTAGTGGCCCGAAAGCACCACCACGATCTCCATGATCCAGGCCACGATCGACACCACGAAGCCCAGTATCCCGAGCCAGATGAACACAGGGATGAGAGCGACGTACCGCCCGAGGAAGAAGAGGGCGCCCAGGCACCCCATCCCGCGCGAGTACTTGTCCTGGTGCCCGATGGTCAGTTGGACGAGGTGCGGCATGTACACCGTTCCGCCCGGCGGCGTTGCCGGGTAGCCCGGCGGAGGCGCGGCCGCATAGCCCGGAGGAGGCTGTGGCGGATACCCGGGCGGCGGCGGCGGAGGAGGCGGCGCGTAGGTCATGGGCTGGTTCCTCCTCGGGAGGGGATCCTCATCGGATCGGCACAGCCGGGGACTTACGACGGCGCGGGGCCCTCTCGTTGGCGGGGATTGTGCCAGCTTTGGGGGTGGTCCGTGGGAGCGGTTGCGGCTGTCCAGAGCCTGCCCCTCGGGGGAGGCGCTGGGGCTCCGCGCCCTTCGTCGCGAGGCCGGGCGGCTCGTGCAACCAGGACCGGAGGCGCGCCGTCCGGCCCGGCGCGACTGTAGACTCTCGGACATGGCAGGCGAGAAAACCCGCGGCGCCCCCAAGAAGCAGGCGAAGAAGCCGAAGGCGCCGTCCACACGCAAGGCCCAGCGGCAGGCCGAGGCGAAGAAGGCGCGGCAGCAGACCACCCTGGCGCAGTGACCTCCACGGGCGCCACCGGCCCGGCGGGGCGATCGTCAGAATCTGCCCATGCCCAGCGTCTTCACCCGCATCATCGCCGGTGAGCTGCCGGCCCGCTTCGTCTGGAGCGACGACCGCTGCGTCGCCTTCCTCGCCAACCGTCCCCTGCGACCAGGCCACACCCTGGTGGTGCCCCGTCTCGAGGTGGACCACTGGCTGGACCTCGAGCCGGCCCTGCTCGGGCACGTGATGGCCGTGTCCCACCAGGTGGGACGAGCGCTACAGCACGGCTTCCGGCCGCTCAGGGTCGGGATGATCATCGCCGGCCTGGAGGTCCCCCACGTCCACGTCCACCTGGTGCCCTTCCACACCATGGGGCAGCTCAACTTCGCCCAGGCGGACCCCAACCCGCGGCCGGAGGAGATGGACCGGGCGGCCGCGACGATCAGGGCGTCACTGGCCGCCCTGGGTCTGGCCGGCGGCCGCGATCTCTGATCAGGGGAGGTAGCCGGTCTCCCCGTCGATCCGCTCGCGGAGCAGGTCCGCGTGCCCGTTGTGCCGCGAGTACTCCTCGATCATGTGGACGAGGATCCAGCGGAGCGAGACGGGCTCCCCGCTCTTCTGACGGCCGGTCTCGTCCAGGCCGCGGGCGTCGACGATCGCCCGGGCGAGGTCGCATTCAGCCCTCCAGGTGGCGAACGCCTCGTCGACGTCGGCCGCGTCGACGTCGTTGAAATCCGCGTCGGGGTCGGTGTCGGACGGGTGGACGGGCGGGATGTCCTCCCGGGCCAGGGTCCGCCGGAACCACCCCCGCTCGACCTCGGCCATGTGCCGGACCAGTCCCAGCAGCGAGAGGGTCGAGGGGGCGGCCGCGCGCCGGCGCATCTGCTCCGCCTGCAGCCCGGCGCACTTCCGGGCGAGCGTCGCCCGCTGCCATTCGAGGAAGGCGAGCAGGGTCTCCCGCTCGCCGGCGACCCGGGGCAGGGACCGGAACTCGGCCGTCAGCGGCGCGGCTCCAGGCCGCGCCCGGACGGCGGCCCCATCGCCGGTGGTGAAGGGGGCGGCGGCACCGAGGTGGGGAACGGGTTGGCAGGCAGGCTGGCGCCACCGCTCTTGGGGCTCGCGCGGAGGACGCGCTGGAAGATGAACTGGAGCGTGAACGGCACGGCGATGGCGAAGATCCCGGTCAGGAAGGTCATGGCATTGGGCAGGCTGGCCTCGTTCGACAGCCCCAGGTAGCAGAAGAGGGCGGTGACGAAGGAGATCGCGATGATCACGGCCATGCCGCCGATCAGGACCATGTCCTGGTTGACGTCGGAGACGAGAGCGTGCTCCCGGTACCGCTGCTGGAAGAGGCGGTAGATCTTGAGCCCGATCCAGCTGTTCAGCATCATCCCGCTCACGAAGGCGAGGATCGCGATCGACCACCGGAAGGCGGCCAGGTGCTTGACGATGAAGACGGCGATGTTGACGACGATCAGCGCGACCGGCGTGACCGCGCCGAGCGCCGGGATCGCCCAGCGGCGGACCCGGCCGGGATGTCGTCGTTGGGCCCCGGGGAGGGCCGGCCGCGAGGGGAAGCCCATCGCCTCGTAGCGTAGGACTTCCCACGGCCCCTCGAACGCCCGGGACGCTGGCACAATCAGGCGGTGTCCGACACCGAGGCGCTGGAGTGGGCCCTGCAGGCGGCGACGACCGCCGCAGACCAGGGTGCGACCTCTGATCTGCACGTCTCCGAGCGGGTGGCTCAGGCGGGGAGCGCCGCCATCGAGAGCCTGCGCAGCTGCGAGACCCATCCGGCCTGGCGGCTGCAGATGCCCGGCGTCCCGGACCCCCTCCTGGAGACCCGGCATGACGTCCGGGCCGCCGCCCAGGCCGTGCTCGGTCAGCTCGAGCTGATCGGCCTCGCCTGGGCCTCCTGGGACCCCCCCACCCAGAGCGCAATGCTCGGCGAGCTGGAGGAGTCCAGCCGGGAGCTGGCCAGCCAGGCCCAGCGCTTCATCCGGGACGTGGTCTGACGGCCGCATGCGGCATACCCGCCGCCCTGCCGCATGCGGTGACGCGGGACGGGTGCCGGGCGATCACCGGACTGTCTCAGCGCCGTCTCACGTGATCGCAAGATTCCACTCCTAAGCTGGAAGCGCGCCATGCCGCATTCCAGAACCATCGCCATCGCGCTCGCGTCCACCGCGGGGCTTCTCTCCGGGTGCACGGCGGTGCTCATCCCGTCGGGGGCCTCCGCGATCGCATCGGTGCTCGACCCGCCCGGAGCGATCGAGCTCTCCTTCACGTACCACGCCCAGCAGGACCCCGATTGGTGCGATCCGGCCGACATCGAGATGTGGCTCGTGGCGGACGGGGTGCCCCTGCCGGCCGGCGACGACCACGCCATCCAGCAGGACTTCTGGAGCTATGAGACCTCCCACAACGACGGCTACACCATCGCGGAGTGGAACGCCTCCCCCTATGCGGTGGCGGTGACCCTGGACCACTTCGGGGATCGCAGCGACATCGGTGACGCCCCGCAGCCGTCGCTGGACGCCGCCGGCAGGGTGATCTCGCACAGCATCGCGGACCTCCACCAGCCGGTGATCGTCATGGTGGGCGGCGCCACCCACTACGTGCTGGTCACCGGCGTGCAGCTGGGTGGGAAGGGCGCCGATGCGCCGCCGCTCGCGGTCACGCTCGCCAACCCGCTCCAGTTCGGCGTCGGCGGGGGCCCGCCCTCGGGCTCCGACGGTGCCATCACCATGTCCTGGACCGACTTCGCCACCTGGTACACGCCCAACACCCATCATGGCGGGGTCTGGGCGGCCAAGTGGGTGCTGATCGCAGCCGGGATCGACCGCGCCGCCTGACCCTCAGCCGCCGATGTGGTTCGCGGGGATGGTGCCGAGCTTGCCGGCGCGGTAATCCTCGAACGCCTGGAGCAGCTCGTCGCGACGGTTCATCACGAAGGGGCCGTAGGCGGCGACGGGCTCGCGGATCGGCTCCCCCCCGAGGACCAGCGCCTCCAGGGCGGGAGCCCGGCTCTCCTGACGCTCGGCGGCGGCGAGGGTGACGAAATCCCCGCCCCCCAGCACCGCCAGCTGGCCTGTCTGGAGCGGCGCGGCGCCACCCTCCCCGACCGAGCCGTCGCCCGCGAGGACGTAGACCAGGGCGTTGAAGCCGGCCGGCCAGGGCAGCTCGAGGACCGCCCCGGGGGTGAGCGTGGCGTGCACCATGGCCACGGGCGTGTGGGTGACGCCGGGTCCGTGCTCGCCGGCGACGTCCCCGGCGATGACCCGCACCAGGGTGGTGCCGTCGGCCGAGGCCAGCAGGGTCACCCGCTGCGCGCCGATGTCCTGGTACCGGGGCGCCACCCACTTCTTGGCGGAGGGAAGATTGACCCAGAGCTGGATGCCGTGGAAGAGACCGCCGCTCGCGATCAGCTCCTCCGGCGGGCGCTCGATGTGCAGGATGCCGGCACCCGCGGTCATCCACTGGGTGGCGCCGTTGGTGATCATCCCTCCCCCACCCGTCGAGTCCTGGTGCTGGAAGGTCCCGTCGATCATGTAGGTGACGGTCTCGAATCCCCGGTGGGGGTGCCAGGGGGTGCCCTTGGGCTCCCCCGGGGCGTATTCGACCTCACCCATCTGATCCATGTGGACGAAGGGGTCGAGGGCGGCCAGGTCGACCCCGGCGAACGCCCGCCGCACCGGGAACCCCTCCCCCTCCAGGCCATGGGGAGCGGAGGTCACCGAGACGACCGGGCGGGTGGCCTCCCGGCTGCGGTCGGGCCGCGGGATGCGGGGCAGGACGAGGAGGTCGGGAACGGTGACGGCGGGCATGGGCTCTCCCGGGTGTGGGCGTCGGGCTTACCGCAACGGTATACCCAGATGGTTGATGCGTCAACCAAGCGAACCGGTGGGGCTCCGGACGGGCACCTCCGTGGCGGTGGGGGTGGCGCCGCATGGGGCCGCACCGGCCGCTCGCGTGTCCCGTCTGGCGGGATGTGATACTGGGCGCGTGATCTCCGGCGAGCCCCCCGCGACGTCGGACACCGGCGTCCCGCCGGAGGGCGTGCTCCTCGGCGACAACCTCGAGGTGCTTCGCGGCATGCCAGACGGCTGCGTCGACCTGATCTACATCGACCCGCCCTTCGGGACCGGTCAGCGCCGCCGGCTCGACTCCATACGGACCGGCTCGGGCACCCGGACCCGGGTCGGCTTCGGGGGACGGAACTACCGCTGGCAGACCGTCTCCTCGCTCGAATACCAGGACGGCATGGACCTCGAGGCCTATCTCGGCTTCCTGGCCCCGCGCCTCGCCGCGATGCGGCGGGTGCTCACCGACCGCGGCTCCCTGTACGTCCACCTGGACCACCACACCGTTCACCACGTCCGGATGCTCCTGGACGGGGTCTTCGGGCCGGAGCGCTTCCTCAACGAGATCATCTGGGCCTACGACTACGGCGGCCGTGCCCGGGACCGCTGGCCGCGCAAGCACGACAACATCCTCTGGTACGCGAAGTCGGCAACCTGGGTGTACAACCGCGAGGCGGTGGACCGGGTCCCCTACCTGGCGCCGGGCCTGGTCGGTGCCGAGAAGGCGGCGCGGGGCAAGCTGCCCACCGACGTGTGGTGGATGACGATCGTCCCCACCAGCGGCCGGGAGCGCACCGGGTACCCCACCCAGAAGCCGCTCCGGCTGCTGGAGCGGATCATCCGGGCCTCGAGCAACCCCGGTGACCTGGTGGCCGACTTCTTCGGCGGCTCGGGGACGACCGCGGTAGCGGCGGCACGCTGGGGCCGGCGCCATCTCACCGTGGACAGCAATCCGGAGGCGATCCGAATCACCCGGGAGCGCCTCAGCGCGCTCACCACCCCGCCGCCGCCGGCCGGCTGAGGGCCTCGGCACCCGGAAGACGGAGGCCAGGCCAGTGACGGAGCCGGCCCGCATCACCTAGGATGCCGCAAACGGGCGCGAGAGCCACGAGAGCCGCCGCCGCCCTGCCCAGTCGATTCGACCACCAAACGGGGAACACCGATGCGCTGGAATCTGCCCCCCTCCGACATGCCCACCGCGTGGTTCAACGTGCTCCCGCGGCTGAAGGAGCCGCTCCAGCCGCCGCTGCACCCGGCGACACGGGAGGTCGTGACTCCCGACGACCTGGCCCCGCTCTTCCCCATGGCGCTGATCGCCCAGGAGATGTCGGCGGAGCCCTTCATCGACATCCCCGGCGAGGTCCTCGACATCCTCCGCCTGTGGCGGCCCACCCCGCTGGTGCGCGCCTCCCGCCTCGAGAAGGCGCTGGGGACGCCGGCCCGCATCTACTACAAGGACGAGTCGGTCTCCCCCCCCGGCTCCCACAAGCCCAACACCGCCGTCCCCCAGGCCTTCTACAACAAGTCGGAGGGCGTCGCCCGGCTGACCACCGAGACCGGTGCGGGCCAGTGGGGCAGCGCGCTGGCCTTCGCGTCGGGGCTCTTCGGGCTCGAGTGCATGGTCTACATGGTGCGGGCCTCCTACGAGCAGAAGCCCTACCGGCGCATCCTCATGGAGACCTGGGGCGGGCACGTGGTCCCCTCCCCCATCGACAAGCCGGGCCACCCGGGCTCGCTGGGCATGGCCATCAGCGATGCGGTGGGCGACGCCGTGAAGCGCGCCGACACCCACTACTCGCTGGGCTCGGTGCTCAACCACGTCCTGCTGCACCAGACCGTCATCGGCCTCGAGGCCAAGCAGCAGATCGCGCTCGCCGGCGAGGACGCGCCCGACGTCGTCATCGGCTGCTGCGGCGGCGGCTCCAACTTCGGGGGCATCAGCCTCCCCTTCGTCCCCAACGAGGAGGTGCGCCTGGTCGCGGTCGAGCCGACCGCGTGCCCCACCCTCACCGAGGGGAAGTTCGACTACGACTTCGGCGACACCGCCGGCCTCACCCCGCTCCTGCCCATGTACACGCTCGGGCACGACTTCATCCCGCCCTCGATCCACGCCGGCGGGCTGCGCTACCACGGTGACTCGCCGATCATCAGCTCGCTGGTGCGCTCCGGCCGGATCAAGGCGGTGGCCTACCCGCAGTCCGCGGTGTTCGAGGCGGCGGTGATGTTCGCCCGCACCGAGGGACCGGTCCCGGCTCCGGAGACCGGCCACGCCATCCGGTACGTCATCGACGAGGCGCTGGCCGCCAAGGAGAGGGGTGAGGAGGAGGTCATCCTCTTCAGCTACTCCGGGCACGGGCTGCTGGACCTCTCCGCCTATGACGGCTACCTCCACGGCCAGACCACGGACTGACGCGATCCCACCGGTCGAGCTCAGGCTCCCCCTGAGGGCCTGATGAACCATCCATGGACACCGGGGCACGGCGGAAGCGCGCCCGCCCACGGTCGGGAAGAAGAAGTGAGGAGACCATGACCTTCGAGCACAAGCCCCACGCCCGCACCCTCGCGATCCTCGAGCATCGGGTGCATCCGACCAAGACCCGTGACCAGCTGCCCCGCGGCAACCTCTACACCCGGGTCAACAGCTGGCTGGCGGTGAAGATCACCCTCGGGGTGGGCAGCATGACCTGCGCCTGGCTCTTCTGCATCCTTGCACTGCTGGGCCTGCCGGCGGCGCTGCAGAAGGGAGGCGAAGGGCCGGTGGCCTGGATCGCCCAGACCTTCCTCCAGCTCGTCCTGCTCTCGATCATCATCGTCGGCACCAACATCCAGTCGGCGGCCAGTGACAAGCGGGCCCAGGACACCTACGCGGACGCCGAGGCGGTGCTCCACGAGGCCATGCAGATCCAGGCCCACCTGGAGGAGCAGGACCGGCAGCTCACCGCCCTGGTGACCAAACTGGGAGCCGAAGCGTAGGGGCGCGACCCGCGGGCTCGAACGGCGCGACCTCGAAGGGCCGTGAGAGTGGGTCGTCCCGGCTCGCCTTCCCAGGTAGGCGCCGGCGATGCCCTCCGCAGCCGCGAGTGTCATCATCGGGGGAGCAGCCCCGCACGGAGGGCTGGCGGCTTCACATGGGGGCGTATGGTTTCGACGGGATCATGGGTCGTGCGATGGCGAGCCGAGCCCCGGGCTCGTAAAACCGGGAAACATATAAGTGCGAACAACAGCGCACCACAGCTTGCCCTCGCCGCTTAAGCGGTAGAGACAGCTAAAAGCTCAGGCCACGGCCTGACGTCGACCCGCTCCTCGGCTGCGGGAGCGTGACCCGACGCTAATGTGAGCGGTCTCGCCGGCCGGCGGCGTCACGGCGCCGGTCGGGACATACACCGTGACTGGTCCCCACCCAGCCCGGTCCCAGGGCGTGGCGGGGACGAGATCAATACCGGGACTACGCTCGTAGAGGTCGCGCGGAACCTGGTTTCGTACGCGGGTTCGAATCCCGCCGCCTCCACGTCCGCCGCCTCCGCGTGCGTCATTTAGCTCTAACGCACCAGGAGCGCGCCACCCGGCCGTCGCGGCCGCCGTGACCGAGGGCAAGGCCACTCCGGCCCCGAGGGTGAGGACCACCCTGGAGATGAGGGCCGGCGACCGTCACTCCGCGGCGAAGGGCTGGTCCCCCGGGCCCCAGGCGACCTTCCAGCGATGCCCGTCGGGATCGGCGAAGCAGCCGGACCTACCGCCCCAGGCGGGCTGCGCCGGCTTGACGATGGTGGCGCCGGCATGCTCGGCCTCTGCCAGCACCGCATCCACGCGCTCCGCGGAGCCGACGATGTAGGAGAGCGTGATGCCGCGGAACCCGGAGCCCTCGGGCGCGGCTCCAGCGTCATCCGCCAGCACGTCCCACTGGAGCAGGCCGATCGCCGTCCTCCCGTCGCCCCCCTCGAAGGCCACCCAGGGACCCTGCTCCTGGTGGATCGGCCAGCCCAGGCCGTCGGCGTAGAAGCGCTTGGCGCGGTCGACATCTCTGACCCCGAGGGTGATCACGCTGATGTGAGGCTTCATCGTTGCTGTCTCCTGTCACACGGAACGGATCCGGTCACGTTCATTGAGCTGACGGAGCCCAAAGGGAGAATGTGACGGATGGACGAGCGGAGCCGGCTTGCGCTGGCCATCTCCGCCGGCTGAGCACCGGGTTCACCGGCGGCTCGCTCCAGCCGGGCTGAGCCGGCCCGACTCCGCCGTCAGGCGGCGGCTTCCTCCGCCTCGGGGGCAGCGGTCCGCCTGCCGGACGCGGGGCGAGTGGTGCGACCGGGGACCAGCAGACCGGAGAGCGCGGCGGCCACCGCGATCGCGGCCCCCCCGGCGAACCCCAGCCCGAATCCCCCCGTCAGCGCGACCGGGACCGGGTGACCGACCTGGGCGAGAGCGGCGGCGTGATCGGCGGCGAGCGTCGCCAGGCCCGCGAGACCCAGCGAGCCCCCCACCTGGCGGCTGGTGTTGACCACGCCGCTGGCGAGCCCGGACTCGGAGCGCGCGACCCCGGCCGTCGCGGCCACCGTGACCGCGGGGAAGGCCAGCCCTGCTCCCAGGGTGAGCACGGCTCCGGGGATGAGCACCGACGACCAGATGGCGGGCCCCACCGAGATCTGGGCCAGCCAGAGCAGACCGGCCGCGATCAGCAGCGGACCGGCGACCAGGAAGGGCCGCGCCCCCAGGCGGGGCATGAGCCGGGAGCTGATCTGCGAGCCCACCACGATGGCGAGGGTCTGCGGAAGGAACGTCAGACCGGCAGCCAGCGGGGTCATCCCGCGGACCCCCTGGAGGTACAGCGACTGGAAGTACCAGACCGAGAAGAGGGCGGCGCCCACCCCGAAGGCCACCAGGTTCGCACCGGTGATCGAGCGGGAGGCGAAGAGCCGCAGCGGCACCAGGGGGGCCCGGGCGAGCCGGGCCTCGACGAGGCCGAAGGCGGCGAGCAGGACCGTGCCGGCCCCGAACGCCACCAGGATCTCGGGTGACCCCCACCCTACCGCCTGGCTGCGGACGATGCCCCAGGTGACGGCCACCAGGCCGGCGGTGACGGTGAATGCTCCGGCCAGGTCGAGGTGCCGGCGCCCCGCCGGGTTACCCGCGCCCTCGGCGACGAAGAGGCTGGCGGCGATCAGCACGCCCACCCCGATCGGCAGGTTGATGAAGAAGATCCAGCGCCAGGTCAGAAACTGGGTGATGATGCCGCCCAGCAGCGCGCCGGAGGCGCCGCCCGCGGCGGCCACCGCGCTCCAGACCCCGAGCGCCCGGGCCCGGGCGCGACCCTCGGGATAGGTGGCGATCAGGATGGTCAGGGTCGCCGGGGTGAGCACGGCGCCGCCGAAACCCTGGAGAGCGCGGGCCACGACCAGCTCCACCTGGGAGGTGGCCAGGCCGTCGAGAAGGCTGGCGATGGAGAAGAGGGCGAGGCCGGCCAGGAGCAGGCGCCGGCGGCCGAAGAGATCGGCGGCCCGCCCGCCGAGGAGGAGGAAGCCGGCGAAGGTGAGGGCGTAGGCGTTCACCACCCACTGCAGGCCGCTCGCCGAGAAACCGAGGTCGTTGCGGATCGAGGGCAGGGCGACGTTCACCACCGACACGTCGAGGATGACCATGAACTGCCCGAGGCAGACCAGCAGCAGCACCACGCCCGGGGCCGCGGGGAAGCGGGCCCCGATCCTCCGGAGATCCCTCGTCATGGTCTGTCCCGTTGCCTGCCCGCTCATCTCGCCTCCCGGCCGCCCGTTGGTGCTAAAGTTCGATGCGGATCGTACCATGGAAGTTCGATGACTGTCAAACTAACGTCCGCGCCCGACGCGGCCCCGTCTCACGAGCACCCGCCGACCACCGAGACGGGCGGGGTCGAAGGACATCCCCTCCCCCACCTCCACCCCGGAGTGGTCGGGGTCCTCGAGGCCCTGGCCGACCCGATGCGGATGGCCGTGGTCCGGCGCCTCGCGTCGGGCGTCGAGTGCCCCTGCGGCTGGCTCGGCCTGCCGATCAGCAAGTCGACGCTGACCCACCACCTCCACGTCCTCCAGGCCGCTGGGATCGTGGTCAAGCGGGAGGAGGGGACCCGGCGAATGATCAGCCTGGACCGCGCCGGCATGGAGCGCCGCTATCCCGGCCTGCTGGACGCGGTGCTGGCCGCCCCCGACCCGGAGACGGCCCCCTCGGACTGAGCCGGAGGCGCCACGGCGCCCCGGTCCGGGAGCTCAGCTGGAGACGACCTCCGCCCCGGGCGTGATCGCCGGCGTCACCCGGAGGAGCCGCGAGCTGATCACCATGTCCGCGGTCGCGATGTTGGTCGCCAGCGGCACGTCGTGGACGTTGCAGATCCGGAGCAGGGTCTGGATGTCGGGATCGTGCGGGTGCTTGTCGAGAGGGTCGACGATGAAGAGGACGGCGTCGATCTTGCCCTCGACCACCCGGTTGGCGATCTGGACGTCACCGCCGACCGGGCCCGACTGCAGGACCTCGACGTTGAGCCCCACCTTCTCCCGGAGGAGACGCCCGGTGGTGGCGGTGGCGACCAGCCGGCAGCGCTGGAGGGTGCCCCGGTTGAAGGTGGCGAAGGCGATCATGTCCGCCTTCTTGCCGTCGTGGGCGATGAGGGCAAGCCGGGGCTTGCGCTTCGACTCCCTTTCCGCCGTTGCCTTGGCGCCACCTGTCGTCGTCACCTCAGGGGTCATCGTCTCTCCCATTCCGATCTGAGAACACCGCGAGCCGCGGTCGCTACCCGGCAATCATGCCTCGCGCCAGGGGAGCGGGGGCGGCGAGGTTCGACCGGCATCGCCTGGCTCTGGGGTACGCTTGGAGCGGATGCCCACCGCTCTCGTGCGCTCCGGCGCCGATCCCGGCATCGGCCGGCAGCTGCACGACGTCGCCGTCATCGGTTCCTTCACCGGGCGCAACGGCCGTGAGCGGGCCGAGGTCCAGCTCGACGAGCTGGAGGAGCTTGCCCGCACCCTCGGCACCAAAGTCGTCGAACGCAGCTCGATCCCGGTCCATGAGCCGCACCCGGCGACGTTCTTCCGCAGCGGGGCCGTCAACGCCCTGAAGGCCCGGCTGGGCGAGCTGGGTGACCCCGCGGTGCTGGTCAACGACCAGCTCAGCCCGCGGCAGCAGCGGAACCTCGAAGAGACCTGGGGGGTGCCCGTGCTGGACCGGACGGAGGTGATCCTGGCCATCTTCGCCCGGCGGGCGGTCACCGCGGAGGGGAAGATCCAGGTGGAGATGGCCCAATTGGAGCATCTCCTCCCCCGTCTCGCCGGTGGCTGGACCCACCTGGAGCGGCAGCGCGGCGGCGTGGGGCTGAGAGGCGGACCGGGTGAGACCCAGATCGAGGTCGACCGCCGCCAGATCCGGCAGCGGATCGCCAAGCTGCGGCGCCGGCTCGACCTCCTGGAGCGCCAGCGGCGCACCCGCAGGCAGGCGCGCAGCGACGTGCCGCTCGCCGCGTGCGCCCTGGTCGGGTATACGAACGCGGGCAAGTCGACGCTGCTCAACCGGCTGACCAACTCCGAGGTGCTCGCCGACAACCTCCTCTTCGCCACCCTCGACCCCACCTCGCGGCTGCTCAACCTCAGCTCCGGCCGGCGGGTCATCTTGACCGACACGGTCGGATTCATCCAGGCGCTGCCGACGGAGCTGGTCGAGGCCTTCGCCGCCACCCTCGAGGAGGTCCGCCAGGCCCACCTGCTGGTGCTGGTGGTCGACGTGTGCCATCCCGAGTGCCAGGCCCAGCTCCGGACCGTCCTGGAGACGCTCGCCGAGATGGAGTGCGACCAGCCGACCCTGCTGGTCGCCAACAAGATCGACCGCCTGGAGGCGGCCGCCCTGGACGACACCGTCGCCCGGCTCGAGGAGACCGCTGATTGCCGGGCGCTCCGGGTCTCGGCCAGGACGGGCACCGGCCTCCGGGATCTCCGCACCGCCCTCGACGCCCTGGCCGGCCGCGCCGTCCCGGAGACCCGGGCCAACCGGCCGGTCCCGGCCGCTGCCGAGGACATGGCGGGCGACGGCGAGGAGGGCCGGGCCGCCAGCTGAGAGCGGGCGGTGACGGGGCACATCGTCTTCGGGGGACCGGCGTCGAAGGGGCGATTGCGCTCGCGCCCGCGCAAGCTCCCACTGCGACGACGTGCCCCGTCGCCGCCCCGGCATCGCTGGTCAGCCCCTGAGGGCGTGGGCCGTGGCCCGCTCGACGTCCCGGCGGGCGTCGCGTTCGGCGATCGCCTGGCGCTTGTCCCAGAGCTTCTTGCCGCGGGCCACGGCGATCTCGCACTTGATCCGGTTGTGCTTGAGGTAGAGGCGGAGGGGGATCAGGGTCAGGCCGCCCTGCCGGGACTGGACATCCAGGTACTGGATCTCGCGACGGTGGAGCAGAAGGCGGCGGCGACGCTCCGGCTCGTGGTTCTGGCGGTTGCCCATCTCGTACTGGCCGATATTGGCCTGGATCAGCCACGCCTCCCCGTTCTCGACCCGGACGTAACCCTCGCGCAGGTGGGCGCGGCCGGCGCGTACCGCCTTCACCTCGGTGCCGGTCAGCTGGATCCCGGCCTCGAGCGTCTCCAGGAGGTGGTACTCATGGCTGGCCTGGCGGTTGCGGGCGAGGACCTGATCGCCCGGTCGGGGGTTCGGGGGCATCGTCGAGGCTATATGCTGACGCGTCGACCGAGCGCCGATCCCGCCGCGGGACCGAGGAGGCATGGATGGAGCCGCTGGAAGTGGCGATCACGCTGAAGGGGGACAGCCCCGACGCGGTCGACGCCGTCCGCACCGAGCTGGGCAAGGCGGACGTCTTCTGCCTCGGCCAGCCGGCCGGCCACATGGCGACCTCCCAGCAGGGCAGCGAGTCGGACCTGCTCCACTTCACCATCCACGACGCCCAGGGCGCCGAGCGGGTGATGCTCCCCGTCTTCACCCGGCCCGAGATCATGCGCGCCGCGCTGGCCCGCAATCCCGACTGGCAGACCCTCTCCGTGCTCCAGGTGCAGGGTCAGGGCCTCCTGGACCACGTCCACCCCGACGTGATCATCGTTATCAACCCCTGGTCGCGGCTCGAGTTCCAGCTTCCGCCCGCCCCCCAAGCGGCCGGCTGAGGGCAGCAGCCGACCAGGCGCTGTCGGGCTGAGCGCATCGCGTTGACGGATCACACCGCCGGGGACGAGCGGCGGCCTACAGCGCGAGGTGAAGCCGCAGGGCGTCGTCGATCTCGCGGATTGCGGGAGCGGGCAGCGGTCCCAGGAGGCGGCCAACCCGTGCAACAGCGACAGCCCTGACCTGCTCCGCCTGGGCCTTGGAATCACGCTCGAGACCGCCCACCCCCGCTCTCAGACGGACCTGGAAAGGGAGCACGCGACGAACGTTGGAGGTGATCGGCACGACGGTCACCACCCCCCTGCCCAAGCGCGCCGCGGTGGCGTTGGCGGCGTCGTTGCTCACGATGACCGCGGGACGGCGCTTCGCCGCCTCGGAGCCCTGAGCCGGGCCGAACTCGACGAGGCGGATCTCCCCTCGCCACATCACGCGATCCCGTCACCGGTGGCGGTGTCCCACAACTCGGCGTCGTCGGCCACCGCCCACTCCTGAAACGCCGCCTCGTACGCCTTCTCCAGACCGGCGGCGCGCAACAGGCTCACAGCCTCATGGACGGCAGCGGACCGCGAGCTCGCGGTGCGCTCGCGGGCGTAGCCGTCGAGGAAGTGGACGTCGTCGTCCGGCAGGCTCACACTGACCTTCATACCCCGAATACTACCGCATGTCCCACCACACGGCGCCGTCACCTCCGACCGCGCAGGAACGCCGCCGCGCTCATGGGCCGGCGGCCCGGAGGTTGGACCGTGTCGACGCGGAACCAGCCGGCGGCGGTGGCGACCACGGCGGATTCGCCCTCAATCCGGATGACGGCCCCCGGGATCGCGGATCCGTCCCCGGGAATCGGCCGGCCGGCGAGGATGCGAAGCGACACCCCGGCCAGGTCCGCGGTCACCCCCGGCCACGGGTCGAGGGCCCGGACCATCCGGTCCACCTCCTCCGCGGAGCGCGCCGACCACTCGAGCAGCCCATCGTCTCGGGTTAGCCGGGGCGCATAGGTCACCCCCTCCTCGGGCTGTGGCGTGGCGACGGCGGAGCCCCGCTCCAGTCCGGCCAGCACCGCCGCCAGCTCCTCGGCCCCCGCGATCGCGAGCGTCTCGGTCAGGCCGGCCGCCGTCGCCTCAGCGCCGATCGGGACCTCCCGGTGCGCGTACACCGGGCCGGTGTCCAGCCCCGCCTCCATGCGCATGATGCAGACGCCGGTGACGGGGTCGCCGGCCAGGATCGCCCGGGCGATCGGCGCCGCCCCGCGCCAGCGGGGCAGGAGCGAGGCGTGGACGTTCACCCCGCCGAAGCGATGGCCGTCGAGCAGCGTCCGGGGCACGATCTGGCCGTACGCGGCCACCGCCAGGACGTCGGCGCCGAGAGCGAGGATCTCCTCGACAACGGGCCCAGATCGGATGCGCTCCGGCTGCAGCAGCGGGATGCCGAGCTGCCCAGCCGTGTCCGCCACCGGGCGCGGCGCGGGACGGCCCCGGCTGCCGGGACGCGCCGGCTGGGTGACCGCGGCCAGCACCTCATGACGGGCATTGCAGGCGCGCAGGCTGGGGACGGCAAACCCGGCGGTGCCGGCAAACACGATGCGCACGGGAAGAGAGGTTAGCCGGTCGGAGACACCGTCCAGGCCGCGCGGATGCCAGTCCGCATCGGGCGCAGTGCCATCAACCAGTGAACTCGCTCGATCGGCGATTGGTTACAGGCGACGCGTCCCGCCGCAGGTTTCCGCGCCCTCACAGCGGGTTGCGCGCCCGTCCCCCGGGAGCCGAGCGTTGCCCGCCCGCTCAGACGGTGACGGCCTCACCCTCCACCCGCACGACCTCCTCGTCGGTCAGCTCGTCGACCCTGCGCAGGGTGCTCGGGTCAGTGAGCCGGTCGGTGAAGAGGATGCCGTCGAGGTGGTCGATCTCGTGCTGGATGGCTCGGGCCAGCAGACCGGCACCCTTGATCCGCACCTGCTTGCCGTGGCGGTTGAGCGCCTTGCAGACCACCTTCTCGGCGCGGGTCACCTCCCCCACCATGCCCGGGACGGAGAGGCAGCCCTCGTAGGCGGTCTGCTCGCCCTCGGCCTTGATGATCTCGGGGTTGGCGAGGTGGAAGAGCTGGTTGTCCACCTTGACGGTGATGACCCGCAGCGAGACGTCGACCTGGGGGGCGGCCAGCCCCACGCCCGGGGCGGCGACCATGGTCTCCATCATGTCGTCCATCAGGCGGCGGACCGAGTCGTCGATCCTGCCCACCCTGGGCGCCCTGCGACGCAGGACGGGGTTGTCCTCGGCGACGGTGACGATGTGGAGGAGGGTCATCCGGTTCGGCTCTCTCGGTTGGTCACATGACCGGGTCGACGTCGATGCTCCAGCCCCGACCCCGGGGCAGGTGGGGAAACGCCCTCTCGATCTCCTCCCCCCGCACCGTCAGCTGCCAGCGGTACTGGCCGCGGAGGCGGTGCAGGAAAGCGGGGGTCGGGCCGAGGACGTCGAGCCCGCCACCCGGCCCGAGGATAGCAGACAGGCGCTCGACGGACTGCTGGGCGGCCGTCTCGGCGGAGGCGTCGGCGGCGTGGCTGACGGTGCAGGTGACCAGCCGCGAGTAGGGGGGGAAGCGGTACGCGCGGCGCACCCGGATCTCGTCGTGGGCGAAGCCGCGGTAGTCGTGGGTGACGGCGTGGCGAACCGCGTAGTGCTCGGGGCTGTAGGTCTGGAGGATGACCCGGGCGGGCTCATCGCCCCGCCCCGCCCGGCCCGCCACCTGGGTGATCAGCGAGAAGGTCACCTCGCCGCTCCGGTAGTCGGGGAAGTGGAGCGAGGTGTCGGCGTTGACGATCCCCACCAGCCGGACCCGGCCCAGGTCCCAGCCCTTGGCGACCATCTGGGTGCCGATCAGGCAGTCCGCCTCGCCGGCCCGGAAGCGCTCGTAGATCTCGAAGTAGGCGTCCCGCCTCTGGACGGTGTCCCGGTCCATCCGGAGCAGGCGGAGCCCCGGGAAGCGTGCCGCGACCTCCGCCTCCAGCCTCTCGGTGCCCATCCCCAGGCCCCGGATCGCCGCCGAGCCGCAGCCCGGACACCGATCCGGCAGGGAACGGGAGGAGCCGCAGTAGTGGCAGTCGCAGCGGCCCCGTCCGGCGTGGTAGACGAGGGCGACACTGCAGTTGGGACAGCCCAGCGGCTCGCCGCAGCCGCGGCAGAGGACCACGGTGGCGGTGCCCCGGCGGTTGAGGTAGAGGATCGACTGCCCGCCCTCCGTGCGGCTCTGCTCCAGGGCCCGGGCCAGCGCCTGAGAGAGCGGGCTGCGGTTGCCGGCGCGCAGCTCCTCGCGGAGGTCGACCACCTCGATGGGCGGGAGGGCGCGCCCGGTGATCCGCTCCGGCAGCGTGGTCAGGTCGAGGCCCCCGGTGTGGGCCCGGTAGTAGGTCTCGACCCGGGGGGTGGCGCTCCCCAGCACCACCGGGACCCCGGCGCGCCGGCCGAGCTCGAGGGCGACGTCGACGGCGTGGTAGCGGGGGACCCGGTCCTGCTTGTAGGCGGAGGCGTCCTCCTCGTCCACCACCACCACCCCCAGCCGGGGCAGCGGGGCGAAGACGGCGCTGCGCGACCCCACCACCACATCGATCTCGCCGAGGCGGGCCCGGCGCCATTCGACCGCGCGCTCGGCATCGGTGAGCCCGGAATGGCTGACCGCCAGCCGCCCGGGGAAGCGGGCGGCGAAGCGGCGGATCATCTGGGGGGTCAGGGCGATCTCCGGGACCAGGCAGATGGCCTGGCGGCCACGGGCCAGGGCGGCGTCGATGGCGGCCAGGTAGACCTCGGTCTTGCCGCTCCCGGTGACACCGTGGAGCAGCACGGCGCGGTGGCGGCCGGCGGCGATGGCCTCGAGGAGGGGGGCGGCGGCCTGGCGCTGCGCCTCGGTGAGATCGGGTGCTCGGAGGGCCGTGCCCTCGGCGCGCGCCGCGGTCAGAGCCGCCGAGGTCGAGCGCGGTCCGCGACGCCGCCCCGTGGCCGCCCCGGTGCTCCGGGCCCCCTTGGGCACCATCGCCTTGAGAACCTCGGGAAGCGGCGCGCAGTACCGATCGGCGATCCATTCCGCCAGCCCCAGCAGGGCCTCGGGGAGCAGGGGCTCGTCGTCGATGACGGCGGAGATGGGGCGGGCGTCAGGGTGGTCGGACCGGTCCATGAGGGCGACCACCAGGCCGGGCAGGGAGCGGGCGCCGAAGGGGACCTGGACCCGCACCCCCGGTCGAATTCGATCGGACAGCTCGTCGGGGACGCTGTACGTGTACCGCTCCTGGGGCAGCATCCCCCGGGTGTCGGGCACGACCGAGGCGAACACCGGTGCGGTCACGGCCAGCATGATGCGCGCCCCGGGGAGACCGGTGAGTGGCCGGTGGGCCCAGCGGAACCCAGGGGCACGCCGGGAACCATCCCCCGCCGCCCCGCGTCATACGCGTGCATGACCAGTGAGCGAGGTGCCCCATGAACGCGCGATGGATACTGGCCGGAACGGTGACCGCCGCCGTCCTGGCGGCCGTGGCCGGTTGCGGCTCGGCGGCGGTCGGCTCGTCGGAGGCGCGGAGCGCCGCGATCAGCGCTCCGGTGGCGGCGCCGGCGCAGGCCGCCGGTGGTTCGTACAGCGCGGCGGGGTCCAGCTCCGGGCAGTCCAGCGCCGGGTCGGCCGGGAGTGGATCGTCGCCGACCAGCCCTGAGCTGAGCGCCGACAGCTCCGACGGGGACATCGTGGTGGGGTCGCCGGGAGCCGACGTGGCCCGCTCGGTGACCGCGTCCTACACGGTGCCGCCGGGCAGCTTCCTGCCGTCGTTCGACACCGTCATCGCCGACGCGGTCGCCCTGGGCGGCTACGTGGTCGGGTCGGACACCTCGCCGAACGCCAAGGGCCGGATCGTCAGCGGGGAGGTGACCCTCGCCGTCCCGACCGCCCAGATGGCCAGCCTGCTCAACAGCCTGCCCTCCGACTTCACCGCGTCGTCCATCAACTTCTCGAGCGTTGACGACACCGCCAGCATCGTCGACGTCAACGCGCGCCTCACCTCCGCGCAGGCCCACCTCACCGCCCTCCAGGGGCTGCTCGCGAAGGCCACCTCGCTCAGCGACATCACCACCCTGGAGCAGCAGATCGAGGACGTCGAGACCTCCATCGACACCGACCAGGGCCAGCTGACCACGCTCAACCAGGCGGTGACGTACGCGACGGCCACGATCCGGCTCAAGGAGCGCGGCGCGATCACGGTGGCGGTGAAGGTCGCCACCGGTCCGGCGGTCTCCAGTGGGGTGTCCAAGGGCTGGAACAACGCGCTGGTCATCGTCACCGTCGCCCTCGAGGTGCTGGTGACGGCGATCCCGGCTGTGGTTCTGCTGGCGATCGGTTGGGCCGTGTGGCGGCTCCGGCGGCGTCGCGTCGCTCCGACACCACACGCGGAGGTCACCGCGTAGCCGCCGTCACCTCCTCTCCGCAATGACGAGTGACGGCGCGGCTCGGACCTCAATCACGAGGGCGCCGCCGAGCTTGTCGTGCCAGCCCTGCTTGAGGGGGTCCGAGGCCACCCCGATCACCGCGAGGACGAAAGAAATGGTCCACAGCGCTCCGTAGAGATCGAGGAGCGAGAGGGGAACGATCTGGAGGAGAACGAACGGAACGACCGACCCCCACCAGAGCATCGCTCGCAGCAGCGCCCGCCCAACGGGCAACCGCTGATCGGGGTCCTCCTGACGCACGACCCAGAGCCCCAGAGCTGACTGTCCCAGCGTCCGTCCCCGACCGGAGACGGTGAGCCCGAAATAGCCGGCGAAGAATGCCGCAAAGAACGTGAACACCAGCCTCACCGCCCAGACCACATCGTTGTCGACGAAGTTGGTGAAGTTCGCCGGAGTAGTGCCGACCCCCGAGCTCCTGATGTAGGAGAAAAGACCGACAGCCAGAGCCCACCAGCCTATCGCCAGGAAGACGCACACCACCACCCCGTCAATCAGGTAAGCGCCAGCGCGGCGCCAGAAGCTGGCGACCTCCGCACCGACCGACCAGCCCGGGGTGAACTTCCCAGGGTACGAAGCTCCGCTGGTCGAGACGACGGCCGCATAGGGCCTGGGAGCGTAGGGCGGCTGCCCGACGGGATAGGGCTGTGGGAGCGGCGGCAGCTGTTGCGAGGGGGCCGCCGAGGAACCGGACAGGACCGGTTGACCGGCCACGGCACCGCGTGTCTGCTGCTCAGCCTGAATGAGCAACCGGTTCCTCTGCAGGTGGTAGCCGATCTCTGTGATCTCGCCGGCGGCGCGCTGGCGCTCGAGCTCGCGCAACCGGGCGTCGGTCGCCCCCTCCTGCTGCCCTGGCATCTCCTCCCCCCGGCAGGGCTGAAACTCGGGCAATTATGTGCTCTCTCGGGAGCCGGCGTGCGCCCAGCGTGAGTAGCGCCACCTGCGACCCGTGCTGGGCGCGGCCGTGCGCCAGGACCGGGTGTCGACTGGATCCCTGGCTCAGGCCGAGACCTCGCGGCCGGGCAGCCGGTCACCGATGAGGGCGACCAGCCGCCTTGCCACCTCGAGCTTGGGCATCCTCTCCACGGTCAGCACCACCCCGTCGCGATCGAGGACGGTGACCGCGTTGTCGTCGGCTCCCATCCCCACCCCCGGAGCGCCGACGTCGTTGAGGACGATGAGGTCGAGGCCCTTGCGGCGCAGCTTGTCGGCGGCGTTGGCGAGCAGGTCGTCCGTCTCGGCGGCGAACCCGACCACCAGCATCCGGGCGCGGCGGGGATGGGTGCGCACCGACTCCAGGATGTCGACGGTCGGTACCAGCTCCAGGGTCAGCTCGCGGGCGGTCTTCTTGAGCTTGCGCGCGGACACCGCGCGGGGACGGTAGTCGGCCACGGCCGCCGCCATCAGGAGGACGTCGGCGCGACCGAGCGCGGTCCAGACCGCGCGCTGCATCTCGCCGGCGGTCTCCACCTCGCTGACCGACATCCCGGTTGCCGCGGGCGGCGGGGGTGCAGCGGTGATCAGCTCCACCTCGGCGCCGGCCTCACGGGAGGCGGCGGCGAGCGCGTTGCCCATCTTGCCGCTGGACCGGTTGCCCAGAAAGCGGACGGGGTCGATGGGCTCACGCGTGCCGCCGGCGGTGACCACCACCCGGGCGCCCCGGAGCGGGAGCGGGCGGGAGCCGGCGGAGGCCACGGCGCCAGGATCCGCCTACCTGTCGACGGCGTCAGCGGAGCCGAGCAGCCCGGAGGGGAGCTCCGCGATGGCGGGCGCGGGGATGCGCAGGCCCTCCAGCTGCGCCACCGCGACCTCGACGATCGCGGCCGGCTCCGCCATGCGGCCCATCCCCTCGTGCCCGCTGGCCAGGCGCCCGGCGACCGGCCCGACGAACGTGACCCCGCGAGCGCGCAGCGTCTCGACGTGGCCCCGGGTTGCCGGATGCTCCCACATCGCCGTCTCCATCGCCGGCGCGACCACGAGCGGTGCCCGGCAGGCGAGGGCGGTGGTGGTCACCGCATCGTCGGCGAGGCCGAGGGCCAGCCGCGCGAGCAGGTTGGCGGAGGCGGCGACGGCCACCTGCACCTCGGCCCACTCCGACAGCTCGAGGTGCGCCATGCCGTGGCCGGCCCCCCGGCCCTCGGCGGAGAGGCCGGCCGCGCCGCCCGGCCGGCGCCGGCGCGCCTCCCGGAAGAGGTCGGTGACGACCGGGTTCCCGGAGAGGCTCTGCAGGGAGAGCGAGGTGATGAAGTGGGTGGCCGACGCGGTCATCGCGACCCGCGTCTCGGCGCCCCGGCGGCGCAGCAGCGTGATCACGTCTCCCGCCTTGACCGCGGCGACGCTGCCGCCCACATAGATCAGGGCCCGGTGCCCCGCCAGCTCCCCCGCCTGATCTTCTCCGCTCTCTGGCAGGGCCTGGTGCCCCGCCAGCTCCTCCGCCTGATCTTCTCCGCTCACTGGTGAACCTCCCGCGGCCGGCTCCGTTCGATGATATCGAGGATCTCGAGGGCGGCGCGATGAACGTCGTCGTTGACCACCCGGTAGTCGTACCAGTCCTGCTCGGCCAGCTCCCTGCGCGCATTCTCCCAGCGCAGCTCGAGGCTGTCAGCGGACTCGGTGGCCCGCTCGGTCAGCCGACGGCGCAGCTCCTCGGGGCTGGGGGGCAGCAGGAAGATGAAGATCGCCCCCGCCACCCGCGGCCGGATCCGGGCCGCGCCCTGGACGTCGATCTTGAGGACGATGTCCTCCCCCCGCTCGAGGCTGGCGCGCACCGCCGCCTCCCCGGTCCCGTACCAGTGGCCGTGGACCAGGGCGTACTCGAGCAGCTGGTGACCGTCGCGCAGCGCCTGGAAGCCGGCGTCGTCGACGAACCGGTAGGCGACCCCGTCCACCTCTCCCGGCCGGGGTGTCCGGGTCGTGTAGGAGATCGAATAGTGGAGCCACGGAGCCACCCGGAAGAGCTCCTGGAGCAGCGTGTCCTTGCCGACACCGCTGGGCCCCGAGAGAACGATCAGGCGCCCGGGCGGGGCCGAGACCACCTGGCGTCCGGCCCGCGTCCCCCTGCCGGACGGAGGCCCCTGGCTCATAGGCGGCCCTCGCGTGCCGCCTGCTGGATCAGGACGAGCCCGGCGGGGAGCGCCGACTCGAAGGCCATCTCTCCGCCGCCGGCGGGATGGACGAAGCGGAGCGCGCACGCGTGCAGGGCCAGCCGGGAGGCGCCGTCGCGGCGCCGGCCGTAGACGAGGTCGCCGGCCACCGGATGGCCGATGTAAGCGAGGTGGACGCGAATCTGGTGGGTCCGGCCGGTGCGCAGCCCCACCTCCAGCTCGGTGGACTGGGGATGGCGGACCAGCACCCGGAGCTCGGTGACGGCGGGCCGGCCACCATCGACGACCGCCATCCGCTTGCGGTCGCGAGGATCGCGGCGGATCGGCGCATCGATGGTTGCGCTGGCCTCGGCCAGGCCGCCGTGCACCAGGGCCCAGTAGCGGCGGGTGAGGCTGCGCGCCTGGAGCTGGGCGGCCAGCTGGCGGTGGGCCGCCTCCGACTTGGCGACGACCAGCAGGCCCGAGGTGTCGCGGTCGAGGCGGTGGACGATCCCCGCCCGCTCCTCCCCGCCGAGCAGCGACCAGACCGCACCGCGCTGGCGAAGCCCGTCGGCGAGGGTCCCGTCCGGGTGACCGGGCGCGGGATGGACGACCAGGCCGGCCGGCTTGTCGATCACCGCCAGCCATTCGTCCTCGTACACGACGACCAGCTCGACGGCCGGTGCCGCACCCCGCGGCGGAGCCGGGGTCGCGGCGGGAAGGGTGACCTCGACCCGGTCGTCACGTCCGATCCGCTGACCCGGCCGGCCGGGGCGGAGGTTGACCCGCACCGCCCCGGCGGCGATGAGGGTCTGCGCCGCGTGACGGGTGATCCCGCGCTCCCTGGCCAGCCAGAGGTCGAGGCGGACGGCGTCGTCGACCGCCGCCGGCATGCCCACTATCCCGCGGCCTGGCTGTCGTGGCGGATGCCGAGCTGGTACACCACCACCAGCATGCCACCCACGATCCCCATGTCGGCCACGTTGAAGATCTGGAACAGCCAGAAGTGGGTGTCGATGAAGTCCACCACGTAGCCCTGGACGAGGCGGTCGATGCCGTTCGAGATCGAGCCGCCGAGGATGCCGCCGAGGGCCAGCAGGCGCAGGAGCCCCCCACCCATGCTCGGGCCGTAGAGGAGGATGTAGACGATGACGATCGCCGCCACCACCAGGTAGAGGAAGGTGAGCTGGGGGAAGAGGCCGAAGGCGGCCCCGGAGTTGTGGATGGGGTGGATGGTGATCGGGGCCCCGGCGGGGACCTGGGTGCCCAGCTCGACATGGGCGGTCACCAGCCACTTGCTGAGATGGTCGAGGGCGATGACCACGGCGGCGGTGATCAGCATGATGGCGTAACGCTGCCGCGTGCTCCGCACCTTCCGGCGCGGCGCCGCCGGCCCCGGCGACTGCCCATCATCGAGCCGCGGCGGCCCCGTTGCCGCCGCGCTTGCGGCATCGACCGGCGCCGGCTCGTGCTGCGCCGCGCGGGTTGGATCGACGGGGCTCAACGGCTCACGCCCAGCCAGCACGGCTCCCCGCCGATCTTCCCCGACCACTCGCTGATAACCTCACCGCGGCCGAAGCTGATCTCGGTGGCCAGCACCTCGGCCATGAGGTGGTCACGATGGGTCTCGATGGCTTGGCGAAGATCGCCGTCCGCCTCCACCCGGAGTTGGATGCGATCGTCGAGGGCGAGGGCGGCCTGCTTGCGGAGGTCGTTGACCTTGCGGGAGACGTGGCGGAACAGCCCCTCCAGGCGCAGATCGTCGGTGACGGTGGTGTCCAGGCTGACCCCCTCGTGGTCGTCCCCGCCAGGCCCGGCGTAGGTCACCGCCTTCACGTTCAGCTCGTCGGCGAAGATCGCCTCCAGCTCGGCGGAGAGCCGTCTGCCCCGGACGGTCGCTGAAGCCAGGGGCTGCCGGACACCGAGCCCGGCGCCCTCGCGCACCCCGAGCCCGTCCTCGACCAGGCGCCGCAGCCGGGCCATCTCCTCGAGGAGGGCGGGGTCGCGCCAGCTCGCGTCCGCCTCGGGGTAGTCGGTGAGATGCACCGAGTCGGGGACACCCGCCGCCGCCCCGCCGGTCTCGTGGCCGCTCAGGTTGCGGTACAGCCTCTCGGCCAGGAAGGGCATGAACGGAGCGATCAGCCGCGAGAGGGTCTGGAGCGCCGTGTACAGGGTGGCATAGCCGGAGCCCTTGTCGGCGTCGGTGACGTCGGCCGACTTCCAGAAGCGCCGCCGCGAGCGGCGCACGTACCACTTGGAGAGGTCCTCGACGAACAGCTCGATGGTCCGGGTGGCGGCGGTGGCGTCGTAGCCGTCGAGAGCGCGGCGCACCCCGTCGACGCACTCGGCGAGGCGGGCGAGGCACCAGCGGTCGAGCTCGGGACGCCGGCCGGCGGGAACGGCCGCCCCGCCGTCGGGCGCGGCGTCCGGGTCATAGCCGTCGAGGCGCGCGTACTCGCAGAAGAACTTGTAGGTGTTCCAGAGGGTCAGCACGAAGCGGCGGACCACGTCGCGGATCAGATCGGGCGACACCCGGTAGTCGCTCCCCGGCGCCACCGCGCTGTAGAAGTACCAGCGGGTGGCGTCGGCGCCCAGCTCGGCGAAGGTCTGGGTCGGATCGATGATGTTGCCGATCCGCTTCGACATCTTGCGGCCGTCCTTGTCGAGGACCAGGCCGAGGCAGATCACATTGCGGTAGGCGGGCTTGTCGAAGAGCAGGGTGCTCTCGGCGAGCAGGGAGAAGAACCATCCCCGGGTCTGGTCCATCGCCTCGCAGATGAAGTCGGCAGGGTGACGGCGGGCGAAGCGCTCCTGGTTCCCGAAGGGGTAATGGACCTGGGCGAAGGGCATGGCGCCGCTGTCGTACCAGGCGTCGATGACGTCGGGGACGCGGCGCATCACTCCGCCGCACCGCTCGCAGCGGAGAAGAACCTCGTCGATGTGCGGCTTGTGCAGGTCGTCCTGGACGGTGAGCCCCAGCTCGGCGGCGCTGCCGACGCAGCGGCGCGCATCGCACCGTTCGCAGACCCAGATCGGCAGCGGCGTTCCCCAGTAGCGGCTCCGCGAGAGATTCCAGTCGACCAGGTTCTCCAGCCAGTTGCCCATGCGGCCGTCGCGGACGTGCGCCGGCTGCCAGTTCACGCTCCGGTTGTTCTCGATCAGCCGCTCCTTCACCTGGGTGGTCCGGATGAACCAGGAGGTGAGCGCGTAGTAGAGGAGCGGGGTGTCGCAGCGCCAGCAGAACGGATAGGAATGGCGGACCTGGCCGGACTTGTAGAGCCGGCCCTCGGCCTTCAGATCGGCGACGATCCGGGGGTCCGCATCCTTCACGAAGAGGCCGCGGTACCGGGCCTGACCGTCCAGGAAGCGCCCGTCGAGGCCGACCACGTGGCGGACCGCCACACCCTCCCTCTGGCACAACTCGAGGTCCGCCTCTCCGTAAGCGGAGGCGGTGTGGACAATCCCCGTTCCCTCCTCCATCGACACCATCTCCGGGGCCGCCAGCACGACGAACGCCCTGCCCTCGGGGAGCATGTCGGTGAAGAGCGGCTCGTAGCTGCGGCCGACCAGGTCGCGGCCCGGCATCTCGCTGGTGATCGCGTAGCCGCCGTCGAGAACCTCGAGGCGCTCCCGGGCGAGGATCAGCCTCTCCCCCTGCTGCTCGACCTCGACGTAGACGGCGTCGGGGTGGACCGCGAGCGCGACGTTGCCGGGCAGGGTCCAGGGGGTAGTGGTCCAGGCCAGCAGGGAGACGTCCTCCGCACCGATGAGCCGGAACTTCACGTAAACCGAGGGGTCGGGCACGTCGTCCTGGTAGCCCTGCGACAGCTCGTGCGAGGAGAGCGAGGTCTGGCAGCGGGGGCAGTAGGGGGTGACCTTGTAGCCCTGGTAGAGCAGGTCCCGGGCCCAGAGCTGCTGGAGGCTCCACCACACCGATTCGATGTAGGTCCCATCGTAGGTGCGGTAGGGGTTGCCCATGTCGATCCAGAAGCCGAGCCGGTCGGTCATCGCCTCCCACTCGCCGATGTACTCCTGGACCGACTCCCGGCAGAGGTCGTTGAACCGGGCGACGCCGAACTCCTCGATCTGCTTCTTGCCGCTGATGTGGAGCGACTTCTCCACCTCCAGCTCCACCGGGAGCCCGTGGGTGTCCCAGCCTCCCTTGCGCTCGACGGAGTACCCGCACATCGATCGGTAGCGCGGGAAGAGATCCTTGAAGGCGCGGGCCAGGACGTGATGGATGCCGGGCTTGCCGTTGGCGGTGGGAGGCCCCTCGTAGAAGACGTAGGGCTCGCCGTCCTGGCGCAGCTCGAGGCTGCGCCGGAAGACGTCGGTGCGCTTCCAGAGGTCGAGGACGGCGATCTCGCCCTCGGCGAGCTGGGCCCGGCTGTCGACGGCGGCGAAGCGTGGGACGGCGGCCATTGTCGGGCAAGGATAACGATCAGCCCGGGTGCCCCACCCCCGCGGACGGCCGCTCCCCGAAGATCACCCGGCCGAGACGGACCATCGTCGCCCCCTCCCCCACCGCCAGCTCGAAGTCGTCGCTCATCCCCATCGACAGCTCCGGGAGCTCGAGCCCCAGCTCCGCCTGGAGCCGGTCGCGCAGCTCGCGGAGCCGGCGGAAGCACGCGCGGGCGGGCGCGGGGTCGCCGAAGGGGGCGATGGTCATGAGACCTGACACACTCAGGCCCGGAAGCGCCGCGAGTGCGCGCAGCAGCTCCGCGGCGCCGTCCGGCGGGACCCCTGTCCTGCCGGCGATGCCGGTGAAGTCCACCTCGACCAAGCTCTGGAGCGGTCCGTGCCCGGGGTCGCGATGCCCGGAGAGCGCCGCCCCGACCCGCTCCGAATCGAGGGAATGGACGGTGTCGAAGAGCTGGGCGGCGAGGATGGCCTTGTTGGTCTGGAGGTGGCCGACCAGGTGCCAGCGGAGGCCGGCAGGGACGGTGGCGTGCTTGAGCCGCGCCTCCTGGACCCGGTTCTCGCCGATCTCGGTGACCCCCGCCGCCACCGCCTCCGCGATGCGCTGCGGCGCCACCGTCTTGGTGACGGCGATCAGCCGGACCGAGTCGGGATCCCGGCCGGCGCGCTCGGCGGCACCGGCGATCCGCCGCCGGACGGCAGCGAGGCGTTCGGCGATCTCGGCGGCCGAGGAGATGGCCCTGGTCTCCGGCATGTCGGCCATCGTAGGCCGGTGGCCCGATCCGTAGCCGGTTCGCCCTCTGCCCCGCGATCCGGGCGCGCCGCGCGGCGCCTACCGAGCTCGCCGCCGTACGAGCCGTCTCGACGAGCGCTACCCGAAGAGTTGGCTCAGGTCGCCGTTGGCCGAGTCTGATGCGTGCCCCAGGAGGGGTAGCCCGTACACCTCCTCGATCGATCGGAGGGTGCCGAAGTGGTCACCGGCGATCGCCACGTTGCCCTTACCCTCGGCGTTGGCCGAGATCACGGTGGTCGGGATCGGTCCGCCGGTCCCAGTGGTCAGCGGGCCGTTGTCCATGGTGATGATCACGGTGCCGTCGGCAGCGAACCAGGCGGAGGAGAGCACCGACGGCAGGGTGGCCTTCAGCCACGAGTCAATCTGCTGTGACTCGCCGGGGCCGCACTGGTCGTGACCGTCGTGGCACAGGTTCGGGGTGATCCACACGAAGTCGGGGGCCCCGGCCGAGTCCAGGGTCGTGACCATGGAGGAGACGCCCGGGTAACGGAGGACGTTGCAGGCGTTCGGCGGCATGTCGTCCTGGTAGTAGACGAAGGGGTCATGCCAGCCCGCGTACTCGTCGGGGTCGGAGCCGTCGCTGTGGTCGGTGTCACAGGCTGACGGCATCGACTCCATGTAGGCAGTCCAAGGGATACCAGCCTGGGTGAGTTGGCCGCCCAGGTCCTCCGCGCTTATGGCATCCGGCGACGAGCAGGTATCGTCGGTGCAGCCCTGCGTGGAGCCGCCGGTCATCGCCAGGTAGTTGGGGAGGCTGTAAGGCTCCTCGACGGCCGTCCAGTCGGTGAGCGAGGCGTACTGAGAAGCCAACGAGCACCAGTAGGGGTCGGGAGAGCCGGAGCCGCAGCTGCCCAGCGTGGCAGCG
Source organism: Candidatus Dormibacteria bacterium (assembly GCA_049511615.1). Classification (GTDB taxonomy): domain Bacteria; phylum Chloroflexota; class Dormibacteria; order Aeolococcales; family Aeolococcaceae; genus Changshengia. Next base: position 22,056 of record JBEKXW010000018.1, on the reverse strand, counting down.
TAACTCTGGCTCTCCTCCATGATCACCATCACGTGCGGCTCGCCGCTCGACGTCGGTGTCGGCGCAGCGGTGGGGGTGGGCGTGGCCGCTTGGGCAGGCGGGGGCGAGTGAGGGGGCCCCGATGTCGGAGTGGGCGTCTCGCGCGGCTCGTGCCCGTCGGATGCAGCAGAGCTGGAGGGCAGAGCCGTGCCGGACGGCGTCGGTGTCGCGGTGGGTGTCTGGCCGGTCGGAACCTCCCCGCAGCACGACGGGGACGGACTCGAAAGCACCAGCCTCCGCGCGGGCGGGCTCGTCGCCGGAGGCGCGCACGCCGCCAGCAGGAGCATGGCTGCCACTGCGCACATGAGCCTTCCGACCGGTCTGGGCATCGGGGACGTCTCCTCGTGAGCGGGTCCAGGTTGGTGACCGGCACCCTCGGGAGAGCTCCGCACCGCAGACCACCCAGCCTGCCCCGCAGAGCGGGCTCCCCTCTGGGCGCACCCTGCCGCATTGAGATTACCAAATGGCCACCGCCGATTCGCCTCCCCCCCCCGCGATGAGCTCGACGGCTCTCGCTCAGCCGGGGGGTGAGAGCCGGACCGGGGAGCCGGCCGAACCCCCATCGATACGGAGGAGCAGGTGGGTTCCCACCTCCAGCAGCTGCCGGAGAGATTCCGGCGTGGTGGCTCCGGCGGTGGCGAAACGCTCGACGATGATCGCCTCAGCGGCTGGATCCATCTCCTCCGCCCCGACCCGGTGGGCCACCGCCTCGGCGGCCACGCCGGTTCCTGGCACGGCCAGCCGCACCCACGGGTCTCGCTGCCATCTCAACGCTTTGCGAGAGAAGGCGCTGGTGAGCAGGTAGACGACGCCGGGCGGGGCCACCGCGAAGCTCATCCGCACCGTCCCCGTCCTGGTCCCGGCGCGCGAGGTGACCAGCACCTCGTCCCGATCGCGAAGCGCGGCGAGGAGAGAGGATGGCAGCGCGATGGGCGCCCCGGCCGTCATCCCTACTTGCCCAGGTCGAGGGCCAGCTCCTCCTCCTTGCCGGCCGGACGGGTCCGGCGAGCCGGGGGGCGGCGGGCCGGCAGGGGATTGGTGAGGACGTCCTCGATCTCGGCCCGCATCTCGGCGACGTCTTTGAAGGAGCGGTACACCGAGGCGAACCGGACGTAGGCGATCTCGTCGATCTCCCGCAGGCGCTGCATCACCATCTCGCCCACGATCTGCGACGGCACCTCGGAGAGGTGCTCGCCGCGCAGCTGGTTCTCCACCTCGTCCACCAGCGCCGCCAGGCGCTCGGGGGCGACATCGCGCTTCTTGCTCGCGATCACCAACCCACCGAGGAGCTTCTGATGGCTGAACTCCTCGCGCCTCCCATCCTTCTTGAGCACCCAGAGCGGGGTCGCCTCGATCCGCTCGTAGGTGGTGAAGCGCTTGCCGCAGGAGAGGCACTCACGGCGGCGCCGGACCCCGGTCTCGGTGTCGCGGGAGTCCACGACCTTGGAGTCGACCGATGAACAGAAGGGGCACCTCATCGTCCACAGTCGCGCGCGGGCCGGCCCGCAAGCATCCTCCAGTTATTGACGAAAGTGTCTATTACCTTCTGTCCCTCAGGAAGGCCGGAATGTCCAGGTCGTCGGGGTTGCCCGGCAGGATGTGGCGCTGGGACATGGCGAAGGCGGGACGCTCCTGGGCCACTGGCCGGGCCTGGGGCTCGTAGGCGAGGGTGCCGATGACGTCGATGTGGCCGGTGAAGCCGGTGGCGATGACGGTGATCTTGACCTCGTCCTTGATGCTCTCGTCGATGACCGTGCCGAAGATGATCTGGGCGTCCTTGTCCGCGGACTCGCTGACCAGCTGGGCGGCTTCGTTGACCTCGTAGAGGGTGAGGTCCTTGCCGCCGGTGATGTTGAGCAGGATCCCCTTGGCGCCGGCGATGGTCGTCTCCAGCAGCGGGCTGGCCACCGCGTCGCGGGCGGCGTCGGCGGCCCGGGTGTCCCCGGTCCCGAAGCCGATGCCCATCAGGGCCGCTCCCTGCCCCGACATGATCGCCTTGACGTCGGCGAAGTCGAGGTTGATCAGCCCGGGGTAGACGATCAGGTCGCTGATCCCCTGGACGCCCTGGCGGAGCACGTCGTCGGCGACCTTGAATGCCTCGGACAGGGTCGTCTTCTTGTCGACGACCTGCATCAACCGCTCGTTGGGGATGGTGATGAGGGTGTCGACCCGCTCCTGCAGGACGGCGATCCCCTCCTCCGCGATCCGCTGGCGGCGCATCCCCTCGAAGCGGAAGGGCTTGGTCACCACGCCGATGGTGAGCGCCCCGCTCTCGCGCGCGATCTCGGCGACGATCGGGGCGGCCCCGGTGCCGGTCCCGCCGCCCATGCCCGCGGTCACGAACACCATGTCGGAGTCGCTGAGGGCCTTGGTCAGCTCGTCGCGCGACTCCTCGGCCGCATCGTGCCCCTTCTGGGGGTCGCCACCGGCGCCCAGGCCGCGGGTGACCTTGGCACCGATCCGGATCCTGTGCTGGGCGGCCGACTGCATGAGCGCCTGGTGGTCGGTGTTGAGGGCGATGAACTCGACGCCCTTCAGGTTGCCCCGCATCATCCGGTTCACGGCGTTGGTGCCCCCGCCGCCGACCCCCACCACCCGGATGCGCGCGTGGCCCTCGGTGGTCCGGTCCAGGTCTGCCATCGCATCCTCCTCGCGCTGTCGCGCCTCACCGCTGCCCGATCGGGCCAGGAACTCCTGGGTCATCCGGCGCAGCTCGCGCTCTCTCTCATTCATGGTTCTGATTCCGCCGTGGTGGTGCTGCCGTTCAGAAGAGCTCTCGAAGCCAGCGTCCGAGGCGGGCGCCCACCGGGTCGCCGCCCTGGGCCGGGGCCTGGGTCGCCGTGACATGGGTCTGGGGGCGGCCACGAAGGTGCATGTGGCCGTTCCCACCGCTGAGACGCCGCGCCGCCGGCCGGCCGCCGGAGCGTGCCGCCCAGCGGAGCAGCCCCACCACGGTGGAGTGGTCGGGGCCCTGGATCTCGTCGTTCATCCCGCTCACCCCGGTGGGAGCCGCCACCCGGGCGGGAAGGTCGGTGACGCTCTGGACCATCTCACCGAAGCCGCGCAGCAACGCTCCGCCCCCGGTGAGGACGACCCCCCCCGAGAAGAGCGACGGGGGGCCCGCCATCTCGATCTGGGCGCCGATCAACTGAGCCATCTCCCGGGCCCGCGGGCCGATGATCTCGGCCAGGTAGCGCTGGGGGACATTGACCGGCTCGTCGTAGCCCATCGGGGTGAGGGTCACCTGGGCATCGGCGGGAAGGGTGAGCTGGAGGCAGTGGCCGAAGCTCCGCTTCACCACCTCGGCGGTGTCCAGGTCGCAGCGGAGCCCGACGGCGAGGTCGCCGGTGACGTGGTTGCCCCCCACCGGGAGGACGGCGGTGTGGATGATGCTGCCCCGCGCAAAGACGGCCACGTCGGTGGTCCCCCCGCCGACGTCCACCACCACCACCCCCCGCTCCAGCTCGTCCTCGGTCACCACCGCCTCCGCCGAGGCGAGGACCTGGAGCACCAGGTCGTCGACGTCCAGCCCGGCCTTGTGGACGACCTTGACCACGTTCTGGATGGCCGTCGTCGCCCCGGTGACGATGTGGGCGTCCACCTCGAGCCGGCTCCCGGACATCCCGATCGCGTCACGCACACCGTCCTGGCCGTCGATGGTGAACTGCTGGGGCAGGACGTGGAGGATCCGCCGGTCGCTGGGGACCGATACGGCCCGGGCCGCATCGATGGCCCGCCCGACGTCCTGGAGGCCGACCTCACGCCGGCCGGCCGCGACCGCGACCACCCCGCGGCTGTTCTGGGAGGTGATGTGGCCACCGGCCAGCCCGACCACCGCCGAGTCGATGGCGAGCCCGGCCATCTGCTCGGCCAGGTCGACAGCCTCGGCCACCGCCTCGGCGGCGCGATCGATCTCGATGATGGAGCCTTTCCGGATCCCCCGGGAGATCGCCTCGCCGACCCCGAGGACCCTGAGCCCCGCCGATTCGAGGTCGGCAACGGCACAGCAGACCTTGGTGGTTCCCATGTCGAGCGCAAAGACGTGGCGGGGACGGCTCACATTGACTTTGGAGTATAGCCGGGGCAATACCGCAGGGGAAGGCTTTTCCACCGCGAAACCGCAAGATGTCGGGTTTGCAGCGGCGGGGGGCACAAGATGTTGGTTGTGGAGGACGAGGTGCCGCCACCCAGGATCGTACCATCCGGATGGCCGCCGCGCACGTCCGTGAGGGCCGGGAGGAGGCCGTCGGCCACGGGCTGGCGACGTCGATTCAGCGCAGGCGCACCGGCGCCGAAACACGAACGAGGCCTCGCGACTGCACCTTGCTGGCGAGGCCTCGACGCTCGCGGCTCCCCATCGGGCCGCTGAAGCGAACCTCACCGTAGCACCGGGTCACCGGCGATGCAACCGCGCGGTTGGTCGCGAGGCCCCTCACCAGGGGCGAGGGCAAGCACCGCTCACGCCTGAAGCGACGCTCGACCGCCCTGGCCCAGCCTGGCACGGGGAGCTGCGATTGACCGCACTGAGGTGTCCCTCGAATTCGGGACATGGCCGATCATTCGTGACGAATATTTCGTCACGAATTGCTTGAGAAGGCCACCCTCGACGATGGTCTGCGAGAGCTCGTCTCCGTCCGCCCGACTGGATCGGGGCCCCAACCGCGGACTCGGTTCCTCCGTCCCCCACGGCGCAGCGCCTCTCTGGCACCATGGCGGCACGATGCGCGTCGCCGACCTCCTCGAAGCGCGCAGGCCCAACTTCAGCTTCGAGTTCTTCCCGCCCCGGGACGACGACGGGGTCGCCGCCCTCTTCGCCACCATCGCTGCCCTTGGCGAGCTGGACCCCGGCTTCGTCTCGGTCACCTACGGTGCCGGCGGCAGCACCCGGGCGCTGACGGTGGAGCTGGTCGAGCGCATCCAGCGCGAGCTGGAGATGACACCGGTCGCCCACCTCACCTGCGTGGGCAGCAGCCGCGCGCAGCTGCACGAGGTCCTCCGCCGCATCGTCGCCGCCGGGATCGAGAACGTGCTGGCCCTGCGCGGCGATCCCCCGCGGGGCCAGAACACCTTCGCGCCAGAGCCCGACGGGCTGGCCCACGGCTCGGACCTGGTCGGGCTGGTCACCGGCTCGTACGACCTCTGCGTGGGCGCCGCCTGCTACCCCGAGACCCACCTGGAGTCGGCCTCCCTCGCCGACGAGCTGCGCTGGACCCGGGAGAAGGTGAATCGGGGAGCCTCGTACCTGATCACCCAGCTCTTCTTCGACAACCGGGCGTACTTCGACTTCGTCGCGTCCGCGCGGGCCGCCGGGGTGGCCGTGCCGATCATCCCCGGGATCATGCCCATCACCAGCGTGAGCCAGCTCCACGGCTTCATCGCCCGGCTGCGGGTCAGGATCCCCGAGCAGCTGCTCGCCGCCTTCGAGAGCCGCCGCGACAACCCCCAGGCCGTGCTGGAACTGGGCGTCGCCTGGTCCACCCTGCAGTGCGCCGAGCTGCTCAGAGCGGGAGCGCCGGGCATCCATTTCTACACCATGAACCGCTCACCGGCGACGCGCGCGATCCTTTCCGCGCTGCTGGCGGCCCGGCCCTGGGAGCGCCCGGGCTGATACCTGCTTCTCGGTCGCCACCTGGTCGCCGCGCGAGACGCTCATCCCCGTCATCTTCACGGAGAGGACCTCGCCGCGCGCGAGCGTCCCGTTCTGCATCAGCGCCGGTGACACCCCGCCCACGACCGAACGCATCTTGTCCATGAATCCCACGGTCATTCCCCCAAATGATCGACGGCCCACAGTGGCCGACCCCCGAGAATCACGTTACCCGAATCCGCGACACCCGCGTCAGTCCTGCGCAGTGACAGTGTATTTGGCGCATGTGACCGACAGCCCATGCGAGCAGTCGCGCCCCGTGGCTAGCGCGCCGGAACGAGCCGCCCTATCCGCACGGGAGACCGCCCGGTGCGCCGACGATCAGCGCACCAGGTGCTGCAGCAGCGCCGCGGTCACCTGGGACGGCAGCCCCGGGGTGCCGCCCACCGAGGGGGTGGCCGGGTCCTCGAGGTCGACGTAGCCGAAGGTGGGATGGGTGAAGCTGAGGGCGCTGCGCAGCACGCTGAGGGCCGAGAGCTGGCCGGGGATGGCGCCGATCGCGCCGGGGAGGCCGATGTCGCCCAGCACCGCCTGCCAGCCGGCGCCGGTCCAGAGCGAGAAGGTGCCGGTCTGGTCCCACTCGTAGGCGACCACGTGCACCCCGAAGACGCTCGGGAAGTGGGACGCGGCGGAGCCGAGCACGCTGATCAGCTGAGGCGTGACCGCGGTCCGGATCGAGGGCGGTCTGAGGTCGAGGAGGAGCGGGACGTTGTAGAGGGAGGCGGCCTGGGCCCCGGTCAGCCGCAGGCTGGCGCCCTGGGCGGCGAGTGCGTACTCCACGCCGTCGCGGATCACGCGCGCCATCGGCGGCCACTCTCTGACGGCGATCCGGACGCTGGCCGGGAGGGCGGTGGTCACGGTCACCGACTCCACCCAGGGGATGGAGCGGACCCGCGCGGCGACGGCGTCGCCGTTGAGCAGGAAGATGCTCTGCGACACGTCCGCGGCGCGCACCACCTGGGCGGAGTCGAGCAAGCGGGTGCCGGTGACGCTGACCGAGGTCACCCGGAAGATGGGAGCCCAGAAGGCGGCGGCGAGCACTCCGAGCTCGGCGAGCAGGACCAGGGCCGTCACCCACCGGCGGTGCTCCGGCCGCTCGCGCGCCGGCGCCGGGAGCTGGGGCGAGCCGCGCCGCTGCCGCACCGTTCCGCGCAGCTCCATCTCCGGGGGCACCTCGAGGCGACGAGCCGTCGACGGCCGGTCCGCGATGGCAGTCGCGACGGCGCGCACCCGGACGCGGTGCCGGGTCACCAGGTCGGAGTCCCCCGCACCGCGCTTCGGAGCCTCGATCATCCCGGAGCCCTCCCGGACCGGGCCAGGGCCGCGTCGACGAGCCCCTGGCACACCTCGGGAAAGGAGATGCCCGCGGCCCGGGCGGCATCGGGGAGCAGCGACAGCTCGGTAAGGCCGGGGATGGCGTTCACCTCCAGCACCCAGGGGACGCCCTCGGCGTCCACGATGACGTCCACCCGGGAGAGGTCGCGGCAGCCGAGGGCGCGATGCGCCCGGAGCGCCGCGTCCTGGCAGCCGCGACGCCCCTCCTCGGGGAGGCGGGCGGGGATGACATGGTGGCTCTGACCCGCGGTGTACTTCGCTGCATAGTCGTAGAGGGGACGTTCGGAGACGATCTCGAGGGTCGGCAGGGCCCGAGGGGGATTATCCCCCAGGATTCCCACCGTGACCTCGATCCCGGCGACGAATCTCTCGCAGAGCACCTCGCCAAAGGCCGCGGCGGTCTCCCACGCGGGAACCAATCCGTCTCGTTGGCGGACGATCGACAGCCCGATCGTCGACCCGCCATGGCGGGGCTTGACAACCAGCGGGTAGCCAAGCTCGGAGGCGGCGCTCGCCATCGCGCGCTCGATCTCGCCAGGGTCGGCAGGAACGGCCGGAATCGTGCGCCACGCGGGGGTGCCGATCCCCTCGGTGACGAAGAGGCGCTTGGCGGCGACCTTGTCGAAGCAGAGGGCGGTGGCGAGGAGGTCGCTGCCGGTGTAGGGGAGACCGAGCAGCTCGCAGACCCCCTGGACCGTCCCGTCCTCGCCGCAACGGCCGTGGACGGCGATGAAGACGCAGTCGAAGCCGCCGGCCTGGAGCGCGGGCCACAGCTCGGCGTCCACCTCGATCGTCGTGCACTGGTGCCCGCGGGACCGCAGCGCACCCGCGACCTGGGACGCCGAGAGACGCGACACCTCGACCTCGGGGCTGGGACCGCCGCACACCACGGCGATGCGAAGGGTCATCGGTGCGCTCCGGGAGGGGCGACGGGGCACGTCGTCGAAGGGGGGTTTGAGCAGGCGGCGGCGATGCGCAGGCTCATCGAGGCGCCCCGACACCAACCCGCACTCATGAACCAATCCTCCGCACCGGATCGCCGAGCACGGCGATCTCCGGTACCAGGTGAACGCCGAACTGCTCCGCGACGGTTCGCTGGATGAGGTCGCAGAGCGCCAGCACGTCGGCGGCGGAGGCGCCGCCGGCGTTGATCACGAAGTTGGCGTGCTTCAGGGAGACCTCGGCCCCGCCGACCCGCGCCCCCTTGAGCCCGGCAGCGTCGATCAGCCGGCCGGCGTGGTCCCCCGGGGGGTTGGTGAACATGCTGCCCAGGCTGCGCTCGTCGTACGGCTGGGTCGCCCTGCGCTCGGCCTGGATCGCGTCGGTGAGGGCCCGGACCACCATCGGCAGGTCCTCGTGGACACGGAGCCGGGCGGCGACCACCACGTGGCCGGCGAGGTCGTGCTTGAGCCGCGAATCGCGGTAGGCGAAGCCCAGCTGCGGGGCGCTGAGAGTGCTCTCCGACCCGTCGGGGGCCAGCGCGTCGCAATCGAGCAGGACGTCCTTGACCTCGGTCCCGAAGGCCCCGGCGTTGCCCCGCACCGAGGCGCCGCAGGTGCCGGGCACGCCGATCGCGAACTCCAGGCCACCCAGGCCCTGGGCGGCGCAGTCCAGCGCGGCCCGGGGCATCATGGCCCCGCCGGGGAGCTCGATGACCTCGCCGGACACCCGGCGGAGCCGGCCACGCGGGAGCTCGACCACCAGGCCGCGGATGCCGCCGTCCAGCACCAGGCTGTTGCTGCCGGCGCCGATGACGGTCACCGGGGTCCCGGTCGCGTGGCAGCGCCGCATCAGCCCGGCGAGGTGGGTGGCGTCACGTACCCGCAGGTACCAGTCGGCCGGACCTCCGATGCCGTACACGCTGTGGCGGGAGAGCGGCTCGTCGCGCCGGATGCCCGGCTCCTCGGCGAGCCACGGGTCAGCCACGGGGAACCCTGGCGTCGCGCTCCCCCAGCGCCGCGTGGACGCGGCGGGCGATCTTGTCGAAGCCGCCCAGGGAGAGGACGACGATGACATCGCCCGGTCGGGCCAGCTGGAGGAGCAGCTCCACCCCCTCGTCGCTGCTCTCGACCAGGTGAACCTCCCGCGCCGTGACCCGGGCGGCGACGTCAGCGGACGAGACGGTGGCCGGCTGGCCGCGCTCCCGGGCCGCCTCGACGGGGCCCAGGACGACCACGTCGGCCTCCTCGAAGCTGCGCCGGTAGTCCTCGAGGAGGGTCCGGGTGCGGGAGTAGGTGTGGGGGGTGTGGACGGCGATGATCCGCGCCCGGCCGAAGCGGGCTCGGGCGGCGTTGATGGCGGCCCAGGCTTCGGTCGGGTGATGGGCGTAGTCGTCGACGACGGTGACCCCGCCGGCCGTCCCCAGGATCTCGAAGCGGCGGGCGGGCCCCCGGAAGTCGGCGCAGGCGGCGACGCATGCCTCGATCGGGGCAGCCGCGAACGTGGCGAGAGCCAGGGCCGCAGTGGCGTTGAGCGCATTGTGCCGGCCAGGAAAAGTGAGGGCCACCTCGGGGACCGCCAGCTCATGGCAGTCGACCCGGAACCGCTGCACGGAACCGTCGTCGCCGAGCCGGGTCACCCGCCAGTCGGCGCCCTCGTCCTCTCCGTACACGCTCACCCGGCAGGCGGCGCGGCCACCCAGCGCGAGCACCTCGGGGTCGTCGCCGCAGAGCACCAGCAGCCCGTCGGGGGGCATCGACTCGGCGAGCTGGACAAAGGGCTCGCGGTAAGCCTCCGGGGACGGGTACACGTCGGGGTGGTCCCACTCCAGCCGGGTGACGCAGGCTGCCAACGGGCGCATGTGGAGGAACTTGGGTCGCGGGTCCCAGGGGGCGGTGGTGTACTCGTCGCCCTCGAAGACGAAGGGGCCGGTCCCCAGCCGGGCGCTCCCCCCCAGGTCCAGGGAGGTCGAGCCGAGCCGGAAGCCGGGGTCCATCCCGCAGCGGGCCAGCATGTGGATGAGCAGCGCCGTGGTCGTGGTCTTGCCATGGGTTCCGCACACCGCTAGCCGGAGCCTCCCCTCGGTGAGGGAGACGAAGAACGCGACCTCGCTGGAGAGCGGCAGCCCGCGGCGCTTCGCCTCCAGCCACTCCTCGTTGAGGGGCCGCACCTGGTTGCCGACGACAACCAGGTCGGGGACCCCCCAGCGGTCGAGGTTGCGCGGGTCGTGCCGGTTCTCCCAGGGGATCCCCGCCGCGGTGACGATGTCGGAGACCGGCGGGTAGGCGTGCTCGTCGCTGCCGGTGACGGTGTGGCCGAGCTGCTTGGCGAGGATGGCGGCGCCGCTCACCGCATAGCCGCAGATCCCCAGGAAGTGGACGTGGCGGGGAGGCTCCGCCGCCGCGCCGGACGTCGCCGAGATCGGGGCGGAGATCGGCGCGGAGCCCGGCTCAGCCGGCACGGGGGCGCCTCCCGCCGGCCCCGGCGGCCGCCAGGCGCCGGATCATCGCCACCACGTTCGCCGTCGCCTCCGGCCGGCCCATGGCCCGGCTCTTCGCGGCCATCTCCCGCCAGCGCCCGGTGTCGCCCAGCACCTTCTCCACCATGCCCTGGAGCCGTTCGCCGTCGCACTCGGCATCGGGGAGGAGCATGGCGGCCCCCGCCTCCACGTAGGGGGCGGCATTGTGCCGCTGGTGGTCCCCGGCGTGGGGATAGGGGACCACCAGCATGGGGCGACCCAGGGCGCTCACCTCGGCGAGCGACGAGCCGCCGGCGCGCATCACCACCAGGTCGGCGGCGGCCACCCGGGCGGCCACGTCGGTGTAGAAGGGGGCCACCTCCCAGCGCCGCTGCAGCTCGGGGACGAGGCGGGCGCGCACGGCCAGGACCTCGGCCTCGTCGAGCCGGCCGCACTGATGGGTGATCTCCAGCTCGGGATGGTCGCGGAGCAGGCGCGGGGCGCAGTCGCAGAGCGCCCGATTGATGCGCCGGGCTCCCTGCGAGCCTCCCCACACCAGGAGCCGCCGGGGGCGGTCACCGAGGGGGGGCACCCCCTCCCGGAACTCCTGCCGGACCGGGTTGCCGGTCACCTCCGCGCCCCGCCCCCGCAGGCGGCGGGCCGTCCCGGGGAAGGAGACGGCGACCCCGGCGGCGCGGCGGGCCAGGAGCCGGGTGGCCCGCCCGGGGACGGCGTTCTGCTCGAGGAGCAGGACCGGGACGTGCTCGCGCCGGGCGGCCAGCACCACCGGCACCGAGACGTACCCGGCGGCACCCACCACCACGTCGGGGCCGAAGCGGCGGATCAATCGGCGGGCCTCCCGCACCGCCCGGGGCAGGCGGAGCCCGAAGCCGGCGAGCGATGCCGGTTGGGCGAGGTCGAGCCCGCGGATCTCCAGGGTCTCCAGGGGGACACCGGCACGCTCGACCAGGGCCTCGGCGACGCCGCCGCGACGGCCCACCAGGAGCACGGCGCCCGCCGGGTCAGCGGCGCGCAACTCTTCGGCGACCGCCAGCGCCGGGGTCAGGTGTCCCCCCGTCCCGCCCCCGGCGATCAACGTCCGCACGACTGAGCGCCCCCTGGCGAACCACCCCAGAGAAGCTGCGCTTCTCCGGGGACCCCTGACGAACCACCCCAGAGAAGCTGCGCTTCTCCGGGGACCCCTGACGAACCACCCCAGAGAAGCTGCGCTTCTCCGGGGACCCCTGACGCCGGCCCTGCGCCGACACGTTGCAGAGTATCCCCATCGCGGCCAGGTTCATGACCAGCGCGGTCCCCCCGTAGCTGATGAAGGGCAACGGGATGCCGGTGGTGGGGATGAGCACCGTGACCGCGGCCACGTTGACGAAGGCCTGGATGCAGACCCAGGCGGTGATCCCCCCGGCGAGCAGCGTCCCGAAGCGGTCGGGAGCCCGCAGCGAGGCCCGGATCCCCCGCCAGGCCAGGAAGGTGAAGGCGAGCACCACCGCCGCGGCCCCGATCAGGCCGAGCTCCTCGCCGATGATCGCGAAGATGAAGTCGGTGTGGGCCTCGGGGAGCCAGAGGTACTTCTGGATGGAGTTGCCCAGGCCGACGCCGGTCAGTCCGCCGCGACCCAGGCCGTAGAGGGCCTGAATCCCCTGCCAGCAGGAGTTGAGCGGATCGCTGTTGACCAGCGACTGGCCAAAGCAGGTGAGGCGGCTGATCCGGTAGGGCTCGGCGAGGACGGTCAGCCAGCCGATCGCCGCCCCGATGGCGAGGAGCGTGACCAGGTGCCGGAAGCGCGCCCCGGCCAGGAAGAGCAGGATGCCGCCGACGGCGGCGACCACGATGGTGCTGCCCAGGTCCTTCTCGGCGAGGATCAGGCCCACCGGGACCAGCAGCACGATCACGTAGTCGCGGATCCCGCGCCAGCTCCGGATCAGGGTGCCCCGATCGCTGAGCCAGCGGCCCAGCACGATGATCACCGAGAGGGCCGCCACCGCCGAGGGCTGGAGCTCGATCAGGCCCAGGTCGAACCAGCGCCGCGCCCCGTTGACCTCCGAGCCGACGTGGGGCACCAGCACGGCGAGCAGGAGCAGGACGGTGACCAGCGCGATCAGTCGCGACCAGCGCAGGAGGTGGTGGTAGTCGAGGCGGGCGAGAGCCAGCATCACGATCGCGCCCACCACCATGTAGGCGACCTGGCGCTCGAAGTAGTAGCTCGGATTGCCGGTCTGCTCGTAGGCCAGCACCTCGGAGGCGCTGTAGACCATCACCAGGCCAAAGGCGCAGATCCCGGCGACCGCGACATACAGCCAGCCGTCGACCGAGGCGAGGCCCCGTGTCGCCGGTGTGAGCTCGACCTTGGCCCGGCGGATGGGCAGGTCGAGGCTGCGCGTCGGTGCGGTCGGGACGGCCATTCGGCTCCTGCGGTGCGGCGACGTGGGGGGGACGGTTGCGGGAATCAGGCCAGGCCGACATTGTCACCCAAGTGGCGGCGTTGTGGCGAAGCATCGCCACCCGACCTGCCGGGGCTCTCACACCAATCCAGGTCAGGCGACGGCATTCACGGTCAGCAGGGTCAGGGCCAATGCAACCGCGCCCCCGGCCGCGAACAGCAGCACCAGGGGCTCCTCGCGAAACCCCATCTTCTCGAAGTGGTGGTGGAGCGGACTGGCCCGGAACACCCGCCGGTGGAGGCGGGTGATGGCGGTGACGTTGACGATGACGCTGGCGGTCTCCACCGCGAAGACGATGCCGAGCAGGGGCAGCAGCCAGAGCAGGCGGGCCTCGACGCTGATCGCGGTGAGCGCCGCCCCCAGGCCGAGGGCGCCGGTGTCGCCCATGAAGATCCGGGCGGGGTGCCAGTTGAAGAGCAGGAAGGCGACGACCGTGCCGAGCAGGGCGGCGGCGAGGGTCGCGGCGCCGCCCGCGCCGTACCAGAGCGCGGCGGTGACGGCTCCCCCCAGGGCGATGGCGACGCAGCTCGCCGCCAGCCCGTCGACGCCATCGGTCAGGTTCACCGCATTCGTGGTCGCCACCACCGCGATGGCGGCGAGTGGGACGATCGCCCAGCCGAGGTCGACCATCCCCGCGAAGGGGAGGGCCTGGGTGGTGGCGCCGGCCGCGTGGAGGCCGAAACCGACCGCCACCCCGACCACCACCTGGAGGACCAGCTTCTGGCGCACGTCGAGACCGAGTGAGCCGAGCCCGCGGACGTTGGCGAGGTCGTCCAGGAATCCCACCGACGCCCCGCCCACGAGCGCGTAGGCGATGACGAACCCGGCCTGGGTCCGGTCGGCGGCGAGCCACGCGGCGACCGCGATCAGGCAGAAGAGCAGGCCGCCCATGGTCGTCGTCCCCGCCTTGGCGCGGTGGGTGGCCGGGTTGTACGCCTGCACCATCTGGCCCGCTCCGGCGCGGGTCAGGATCGTGATCAGGATCGGGTAGAGGCAGACACCCGCCACGAAGCAGGCGGCGGCGGTGACGGCGACGCGGGTCACCGGAGGAGCCGCTCCACGACCGCGTCGAGCCCGATCCCGCGGCTCGCCTTGACCAGGACCACGCTGCCGGGGCCCAGACGGGGCAGGGCGAGGTCCGCTGCCCGCTCGGCGTCCTCGGCCTCCTCGACCGCGGCCGCGGGCATGCCGGCCGCCACCGCCGAGCCGGCGATGACCCCGGCCTGGCTGCCGACCGCGATCAGCCGGGTGGCGGCGCCGGCGGCGCGCCGCCCCGCCTCCCGGTGGGCGGCGAGGGTGCGATCGCCCAGCTCGAGCATGTCGCCAATGATGGCGAGCCGCTCGGGGGCTCCGCTCCCCCGGAGCACCTCGAGGGCGGCGGCCAGGGAGGTGGGGCTGCTGTTGTAGCTGTCGTCGAGAATGGTGGAGCCGGCCCGGCCGGCGAGGACGCGGCCGCGGTGCTCGGCGGGGGCGAACTCACCGAGCCGCTCCGCCGCCTCGGCGATCCCCACCCCGAGAGCGGCGGCGACCGCGGCCGCCGCCGCGGCGTCGAGCAGGAGATGACGTCCTGGCGCCCGCAGCCGCAGCGGGGCGCGGCCGTCCGGGCCGACCAGGGTGGCGCGGCTGCCCCGGACCCCGCCCGCCTCCACCTCCTCCACCCGCCAGGCGGCCGCGGGACTCACCTCGCCGAACCAGCGGATCGGGGCCGGGCTCCGGGAGGACACCGCGACCACGCGGGGATCGTCGGCGTTGAGCACGGCGGTGCCGCCGGAGGGAAGGGCCTCGAGCAGCTCCGCCTTGGCCGCGGCGATCGCCTCCTCGGTGCCGAGCCTGCCGATGTGGGCCTGGCCGACGTTGAGCAGCAGGCCCACCGCCGGGTGGGTGAAGGCGGCGAGGTCGGCGATCTCGCCCGGGGCGGTCATGGCCATCTCGACCACCAGCCGCTCCACCGGCGGCTCCAGGCTGAGCACGTGAAGCGGGATCTGGGTCCAGGTGTTGAGGTTCCCCGGGGTCCTGGCGGTGGGCCGGCCGGCCAGGGCCAGGGCGCACATCTCCTTGGCGGTGGTCTTGCCGACCGAGCCGGTCACCCCCACCACGGTGGCCCCGAGCTCGGCCAGGCGGCGGGTGCAGGCCGCGCGCAGCGCGGCGGCCGTGTCGCCGACCCTGATCAGGAGCGGTGGGGACTCCGGCCCGACCCTGAAGGTCTCCCCGACCACCGCCAGGACGGCGCCCCGCCGGGTGGCGTCGGCGACGAAGGCGTGACCGTCCATCACCTCACCGGGCAGGGCCACGAACCCCGCGCCGGGGGTGACCGCCCGCGAGTCGCTGACCAGGCCGGAGATCTCGAGGCGGGCGTCCGGCGGAGCCTCGAGCCTGCCCCCGAGGAGGTCGGCGAGCGTGTCGGCAGCGAGCACCGCCGGATGGTGCCACAGCCGGCGGGCTCGTCGATGCCCGGGAGCACGGTGCCGATCGGAGTAAGATCAGGGCAGAGCAGGGGGAGGCGACGCCATGGGTGGGCGTGTCGAGCGGTTTAAGGATCACGACCACGGTTTCGTCGGCCGGGCCCGTGGTGAGGTCCACAGGGTCCGTCACTACTGCCGGATGATTCGGCAAGGTCACCATCCTCGCTGGCAGAGTGATGTCATCCGTCCACTGATCCGCCGGATGGCGCATCGCCGGATGCTGTCGTTTGACGTCGTGCTCCGGCTCGAGTGGCTGACAAGGCGACTGTTGGGTCAGCCGCTTTCACTCCGAGCGTGGGACCGGATGACGTTCAACGACAAGGTGGCCTTTCGACGCTTGCGGGTCCGTGACCCGGCGCTTCAGATCTTCTCCGACAAGCTCCGGATGCGCGACTACGTTGCCGAGCGCCTCGGAGCGGAGAGCCTCCCACGACTGCTGGCCGTTGGTGAGCGCCCGGCGCAGTTCAGCGAACGGAGGGGCCCGTACGTGCTGAAGGCGAGCCACGGCTCTGGGATGGTGACCTTCGTGGCTGAGGGTGAGGTTCTGTCGACGGACCAGTTGCGTGAGGCGGAGTCCTGGCTGGCCACCGATTACGCCTGGGGCCAGCTCGAGTGGAGCTACCTGGGCACTCGGCGACGTCTGCTTGCCGAGGAGCTTCTGCGCAGCGCGGAGGGCTCCTCTCCACCTCCGGACTACAAGTTGCACACCTTCGACGGACGGGTGGCGATGATCGAGGTCCACACGGGGCGCTTCACTGACCACCGTGTGATGCTGAGGCGACCCGACTGGTCCCTCATCGCAGGCAGAGGGGTCTACCCGCTCCCCGACGATCCTGACCGGCCCCGCCCCCCGAACCTCGATCGGATGTTGGAGTGGGCCTCGGATCTGGGGCGGGGCCTCGACTTCGTGCGTGTCGACCTGTACGACACCGGCGATCGTGTCCTCGTCGGCGAGCTCACCCCATACCCCGCAGCCGGCGACGAGCGGTTCGAGCCTCAGAGTCTGGATGCCTGGCTGGGGAGGATGTGGCCAAGTCGACCGCGTCAGCGTTAACCCCGGATCTCCGCGCCGTCAGGGGGTGAGGCGGTCGTAGTCGATCATCTGCTCGGCCATCTGCCGCCAGACGGGTGCCGCCAGCAGGGAGCCGAAGTCGTCGGCGGCGGGGACCTGGGGCTCGTCGAGCACCACCATCATGGTGAACTGGGGGTCGGAGGCGGGGAGGAAGCCGACGAAGGAGACGACCGACCCGGTGTACTGACCGTCGACGGGCTCCTGGGCGGTGCCGGTCTTGCCCGCCACCTCGCCGCTCCAGCCCGGGATGCGGGCGTCGAAGCCCTCCCCGTCCTGGTCGTCCACCACGTGGGTCATCATGGTGGTCAGGGTCTGGGCGGTCTGGGCCGAGATCACCCGCCGCGTGGTGGGCGTGACCGGCGTCGTCTTGCCGGTGTTCGGGTCGATGATCGAGTCCACCGCGTGGGGCTGCACCCACACCCCGCCGTTGGCGACGGCGTTGACGGCGGCGAGCATCTCGACCGGGGTCACCACCACGCTCTGACCAAAGGACATCTCGCTGTAGTCGAGCATGGAGAGCTGGCTCTGCGGGGGAACCTGCTGGTTGACCTCACCGGCCAGGTCGACCCCGGTGGGGGCGCCGATCCCGAAGGCCAGCTGGTTGGTGTAGAAGGCGTCCGGTCCCTCCAGGTCCATCACCTTCATGGCCCCGTTGTTGAGCGACATGTCGAGGACCTGCTGCATGGTCACCTCGCCGTGGCTCTCGTCGTCCCAGTCATGGATGAGGTGTCCGTCGACCACCGTCTGCTGCTCGTCGAAGGTGTACCCGGGGGTGATGGCGCCGTCCTGGAGGCCGCCGGCGAAGGTGACCACCTTCATCACCGACCCCGGCTCGTAGAGGCCGTCGACGGACTGATCGGCGAAGTCCGCGATCGGTGTGGACGCGTAGTCGGTGGCGTCGTAGCTGGGGTAGTCGGCCCAGGCCTGGATCGCCCCGGTGTGGGTGTCCATGACCAGGATATCGCCGGACTGGGCGCTGTCCTTGTTGACCGCGGTGGCGATCGCCTGCTCGGCCCAGTACTGGACCTGGGAGTTGAGGCCGAGCTCGAGGTCGTCGCCGTTCTGGGCCGGCACCATCTGAGCGCGATTGAGATAGATGGCGTTGCCCTGGCTGTCCTTGATCTCCGAGGCGGTGCCGTTCCTCCCGGTGAGGAGCGCGTTGTAGTAGCCCTCCACCCCGTACTGCCCGTCTCCGCTGGCGTTGACGAAGCCCAGCAGGTTGGCGGCGAACGACTCGCCGGGGACCGGCGAGGGCTCGTAGACGGGCTGATCCTGCTCCTGGAGGATGATGCCCGGGACCGGGAGCTGAGCCAGCCGGTTCTTGACCGCCTGGCTCACGTCCCCGGCGAGGAACGCGTACTGGTTGGGCTCGGCCAGCACCTGCACGACCTGGCTCTCGCTCAGCTTCAGCACCGCGGCGATCTCCGCGGCGTCCTGGTCGCGGCTGTCCGCGCCGACCATCGCCGGGTCGACGTAGACGGAGTAGGTCGCCACCGTGCTGACCAGGACCTGGCCGTCGCTGTCGAGGATCTCGCCCCGATGGGCGGGGAGCACGAAGTCCTCGTTGGCCTCCCTGGCGGCGGCGGCGGCGAGGGTGGCGTGCTCGGTGACCTGGACCTGGAAGAGGTGCCCGAGAAGCAGGATGGCGAGGGCGGCGAAGCACAGCATCAGCCAGAGCGCGCGGCCGCGGACGTGAGGCCCCTCGCCGACGAACCAGCCCCGTGCCGCCGGTGGTGGCGGGGCCCCGGGGTCGCTCAGGGAGGCGCGGTGGCCGCCCGGCGTGGGCGGGGCCGCGGCCTCTCCGCGGTCCCACTCCCGGCCCCGGATCGCCGGGTGCGGGCCCGCGACGACGCCACGATCTCTCATGCGGGGCCGCCGAAGACTCCGGAGAGGATCGAGCCCAAGGCGCCGAGGGCAGAGCCCCCAGGCTGGGCCGGCGCTGCGGCCAGCTCGGTGGCGGGTGCGGTCACCAGCTGAGCGGCCGGCGCCACGGCGTATGACCAGGTCCCGCCGGTGACCATCCCCAGGCGCTGGGCCGACTCGATGATCCGCGCCGAGGCGGAGAGCTGGCCGAGCTGGACCCCGAGCTGCTGGTCCTGGGCGGTCAGCTGCTGCTGCTCGTGGATCAGCGCCGTCTGATCGTAGTTCGCCTGGGTGGCCTGGGCGGTCTGGCTGACGTAGGCGAGGCCGATCCCCGCGCAGACGGCGATGACCGGGAGCAGGGGGAGCGGCGTCCGTGGTCCGCCCCGGCGCCGCCGGTCACGCCGCACCGTGGGCGCGTGGAGGGGAAGCGCGGTGGCGGACCGGAGAGCGACGCGGCGGTCGCGGGGATGGAAGAGATGCATGACTGCTGCCTGGACGTTGGGGGGACAGTTGCAACGACGGAGGCGGCGCTGCCGCGACGGGAGCGGGACGTGTGGAGGAAGGGAGGGGTGGGAGGAGGCCGGCACGTTGCCGGCCTCCTCCGCAGGGAGGGGGGGTCGGTAGATGAAGGTGTCGGCGGAGGCCGGCGGCTGCCGGCCCCCGCCACAGGGAGGGGGAGGCTATCGATGTTCCAGCTTCTCCGCCACCCGGAGACGGGCGGAGCGGGCCCTGGGATTCACGGCCAGCTCCTGGGCGTCGGGCTTGATGGCCCGGCGGGTGAGGAGCAGAAGCGAGGCCCGGTGGGCGCAGGTGCAGAAGGGCTGTTGGGGCGGACAGAGACAGTTCTGAGCTGCGACGTGGAGTGCGTTCTTGACAAGGGTGTCCTCGAGAGAGTGAAAGGAGATGACCCCAAGACGCCCACCGGGCCGGAGGAGCGAGATGGCGGCCTGCAGCCCCCGCTGGAGGCTCTCCAACTCGTGGTTGACCTCGATGCGGAGGGCCTGGAAGGTGCGGGTGGCCGGATGGATCCGCTTCGGCCAGAAGCGGCGAGGCACGGTCTGCTCGACCAGCTCCCGAAGCTGGGATGTGGTGGCGAGGGGACGGCGCCGGCGCTCCCGGAGCACGGCCCGGGCGATGGCGACGGCGAACCTCTCGTCCCCGTAGCTGCGGATGAGGGCGGCCAGGTCGGCCTCCTCCCAGCCGTTGACGATGGCGGCCGCGGTCGGGGTGGCCGCGGTCTGGTCCATCCGCATGTCGAGGGGGCCGTCGAAACGGAAGCTGAAGCCGCGGGCGGGATCGTCGAGCTGCTGGGAGGAGGTGCCGAGGTCGAGGGAGAGGGAGTCGGCGGCGACGATCCCGTGGCCCGCGGCGATGCGGTCGATGTCGGCGAAGTCGCCCTGGGCGAGGATGAGCCGGGTGCCGGCGGCACCGGCGAAGCGCTCTCGGGCACGGGCGATCGCGATGGGGTCCCGGTCGATGGCGAGGACCCGCCCGGTCGCGCCGACCCTTTCGAGCAGCGCGGCGGTCACGCCGCCGCCGCCCAGGGTCCCGTCGACGGCCACCTGGCCTTCACGGGGCTGCAGGTTCTCTATGAGGGGTGTGAGGAGGACCGGCCGGTGGAGGCTCGCCTCAGGCGGCTCCCCGGGCGTGGCATCGGTGGACCCGTTCGTACCTGCCACGGTCGGCACGAGCGGGTGGTGTGGTCACGTCGGCGTCGCTCACGACGGCGCCGGTGTGGGGGCGATGAAACCCATCGGATTGATGCGATCCGTCAGCTCGGTGAAGAACTCGGGGGTGAGCTCGCGGGTCTCCTCCTCCCACCGCTCGGTGGCGCAGAGCTCGACGTACTCGCCCATGCCCACGAAGGTGGCCCGCTCGCGGATGGAGGCGAAGTCGCGGTGCGAGGGGTGGAGAAGGAGACGGCCCTGCGAGTCGAGCTCGACGTCGCGGGTGCCGGCGTTGACCCGCCGCAGGTAGTTGCGCTGCTCTGCGGGGGTGCCGGCGGTGATGGCGAGGGAGCGCAGGTGCGCCTCCCAGGCGGAGGTGGGCCAGATCACCAGCCGGCCCTCCGGGCCGATCGAGACGACGGCGCCGGGCGCCAGCTGCGGCCGGAACTGGGCGGGTACGGCCACCCTTCCCTTGGCGTCGACGGCGTGGTCGAATTGGCCGTGCAGCATCCGGGGTCACCCACCGTCGCCGGCACGGGGCTGGCGGCCGGTCCGATCCGGGACCTCAGCGTCGCATTCACCACTTTTCACCACTTCACACCACCAGGGGGGCGAAGCCTACACCGGCGAATTCAGCGCGTCAATCGGGAACGTATGTACGCATCCGTCAATCGGAACGGATGGTCCTCCCCCACCGAGCGAGCCGGTCGCACTCCGGCGCTCAGAGGCTCTGATGGGGATGGTGGCGGGTCGCGCCAGCTTCGAGGGCGGCACAGTGGCGGTACACTCGCAGCGCAAGCCGGTCGGACGGCCGCAGGCGGCTCGCCGCCTGAGGAAAGTCCGGACTCCACAGAGCAGGGCGCTGGGTAACGCCCAGTCGGGGTGACCCGAAGGAGAGTGCCACAGAAAGGACACAGCCGCGGCCGCAGCGGTCGCGGCAACGGTGAAATGGTGGGGTAAGAGCCCACCGGCGGCCGGGTGACCGGCCGGCCAGGTAAACCCCGCCCGGAGCAAGGTCGAACAGGGACGGACGCGGTCCGCCACATCCAGGGGCTGCTCGTCCCAGGTCCCGGGTCAGACCGCACGAGGTGCCGGGCAACCGGCATCCCAGATGGATGGCCGTCCCCCACCGCGGGGTGGGGACAGAATCCGGCTTACAGACCGGCTTGCATCACTTCCCCTTCTGGGACAAGGGATTTCCGAGTTCTTGCGGGCCCGCGTGACACATCCGTGACCCAAGAGGTCTCGGCACGGCACCGTGACACGGAACTTACTGTCCGCTCGCGCCCGCCGCCGCCACGGTCGGCGTGGAACCGAGCGCCGCCTCGACCGCCGCACGGGTCCGATCCTCGGCGGCGACTTAACCGCCCGATTCACGCCGCATCCACAACCATCTCTCCGATCAGCAGCTGGCCCCCGGGCGTCCACCGCACCTCTCAGCCCATGACTGACTGGGTCGAATGGCCCTGGTAGGCTAACGATCCGAGACGCTAGACCAGTCCTGCCACGGCGGCCACGCCACGAAGCCGGCGCCGGGCAGGGGGCTCCTCGGAGGAAGGTTGCGGGGTCGGAGGGACGGCTCGCCCGCCGGTCGTCGCGTCACCCGCGCTGGTCGCGCAACGCGGGGATACAGCTCGCGCCCCTGGGTGCGTCGCGCCAAGACCCCACTCCGCAGGTGGAGCGTGCGCCGCACGCTGGCGCTCGCCTACGCCGTTCTCCTGGCCGCCGTCGTCTTGATCGTCCTTCGCAGCTCGCCGATCGGCTCCGCGCTCGGGGTCTTCAACTCGCAGGCACCGTCCCCGCCAACCACGTTCGCCGCGGCCGGTGCGCAGCCATCCTCCAGCCCCGGGGCAGAGACCGCCACCTCCACCCCACCCCTGCTCACTGGGCTGGCGACGCCGGTCTTCAGCCCCGCAGCACCTGCGCGGACCGCAACTCCGACGCGCTCTGCAACTCCGGAGCCTGACCCCACCGCCGCACCCACGCCGAGCTCAACGCCCACCGCCTCTTCCACGCCGAGTTCGACGCCAACACCAACACCAACACCAACACCAACACCAACACCAACACCAACACCAACACCCACACCAACACCCACACCAACACCAACACCAA
>JBEKXW010000017.1:0-56879 GCA_049511615.1 Candidatus Dormibacteria bacterium | reverse complement strand
TGAAGAACGACACCCAGAACCCCACCAACTCCTTCAAGGATCGGGTGGTGAGCGTCGCCGCGAGCTGGGCCAGGGGCCATGGCTTCGGGACCATCGCCTGCGCCAGCACCGGCAACCTGGCCAACGCGGTGGCCGCCTACGCGGCCCACGCGGCGATGCGCGCGGTCATCATCATCCCCGCCGACCTGGAGGCCGCCAAGATCTCGACCACCGCGGTGTTCCGGCCGACCCTGGTCCGGGTCACCGGCACCTACGACGACGCCAACCGGCTGGGCAGCGAGCTGGCCGACGAGGTCCCCTGGGCCTTCTGCAACATCAACGTCCGGCCCTTCTACAGCGAGGGCAGCAAGACCCTCACCTACGAGACCGTGGAGCAGCTGGGCTGGCGCCTGCCCGACGAGATCGTCATCCCGATCGCCTCCGGCTCCCAGTTCGTCAAGGCGGAGAAGGCGATCCGCGAGCTGGTCGACCTCGGCCTGGTCCCGGGGCCGCCGCGGACCCGGCTGACCGGTGCTCAGGCGTCCGGCTGCGCCCCGGTGGCCGACGCCTTCGCGGGCAACCGCCCGGTCACCCCGGTCCGGCGTCCCGACACGGTCGCGCGCAGCCTCGCCATCGGCAGCCCGTCCGACGGGGAGGACGTGATCCGCGCCGCCCGCAAGAGCGGGGGAGTGGTCGAGAGCGTCAGCGACGAGGAGATCCTCGACGCCGTGGAGCTGCTCGCTCGCACCGAGGGGGTCTTCGCTGAGACCGCCGGCGGGGTGACGGTGGCGGTGCTCCGCCGGCTCGCCGAGGCGGGCAGATGGAAGGGCGACGAGACGGTGGTCGCCTACATCACCGGCCACGGGCTCAAGACGGCCGAGTCGCTCGAGGGTCGCAGCCAGCTGGACGAACCAATCACCCCGTCGCTGCGAGCTTTCGCGGACCGCTACCGGGCCGAGATGGAGGCGGCGCCCTTCCCCGTCCGCGGGAGCGTCCCCGTTGGCTGACACGTCGGGCTCGGCGGACACGCTGCACCCGGCCGGGATCCCAGGTCCGTCTGTGAGGGCCGCACCCACGCGCGGCGACCGGGAGCCATGAGGGTGCCCCCCGGGCTGCCGGCAAACCTGGACCCGCACGCCGGTTTCATCGGTCTCATGGGCCTCGAGTTCGACGAGGTCTCGGCGACCCGGGTTGTCGCCCACCTCGAGGTCGGCGAGCGGCACCTCCAGCCCTACGGTCTCGTCCACGGCGGCGTCTACGCCTCGATCGCCGAGACCCTGGCGTCGGTCGGCGCGATGGTGGCGGCGGGGGCCGACGGCTCCGGACGGGGAGCGGTCGGGCTGGAGAACCACACCAGCTTCCTCCGCACCGCGCACGCCGGCCAGAGGATCGACGCCGAGGCGGTGGTGCGGCACGCCGGCCGCCGGGTCCACCAGTGGGCGGTGACGATGCGCGACGGGGAGAGCGGCCGCGAGCTGGCCACCAGCACCGTCCGGTTGCTGCTGGTGGCGCCGGAGCACGTGTGACCCGGGCCGCCGCGCCGCCGGCGGGCCGCCGGCCGTTCCACGGGCACCGGCATGGATGCGGGGACCGGCTGCGGCTCAGCGCCTACACTGACGCCCGATGACCGAATCCGCCGTCCAGGTCGACCCCACCAAGTTCGGGACCGCCCGGATCGCCAGCCGCCGCGACTTCGGCGACGGTCTCTGGGTCATGCGGCTGACCACCGACTTCGAGCTCGGCTACCGGCCCGGCCAGTACTGCACCCTCGCCCTTCCCCTCGGCGGGCGGCTCATCGAGCGGCCGTATTCGATCTGCTCCTCGCCGGAGGAGGACGAGATCGAGCTGTTCATCGAGCGGGTGCCGAAGGGCGAGCTGACCGTCCCCCTCCACGCGCTGGGGGTGGGCGCCGAGCTGCCGGTCAGGCGCCGCTGCAAGGGCCTCTTCCTCCGTGACGCGCCGGTGAAGGGCCAGGCCCACCTCTTCGTCGCCACGGTCACCGGGATCGCACCCTTCCTCTCCTGCATCCGCACCCTGCTCCGGCGGATCGACCGCGGCGAGTGGTCTCCGGCGGGGAGGCTGGTGCTCCTCCACGGCGCCAGCGTCTCCGCCGAGTTCGGCTACCTGGACGAGATGCGGGCGCTCGCCGAGGCGCACGACTGGTTCGAGTACATCCCGACCATCAGCCGGCCCTGGCTGGACCCCGAGTGGAGCGGCGAGCGCGGCCGGGTCGAGGACGTGGTGCGCAAGCACGCCGACCGGCTGGAGCTGCGCCCGGGCTCCGCGTCGGCGTTCATCTGCGGCAACCCGCAGATGATCGACAACGTGAAGGGCGCGCTCATCCGGGCCGGGCACGACTCCGGGTCAGTCCACGAGGAGCAGTACTGGCCCGAGTGAGGGAGAGGGCCGACACAAGATGACGCCGTTCATGGCGCGCGGCTCCTCGCGAGCCTCCCGATGAACGCCGAGCGGGTCCTTGACGCGGCCGAGGCCGTCGAGACCCCGGTCGCGGCCGTGGACGTCGCGACCCTGGAGGCGAATCTCGCCGTCATGCAGGCCCGCGCCGCCGGGCTCGGACTGCGGCTCCGACCCCACGCCAAGACCCACAAGAGCGCCCACGTCGCCCGGCGCCAGCTCGAGCACGGTGCCTGCGGGCTGACCGCGGCGACGCTCACCGAGGCCGAGGTCTTCGCCGGCGCGGGGGTTGACGACCTCCTGGTCGCCTTTCCCCCGGTGGGGGAGATGAAGCTGCGCCGGCTGGCGACGCTGGCGGAGCGGGTCGGGCGGCTCGCGGTGAGCACCGACAGCGTGGAGGTGGCTGCCGCCCTTCCGGAGCGGGTCGAGGTGCTCTGGGAGGTGGACAGCGGCCACCACCGGCTGGGCACGCCGCCGGGGCGGGCCGCCGTCACCGCGGTGACGGAGCTGCTGCCGGCGATCGGGGAGGAACGGTTCCGGGGCCTGCTCACCTTCCCCGGCCATGCCTACGCGGTCGCCGACCGGGCCGAGCTGGCCGGCGTCGCCGCAGCCGAGCACCGGGCGGTGATGGAGACGGCAGCAGCCCTCCGCGCCGCCGGCATCCCCGTGCGTGAGCTGAGCGTGGGCTCGACCCCGACCGTCCCGCTGACCGAGGCCGGGCCCACCGAGATGCGACCGGGCTCCTACGTGTACGGGGACGCCCAGCAGGTCGTCCTCGGGGCCATGACCCTGGAGGAGTGCGCCCACGGCGTCGTCGCCACCGTGGTCTCGACTCCCGCCGCGGACCGCGCCGTCATCGATGCCGGGTCCAAGGCCCTCGCCGCGGATTCGCGGCTCAGCCTGCTGCGCGGCTACGGCATGGTGGCCGGCCGCGAGGACCTGGTGCTGGAGCGGATGAGCGAGGAGCACGGCATGCTGGTGGCGCCCGGGGGGCGCACCGGCCTCCGCATCGGCGACCGCCTCCTGGTCATCCCCGCCCACTGCTGCACCACCGTGAACCTCCATCCCGCCATGCTCATGGTCGAGGCGGGGAGGGCGTGGTGGGACCCGGTGGTGGCACGCGGGTGGCAGTCCTGGAGTGCCGGGAGCCTGCCCGGCCGGCCGCCGTCGATCCCCGCCACCCCGCCCCCCGGGGGTGGTTGACGTCGCAACGAGCTTCCCTGGGTAGACTGGGACCATGACCGAGCCGACGGGTCGCGCCATCGCTGTCGTCTCGGTCCACGCCTCGCCCCTCAGCGAGCTGGGGCGGGGCGACAACGGCGGCATGAACATCGGGGTCCGCCGCCTCTGCGAGGGACTGGCCGAGCGCGGGGTACCGACCGACGTCTTCGTCCGCCGCGACGACCCCGACCTCCCGGCCGAGCGGCTGATCGCCCCGGGAAGCCGGCTGGTCCTCCTCGACGTGGGCCCGCCGCACCCCATCCCCAAGCAGGAGCTGGTGCCGCTGCTCGATCCCTTCGCCGAGGCCCTGCTCGCCCACGCCGCCTCCGAGCGGCGCGGCTACCGCCTGGTCCACGCCCACTACTGGCTGAGCGGGCCGCCGGCGCGCCGGGTCCGGGAGCGGCTGGACATCCCCTGGGTCCAGTCGTTCCACTCCCTCGCGCGCATGAAGGCGGCCGCCGGGCTTCCCCACGAACTCGAACGCGGCGCCGCCGAGGAGGAGCTGGCCGCGGAGTGCGACCGCATCGTGGCCATGAGCCGGGCCGAGGGCCGAGCCCTGGTGCGGCTGTACGGGGCGAGCCGGGAGCGCATCTGCGTCGCCGAGCCGGGGGTCGACCTGCACGCGGCCAGCCCCACCGCCGTCAGCGCGCTGCGCCGTGAGCTGGTCGTGGCCGGGAGGCGCGTGGTCCTCTTCGCGGGCAGGCTCGAGCCGCTCAAGGGGGCCGACACCCTGATCGAGGCCATCGCCGAGATGGATCGCGACCCCTGCCTCCAGGACGTGGTCTGCCTCTTCATCGGCGAGGACAGCCGCGACGGGGCCCGATCCAGCCACGGGGGCGAGCGGCACCGGCTCGAGCAGCTGGCCGCCGGGGCCGGCATCCTGGACCGGATCCGGTTCCTCGGGGCGGTGCCCCACGAGCGCCTGGCCCGCTACTACGCGCTCGCCGACGTCTGCGTGGTGCCGTCCAGGGTGGAGACCTTTGGCCTGGTGGCGCTGGAGGCGCAGGCGCAGGGCACCCCGGTGGTGGCGGCTCGGGTGGGCGGCCTGCCCGAGGTGGTCGCCGACGGCGAGACCGGCAGGCTGGTCGAGGGACGCGAGCCCCGCGACTACTGCACCGCCATCTCCGCGATCCTTCACGACGAGGAGGGGCGGGAGCGGATGGGGGAGGCGGCCCGCCGCCGTGCCGCCAGCTTCTCCTGGGGGCGGATGGTCGACCTCCTGCTCTCGATCTACGGCCGGGTCAGCTCGCCGGAGATCCCCGCCGAGCTGCCCTGCGGGTACGAGGTCTCCCTCGGTACGGAGGCATCCGCCGCCCCGGAGCTCTCCCTGGAGTCGGTCTGAGAGCAGGCCCCCCCGGGCTCCGTGTGAGCGCCGCTGAGCCGGACGGCCTCAGCGGCCCTTCGCGGCGATGTCGCAGGCGCGCGCCTGCATCGCCCGCTCGGTCCCGTCCCTGCCCTCGACGATCGGCCGCGAGGCCGCGCGTCGGGTCGACTCCGGGAGATCGGCGGCGGCCTGGATCGCCGCCAGCGCCGCGTCCGCCGCCTCGAGGGTGGTCGGCTCGACCAGCTCGCGGGGGTAGAGGAACTCGGTGAAGCTCTCCGCCTCCTCGGAGCTGCGCCGGGCCCAGAACCGCGGGACCTCGTCGATCCATCGCTCCACGTACGGGCGGAGCAGGTCGGCCTGCTTCTCACCCCATTGGATCAATCCACCCACCGCGAACGGCCCCACGCCGAACCCGCCCATCAGCGCGTACTGCATCTGGAGCGGGAGCTCGGCGCCCCCCACCACCAGGTCGAAGGCGGCACGCTTGGCGGCGGCGTCGGGCTGGGCCGCCCGGCAGGCGGCCGCCCGGCGGCGGCCGAAGTCGGTGTCGTCGGCGGCGAGCTGGGCCTCGATCCGCGCGACGGCGTCGCGGCCGAGGCAGGCGAGCCGGCCCACGATCATCCAGCGGAGGTCGTTGTCGACGGCGAGACCGGGCACCTGCTCGGCGCCGTCGAGGAGGCGCTCCAGCCGCTCCAGATCGGCGTCGGAATCGGCCGCCGCGATGTGGGCCCGGGCCCAGGTGAGCTGGACGTCACCGCCGGGCTCGGCCGCGGTCAGCCGTTCCCAGGCGGCGCCCGCCACGGCCGCGCGCGCCGCCTCCCGGTTGGCCGGGTCGCCGAACTGGTCGATGGCCGCCAGCGCCTGGCTGAGCAGCCGCTCGAGGACGGTGACCTCGGCCTCGACCCGGGCGTGGTGGAGGACGGCGTCGACGAAGTCGCGGGTGGGCACCTCGGCGTCGCGGGTCATGTCCCAGAGCGCCGCCCAGCAGAGCGCGCGGGGGAGCGGGTCCTCGAGGACGCCGAGGTGGCGCCGGAGCGTCCGCATCGAGACCGGGTCGAAGCGCAGCTTGGCGAAGGTGAGGTCCTCGTCGTTGATCAGGGTGAAGTCGGCGAGCTGCTCGCCGCGGAGCTCCGCCACCTCGGTGCGCTCGCCGCGAACCTCGGCGTCCACCTGCCGGAAGCGGATCAGCCGGTCCTCCTCCAGCCGGTATAGGCCGACCCGGACGTGGTGGGAGCGCAGGGTGGGAAGCCGGGGTGGCGCCGACTGGACGATCGTCAGGCTTCCCAGCCGGCCATCCCGGACCTCGATCTCGGGACGCAGCGTGTTCATCCCCGCGGCCCGCAGCCACTCCGCCGACCAGGCGCCGAGGTCGCGTCCGGAGGCGGTCTCGATGCAGGCGAGGAACTCGCGAAGGCTCGCGTTGCCCCACCGGTAGCGGCGGAAGTACTCGCGGACCCCGGCGGTGAAGGCGGCGTCGCCGACCCAGGCGACCAGCTGCTTGAGGACCGCGGCCCCCTTCTGGTAGGTGATGCCGTCGAAGTTCTGGCGCACCTCGTTGGTGTCGGCGCAGGGCGTGGAGATGGGATGGGTGGAGGGGAGCTGGTCCTGGCGGGCCGCCGCCGACTTCATGGTGTTGGCGAAGTCCACCCAGGCGTTGGTGAAGACGGTGGCGGCGACCATCGCCTTGTTGGCCATGTAGGTGGCGAAGGTCTCGTTGAGCCAGAGATCGCCCCACCAGCGCATGGTGGCGACGTCGCCGAAGCCGCAGACGTGGGCCATCTCGTGGACGATGACCTCGGCCCGGCGCGCCCGCTGCAGCTCGGTTGCCCGGCTGCGGAAGACGAACATCTCGTTGAAGGTGACGCAGCCCGGGTTCTCCATCGCGCCCATGTTGAATTCGGGCACGAAGAGCTGGTTGTACTCGTCGAACGGGTAGGCGAGCGCGAACTCCTCGGCGAAGAAGTCCAGGCCCTGGCGGGTGATCTCGAACAGCTCGGCCGCCTGCTCCTCGAGCTGGGGGGCCAGCGAGCGGCGGGCGTAGAGGCCGAGGCGGATCCCCCGGTGGTGGCTCTCGACGACCCGGAAGTCGCCCGCCGCCACCGCCATCAGGTAGGTGGGGAGGGGAGGGGTGGCGTGGAACCGCCAGGTCCGGCTGCCGTCGCCGTGGTCGTCCCTGCCGAGCACCCGGCCGTTGCCGCAGACCTCCCAGGCGACCGGTGCCCGCACCGCCACCTCGAAGGGGCCCTTGAGGTCCGGCTGGTCGAAGCAGGCGAAGACCTTGTGGGCGTCGAAGGGCTCGAAGTGGGTGTAGAGGTAGACCTGCTGGTCGGCGGGGTCGACGACCCGGTGGAGGCCGACCCCCACCCGCTCGTAGGCGCAGTCGGCGACCACCTCGACGGCGACCGGCCCGGCGGGGAGGCCGGCGAGCGGGATCCGGGCCCCGTCGTAGCCCTCCACCGCCGTCTCGGACGGCCGTCCGTCGACCAGCACCTCGCGCAACCGCCCGGGCTCGCCCACGGTGAGGTTGAGGAAGGTTGCCGCGCCCGCCCGGCGGCAGGAGAAACCGATCCGCGCCGCGCTGCGGAAGGTCGGCGCCGCCGGGTCGTCACCCAGCGCGAGCTCGATCCGGTAGCTGAGGTCGCCGATCAGCGCGGCGCGCTCCGCCGCCTCCGTCTCCATGAGGTTGTCACTCGGGATCCGACCGGCCACGGGTGGCCATTGTGGGCGCTATGTCCCCTCGTCCGTCATTCCCTGCGGGCTCGCCCGCCGAGGGGGCGGAGCCGAGCTAGCCGGAGCCTCCCGGCTCGGCCTCGGAACGGCCCTCGCCGTCCCCCCCGGTGCAGGCGAGGAAGGCGTCGTCACCGCCCAGGGCGTCGGCGACGGCGCTGAGCGCGTCGCGCAGCCGGCTCGCCTGGTCGGCGTCGAGCACGCTCGCCAGGTGGCGATCGATGCCCTCCGCGTGCACCGGGGTGGCCCGGCGCAGCTTCTCCCGACCCGCCGTGGTGATCACCGCGAAGGCACCCCTGCGGTCGGACGGGCAGCCGCTGCGGGCCACCAGCCCGGCGCCCTCCATCCGGTCGATCAGACGGCTGACCCCGCTCTTGGTCATCAGCACCGTGTCCATCAGCCGCTGGAGCCGGAGCGCGCCCTCGGGCGCCTGGTCGAGGACGAGGAGCACCTCGTACCAGGCCAGGGGCAGCCCCTCGGCGGCCATCAGCTCTCGTTCCAGGCTGCAGGCGAGGCCCGCCTGAGCGCGCAGGAGGGCGTGCCAGGCCTGAAGGTGAACTGATTGATTCGATTCAGCGATGACCACGGCTCCAAGCCTACCCCATGAAGGTTGACAGCGCAACGATTCCCACAGTATAGTTGCCGAGTAAACGATTGCGTCGTCAACCGTCGCCACGGAAACTACCTGGAGAGAAGACATGACCCCGTCCGCCGTCACCACCCGCCCACCGCTGGCTCCCGGCGAGTACGCCCTCGACCCCGCGCACACCCACGTCGGCTTCCTGGCCCGCCACCTGGTGGTGACCAAGGTCCGGGGCAACTTCCAGAAGGTCGAGGCCCGGATCCGGTCCGGCGAGACCCTGGGGGCCTCGGGCGTGGACGTGACCATCGACGTGGCCAGCCTCGACAGCCGCGACGAGAAGCGCGACGCCCACCTGCGCTCCGCCGACTTCTTCGACGTCGAGCACTTCCCGACCATGACCTTTCGCTCGACCGGTGTCGAGGCGGCGGGAGAGGGCCGCTACGCGGTGACCGGCGACCTGACCATCCGCGACCAGTCCCACCCGGTCACCCTGGACGTCGAGTTCCTCGGCTCCGAGAAGACCCCCTGGGGGACCTCGGTCGCCGTCATCTCCGCGAGCACGGAGATCGACCGGGAGCAGTGGGGACTGACCTGGAACGTCGCCCTCGAGTCGGGTGGCGTCCTGGTGAGCAAGAAGATCCAGCTCGAGATCGAGGCCGAGCTGGTGGCGGCGCCCGCGGCAGCCTGAACCCCCGGGATCAGCCCACCGCGGAGGCGGTTGCGATCTCGACCTGCCAGGTCACCGGTGGCGGCTCGGACGTCGCCTGCCTTCCGTGGACAGGCCATCATTCCCGCTCTGGCGCTCGCGCAAAGATGGGCATGAGCCATCGTTGCGGGCACGGTCGCATCAAGCAACGGCGGCGCGCGTCTGGTCGCGCGCATGACACTCTCGGGCTGGGTGTGGCGCGCCCGGGCCCAGGTGGCGCCGGTCCGCCGCCGGGCCGCGCGCGCGGCTAGACTGGTTCCGATCGGGGAGGGAGCTGAGGATGGGATTGCGGGAGCTCACCGACAAGCTGGAGGGCCTGGAGCTGCTCGACGGCCTCTCCGACCGGCTCGCGGGCGTCGTCAACTTCGCGGTCGGACCGGCCAAGAGCCTGCTCAGCGGCACCTGGCTGGAGCACCCGCTGCATCCGCTGCTCACCGACCTGCCCGTCGGCTGCTGGACCGGAGCCGTGGTCCTCGACCTCTTCGGTGGCGCGGCCGGCGAGGGCGCCGTCCAGCCCCTGGTCGCGTTCGGAGCCCTGGCCGCGGTCCCCGCGGCGGTCAGCGGGCTGAGCGACTGGGCCGACTCCTACGGGGGGGAGAGGCGGGTCGGGCTGGTCCACGCGGCGGTCAACGTCACCGGTCTCGGACTCTTCACGGCGTCGCTGCTGGCCGGTCGCCGGGCCCGCCGGCTGCGCCTCCTCGGCCTGGCCGCGGTCAGCGCCGGCGGCTACCTGGGCGGCCACCTCAGCTACGCCCGCGGTCTGGGGGTCGACCACCAGGTCTTCCTGGAGAAGCCGGCGGATTGGACCGATGCACTCGACGCGGACAGGCTGGAGGAGGCCACGCCGACCCTGGCCGAGGCGGGGGGTGCCCGGGTGATGCTCCACCGCCGTGGCACCCAGATCTACGCGATCTCGGATGTCTGTCCCCACGCCGGCGGCCCGCTCCACGAGGGCACGGTGGACGACGACCTCTGCGTGACCTGCCCGTGGCACGGCAGCCGTTTCCGGCTCAGCGACGGGCGCGCGGTGCGCGGCCCGGCATCGGCTCCGGCCGGCGTCTATCAGGCCCGCGTCCGGGACGGAAGGGTGGAGGTCCGGGCCGCGCGCTGAGGTCGCCGCTGGGCTCCGGGTGGCGCCCGCGATGGGTGCTTTCGGACCTCTGAGGACGCTCCCGGGCGAGGCGCCTGACTGCGCATGCAGGAACGTTCTGCAGTGGTCGCCGCAGCCTCCAATGGTCGCGAACGCACCGGTCGTTGTAATCACCCAATACCGGATCGTTGACCCATCCGGCCCGGCCGCCGAGCGTTCCCGGTGCGCCGAGCGAAGCCGGCGTGAAGCCTGCACCACCCGGCCGGCCGCCGTTTTGGGCGTCCCGCACAAGCGACCGGGGCCGCGCGCGGTGGGGGATTACCGCCTTGGTAGGATGCCCGCAGCGATGCTCTCGGAATACGCGCCGATCCTCGTCTTCCTGGGTATCTGCGTCCTCTTCGGCGCCGGCGTGCCGCTGCTCAGCGCGCTGCTGGGCCCGCGCCGCCCCAGCCCGGAGAAGGAGCTGCCCTACGAGTCCGGCATCGTCCCCGCGGTCTCGGCCCGGCGGCGCTTCTCGGTCAGCTTCTACGTGACCGCGATGCTCTTCATCGTCTTCGACGTCGAGTCCATCTTCCTCTTCCCGTGGGCGACGATCGTGCGCCAGCTCAAGGTCTTCGGGATCATCGAGATGGGGATCTTCATCCTCGTCCTGCTGCTCGGGCTCGTGTACATCTGGGTCAAGGGGGCGCTCACGTGGGGATGAGCGGCGACCTCGGGCTCCCCCCGCCGTTCGGGCTGGCGACCCCCGCCGGCGACGCCGGCGCGCTGCCCCTGCCGCGGGTGGGGGAGAGGGAGCGCGCCGCGGTCCAGACCGGGGTCATCACCACCACCCTCGAGAAGCTGATCAACTGGGGCCGCTACAGCTCGCTGTGGCCGGCCCTCTACGGCCTCGCCTGCTGCGCCATCGAGATGATGGGGACGGGCGCCGCCCGCTACGACATGGCCCGCTTCGGCTGCGAGGTGTTCCGAGCCTCGCCCCGCCAGTCCGACGTGATGATCGTCTCCGGCCGCGTCTCCCAGAAGATGGCCCCGGTCCTGCGCCAGATCTACGACCAGATGCCCGAGCCCAAGTGGGTGATCAGCATGGGCGCCTGCGCCTCCAGCGGCGGGATGTTCAACAACTACGCGATCGTCCAGGGCGTCGACAAGGTGGTCCCGGTCGACGTCTTCCTCCCCGGCTGCCCGCCCCGCCCCGAGGCCCTCCTCGACGCCGTGGTCAAGCTGCAGCAGAAGATCGCCGCCGGGCACCTCACGTCCTGGCGCGGGTGAGCGGCGGATGACCGGCGCGGAGGACGCCGCCGCCTCTCACCCGGCCGCCGGAGCGAGGGCACTGGACCTGCTCCGGCGGGAGCTCGGGGACGCGGTCCTGGACGCTGCCGAGGGCTTCGGAGAGGTGACCATCCGCATCCCCCGGGACCGCCTCGTCGAGGTGGCCCGGCTGCTCCGGGACCATGAGGATGCGCGCTACGACCTGCCGCTCTGCGTGACCGCCGTCGACTGGCCCGACCGCGAGCCCGAGGCCCCGCGCTTCGACGTCGTCTACCAGCTCCGCTCGATGCAGCACAACGACGTCGTCCGCCTCGTGGTCCAGGTGCCCGAGGACGACCCCCGGGTGCCGACCCTGGAGGGGGTGTTCGCGGGGATGGACTGGCACGAGCGGGAGGCCTTCGACCTGCTCGGCATCGAGTTCACCGGGCACCACGACCTGCGCCGCATCCTGCTCCCGGACGACTGGGACGGCCATCCCCTGCGCAAGGACTACGTCTCCTTCGGCGAGCCGATAGCGTTCACCCACAACCTGGAATGGGCCCTGCCTGCGCAGGAGAGGCCGCGCGACATGCCCGGCGAGTCGCGATGACGCCCAGGTGCCTGAGCCTCGTCGGGGGCTGGCGATGAGCGTCCTGCCACCGCCGGGACCGCCCGGCCGCGACGCCCTCTCCGAGCGGTACGAGCGCGGCCGGGAGATGCTCGGGGTCGCCCCCGAGCTGGACGCCATCGACCTGGTCCAGCTCGACGACCAGACCATGGAGCTCAACATGGGGCCCCAGCACCCCTCCACCCACGGGGTGCTGCGCCTGGTGCTCGACCTGGACGGGGAGGTGGTGCGCGGCTGCCGGCCCGACATCGGCTTCCTGCACACCGGCTTCGAGAAGGACTTCGAGCGGCACAACTACCAGCAGTGCATCCCCTACACCGACCGGATGGACTACCTGTCGCCGCTCAGCAACAATCTCGGCTTCTCCCTGGCCGCGGAGCGGCTGCTCGACGTCGAGGTGCCCCCGCGCGCCCAGTACCTCCGGGTGATCATGTGCGAGCTGGCCCGGATCGCGAGCCACCTGATCTGGTATGGAACCACCGCCCTCGACCTGGGTGCCACCACGCCCTTCGTCTACGCCTGGCGGGAGCGGGAGAAGATCCTCGACATCAACGAGCTGGTGAGCGGGGTGCGGATGCACACCTCGTTCATCCGCGTCGGGGGGCTCCTCGCCGACGTGCCCGAGGAGTTCTACGGCATGGTCGAGGAGGTGGCGAAGACCTTTCCCCACCGCATCGACGAGTACGAGACCCTGATCACCGGCAACCCCATCTTCCGGGAGCGCACCCGCGGGGTGGGGGCGATCAGCGCCGAGGACGCGATCAACTATGGGGTCACCGGTCCGTCGCTGCGCGGCAGCGGCGTCGCCTACGACCTGCGCAAGGCGCAGCCGTACAGCTCGTACGACCACTTCGACTTCGACGTCCCGATCGGTGAAAGGGGTGACATCTACGACCGCTACCTGGTGCGCATGCGGGAGATGCGCGAGTCGCTGCGGATCATCGACCAGGCGATGGCCGGCCTCCCCGGGGGGCCGGTGAACAGCAGCGATCGCAAGGTGGCCCTGCCTCCGCGCAACGAGATCAACACCAGCATGGAGTCGCTGATCCACCACTTCAAGCTGGTGACCGAGGGCTTCCAGGTGCCCCGGGGCACCGTCTACCAGGCGGTCGAATCCCCGCGCGGCGAGCTGGGCTTCCTGCTGGTGAGCGACGGCACCAACCGGCCGTATCGCTGCAAGGTGCGCGCCCCCTCCTTCAGCAACCTGAGCGCGCTGCCCCACATGGTGAGGGGGGAGCTGCTCCCCGACCTGGTGGCGGTCATCGGCTCGATCGACATAGTGCTGGGGGACGTGGACCGGTGAGCGTGCTCAGCCCGGAGACCCGCCACGAGATCGAGAGGCAGCGCGAACGCTACCCGCAGGCGCGCAGCGCGATCCTGCCCTCGCTCTGGGCCCTCCAGCACCAGCTCGGCTTCCTGAGCCCCGAGGGGATGGCCGAGGTGGCCGGCCTGCTGGCTCTCACCCCCAGCGAGGTCGAGGCTGTCGCCAGCTTCTACTCGATGTACTTCGACCGCCCCGGGGGGCGCCACCACCTGCTGGTCTGCATCAACGTCTCCTGCGCCCTGCGCGGTGCCGAGGAGATCGTCGCCCACCTGGAGGACCGGCTCGGCTGCCCGTCGGGCGCGACCACCGCGGACGGGGAGTTCACCTGGGAGCACACGGTCGAATGCCTGGGTGCCTGCGGCGGGGCTCCCGCGATGCAGGTGGACCACCACTTCCAGGAGAACCTCACCCCGGAGCGGGTCGACGCCATCCTCGATGCCGTCCGTGCCGCCCCGGCCCCGGACCAGCTAGGGAGCCGGCCCGGCGGCGGTCGCCGTCCCGGGGCGCACGGGGCGTCGGAATGACCGGGAGGGCCGCTCGCTGATGGCCGAGTACCGGCTGCTGACCAAGGACTTCGGGACCGACGGGCTCGAGACCCTCGCCGTCTACGAGCGCATCGGCGGCTACGAGGGCCTGCGCAAGGCGGTCCGCACCATGACCCCTGACGAGGTGGTCGCCGAGGTGAAGACCAGCGGGATCCGGGGCCGGGGCGGCGCCGGCTTCCCGACCGGGATGAAGTGGTCCTTCCTGCCCAAGGACGTCCATCCCCGCTACCTCTGCGTCAACGCTGACGAATCGGAGCCGGGCTGTTTCAAGGACCGGGCGCTGATCGACGAGGACCCCCACCAGCTGATCGAGGGGACGCTGATCGCCGCCTATGCCATCCAGGCGCCGATCGCCTTCATCTACATCCGCGGCGAGTACCACGACCAGCGCCTGCTGCTCGAGCGCTGCGTCGAGGAGGCGAGGGCCGCCGGCTACATCGGCCGGGGGATCCTGGGCACCGATTTCAGCTGCGACGTCATCGTCCACGGCGGCGCCGGGGCCTACATCTGCGGCGAGGAGACGGCGCTCATCGACTCGCTGGAGGGGCTGCGCGGCCAGCCCCGGCTCAAGCCGCCCTTCCCCGCGGTCAGGGGCCTCTACGGCCAGCCGACCGTCGTCAACAACGTCGAGACGCTCTCCAACCTGCCCCACATCGTCCTCCGTGGGGGCGCCTGGTTCGCCTCGGTCGGCACCGAGAAGAGCACCGGGACCCGGCTCTTCTGCTGCAGCGGCCACATCAACCGCCCGGGCACCTACGAGATGCTGCTGGGGACCCCGATCCGGGAGCTCCTCGAGGAGGAGTGCCGCGGGGTCTGGAAGGGGCGGTCCCTCAAGGCGTTCCAGCCCGGCGGCGGGTCGATGCAGGTGCTCCTCCCCGAGCACCTCGACCTTCCCCTGGACATGGACGCGGTGGCGAAGGCCGGCTCGGCGCTCGGTGCCGGGGCCATGGTCTTCATGGACGAGACCACCTGCATGGTCGACATCTCGATGCGCCTCGTCGACTTCTACCAGCACGAATCCTGCGGCAAGTGCGCCCCCTGCCGCGAGGGCACCTACTTCGAGTCCGACCTGATGCACCGGTTGGAGGCGGGGGTGCTCACCACCGCGGAGTTGGCCACCCTCGCCGACATCTGCGACAACATGAACGGCAAGTGCTTCTGCCCGCTCGGCGACACCGCGACCTGGTTCGTGATGTCCGCCTACCAGGCCTTCCGCGGGGAGTTCGAGGAGCACTGCGGCGCCGGGGGGTGCCCGGTGAGGCGGCGCGGCGCGCAGCCGGTGGGCGCGTAGATGGCCGACACGACGCCCCGGGGCGCGACCGCCGAGACGCCGGATGACGGGCGGGTGGCAGTGACCATCGACGGCCGGGCGCTGCGGGTCCCCCGCGGCACCCTAGTGCTCGACGCCGCCACCGAGGCCGGCATCCACGTCCCCATCTACTGCGCCCATCCCAAGATGGACCCGGTGGCGGTCTGCCGGATGTGCCTGGTGGAGATCGAGCGGTCCCCCAAGCTGCAGCCCGCCTGCGCCACGGTGGTGGCCGACGGCATGGTGGTGCGCACCCAGACCCCGCCGGTGGTCAAGGAGCGCGAGGGCGTGCTCGAGTTCCTGCTCCTCAACCATCCCCTGGACTGCCCGGTCTGCGACCGTGGCGGCGAGTGCGACCTGCAGGACTTCACGGTGCGCTACGGTCCCCCGACCTCGCGCTTCCCGATCACCGAGAAGGTCCACTTCAACAAGGCGCTGCCGCTCTCCGACCGGATCGAGCTGGACCAGGAGCGCTGCATCCTCTGCTGGCGCTGCACCCGCTTCTACGAGGAGATCACCGGGGAGAAGGAATTGGTGCTCCAGGAGCGCGGCGTCCACACCGTGGTCGCCACCTTCAACGGGCAGCCGCTCCGGTCCGAGTTCCAGGGCAACCTTCCCGAGATCTGCCCGGTGGGTGCGCTGACCCACGTCAAGTACCGCTTCCGGGCCCGGCCCTGGGACCTCCAGCGGACCCGGTCGATCTGCCCCGGGTGCTCTTACGGCTGCAACGTCAACGTCGACTCCCGCGACTTCGAGGTCAGGCGCTTCGCCTCGCGGGACAACCCCCTGGTCGACGACATGTGGCTCTGCGACATGGGCCGCTACTCGTTCCCGCGCTGGAACTCCACCGACCGGGTGCGCCGGCCCATGGTCCGGAGCGGCCGGGGCGAGCTGGTGGCGACGCCGGCCACCGTGGAAGCGGCGGTGGCCGCCGCCGCCGCCCAGCTCTCCGACGTCAGGGAGCGCCGTGGCGCCGGCGCCATCGGGGTGATCGGCTCCCCCGAGAGCACCAACGAGGAGCTGTGGTTGCTCCAGCGCCTGGCCCGGGAGGTCCTGGGGACCCCCCACCTCGACCACCAGCTGGAGGCCTTCCCCGGTCTCGACGGCGCCGAGCACGCCCTGGGCATCGCCGAGATCGAGGAGTGCCGGGCAGTGGCCGTGCTCGGGGCCGAGCCGGAGCGCTGCGCGCCGGTGCTTACCCTGCGTCTCTTCAAGGCCCAGACCAAGAGGGGGGTCGCCGTCCATCGCCTGGAGCCGGGCATCCGTCCGGCCGCGGCCGTCACCGCGGTCGGGGGCGGCGAGGGCCTGGTCGGGGTGATCGCCGACGAGACCGGGCGGACGGCGGCGGCGGCGGTCGCCCGGGCGCTCACCGCCGCCGGGGCGACGGTCAAGCGGCTGACCATCACCCGGGGGGTGAACGGCCGGGGGGCCAAGGACCTCGGGGTACTGCCCGGACTTCTGCCCGGCTACCGGGCCGCCTCTCCGGCGGGCCGGACCGGGCGGGAGATCCTGGAGGCGGCGGCCGGTGGGACCATCGCGGCCCTGGTGCTGGTCAACGGGGCGGCGCTCGCCGCCGCGGGCCCGGACGCCGACCTGCTCGGCAGGGCGCTCTCCAGGGCCGAGGTGGTGGTGGCCCTGGAGAGCGTGCCCGGCCCGGTGAGCGCGAGCGCCACGGTGCTCATCCCCGGCCACAGCCTGATGGAGAAGCTGGGGACCGTCACCAGCTGCGAGGGCAGGGTCCAGCGCATCCGCGCCGCCCTGCCGCCGGCGACGGCGACGCCGGCGGAGACCCGGGTGCTCGGCCTGCTGGCGGCGGCGCTGGGTGCCGAGGGGTGGCCGGCCGATCCCGCCCGGGTGCAACGTGAGATCGCCGCCGCGATCTCCGCCTACGCCACCGCCGGCAACGGCGGCCGCGCCCTCTTCGCCGAGGGCACAGCGTGATCGCCGGCGTCCTGACCTACTTCATCGGCCCCGACTGGTGGTGGGTGATCCTGGTCAAGGCGGTCATCATCCTGCTCTTCCTCATCACCGCCGGCGCCTACCTCACCCTGGCCGAGCGCAAGGTGGCGGCGCGCATCCAGCTGCGCTACGGGCCCAACCGGGTCGGCCCCTTCGGCCTGCTCCAGCCCCTCGCGGACGCGGTCAAGCTGCTCTTCAAGGAGAACACCGCGCCGTCGGGCCGGGACAAGCTGCTCTACCTGGTCGCGCCCAGCCTGGCCGGAGCAGCGGCGATGTTCGCGTTCGCGGTCATGCCGGTGAGCGCGGTGAACTGCGTCGGCGGCCCGGCGATCGGCCAGGCCGCGCTGAGCTGCCCCTACGGGTACGGCCTGCACTGGGACATCGCCCACCTCAACGTCGGCCTCCTCTTCATCCTGGCGGTCACCTCGCTCGGCGTCTACTCGATCTTCCTGGGTGGCTGGTCGGCGAACAGCAAGTACTCCCTCTTCGGAGGGCTGCGCTCCTCGGCGCAGCTGATCTCCTACGAGATGGCGGTCGCCTTCGCCCTCATCGGCCCGGTGATCCTGGCCGGCTCCCTCGACCTGGAGCAGATGG
Organism: Candidatus Dormibacteria bacterium; assembly: GCA_049511615.1. Taxonomy (GTDB): domain Bacteria; phylum Chloroflexota; class Dormibacteria; order Aeolococcales; family Aeolococcaceae; genus Changshengia. The sequence goes on along the minus strand of JBEKXW010000017.1, from coordinate 39,227 downwards.
TGAGCAACCAGCAGCACCTCTGGTACGTCTTCCTGCAGCCGCTCGCGTTCGTGCTCTACTTCACCGCCGCCCTGGCCGAGACCAACCGGGCCCCCTTCGACCTGCCCGAGGCCGAGCAGGAGCTGGTCGGCGGCTACCACACCGAGTACGGGTCGATGCGCTTCGCCTTCTACTTCCTCGGCGAGTACATCAACATGGTGATCGTCGCCTCCATCGCCACCGCGCTCTTCCTGGGCGGGTGGCTCTCGCCGCTGCCGACCAGCTGGATCATCGTGGGCTGGATCCCCGGGGTGGTCTGGTACCTGCTCAAGGTGGCGGTGCTCCTCTTCGTGATGATGTGGATCCGCTGGACCCTGCCCCGGCTGCGCTACGACCGGCTGATGAACCTGGGCTGGAAGGTGCTGCTCCCGCTCGGTCTGGTGAACATCATGATCACCGGCACCATCGTCGCCCTGAGGGCCGGCTGATGTTCCGCGAGATCGCCCAGGGCATGGCGCTCACCCTGCGCACCATGTTCCGCAAGCCGATCACGGTGCAGTGGCCGGAGGAGCAGAAGCCGGTGGTGCCGCGCCACCGCGGCCGGCACATCCTCCACCGCTACGACAACGGCCTGGAGAAGTGCATCGGCTGCGAGCTCTGCGCGGCCGCCTGCCCGGTCGGCTGCATCTACGTGGGCCCCGCGGAGAACCCCAAGGACCACCCCATCTCCCCGGGGGAGCGCTACGCCGAGCGCTACGAGATCAACCTGATGCGCTGCATCTACTGCGGCTACTGCGCCGAGGCCTGCCCCACCGAGGCGATCACCCTCGGTCCCCGCTACGACCTCGCCGACTATCGCCGGGAGCGGACGGTGGTGACCAAGGCCGAGCTGCTCGAGGCCTGGCCGCATTTCGAGCAGGCCCGCGGCCCGGCCGCGCCGCGCGGCGCCGGCTCCGACCAGCGCGGCCGCGAGCTGCCCGGCCCCGGGGTCAGCCCGCGGGTGGCCTGGGACGCGGCCCAATCCGCGAAGGGGGACGCAACCCCCACCCCCGGCGCCCACGGCATCGTCAGCCGGCCGCCCAGCGTCGCCGAGCCGGCGGCGCGGGGGGATGCCGGGGCCGCGGCGTCCGACGCCGTCGAGCCCGGCGTCCCGGCCCGGTCGCGGAGGCGCCGGTCATGAACGCCCTGCTGGCGGCGCTGCTCATCCTGGTCGCCATCTCGGCACTGGGCGTCGTCTTCTCCCGGCAGACCATCTACTCGGCGCTCTCGCTGGTGCTGACGGTCGGCCTGCTGGCGGTGATCTTCCTGGTCCTCAACGCCCAGTTCCTCTTCGTGGTCCAGCTCATCGTGTACGCCGGGGCGGTGATGGTGCTCTTCGTCTTCATCATCGCCCTGCTCGACCCGGCCTCCGAGGAGCGCCCGCGGCTCACCGATCCACGGCTCATCCTCGGGGTGCTGGCCGTCGCCGGGATCTGCACCGCGGTCTTCATCGCGGCCCGCAACGGGGTCACCTACGACACCTCCTGCACCACCCAGGCGGCGACCTGCATGCACGGCTACACGGTGGGGAGCCTGGCGTCCACCGGGGTCTCCGGCGCCGACCCCTATAACACCTTCGGCTTTCCCCAGAACGCGGTCAACCGGGCGGGCAACGTCCAGACCGTGGCCAACCAGCTCTTCCACACCTACGTGCTGCCCTTCGAGATCACCTCGCTGCTCCTGCTGGTGGCCGCGATCGGCGCGGTCTACCTGACCCGGCGGACCCACACCGGGGTCCGGCGCGACCCCCGGGCGGCGGAGCGCTGGGCGGACGAGCTGACGGAGGGCATCGACTGATGCTCTCCCAGGCCATGTTCCCGTGGATTCTGCTCACCGCCGCCTTCCTCTTCACCCTGGGCGCCCTGGGGGTGCTGATCCGGCGCAACCCGCTGGTCGTCTTCATGTCGATCGAGCTGATGCTCAACGCCGTCAATCTGGCCCTGGTCGGCTACTCGAGCTTCCTCAACAGCGAGGAGGGCCAGGTCTTCGCCTTCATGGTGATCGTGGTGGCCGCCGCCGAGGTGGTGGTCGGCCTCGGCCTCCTGACCCGCGTCTTCAGCATCGGCCGTGAGCTGGACGTCGACGACCTCGACGAGATGAAGCGGTGAGCACCTCGACCGCCGCCCTGCTCGCCGGCCTGGTGCTGCTCTTCCCGCTCGCCGGGAGCGCCCTCTGCGGCCTCCTCGGTCCGGTCCTGGGCCGCCGCTTCGTTAACCTCGCCGGCACGCTCTCCATCGCCGGCGCCTTCGCGGTCACCCTGGTGATCTTCGTCGAGGTGCTGGGCGCCGCCGCCGGTCACCAGTCGGTGACCGCGACGCTCTGGAACTGGCTGAACCTCGGCTCCGGCAACCTCAACGTCTCGGTCAGCGTCACCGTCGACCAGCTCTCGGTGCTGATGCTGCTGGTCATCACCGGGGTGGGGCTGCTGATCCACGTCTACTCGGTCGGCTACATGGAGCACGACGACGGGGTGGCGCGGTTCTTCAGCTACATGAACTTCTTCATCTTCTCGATGGCGCTGCTGGTGCTGGCCGCCAACCTGGTGATCCTGATCATCGGCTGGGCGGCGGTGGCGCTCTCCAGCTACCTGCTGATCGGCTTCTGGTACGAGCGCCGCAGCGCCGTGCTGGCCGCCCGCAAGGCGATGATCACCCAGGTCATCGGCGACGTGGCGCTGGTGATCGCCGCCTTCCTGCTGTTCGTCAACCTGACCCCGGCGTGTCCACCGGGGGTGCACTGCGCCGTCATCAGGTCCGGGCACCTCTACACCCTGAGCCTGCCTCAGATCTTCGCCCACGCCGGATCGCTGGGCACGGGGACCCCGCTGATCACCCTGATCTGCATCCTGCTCGCCATCGCGGCCTTCGCCAAGTCGGCCCAGTTCCCCCTCCACACCTGGCTCCCCGACGCCATGGAGGGCCCCACCCCGGTATCCGCCCTCATCCACGCGGCGACCATGGTCACCGCGGGCGTCTACCTGATCGCCCGCTTCCACGCCCTCTTCGACCTGGCCCCGATCGCGGCGGGGATGGTCGCCTGCGTGGGCATGGGCACGGCGGTGATGGCCGGCTTCATCGCGCTGACCCAGCAGGACATCAAGCGGGTGATCGCCTACTCGACGATGTCCCAGATCGGGCTGATGATCTTCGCGGTGGGGATCGGCGCCTACGCCGCCGGGATGTACCAGTTCCTGCTCCACGCCTTCTTCAAGGCGCTCCTCTTCCTGGCCGCCGGCAACGTCATCCACGCCGTCCACGACGAGCAGGACATCCGCGAGATGGGTGGGATCGATGCCCGGATGCGGGTCACCGCCTGGAGCTTCCTGGTCGGCTCCCTGGCCCTGGCCGGCTTCCTCTTCGCCGGGATGTTCTCCAAGGAGGACCTGCTCGGCTTCGGCCTGCTCAACGGTCCCGGCGCTCCCGCCCTCTACATCGTCGGCATCGCCGTCAACGTGCTCACCGGCCTCTACGCCTTCCGGCTGTACGGCACGACCTTCCGGGGCGAGCCGCGCTCGGAGGCGGCCCGCAACGCGCACGAGGCGCGGGCGGTGATGCTCTGGCCGGTGGTCATCCTCGCCGGGCTCTCGGCGGTCGCCGGCTGGGCGCTGCAATGGCCGGTGAGCTTCGGTCCGCATCTCATCAACGCCTTCCTCAACCCGGTGTTCACCGCTCCCGGCAGCGGTCCACTGGCCAAGGCCCCCGGCACCTGGCCGGGTGTGATCGGCTTTCTGATCGGGGTGACCTGCAGCCTGATCGGCATCGGCGTCGCGATCCGCATCTGGTGGCGCCGCGACCTGGACCCGTCGCGGCTGCTGGCGCGGCCCGGGCTGCGCCTGCTGCCCCGGCTCTCCTTCAACAAGCTGTACTTCGACGAGATCTACGACGCCCTGCTGGTCCGTCCCACCCGCGCCGTCGCCCGCGCCCTCCGCCGAGTGGGCGAGCCGGTGATGGACAGCTGGATCAAGGGTGTCTCCGGCGTCGCCACCGACTTCAGCTCGGCGTTCCGCAGCGCCCAGACCGGGCTGATCCGCGACTACGCCTCCTACATGGTCCTCTTCGTGATCATCTTCACCGTCGCCGTGATGGTGGCCGCCGGGCTCACCCGATGAGCGGCTTCCCCTGGCTGACCGCCATCCTCCTGCTCCCGGTCGCCGGGGCCATCGTCCTCCAGGCCGTCCCCGGTCGCGCCGCCGGCGTGATCAAGGGGGTGACCGTCGCCTTCGCGGCGGTGGAGGCGGTGCTGGTGGGGATGATCGTCTACGGGGTCGCGACCACCGGCGCGAGCGGCGGGCCGCTGCCGATGCACGACGTGGAGCAGGCCAGCTGGATCCCCGCCATCGGCGCCTCCTACCACCTCGGCGTCGACGGCGTCTCGGCCTGGATCCTCGCCCTCAACGCCGGCGTCTTCCTGCTCGGCGCCCTGGTGGTGTCGCGCAGCTCCACGGAGCGGCTCAAGCTCTTCTGCGGGCTCACCCTGCTCGCCGAGGCCGCCACCACCGGCGTCCTGGTGAGCCTGGACCTGCTCCTCTTCTACCTCTTCTGGGAGGGGATGCTCATCCCCCTCTACTTCCTGCTCGCCTTCTACGGGAACGAGAACCGGGGCCGGGCCACCCTCAAGTTCGTGATCTACACGGTGGCGGGCAGCCTGCTGATGCTGGTCGCGATCCTCTACCTGCACTTCCAGGCGCTGGCCGGGGGCCGCAACACCTTCGACCTCGAGGTGCTCCTCCAGTCGCCGCTGCCGGCCCAGACCGGGGTGCCGCTCCCCTTCACCAGCGTGCCGACCCTGACCCCGGCGATGTTCGCCTTCCTCGCCTTCGCGCTGGCCTTCGCCATCAAGCTGCCCATCGTCCCCTTCCACACCTGGCTCCCCGACCTCTACGAGTCGGCGCCGACCCCGGTGCTGGTGTTCTTCGCCGGGGTGGTCAGCAAGATGGGCGCCTACGGGTTCATCCGGTTCGCGATCACCCTCTTTAGCGGGCCGGTCCACCAGCTCCAGCCGCTGCTGGTGGCGCTCGCCATCCTCAGCATCCTCTACGGCGCCCTGATGGCGCTGAGCCAGGTCGACCTCAAGCGGATCGTCGCCTTCGCCAGCGTCTCCCACCTCGGGTTCATCGCGCTCGGCATCTTCAGCCTCGACCAGAACGGGATCAACGGCGCGATCATCCAGATCGTCAACCACGGCATCATCATCGCCGGCCTCTTCCTGGTGGTCGGCATGGTCGAGGCCCGCACCGGGACCCGCGACATCCGTGAGCTGGGGGGACTCCAGAAGCGGATGCCCTGGCTCTACCTCTTCTTCCTGGTCATCACCCTGGGCGCCCTCGGCCTGCCCGGGACCAACGGCTTCGTCGGCGAGTTCACCATCATGTTGGGGGCGTTCCAGTACTTCTGGCTGCTGGCGGTGCTCGCCGGCCTGGGGGTGGTCCTCGCCAGCTGGTACATGCTGCGCATGCACCAGGGGATGATGCACGAGCCCACCCGGCCGGTCACCGAGAAGGTGCGGGATCTGCGCCTCCGCGAGGGGTTGGTGCTGGCCCCGCTCGCCGCGCTGATCGTCTTCCTCGGGGTGTACCCGCACCCGGTGGGCGCGGTCACCTCCCAGTCGGTACCCGGCTACGTGACCCTCGCCGACGCAAGCACCGCCAGCCCGCCCGCGGCGGTGGCAAATGCGGGGACGGCCCCGACCGGGGCAACGCCGTGAACGCGCTCGCAGTCCTGCCGCTCGCCACCGCGACGCCGGGGTGGCACGACCTCGTCGGTCTCCTCCCCGAGATCGTCGTCGCCGGCGGCTTCCTCGCCCTCATGCTCCTCGACCTGGTGGTGCCGCCGGCACGGCGCACCTGGCTGGCCGTCTTCAGCGGGGCCGTCCTGCTCGGCGCCCTGGCGGTGAGCGTCTGGGGCTGGTACGACGCCGGCCCCGCCGGTCGCAGCGTCCTCTTCGGCGCCTTCGCCTACGACCGGCTCGCCGTCTTCGCCGACGGCGTGATCCTGGTGACGTCGCTGCTCACCGTGGTGATCAGCCCCGGCTACCTCAACCGGCGCCGCCTCCACCACGGCGAGTACTACGCGCTGGTGATGGCGGCGACGGTGGGGATGATGCTGCTCGCCGGCGCCACCAGCCTGATGGTCATCTTCCTCGCCGTCGAGCTGCTCTCGATCTCGCTCTACATCCTGAGCGGCTTTTCCCGCCAGGAGGAGCGCTCCCAGGAGGCGGCGGTCAAGTATCTGCTGCTCGGCTCCTTCGCCTCCGCCTTCCTGCTCTTCGGGATGGCGCTGGTGTACGGCGAGACCGGGCACACCCAGCTCGCCCAGATCGCCGCCGCCATCAGCCGCTCCACGCCCGCCGACCCGCTGCTGGTGGGCGGGATCATCCTGATGTTCATCGGCCTCGCCTTCAAGGTCAGCGCGGCGCCCTTCCACGCCTGGACCCCCGACGTCTACCAGGGCGCACCCACCTCGGTCACCACCTTCATGAGCGTGGCCACCAAGGTGGCCGCCTTCGTGGTCCTGATCCGCGTCTTCGACGACGCCTTCGCCGCCTACGTCAGCCGCTGGAGCGCGGTGGTGATCGCCGTGGCGATCCTCTCGATGGTGGTCGGCAACCTCGCCGCCCTCACCCAGAACAGCATCAAGCGGATGCTCGCCTACTCGGGCATCGCCCAGGCCGGTTACATCCTGATCGGGGTCGCCGTCGGGGTGGGGACCCCGCTGGGTGTCCAGGGTGCCCTCTACTACCTCGCCGCCTACGCGGTCACCAACCTCGGCGCCTTCGCGGTGGTCACGGTGATGAGCGGCCGGGGCGAGGACCTCGACAGCTACGACGACCTCCGGGGCCTGTGGCACCGGCGCCCGTACGTGGCGGCGGCGATGGGCTTCTTCCTGCTCTCGCTGGCGGGCTTCCCGCCCACCGCCGGCTTCTTCGGCAAGTTCCTGGTCTTCGCCGCGGCGATCCAGGCCCACAACGTCGCCCTCGCCCTCTGGGGGATCGGCACCAGCGCCGTCTCGGTCTTCTACTACCTGCGGGTGACGCTGATCATGTTCCAGCGCCCGGCGGAGGAGAGGCCCGCGTACGAATGGCCGCGCACCGGCTGGGCCGGGAGCGCCGTGCTGCTGACCACCGCCGCCGGCACCCTGGTGCTGGGCGTCTTCGTGGTGCTGGTGCTCACCGTCGCCACCATGGCCCAGGCGGGGACCCTGCCCGGGACGTGAGCCGGCGGCGGACCGTACCGCGGGGGCACCCCCGGGGCGCGCCCGGCTCGCCGGACGGCCCTCCCGCCGCCGTCACGGGCAGGTCGCGGGAGGTGACACGGTTGCCGCGCGGCCGGGCCTGGAGCGGCGGGCCGCCGTATCCTGGGAGCGAAGTTCCTGGCATCGAGGCGGGCGCACATGTCAACCCAGACCTACATGGACACCCCAAGGGTTCTCATCCAGTGGGATGGCGCAGCTCGGTGGATCCTGATCAGGTTCCGGGACTGGGCTGACACCGGCGAGATCGAGGCGGCCATCCCCACCTTCCTGGAGGCGGTGGAGGAGCACCACGCCACCCGGTGCCTGAGCGACTCCCGGAAGCGGCACGTGGTGCAGCCGGGCGCCACGACGGCCTTCGCCGACGTCGGCATCCCCCGGGCCGCGGCGCTGGGATTGAAGCGCCTGGCGATCGTCCTTCCCCAGAGCGTGGTGACGCTGAGCTCGATGGAGCCCCTGCTGGCGAGGTACCGAGAGCACGTCGAGACCGAGACGTTCGGCACCCTGGAGGACGCCGGCGCGTGGCTGGCCACAGACCGTCCGGGGACCGCCGACCCGCGGCCAGCAGAGCAGGACCCGCCGCCCGGGTCGACCATCGCGTGAGGGCCTGACAAGTCCCGCCCCGCGCCCAGCGGATCCCGGTGCTGGCGCCGGCGGCGAGCCCCGTGGCCGATGGCGCCGCCGTCAGCCGGTCGAGTCGCCCCCTCACCCGGCGGCCGCAGCCAGGGGCAGCTCCACCCAGAAGGTGCTGCCCTTCCCCACCCGGCTCTCCACCCCGATGCTCCCGCCCATCGCCTCGGTCAGCGACTTGGAGAGGGCCAGCCCCAGCCCGGTGCCGTCGACCCCGGAGGCGGTGGCCTCCAGGCGTTCGAAGGGAGCGAAGAGCCGCTCCACCTCCTCGGGCCGCAGCCCCGGGCCGCTGTCGGCGACCGCGACGCGGCAGCGCCCGCCGGCGGCCTGGGCGGTGACCTCCAGCCAGCCGCCGCGGTGGTTGTACTTGATCGCGTTGGTGACAAAGTTGAGCAGAACCTGCTTGAGCCGCTGGTGGTCGGCGGCGACGCAGGGCGACCCCGGGATCCTGACGGCGCGGACCCGGGTGCCCAGCTCGCCGGCCATCGGCCTGGCCAGGTCGAGGACCTCGCCGACCACCTCCCTGACGCTGACCGGCTCGGCCGAGAGCGGGAGCCGGCCCTCCTCGATGCGGGAGATGTCCAGGATGTCGTTGACCAGCGCGAGCAGGTGGTCGCCCGCCTTGAGGACGGTCCGGATGTGCTGCTCCTGCTCGGCGTCCAGGGGTTCGGTGAGGAGCAGCTCGGCGTAGCCGATCATGGCGGTGAGCGGGGTGCGCAGCTCGTGGCTGACCCGGGAGAGGAACTCGCTCTTGGCCTGGCTGGCGGCCTCGGCCAGGTCCCTGGCATTGCGCAGCTCGGTCTCGGTCTGGGCCGACAGCTCGGCGACCCGAACCCGGTCCAGGGCGATGGCGAGCGCCGCCGCGTAGCCGGCCAGCCAGTCGGCCTCCTCGGCGTCGAAGGCGGGGGAGAGCGAGCCGGAGAGGACGGCCAGGACCCCGGTGCCGGCGTTCATGGGCAGGGCGTGCACGATGGCGGTGCGGGAGCCCCTCCGGAGCCGGACCAGGTGAGGGGAGGAGGGGAGATGCACGAGCTCGACGATCTGGTGCACCTCGGTCTCCGAGATCCCCTGGACCGCCAGCAGCTCCTCGCCCGCGTCCGCGATCATCCCGGCGCCGCCGCCCACCAGCCGGATCGCCCAGTCGAGGCCGCGGCCGGCCAGGGTTACCCGATCGGGGCTGAAGAGGAGGAGGTCGTGGGTGGCGTGGCGGAGCCGGTCCTCCTCGGGGCGGCGCCAGATGCGGCGCAGCCAGCGGGGCGGCGCGAATCCCGCGTACAGCGGCGGGACGCAGAGCAGGGCAAAGGCGTAGAGGGCGACGGCGAGACGGTCCTCGCCGATCGTGAAGGCCAGCAGGAAGAGGGCGACCACCACCATGATCCCGCTGTAGCCGGCGGCGATGGAGCGCATCCGGGCCCGCTGGATCGCGGGGAGGTCGGCGGAGAGGCGGGCCAGCCGGTAGGCGGGTTCCGCCACCGCGAGGCACCAGACCACGAGCACGATGTCCAGCGCCACCGACTGGAGGGTGGTCGGGGCGACACCGGGACGGGCGGCGACGGGCAGGCCCACCGCGAAGCTGAAGGCGGTCGCGCCCAGCAGGCCGGCGACCGCCAGCAGGCGCCCCCAGATCGGCAGGCGGAGCACGGAGTGCCGGTAGAGGACGAGCCCGGCCGCGGAGGCCACGAAGAGGACGAGCAGGACAGCGGCGAGGTGGGCCGCGTGCCCGATCACGGGCGCCAGCCCCGCGCCCAGGGCCACCAGGCCCAGGCATCCCAGCGCGATGGCCAGGAAGCCGCGGCGGCGCTCGCGGCCACGCCACCAGTCGCGCAGGGCGAGCAGGCCGATGAGCAGGAACGCGGCCGCGTCGACGAGCTGCAGGACCCGGAGGGCGACCGCGGTCACGGCGCACCCGAGGGTGCGGGCCGGAACGCCGGCCGGGGTCGGGATGGGCGGAGGGGGACGTCAGCAATCGCCACGGGGACGATCCGGGTGTGGGCTCACTACCTGCAATCCTGCAGCCTCCGGGGTTCAGGGAGCGAGCGGACCATACTCCGAAGCGGCGATCCAGGTCCCGGCGCCGGCGAGGGCGCGGGACAGTGGGCGATCCCCGCGGCCGTCGCCGAGGACCACCGCGGGCACCCCGCCCTCGAGCGCGCGCCGGCTGGCCAGCAGCTTGACCCTGGCCCGCCCCCGGGCGAGCGGGAGGTGGCCATCGATCTCGCGCGGATCGAGGCGCGGGATGACGGTTGCCTCGTCGGCGGGATCGCGGAGCAGCCCCGGCACGTTCATCAGGATCAATAGGCGCTGCGCGCCCAGCGCGATGGCCACCTCCGCCGCCAGGCGGTCGCCGTCGACGTTGATCGCCTCGCCCTGGTCGGAGATCGCGGGCGGGGTCAGCACCGGGAGCCGGCCGGCGTCGAGGAGGAGGCGGAGCAGGGAGGGGTCGACCGCCTCGATGGTGCCGGCGTGGTTGTCGTGCAGGACACGGGGGCGGCCGCCGTCGACGATCCGCAGATCGGGCTTGCGCCGGCCGGTCGCGATCCCCCCGTCCATCGCCGAGAGCCCGACCGCGCCGGCGCCCCGCCGGCGCAGCGCCTCGACCAGCCGCTTGTTGGTGAGCCCGCAGTACGCCATCAGGAAGTGGTCCATGGTCTCCCGGTCGGTGTAGCGGGTCACCTCGCCGCGCGCCGAGGTCACCATCCGCGGGGGACGGCCGAGCGCCGCGGCCAGGCGGTCGAGCTGGAGATGGGCGCCGTGGACGATCACCAGCGGCTCGGTGAAACCGGCCAGCTCGGCGAGGAGGGGGCCGGCCTCGCCGACCTCCAGGCTGCCGCCGATCTTGACGACGGTGGTCACAGCGGGTAGAGGGCGGAGAGCTCCAGGCCCGCCGTCTCGGGGAGGCCGAGCCGGATGTTGGCGGCCTGGACGGCCTGCCCGGCGGCGCCCTTGACCAGGTTGTCGATGGCCGCGGTCACCACCAGGCGGCGGGAGCACGGATCGCGGCTGAAGCCGAGATCGCAGCGGTTGGTGCCGGTGACCAGCCGGGGGTCGGGATAGCGGTGGAGCCCCTGGACCTGCTTGACCACCCGGAGGAAGGGCTCGGGGGCGGTCGCGGTCCGCAGCACCCGCCAGATCTCCCTCTCCTCGACCGGCTCGCGGAGCCAGAGGTGGGCCGTGACCAGGATGCCCCGGACCGCCTCCACCGAGGTGACGCTGAGCGCCACCTCGCCGATGGTGCCGAGCGCGCTCAGCTCCTGGAGCACCTCGGCGGTGTGGCGGTGCCCGGTGGGGGCGAAGCTGCGCATGGCGCCGCTGCGGTGCGGGTGATGCGAGCTCGCGGTGGGCTCCGAGCCGGCCGCCGAGGAGCCGATCAGGGCGTCGACCACGATCGGCTGGGCCGGGTCGACGAGGCCGGCCCGGACCAACGGCGCCAGGGCCAGGATGGCGGCGGTGGCCACGCAGCCGCCGATCGAGAGGCGATCGGCGCTGGCGATCCGCTCGCGGTGGAGCTCGGCCAGCCCGCCCACGAAGGTGGGGAGCAGCTCGGGGCGGGGGTGGTCCCATCCATACCAGCGGGGGTAGCCGGCGGGGTCGTGGAGCCGGAAGTCGGCGGAGAGGTCGACGACCACCGGGGCCAGGGCCAGGGTGGCGTCGATGCGCGGCGCGGTCTCACCGTGCCGGAGCGCCGAGAAGACGACGTCCGCCGGCTCCAGGTCGTCGCGCCCGCAGAAGCGCAGCTCGGTCCGGTCGCGGAGGTGCGGATGCGCGGAGGTGACCGGCTTGCCGCGGAGGCGCTCGGAGGAGACCTGGACGACCTCGATCCCCGGATGGCCGCAGAGCAGGCGGAGCAGCTCGCCCCCGATGTAGCCCGAGCCCCCCTGGATGACCGCCCTCACCGGCTCAGCTCCTCGAGCGCGGCGGCGAGGACGTCCACCGCGCGCTCCAGCTCCTCCACGTCCACCGCCTCCTCGGGGGTGTGGTCGAGGTGGGAGTCGCCGGGGCCGTACGCGACGGCGGGGCAGCCCCAGCGGGGGACCAGCAGGTTCATGTCGGCGGTTCCCGTCTTGACCTTGTGATGGGGCGTCCCGCCCCGGTGGCGGATGGCTCGGGTCAGGGCCCGCGCCGCCCGGCTGTCGCGGGGGGTGTGGACCGCATCGACGGCGAATTGAACCAGGAGCTCGGCCTGGCCCCGCTCCCCGTCCAGCCAGTCGAGCAGGGACGCGCAGCCGAGATCCGGCGGGAGCCGGAACTGCAGCCGCGCCACCGCCGTCTCGCGCAGCCCGGTGCCGATGACCTCCAGCCCGGTGACGCGCAGGTCGGCGCGGTGGAACGGGCTGCGCCCGGCGCCGCGCGCGTCCAGCTCGGCCTGGAGGTGGGCGAGGAGGGCCACCAGCCGGTCGGCCACGGTCGATGCGGGCGCGGCCCGATGGCGGAGGGCGTCCTCCAGGCGCAGCTCGGCGCGGACGATCCCCCGGTACCCGACCGTGACCGCCTCCCACCCGCTGGGCTCGAGGACGATGAGCGTGTCGGGCGCGGGTCGGGTGGCGACCTGGCGGGCGCCCCGGGAGTCCCCCTCCTCGTCGACGCAGCCGATCACTGTGAAGCGGCTCGGTCCGCCACGTGGTTGGCGGGAGACGGCGGCGACCGCGGCCGCGAGAGGGCCCTTGGCGTCCACCGAGCCGCGGCCGAAGATCCGGCCGCCCTGGTGCCGGGGCGGGATGGTTCCGGGGACGGTGTCGAGGTGGCCGAGCAGCATGACCTCGTGGGGGCCGTCGCCCCAGCCCGCGACCACGTTGCCGGCGGGGTCGATGTCGGCGCCGAAGCCGGCGCCGGCCAGCCGCTCCCGGAGCGCCGTCGCCAGCCGCCACTCGCTGCCGGTCGGGCTCGGGATGGCGAGCATCTCGAGCAGGAGGTCGCCGACCGCGATGGCGGGCGCGGCGGTCTCGGCGGTGGCCCCGGTCGCGGTCATGGGACGTCTTCCGGGATTGCGCCGGTGGGGCACGTCAGCTTCGGGGGGACGCTCGTCCGACGCCTCTGGCGTCGGCGGCTTGTGATCTCACCCCACGTGGCAGGCCACGCGGGGACCCCGATCGGCGCGATTGCATCTCGCGCCTGCGCAAACCCCCCTTCGCCGACGTGCCCCGCCGGCGCCTCACCGGCTCCCGTGGTCATGAGGCGGCGCTCACCGCCGGCACGCGCGCGGCCAGCGCGAGCACGTGGTCGGCCATCCGGCCGGGGATGTCGACCCCGGTGGTGTCGATGCTGTTGCGGAACTCCATGGTGTGGTTGACCTCACTGATGAGCAGGCGGCCGTCCCGGCTCTCCAGGAGGTCCACCGCGACCATCCCGCCCCCCACCGCGTCGGCCGCGCCCCGGGAGAGCCGGTCGATCTCCGCCGTCACCGGGCAGTTGGAGGCGTGGCCGCCGCGGGCGGTGTTGGTGATCCAGTGCTCCGACTCCCGGTAGATGGCGCAGATGGTCTCGCCGCCCACCACGAAGCTGCGGATGTCGCGCCCCGGCTTGTCGACGTGCTCCTGGACGTAGAAGACGGAGTCGGCGGCGGAGCCGAGGGCGCGCTTGTGCTCCAGCACCGCCTCGGCGGCGTCGCGGTCGTTGAGCCGCGACACCATCCGGCCCCAGGAGCCGACCGCGGGCTTGATCACGACCGGGTAGCCCAGCTCCTCGACGCCGCGCAGGGCGGCCTCGGGGGTGAACGCGACCAGGGTCCGGGGGGTGGGCAGGCCGCGGCGCGCCAGGGCCGCGCTGGTGGCCACCTTGTCGCCGCAGACCGCCACCACCGCGGCGGCGTTGACGGTGGTGACGCCCTGCGCCTCGAGGACGCGGAGCGCGGCCAGTGCCCGGGACTGGCTCAGGCTGCGGTCGAGGACGGCGTCCCACGGTGGCGAGGTGCCGGCCTGGCCGCGGATCTCCAGGACCGCCTCGTCGTCGTCGATCCGCACCGGCTCGGCGCCGCGGGCGCGGAGGGCCTGGAGGAGCAGCTTCTCCTCGAGCCGGATGCGGGAGCAGAGCACGCCGATGCGGGGAGACGTCACTCGCCCCAGTCCTCCTCCTCGGGCGGGGCCACCTCGAGACGGGCGGGGGCGAGCCCCCGGATCTCGAGGTCGGCGCCGCACTCGGGGCAGGTGACGACCTCACCCACCTCGGCGTCCTCGCCGATCTCCACCTGGGCGTCGCACTCGGGGCAGGGGGCGGTCGATGCGGCCATGGTCAGATCTCCTCGTGGGTGGGCATGGTCAGACCACCTCTTCGATGGCGGCCCAGCCGTGGTTTCGGATCAGCTCGACGAGCGAGCCAGCCTCGCTGATGCGGCGGGCGACCGCGGACGGCGGCTCTCCCTGGAAGGTCCGGCCGTGGGCGGTCACGGTGCCGTGCTCGATGTCGACCTCGACCTCGTCGCCCTCCCGCACGGCGTCGTGGAGGTCGGCGCAGCGGATCACCGGCAGCCCGAGGTTGACCGCATTGCGGTAGAAGATGCGGGCGAACGACCGGGCCACCACGGCGCTGACCCCGCAGGCCTTGATGGAGAGCGGAGCGTGCTCCCGCGAGCTGCCGCAGCCGAAGTTGCTCCCCGCCACGATCACGTCCCCGGGCCGCACCGACTCGTGGAAGTCGGGGCGGTTCTCGATGAAGCAGGCCTGGGCGAGCGCCGCCGGGTCGGTGGTCAGGTTGTAGCGGCCGGGCGTGATGGCATCGGTCGAGATGCCGTCGCCGAAGCGGAAGACCCGTGCCATCAGCTCTCCTCCCGTGGGTCCGCGATCACCCCGGCCAGGGCGGACGCCGCCGCCACCGCCGGGTTGGCCAGGTAGATCTCGGCGTCCGGGCTGCCCATCCGCCCCGGGTAGTTGCGCATGCTGGTGGAGAGGGCGCGCTCGCCGGGGCCGAGGGTGCCGTGCTGGCGGCCCAGGCAGGGGCCGCAGCCGGCGGCCATCACCACCGCCCCGGCGCGCACGAAGGTGTCGATGTAGCCCCGTTCCAGCGCCTGCACGTAAGCGGTGCGGGTCCCCGGGATGATGATCGTCCGGGTGGTGGGGTTGACCTGGCGGCCCTCCAGAATCCCGGCGACCACGGCCATGTCCTCGATCCGGCCGTTGGCGCAGCTGCCGATGAAGACCTCGTCCAGGCGGGTGCCGGCCAGCTCCGAGAGGGGGCGCACGTTCTCGATCGCGGGCGGCGCCGAGACCTGCGGCTCCAGGTCGCCGGCCTCGATGCGCAGGATGTCGGAGTACGCGGGGTCGTGGGGCTGCAGCGGTCCGCCGTCGGGGAGGCCGAGGTACGCCCAGGTGGTCGGGTCGACCTCGCAGAGCCCGCACTTGGCGCCGAAGTCGACCGAGAGGTTGGAGAGGGTGAAGCGCTCCGACATCCCCATGGCGGAGACGGTCGGACCGCCCCACTCGACCGCCAGGTAGCTGGCGCCCTCGGCGCCGAGGCGGCCGATGACGTGGAGGGCGAGGTCCTTGGACTGGACGCCCCGGCGCAGCTCGCCGGTCACCTCGATCCGGAGCGTCTCGGGCACCCGGAACCAGGAGCGCCCGGTGGCCATGGTGACCCCGATGTCGGTGGAGCCCATCCCGGTGGCGAAGCAGCCCAGGGCGCCATAGGTGGTGCTGTGGGAGTCGGCGCCGACCACCACCCCGCCCGGGCGGACGAAGCCGCGCTCGACCATCACCAGGTGGCAGATGCCCTCGGCGAAGAGGTTGCGGACGCCGTGCTCGGCGGCGAACTCGCGGATCCGCCGGTGCAGCTCGCTGGCGGCCACGCTGTTGGAGGGGAAGACGTGGTCGAAGCTGAAGACCGTCCGCCCCGGGTTCCAGAGCGGCATCTCGAGGCTGCGGAAGGCGTCGATGGCGAGCGGTCCGGTGACGTCGTGGGCCATCACCGCGTCCACCTCGGCGACCACCGTGTCGCCGGCGCGGACGGGCCGGCCCAGGCGCCGGGTCAGGATCTCTTCGACCAGTGTTCCCATGTCCTTCGGCTCTCCTGATGGGTGGGCTGGGTGGGGGTGGGCCAGCGGCGCAGGAGCTCGTCCACCTGCTCGTCGGCGAGGGTGGCGGCGTCGGCGCGCCGCTTGATCTCGGCCGTGATGGCGGCGATCTGCTCCTCGTCGAGGTCCAGGCCGAGGCTGCCGGCGCGGTCGCGGATGGCGTGGCGGCCGACCAGCCGGTGGCCGATGAGTATCTGCCGCTCCAGGCCATAACGCTCGGGCTGCAGCACCTCGTAGCTGCGCGGGTCGCGGAGCACCGCGTTGCTGTGGATGCCCGCCTTGTGGGTGAAGGCGAAGGCGCCGGTGATGGGGGCGTTGAAGGGGACCCCGATGCCAAGGATCCCGGCGACCCGGGCGTCGAGCTGGGGCAGCAGGTCGAGGCGGTAGGGCTCGACCTGCTCCGGGGAGACGGTGCCCACCCGGGCGATCAGGCCGGAGAGCGAGGTGATCCCGTTGCGCTCGCCGATCCCGAGCACGGTGGTGTCGATGTGGGTGGCGCCGGCCTCGAGGGCCGCCAGGGCGTTGGCCACCGCGCAGCCGGTGTCGTTGTGGGCGTGGAATTCGATGCCGCCGCTCACCACGGCGCGCACCGCCCCGACCAGGGCCTCGACCTCGCGCGGCGTGGCCACGCCCACGGTGTCGGCGATGCCGACCCGGTCAGGACCGCAGGCGTCCACGGCCGCGTACACCGCGAGCAGCTCCTCGCGGTCGCTGCGGAAGGCGTCCTCGCAGCTGAAGCGGATCTCGCGGCCGGCCCGGCGGACGTGGTCGACGACCCGGCAGGCGATGTCCACCACCTCGTCGAGGGAGCGCCCGTGACTCGCCCGGCGCAGGATGTCGGAGGTCGCGAAGAGGACGTTGACCCCGTCGACCCCGGCAGCGAGGGCCCGGTCGACATCCTCGATGGAGCAGCGGGTGTGGGTGAGCACCCTGGCCCCGGGACGGGCGGCGACCGCGGCCCGGAGGTCCGCGTCCGAGCGGGGCGAGGCCGCCGGCGAGGTCATCTCGATGTACTCGACTCCGAACTCGTCGAGGGCGGCGATGATGTCCAGCTTCTGCTCGGTGGTGAACGCGGCTCCGGCGAACTGCTCGCCCTCGCGGAGGGTCGAGTCGACGATGGCCATGCGCTTCACGCTCACGCCGTCACCTCCAGCGGGTGGCGCAGATCGAGGGCGGTGAGCACAGCGTCGGTCATCCCGGCGGTCGTGGCCTGGCCGCCGAGGTCGGGGGTTCGCACGCCGGCGTCGAGGGCCGCCTCCACGGCGGCGCGGATCTCGGCGGCGATCTCGGGGAGTCGCAGCGAGTGCTCGAAGAGCAGCGCCACGCTGAGGATGGCGCCGACCGGGTTGGCGACGCCGCGGCCGGCGATGTCGGGCGCGGTGCCGTGGATCGGCTCGTAGAGGGCCGGGCCGCCTACGGGGTTGAGGCTGGCCGAGGCCATCAGCCCCAGCGAGCCGCTGATCGCCGCCGCCTCGTCGCTCAGGATGTCGCCGAAGAGGTTCTCGGCGACGACCACGTCGAGCCGGCGGGGCTGCTGGAGCATGCGCAGCGCGAAGCTGTCGATGAGCTGGTGCTCGAGGGTGACGTCGGGGTTCTCGCGGGCCAGCTCGGAGGTGACGTCACGCCACAACCGCCCGCTCCAGAGCGCGTTGGCCTTGTCCACCGAGGTGAGGTGACGGCGGCGTCGACGGGCGAGGTCGAAGGCGAAGCCGACGGCGCGCGCGATCTCGTGCCGGGTGTAGGTGATGGTGTCGAAGGCGCGCTCACCGTCGCCCTCGCCGTGGCGGCCGTGCTTGCCGTAGTAGGCGCCGCCCGCCAGCTCCCGAACCACGATGAAGTCGCTCTCGCGGGCGATCTCGGGCCGGAGTGGACCGCACCCCGCCAGGGCGGGGAAGGCGCGGACGGGCCGGAGGTTGATGCAGAGGCCGAGCCCCCGGCGCAGTCCGTGGATCGCGGCTCCGGGCCGCGCGTCGCCGCGGAGGTGGTCCCAGCGGGGGGCCCCCGCGGCCCCGAAGAGCACGGCGTCGGCGCCGCGGCAGAGCTGCAGCGTGGCCTCCGGGAGGGGGCACCCCTCGGCCTCGATGGCGGCGCCGGCGATCGGATGCTCGGTGAGCTCCAGGTTCAGATCGTGTGCCGAGGCTGCGGCCTCGAGGACCCGCACGGCGCCGGCGATGACCTCCGGGCCGATGCCGTCTCCGGGCAGCACGACGATCCGGATCGGCGGTGATGGGTTGTGGATGCTCATGGGACTCCCGCGGACTGCTTTGCGAATGTCGGAGAGAAACAAAGAGGGCTCCCTCGCTCTGGGGGAGCCCTCTTCCGCTGGCGGCGGGAGCGCCTTGCGGCGCGCGCCTCTACTTCGTTCCGGCGGCTTTGGCCCCTGCGAGGGCTTTGCTTCCGGCGAGCTGTTTCGAGGCGTGCGCGATCTGCATCGTCGGCGAAGCATAGTGGCGGGCGGCCACCGGCGTCAACCTGATCTCGGAACCTGATCTCGGAGGAGGCTGCCGGGGCCGGCCGGTCAGGTCGTCGACCCCGACAGCTGATCGAGGACCATCTGGCCGCTGCCGGTCTGCGCTGAGGGTCCACCGACCGCCCAGCACTCGCCGTCGCTTTCGCATGCGACGGCGTTCAGCTGAGGGGCCGTGGTGTCGTATTCGTCGGGGGTGGAGACGGTGCCCCACCCGAGGCCCATGCTCTCCGCGACCAGCGTGCCCCCGCTGGCAGTGGTGGATGCGCCGACCGCCCAGCAGCTGGCGGCACCGGCGCATGCCACGCTGAGGAGGTGCGCCGCGGGAGTGCTGCTGGGGACGATGCTCCAGCCGCTCGCGCCGTACTCCTCGACGAGGCCCTCGGTCGTGCCCTTGGATCCGTTGCTGTAGCCGACCGCCCAGCAGCCGCTCTCGCTGGCGCAGGTCACGCCGAGGAGGACGCTCCCGGCTCCGACAGACTGGTTGGGGCTCGGGCTGGGACCGGGGCTGGAGACGATGCTCCAGCCGCTGCCGGCGTACTGCTCGATCAACGTCCGAGGGACGCCGTTGACTGCGTCCCAGTAGCCGACAGCCCAGCAGCCGGCTGCGCTCACGCAGGCAACGCCGGCAAGCTGACCGCCATCGCCGGCGGAGGAGGGATCGGGGCTGGAGACGATGCTCCAGCCACTGCCCGTGTTCTGCTCGATCAGCGTCTGGGAGCCCGCGCCCGCTGAGCCGGCTCCCGACGAGTAGCCGACCGCCCAGCAGTCCCCGGCGCTGAGGCAGGTCACGCCGTTGAGGGAGCTCACCTCCCCACCGGCCGGGGCGGGGCCGGAGACGACCTTCCAGCCGCTCCCGGTGTCCTGCTCGATCAGCGGCAGCGAGATGCTGGTGGCGGCCTGGGCACCCTGCCAGTAGCTGCCAACCGCCCAGCAGTCGCCGCTCCCGGCACAGGCGACGCCGTTGAGCTGGCTGCTCACGCTGCCGGATGGCGCGGGACTCGAGACCACGTCCCAGCCGATGCCCGTGTCCTCGGCGATCATGGCCTGCGGGTAACCGGTGGTCTCCGATGTCGACCAGCCGACGGCCCAGCAGTCATTCGCGCCCACGCAGGTCACCCCCTGGAGCGACGTGCTCGTGCCGGCGCCGACCGGGAATTCGCGGGGACCGGCCGGCGCCGGTGTCGCGGCGCCAGGGGCCGGGGACGCTGCCGGCAGCCCGACCGCGGTGGCGCTCGGGGAAGCGTTGGCGGTGGTCGCAGCCCGGGCCTGACCGGTGGGGCCATGGGGGCCCGACGAGGCACAGCCGCTCCCCAGGGTCGCCATCAGGGCCCCCAGCGCGACGGACACCGCCACCGTCAGGCGGTTCCGCTGCCCTGCGGGGCTTCCGCGCTCGCCGTGCCCACGCGCCAGCCGACCAGCACCCTGGCACCCCAGGTCAGCTCCGCGGTTGGACACCGTCAGACCTCCCCCCTTCAACGCCCCCATCAGGCTGTGGAGGAGTGTACGCGCACATCGATCCGTCGACCCACGGCCACCGGGCCGAGGCTCTGCGCTCCCGGTACCCCCGTGCGCGGGTCTCCACCGCGGGCTGCTCGTCCCGGCGTCGCCGGTCGCGACGCCGGGGTTCGGTGCCACCGGCCGTGCGATCTGTGAGGCTGGTTGTGACCCGCCTTCGGCGTTTCGTCACCGCTCCATCCCCGGATGGCTCGAGGGGGCCGCCTACGCTCGGATCATGGTTTCGCAGGACGACCTCGCCAGGGCCGAGCGGCTGCCCGACGGCTCCCTCATCCTGGAGCGTGCCGACAGCGACGACGAGCTGGAGGCCGAGGCGCAGGTGCTGGGCGATGCCGGCTGGCAGATGGTCTCGCGCCGCGAGCGCCCGGGCCAGACCACCGTCATCACCTGGGCCAAGAACCCGTAGGCGGTGGTCGCCGGGCGTCGTGCCCCGCCTCGCGGGGCGATGAGCCGCTCCCAGGCGCGGCGGTCGCCGAGTTCCCGGTGCAGGCACTGACCGCGCGCCGGTGACATCTACACTCAGCCGCCAGTGGAGGCGAGCCTCAACCGCCTGCTCATCGCCACCCTGGGTCCGGCGTCGGTCCTCGAGGGCGGCGCCCTGCTGACCCCGAGCTCCCAGCAGGGGGTGGCCGCGGTCCTGCGCATCGCCCGGGAGCACCGGCTGCCCCTGCGCCTCACCAGCGGTCCTGGCAACCCGGTGCAGGTGCCGGAAGGTGGTGCCGTCCTCAGCCTCGCCCAGCTCGCTGCGATCGGGGTCGATCCCGCCCGCGGCGTCGTGAGGGCCGAGGCTGGGGCCTCGCTCGCCGCGCTGGGGGTGGCGCTCGCCGAAGCCGGCGTGGCCGTCCCCTGCCTCGCCCGCGCACCCGGCTCCGGGCACGTCGGCGCCCTGGTCGCCCGCGGCCAGCTCCCCCGGCGCAGCCTCACCGGCATCGAGGCCGTCCTTCCCGGGGGCGAGCCGGTCATGGTGGGCGCGCCGGTCCTCAAGGACGTGGTCGGCTACGACGTCACCGCTCTGCTGCTGGGCAGCCGCGGCAGGCTGGCGGCCATCGTCGCGGTCCACCTCCGGTTGGCCCCGGCCGGCGCCGCGGTGGAGGTGGCCGAGGCGGCAGGCGCGCGCGCGGTCGACGAGCTGGCCGGCGCATTCGATCCCGACGGGATCCTCGCCCGCAACTGAGGCGATCTCCGGTCAGGCGCGAGATGCGCCGGGCGGCGGCGTCGCGCTCGCCCGGGCGTCCGCAGCGGCATCCGGAACCGCCGGGGGGACGTAGTGCACAGCGGTCAGCCGGCGATCCAGGTAGTCGAGGACGAGGAGCCCGCCCTTGGCGCACTGGAGGTGGTGGAGGGCCCAGGGCCGGCGGCCTAGGTGGCGGATCCAGAACGCCTGGATGGGGTCGCCGTGGCTGATGCAGATGCCGCCTCCTTCCGGGAAGCTCTCGAGCAGGCGCTGCAGCGCGCGCTCGATCCGGTCCGCCATCGCCGTGACGGTCTCGTCCCGGCGGAGCAGGCCCGGCCAGACCATGTGGACCCACCAGAGCGGGCGGCGCCACGGCACCTGGGCGTAGGGGACGCCCTGGAGGTACAGGCTGAACCGGGCCTCGACGAGATCGTCGTCGGGGACGACCGTGGCGTCGTCGAGGTGGCGCGCGATGATCGCCGCCGTCTGGCGGGCGCGCTCCAGAGGACTGGTCCGGATCGCCCGGATCGGCTGGCCGGCCAGGCGGCGGCCGATCTCCTCGGCCTGGGCCAGCCCCTTCTCGCTCAGCCTGAAGCCGGGTAGGTAGCCGTAGAGGACCCCACGAGGATTGGCGACGTCGCAGTGGCGGACGAGGTAGAGCCGGGCGCGCTGCGGCACGGCCCGATGCTAGCAGCGGAGGCGGGGCCTCCTGCCCCCCGGTAACCACCCGTCCGTCACCGGGTCCCCGAGATGCCGCAGGGCGTTCACAGTTCGATGACGTGATCGTTCGCCCGCCTTGACGTCCCCGCACGATCGTCGGAGCGGATCCCCACAGGACCCCAAGGCCCATCCGGTCGCCCGCGCGAGTCGGGGTCCGGGCGGGGTGCCCATCGCGGAACCACAGGAAGGAAACCGTGGCTGTCAGTGCCCAGCGGCGCCGCCGCGCTCTCGTTGCCGTTGTCGCCGCCCTGATCGCGGCCGGGGCCTTCTACCTCGCCATGGAGTACGCGGGCAAGACGCCGACCACCACTCCGGCGACGTCGACTACCACCACCGCTCCCCCCGTCCAGACCGTCACCGTGGTGGTGGCCAGCAGCGCAATCCCTCAGGGTGACCTGCTGACCACGAGCAACCTCAAGACCGCGCCGGTGGACAGCGACGTCCTGACCACCCTCACCCGGGCGGGGGGCACCGACTACGCGAGCGTCGCCGCCCTCACCCAGCCCAAGCACTACGCCGCCACCACCGTCCTTGCCGGGCTGCCGATCCTGAGTTCGATGGTCACGACCACCGCACCGGCCCCCACCCCCAACACCGGCAGCAGCATCCCCGACCAGCTGCCGGCCGGCTACGTCGCGACGTCGTTGCCCTACAGCCCCGCGTCGGCCTCCGGGACCGGTGAGGGCACGGGCGGCTACATCCAGGCATCCGACCGGATCGACATCCTCGTGAACGACGACGGCAGCGTGACCTGGGCGTACCAGGACGTCCTGGTCCTGGCCGTCGGCGCGTCCAGCGGCACCCCGGCGGTGCCGGCCAGCAGCTCCTCGAGCGCGTCGGCCACCGGCTCCTCGGCGGCGTCAACCAGCGCCGCCGGTCTGATCATGGTGGAGCTGCCGCGGCAGGATGCCGCCGCCCTGGCGGAGGTCGAGGACATCTCCGGCGCCGTCATCCAGTACCTGGTCGTCTCCTCCAGCGATTACCCGAGCCCGAGTGCCGCGCCGGTGCCGTCCGCCACGGCCCCACCCCAGCCGGTCTCGGGGAGCAACCCCAACAGCTTCTTTGGAGGCTGAGGGCCTGAGCGCCCGGAGCGATCCGAGATGACATCGCCCGCCGTCGTGCTGGCCGGCGTCGGGGCTGTTGCCCTCTTCGCCGCCATCATCGTCTTCATCCTCCCCGGCGCGGACTCGATGCTCCACAACCGGCTCCGGCAGCTCGGGGAGGTGGCGCCGCTGGTCCCCAAGGAGGTGCAACCGCCGCGCGATCCGCTCGGTCAGCTCCGCCACGCGGTCCAGGCGGCCTTCGGCGCCCGGTTCGAGCGCACCGACCGGGGTTCGCGCCTGGCGGACCGACTGGCGCGAGCCGACCTCAAGCTGCGCCCGACCGAGTGGATGCTGATGTCGGCGGGTGCCGCCGTGGTCGTGGGCGCCCTGGCGTACCTTCGCTTCGGGGCGGTGTTCCTGGCCCCCATCGGCGCCGCGGTGGGATACGTCGGCGCGCAGCTCTTCCTCCGCTACCGGCAATCGAAGCGGACCAAGGCGTTCAACGCCCAGCTCTCCCCGGCCATCCTCCAGCTGAGCAGCTCGATGAAGGCCGGGTACACCTTCGCCCAGGCTGTCGACCTCGTCGCCAAGAACATGCCGTCCCCAATGGGATCGGAGCTGGGCCGGGTGACCCGCGAGTGCCAGCTCGGCCTGCCCATGAACGAAGCGCTCAGCCGGATGGTCCGGCGCAACGAGTCCGAGGACCTCCGGCTGCTGCTCATCGCCGTGCAGATCCAGTCGCAGGTGGGCGGCAACCTCGCTCACATCCTGGACACGATCGAGTACACGGTGCGGGAGCGCATCAGGATCAAGGGCGAGATCAAGTCGCTCACCGGCCAGGCGCGTGCCTCCGGCTGGGTGCTGATCTGCCTTCCCTTCGGGATGACCGGTATCCTGATGATGATCGCTCCCAGCTACTTCGGCCCGATGCTCTCGAAGACCGCCGGGCAGGTGCTGCTCGGGATCGCCGGATTCATGATCCTCTGCGGCTACGGAATCATCCGCCGGATCGTGAACATCAAGGTATGAGCAGCAACCTCGTGGTCCTGCTCAGCGCCGGCGCCCTGATCGCGCTGGTGGTCTTCCTGGCGGTCTGGCGCCTGGTCCCGGCAACCCCCGCGACCAGCATCCTGGAGCAGCGCCTCGCCAGCGTCCCCAACGCCAACGCCTACGACATCGACCTGGAGACCGGCGAGTTCACCCAGCCCGCCTTCGAGCGCATCGTGCTTCCGATCCTCAGCGGGATCGGCAACATCATCGCCAAGCGGACCAAGGAGGGACAGCTCCAGCAGCTCCGCCAGCTGGTGGCCAAGTCCGGTTCGCGGCAGCGCCCCGAGACCCTGCTGGCGCTCCGGCTCATCCTTCCCTTCGCCGGCGCGGCGGTCTGCCTCGGCCTCGCCGAGCTGGCCGACCTCACGCCCCCCGACAACATCCTCTTCGTGGTGGCCGGCGTCGCCGGCGGCTACATGTACCCGACCCTCTCCCTGGAGCGCAAGGCGAAGCGCCGGCAGAAGGAGATACTGCTGGCGCTCTCCGGAGTCCTCGACCTGCTCACCGTCTGCATGGAGGCGGGGCTCTCCCTCGACATGGCGATCATGCGCATCGGCGAATCCGACGACAGCGTGCTCGCCCACGAGTTCCAGAAGCTGCTCAACGAGATCCGGCTCGGCCGGCATCGCGGTGAGGCCCTGATGGCGATGGCCGAGCGCAACGACGTCGACGAGCTCACCGAGTTCTGCCGCGCGGTGGTGCAGGCGGAGCCACTCGGGGTCAGCGTCGTCAACGTCCTGCGCATCCAGTCCGAGGAGCTGCGTCGCAAGCGCAAGCAGCGCGCGGAGGAGGCGGGGCACCGCGCCCCGGTGCTGATGCTGCTGCCCATGATGAGCTGCATCTTCCCGTGCGTCTTCATCATCCTGCTGGGCCCAGCGATCGTGAACATGTTCTTCGCGGGCCACTGATCCGGCCTCCCTCACCCCGGCGCCGTGGAGGCCCGGGTGGCGGGTGACCGCGGTCGCTCAGCCCCGGCCGGGGACGGGCACCGCCGCACCGCTGACGGCCCCGAGGCGGCCGTCGCACAGGGCCGCGATGACCGCGGCCACCTGCGCCGGGGGAACCGCCCTGGCGAGGTCGGAGGGGCTCATCCAGGCGCGGTTGGCGGGGGTGTCGATGGTCCCCGGAATCACCGCGTTGACCCGGACGCCGGTCCCGGCCAGCTCGGCGGCGAGCACCTGGGTGAGGGCATGGAGCGCAGCCTTGGAGACCGCATAAGCGGCGGCGCCCCCGCCCAGGGTGACGCCGGCGGCCGAGCCGACGTTGACGATCACCCCGCCGCCCCCCGCCAACATCCGGCGGGCGGCCTCCCGGCTCGACCACCAGGCGGTCTCGAGGTTGATCCGGAGCATCTCCCGGACCAGCTCCGGCGAGCTGTCCGCGACCGTCCCGCCGGCGAAGCCGCCGGTTACGTTGACGAGCCGCTGCACCTCGCCGAGCGCGTCGATCCGCTTCCAGAGGCTCTCGACGGCGGCGGGGTCGGCAAGGTCGGTGCGCTCCCAGCGGACCCCGGGCCGGACCGCCGCCAGCCGCGCCGGGTCGGAGCGCGGGGAGGCGACGCCAACCAGGAGATCGCTCGCCACCGACAGGGCGTCGAGGACGGCGGGACCCAGCCCGCCGCTGGCGCCGCAGACCACCGAGAGGCCACCGCTCATACGCGGACACGATAGCCGCAGGGCGCGCCGACCCGAGCTCCATCCGTCAGAATCCTCGGGATGCGGCAGGCGTGACGAGGGCCGGCGGGGCCCGGCACCGGGCCGCCGGAGGGGAGCGTTCGGGGTGGGGCAGCTGCGGGTGCGGAGCGGGGGGCTCGACCTCGTCCTGACCGGCGAGCGGCCGCTGGTGCTGGGTCGCGACCCGTCGGCCGGCGTTCGCTACGACGACCCCCGGGTGTCGCGCCGCCACGCCGCCATCCGCCTGGACGGAGGGCGCTGGCTGGTCGAGGACCTCGGCAGCCGCAACGGCACCTTCCTGAACGGGAGGCGGATCACGACCCACGCCGTGGTGGGACCGGTGCAGCTGCGCCTCGGCAGCGCGGACGGCCCGGCGGTGGACGTGGAGCCCGTCACCGCCGCCTCCCCGCCCCCGCCTCCGCCCGGCTCCTCCCCGGAGATGACGGTGGCGCTGGTGCGGGCGGCGCCCGCAGCGGAGGGGGCGGATGCGGGACCCGGAGCGGTCGACCTCGGCCGCCGGGTCGCCTTCCACCCGCTGACGGCCGGCGCCGTCCGGATCGGCCGCGCGCCGGTGTGCGACATCGTGCTCGCCGACCCGCACGTCTCCCGGTACCACGCCGAGCTTCGCTGGGACCCTCAGCAGGGCTGGCAGGTGCGCGACCTGGGCAGCCACAACGGGACCTTCGTCAACGGCCGCCGGGTCAGCACGGCGCCGCTCCGGGAGGGCGACGTCCTCAGCGTCGGCCGCCGCCATCTGCGCCTGGTCCGGGGCGGGCTGGAGGAGCACGAGAGCGGTGACGTCCGGCTCGACGCGGTGGATCTCGGGGTCCACACCCCGGACGGGCGAGCGCTGCTCCAGCACGTGAGCCTGTCCGTGGACAAGGGGGCGTTCGTCGCCGTGGTGGGCCCCAGCGGCGCCGGCAAGACGACCCTGCTCAACGCCCTCACCGGTTTCCGGCCGGCCGACCAGGGCGCGGTCTTCTATGGCGGCCGCAACCTCTACACCGAGTACGAGGAGCTGCGCCGCCGGATCGGCTACGTGCCCCAGGACGACATCGTCCACGCCCAGCTCACGGTGAGGCAGGCGCTGAGCTTCGCGGCCGAGCTGCGCTTTCCCCAGGACGTCCCGCCGTCCGAGCGGGAGCACCGCGTCGACGAGGTGATGCACGAGCTGGGGCTCACCGAGCGTGCCAGCCTGACGATCGAGAAGCTCTCCGGCGGCCAGCGCAAGCGGGTCAACATCGGGGTCGAGTTGCTGACCAAGCCGTCGCCGCTCTTCCTCGACGAGCCCACGTCAGGGCTCGACCCCGGTCTGGAGCGGGGGATCATGACGCTCCTCCGCGACCTCGCCCGGGGCGGCCGGACCATCGTGGTGGTCACCCACGCCGTCCAGAGCCTCAACCTCTGCGACCGGGTGCTGGTCCTCGCCCCCGGCGGGCGGGTCGCCTTCTACGGCCCGCCGGCGGCCGCGCTCATCTACTTCGGGCGCACCGACTTCGTGGACGTCTTCACCGACATCGAGGCGGGGCGGGACACCGCCTGGGACCAGCGCTTCTGGTCGACCCCGGAGTATGCGACCTTCGTGGCTCAGCCGCTCCGCTCCCTGCCCGCGGCGCCGAGCGCTGTGGAGCCTCCGCGCACCACGCTGCGCCCGCCCCGCGACTGGCCGCGCCAGGCCTGGATCCTCACCCGGCGCTACTTCGACACCATCGTTGCCGACCGGCGCAACCTCGCCTTCCTGCTGCTCCAGGCACCGGTTCTCGCCCTGATCATGCTGCTGGCGATCGGGAGCGGCACCTTCGTCCGGGCCGCCCACCGCAGCTCGCCCTCCCTGGCCCAGACGGCGGTGACCATCCTCGTCCTGGTGATGACCATGACCGGGCTGCTCAACTCCATCCGGGAGATCGTCAAGGAGGCCCCGACCTACCGTCGGGAGCGCTTCGTCGGCCTCTCGATCCCCGCCTACGTGCTCTCCAAGCTGGCCGTCCTCGGACCCTTCACGGTGATCCAGGCCATCATCATCGTGCTCCTCGGCTTCGCCTCCCAGACCGGGCCCTCGAAGCTGGCGCTGATCGTCGACGCCAGCTGCGCGGGGCTGGCGGCGATGGCCCTCGGGCTGATGGTCTCGGCCATGATGCGCTCCACCGACAAGGCGATCAGCGTCCTGATCCTGGTCCTGGTCGCGCAGCTGGTGATGGCGATGCCCATCCTCGACATCGCCGACAAGCCGGTGCTCGGGGAGATCAGCTGGCTGAGCAGCGCCCGCTGGGGGGTCGACGCGGTGGGGTCGACGGTCAACCTCAACGCCGTCCAGCCGATGGGGCTGCCCGGCAGCCATCCCGAGTGGGACAGCGGCTTCTGGCCCTGGTCAGGCGAGATCCTCGTGCTCCTGATCCTCACCGTGGCCTGCGTCGCGGCCGCGGCGTGGCTGCTCCGCCGCCACGACCCCACCCTGCTCACCCGCCCGCCACGGGCGGCGCCCCAGGCTGCGGTTCCAGCCCCGATCGTGGCCGCGCGCTGACCCGGCGTCGAGGGATCACGCCGGCCGGTCCGGTGGCGGGGCCCGGGTCCCTACAATGCAGGGCATGCCGGTCGAGGGCGAGTACGAGTCCAGCCCCGCCCAGTGGGTCCGCGACCAGGTCGCCGAGTACGAGGCGTCCGGGGGCACGCGGGCAAACACGCTGCGCGACACCGGCTGGCCGGTGATCATCCTCACCATGCGCGGACAGCGCAGCGGCAAGGTCCGCAAGATCCCGGTGATGCGGGTCGAGCACGGCGGCCACTACGCGATCGTGGCCTCTCGGGGTGGCACCCCGGAGAACCCGCAGTGGTACCACAACCTCATCGCCCATCCGGCCGAGGTCACGATCCAGGACGGCCCCGAGCCGTTCGACGTCGAGGTGCGCGAGCTGAGCGGGGACGAGCGCGCTGCCTGGTGGGATCGGGCGGTCGCCGCCTACCCGCCGTACGCCGAGTACCAGACCAAGACCTCCCGGCTGATCCCGGTCCTGCTGGCCACCCGCGCCTGACCAGCGCGGCCGCCGCCAGGGAGTCGTTCACTGATCCACGGGCGGATCACGCTGAACGCTTCACCCGTCATCACCGGGCCGGGGCGGACGGCGTCATTCCGCGGAATTGGGGTACCCTAGGAGACAGCCGCCCAAGTCGGGCGGGAGTCGCTCGTGGTCTTCTCCTTCTCGAACGGACCCGCGCGTCGTGAGTGATCCGAGAAGGACAGGAGATACCAGCCATGACTGGTACGGTCAAGAAAGTCGTGCAGGAGCGCGGCTTCGGTTTCATCACCGCTGAGGACGGAGCGGAGTACTTCTTCCACCGCAGCGGTCTCGACCCGTCGCTCAACTTCGAGAGCCTGGCGGTCGGCGAGCGCGTGAGCTTCGCCGTCGAGACGAGTGACAAGGGTCCGCGCGCGCGTCAGGTGCGCGCCGCCTAGCACTCGGCGAGGCCGGCCGGCCGGTGCGGGCGTTCCGCGCCGGCCGGGGGCCGAACCCGCCGGGAAAGTCAGCCCGCGGGATTCAGTCGGTGAGCGCCAGCCGCATCACCGCGAGGTGCCTGACCACCGCATCGGGGCTCCAGCCATGGCCCCCCAGGTCATCGATGACCAGCTCGACGTGGTGCAGCGGGGCGATCATCTGGCGGAGACGCTCGACGTTGACCAGCCGGTCGTGCTGGGGAACGATGATCATGGTCGGCCCGGCCCGGCTCCGGACGAGGTCGAGATCCTCACGTCCCAGGGCGTCGGAGAGCCACTCCCGGGCGGCGCGGGGGTCGGCGCGACGCTGGTTGAGGTAGTTGACATCGGCCGTGTGCGGATCGACGTCCTTGCCCTCGATGGCCAGGCGCTTGTAGAGGTCGCTGACGGTCCGGCGACGGCTCAGCCACACCACTGGCCGCCACAGCGGCCGGGAGGCCAGGATGCGGACCTGCCACCGGTACTGGGCCCGGATCAGCCCCTTGCCGAGCAGCGGCGTGTGCAGTATCAGGTGGTCGACCGCGTTCTCGTCCTGGCCGGCCATGGCGCAGGCGACCGAGGCGCCCAGGCACAGCCCGGCCAGGTCGAAGCTCCGGACGCCGAGGTACGCGAGCAGCGCCCAGACCGACTCCGCCATGGCCTCGGCGGTGTGCCGGCGCCTGAGCGGCGTGGACTGTCCGTTCCCGGGCAGGTCGGGGGCGATCAGTGTGCGCTGGCTGGCCAGGGCCGCGAAGCGGCCACCGAACTCCTCCCCTGAGCTGATGAAGCCGTGGCAGAGCACCAGCGGCTTGCCCTCGCCGCCGATGAGGTAGCGAAGACGGGCGCCGCCGACGTCGGCGAATCGCTCCTCCATCCGCGGCGCGGCCGCGCTCGAGCGATTCACCCCTCAGCGATCGACGCCGGCGGCATGATCGTTTCTTTCATCCGCGTCCGGATCCCCGGGTGGGGCGGCTGCGTCGAACCACGCGGTGTGACGTGAGTCACTCGGCCCCCCCGTCCGCGACGGGCACGAAGGATCGGACAGCGCCGGTCTG
The DNA here is from genome assembly GCA_049511615.1 of Candidatus Dormibacteria bacterium. Lineage (GTDB taxonomy): Bacteria > Chloroflexota > Dormibacteria > Aeolococcales > Aeolococcaceae > Changshengia. The sequence continues at coordinate 9,164 of JBEKXW010000017.1, read as the reverse complement.
ATGGCACCCATGGTGCCGGGCCGCGGGGTCTCTGTCTGCCCGCAGCCGTACCGATCACACCGTGGCCAGCGTCTGGTCGCCGTCGACGGCCGGGGCGACGACCCGGTCGAGCTGCTGCTTGATGACGCCGTAGCACTCGCAGGCGACGCTCTCCAGACCCTCGCGATCGAGGATGGCCACGTGGCCACGGTGGTACCGGATCAGCCCCGCCGCCTGGAGGACTCCCGCCGAGAGCGTCACCGTCGCCCGCCGGGATCCGAGCATCTGGCCGAGGAACTCGTGGGTGATGGCGAACTCGTCGACCCCAACCCGGTCGTGGCTCATCAGCAGCCAGCGGCTGAGCCGCTCCTCGTTGGTGTGGAGCCGGTTGCAGGCGGCGGCCTGGGCAATCTGGCCGAAGAGGGCCTGCAGGTACTGGTGGACGAGGGCGGCGAGGGCGCCTCCCCGCTCCATCTCGCTCAGGAAGGCGCCCGCGTCCATCCGCAGCGCGGAGCCGGCTACCTGGGAGATGGCTCTGACCGCGAGCGAGCCACCGAGCACGAGGGGCACCCCGACGATCCCCTCGTTGCCGACCGTGGCCACCTCGACGATGGCGCCGTCGTCGAGGGGCGTGACCAGCGAGACCACGCCGTCCAGGGGGAAGTGGACGGCGCGGATGGGCTCGCCCGGCTCGAAGAGCACGGTCTTGATGCCGAGCGCGACGGGGACCATGCCGCCGATGAGACGTTCCCGGTCCACTGCCGGGAGGGCCCCGAGGATGCGGTTGCAATGAGGAACGTTGCGGCAGTCGAGGGATGGCATCGGATGTCAGGGGGGCCGGTCGCCCGCCGCGTCAGCAACTGCTGGGGCTAGCCTGCCGCGACCGACCGGGTTCTGGTGTCTGCCGCCCCATTCTAGCGCCGCTCCCGGGCGCCCACCCCTCCCCGAGGGCGTGTCACGCGGCGTGCTGGGACTGTCGACGGGGGCCACCGCGCCCGTGGGGAGTGTGCGCCCCCTCGGGGGCGGGCTCGGGCGCCGCATCGGCGGCGGGCTCGGGATCACGTCCCGCCGGGAGCGTGAAGGCGACGGTGGTTCCCAGGTTCCCGCTGGCGGCGATCCAGATGCGGCCGCCGTGGCCCTGCACGATGCGGCGGCAGGTGGCCAGACCGAGCCCGCTGCCGGGGATCGAGCTGTGCCCGCGGGTGAAGGGCTCGAAGACCTGCTCGCGGGTTCCGCTGGGGATGCCCTGGCCGTTGTCGCGGCAGCGGATCTTCCAGGCGCCGCCCTCGCGGATGGCGTCGAGCCGGATCCTGGGGGGACGGTCGCCCCGGTACTTGATGGCGTTCTCGATGAGGTTCTGGAGCACCAGCTGAAGCTCTCCGGGCCGTCCTGGCACGATGGGGAGGTTCCCGGTCTCGATCAGCGCCCCCTGCTGGGCGATGCTCGACCCGATGGTCGCGATCACCCGGGCGGCGGCGGAGTTGAGATCGACCGGTTCGACCGATGTCACTCCGCGGTCGAGCTCCGCGTAGTGGAGCAGGTCGGCGACCAGCTCGCTGGCGTAGTCGGCCACGTCCTTGATCTGGTCGACGATGCCGAGCACGGACGCGTCATCGTCGCCCCGGCCCGCCCGCAGCCGTGCGACCGCCGCCCACATCGAGATCGTCGCCAGGGGATTGCGAAGGTCGTGAGCCATGGCATGGCTGAACGTCGCCAGGTCCTCGTTGGACCGCCGCAGCCGCTCCGTCATCACCGCGCGCTCGACGGAGACGCCGAGCAGGGCGTTGTTCTCGACGAGGACGTCCCGCCCCGTCATCTGGGCGGGTTCGATGGGAGTGACCACGGCCAGGAATCCCAGATCGAGGCTCGGGGTGCTGGTGGGGAACACCACGGCGATCTCCCCCGGTCGCCACTCCAGATCCTCGAGGAGGGCGTCAGGCGGGAACTCCTCGACCCGCACTCGGGCGGGGAGGTGCAGCTTCGGTCCCGCCCCGACGTACTCGCCGGCGATGTCCAGTCGACGCTCACCTGCACCGGCCCCGCTCTCGGTCGACCACAGCCCCAGGCAGCCGGCCCGAGCCGGGGTGTGGGCCAGCCAGCCCAGTGACGTGGGGGCGTCCACGGTGCCGCTGAGGAGGGACGCGCTCAGTTCGTGGTCCTCGCTCATCGTCTCGTGGAGGGCTGCGCGGGTGGTTGCTTCCCACTGGGCCATGCAGCGGGACAGCTCGATCACCACCTGGGTCACCGCGAGCTCGAAACCGGCGGAGTCCAGGGTGTTACCGGGGAGCGCGTCCAGCTCGCTCCGGTACTGGCGAAGGCAGGCGACGGCCGCGGTGATCGTGGTCCAGCGGGGGCTGACCGAGTAGAGCGCCAGGGCCACCTCGCGCGATCCATCCGCAGGCGGCTCGGTGACCGGGGGCGTGCGCTCCGTGAACGACACCATCGTCGCCACCGCCCTGTCCAGGGCGTCCGTCTGCCGAGCCGTGGGGCGCTCCCCGGCGATGAGGAGCCATTCGAGTCGTTGCCGGAGCCGCTCCCCCGGCGAGCGGTGCGAGTCGGTGTCGGACTCGGACATCTCGCGCACCACCGACGAGGCGGTGCAGCCGCAGGATTCGCGGGGCAGGAAGACCGTGGGCGCCAGGTGGGTCCCGGCCTTCACCTCCCCGCCCCGGATCATCTCCAGGAGCAGCTCGGCGCCCAACCGCGCGACCTCGTCGAAGCTCTGATGGATGGTTGAGAGGGTCGGCTGGACCGACGATGAGGCCTCCACGTCGTCGAAGCCGACGATCGCCTGGTCGCGGGGCAGCACCATCCCCGCGTCCCGAAGCGCTCGCATGATCCCGAGCGCGTTGTAGTCGGTGGCGGCCACGACCGCCGTCGATGGCATCCCGGCCTCGAGCATCCTCCTGCCCGCGACCTGCCCTGCGGTCTCGGTGTTGTCGGCGATATCGTAGAAGAGGTCGCCGTCCGGCTCGATGCCGTTCATGGTGAGCGCCTCGCGATAGGCGTCCAGGCGTTGTCTGATGTCGTCCTGGTCAAGGCATCCCGCGAAGGCGATGCGGCGGTGGCCGTGCCGGATGAGATGCGACACGGCCCGGATGACACCGCCCCGGTTGTCCGACTGGACCACCGGGCAGGGGAACCCTTCGACGTGATTGCTGAGCATCACCACCGGCTTGCCGGCGTCGCGGAGGGCCTGCAGGTACCCGGCGTTAACCGGGTTGAGCACCACCAGGAAGCCGGCCACCTGGTCCCAGGCGGCGTGGACGTCGAACTGCCGCGCGACGGGAAGGCCACCGAACTGCGGCGCGAGGGGAAGCCCGGACGGTAGTCCGCCGACCGACCACGCGAGGGGAGGCTCAGAATGTGGCCCACCCGGGTGGTCGCTCTCAGCCTCGACTCCATGGGCAGACCCGGGCGCCCTGGCGACCGGACCCGTGAAGTCCAGTTCAGGGCTCTGGACGACGATGACGCGGGCCCCCGCCGCGTCGGCCGCGGCAACCGCTCCGGCGATCAGGTGGCTCTGGTAAGGACGAGGCAGCAGGGGGGAGAGGAATCCGATCCTCAGGTGGTGGTTCCGCTCGTGCTCGGGTGCCAAGGGCCGCGCCTCGTGTCGCGTGATCATCCCGTCGAATAGCGATGCTCCCCTCTGGGCCCGGCTGGCGAGGCGTCCATCATGGGTCCGGAACGACCTCGTGACCACGCCCAGACGGGCCGCGCCCGGGGGTGCCGCGGACGGCGCCCGCGCTCGCTGGGAGCTTCCCAGCCGCCGTTTGGAGGCGGGCGGCCGTCGCTCCGGCGCCGGTAGGAGGGCCCGCGCCCGGGCTGGTCAGACCGCCCCCTCGGCACCGCCGTCGCGCCGGTCCGGGTCCGCGCTGAGCCGCCATCCCGGCGCGCCTTCGTCCATGTTGGGGTCGCCGCCATCCTCGTGCTGGCTGACGAGGGCCGGGCGCCGGCCCGCCGGGCTCACCGCAGCTGATTCTTGCGTTCGACCGTGCCGGCGGAAGCGGGGCGAGCAGCGGGCACGTTGCCGCGGCGCTGGGGGGTGACGCGAGGACGAGATTCTCGGCCGCCTTCCTTCCCCGGGGCGCGGATGGGGACGCGGGTGGGTCTCGTCTCCGCTCAGCGCCGGGCGGCGGGTTCCGCGCGGGGCGCAGGCGCCCGACGCGGAAGGGGCACGATGGTTTGTGGGGGTGCCGGCCGCGGCGCGCAGGTCACCCGGTCCCGGCCGGCGTGCTTGGCGGCATACATGGCCCGGTCCGCCGCTCCGAGCAGGAGGTCGAGATCGGTGCCATCCTCTGGGTACGTCGCGACGCCGATCGACGCGGTCAGCTGCTTCAGGGGGCAGGCCGTGGGCAGCGCGACCTGACGCACCGCGGCCCGCAGCGCCTCGCCGATGGTCACGGCCTCGGCGGTCCCACAGCGACGCAGCAGGACGACGAACTCCTCGCCTCCATACCGCACCACCGCGTCCTCGGCCCGCACCGACCCGCGCAGGCGCGTGGCCAGGCGCTGGAGGACCAGGTCGCCGGCGGCGTGGCCGCAGGTGTCGTTCACCGTCTTGAAGTGATCGATGTCAATCAGCAGCAGGGCGAGGCTGGTGTGGTCACGAGCGCTGGAGGCCAGGTCACGCTCCCCAGCGTCCCGGAGCCAGCGGTTGTTGTAGAGGCCGGTGAGCGGATCCGTCACCGCCGCCTCGCGCAGCTCTGCGTAGAGCTGGGCGTTGTGCCAGGCGGCCGCCGCGATATGGGCGAAGAGGGCCGACGCCTTGAGCTCGGAATCGCTGAAACGGCCGACGCCCAGGCGGTAGCAGTTGATGATGCCGAGCTTGCGCTCGCCGGCGATGAGGGGGACGAGCAGCAGCGACTCCTGCACCACCGCCGTCCCCGGGATCTGGCGGGCCCGGGGATGTGCCCAGGTATCGGGGACGCTCTCGGGGGTCCCGCGGGCGAAGGCCCAGCCGGTGATCCCACTTTCGAGCGAGAAGCTCTCGGCGAGCATGGCGTCGCGGTCCGGCCCGGTGGCGAGGACCGGGACGAAACGCTGGGTCTCGTAGTTCGCGATGTAGATCGCCATCTCGGCGACTGGGACGACGCGTCTCATCTGGGCGGCCATGACACCGAGGATGCCCATCGGGTCGTGCTCGCTCTGCAGGGCCAGGGCAGCGTCGCTGAGGGCGCGGGGCAGGTCCGGTGCATCGGCGTCATCGAGCGCCTCGCCCGGAGAGTCGGGCACAGCCACGTTGGGGGCGGGCGGGGTGCGCAGGCGCCACACCCGATGCCGGGTGAACCAGCCCGGGTCGACCACGGTGTTGTCGGTGAGCCCCTCGAGCGGCTGGGTGAGCACCGGCCGTCCCAGCACCCATCCCTGGCCGTACTGCACGCCGAGCGAGAGCAGGGTATCCAGCTCACGCTGGGTCTCGACTCCCTCGGCGATGAGGCGGGCACCGATGTGGCCAGAGAAGGAGAGCAGCGAGACCACCAGACCGCGGCGGGCGCGGTGCGAGTCGATGGCGTGGATGAGGGCGCGATCGACCTTCATGAACTCCGGCCGGAGCTCGGCGATGACCTGCATGCTGGCGTGCCCGGCACCGGCGTCGTCGACCGCGATGCGGTAGCCGGCCGAGCGCAGCTGCGCGGCGATCCGCTGCAGCCGCGAGAGATTCGGCACCGGGTCGCGTTCGCTGAACTCGAGCACGATGGACGACGGGTCCAGGCCGGCATGGCGGACGGCGTCCTCCAGGGCCTGCAGCCCCTGCCGCTCGTTGAGCAGCGTGCCGATGAGGACGTTGACGAACAGGTCGACGGGGCCGAGGCTGGGGATCTCGCCCAGCGCGGCCCGCAGGCAGGCCAGGTCGACGGCCTTCTCCATGTGCAGGGCTGACGCGGCGGCGAACAGCTCGTCCGGCGTGGAGAAGTGGGCGCGGGGAGAGAAGCGCGCCAGCGCCTCGTAGCCGACGATCGAGCGATCGAGGAGGCGAACGACGGGCTGGAGCGCGGTCGCGATCGGCCCGTCGTCGAGCAGGGCAGAGAGCTCGGCGCGCAGTAGGGGGCTGATCCGCCTGGTCGTACCTTGGGCGAATCGCCGGGCGCCGGACCTGCTCTCAGGCTCCGAGGCAGCCGCCAGCATGGCCGCCGCCGCCTCGAGGGTGGGCACCAGCCCCTCTAGCGATTCCGTGCTCCAGGCGTGGATGACCGCGACCACCTGGTCGTGAACCATGGCCGGGACGCCCACGACATGGATTGGCGCGGCCAGCCCGGGGAGCACGTCCGCCGGCTCGTGGTCCTCCGCGAGGCTGTGCAGGCTCTCGATGCCACCCACGGGGCCCACGTATGGCCGCCGCAATCGCACCGGCCGGCTCAACCACGGGACGCGATCGATCGGGATGCGGATCCCCATGAGGCGGGTGCTCGGGGGGAGCAGGCGGTGGGTGCCGAGTGGAGCGCGGGCCGCGACCACGATCGCCTGGTCAGCCTCGACGGAGCTGACCGAGACGGCGACGCCCAGACGGATCAGGGTCCGCACCACCTCGCTGGCCGCCTTCTGGGGACCGGTGACGCCGGGAAGGCTGTGCCCGAGGTGCGTGAGGACGCTCAGTTGCTGGCTTGTCGCTGCTACCCCCACCGTCAGAGCGTGGTGCAGCCCTGGAGCCACAGCCATCGCGGACCTGTCACAGCCTCATGAAAGGTCGCCACAGCGGGGGCTCGCCGGATCTCCAGCGACTGGCGCAGTGCGGGGAGAGCTCCGTGCTCCCATGCGCTCTCCCCTCCGGCCACTGGCGGGGTGATGGCCCCTGTAGGGCTCGAACCTGAGGGCTGGGTTTCCGGCGGGCTGCCCCCCGCGACGCCCCCCGCGCGCGAGGCTTCAGCGGATCTGGCGCCCCATCGGACACTCTACATGGCCTGGCGAGCACCCGGGGCCATCAGGACCCCCCGGTTGGACTGGTAGAGCCAGGAGAGGTAGGCCATCGAAGCGTCGATCTCGAGGTAATCGCGGCAGCTGCGCACCGGCTCGCTCCGGTACGTGATGCAGCCGCGGGAAGCGGCGGTCACCACGTGGTAGGGGAGGCGGTGCTTGTCGATCACGGCGGCGAGGCCGCCCGCGAGCTCCTCGGCGAGGACGTCGAAATGGGCGTGAGTGCCCGCTGACCGAGGAAGCTCCGCACCATCCCCGTAACCGCCACTTCCCGGCCAGCGCGCTCCCAGATATCGTCTCATTGCCCGCGGCGGATTCGGGGATGTCAGCGCCGCGGCCAGGTCGGCGGAGGGCATCAGCTGGTGCTGGGAGGCTGCACCACGATGTCCGCGCCGTAGTTGAAGAACTGCCCCGACCACGTCTCGTGAACGGTGGGGTTCCCGGAGAGACCGAGGGCCGAGCCGTCGACGGAGGCGGTCAGGGTGGCATCCAGGGTGACGATGCGGCCCGAACTGTCGATGGTCACATCAGCGGTCGCGCCGCTGATGGTCACCGCGCTGAGGATGTTCCGAACCTGCGTGCTGACGACGGGGCTGAGGGATTGCAGCTCGCTCTGGATCTTGGACGGGTCGATGACGGCGTGGTACTTCTCCACGGCCACCCCGTCGGCCGTCCCCGATCCCTCGTCGGTGACGCTGCCCACCGACTGCAGCAGCTGCAGCACGGTCTGGATGCTGTACTGGCTGATCGAGGAGGCAGGCTCGGTCTGGAAGGTGCTGCCGCCGTTGGTGGACTCATAGGCGGTGCCGTCGTAGGTGATCGCCACCACGTTGACTGGCGTGCCCGCGACGGTCCCGGAGACGGTCGTCTTCTCCCGCGCGGCGCTCTCGGCCTGGACCTCGATGGGCAGGGTGACGGTGGTCGGCGCCTGGCCGGACACGCCGCTCGTGGTGTCGTGGAAGGTGAGGTCGGCATCGAAGGACTGGGCCGTCGTCTTCTGCACGCTGTCCAGCAGCACACGCTGGGCGCTGCCGCTCGGGCCGGGAGTCGACACCTTCGGACCCGGCGCATGGGCAGCTCCGCCCAGGGCCACCACCCCATACGAGACACCGGCGGCGACCAGGGCGGTGGCGCTGAAGGTGGCAATCAGGCGCCGCCGGGTCGCGACCGATGCCCGCAGCGCATCCAGGACCCGCTCCCGCCATCCTGGGCCCTTCTGAGCTTCCAGCAGAGGGGGCTGCGGCGACCATGGGGGCGGCTCGACCCCGGCCATGAAGTGGCGGACACCGGCCGCGATCACCGTCCATTGATCCGCCTCAGCGCTGCAGGCCGCGCAGGCCTCCAGGTGGGCACCTGCCTCCTGGTCGACGCTCCGACCGCCCGCCGCGAAGAGGAGCTGTTCGATGGTGAGATGACGTGTGGCGGTCGTCATTGATCGATTCCCTTGTCATTCATGGTCCGGCTCGCGGCGGCACGTGCCGCGTGGAGCCGGCTCTTGACGGTCCCCAGGGGGACCGCCAGCACACGGGCGACCTCAGCGAGGCTGAGGTCTGCTCCGAAGACGAGGCCCAGCACCTCCCGGTGCGCCGGTGTGAGCGTGCTGAGCGCGGCCACCATCCGCCGAGCCTCCGACCGCTCCACGGCCATTGCCTCGGGACCGGGGTTCGGGCTGGGCCGCTGGGCGAGGTCAGAGTCCGCCATGGGCGTGGGCCGCCGCCGCCGCATCCGGTCCCGGGCCTGCCGCCGGGCGATGCCGAGCAACCAGGTGCGCACGCGCGACCCGCCCCGGAAGGTGCGCGCTCCCTTCCAGACGGCGAGCATGGTGTCCTGGAGGACCTCCTCCGCGAGCGCCGGTTGGTCCACCATGAGCTGGAGCTGGCCGAGCAGGACCCGGCTGTGGCGGCGGTAGAGCTCCTCGATCGCCTCCTGATCGCCGGTCGCGATCCGGCTCAGCAGGGCGAGGTCGGGGTCCTCCTCGATTCCCGCCAGTGCGGAGAACCCCATGGGCAGATCGTTGCTGGCGGTCATCGGGCGCACCACCTTCAACGACGATCTCGGTGGGAGGCTGGGTTCATCACTCATGGAGTAGCAGTGGAAGCCGGTTTGGTTCGCCTATCCCGGCAGCCAGGGTCCAGATGGCACCCCGCCGCAGCCGCGCCATGCGCCTCCTCCGGACTAAGAGCCTGCGCCAATAGCGTATCTGAGCGACTCGAGCGACTCGGTTGAGTCGGTGTACAAGCAGGCACGGATGTTCGCATCATTCGGGTGTC
>JBEKXW010000016.1:0-63103 GCA_049511615.1 Candidatus Dormibacteria bacterium | reverse complement strand
TCGAGGTCCTTGACGCTCATGTGGGCGTCGGCCAGGGCGTCCTGGAAGGGCTTGCGGCAGCGCGCGCTGAGGTCCTCGGTGAGCTGCTCGAACTTGGACCGCGACAGGGCGATGTCGAGGTGCTTCGGCCCCGAGGCGTCGGCGGTGATGAAGGGGAGGTTGACCTGCGTCTCCTGGCGCTGCGACAGCTCGATCTTGGCCTTCTCGGCGGCCTCGGTCAGCCGCTGCAGGGCCTGGGGGTCGCCGCGCAGGTCGATGCCCTGGTCACGCTTGAATTCATCCGCCAGCCAGTCCACCACCCTCCGGTCGTAGTCGTCGCCACCCAGGTGGGTGTCGCCGTTGGTGGACTTGACCTCGAAGACCCCCTCGCCGACCTCGAGGATGGAGACGTCGAAGGTGCCGCCGCCCAGGTCGAAGACCAGGATCTTCTCGTTCTCCTTCTTCTCCAGCCCGTAGGCGAGCGAGGCGGCGGTCGGCTCGTTGATGATCCGCAGCACGTTGAGCCCGGCGATCTGGCCGGCGTTCTTGGTGGCCTGGCGCTGGGCGTCGTTGAAGTAGGCGGGGACGGTGATGACCGCGTCGGTCACCTTCTCGCCCAGGTACGCCTCGGCGTCGGTCTTCAGCTTCTGGAGGACCATCGCCGAGATCTGCTCGGGGGTGTGGCGCTCACCGGCGACCTCCACCTCGACGCGGCCGTCCTTGCCGGCCACGACCTTGTAGGGGACCTGCCTGGTCTCGTTGGTCACCTCGCTGAGCAGCCGGCCCATGAAACGCTTGATCGAATAGATCGTGTTGTTGGGGTTCACCGCCGCCTGGCGGCGCGCCAGCGTGCCGACCAGGCGCTCTCCGCCGCGGGTGAATGCGACCACGGAGGGGGTGGTGCGACCGCCCTCGGCATTGGCGATGACGGTGGGCTCGCCGCCCTCCATCACGGCCACCACGCTGTTGGTGGTACCGAGATCGATGCCGACGGTCTTGGCCATGTGAGGGGTCCCTCCAGAACGTGCCCGAATGTGAGCCGATTGGCCCGGGAGCGCGACACCGCCGGCTCCGGGCCGGTCACCTTCCGATGTACCTCGGCGTCCGCCCATGCTAAACGCCGGAGCGCTCAGAAGGAGGGCCCGACCCGATACCCGCCCGCTCCGATCAGGGGGACGAAGCGGCAGGGCCCGAGGTTCTCGGACACCCAGCTGCCGCCACGCATCCGCACCCGGGTCAGCTCCTCCCCCTCGGGGCCGCTGCGGATCGGCACCACCAGACGGCCGCCCTCGCGCAGCTGGCGGGCGAGCGCCACGGGGAGGTGGGGAGCCGCGGCCCCGACGGCGATCGCGTCGAAGGGGGCGCGATCAGGAAGCCCCAGGCTGCCGTCGGTGGCCACCACCTCGACGTCCACGCCCAGGCGCGCCAGGCGCTCGGCGGCCTGGTTGGCCAGCTCGGGGATGCGCTCCACGCTGATCACCCGCGCGCCACAGGCGGCCATCACCGCCGCCTGGTAGCCGCTGCCGGTGCCGATGTCGAGGGCGACATCTCCCGGTTTCAGCTCCAGGGCCTCGACGATGATCCCCACCATTAGGGGCTGGGAGATCGTCTGGTTGCCGCCGATCGGGAGCGCCCGGTCCGCGTACGCCTCCTCGCGGTCGCCGGGAAGGACGAACTCCTCGCGGGGCAGCGCCGCCATGACCTCGAGCACGCGCGGGTCCCGGACGCCGCCCTCGCGGAGCCGCTCGATCATCGCCGCCACCGCGTTCACGCCCGGCCGGTCCCGCCTGTCGAACGATGCCGCACGGCTCGCATCCTCGTCGCTCACTCGGGGTGGTACTCCCGCCGCCCGGTCCGGTCGTCGCACCAGACCCGCATCCGCCGGCCGGTCTCCGGGTCGATGAACACCTCGGTCGTGGGGCGGGTCCCGCCGTCGCCGGGCCCGCCGCCCCGGTACCGCTCCCAGCCGATCACCGCACCCAGGATGATCAGGATCACGAGGGCGGTGATCACCAGCAGCTCAACGGCGGGGATGACTGCCATGACAGGCGCCTCCTCAGCGCCGCGCGATCACCCGGGTCGGGACGGCGCCAGCGGCTCGATCACCTGGGCCGTGCCGTAGGCGACGATCTCGCTCATGGTGTTGCCGATCTCCGACGAGTCGAAACGCATCATGGTGACCGCGTTCGCCCCCATCGCGGTGGCGTTCTGGACCATGCGGTCCACCGCCTGGCGCCGGGCATCCTCGAGCAGCTTGACGTAGGAGGCGACCTCGCCGCCGACGATGCTGCGGAAGCCGGCGGCGATGTTGCCGCCCAGGCCGCGGGTGCGCACGGTGAGGCCGAAGACCTGCCCGAGCGTCTGGGTGACCCGGGTGCCGGGGATGTTCTCGGTGGTGGTGACGATCATGGGTCGAGCATAGCCGTCGCGCGCCCCTCCCGTCGGCCTGCGCGCAGAGCTCAGCGAACGGTCAGATCGAGGTCCGGAGGCCCGCTCTCCGGCAGCTTCCAGACGATGAAGCCCTTCTCCCAGCGTCGATGCAATTCGTTGGCCGCGTCCACCGCCTCACCCGCCCGGCGCTCGAACGACTCGAGGTCCTCGGCCGCGACCGCGGCGAGGAGCGGCTCCACCTCCTCGTGGAGGTACTCGGCGATGTCGTCGGCGTACTTGGGCCGGGTGATCGTGCACAGGTGGAAGAGCTTGCTCATCTCGGAGAGCTGCCAGCGGGCGAGCCGCCAGTTGCCGGCCCGGGCGGCGTAGACGGCCCGCCAGTAGCGGTTGGCGATCTCCGGCATCAGCCGGGCCAGCCCGGGCTGGAGGCGGGTCAGATCCTCGGGGCTCAGCCGTTCGGGGTTAGCGGGTCGCCCTGCGCTCGCGGCCATCGCGGGCGAGTCTATCCGGGCACCCTCGCTCCCGCGCCGCCTGTGACCCCGGGAACCCGGCGCGGGGTTGGCGCGTAGGGGACGGTATGGAAGTCATCCGGAGACGCGGCAGCCGCCTGCGCAGCGGGGCGGGCGTCCTGGTGGTGTCGGTGGCGGTCGCCGCCGCGGTGACGGGCGGTTACTTCGGCCTCCGACACGTCGCCGTCCTCGGGGATCCGGGCAGCGGCCCCGCGGCCCGGGCCGGCGCGGCCATGGCCTACGACCCCACCACCGGCGACGTGGTCCTGTTCGGCGGCGACGGCGCCAGCGGGCAGCCCCTCGGCGACACCTGGCTGTGGGACGGCTCCTCGTGGTCGCAGGCGACGCCGGCGGACAGCCCCCCCGCCCGGTATGGCGCCCAGATGGCCTGGGACCCGCAGAGCCAGCGGGTGATCCTGCTGGGGGGGACCGGCGGGAGCAGCTGCTCGGGCGGCGTGATGAGCGGTTCCGTGACCTCCTCCTCCGGGACGTCCTCGGGCGGGGCCTGCACCCAGCTCCAGGACGCTTGGGCCTGGGACGGCAGCGACTGGGCCCCGGTGACCGTCGGCCAGGCCGCCGGCCAGCTGGGCTACTACACGCTGGCGGGTGCCTCGATGGCCACCGACCCGGCGATCGGGAAGATCGTCCTGGTCACCGCCGACAGTCCCGCTTCCGACGACGTCTCGATTCCCGGGATCTACAACTCCTCGGAAGGTTCCGCCTCGGCGGTACCCGTGTCGAGCCCCACCGCCGAGGCCGGTAGCACCGGCGGCGTGACCGGTAGCACCGGCGGCGTGACCGGCAGCGCCGGCGGCGTGACCGGCAGCGGCGCGGGTGTCTGCATCGGGGTGGGCGGCGGGCCCTGCGACTCACCCGTGGCTCTGCCCTCGGCAACCGCGACCACGGCCCCGGTGCCGACGGCATGCCCCCTCGATGGCGGCTGCACCTCCACCGCGTGTCCCGTGCCGGCGGGGGCGCAGGGGGCCAGCCCGTCGTACGTGATCGCCTGCCCGGTCTGTCCCGTGGCACAGGGGGCCGGGGGGTCTGCCAACATCGCCTGCCCGGTGCCGTGCTCGGTGTCCTCCTGCGTGATGTGCCCGATGACCTCGGGGTCAGGGGCGACGAACTCTGCCACGGGCTCGGAGGTCACCTGCTCGAACTGCGCCGAGGTCGGGGAGCCCTGCGCCCTCCTGCCGGCGACGCTCACCTGGGTGTTCGACGGCAGCTCCTTCCAGAAGGTCGCGGTGGACCCGAGCGACGCCCCGGAGTCCGGCGGCGACCTGGTCTGGTTCCCCGGTCCGGGCCGTCTCGTCGACCTGGGCCCTGACCTGTACGCCGAGATGGGCGGGCCGGCCATCACCTGCCCCAGCGGAGCCCCCTGTCCCATCCGCCCTGCGGCTGAGGATTGGGCGTGGACCGGGAGCGGGTGGACGTCCTTCCAGGTCACGCCGTCGAGTGCCGCGGCCCCCTTCTTCGGGGTCGCGCCGGTGACCGACACCGCGGAGGGAGATGCCGTCGGCCTCGACGCCGCCGATGGGACGTGGGTCTCGACCGATCCCACCACCGGATGGACGCAGCTGACGACCGCCGACACCCCGGGACCGCGTTCCGGCTTCGCCCTCGCGTATGACGGCGGCACCGGGCAGGTGGTGCTGTTCGGTGGCGACGCCCCCGGCTCGACGTCGACGGCCGGGGGGGTCGTGGGCGACACCTGGACCTGGGATGGCACCGACTGGACTGAGCAGGAGGGCACCGCGCCATCGTCCACACCATCGGGTTCGGCGATGCCCGTGCCCACCGCGACCGTCCTTCCTTCGCTCCCGCCCCTGCCCTCGGCCTCGGCCGTCGCCGGCAGCGCGCCTCCCACCTCCACGCCGGCAGCGAGCGCCTCGGCCACGCCCGGGACCACGTCTCCAGCGCCGACGCCGGTGCCGTCCACCACGGCCAGTCTCCCGCCCGTGGGCAGCACGACGACCGGCTGAGCCCCGCGCTCGAGGCGCGCGTGTCTTCCGGCCCGGCATCTCCCCGCCGGGCCATGCCGTGGCGGCGGGAGAAGGTCTCCCGCCGCCATTGCCCCTCCGGGTGTGGTTGGATCGCGGGATGGCACCGCGACGGACGCGCATCGAGGTCCTCGACCGCTCTGAGGACCCCGACGTCCACCGCCTCCTGGTCGAGCTGGGACTGGAGGAGCAGCAGCGGTACGGCCACCCCCCGGAGACCAGGGAGGAGATCGACGCCCGCACGGTTCCGCTCGCGCCCCACTTCCGGGGCGACAGCGTGGTCTTCGTGGCCCGCGACGGCACCGGGCACGCCGTCGGGCTCTGCTGGTGCGTCCTCTTCGACCCCGGCAACGGGCTGGAGGGCGAGGTGGCCGAGCTCTACGTCGAACCCGCCGCCCGGGGTCACGGGGTCGCGACCGCCCTGGTGGGGGCGGCGATGCGCCTCTTCCGGGAGCGCGAGGCGACCTTCGTGGTGGTCTGGACCCGCCCCGACAACCCCGCCGCCCTGGCCGTCTACCGACGCCACGGCTTCCAGCCCACCGAGCAGACGGTCCTCACCTGGCTCCCGCTTCCTGGCCGCGGCTCGGAGGGCGCCGGCCCCGGCGCCGGGCGCGATGCGGATAATCACGATCCGTGACGCCCCGGAGGAAGCGATGACCCTCGCCCGCGACCAGGTCGCCCACGTCGCCATGCTCGCCCGGCTCGGCCTCAGCGACGAGGAGCTGGAGCGCTACCGCGAGCAGCTCGACGCCATCCTCGCCCACGTCGACCGCCTCCAGCGGGTGGACACCTCCGGGGTCGGCGAGACCGCCCAGGTCGGCGGCCTGGTCAACGCCTGGCGCGAGGACGTGCGCGGCGAATGCCTGCCCGTCGAGGCGGCGCTCGCCAACGCGCCCAAGCGGCGCCGCGACCACTTCGAGGTGGGGGCGATCCAGGAGTGAGCCACCCCACCGTCGCCGATCTGGGCGCGAGCCTGCGCCGCGGCGAGACGTCGCCCGCCGAGCTCGCCGCCGCGTCCCGCAGCGCCCTGGAGTCCCTTGCCAGTCTCAATCCGGTGCTTCGCTACACCGACGAGCTCGCCGAGCGTCAGGCCGCTCGCGCCGCCCGCACCCTCGCCGAGTCGCCGGACACCGCGGGGCCCCTCTGCGGCGTCCCCTTCGCCTACAAGGACGTCCTCTGCGTCGAGGGGGTGGAGACCACCGCCGGGTCCCGGATCCTCCAGGGCTACGTCCCCCCGTACACCGGCACGGCGCTCGGGCGGCTGCTCGACGCCGGCGCGGTCCCGGTTGCGGTCACCAACTGCGACGAGTTCGCCATGGGCTCCTCCAACGAGAACTCCGCGTTCGGCCCGGTGGGCAATCCCTGGGATCCGAGCCGCGTGCCGGGCGGCAGCAGCGGCGGCAGCGCAGCGGTGGTCGCCGCCGGGGCGGTCCCCTTCTCCCTGGGGACCGACACCGGGGGGTCGATCCGCCAGCCGGCCTCCTTCTGTGGCGTCGCCGGATTCAAGCCGACCTACGGCCGGGTCTCCCGCTACGGGCTGATCGCCTTCGCCTCGTCACTGGACCAGATCGGGCCCTTCGCCCGGAGCGTGGACGACGTCGCCCAGGTCTTCACCGCCATCGCCGGGCACGACCCCCGGGACAGCACCTCGTCGCCCACCGCCGTGGAGCCGGTCGAGGAGCAGCTCGGACGCGGTGTCGAGGGGATGCGCCTCGGTGTCCCCCACGAGTACCTGGCCGAGGGCCTGGAGCCCGGTGTCCGCACCGCGGTGGAATCGGCCCTCGCCGAGCTGGAGAAGCTCGGCGCCACCCTCGAGGAGGTCTCGCTCCCCTCCACCTCGGCGGCGCTCAGCACCTACTACATCATCGCGCCGGCCGAGTGCTCGGCCAACCTCGCGCGCATGGACGGCGTCCGCTTCGGGCTCCACGTCGACCGCCCGTCGCTCACCGACACCTACCTGGCGACCCGCGGTCAGGGGTTCGGCCCCGAGGTGAAGCGCCGGATCATGCTCGGCACCTACGCGCTCAGCAGCGGCTACTACGATGCCTACTACCGGAAGGCGCAGAAGGTGCGCACCCTGATAGCGGAAGAATTCGACCGCGCCTTCGAGAGGGTCGACGCGCTGGTCTGCCCCACCTCTCCGATCGTCGCCTTCCCCAAGGGGGCGAGAAGCGATCCCCTCTCCATGTACCTCTGCGACGTCCTGACCCTACCGGTGAACCTCGCCGGCCTGCCCGGCATCTCGGTGCCGTGCGGGCTGAGCGAGGGGCTCGCGGTCGGCCTGCAGGTGATCGGGCCGCGCTTCCAGGACGCGCGGGTGCTGCGCGTGGCCCACGCCTACGAGCAGGCGACCGGCTGGCACGCCGAGCAGCCGCCCGCACCGCCGGCCGCCTCGGCGATACCGCGATGACCACGACCAGCGCGGTGAGCACCCTGGAGCAGGTGGTGGAGCGCTACGAGCCGGTGATCGGCCTGGAGGTCCACGGCCAGCTGCTCACCGCGAGCAAGATGTTCTGCGGCTGCAGCGCCGACTACATCGGCAGCCCGCCCAACAGCAACACCTGCCCGGTCTGCCTCGGCCTCCCCGGGGTGCTGCCGGTGATCAACCGGGTCGCCGTCGAGTACACGGTGCGGACCGCGCTGGCGCTCAACTGCGAGATCCCCGAGCACAGCAAGTTCGACCGCAAGAACTACTTCTATCCCGACCTGCCCAAGGGGTACCAGATCTCCCAGTGGGACATGCCGTTCTCGCGCAACGGCCACCTCACCTTCCTGGTCGACGGCGAGGAGGTGCGCTGCGGCATCACCCGGGTCCACCTCGAGGAGGACACCGGCACCCTGCAGCACGCCGGCGACATCCTCCAGCAGGCGCGCAGCTCGGTGGTCGACCTCAACCGCGCCGGCGTCCCCCTGATGGAGATCGTGGGAGAGCCCGACCTGCGCTCCTCCGAGCAGGCGCGCGAATACCTGGTCCGGCTCCGCCAGATCCTCGTCTACATCGGGGTCAACGACGGCAACCTGGAGCAGGGGTCGTTCCGCTGCGACGCCAACATCTCGCTGCGCCGCCGTGGCGAGACGGAGCTCGGGGTCAAGGTCGAGGTCAAGAACATGAACTCGTTCCGGGCCGTGCAGCGGGCCCTCGACTTCGAGATCGTCCGCCAGGGCCGGCTGCTCGACCAGGGCGAGACCATCGCCCAGGAGACCCGGGGCTGGGTCGAGGCCAAGGGCGCCACCATCTCCCAGCGGAGCAAGGAGTACGCCCACGACTACCGCTACTTCCCAGAGCCTGACCTGCCCCCCCTGCACCTCGGGGCAGACTTCGTCGAGCGGGTCCGGGCGGGCCTCCCCGAGCTGCCCCAGCAGCTGGTCGAGCGGCTCCAGCGCGAGCACGGCCTCTCCGCCTACGACGCCGCCATCATCACCGCCGAGCGCGAGGATGCGCGCGCCTTCGAGGCCCTGGTGGCCGCGGGGGTTCCGGCCAAGGCTGCCGCCAACTGGCTGATGGGGGAGGTGGCGAGGCTCAGCCGCGAGAGCCGCACCCCGCTCCATCGCAGCGGCCTCGGGGTGGACGGGCTGGCCGCCCTGATCACGCTGGTGGAGCAGGGCAGCATCAACGGCTCCACCGCCAAGGACCTCCTCGACGAGCTCTACCTGCCAGGAGGAGATCCCGCCGCCGTGGTCCGCGAGCGCGGGCTGGCCCAGGTCAGCGACCAGGCCGAGCTGGAGCGGCTGGTCGACGCCGTGATCGCCGAGAACCCGGCCGCGGTCGCCGACTTCCGGGGCGGCAAGGAGCAGGCCCTGCAGCGGCTGGTGGGCGGGGTGATGAAGGCGACCCGGGGCCGCGCCGACGCCCGGGTGGTCACCGGCCTGCTCCGTGAGCGCCTCGTCCCCTGACCCGGCCGGCGCCCGGGTGGTCACCGGCTTCCTGCGTGAGCACCTCGTCGCCTGACGCCGGCGTGGCCCGGATCGACGAGCCGCTCCGGGCCGGCGCCCGGCTCGAGGTCCGCTGCGAGGGGATGGTGCACGGCGGCCTCTGCCTCGCCCATGCGGGCGGCGCCACCCTGCTGGTCGACGGCGGCATCCCCGGTGAGCTGGTCGAGGTGGAGCTCACCTTCCGCAAGGGGAGGACCTGGTTCTGCCGGGTCGAGGGCGTGCGGGAGGGCTCGTCGGACCGGGTGGCTCCGCCTTGCCCCTACGTCCCCGCGTGCGGCGGCTGCCAGCTCCAGCACATCGCGTACCCGCGCCAGCTGCTCCTCAAACGCGACGTGGTGCTGGACGCCCTGCGCCGCACCGGCGTGGCGGTGCCCCAGCCGCGGCTCCACGGCATGCCGGAGCCCTGGCGCTACCGCTGGCGCGGCGAGTTCCACGTCATCCCGGGGGAGAGGGGGGTGGGCGACGCCACCCTGGGATTCAACCGGGCCCGGAGCTGGCGCAAGGTGGCGATCGACGACTGCCTGATCCACCACCCGAGCATTGCCGGCGCGCTGCCCCGGCTCACGGATCTGGTCCGTCGGGCCGGGTCGCCTGCGCTGACGGTGCTCCACGTCACCGCCGGGGAGGCGGGTGCCGAGCTGCTCCTGCGCCCCAAGCCGGGCGGTGGGCTCGACCGGTCGGTGGTCGACGAGATGGCGGCGTCCCTGCCCGAGCCGGAGCGGTGGAGCACCGACCTCACCACCCTGCGCTGGCGGGGACGGTCCTACCGGGTGTCGCCGGAGTCGTTCATCCAGGTGAGCTGGGGCCAGCTGGACGCGCTCTACGGGTGCGTGCTCGCGGCCCTCGGTGATGTGACCGGGCGGCGGGTGGTCGACGCCTACGCCGGGATCGGGGTGCTCAGCGCCGTGCTGGCGGCCGAGGCCCGCGAGGTGGTCTGCATCGAGAGCAACCGCAGCGCCGCCCGGATGGGCCGGCTCAACGCCCGCATCAATGAGGTCGCAGACCGCCTCCGCTACGTGGTCGCCCCGGTGGAGTCCGCCCTCCCCGAGGTCGCCGGATCAGGGCCGGTCGACGCCCTGGTCCTCGACCCTCCCCGCGCCGGCTGCGGCGGCCGGGTCACCGGGTGGCTGGCCCTCGCCGGTCCGGAGCGGGTCGTCTACGTCTCCTGCGACCCGGTCACCCTGGCCCGCGACCTCCACGTCCTGGTCGCCTCCGGCCCCTACGCGGTGGAGTCCCTCGACCTGGTCGACATGTTCCCCCAGACCCATCACGTCGAGTCGGTGGTGGCGCTCCGCGGGCGGCGCTGAGGTGGAGCCGCCGGTCAGGTCGAGACGGTCACCGGCGGGACGGAGGCCGCGGACCCGCTCTCCACGTCCAGGGTGGCTCGGATCACGTACGTGCCCCGCGGCGACGGTTCGGGCAGGCTGGCGGTGAAGGATCGGCTCGAACCGGCTGGGATGACCACCAGAGCGATGGCCAGGCAGTGCGCCGCGGGCGATGGGGTCGGGGTCGGGACCGGTGCGCCGGCCGGGGTCTCCGCCCACGCCCTGAGGGTGGGGACGCAGCTCCGAACACGGTGAGCGGGCCGAGGACGGTCAGCGTGAACTCGAGCTGACCACCCGGTACCGCGGTCACCACCGCCGTCCATCCCGCGCTGTTGGTGGCGCTGCCGAGCACGGGACCGGATGGGGTGGGTGCCGGGGTTGGCGTCGGTGTCCCGGGTGCGGCCGCTGCCGGGGTCGGCGTCGGGGATGCCTGCGAGGTTGGCGAGGCCGGTGCGGGGGAGGGGGACTGCTTCGCGGCCTGCTCCGAGGGTGCGGTGGTGCCCCGGGCCGCGGTGGGTGCGAGCCCGCAGCCCGCCGCGGCTATGGCCAGGCAGCAGAGGAGCGGCAGAGCGGGCGGTCTCACAGCAGTGAGACGCAGGACGGCGGGCGCGGGTTCCCCGAGCCGGCGGCCGGTACAGTGATCGCTCGATGTCCTTCGAGATCGTCCACGCCGACCCCCCACTCTACGGCGCGATCGCCCGCCTGATCACGGACGTGTACGCCGGCGAGGGCGTCGTGCCCCGGGGCGGGCGACTCCATGCTGGCGAGATCGCGGAGTGGGCACGCGGGACGGAGATCCTGGTCGCCCTCCGGGACGCCGCCGGCCCGGCCCCGGACGCCTCCGGTGCGGCGTCGACACCGGAGGATCCGCCGGTATCGCGGGTCATCGGGGTGGTCGGCCTGGTGCGGGCCGGTGTGGGGGCCACGCGGGTGGCCGGCCCCGGCGAGAACGAGGTCCAGCGGCTTGCCGTCGCGCGGACCGATCGCCGGAGCGGGGTCGGCCGGGCGCTGATGTCCGAGTGCATCCGGCGCAGCCGGGCCACCGATGCCGCGCGCCTCGTCCTCTGGACCCGGCCGTCCATGCTCTCCGCCCAGCGCCTCTACGCAGCTCTGGGTTTCCGCAGGGAGCCGGAGCGGGACCAGGTCGACCCGGTGAGCCGGCGCCTGGTTTACGTTCTGCAGGCTGCGCCCGCGGAGGGCGTCCCCCGGCCCTCTTCGGAGCCGTGACGCCCGACTGACGGGCCGGCGCCGGCCGGTGTTCCTTCGCGACCGCCACCCGGCGGCCGTGGCGGGCCGGTCAGAATGTGGCGAGCCGCGCCGGGGGACCGGCCGCCGGCGGTGCTAACGTACGTGCGTTCGGAGGCGAGGACGCCAGGGAGATGGTGGAGGAGGCGACGAAGGCCACGGTGGCGACGGGAGCGGATGCCTTCGTCCATCTCCACACTCACAGCGAGTTCTCGCTGCTGGACGGTGCCGCCCGGATCCCCGAGCTGGTGGCGCGCGCGGCGGCGCTGGGCCAGCCGGCGGTGGCGGTCACCGACCACGGCGTCCTCTACGGCGCCGTCGACCTCTACACCGAGGCGATCGCGGCCGGGGTCAAGCCGATCCTCGGCTGCGAGGTCTACATGGCGCCGCGCTCCCACCGCGACAAGGAGGGGCGCGCGGACCGCGACCCCAACCACCTCGTCCTGCTCGCGCGCGACGCCACCGGCTACGCCAACCTGGTGGCGCTCTCGACCATCGCCCACCTCGAGGGCTACTACTACCGGCCGCGGATCGACAAGGAGCTGCTCGCCGCCCACAGCGAGGGGCTGATCTGCCTCTCCGGGTGCGTCGGCGGGGAGCTGCCCCAGGCGATCCTGAGCGGCGATCTCGATGCCGCCGAGCGGGTGGCACGCCAGCACCAGGAGATCTTCGGCCCCGACGGCTACTTCCTGGAGATCCAGGACCACGGCATGACCGAGGAGACCGCGGTTCGCGAGGGGCTTCTCGAGATCGCCCGGAGGACCGGCCTCCCCCTGATCTGCACCAACGACTCCCACTACATCGACGCCGCCGACGCCGAGGCGCACGACATCCTGCTCTGCCTCCAGACCGGCTCCCGGCGGGACGACGAGAAGCGCCTCCGCTTCCACGGGCCCCAGTTCTACGTGGCGAGCGGCGAGGAGATGCGCCGGCGCTTCGCGGCCTATGGGGAGGCGGCGGCCAACACCGTGGCCGTGGCTGCGCGCTGCGACTGGAAGCTGGAGCTCGGCCAGCATCACCTCCCCGCCTATTCGCCCATCCCCGAGGGGCTCGACGCCGACTCCTACCTGGCCGAGCTGTGCGAGCAGGGGCTGGCCGAGCGGTACGGCGGCGATCCCTCGCGTGAGGCGCGGGAACGGCTGGCGATGGAGCTGGACGTCATCCGCCAGACCGGCTTCTCCGCCTACTTCCTGATCGTCTGGGACCTGATCCGCGCCGCGCGCTGCGACGGGGTCGTGGTCGGCCCCGGGCGGGGCAGCGCGGCCGGGTCGCTGGTCGCCTACGTGCTGCGCATCACCAACGTGGACCCCCTCCGCTACGGGCTGATCTTCGAGCGCTTCCTCAACCTGGAGCGCAGGGAGATGCCCGACATCGACATCGACTTCGACGACCGGCGGCGCGACCGGGTCATCCAGTACGTGACCGGGAAGTACGGCCAGGACCGGGTCGCCCAGATCATCACCTTCGGGACCATGGCCGCCCGGGCCGCCATCCGCGACGTCGGCCGGGTCCTGGATGTCCCTCTCCCCGATGTCGACCGGCTGGCCAAGCTGGTCCCGGCGTCCATCGGCATCACCCTGGATCGCGCGCTGGCCGAGGCGCGCGACCTCCGCGACCTCTATGACAACGAGCCCTGGGCCCGCAGCGTCATCGACATCGCCCGCCGCCTCGAGGGCATCTGCCGCAACGCCTCGACCCACGCCGCGGGTGTCGTCATCGGCGCCGAGCCGCTCGCCAGCATCGTCCCCCTGGCCCGCGCCACCTCGGGCAACGAGGGCGTGGTCACCCAGTTCGACATGAAGGGCGTGAGCCGGATCGGCCTGCTCAAGATCGACTTCCTGGGGCTCTCCAACCTCACCGTGATCCAGGAGGCGGTCGAGAACATCGAGAAGGTACGGGGGGTGCGGATGGACATCGACGCCATCCCCCTCGACGACCCCCCCACCTACGAGCTGCTCGGCAAGGCGGACACCCACGGGGTCTTCCAGCTCGAGGCGACCTTCGCCAAGCGGATCCTCATCGACATGCAGCCGCACTCGCTCGCCGACCTGGCGGCTGCCAACGCGCTCAACCGTCCCGGTCCCATCGAGGGCGGGGTCGTCGACCTCTACATCCGGCGCAAGCGCGGTGAGGAACAGGTCACCTACCTGCTCCCCGAGATGGAGCCAGTCCTGGCGGAAACATTCGGGACCATGATCTACCAGGACCAGGTGATGCAGATCGCCTCCGCCGTGGCCGGCTACAGCCTCGGCGAGGCGGATGTGCTGCGCGCCGCGATGGGCAAGAAGGACAAGGTCAAGATGGCCCACCAGCGGGAGAAGTTCCTGGCCGGCGCCGTCGCCCGGGGAGTCGCGGAGGGCACCGCCGCCGCCCTCTTCGACCTCATCGACCACTTCGCCGGCTACGGCTTCAACAAAGCGCACGCGATGTGCTATGGGCTGATCGGCTACCAGACGGCCTACCTCAAGGCCAACCACCCGTTGGAGTTCATGGCGGCGCTGCTCAACAGCCGGGCCGGCGACTTCGACAAGCTGAAACAGACCATCCTCGATGCCCACGCGCGCGGACTGACCGTGATGCTGCCGGATGTCAACCGCAGCGAGGCGGGGTTCGCGGTGGGCGACCCGGGGAAGGGCGAGATCCTCTACGGCCTGACCCACATCAAGGGCGCCGGCGACCGGGTCATGGAGCAGCTGGTCGAGGAGAGACGGACCGGTGGTCCCTACGCCAGCCTCGTCGACCTCTGCCTGCGGGTGGGGGGGCGTGATCTCAACCGGCGCCTCCTCGAGGCGCTGATCCGCAGCGGCGCCTGCGACAGCCTGGGCGAGCGGGGTCTGCTGCTCGCGACCCTGGATCGCGCCCTGGACCGGGCCGCCCAGATCCGCCGCGAGCGCGACCTGGGCCAGGGCTCGCTCTTCGGGGACAGCGCCACCGACGAGACCTCCCTGGTCCTCTCCCCCGTGGACGAGTTCGGCGCAGTCGCCGACGTCACCCCGGTTCCCGCCGACGAGCGGCTGCGCTGGGAGCGCGAATACCTCGGGATGTACCTGAGCGACCACCCCCTGCGCCGGATCGCCGATCGCATCGCCGAGCGCGTCGACACCGCCATCGGCGAGCTGGGCGCTCACCTCGACGGCATCTACGTCCAGATCGGGGGGGCGATCCGCGATCTGCGCGCCTTCATCCCCCGGCGCAGCACCACCGGCCAGCGGATGGCCTTCATGACCCTGGAGGACCTCTCCGGGGCCTGCGAGGTGGTGGTCTTCGCGCGCATCTTCGAGGAGTGCGCCGACCTGCTCCGCCCCGACCAGGTGATCGTCGTGCGCGGGCGCGTCCAGGCCGGCCGCAACGGTCGCACTCCGGCCCTCGGTCCCCAGAACGGCACCCTCACGCCGGACGAGGAGGAGCACCCGGATGCCGAGTCGGTGAGCGTCATCGCCGAGGCGGTGTACGGTCTCGACGACGCCCGCCTGGCCGCCTGGCGGCGCAACAGCCGGGTCCGGCTGCGGCTGTCGGCGGGTCAGGAGGGGCTCCTCCCGACCCTGCGTGACATCCTCGGACGCCACCCCGGCGAGGCTCCGGTCGTGGTCCAGGTGCAGGGATCACGATCGGTCGACGAGGTCGTCCTCGGCGGCGAATGGAACGTCGAGCCCGGCCCCGCCCTGGAGCGGGCCGTGGAGTCCCTGCTCGGCGACTCCGCGTACCGGGTGGAGGTGGAGCGCCAGCGCGCTCCCGACCGGGAGGCGGCCCGCCGGCGCTGAGGTTCGACCCGGAACCGGCCGGGTGCCGGTCAGGGCATGCCGGTCACAGCAGGCCGGCCAGCCAGTCGAGCGCCAGCTTGGCGACCAGGAACACCACCAGGTAGGCGACGAAGGCGATCAGAGCCGCGACATCGATCCCCGAGCGGTGGGCGACGATGCCGTCGAAGGGGCGGACGAAGGGCTGGGCCATGGCCCGCAGACCGCGGGTCAGCGGATGCCAGGGATCGGCGTGGAAGAGCGAGAGGAGGAAGCGGAGCAGGACCAGGACGGCGACGATGACGATCAGGGTGAGGACCAGCTGCTCGAGCGCGTTCACCAGGATCGCTCCCAGCGACACCCCGGTCAGGCCGACGTTGTACGAGAGGGAGAAGCAGACGTTGGCCAGCACCTCGAGGACGATGATGGCGAGCACCGGCGAGATGTCGAGCATGCCGCCGAAGGTCGGGAGCAGGCCGCGGAAGGGGGCCAGGATCGGATCGGCGATGGCCTTGATCAGCCGGACCAGCGGGTGGTACGGGTTGAGCCCCGGGATCCAGGAGATGAGCACCCGGATCAGGACGACGAAGGTCAGGATCTCCAGGACGACGCCGATGATGTTGAAGATGTTGGCGGCGAGCACGTGCCCGAGTATAGGCAGCCGCCGACAGCCGGGAGCCGTGTCCGGGGGGGTGGCTCGACCTTCGAGGCCCGACCGCGAGAGGTGGAGGGGCTGCCGCGCGCTGCCGGGAAGGAGGGCGGCGCTGCCAGCAAGGATTGGGCGCTGCTGGACGAGGGCCCTCGCCCGCGCTCAGCCTCCGAGGGTCCAGCTCGTGACCGCCGCGCTGCTCCCGCCGGTGTAGGTGATCGTCCCGGTGCCGGACTGGTCGAGGGTGAGATGCGCCAGGGACTTGCCCGCGGCGGTCGTCACGCTGCCGGCGAGCGCTCCCTGCGTGCTGCCGCTCACGATGCTGAGGGTGAAGCTCGTCCTGTCCTTCGCGTTCACGACGCTCCAGGACGTCGGCGCGGGCGTGAAGAGGGCAAAGAGGGCGGCGTTGCCCGAGATGCTGTCCGAGCCGGTCACCGTTCCCGTGCCGCCGATCGCAAATGTGGTCGCTGTCGGCGTCGCGATCGAGAGGGAGCCGGCGGGACCGGTCTCGAGGGTTGACTGCGCCCCGGCGAAGGCCACGCCGTAGCTGCTGCCGGTGCTGCCCGCGAGCGGCGTCAGCGTGATGGTGAGAGGGGTGAGCGAGGCGAGCGAGAGCCCGAGCTGCGGGAACGGCTGCGCGATGGCCCCGCTGCAGCCGAACGGCGGGGGCTGGCTGCTGCCGGCGGGGATCTCGCACTCCAGGCCGAGGCTCACCACTGGCTCGCCACCCTGCGGCGTGAAGGTGCCGGTTCCGTCCACGGTGATGCTCGAGATCTCCTCGGACGTTCCGGCCACGACCATGCTCTCGGTGAGGCTGAGGACTCCGAGGGTCGCATCGCTCGGTCCGTAGTAGGTGGCGGTCTCCTTGACGGTGATCGACCCGGTCGCGCCGGTGAGCGTCGCCGCCGCCACGATGTAGGGCTGGCTGCAGCTCGCGTCGTAATAGACGTCGACGTCCGCCGTGGTGAGGTTGCCGCTCGTCGACGTCTGCAGCACCTTCGACGAACCGGATCCCGCGGTCAGCGGCTTGCACCCGGTGGAGCTGAACAACGCGTCCTCCAGCACCGTCACCTGGCTCTGGATCACGGTGGACGCCAGGCCGATGGAGAGTCCCTGCTGGACGAGCAGCCGGGTCTCCACCGAGGCGGCGGAGGGCCCCGGTGTTGCGGTGCTCGCCGGTGCTGCGGTGAGCGAGGGCAGGCCGGTGACGCTCCGCAACTCGCGACGGCCAGGAAGCAGAGCAGCACCATGGCGGCGGAGCGCACCCGGCGCTGGCGCGTCCGCCGGGGGGAGGCTCCGGCTGTCGATGGTCGGCAATCCATCTCAGCGCGTCAGGGCGTGGCTGCCTCCGTGCTGTCCGGTCCGGCGACGGTGGGCTCCGCGGGCTCTGCGGGTGCCCTCGGCGTCTGCGAAGGGCGCCCCTCGGTCCGGCGCCAGATCACGACCATCAGCGGCACCAGCAGGACCAGTGAGACGATCGCGGTGAGCTGCAGCTCCTTGAGCCCCAGCCAGATCACCGGCTCGCTCTGGCGGAGGAAGTCGAGCAGGAGCTGGCTCACCGAGTACAGCGCGACGTAGCTGATCATGACCACCCCGGGGCGCACGTTGCGGCGCCGGATCCCGATGAGGATCAGCAGGATCACCAGCGTCCCCAGCGCCTCGTAGGCGCCGGCGGGCTGGTAGAAGACCCCGAGACGGTAGCCGGGCTGGAGCACCGCGTTGGTGTTGGTGTAGGCGGTCGCCCAGGGCAGGTTGCTCGGCCCGCCGAGGATGTCGCCGTTGATGATGTTGCCGATGCGGCCGATGGGCTGGCCCACGACGGCGAAGAACGCGGCGCCGTCGAGCACGGTCCAGAAGGGCAGGTGCCAGCGCCAGCTCAGCACCACCAGGGTGGCGACGCCCGCGATGATCGCCCCGTAGAAGGCCATCCCCCCCTGCCACACCGCGATGAGGTCGACGGGGTTGTGCATCATGTCCAGGTTCTGGACGTCGTAGTAGAGCCGCGCCCCGATCAGACCGAAGAGGATGGTCCAGCCGGTGCAGCGCTCCAGGTTGTCCTCGGTGATGCCCCGGGGGAGGAGGTGGGGCCGGGCGCCCAGGTAATAGGCGACCACGAAGGCCACCACGTAGAAGATCCCGTACCAGCGGACGGCCAGCGAGCCGATCTGGAACGCGATCGGGTCAATGCCGATGGTGATCGCGGCGAGCATGGTCAGCCATCATGCAGCCTGGGTGCGGCGCTCCGCACGTCGAGGAGCCGATAGCCGCGTTTGGAGCCGATGCGGGCAACGTCGAAGCCCTCGCTCCGCAGCCGTTCCGAGAGCGAGTCCGCTCCGAGGTGGCGCTGGACCACCAGGTAGGCATGGCCATCCGGCGCGAGGCGGGCGAGCCAGGTGGTGAGCAGCTCCAGGAGCAGCGGGCGACCCACCCGGATCGGCGGATTGCTGTAGATCGCCGCGAAGCGGAGGCTGCCGTCGACGTCCTCGGGCCGGCAGACCACGACGTTGCCGGTCCCGTTGGCGGCGGCATTGTCGCGGGTGAGCTCCAGCGCCCGGCTGTTGACGTCCACCGCGATGACCCGGGCTCCGGGGGCGCGGCGGGCGATGGCGATCGCCACCACCCCGTGGCCGCAGCCGAGGTCGAGGAGGGTTGCGGCGGCGGGCGGCGCGGGGACGCCGCGGAGGAGCACCTCGGTGCCGGGGTCGAGCCCGGCGAGGCTGAAGACGCCTCGGTCGGTGTGAAGGACGATGGTCTGATCCGGGAGCTGGACCGTCACCTCCCGTGGCCGTGTGGCGACGGCCGGCTCAGGGCTGAAGTAGTGCTCGGGCGGGGGGTGGCGATCCGCCATCGGACGCCCCGGTCCCTAGTGGCGGTGGGAGGGGAGTCCGAAGCTCCGGGCCACCGCGGCCACCGCGGTGAGATAGGCGGTGCTGGTCGCAGGCCGGAGATCTTCGACGTCCACCTCGAAGCCCTCCGCGAGGTGGGGGTCCCAGGGCACCTTGACCACCGCCCGGCAGCGCTTGGCGAAGTGATCGACCACCGACTGGAGCTCGCGACTGTGGCGCTTGCGGACCTGGTTGATGACGACCACGGCGTCGGACACCAGATCGTGGTAACCGTGCTCGTCGAGCCAGTCGAGGGTCAGGCTCGAGGCCCGGGAGGCGTCGATGCCGGGAGCGGCGCAGACCACGATCTGATCGGCGATCCGGAGGATGCCCTGGGTCGCCGAGTCGAGGATGCCCGTCCCGGTATCCATCAGGATCAGGTTGTAGTGGTGCTCCAGCACGTGCAGCACCTGCCGGTACTCGGGCTCGCCCAGGGCGACGCTGATGGTCGGGTCGTCGTCCGACGCGAGCACCTCCAGCCGGGTCGGCGACTGGTTGGTGAAGTTGCGCATGTCGCTGTAGCGGCGGATCCGTTCCGCGGCACGGAGGAGCTGGGTGATGGTGGCGTCGGTCTCGCGGTGGACGCGGTACGCCAGCGACCCGGCGTCGGGGTTGGCGTCGAGCGCCACCACCCGGTCCCTCCGGTGGGTCGCGAAGGTGTGTCCCAGCATCAGGGTCGTGGTGGTCTTGCCGATGCCGCCCTTGCGCGACACGATGGCCACCCGGCGGCAGGTGCCGATGGGCGTCATGGCGGTGGCGATCAGGTCGCGCTCGTGGCGCTCGGACCGGCTGGGACCAGGTGTGATGATCCCGAAGGAGATCGAGCGGACCGCGCGCCGCAGGCCCCTGGTCGCCGGGCGATCCTTGACCGGCCCGCTCACCCGTTCGGGGGCGAAATCCTGGGCCGTGCGCGGCGGAGTCGGGGCGGGTCGCATCGCCGCCTTCGGCTCCGGGTCCGGGGCGAGCGACGCCAGCCGGCCGACGGTGCGGGCCGGCGCCGGGCGTTGCGGGGTTGCGAGCGCCGGTTCCGGGAGTGGTCTCCAGCCGGTGGGCCCCTCCCCGGGGTGGTGCGCGCCGGGCGGACGGCCCGCTCCCTCGCCCGGGGTCCGGCGCGGGCCGGTGGGCGCCTCGCCGTTGGCGCCCGAAACACCCGGGGCGAGCGCCGGCGGTCCGGAGACGCCGGGTCCGGGGGCACTCTGCACGCGGGTGGGAGCCGAGGCGGTGCTACCGTTCGGCTGCCGGCCGTCCGGTGGCGGTACGGTCGGCGCGTCGGCCGCGGGCGACCGCAGTCGGGCTCCCGAACCATTGCCGGTGGGCAGGGGGAGCGCCGGAGCGCCGTCCCCGGGCGGCAGTGGGCGGGAGGTCGGACCGTTGCCCGTGGGTGGAAGGCGGCGCGCCAGAACGCT
The DNA here is from genome assembly GCA_049511615.1 of Candidatus Dormibacteria bacterium. Lineage (GTDB taxonomy): Bacteria > Chloroflexota > Dormibacteria > Aeolococcales > Aeolococcaceae > Changshengia. The sequence continues at coordinate 43,044 of JBEKXW010000016.1, read as the reverse complement.
GTCGGCGGACGGGAGGGGCCGGGTGAGGGCGCTGCCCGGCGGTGGCAGGGGACGTGGGGGAGCGTCGGTGGGCGCGGGCGGCCCGGTGGCGGCGCCGGTGGGCGGAGGCAGGGGAGGCGCCGGCACGCCATCGATCGGCGGCAGGTGACGGGCGAAGGCGTCGCCGCGCGCCGGAAGGTGTCGCGCGGGGGCGCTGGCGAACGGCGGCAGATGGCGCGCGGGGGCGTCACCGGGAGGGGTCAGCGGAGCGATTTCAGGCCGATCACCGGGCGCTGGGACGCGGCTCGTCCGGCCATCGTCGGATGCCGTCAGCGGTGGGCCCGGCGGCCGGGCGTCGCCGAAGGGCGTGAGGTAACGGGCTGGAGGTGCTGGCGGCGTGAAGCGGGCTGCGAGGCCGTTGGCCGGGGGGGCCGTCGGGATGCCGACGCCATCGGGCCGCAGCCCGTCGGCGGCCGGTGAGCTCGCCTGTGTACCGGCGCCGTCGGTCCGCGGCAGCTCGAGGCTCGGCACCCCCACGGCAGGGGGCTGACCGGGACGGCTCGCGTGCCCCACGATGTCGACGGGTGGTGGCGAGAGGGGCGAATCCGGCCGCCGGGACCCCGCCGGCGCCGTGAGGCCGCCCTCCTGCCCTGGTTTCTCGGTCAACACCACTCCCGCTGGTACGCCCCGGTGGCTGCAGCGTGTCGAACGGACGGAAAGGAGCACGCCACCGCGTCTGGACGCCCAGCCTACGCCGTTCCGGTGCGAAATGGCCACCCCGGGGACCGCCGAGCGCGACAATCCAGATCCCGTGCGCGCACCGATCCGACCGGTCATCCCTCCTCGGAGCTGCCCGTCCGACCCCCGGAAGCCCGCGGTGCCGGCCGCAGCGTCGGCCCGGGTCCGCCAGCCCACCCCGGCCGGCACGGGCTGCTCGCCGTGAGCCGCCCGATCGTCCTCGTCGGCCTGATGGGGTGTGGCAAGACCACGGTCGGGACTGCCCTGGCCGAGCGCCTGGGGCGGCCGTTCTGGGACGGTGACGCCCAGCTCAAGGAGCTGACCGGGATGGCGGCGGCGGGGCTCGGCGCCGAGCGCGGCCTCGACGTTCTCCGCCGCATCGAGGTCGAGGTCCTGGCGCTGGGGCTCGCGCATCGTCCGGCGCCGGTGGTGGCCGCGGCGGCGGCGACGATCCTCGACCCCCGGCTTCCCGGCCTGATCGGCCTGGCGTGGACGGTGTGGCTCCGCGTCGAGGTCACCCATCTCGCCGCACGCCTGCGCCGCGACGACGGCCACCACCCCCTTCTCGCCGGTGACCTGCTCGCCACGCTCCGCGAGATGGCGCGGGTTCGCGACCCCCTCTACGGCCGGGTTGCGGATCTCACCGTGGACGCCACCCGGGCCGCACCCGCGGTGCTGGTGGGGCGGATCGTCGCGGAGCTGCCGCCCGGCTTCTGACCGGCGCCGGGCACCTGCGGAGGCTCTTCGCCTCCCCTCCCTTCCCCGACGCTTAACCCGCGCGCCACCGGTCGTTCACCGGCGATCCGACATCGTGTGAGCGGACCGTGGGCGAGCGAGAGGCCCCGGTGCTCACCTCGATACCCATCCTCCGTGCGTGCCCGGGCCGGCTTGCCGGCCCGGGTCTCCGCGCGCTTCCCGGCCCGCCTCCGTCGCGCGTCCCGGCCCCGCCTCAGTCGCGCGCCCGGGCGACGGTGGAGGGCCGCTCCTCCTTCTCCAGGAAGGTGAAGAGCCGGACCCCGGGCTGGAACACCCGCGAGGCTCCCGCGAGGCGGTGGATACCGACGGATCCGGTCGACCCGGGGATGGCGATGAAGTCGATCTCCGTGAAGCCGGCGTCCCCGAACCACTCCCGGATGGCCGGCGTCAGGTCGGGCTGGAACCGGCCCCGGGTCCAGATCACGGTGGCTCCGGGAGCGCACAGCTCGGGCAGATGGCGGACCGTCGTCTCCACGTCCGCGTCGGTGATGTTGCCGAAGACCCCGCACACGAGGACGACGTCCGCCGGCACCGCGCCCGCGTAGGCGTCCGTCTCGGCCGCGTCCCCCACCTAGAGATCGATGCCGGCGATGCCCAGCTCCGCCGCCTGCGCCTGACCTCGGGCGACCAGCTCCGGCTCCAGCTCGACCAGACGGGCACGGACATCGCCGCGCCGCCGGTGGCCGTGGAGAGCTCCGAGCAGGTCGCGCCCATCGCCCGCGCACAGGCTGATGACCGCGATCGGACCGGTCGGGCAGCGGTCGAGAGCCCGCCGGACCTGCTCCTGGACGACCCGCAGCCGCTCGGCCATGGCGGGGTCGGCGTCGTACCGCTGGTGCCACTCGATCCATTCGCTCACGGCCGCCGAGGCTAGCAAACACCCGCCTGTGACGGTCCGGTGACGTGACCGCGAATCCGGACCCCGAGGCCGGCAAATACGCTCTGCGTGGGGTTCACCGGCGAGTCACCCCCCAATTGAGGCGCGTGTCGTTGCAGCCATCCCGGCCCGGTCGCTCCCGCCCCCCCGGCGGCACCCGGCGGATCGTCGACAGGTTCGAGGGCAGGCTCCTGCACGCCTTCTCCTCGCCGCTGATGGTGCTGGTGGTGGTCGCCGCCATGCTGGCGGTGACGGGCGCCTTCGCCTCCTACGGTCTGCGTGCCCCGCTGCGCACCGACTACCTCGCCATGATCACCGGGGCCCGGATCCTGGGGGCGGGAGGGTGCCTCTACTGCCACGCCGCCCAGGTGCACGCTCAGGCGGTCCTTCTGGGTCAGAAGGGCGCGGCCTTCGACGCCTTCCTGGAGACCCCGCTGGTGGCGCTCGCCTACCGGCCGCTGGCCGGCCTGCCGCCGAGCGCCGGCTTCGCGGTGTTCCTCGCGCTCTCAGCAGGCTGCGTGGTTGCCGCGGGCGTCCTCCTCTGGCGCCGGCTCGGGCTGGCCATCCACGGTCCCGCGGGCCTCGCCCTGCTCGCCCTGACCCTGATCTCGCTGCCGGCGGCCTGGAACTACCACCTGGGCCAGGTCGACGGCTTGCTCGTGCTCCCCCTGGTCGCCGGCGCCGTGCTGCTCGGGGCCGGTCGGCCCTTCGCGGCGGGCCTGCTGCTCTCCCTGCCCCTCCTCAAGCCACAGACCGCGTGGCTGGTTCCCCTCGCGCTGCTGGCGGCGGGGGAGTGGCGCGCGGTCCTGGGCATGGTGGTCGGGGTCGCCTGCTGGGCCGGCGCCTCCCTCTGCCTCGTGGGCCCCGGGGGGATCGGACAGTGGCTCTCCCTCCTCGGCGAGCAGGGCCCCGCGGTCGCGACCAGCATTGGCATCCCCGGTGCCTTCGCCGGCCTCGGGGGCAACGGCCTCGGCTTCACCGTCGCGGCGGCCCTGGCGGCGATCGCCTGCGCCTGGCTGCTCTGGCGGCGGCGTTCCCTGATGGGCCGCCCCCTTCACATGCTGGCTCTCGGCATCGCGGCCTCGCTGCTCCTCGCCCCCCACGTCTACGCCTACGACCTCATCGCGGTGACCGTGCCGCTGGCCGTGCTGGGCCGGAGAACCCCGGCAGCCGCGCTCGCGGCGGCCGTCCTGCTCAACGCGGCCTATGTGGTGGACACCTTCTTCATCGTCTCGGGGCCCCACCTCGAGGCCCTCGCCCTCCTCCTCGTGGTGGCGCTCCTCGTCGTCGAGCCCGGGGAACGGTCGGCGGCGACCCTGCCCCGGCCGGGAGCGTCTCAGGCCCCGGTGGCGATCTCCACGACCACCGGTGCGTGATCGGACGGGGCGGTGCCCTTGCGGGCCTCGCGGTCGATGTACGCATCGGTGACCTGCGCCGCCAGCGACCGGCTCAGGAGCACCAGGTCGATGCGCATCCCCATCCCCTTGTGGAACATCCCCGCGCGGTAGTCCCAGTAGGTGAACGGCCGTCCCTTGAGGGCCCGGGGCCTGACGTCGGCGAGGCCGAGATCCAGCAGCGCCGCCACGGCCTCGCGCTCGGCCGGGCTGACGTGGGTGGAGCCGGCGAACTCCGCCGGGTCCCACACGTCGTCATCACCGGGAGCGACGTTGAAGTCGCCGCAGACGGCGAGTGGCGGGCCACCCGCACCGGTCTCGCTCCCGAGCGCGTCGCGGAGGGCGGCGAGCCAGGCCAGCTTGTAGGTGTAGTGGGGGCTGTCGAGGGTCCGCCCATTGGGAACGTACACCGACCAGACGCGCACCCCCGCGCAGGTCGCGGAGACCGACCGTGCCTCCACCTCGGGGTAACCGGGCTCAGCGGTGAACCCGGCGGTCACCGACTCGAGCCCGACCCGGGAGAGGAGGGCCACGCCGTTCCAGCGGCCGCTGCCGTTGGTGGCGGTCGCGTAGCCGAGGGCGGCGACCTCCGCCGACGGGAAGGCGCCGTCCGCCACCTTGGTCTCCTGGAGGCACACCACGTCGGGGCGGGTCGCGTCCAGCCATTCCAGGAGTCGCGGCAGCCGGGCCGTCACCGAGTTCACGTTCCAGGTCGCGAGTCGCACCGGTTGAGGATGGACATTCGCCGGGTGTCGCGTCAAGGCAGGCGGCAGCCGCCCTCGCCCCGCCGGTCGCTGGCCGGATCCGGGCCGGCTTGCCAGAATGTGGTGGTGCGTACCTCACCTCTGATCGGAAAGAAAGCATGGTTCGGTCCCCGCCGGTTGGGCTGGGGCCTCGCCCCGGTCTCGCCCGAGGGTTGGGCGGTGGCCGCAGCCGGCGTCATGGTGGCGATGGCGGTCAGCAAGCGCGGGGCCGGAAGGGCCACCCGGCTGTCGGTGCTCGCCGCCCTGCTGGTGATCGTCGTCCTCAAGGGGACGGCGCCGGGAGGGCCCCTTGCCCGCCGCGTCTTCGAGGAGGCGAGGCGGGGCTGAGAGCGCCGCGGTCGCGCCGGCATCCCCTGCAGGTTCCCGCCGGGGGTGGGAGTCGAACCGGTGCTCTGATACCGTGGCCCGATGCCCTTCGGGCCGGCGCTGCTGGCGGCCTTCGGATGCGCGGTGAGCATCGGCGTGGCGGCGGTGCTGGAGAAGGTGAGCGCCGATCAGGAGGAGCGCGCGTCCTCGCTGCGTCTCCGCCTGCTCTGGCGTCTGCTCGACGATTGGCCGTACCTGCTCGGGCTCGCGCTCGACGGTGCCTCCTTCCTGCTCACCGTCGTCGCCGTGCAGAACCTGCCCCTCTTCGTTGCCGAGCCGATCATCGCCCTCAACGTCGTCATCACCGCTCTGATCGAGCACCTCGCCTTTCAACGTCGGTTGCGCGGGGTGGCGTGGGGGGCGATCGTGGGCATCCTGGTCGGGCTCTCCCTCCTGGCCCTCGCCGGGGCACCGGAGAGGGCCCATACCGCCGCTGCGGCCGTGCGCTGGGCGGTGGTCCTGCTTCCACTGGGGGTCGCCGGTGTCGGCTCGGTGGTGGTGGCGCGTCACCAGCACAGTGCCACCATCGCGCTGGGCGTCCTCGACGGTGTCGCCTTCGGCGGCACCGCCGTGGCGGGCCGGATGCTCGTGGTGCCCCACCCGTTCTGGCAGATCCTGCTGAGCCCTCTTCTCTGGTCGATGCTGGCCTACGGGCTGGTCGGCCTCCTGCTCTTCACCATCGCCCTGCAGCGAAGCCACGCCAGCGTCGTCGCCGCCTCGACGACGGCCGCCCAGTCGATCGTGCCGATCGTGGTGGGCATCGCTTTCCTGGGCGACAGCCCGCGGAATGGAGCATGGTCGCTGGCGGTCGCCGGCATGGTGCTGACGCTCGCGGGGACGCTGACGATCGCCTTCAGCAAGGTCGTGCCCACCGAGGCAGCCTGAACCTGGCAAGCTGGTGCCGAGGGTGGGAGTCGAACCCACACGGGGTTGCCCCCGGCGGTTTTTGAGACCGCTGCGTCTGCCATTCCGCCACCTCGGCGTCGCGGCTAGCTTCTCACGTCCCAGCGGCCGTCGTCGGTCCCGCCGGCCCTGGGGCGGGCTCGCGCGACGGGCCCGGTCCGGTATACCTGGACCCGAAACTCAGGAGGAGAGACCATGGCCAGCCCGTCCCATCCCCAGCTCACCGACGACCAGGTCGCCCTGCTCCGGGAGAAGGTTCTCGCCCACGTCGCCACCGTGATGCCCGACGGCTCTCCTCACGTCACGCCGGTCTGGGTCGACACCGACGGCGAGGCCGTCCTCTTCAACACCGCCAAGGGTAGGCTCAAGTACCGCAACCTGAGCCGCGACCCGCGGATCGCGATCTCGGTCACCGACCGCAACGACGACTACCGCACCATGGTCATCCGGGGACGCGCGGAGCTGATCGAGGAGGGGGCCGACGACCACATCGACCGGCTCGCCAAGAAGTACCGCGGGCTCGATCGCTATCCCAACCGGCAGCCCGGCGAGCAGAGGGTCACCGTGCGGGTGCTCCCCGAGACCAATCACCGGCGAGGCTGAGCCGGCCGCGGTCAGCCGGCGGGGACCGGATCCGCAGGCAGGCTCAATCGCCGCAGGTGCAGCCGGTCTCCGCGTAGCAGCCGCCGCAGCACCAGCGGCCGTCCTCCCCGGCGTCGAAGCCGAGACCCCCCTTCTCCCACCTTCCCCGAGGCCGGCCGCAGCCGGGGCAGAGCTGGACCTCGCGCGGCACCAGCCCCACGTCCACGTCCTCGGTCGTCAGCGAGTACCCCGGCTCGTCATCCAGTGCCGTCATGCGACGCCCTCCTCGATGCCGTCCGCGCCCAACCTCGGGTGGCCACCGGTCACGGTACCACGGCGCGGAGAGGGCCTCCGATTGGACCCGCAGATCTGGGTTCCGGACTCTCGCCGCCCTGGGTCGGGATGCCCGTCCGCGCCTGCGGACGCGCCGACCCCCGACCTACCGCCAGCCTCCCGGGTCGCCGCCTGGCACAATCAGGACGCCATGGCCGCCCCCCTGACCGCTCGCCTCAGCTCGCCCCTGGATCGCCTCGACGAGACGCCGGTGGCCTTCGACTACGACGACATCAGCCTGGTTCCGCGGCACGCCTCCAGCCTCCCCCATCGCTCCGACGCGCGACCCGGCGTGACCCTCGGCGCGCTCTCGCTGGAGGTCCCGATCCTCGGCTCGCCGATGCCCGACGTCTGCGGGCCGGAGATGTGCCAGGCGCTGGCCGAGGTCGGCGCCCTCGGGATCCTGCACCGCTTCCAGACGGTCGACGAGGAGGTCGCTCAGTTCCGGAGCGCCAGTCGCAAGCCCGGGCCCGCCGCGATCGGGGCGGCCCTCGGTGTCACCGGCGACTACCGCGAGCGCTTCGAGGCCCTGGTCGAGGCCGGGTGCCGGATCATCTGCCTCGATACCGCCAACGGCGCTCACCAGCAGGTGGGGGCGGCCCTGACCTGGGCGCGCGAGCGCCGCGACGACATCACCCTCATCGCCGGCAACGTCGCCTCGGCCGAGGCCTTCTCCTGGCTGGAGGACCGGGGGGCGGACGCTATCCGGGTGGGCATCGCCGGGGGGGCGGTCTGCGAGACCCGGACCGAGACCGGCGTCTTCGTGCCCACTCCCTACGCGGTCGCCGAGGCGGCCCGGGTGCGGCGCCGCGCCCTCATCGTCGGGGACAGCGGGGTGCGCGAGCCCGCCGATCTCTGCAAGCTTCTCGCCCTCGGATCCGACCTGGTCATGGTGGGATCGGCCCTGGCCGGCACCGGCGAGGCGCCCGGGCGGGTGATCATGCTCGACGGCAAGAAGTACAAGATCATGCGCGGCGCCGCCTCCTTCTCGGTGCAGCAGCAGGCGGGCCGGGACGAGCCCGAGTACGTGGAGGGGGCCGAGACCATGGTCCCGTACAAGGGGCACGTGAGCGGGGTGATCAACCGCTACCTGGCCGGCCTGCGCAGCTCGATGTCGTACATGAACGCGCGCAGCCTCGACGAGTACCGGGCCAACGTGGATTTCGTGCGGTTGCGCTGAGCCGGTCCCGGCGGTGGGCGGGCCGGCCCGCCGCCACGGTGCTCACCGCCCGGTCTCACGCGCGGACCGGTGGTCCCCCCCACTCGCCGTCCGGTCTCACCGTGACGGCCAGGCAGTCGATCCGCTTCACCAGGTCCACGACGGTCTCGTTCCCGCTCCAGCCCGCGCCGTCGGCGGCGTGGTCGGAGGTCGACTGGCGGTGCACCGGCACGCCGGCATCGACGTAGCCGAGGCGCGCGTAGAGGCGCCGGGCTCCGCTGTTGCCGGTGCTGACCGCCAGGCTCACGCCCTGGTCGCCGCGGAACGCGGCGGCCCTCTCGGCCGCCTCGAGGAGGGCGGTCCCGATCCCGCGGTTGCGGCATTCCGGAACCACGAAGACGTCCTCGAGGTAGGGGAGCGCGTCCAGCGGATGGGCCACGCAGAGGGCCGGGGGCCGTCGCCGGTGAAGGAGGGCCTGACCCACGGGGTTGCCGCCCACCCAGGCCACCAGGTAGAGGCACTCGTCGCGCCGCTGCCGCTCCATGCGGTCCGCGACCACGATCCGGTGGCGCAGCGAGGCGGCGACCGCGACGGCCTCGTCGGCGCGCAGGGGGTGTACGTCCACGACCCCACTCTGACACAGCATCCGCCGGCGGTCCTCACCCTCTGGGGTGACGGAGAGGTGCCGGCGCTGAACCGGGAGGGTGGCGTCGACCCGGCATTCGCGCCGATCGGGAACCGGCGAGCCGAACTCCGCGTATGTTGGGCAGATGGACGACGAGGCGCTCCTCGACCGCTGCCGTCGCGGTGATCGGGACGCTTTCACACCGCTCGTTCATCGCTACCAGGACGAGCTGTACACCATGGCACTCCGCCTCACCGGCAACCCCGCGGACGCCGCCGACGTGGTCCAGGAGACCTTCACCCGCGCCTTTCGCAGCCTGCCGAAGCTCCGCGGCGCCACCGTGCGCGCCTGGCTCTTCCGGGTCGCCGTGAACTGCGCCCACGACGTCCACCGCCAGCGCACCCGGAGGCCCACCGACCCGCTGGAGGACGAGGAGGGCCGGGTGCTCGACCTCCCGGACCCGGGGCTCGGCCCCGAGGCCACCGCGCTGCAGCGGGAACGGGCGGACGCCGTCCGCCAGGCTCTCCTGACGCTTCCGCACGATTTCCGGGTCGCCGTCGTCCTGCGCGACGTGAACCAGCTCTCGTACGAGGAGATGGCGGAGGCGCTCAGCGTGCCGCTGGGTACGGTGAAGTCGCGGATCTCCCGGGCCCGCACCCTGCTGGCCGTGGCGCTGCGCGGCTCCGCTGCCGTCTTCCCCACTGCGGAGGAGGCATGGTGAGCGACCACGTCGAGGGGCTGTTCTCCGCCGCCTACGACGGTGAGCTGACCGGGGACGCCCGGGTGGCCTTTGATCGCCACCTGGCCGAGTGCTCCGCCTGCGCCGCCGCCTTCGCGCAGCTGACCACCGCCGTCGACGCGCTGCGGGAGCTGGGTCCGGCACGGATGCCGCGCCCGGTCCGCCTTCCCGAGGGCGCGCCGATCCCCCAGCGCCGCCTGGTGCACCTGCCCGCCCGGCCCTCCTGGGGCCGCGGCCTGGTGGCGGGGCTGACGGCGGCCGGGATGGTGGCGGTCGCGGGGGGGATCGCTGCCGTGGTCATCGTCACCCGCCCCAATTCCGGTGTGGTTTCGCGTAGTTCCGCAAGTTACGCAGAAGGGGGCGGCGCCCTGCCCGCGGGCGCGGCGAACGTGCCAGGCGTCGAGAGCCCCGCCACCTGTGCGGGTGGAGTCTGCCCGCAGGCCGTGACCGCACCTGAGTCCACGCCGACGCCAGTGCCCGAACTCGCCCCCGCCTGCCCCTCCTCGCTCGACACCAGTGCCGCTGCGGCGGCCCAGCCCCCCGCCGGCTTCAGCAACCGGATCACCCATGACGACGGGGGCACCACGGTCGTGATCGCCACCCAGGCGGCCAGTTTCACGCCCGGGGGGACCGTCTACATCTACGCACGGGTCATCGACGATGCCACCGGGGCCGTCTACGTTCCCTGCACCGACCTCGCCGGCCCCGAGACCGGCCCCTCCGGCGGGTCCCAGGCGGCGTCCGGGGTCCATACACCCGCCACCCCGGTGGCCGGGGTGAGCGTGAGCGGCGTGCCGGTACTCGAGGTCGTCGTTCCTCGCACGGCAGCGTCGGGTCAGATCTTCGACGTCGTCATCGAGGGGCCGTCCGGCGTGGGGGAAGTCCAGCCGCAGCAGGTGAGCCTCTCCATCGAGGTGACCTGAGCGCCCCGGGAAGGCGCAGCACCGGGTGTGTCCAGCCCTCGGACGGCGCGCCCACCTGTGAAATGGGCCGGTGCAGAAGGATTCGTGACGAATATTTCGTCACGAATCCTCGGCGATGGCCCCGCTGCACACATGGGCCGGCGGGCTCCTCCGGTGACGGGCCGCCCCTCCGCTGATGAGGGCGGGCGCGCAGACTCGAGGACCATGCCCTCCCGCCGCGCCTGGATCGGCCTGCTGGTGCTCACCCTTGCCGGCTGCGCGGCACCGGCGAGCGGCGGCTCGACAGCGTCGCCGCCACCGCGGGGGCTGGTCGTCGTCACCGCGGGCGGGACGGCGCTCGACGACGGCGCGGACGACGTCCCCCCGACCCTCGATCTCGGCCTCGAGGGGTCGGGCGTCACCCCCTCCGTGGTGTCCGCCAGCCTCGACGGGCACCCCCTCACCCTGACCAGGTCGAATCAGGGGGTCACGGCGACCGTCGCCCCCATGGCCTACGACAGCCAGCACCGCCTGGTCACCGATGTCGCGGGCCGTGAGGCCGAGGTGATCAACTTCCAGGTGGTCGACCGCACCGGGGTGAGCGCCGCCGCCTGGGTCAATGGCACCGGCCAGGTCGTCTGCGACGTCGTCTTCGAACGGGCTCCCGACCAGGCCGCACTCGCGGCGGCAATCCCCCAGGCGCAGCTCACCTGGACCGACGCCACCCACCTCTCCCTCGGCTGGGCGACGCCACCGCCAGCCCTGACCATTCCCGCCGGCCTCCCCGCCTCGCGGGGGTCGGTGCTGGAGGGGCCGCTGCAGCTCTCGCTGACCGGCCTCCAGACCGGCCAGCTCCGCCGGGCGACGGTCCCGGCGGCTCCCCCGGCGCCGGCCGGCCTCCAGCTGACCCTGTGGACCCAGGGCACGGCCGCCTCTCACGCCTCGACGCGGGCCAACGCGGACGCGGTGGCCATCCTCAGCCCCACCGGCTGGCAGGTCGAGGCCGACGGCGGGCTCGAGGGCACGCCGGACGCGGTGACCCTCGCGGCGGCGAAGGCGGCCCAGCGGCCGGTATGGCCGGTCCTCAAGAACGATGACGCGGGCTCCGCCGGGACCGATCTGCTCCTCAACAGCGCCAGCGCCGAGACGGCCCTGATCGCCGCCGTCGTGGGCCAGGTTCGGAGCCTCGGCCTCGCCGGTGTCAACCTCGACTTCGAGGATGTCCCGGGGAACGACGAGGGTGCGCTGACCGCCTTCGCCGGCAACCTCTCCGCCGCCCTGCGCACGGCCGGCGCCGGCCTCTCGATCGACGTCGTCCCCCACGTCGCCGGGGGCGTGAACTCGGCCTCCGCCGCCTACGACGACTCCGCCCTGGCGGCGGTCGCCGACTACCTGGTGGTGATGACCTACGACGAGTCCACCAGCGAGCCCGGCCCGGTGGCGGGGCTGGACTGGCAGGCGGCGGAGCTCGCCGGCACCATGCAGGGGATCCCGGCCGGCAAGATCGTGCTCGGCATCCCCCTCTACGCGCGCCGCTGGTCCGGCGACCAGGTCACCGCCGGCGCCGAGCCGGCCATGGTCGCCCAGGCTCTCGGCGAGCCCGGCGTCGCCTACGACTACGACTTCCCGGCCGCCACACCGGAGCTGCTCAGCGACCCTGGCGGAGTGCCGACCCAGCTGTGGTTCGACGACGCCGACAGCCTGCAGCGAAAGATCGGCGCCGTCGGCCGGCTCGGGCTAGCGGGCGCCGCCGCCTGGGTGGCGGGCGATGAGAACCCCGCCTTCTGGTCCGCCATCTGATGAGGCGGGCGTCGAAGTCCGGCGGTGTTCACGCGGGTTGGGGGCGGCGCCTGGCGTGTTCCACTGCGGCAGCTGGCCCTAGGAGAATTCCGGGTTGCTCCCCAGATCGGGCAGGTTCAGCTCATTGACCCAATCCCGGACCTTGGCCATCCGCTCCTCGACCGCCTCGTCGAGCAGTTCCCCGGTGTCCCGATCGGCGTCCGGTTCGGGGAGGACGCCCGCCTTCTCGAGGACGTCAGGGGCGACGAAGATGCCCGCCCCCACCCGGACCGCCACCGCGATCGCGTCGCTCGGGCGCGAGTCGATCTCCAGCCGCTTGGAGTCCACCCGGGCCAGGATCCGGGCGTAGAAGACCTCGTTGGCGAGCGAGGTCACTACCACCCGCTCCACGCTGCAGTCGACCGCCGAGAGGATGTTGGCGAGCAGGTCGTGGGTGATCGGCCGCTCCGGGGTGATCCCGGTGATCCGGAGGGCGATCGCGTTGGCCTCGTTGATACCAATCCAGATCGGCAGGTAACGCTCCGCCTCCTTCTCCTTGAGGATGACCACGTGCTGCCCGGTCGGCATGTGCACTCTGATGCTGTCCACGGTCATCTCGATCAGGTTGGCCATGGCTCGATCATAGCGCCGCCCCCGAAGCCTCGCCGTAGCCCATCGGGGTGATATCGGGGCCGCTCCGCGGGCGGTCGCCCCGGGGCCTCTCCCCGCCCGGGGAGGTGGAGCAGGCGCATACCATCAGGGCCGTGCCCACTGACGACGGCGGAGCCGCCGAGCGCCCCACCCTGCTCCTCATCGACGGGCACGCCCTCGTCTACCGGGCCTTCTTCGCCATGCCGGCGCTGACCAACAGCCGGGGCGAGATGACCAACGCCGCCTACGGCTTCACCTCGATGCTGCTCAAGGCCTTCACCGAGCACCGGCCGGTCTATGCGATCGCGGCCTTCGACCCGCCTGGGCCGACCTTCCGCCATCAGGAGATGGCCGCCTACAAGGCCCAGCGCCCGGCCATGCCCGCCGACCTCCGCCCCCAGGTCCAATGGGCGCGTGAGGTCGTCAGCGCCCTCGGCATCCCCGAGGTCGAGATCCCCGCCTATGAGGCCGACGACGTGATCGGGTCGCTGTCGGTCAGGGCGGTGCAGGCGGGGCTGGACGTGATCATCGTCACCGGCGACATCGATACCCTCCAGCTGGTCAACCCCCACGTGCGGGTGCTCATCAACCGCCGCGGGATCAGCGACACCGTCGTCTACGACGTCGACGCGGTGCGCCAGCGCTTCGGCTTCGAGCCCCCCCTGGTGCCCGACTACAAGGCCCTCCAGGGCGACGCCAGCGACAACATCCCGGGTGTCCCCGGCGTGGGCGAGAAGACCGCCATGTCGCTCATCCACGAGCACGGCCCCCTCGAGGCGATCCTCGACGCCGTCCCGCGCGTGAAGCCGGGCCGCCTCCAGGCCTCCCTCGCCGAGCACGCCGAGCAGGCCCGTCTCAGCAAGCGCATGGCGACCATCCGGTCCGACCTCGACGTCCCCCTCGACCTCACCGGCGCCCGGGTGGGCGGCTATGACCAGGCGGCGGTGCACGCGCTCTTCGACCGCCTGGAGTTCCGCTCCCTGCTGCCCCGGCTCGGCGAGGCGCTCGGCTACGGCGCGGCGCCGGTCTCGGGTCCGCCCGGTCAGGCGGAGCTCAGCTTCGAGGGGGCGCCGGAGCCCGCGGGCGAGGTGGTGGTGGTGGACAGCGACGCCCAGCTCGCCGAGATGATCGAGGCGGTCGCAGCCCCGCGCCGGATCGCGCTGCGCACGGTGACAGCGGGCCCGGCCCGCACCGGCGCCGCCCTGGGGGTCGCCATCGCCCCGGAGGGCGGTGCGCACTGCTGGTGGGTGCCCCTCCCCGGATACCGCGACGCGATCGCGGCCCTGCTCGGCGACCCCGCTTTCACCCTCGACGGCTACGACCTCAAGCGGGAATGCCTGACCTGGGGCCCGGAGCTGCGGGCGAGACTGGGCTTCGACGCCATGCTCGCCGCCTACGTGGACAACCCGCGGGCCCGGGTCCTCTCCCTGACCGGGCTCGCCGCCGACCTCTGCGGGGTGCACCTCGACTCCGAGGAGGAGCTCCTGGGGAGCGGCCGCCAGCGCCGCCGGGTCGAGGACTTGCAGGCGGCGGAGCTGGCCGCCTACTACGGCCGCTGGGTGGGACTGGTGGAGCCGGTGCGTTCCGTCCTCGCCAAGCAGCTCGCCTCCAGCGGGCTCTTGAAGCTCCACGACGAGCTGGAGCTGCCGCTGGTGCCCATCCTCGCCGAGATGGAGCGGGTCGGCATCCTCCTCGACCGCGACGCCCTCGCCGCCATCTCCGCCGAGATGCAGGCGCGCATCGGCGCCCTGGAGGGCGAGGTCCACGACCGCGCCGGGCACCCGTTCAACCTGGGCAGCACCCAGCAGCTCGCCGCCGTCCTCTACGACGAGCTGGGGCTCGCCGCCGGGCGCAAGACCAAATTTGGCCGCAGCACCGACGCCGACAGCCTGGAGGCGCTCCGCGAGGAGCACCCGGTCGTCGACCTGGTGCTGGAGTGGCGCCAGCTCACCAAGCTGAAGAGCACCTACGTCGACGCACTGCCCCTGCTTTGCGACCAGGACGGACGGGTCCACACCTCCTTCAACCAGGCGGTGGCGGCGACCGGCAGGCTGTCCTCGGCGGATCCCAACCTCCAGAACGTCCCGATCCGCACCGAGTGGGGCCAGCGCATCCGGCGGGCCTTCGTGGCCGGCCCCGGCCGGCTGCTCGTCTCCGCGGACTACTCCCAGGTCGAGCTGCGCGTGCTCGCCCACGTGACCGGCGAGGAGCGGCTGATCGAGGCCTTTGCCCGGGGCGAGGACATCCACCGCCGGACCGCCGCCCAGGTCTACGGGATCGACCCGGGGGCGGTCACCCGCGACATGCGCCGGGTCGCCAAGGTCGTCAACTTCGGGGTGGTGTACGGGCTCTCCGACTTTGGCCTGGCCCGCGACACCGGGATGTCGCGAGAGGAGGCGGGCGCCTTCATCCACTCCTACTTCGAGAGCTTCCCCGCCGTCACCCGCTGGCTGGAGCAGACCCGGATGCACGCGCGGGAGTGGGGCTGGGTGGAGACCTTCACCGGGCGCCGCCGGCATCTCCCGGACATCCGCGCCGCCAACCGCCAGCTCCGGCTGGCCGCCGAGCGGATGGCGGTCAACATGCCCATCCAGGGTGGCGCCGCGGAGATCATGAAGAAGGCGATGATCGACTGCGACCGCGCGCTCAGGGAGAGCGGCTCGACCGCCCAGGTGCTGCTCCAGGTCCACGACGAGCTGGTGATCGAAGTGCCCCGCGAGGACGCCCCGGCGCTGGTGCCATTGGTCCGCGGGGCGATGTCGGAGGCCTATCCGCTGATGGTGCCGCTGGTGGTTGACGTCAAGATCGGCGAGAACTGGGAGGAGATGACCCCGGTGGATGCGGAGTCGACGCTTGCGGACTGACGCGATGTGCGGGCGCCGGTGGGGCACATCGTGTTCGGGGGGACCGGCGTTGGACAGCTTCGCTCTCCGCGCCTCGCGCTCAGCGGGGTGAGCCCGTGACGAGCGGCGCCCACGGGGCACATCATCTTCGGGGGGACCGCGGTCCGACGCCTTTGGCGTCGGCCGCTCGTGCTCGGCGGCGTTGCAGCCGCCGCCTGCGCAAGCCCCCACTCGGACGACGTGCCTCTTGGGCTCACTTCCGGTATCCGGCGCTAGCCTCCGCGGGGCGTCGTACCGACCATGCCTGAACTCCCCGAGGTCGAGACGGTTGCGCACGACCTGCGCGCCGAGCTGGTCGGGCGGTGCTTCGTCAGCGCGTGGGTGAGCCAGCCGGGCGTCCTCCGCTTTCCGGGCGCGGAGGCGTTCACAGCCACCCTCCCCGGCCGCCACGTCGAAGGGGTCGAGCGGCGGGGCAAGTACATCTCCATCAGGCTGGACGCCGGCGACGACCTGGTCGTCCATCTCGGCATGACCGGGCACCTTCGCGTGTTGGACGCGGGTGCTGAGGTCGTCAAGCACACCCACCTGCGCGCCGGGCTGGACGGCGGCCGCGAGCTGCGCTTCGAGGACGCCCGCCGCTTCGGGCGTCTGATGCTTGGCCCTCGGACACTGCTGGAGGAGCGGCGCCTGCTCCCGGCCCTCGGGGTGGAGCCGCTCTCCGACGACTTCACCCCCGCCCGGCTCGACGACCTGATGCGGCGCACCACCCGGACGGTGAAGGCGGCCCTGCTCGACCAGTCGGGGATCGCCGGTCTAGGCAACATCTACGTGGACGAGGCCTGTCACCTGGCCGGGATCCGGCCGACCCGCCGGGCCCGCCGGCTCACCCGCCGTGAGCGTCTCGCCCTGCACGGGGCGATCCGGGCGGTGCTGGTGACGGCGATCGCCAACCGCGGGACGACCGTCGACGACTACCGCGACCTCTGGAACGCGCGCGGCTCCCACCAGGAGCAGCTGCGCGTCTATGGGAGGGGAGGGGAGCCCTGCCTGGGCTGCGGCACGGTGCTGCGACGCACGGTTGTCGCCGGCCGGACCACCGTGTACTGCCCGAGGTGCCAGCGGTGAGGGGGCGCGCACGCCCGGCGCTGACGGTGCTGTTCGCCGTCACCCTCGGGCTTGCAGCATGTGATGGCGCCCCCTCGCCGACCGGCACCGCGACCCCGACGTCGTTGAGACCACCGACAGCAACGGCGACCCCGACACCGACCGTCCCTCCCAGCCCTTCCACCACCCCGCAGGCGACCCTGGCCGGCTGCCCCGCGCCGGTCGCCCTCAGCCAGCTCTCCGTGTTCCACCAGTTCACCACCGACGCCGATGACGTCGCCGTCGACGCCACCGGGGACATCTGGGTCTCGTCGCCGAATGCGGGCCGAATCGATGAGCTGGCCGCCGACGGGGCGTCGATCGCGAGCTTCACGGACCGCAACGAGCCGGAGGGACTGGTACCGCTGCCTGGCGGCGATGTGGTGGTGGCCGAGCAGGGACCGAACCGCCTCGATGTGCTCGCGCCCAGCACCGGCGTCCTGACCCCGCTGGTGACCATCCCCAACCCCACTGGCAATCTGGGCATCGACGACATCTCGTTGAGCGCCGACGGCGCCGAAATCCTCGTCCCCGACAGCCCCAGCGGACGGCTGCTGGAAGTGCCCGTCGGCGGGGGGGCCGCCACAGTGCTCGCCACCGGGCTCGGACGGCCGGTCAGCGCGGCCCAGCTCGCTGACGGCAGCGTACTGGTCGCGGCGGAGAGCAGCCCCGGGCTGGTGGCGGTGATCGGAGGCACGACCCAGGCCGTGGGAAGCCTCACCGACCTGGACGAGGCGGTCCCCGACGATGGGCTCGTCTACGTCACCGACCTGGGCACCGATGAGGTGCTCGCGGTCGATCCCGCGTCGGGTGCGAGCCGGGTGCTGGTCACCGACTCGCCCTCCCCCCAGGGGTTGACCGCGCTCCCTGATGGCACCCTTCTCCTCGTCGACTCCACCATGCAAGTGCTGGTGACGCTGCCACCGTGCGCCTGATGAGACTTGTGGTTCCGTCTCCGACCGGGCATGGTTAGGTGCGCATGTACCCGTTCGAGCGCTTCACCGAGAGAGCCAAGAAGGTCCTCACCCTCGCACAGGAGGAGGCGGAGCGCTCTCACCACTCCTATATCGGCACCGAGCACCTCCTGCTCGGCCTGCTCCGCGTGGAGGACGGGAAGGCTGCCAAGATTCTCGACAACCTCGGGGTCGAGATCGGAAGGGTGCGCAGCACCATCGAGTCGGTGCTCGGCCGCAACGAGCGGCTCATCATCCAACAGATCATCCCCACCTCTCGGGTCAAGAAGGTCATCGAGATCGCCTTCGAGGAGGCCCGCAGGATGGGGAACAACTACGTGGGCACCGAGCACCTCCTGCTCGGTCTCCTCATCGAGGGGGAGGGGATCGCCGCCCACGTGCTCCAGGACCTGGGCGCCAACCTGGAGAAGGTCCTGGGCGAGATCGACCGGCTTCAGCACGAGATGCCGCCCGAGGGTGCGGTGCCCGAGCACGAGACGGGGCCCGTGCCGGGAGGGCGGTTCGGCGGGCCGGGCTCGTCCATCGGCGACGAGATCCAGCGCGCCGCGGAACGCCTTGCCGCCGAGCAGCACACCTCCGTGGGCGTCGAGCACGCTCTGCTCGCCGCGCTGGACGTCGACCCGCTGGTGCGGCGGATGTTTGCCGTCCTGGGGCTCGACGAGGCGAAGCTCGCCGAGCTCCGCCGGATCGCCACCCCACCCGACCACCTCGTGGAGCTGCGGCGCGCTGTCCAAGCCAAGGCGCTCGAGCTCGGCGAGTGGCGCGACATCGGCTCCGTCTCTGCCGCAGCATTGCGTGAGGCGGAGGTGCGCAAACGGGAGCATCCCCCCACTGAAGCCGAGAGAGCGGAGTACCGCCGCCTTCGAGCCGAGCTGGAGGAGGCGGAGCGGCGCTGGCGGGCCGGCGAGGATATCGAGGGCGGCGGCGAGGCGGGTCCGAGCGAGGCCGCGCCGTAGACTGGCTCGGTGCCCCAGTTTCAGTTGACCTCCGACTTCGCGCCGGCGGGTGACCAGCCACAGGCCATCGCCGGTCTGCTCGACAGCCTCCGCCAGGGCAACCGCGAGCAGACCCTGCTGGGGGTGACCGGCTCGGGCAAGACCTTCAGCGTCGCCCACGTCATCAACGCGCTGCAGCGGCCGGCGCTCGTGCTCTCGCCCAACAAGACCCTGGCCGCCCAGCTCTGGGCCGAGTTCCGCGAGTTCTTCCCGCAGAACGCGGTCGAGTTCTTCGTCTCCTACTACGACTACTACCAGCCGGAGGCCTACATCCCCCGCACCGACACCTACATCGAGAAGGACTCGTCGCGCAACGAGGAGATCGACCGGCTTCGCAACAGCGCCACCCGGGCACTGCTCACCCGTCGCGACGTCATCGTGGTGGCCTCGGTCTCCTGCATCTACGGCATCGGGTCTCCCGAGAACTACCTGGGGGAGTCGATCACCCTCAAGGTGGGCGAGAGCTGGCGGCGGGACATCCTGCTGCGCAAGCTGGCCGACCTCCAGTACAGCCGCAACGACACCGACTTCGGCCGCTCCCGGTTCCGGGTTCGGGGCGACGTTCTCGACGTCCAGCCCGCCTACGAGGAGCTGGCGGTGCGCATCGAGCTCTTCGGCGACGAGATCGAGTCGATCCGGGAGTTCGACCCCCTGACCGGAGAGGTCGTGGCCCGGCGGGAGAGCGTTGTCATCTTCCCGGCCTCACACTACGTCACCCCTGCCGAGCAGATGAAGACCGCGGTGGAGCGGATCGAGGCCGAGCTGGCGGAGAGGGTGGCGGTGCTGGAGGAACGGGGCCGGCTGCTCGAGGCCCAGAGGCTGCGCCAGCGCACCGCCTTCGACGTCGAGATGATGCGCGAGACGGGCACCTGTGCCGGCATCGAGAACTACTCGCGCCACCTGACCGGCCGGGCCGAGGGTGAGCGCCCGTTCTGCCTGCTCGATTTCCTGCCCGAGGACGCGCTGATCGTGGTGGACGAGTCCCATGTCGCGGTGCCCCAGATCGATGGCATGGCCAAGGGCGACCGGGCGCGCAAGGTCCCCCTGGTCGAATACGGGTTTCGGCTGCCCTCGGCGCTGGACAACCGCCCCCTCACCTTCGCCGAGTGGGACCAGATGGTCGGTCAGGTCGTCTACGTCAGCGCCACCCCGGGCCCCTATGAGGAGCGGCGGTCGAGCCGCGTTGTCGAGCAGATCAACCGGCCCACCGGTCTGGTCGACCCCACCCTCGAGGTCAGGCCCAGCGAGGGCCAGATCGACGATCTGCTGGCGCAGGTCCGGCGCCGGGTGGAGCGCGGCCACCGCTCCCTCATCACCACCCTGACCAAGAAGATGGCCGAGGACCTCACCGACTACCTGCGCGAGGCGGGGGCGAGGGCCCGCTACCTGCACAGCGACATCGAGACCATGGAGCGGGTGGAGATCATCCGCGACCTCCGCCTCGGGGTCTTCGACGTCCTGGTCGGGGTCAACCTGCTGCGCGAGGGATTGGACCTTCCCGAGGTCGCCTTCATCGGCATCCTGGACGCCGACAAGGAGGGGTACCTCCGCGGCTTCCGCTCCCTCATCCAGACCATCGGCCGGGCGTCGCGCAACCTCGACGGCCACGTCGTCATGTACGCCGACGGCGTGAGCGAGGCGATGCGCAGGGCGATCGCCGAGACCGACCGCCGGCGCGCCATCCAGGTGGCCTTCAACGACGCCCACGGGATCACCCCGCAGACCATCGTCAAGGCCGTCTACCAGCTCGAGACCCATCGTGAGGAGCTGAGCGCCCGGGCTGCCAGCTTCCAGGAGGAGGCGGGGCTCCCGCCCGACGAGCTGCTCCGGCTCGCCAAGGACGTCGAGAAGGAGATGAAGCGGGCCGCGCGCGACCTGGAGTTCGAGCGTGCGGCCGAGCTGCGCGACCGCCTCACCGACATCCGCCGGCGGTTGGAGGAGGGGGGAGACCGGCCCGACGGCTCAGTGCGGGTGGAGGGGACCGCCCCGCGGGCCGGGGCGGGAGCGGGCACCGGCAGGAGGGGCCCACGGTCACGCGGGGGAGGGCGACCGAGCCGTCGCTGACCGCCTCGCTGCGAGTCCGGGTCCACCCGACATCCCTCCCTTGCCGGAGGCTCCGCCCGGCGATGCAACCGATCTGCGACATCCGCCCATCGCGGATCTCCGGGCCTCGTCACCGGTTCGTCATGAGCCGGCAATTGGGGTGGTTAGACTGAGAAACGTCCCGGTAACGGTGCAAGGAGGCGGCGTGAAGATCTGGAGGAGGAGCGCACCGGGTGACCAGCCGGTGGCTGGGCACACCGATCTTCCTCACCTGTCGACGCTCGCCTGGGACATCGGCGACCAGTACTGCTCGGCACGCGGCTGCACCCAGAAGACCGGGCTCGCCTGCAGCTACATCGACCGCCGGGAGCGGCCGTGCCCGACCGGGTGGTGCCCGCAGCACCGCTACATCACCCACGGCGCCGTGTTCTGCCCCACCCACGGCCGGTTGCTCGACGGCACCGCCGACGAGTTCCGCGAATGCGTGCGGGTCGACCTCGGCAACGCCGTCCCGGTGGTCCTCGCGTGGATCGTCCAGGAGGTCGATGCCGAGGTCTCGGCAGCCATGCTCCAGCTCGCCCTGGAGTGGCATCAGGCGCTCGTGCTCGACCCCGTGCACTTCGCCCTGGTCGGTCCCCGCCGGGTGCGCACCTGGGAGCGGGCCTGGAAGATCTGCGACAGCCTGGGGCAGACGCTGCGCGTCGCCACCGCGATCGAGGAGGCGGAGCCCGGCATCGTCGAGGCCCGCATCAATGCCCGGCCAGTGCTCCGCCTCCTGGTCCCCTGGCACGAGAGCCACGGCTTCGGCGAGAAGCCGGCCACCGCGGTGGCCGCCAAGATGGCGGTGCTCACATTCCGGGAGCGGCTGATGGTGGCGCTGGTTCGCGGCATCGCCGAGTGGCGGCGGGACAACCTCGGCAACCGCGAATCGGAGGATGCCAGCCTGCGCGGGCTGGCCTGGCACCCGTCGGCCGGACCGGCCGGGTCGGCCGCCTCCGGGGCGTCACCCCGCCACAGCTGAGGGCGGGACCCGGGCGGGCCGTCAGCGGCTCGGACCCTGTGCATCGCACATCCGTTCGCTATACTGGCGGGCGATGGGCATCGTCAGCCGTGGACAGCCGGCCCGGGCGTTCGCCTGCCAGTCGTGCGGCTGGGCCAGCCCCAAGTGGCAGGGTCGCTGCGGAGGCTGCGGGGAATGGAACACGCTCGCCGAGGAGCGCGGCCGCGTCGGGGGCTCGGGTCGGTCGGGCCCGCCTCCGCTGGCTGTTCCTCTGGGCGAGATCGGGACGCGGCACGCCCCGCGGCGCCCCAGTGGGATGGGGGAGACCGACCGGGTGCTGGGGGGCGGCCTGGTCGCGGGGTCGCTGATCCTGCTCGGTGGTGACCCCGGCATCGGCAAGTCCACCCTGGCGCTCCAGCTCGGCCACGCCGTCGGATCGCCGCAAGCTCCAGCCCTCTACTGCGCCGGAGAGGAGTCGCCCGCCCAGCTGGCACTGCGGGCAGACCGGCTGGACTGTCTCGACGACCGGGTGGTGGTCGTCGGCGAGACCGCCGTGGAGGGCTGCGTGGAGGCGATCAGCGCGTCACGGCCCCCGCTCGCCGTGGTCGACTCGGTGCAGACGCTCCACGACCCGGACATCCCCGGCCATCCCGGCAGTCCCTCCCAGGTCCGGGCGGCAGTGACGCGGCTGATGGCGTGTGCCAAGGAGAGCGGCGTCCCCATCCTGCTGGTGGGACACGTGACCAAGGACGGGGCCATCGCCGGGCCGCGGACCCTGGAGCACATGGTCGACGTCGTCCTCTACCTGGAGGGCGATCGCCACGGGGAGAACCGTCTCCTCCGTGGGCTCAAGAACCGCTTCGGCCCGGCTTCCGAGCTGGGCCTCTTCCGGCTGGCTGAGGCGGGGATGGTGGAGATCGGCAGCGCCGGGCGCGCCTTCCTCGACGAGCAGAGCCTGAGCGTCCCGGGCAACGTCCTCACCGTGACCTCGGAGGGTTCGCGGGCCCTGGTGGTGGAGGTGCAGGCGCTGACCGTGCCCGTCGGTCATGCGATCACCCGCCGCACCGCCTGGGGCTTCGACCCGGCCCGGCTCAACCTGCTGGTGGCGGTCCTCCAGAGGCGGGCACGCCTACCGCTCGGAGAGCGCGACGTCTTCCTCAACTGCGCCGGCGGGGTCCGGCTGGTGGAGCCTGGGGTCGACCTGGCGGCCGCGCTGGCGGTCTGGGGCGCCGAGGCCAATGCGGGCTGGGACCCCGGCACCGTCGCCATCGGGGAGGTGGGGCTCGGGGGGGAGGTCCGCCGGGTTCGCTGCCTCGAGGCGCGTCTCGCCGAGGCGGCGGCGCTGGGCATCCGGCACGCCGTCGTTCCCGCCGGACAGGAGGTGCAGGCTCCGCCCTCCTTGGAGTGCCACCCGGTGAGTGACCTCCAGGGAGCGGCTCGCCTCCTGGTGGCCGCTCCGGGCCGCCCCCGGGCGGCGAGATCCGTGCCCCGCTGGATCGTCGAAGCGCCTGAAACCGTCGCGTGACGAGGGGCCCCCGGGCTCAGCGTCAGCCGCCGCCCTGTGTTTCAATCGGCCCATGATTGCTCCCCAGACCCCGAGGGTTCGCCATGCCCGCACCCTGGCCCGGCTGGTCGGCGCGGTCGTGGGGATGGTCGCCGGGGTGCTGTACGGTGCCTACATCGCCCGCCAGACGGGTGGGCTCCTGGCCAACGGCGACAGCGCCGCGCTCGCCGTGCTCCTCGGCACCGGCGTCGCGGGAGCGGCGGCCCTGGCCCTGGCGGCGCCACTGCTGACCGTGGATCCTTTCCTCTGGCTGGAGAACGTGCTCGACAACGCACCGGCCAGCGAGCTGCTCGGGGCGCTCGTCGGGCTCACCGTCGCCCTCCTGATCAGCGCCCTCGTCGCCGTCCTGCTCAGCCCGCTGCCCTGGGGCATCGGGTTCGTCATCTCGGTGGTGCTGGCGATCTGCCTGGTCTACGTCGGGATCCGGACCGGCACCCGGCGCCGGGACGCCTTCGCCGACGCCCTGCGCCGCCACGGCACGGTGGACCCGACCATCGACGATCCCGCTCCCCAGGACGGGGCCCCGATCGTTCTGGACACCTCCGTCCTCATCGACGGCCGGATCGCCGACGTCGCCGCCACCGGCTTCGTCCAGGGGCGGCTCCTGGTCGCCGGCTTCGTGCTCGAGGAACTTCAGAAGGTGGCGGACTCGGGGGACTCGCTGCGCCGCTCCCGGGGTCGCCGCGGGCTCGCCGTCGTGGAGGAGCTGAAGCGGCAGGTCCACGTCACCTGCGATGTGGTCGACCTGGACTTCCCGGGGACGCCGGAGGTCGACGCCAAGCTCGTCAAGCTGGCGCGGGCCCGCGGGGCGGCGCTGATGACCAACGACTTCAACCTCAACCAGCTCGCCAGCGTCCAGGGCGTCCGGGTTCTCAACCTCAACGACCTGGCCAATGCCCTGAAGCCGATCGTCAGCTCGGGTGAGGGCTTCGACATCACCATCGTCAAGGAGGGGAAGGAGCCCTACCAGGGCGTCGGCTACCTCGAGGACGGCACCATGGTGGTGGTCGAGGGGGGGCGCGATCATCTCGATCGCCAGGTGCACGTGACCGTGACCTCGGTGCTCCAGACCGCGGCCGGGCGGATGATCTTCGCCACCACCGCTGCCGAGGCCCGGCAGCCGGCCGAAGGGCGGCTCCGGACGGTGCCGCGCCCGACCCGGGCGGGAACCCGCTGAGCGTCGCGATCATCGTCCCGGCGGCGGGCCGCGGCGAGAGGGCGGGGACCGACAAGGTCTGGGCTGAGGCGGGAGGACGCCCTCTCATCGCCCACGTTCTCGAGCGCATCGCGGCCGTGGGCGGCGTGGAGACCGTCGTCGTGGTGTGCCCGGAGGCCCAACACGACGCCGTCCGCGCGGTGGCGCGCGATCTGGGCCTCACCGCGGTCCGCTGCGTTCCCGGCGGCCCGCGCCGCCGCGACTCGGTGGCGGCCGGCCTCGAGGAGGTCGGGGACGCCGAGATCGTGGTCGTCCACGACGCCGCCCGGCCCCTGGTGTCGCCGGCGCTGATCGAGGCGGTGATCGCGGCCGCGCGCCGTCACGGGGCGGCCACTGCCGGCGTACCCTGCGTCGACACCGTCAAGGTGGTGGAGGATGGGATGGTGGTCGAGACCCTGCCCCGCGACCGGCTGGTGGCGGTCCAGACGCCCCAGGCCTTCTCCGCCCCCCTGCTGCGCCGCGCCCACGCCGTCGCTCCCGATGAGGACGCGTCGGACGACTGCCTGCTGGTGGAGTGGTTGGGAGAGCCGGTGGCGGTGGTGCCGGGCGAGGTGGGCAATCGGAAGATCACCCACCCGGAGGATCTCATCTGGCTCCGCGGTCAGCTGCCATGACGCTGCGCATCGGACACGGGCTGGACGCCCACCGCCTGGCGCCGGGGCGGCCGCTCCTGCTCGGCTGCGTGGCGGTGCCCTCCGATCAGGGCCTGGTGGGCCACTCCGACGGCGACGTGGTCGCCCACGCCCTCGCCGACGCCTGCCTCGGCGCCGCCGGCCTCGGCACCATGGGCGAGCACTTCCCCTCCGGCGACGAGCGCTGGCGGGGGGTCGGTGGCCGCGAGTTCCTGGAGCTGGTGGCAGCCAAGCTGGCCGAGGCCGGCGCCCGCGTGGTGAGCGCCCAGGTGGCCGTGGTCTGCGCCCGGCCCCGGCTCGCCCCCTTCTTCGCGGCCATGGGGGAGGCGATGTCGGAGGCGCTGGCGACCCCCCGGGGCACGGTGGTGGTCAGCGCGACCAGCGGTGACGGGCTCGGCGACACCGGGCGGGGGGAGGGCATCCTGGCCTCCGCGGTCGCCCTCCTCGAGGTGGGGTGAGACCGGCCCGCCGGCCCTGATGGCTGATCTAGTCGGCGGGCTCGGTGCCGACCAGCGCGGAGGCGTGAACCCCGCCCTCGCTGACCAGCCAGAGCCGCAGCGATCCCCCCTCGACCTCCGACACCACCCGAACGTGGGTGCCGCGGTCGAGGGGGATCCGGTACTCGCACTCGGCCGCGACCGGGATGCGGCCGGGTAGGCGGCGCGCCAGCTCCTCCTCGACGGCCTCCCAGTGCACCGCGTTGTTGACGTGACCCATCACGTCCAGGTCGGTGGCGCGGAGCGCCCAGGGACGGCCCTCGGCGCCGGGGGGAGGCGCGGGGTGGAGGAGCCGCGCCGACACCGGGCGGGCACCGCTGCCCGCTCCCCAGATCCGGTGGAAGAGATCCGAGAGCTGCGCCGGCCGGCCGCTCACCGAATCCACCGCGGCCCAGAGCACCGCCGCCTCCAGCCGCCCCCCGGCGCTCCCCCGCGCCGAGGTCCGCCGCTCCGCCCAGCGTGGCCCAGAGCCGGTGCAGAAGGTCGCGTAGCTGAGCCGTTCCAGATAGCGCGGCCACCGCTCGATGGTGATCGCCGCCCGCCGCACCAGCCAGACGACGGGCTCCTGGCTCATCCCGGAGTCGACGCTGTCGTCGGTGGCCAGGTCCTGGAGGTGGCGGGCCAGCGAGTCGAGGCGGAGCCGGCCGAGCTGATCGGCATCGCCCAGCCGGACTGGCCGGGTGCGCTCGAAGACGTGGGTCCGCGGGCCTGCCGGCAGGCCGGTGGAACGGAGCACCCCTCCCGGCTCGGCGTCGCTCATCGGGCCAACCTAGCGGATCGGTGCGCGCTCCCGCACGCGCGGATATCCTTGAGCGCCCGTGAGCCTTCGCCTCCACGACACCCTGACCCGCAGGCTCCAGACCGTGGAGCCGCTGCAGCCCGGTCACGTGCGCCTCTACACCTGCGGTCCGACGGTCTGGAACCGCGCCCACATCGGAAACTTCCGGACCTTCCTCTTCGAGGATGTCCTGCGCCGCTGGCTGGAGCGCCGCTTCGAGCGCGTCACCCACGTCATGAACATCACCGACGTGGATGATCGCCTGATCCACAACGCCGGTGAGCACGGCCATGGGCTGGCGGAGGAGACCGCCCCCTGGATCGACGGCTTCTTCGCCGACGCCGACACCCTCGGCATCCGCAGGGCCCATCACTACCCCCGGGCCACGGCCTACATCGAGGAGATGGTGACCCTCATCGAGCGGCTGGAGGCGGCCGGGGTCACCTACCGCAGCGACGGCGGGATCTACTTCCGGATCGCCGACTTCCCGCGCTACGGGGCGCTCTCAGGGATCCCGGCGGCGGGGCTGGTCGCCGGCGCGAGCGGCCGTGTCGACGCCGACGACTACGCCAAGGAGGACGCCCGCGACTTCGCCCTCTGGAAGGCGGTCGGGCCCGCGGACATCGGCTGGGACACCCGGCTCGGCCGGGGCCGCCCCGGCTGGCACATCGAGTGCTCGGCGATGAGCATGGCCCTGCTCGGGGAGAGCCTCGACATCCACTGCGGCGGGGTCGACAACATCTTCCCCCACCACGAGAACGAGATCGCCCAGTCCGAGGCCGCCACCGGGAAGCCGTTCGTCCGGATCTGGTGCCATGGCGAGCACCTGACCATGAACCGGGAGAAGATGGCCAAGCGGCTGGGCAACTTCCTGACCCTCCCCGACCTGCTCGACGCCGGGTACCGCGCCCCGGCGATCCGCTACCTGCTGATCACCGGGGCCCACTACCGGCGCACCCTCGATTGGGACGAGGAGCCGCTCCGGGCCGCCGACGAGGCGGTGGGACGGTTGAGCGAGTTCCGCGACCGGGTGCGGGCCCTCGGCGCCGGCAGCGGCGGTGAGGAGATCGGGGAGCGGGCCGATGCCGCGGCGGCCGACTTCGCCCGCTCCATGGACGACGACCTCAACGTGCCCGAGGCGGTGGGCCACCTCTTCGCCGCCATCCGGGACCTCAACCGGTTGCTCGACGCCGTCACCCCCTCAGCGCCGGTGCGAGACCGGCTCGCCGGCCTCGTCGACCAGGTCGACGACGTGCTCGGGGTGCTGCCTCTGGTCGATCGGGAGCGTGGCGCATCGACCCTCAGCGCGGAGGAGGAGGACCTGCTCGAACGGCGGGTCGCGGCCCGGGCCGGGCGGGACTTCGCCGCCTCCGACCGGATCCGCGCAGAGCTCCTCGGGCGCGGCATCATCGTCGAGGACACCCCTCAGGGACAGCGCTGGAAGCGCGCCTGAGGCGGATCCCGAGGCGGCGCAGCTCAGGTGGACATCCTCTACGGGCGCAATCCGGTGCGCGAGGCGCTCCGGGCCGGGCGGCCTGCCCGCAAGCTGGTGGTGGCCGAAGGTCTGGGCGAGGAGCCGCGGCTGCGCGAGATCCTGGCGCTTGCGGGTGATCGCGGCATCCCGGTCGAGATGGCGGCGCGCAGCCGCCTCGACGACATCGCCCACACCGAGCACCACCAGGGAGTGGCCGGGTACTTCCACGGCAGAGCCCCGCTCCGGCTCGACCGTCTCCTCGAGGGCTGCCACCCCCCGGCTCTGCTGCTCGTCCTCGACGGCGTCCAGGACCCCCAGAACCTCGGAGCCCTGATCCGGAGCGCCGAGGCGGTCGGCGTCGATGCCGTCATCACCCCCCGCCACCGCGCCGCCTCCCTGACCCCGGCCGCCGCCAAAGCGTCGGCGGGGGCCAGCGAGCACGTGCCCCTGGTCAGCGTCCCCAACCTGGCCCAGGCGCTCACCCAGATCGCGGCGGCGGGGATCTGGCGGGTCGGCCTGGCGGCCGAGGCCGGGGAGCGCTACGACCTGGTCGACTACCGGGAGCCGACCGCGATCGTGATCGGTGGGGAGGGGGAGGGGCTGCGACCTTTGACCCGCCGGACCTGCGACCGCCTCGTGTCGCTCCCCATGATCGGGCGGGTGGCATCGCTCAACGCCGCCGCGGCGGGCGCGGCCATCCTCTACGAGGCGTTCCGGCAGCGGGGCTTCGCGTCCCGGTGAGCCGGCTGGTCGTCGACGGCTACAACATCTTGCACGCCTGGCCGGACCTGGCCCGGAGCATGCGGACCGAGAGCCTGGAGGACGCGCGCCGCCGCCTGGTGGTTCGCCTCGCCGAATACCGGGCCAGCACCGGCAACGAGGTGCTGGTCGTCTTCGACGCCCGCCGCCGCACCCTGGGCAGCCCGGATCAGGAGGTGGTCGAGGGGGTCGAGGTCCGCTACGGCAGCAGCCGGGAGAGCGCGGACCACGTGATCGAGCGCCTGATGTACGAGGCCTCCCGCCGCGGCACCGTCCTGGAGATGGTGCTGGCGACCGACGACCACCTCCAGCGCGACCTGGTGAGGGCCATGGGCGTGCCGACCATGTCGTCCCGCGCCCTCCTCGCCGAGGTGGAGCGGGCGGAGGGCGAGCGCACCGGCGAGATCCGGCGCCGGGACCAGGGCCTGGTGGCGGATGACCGCCTCGAGAGCCGCATCGACCCCGAGGTGCGCCGCCAGCTCGAGGCCATCCGGCGCGGGGATGTCGGTTCGGGAAAGGGGGAGGGGGAGGGGCTGGCGTCCGCGCCGGGTGGCCCGCCGCCTCCGCCCGCCCGGAAGCAACGGCCACCGCAGGGCCCTCCTACGCGCTGGCGTCGACTTCGCTAGCTGTAACGCCCACGGACCTTGTGGACAAAGGGAGAGCCATCCCGGACGGTCTGGGACTGCCTAACGGTTCCGAACCTCGGGAGGGCTCTTGATGTTCCATGGTATGCCGCCGCGCCTGCCCCACATTGCGGTCGCCGGTGGTGGATATCATCGACGCCAAAGAACGGACGCGACCGGGGTGGTCGATGGCCATCGTCTGGGCGATCATCCCGCCGAGTGAGGCGCCCACCACGTGGGTGCTGTCGAGACCGAGGACGTCGAGCAGGCCGGCGGTGTCTGCAGCCACGTCGGACAGCGTGTACGACGCCGACGACAGGTCGCCCAGCAGCGCCGCCTGCAGATCGGGGACGGGCGCATCGGCGAGATGCGTCGAGTGGCCGGTGTCGGGATGCGGGGCGTGCCGGTCGATATGACCTGGCGGGGGCAGCGTCCGGCATGGGTGTGCCAGGAGCACCGAACCGAGCAGCCCCGCCACCTCCTTGGCTTGACACGAACGGTACGCCTCCCCAACGTGTAATCCGGCCCGGCTGGGAAACAGGCCGGAGGCGCGGATCGGAGAGAGCTCGGATTGGGAGGTGCCGCCATGGGTGGTGCTCGTCATCGGCGATTTGGTGCGGTCTTTGCAACGTCGGTCCTGAGCCTGGGGATGGTGGCCGCGGCCTCCCCCGCGGTCGGGGCCTCGTCGGCGGTCACGCTGGAGCAGGCCTTCGACAACACCGGGATCACCTCTCCGGCCACGCCGGGCCCCGGCAACTACGACGGGATCGGAGACTCGTTCTCCTCCACCGGCCTCGCCGAGGACGGACTGGTCCCGGGGAGTCAGCTCCTCCATGACGGTCTCACCATCACCTGGCCCAACGTCGCTCCCGGAACTCCGGACAACGTGGTCGCCGAGGGGCAGACCGTGTCCCTCTCCGGCAGTGGCACCACGCTCGGTGTCATCGGAGCCTCCGCGTATGGGTCCGCGACCGGGACGTTCACGGTCACCTACACCGATGGCACCACGTCCACCGACCCGGTGACCCTGGCCGACTGGATCGACTCGTCGGCCGCGAGCGGCACCGACCTCCTGGCCACGACCGGGGGCTGGGACCCGGGTGGGTCAACTCCCGTGAGCCTCTCCTACGCGGCCATTCCCATCAACCCCGCGAAGGCTCTGGCCTCCGTGACCCTGCCCGCGGTGTCGACGGGGATCGGCAACGGCGTCAACGCCATGCACGTCTTCGACCTGAGCGTCGGCAGCCCCACGACCGAGGCCGCCGGGGCCCCGGGGTCCCTCTCCCACTACGACGAGGCTCGCAAGGATTGCGTCGGCACGGCCGCGGACACCGCCTCCCAGGTCTGGTACACGGTGGCCGACGGTGAGCTCTCGGACGTCTACGCGCCGACCATCGACAACACCGACGTCAAGACGCTGGACCCGATCGTCACCGGGTCGGGCTTCACCGCCCTCCAACCTCGCGACATGACCTACACGGTCAGCTCGTTGGGGCTGACCGGCATGGCCTGCCAGGTGGTTGCCCTGGACAGCGCCTACCACTTCGCCATCGTCAGCGACTTCATCACGGACCCCTTGACCGAGGCCGTGGTGGTGCAGTACAGCCTGGTGCCACTGCCGGGCGCCTCCCCCGGCCTCCATCTCTACCTGCGCTTCAACCCCCTGCTCAACGGCCACGCCGGTGGAGGCAGCGCCAACGCCGGCGGCGAGTCGGCGACGATCGTCTCCACGAGCCGTGGCCCCGTTCCGCTCTCCTATTCCACCAACTCCTTCACCGACGCGGTGAACCGCAACTACGCCACCCCGATGTACGCGGCCATGGCGGCGAGCACGCCGTTCTCGGCTGTCGAGACGGGGTTCGTCGGAGCCTCCAGCGACGGCCTCAATGAGCTCGACGCCTCCCAGTCGCTGACCTCCACCGCTCCGGATGCCAACGACGGCAACGTCGTCCAGACAGTTGAGCTGAGCCTCGGTGCCGGCCCGCTGCTCGCCCCTGCGGCGGGCACGAACGCCGGACTCGGGAGCAGCGCACGAGCGCTGGGGGCCTACACCGACGGAGGCTTCACCGGCGGCAGCACCTGCTCCCCCGGTAACGTCCTTGCCAACCCGGCGGCCACGGGTGTGGCCAGCCTGACCTCACCGGCGATCGCGGTCGCCGTCGCCAAAGCGGCCGGGCTGTCGACCCCCCTCAGCCCGAACGCCGTCAGCAGCGAGACAGTCGCGCTGGGCTTCGGCAGCTCCGAGCCCGGCGCCCTCAACGCCGCCCTTCAGGCGTCGGCCACCCCCTTCATCCTGACCTTCCTCGGGTACCAGCTGCAGTGGCTGGGCTACGATTCCCAGCTCTGCTCGCCGGCTGGCCCCACGTCTTCCACCGGCACCACTCTGGACGCTGCCGACCAGCAGGCGTACTGGCTGAGTGCCAATGTCCTCAAGGCCAGCGAGGACAAGACCTTCCTGGGGGCGACGGTCGCCTCGCTGTCCAGCCCATGGGGGCAAGCGGTATCCGCCGGCACGCCGGAGGGAGACAACCTGGCTCCCTACTTCGGCTCCTACCGTGAGGTCTTCCCCCGCGACGCCTACGAGACGTTCACCGGCTTCCTGGTGGACGGTGACCTCGGCACCGCCCGCCAGATGGTCGAGTACTGGTTCGACGACATGCAGCTTCCCAACGGCAGCTTCCCGCGCAACGGGCTGCTGAACGGTGAGGCGGCGCCGGACACCGGCGGACTCCAGCTCGACGAGACCGCCGATCCCATCCTGGCCGCTTGGCAGGCGGGCCTGGCCAGCAACGCCACCCTCTACCAGGACCACATCAAGCCAGCGGCGGACTTCCTGGTGGCCAACGGCCCCGCCGACGGGGTGGAGCGCTGGGAGGAGCAGACCGGCTTCTCACCGTCCACCATGGCCGACGAGGTGGCCGGCCTGGTCGCGGCCGCCGCGATCGCGCAGGTGCAGAGAGACACCGCCTCGCAGCGGCTCTTCCTGGCCACCGCCGACAACTTCCGCCAGCTCATCCTGACCACCGACGTGACCACTGACGGCCCGCTCTCCAGCAGCCCCTACTTCATCCGGGTGGACAAGACCGGTGACCCCGACGCCAGCGGAGTGACGTACTCGCTCGGCAATGGCAACAACACCCAGGTCGACCAGCGATCGGTCATCGACCAGGGCTTCCTCGAGCTCACCCGACTCGGCGAGCTGCCCGCCAACAACTCCACGGTGGTCAACTCCCTGGCGGTGGTGACCGACACCATCGAGACCTCCACCCCGTCGGGCACCGGGATCATGCGCTACAACGGTGATGGCTACGGCGACTGCGACACCGCCGCGGTCGAGTCTGAGGCGAACGCCAACTGCCCGCTGACCGGCGAGCCGTGGGCCACGACGGACACCGGCACCGGACATCCGTGGCCGGCGCTCTCCGGGGAGAACGGCGAGTACCAGATCCTCGCTGACAACTCGTCGGCTCTCCAGGCCGACCTCTCCTTCATGCTCAACTCGGCGAGCGGCGTCGGCCTGCTCCCCGAGCAGGTCTGGAACTACGCCAACGTGCCGGCCTCGCCGTACGGCTCGGATCCCACCACGGCCTCGATCGGCTTTACCGACGGCCAGCCCGACGGCTCGGCGGCTCCTCTCACCTGGGCTCAGGCCCAGCTGCTCCGGCTGCTGCGCGACATGCAGACCGGAACGCTCCTCGAGCAGCCCAGCATCGTCGCCGATCGATACCTGCCCAACCCGCCGGCCACCGCGCCGCTCAGCGTCTCAGCTCCGCTCTCGGTGAGCGGTGGCAACGTTCCCATGAACCTGATCCGTCCGTCGGTGACTGTTGACTCCGCGACCACCACGGTGAGCGGAACGACCGCGCCGAACGCAACGGTGGAGATTGCGGTCACCGGCACGGCCCTCGGCGCGACCTCTCCCACCACGACCATCACCACGGTCACCGCCGGCCTGACGGGTAGCTTCAGCTCGCCGGTGAGCCTCGAGACGGGGAGCAACTCGGTCGAGGTCGCGGTGACCGCCGGTGGCGCCACCAACGAGGCGATCTTCACGGTCACCAACCTCCTGGTCTCCGGAACCGACGTGCTCTGCGTCCCGGCGGCCACGGGCGGCGGCAACGGGCCCGGGTACTCGCCGTACACCGCGTCCACCGGCGTGTACGCCTACCCGACCAACTCCGCCTTCGCGCCCGACTCCCTGCGCCTCGGTGACGTCGTCACCCCCGCCACCCCGGGCACCAGCTGCAACGCCGGCCCCGACGCCCTCGTGGTCATCGACTCGGGCGGGACGGTGAGCTTCCAGATCGGCATCCAGAACATGGTGTCCACCTTCGGCTCCCTGGACGGCGCCCAGATGTTCCTTCTGTACATCCACGCCCCGAGCGGGAGCGTCCCGGCCGGAGAGCTCCAGTCGACGGCGGCGGCGAGCCCCTTCAACTACTCGATCGCGAGCGCTGACGCCTGGAACCAGGTGATTGAGGTGGACGGCTTCGGCACCGACTGCTGGGAGACGCCGGCGACCACCACCTCCGGGCTCAACTACTCCTACCCGAGCTGCGGTGGCGGCCTGGGCACGCCCCAGGTCTCGGCCGCCCAGCTCACCCCCTCGGGGGGCCAGACCCCCGGTCTGGTCACCATCACCGTCCCCGCCTCGACCCTGGGAGCCCCCTCGGTCAACACAGTCTCAGCGTGGGCCGGCTGGACGTTCACCCTCGCCGTGGCCGGTCAGAACGGCTATGGCTACGACAACGCACGCCAGTTCGTCCCCGTCCCGGCGGACGACCCCACCGGCGGCTACAGCTTCGCAGTCTGCACCGCCGCGGAGGCAGCGCTGGTGCCCGAGCCGACCATCTGCACCTCCGGCTTCGAGCAGGTGAGCGGCGGCTACGTCACCAACGTGCCGTACGTGATGGACACCATCCCGCCGGCGGGCGTCAACGTCCAGCAGGAGCTGGATCCCACCGTCGGTTCGGTCGTCCTCCAAGGTGTCACCGTGCCCTGACAGCGCTGAGCCGCCCCCTCGCGCCGGGTCCCGGCGCGCAGGGGGCACACTCCTCCATCCCTGACCAGCCGATCCGCCATCCGGTCGGGCATCGCACCACCACAGAGCACGCACCCAAGCGAAGCTGCCCTGCGGGCCATGGAGGCAGGGGCAGCAATCGCCTGTGACCTGCCCTGTCCCGTTGTCCTGTTCTTCAGCGTCGGGCTAAGTTCAGTCACCAGCCGGTCTTGCAGAAAACCATTTCAGGATTGAGGGCTACAATGGCCCGCATGAGAGGCAGAGGCCTATTGGCCGTGAGGCAGGTGTTGGTCAAAGGGCGTTCGGACACCGAACGCTCGATAGCCTACGTCACCTGTGGGCTGACGCTGACGGCAGTCATGCTGGTTGTATGCATCGTGATCCGCCCCCAAAGTCTGCGCGTCGACTACGGCCTCAGTTACCTGGGCGTGTTCACGGATACGATCGCACCCTACGCAGTCGCCCTTTTGGGTGCCGCTTTCTGCATGTGGCGGGCTTCCGAGCTGGTGACCGAATTTGACCACAGCTTGATCATCGGCCGGTCCATGAAGATCATGGCCTTCCAATTGATTGGCCTGCTACTGACGCCGTACACTCGTTTTGGCGACGTCCATGAGTTTTTCGGGTCAACCCTGTTCTTGGTCCAATTGGGGCTGGCTTGTCTGGCCATCAAATGGCTGGGCGGCAGCGACCGGCACCTTGCTCTGCTCACTGGCATCATGGTCCTGAGCGGCCTCGCGGCTGCCTATTACCTGCCACAATCACGGGGCTTCGAGCTGCAGACGCAGGTGGCCTTCCAGCTGGCTTTCTGGGTCTTGTTCATCAGACTGCTGCGTGGCCTGCAGCTGCAGCCGGCCAAGGCCGGCTAAGCGCGGTGGCCAGGGCCTCCGTCGACGGCCGCCCCGGCCCTGATCCCCCATGAATCGCCCGCTTGTCGCCTCGTGGCCCGGCGCTCGTCCTTCCCGGAGTGTGGGCGATCACGGATAGCGCTCAGACCTGATCACGCATAGTGCCCAGGTCCTCGGGGCGATGTAGGGTTGCCGGGAATCCTCTCAAGGCACCCGAGCCGATGTAGCTCAGCTGGCAGAGCAGCCGCCTTGTAAGCGGCAGGCCGAGAGTTCGAATCTCTCCATCGGCTCCGCCGACCTCCAACCGTCAGGTTGAAGGGCCCATGTCTGCCGGCGCGCTCTTGTGCCTGATCTCTTCTGGGCGGGGGGCGAGGGGCGCCAACGAACATCCGTACCCGTGACGTTCTCCTGGCTAGGTGCCGTCGGGCGTCCTGACCAACGAGCTGACCAACAAGGGCGCAGCACGGCGCGTCACCGTGCACAAGCGTGGAATACAGGGCGGGACCAGATAGCGCCAATCCCGTCAATTTGTAGACCGTAGGTTGGGAGTTCGAATCTCCCCGTTGGCTCCGGATTCGGCTCCGGATTCGGGACACAGGTGGGGGTACACTCCGCCACCGTCGCGCAGAGTTGTGACTGTTGAAGGAGCCGTCGCGAGGAGGTGCTCTATGAAGGGCAGGCTGTTCACCTGGGCGATTCTCACGGTGGCGCTCGCGGCCGTCGCCGTCGGCACGTACCTGCTCGGGACGCTGAATCCGGCAATTCACGTGTCCACCGGCACCGCGTACTCCAATGGGGGAGACCAGTCCGTGGGCGGCTACGTCCTCCCGGCCGAAGCCAGTGTGATGGCGGATGGGACGGCGTACGGTCTGGAGGGTGCAGTGAGCTTCTGGGAGGATCCGAGCGGCGGCTGGCACGATGGTGGCTGGCCGAGCTGCCTGGCGTCCCTCGGGGACCATCAGATCCGCTTCGGCTGGGTTTCTGTCTCTGCCCCGGACGGCCTCCAGTGGCGCGAGGTGGTCTGGGTTGCCTGCCCCTGAGCAGGGGATGCGCGGCGGTGGGGCGTGCGAGGACCGCCGGCTGCTCATTGGAGGCGCCGCCGCCTCTGCCCCACGCAGTCTCAACCGGCGAGCAGGCCGCGGTACAGCGCGTAGGTGCGCCGTTCGAAGGCCACCAGCACGATCCGATCCCAGGCGGCCGGGTCGGCGCGGCTGACCACCCGGACGGCGATTTCCGCGGCCTGGTCCTCGGGGAACCCGAAGGCGCCGGTGGAGATGGCGGGAAAGGCGACGGATCGGGCTCCGGCGCCGGCCGCCACCTCGAGAGAGCGTCGGTAGCAGGACTCCAGGGCGGCATCCTCGCCCCGCCCCCCGCCCCGCCAGATGGGCCCGACCGTGTGAACGATCCAGCGCGCCCGCAGCCGGTGCCCGCCGGTGAGCTTGGCGTCGCCGGTCGCGCACCCCCCGAGCCGGCGGCACTCCTCCCGGAGCTCCGGTCCCGCCGCCCAGTGAATCGCACCATCCACCCCGCCACCTCCGAGGAGGGAGGAGTTGGCCGCGTTGACGATGGCGTCGACGTCCAGGGTGGTGATGTCGCCGAGCCAGGGTTCCACTCTCATGTCCGGGAAGAGGATCGCTCACCGGAGCCAGGTGCAGGACGGGCCGGTGCCCGGCAGCTTTCCCGCCGATCTCCCGCTGGGGTGGGCTACGTCTGATCGACGAGCTCGAAGACCACGGTCATCGTCTCGCTCAGCTCAACCGGCTCGGGGGCGATCTCCATGACGATCGCTTCCTCCTCCGGCGAGGTGCCCCTCGTCTGGGCTGTCGCCTTGCTCATCGCCCGGAGCGCCATCGGCCGCGGCTCGATTCCGGGCGGCTGCCCGCGGGCGGAGCCGGTGAGGTCCGCCAGCGACTCGTCGAGATCGGAGACGACCAGGGCTCGACCCAGCTTGCGACCGGCGGCGCCGGCCAGCCCTGCGGCCCGCGCCCGGGCGTTCTCCACCGCCTTGGCCCGCAGGTCGTCGCCGATCTGCTCGCGCCGCGAGATCCTGAACCAGGGTCCGCTGCTCGAGGCGACATCCTCGGCGACGAGCACGTGGGGCACGGCCCCGCTGTCGGCGACGGCCACGTCGATGCCGAGCGTCGCGGTGGCGGCGAAGCAGCGCCGCCTCCGCCGCTGCTCGCCGATGCTCTCGGCGATCTGGGCGATGACCTCGCTGGGGATGCCGGTCTTCTTGAGCTGTTCGGTGACCTCGGCGTGGAGGTCGCTGCTGACCACGTAGTAGTACTCGATCTCCTCCACGACCGCGATGCGTCCCGCGCTGACGCAGTCCTTCTCGATCGCCTGGAGCCGCTCCAGGAGGGTCGCGCGGGCGGTGGCGCAGCGCCGGAAGGCGGTGTCGCGGTCGCCGTCCTCGACCCGGACGGTGACCGTCCAGCAGGCGCGGTCGGGGACCACCTTGGTCTCGGCGTGACCGCTGATGCGGAGGCGGTTCTCAACGTCCATGGGGCACGCCGGATCTTGAGGCCGGGCTGCCTCCCCGGTCAAGCGATGGGGTGAGGGGCTCGTCGGAGGTCGGGTTTCGAGGATCCGCCCCGGCGACCAGGGAGACAGCGGTCCCGCACCGACGGGACCCCGGCCGGCCGCTCCGGGTCGGTCGCGAGCGGCGAACCCAGCAACAGCCATCGGGTACCATCTGCGGGTCTGGCGGCCCGGCCCAAGTAGCTCAGCGGTAGAGCAACGCCTTGGTAAGGCGTAGGCCGTGGGTTCGATTCCCACCTTGGGCTCCAGCCACGAAAATCGGTGGTGCTGAGTTCAGGAACGGCGCCCATCCGCGTCTCTCCGCACCTCTCCGGGTTCGTCCTGAGGCCCCCGCGATGCGTGGGATCTTGCCCTACCCAAGGGTGGGCAAGGCCTTCTAGCTTATTGACCTCGGATTCGAGGTCAGGGAGGTTCGACCTCATGGACAGGACGATTCCCCGGGATCCCGGTGGGCAGGGCGGCCGGCTGGATGGGGAAAGCCTCGGCCGCTGGGATCGGAGCACGGCGGGAGACCAGGCCGCCACCCGGCAGCGACCGGCAGCCGACTTCCTGGCCGCCAAGCGCCCCCGGCGGGCGTACGGCGACAAGGCGGTGGGGGAGGGGCTCGTGACGCTTCCTCGGCCCGCTCCTGGGGCGTCGGTATCCGTCAACCACGCCATCCAGGCGATGCTCAACACCCACGCCCTGGACTGGTCGAGGACGCAGCTGAGCAACTGCCGCGTCTACCTAATGTCTCCGACCGGCCGGTTCCAGACATGGTGCCGAGCGGAAGGGGTGGCTGACGTCGACGAGCTCACCACTGAGGGGGTGGCCGGCTTCCTGGCAGCCATCGCCGACCGCGGCCGCGGCCCTGGGCTGAAGGCGACCACGGTCGCCAAGTACCGGACCCACCTCCGGTCGCTGGCTCGATTCCAGGCGGAGACACCCGGGTACGGGGTAGGGCTCGGGGACATTGACCGGATCCGACAGCCGCGGATGCCGCGGGAACGCGTCGCCCCAGCCCTCACCCGTGAGGAGGAGCGAAGGGTTCTGGAAGCCTGTTCGTCGGTCCGGGACCGCCTCATCCTGGAGCTCTTCCTCGCCACCGGTGTGCGCGTCAGCGAGATGGCGGGCTTGATCCTGCCCAACCTCCAGCTGACCGCCCGGCCGCCCCGTATCGCGGTGACAGGGAGCGTCCACGACCCGGACTGCACCAAGAGCGGGCGGCCGCGGCAGGTCACCTTCCGCAAGTCCTACGGCGGGCTGCCCAAGCGGCTCCTGGACTGGATCCGGGTAGAGCGCGATCCCTTCGGGCGCTGCCCCCGCCAAGAACTCTTTCTTTCGGCCGTGGAGGGGCGGCGGGAAGGGCAGGTACCGACGGCGCTCGGCATCTGGGGCTACGAGCGCCTCTGTGAGCGCGTCTCCCTGCGCGCCGGGGTTCATTTCAGCCCCCACGTGCTCCGGCACACCTGGGCGACGCGGCTCGTCGACGCCGGCGTCAAGCCGATGCACCTCATGGAGGTGGGCGGCTGGAGCAGCATCGACATGGTCCAGCGCTACTACACCGTCAACGACGAGGAAGTGCTCAGCGCCATCGCCGCCGCCAGCGCCTGATGACCGGGGAAGGGGTGGCTCACTCCAGCGGCGGGAGTCGCGGCTCGCGCTGGGCGAGCCCGAAGAGGATCGCAATCGCCGTGCGGTCCCGGACCCCCTGCCCTTGGAGCGCCTTGTACACGGAGCTGCGGCCACAGCCTGTGTCCACTGCGAAGGTCTCCGGTGTCCACTCGCGGACCACGAGGGCCAAACGCAGGCGGATGGGGTCGAAGCGTCCGGTGGCGGCATCCCACGGCAGCGTTGTTGCTCCTGCCGGCGGCAGCCGTGGCCCGAAGTGTGGGGTCGTGGTCGCGGACATGATTCCCGATCATGTCACGGCCATCCGAAGCGCGTGAATTAAAGTAACCCATGCGAGACCATGAAAGTGTTTATGGGATAAGGGGGATTGCCCTACTCGTACCGCACTTCAATCCATAGCGCGGGGAAACCCCTTGCCTCATATGGGTTTACGGTTCGTGTAACAACTAATGTTACGGGCCCCCGACCTGCCCATCCACGGTGCGTATGACGCGTTATGGGGTCTCGCCGTCGTCCCCGGCTCCGATTGGCCTTAGGGTCGGCGGACCCTCGTGGCGTTGGCCGCGTAGAGGCCGTCGTGGCCTGCATGTCGATGGTCGAGGGCTGGCTCGGGATCGCGAGACCCAGGGCCCCTCGAGTTTGTCTTCCCGCAGCCGCGCCAGAACGACGCGGTGCTTGCCCCCCGGTGCCCCCTGGAACGATATGACCAAGGTGGATCAACTGCGGTGGTGGTTGGTGCGGGAGGCTATCAGGCGTACCCTTCGCGCGCGCGCGCGAGTCACAGACTGCAGGACTGCTAGCAAACGCTTGGCAAACGGCTCGGAAACGGGCCGACCTCGACCCATAGATCGGGCGGCACGCAGGGTCAGGGGCCCAGCTCGGTGCATCCCAGCGGTCTTCAGAAGCCTCGGACTGGGGGCGAGCTCATCGAAACGCAGGCGGCTTCTGGCTTGAGTAGCTTCGGAGTTGGATCGGTAGGCTACACGGAGCGGAGCTAGAGCCCACGTTGGGCCACTAGTCGGTGTCAGACAGCGCCGGCACGCCGCACCGCGATGGCATTCGGCCGCGGCGCAACAGCTGCTGACCCGGGCCTAAGCATCAGCGGCTACCTCCATGCCGAGGCGCATCCACGCGAGGCTAAGCTGACCTCCCCATCAGCTGGTCGCCACCACCGAGAATCTGCGCGCGGGCGATGGCCCTCGCCCGGCTGCTTGGTGCGGCAAATCGGCGCTGGTCCCGCTAGCGGCGAACGGACCTTGGCGGGTACATGGGACTGTGAGCGGACAGCCGATGCTCAGCACGGGCATCACGGAAGGCGTTCCGGTCTGGAGCTACGCTGGGTCCGCATTCAGTCGCGGCGGTATGCAAACGTGCGCTTCTCGATAGCCACCGCTCCGTAAACTCGGGGGAAACGGATAGTAAACCGTTCGCACCACTAGGGAGATGACATGGTGACTGCCGGCGAGGTGGAACCAGGCACGTGCGAGTCCCGTAGCATTACGATCGCGTTTCGGCTCACCTCATCAGAGCGCGAGCGAATCGATGGGTTGGCGCTCAGCGAAGGGGTCAGCACATCGGAGTTCGCTCGTCGAGCGGTTCTCGGTGGCGCTCGCGCGAGCGCGACAGCACTCGGTGTGGCCAAGGAATGCGGGCGGGAGGAGATGCGCCTGCAGATTACGGCGCTTGAGGAGGAGCTACTTCGAACGCGCAAGCTCGCCGCTGAGTGGCGCGATAAGGCGGAGGAACTCAATGCCCAGTTGGAGCGGGCGCCGGATGACTTGCTTGCTACTGCCCGACGAGTGGTGGTCGGCGTCCCCGGCTCGCAGGCGGCGCTGGCCATCTATTGGTCGCGGATTGGGTGTCGGGATCGTAACGAGATCCTCCCCATCGTGGCCGCTGTGGTGGCTGAGGATCTCGACCGAATTGTCACTGGGCTCCCGGTCAACGTGGTGGCCATCCACCAGTGCTGGGAACTCGTCGGTCGCGTTGAGTGGTTGATGGACGCATTGACAGTGGAATCGGGTCGCCTGTTTGGCGACGCTGATCGCGAACGACGTCCGGAGTGGGCGCCGCTCGAGGCGCGGTGTGGTAACGCTCGAGAGTTCTTGCGTCTGGCCCTGGAAGCACTCGGGCAATGCGAAACGGGGGCGGCCAACGAACGGGAGCACCGCACCGGGTAGCCAGCAAGCGTCGCTGGGTGCTCGCCACGACCACTGGTCGTTGCCCTCAGCGATGCGCCACCAGCCACGACGGTGGGCAGTCCGCCAGCTACGCAAGAGGTTAGCGAGGCAGGCCGTCCGCTTGGATAGCCCCGGCAGCCGGGGTGATAGTGCTCGATGACGTAGGGGCGGTCCTCTGGCCAAGCGCTAGCCTTCCAAAACCGCGTCGATCGAGTGAGAGGGCTCGCTGGTAGAGCGCTAGCTTTCCAAGCTGGATGTCGCGGGTTCGAGTCCCGTCTCCCGCTCCCAGGCCTCTTGCAAAGTTACCTGCAAAGTTTCGTCGCGGTCGAATTTCGACGCGGTGAGAGGTCGTCGAGGGGGCTCAAGAGAGGGGTTGAGAGAGAGCTATCCTGAAGGGAGCCACCATCTGGAGCTCCGAGCCGGGGCTAGAGTGCCGGATTGGGCGCTCGCCTACCGTCCAAAGGGTGCGACTTTGGGTCGGCGGCGGGTAGTAGGCCCATCTGGCCAGCAGAAAGGTATGGAAGCGCCGCCCGAGGGGCTTGAGAGCTGAGCCGGGGTCAGGCGGCGATTGAGCCCGGTGGAGGCTCACCAGCCTGCCGACGGCGAGCCCGTGCATTCAAGATGTTGTCGAGCATGCCGCCGTCGTCGGTGAGCCTGACTGGCCCGGTCACTGCCCTCTTCACACCATCCCAACCGGCCCTGCGCAGCACCCTCATCCAATCCACAAGCATGGCGGCGGCGGCGCCCAGCCGCTGCCAGGCAATGCCCACTCGCTTGGGGCGATTGCTCGTGTGGTTAGGGCCGACACCGTACTGAATGCGCAGCGCACTGTGCTTGGCCTCATAAGTGGGATGCGAGTGCCGCATGGCGGTGTAGGCGGGATCGTTTCGCCAGAGGGGGAGGAGGAATCGCGGGGCGATGGTGCAGGAGATGGTCTGGGTTCGCTTGCAGTCTGGCTTGATCGGGAGACAACACTTGAACCAGAGGCGGGGAAGCTTGCCCTGAGCGGAGAAGCCGGTCTGCCTAGTCTCCCCTCCGCAGTACTTGCAGCGCGGGATCCCGTGCTCGTCGTAAAGGTCGGTACCGGTGCGCTTCTTGGGTTCGCTCGCGCTGGCTCGCCTGTAGGGGAAAGCGCTGGCGACTCCGTGAGTCGAGTTGAATCGGTAGACGCTGTTCACCGAGAAGCCACGATCACCGGCCACGATCAAAGGCTTGGCTCCGATGTTGGCCACCGCCTTTTCGTAGGCTTCCTCGTAGATGGCGGATTCCTGGCGGTTGGCGGGAACGATGTAGCTGGCCACGGGAGCCATGGTGAAGTGATCAATGATCTCGAACTGATAGTAGCCGAACCATATCTTGACTTTCACTTTTCCTCTGGTGTAGGCGCGTACTGCCGCATCGGGGTCACGAGAGAAGATGTAATGGTCCCCGACCTTCCGTCGCTGTCCATAACGCCCGCGTTCTACAGCTTCGTCCAGTTCAAGTTCCAGAGGGGAGTAGCCGAGGTCGTTGGGTGGCTTGTCGGCATCCGGCGCATCCTGAGCCGACTTCTGCCGAAGTTCCCGGACGATGGTCAGGTCCATCGGAGAGAGGGAGAGATCCTTCTTCTTCCCACGCGACGGGCAGGGGTCGGTTAGCAGGGTGCGGAAGAACCTGCCTGGGGGCTTGCCGGGTTAAACACAGGTGTGAGAGTCTTGCGGGGACGCGTCCCAGCAGGAGATCTCGAATGCGTGGCAGCCCCGATCTGCAGATGACG
>JBEKXW010000015.1:0-68671 GCA_049511615.1 Candidatus Dormibacteria bacterium | reverse complement strand
GTCCAAGGCAGCCCGTCAGGAGGTCGGAGTCGCACCGAGTACCGCTGCCGCTGCACCGGCACCCACCTCCGACCACCCGACCCGGCGGTCGGCAGGCGCAGGGACCCTACTTCAGCACCCTGCTAGCTCGTCGCGCGGCTATGTCCAGCATCTCCGCTACGAGGTCGGTCAGCACGACGCGTCCCTTCGGCGACAGTCTCGCGATGCTCAAACCCGGCTCACCCGTGCCTGCGGCAATGTCGAGATGTTGATGATCTTCGGCGATGTCGAGACGCTCGATAATCGCTGCGCCGACCGGGCCCAGCTGATCCATGATGACCGAGTCCCACTTCTCCCAGCCCGCAGAGAGCCCGGCCCACGTCACTCGCTGAACGTCTCGGATCTCATCGGCGCTCGGCATCGGCCCTCCCGCTATCGATACACCCACCGAACACGAAGGCACTCCTTGGCGGGAGTTCATAATACCCGCTCTGGCGCCCTTACGCCAGCACGCCTACGCGCACATAACGATGGCCGAAGATGTCCCCCGAGCGCCAGGTCGGAGCCAGCGGTCGTCAAATAAGGCAAACGTTGGCTGACGCGGCACTAGGTCAGTCGACGTGGAAGGGACAGCGTGCGCGTTAGCAAGGTACTTCGAGCGATCGTCGGGTTGGGCCGTGAGGTCGTGATCATGTCCGTCGAGGTGGAGACCGAGGGTCGGCCACGGCTGCGAGTCCATGTGCGTTCGAAGGTGCGGCGTCGGGGCCGTAAGCGGCCAAGGAGTTCAAGGGGCTGCGGTTCGTGCTGCGTTGGAGCTGGGAGAACCTCACCATGGGCCAACGCGAGGTCATCTGGGCGCTCGAGACGGCGAACCGGCGCACGTTCCGGGCGTTCCAGCTGAAAGAAGAACTCCGCGACATCTTCGCCCTGCCCTTGCTCAAAGCCCGGCGGGCGCTCGACGACTGACTCGCCTACGCGTCGCGCTCCAAGCTCGCCCCGTTCGTGAAGCTCAACCGCACCATCCGCGCCTACCGGGCCTCGATCGAAGCGACCATCGAGTGGCGGCTCACCAACGGGATCGCAGAGTCCAACAACGCCAGCATCGGCCGCATCCGCGCCAACGCCCGAGGCTTCCACAACCCCAACGCCTTCATCACCATGATCATGCTGGAGCGAGCCGGCATCGCCCCCAGCTGCCATGGACCACCGCCGCATGACCCCCGGCAGCGTCAGTTGTCCCCCAATTCCCAACACGATATGGGACGCAACTCCCAGGGCAGGCGCGGCCGTTCAGCACCGAGAGTGCCCCGTAGGGACTATGCCGGCCACTGAGATGCCGTATGCGTCCGGCAGGGCGACCCGCCTCGGCCACCGCCCGTTGCGCGTCACCAGTCGATCGTGCCTGGAGCGGCGCAAGACCGCGAGACTAGGGATCATTCCGAGAACGAGTACTGATCCCCGCAGCGGCGAGGCTCTGGGCGTGGCCGGGAATCCCAGCACTGACCTGAACTCATCCGGCTGTCGGGGAGCGGGGACTCGAACCCCGGACCCCTGGTCCCCCAGACCAGTACTCTAACCACCTGAGCTACTCCCCGACGGGTCCGGACCCAGTGTAGCGGATGCCCCTGAGGGCCA
The DNA here is from genome assembly GCA_049511615.1 of Candidatus Dormibacteria bacterium. Taxonomy (GTDB): domain Bacteria; phylum Chloroflexota; class Dormibacteria; order Aeolococcales; family Aeolococcaceae; genus Changshengia. The sequence goes on along the minus strand of JBEKXW010000015.1, from coordinate 67,057 downwards.
CGGCGGGCCGGGGGAAGCCGGCCCCCCCTGCCGGGGATCCGGTCATGGCGACGGGCTCCGCGGGCCGCGCGCGGCACGCGGAGGCCGGAAGGTCCGCCGGCGGGCACGACAACCGGGGGTGTTCATGGCACACTCCCTGGCATGCGCCGCCCGCTGCGCCTCGCCGCCTCCGCCGCCCTCGGCTACGCGATCGGATCGCTGCCCTCGGGCGTCCTGGTCGGACGCCTCACGCGCGGGATCGACGTCCGCGAGCACGGCAGTCACAGCATGGGCATGGCCAACGTTCTCCGCACCGCCGGGCGCGGCCCGGCGGCGGTGACGCTGGCCCTCGACATCGGCAAGGGCGCTGCCGCGGCGCGGCTGGGCGAGGCGCTCTGCGGCCGCGCTGGCGGTGCGGCCGCCGGTCTGGGGGCGGTGGTCGGGCACTCCTGGCCGGTGTTCGCGGGCTTCCGGGGCGGCAAGAGCTCCGCCACCCTCTTCGGCGCCGCCAGCGTGCTCACCCCTCCGGTGGCCGGTGTGTCCCTGGTCGCGGGCGCCACGGCCCTGGCCATCTCCCGGCGGACCTCGGTGCTCTCGCTCTCCGGCAGTGCCGCCGGAGGCCTCGCCGCACTCGTGCTCGGGCTGCGCCGCCGTGACGCCGCCGGGCTCGCGCTGGCACTGCCGGGGGTCGCGGTCGTGATCTTCCGCCATCGGGAGAACATCGACCGGCTCATCCGGGGCGTCGAGCCCGCCGTGGGCGACCCCGAGAAGCCCACCGCCTGAGACCGGGAACAACTCCAACCCGCCCGGCGCTTACGTCCGCGCGGCGGGGCTCGCGGCCGGCGTGGCGGCCCTCCCCCATCTCTGGGGCGACGGCCGGGAGGGGATCCCGCCACCCGGAGCGCTCAGGAGTGCGACCCCGGAAGCGGGACCCCCATGGCCCTTCCCCGATCAGAAGACCCTGATCGACACCTCGGCCGGCTCGAGCAGCAGCTTCTTGAGCTCGTCGTTCACCTTGAGCAGGGTGAGCGAGGCACCCGCCATCTCCAGCGACGTGCAGTACTCGTTGACGTAGCTGCGGAAGACCTTGATGCCCTGCGCCTCGAGCTTCTTGTGCGCGATGCCGTAGAGCACGTAGAGCTCGCCGATCGGCGTCCCGCCCAGCCCGTTGACCATCAGAGCGACCTCGTCGCCGCTCTTGTAGGGGAGGTCGGGGACCACCGCGTTGAGCATGATGTCGACGATCTCGTTGGCGGAGACCAGCTTGGTCCGCTGCCGGCCCGGCTCACCGTGGATGCCGATGCCGACCTCCATCTCGTCGTCGGCGATGTCGAAGAGGAAGGCTCCCTTGACCGGCGGGGTGCAGGAGCTCAGGGCGATGCCCAGCGTCCTCACATTGGCGATGACGTCATTGCCGATGCGCACCAGCTCCTCGAGCGACGCGCCCTTCTCGGAGGCCGCGCCCACCGCCTTGATCACGAAGAAGTTGCCGGCCACCCCGCGCCGTCCCACCGTCCAGGTCGAGTCCTTGACGGCCACGTCGTCGTTGACCAGCAGCGTGTCCACCTTGATGCCGTCCGCCTCGCACATCTCCCGGCCCTGCTCGAAGGCGAGCCGGTCGCCGGTGTAGTTGTTGACGATGTGGAGAACGCCCTTCGGCGAGTTGAGCAGCTTGGTGGTCTCGTAGACGAACTCCACCGGCGGTCCGGCGAAGACGTCACCCGGGCAGGCCGCGTCCAGCATCCCCTTGCCCACGATCATGGTGTGGGCCGGCTCGTGGCCGGAGCCGGATCCCTGGATGATCGAGACCTTGTTCGCCTGGGGCATGTCGGCCCGGTAGATGAGGTTGTACTTGGGCTCGTACTTGAGCCTCCCGTCGCTGGCGAGGAGGATCCCCTCCAGCATCTCGGGGACGAATTGCCTCGGGTCATTGACGAATTTCTTCATGTACCTGTCTCCCTCTAGGTGTGCTTCTCGCGCCAAGCTGCGCTGACGCTTTGCAAGATGATGCCGATGGCGGTAGCTCCGGCGTCGACCGATCCGATGCTCCGCTCTCCGGTGTAGGCGGCCCGGCCGCGCATGGCGAGCATCGGCTTGGTGGCCTCGGCCGCCCGGGTGGCCACGTCCGCCGCCTCCTGGAGCGCCGCGGCGCCGTGGTCCTGGGCGGCCTCGGGCCGGGCCAGGCCGGCCTCGAGGGTGTCGATCGCGGGTACCAGCGCATCCAGGAGCGTCTTGTCCCCCAGCGAGGCTCCGCCACGCTGCATGATCCCGGTGACGGCGGCGCGCAGGATGGCGATCACGTCGGCGCCGGTCAACTCGGTCTTGTCGCCGGCCGCCGCCGCCGCGCGCAGGAAGGCGGTGCCCCAGATCGGGCCGCTGACCCCGCCCACCTTGCCGGAGAGCACGAAGCCCACCTTCTTGAGGACCGAGCCCACGCTGCTCCGGTCGAAGCTGTCGTAGTCGCTGACCACCACCTCGAACCCGTTCCGGAGTGAATAGCCGAAGTCGCCGTCGCCGACCACCGCGTCCAGCTGGGCGAAGTAGACGGCATTGTCGACGATGGTCTTGGCCATCGTCCTCAGGACCAGGTCGACGTCATCGAGTGCGCTCGCCGCCATCGCTGTGTATTCCTCCTCTGCTTTCCCGATACTCCGAGCTGCTACCCCCTCAAGCACGCCTCCAGGTCGCTCACGGTGACGAAGTCCCCGGGGCGGGCCGGGCTCCGGTTGGCGATCACCACGCTCCTCTCCTCCCCGGGGTCGCCCAGCGACGAGACCACCAGGGCCGCCTCGGAGAAGTCCTCGTGCTCCGTGTAACCGTTGACGGTGATGAGGCAGCACAGGCCGGCGGCGACGGCCGCCTCCAGGCCGTTGCGCGAGTCCTCGATGACGAGCACCCCGGCCGGGTCCACGCCCAGCCGCTCGAGGGCCAGGAGGTAGATGTCGGGGGCCGGCTTCTTGTGGGGGACGCAATCGCCGGCGAGCAGGACGTCGAAGCGGGCGGCGCGCTCCGGGCCGGCCGCCCGGTCCAGGATGGCGCGCACCGACGGCTCCGCCGATGTCGACGCCACCGCCAGCTTCCAGCCCGCGTCCTGGGCCTCCCCGATGATGCGCCGGATGCCCGGCCGCGGAGGCAGCTTGCCGGCAGCCACCATCTCGGTGTAGATCTCGGTCTTGCGCTTGTGCCAGCCGGCGAGCAGCGCGGCCCTCCCCTCCGGGTCGGCGGGCAGGCCGTGGACGCGAACGAACTCGGGGGTCAGATCGCTCGCCATCCGCTCCTTGCCGCCGGCGATCTGCAGCTTGCGTCCGTACTCCTCCTCGGACCAGTGCAGGGGCACCCCCACCTCGCGGAAGGTCTGGTTGAAGGCGGGCAGATGACCGTAGCGCTCGGTGTCGGCGAGCACGCCGTCGCAGTCGAAGATGATGGCGCTCACGCCCACGCCTTCCCTTCACTGCCGAAGAGGTGGATGTGGTGCTTGGCCATCTCCATCACGGCGGTCCGCTGGGCCTTGAAAATCGCGGGCGGATCGTACTCGCCGGGATGCGCGGTCATGTACTCGTAGCCCGACTTCATGAAGGCGATCTTGAGCGCCGTCGAGATGTTCACCTTGGCGCAGCCGCGTCCGATCAGGTCGCTGAACTGCTCCGGCGTCATCCCCGTCCCGCCGTGGAGGGCGACCGGGATCCCGGTCGCCGCGACGATGTCGCTGACGCGCTGGCTGTCCAGATGGGGGGTGCTCGCGTACACACCGTGGGCGTTGCCGATCGCCGGGGCGAAGACGTCGACCCCGGTGGCGCGCACGAAGTCGACCACCGTCTCCAGTGACTGCACGTGCTGGGCCTCGTCGCCGGTCATCTCCTCGGTCCGCTTGAAGCCCTCGATCTCGCCCTCGACGTGCGCTCCGTAGCGGCGCGCCTCCGCGACCACCTCGATGCACTGGCGCTTGTTCTCCTCGACGGACAGCTTGCTGGCATCGAAGAGAACCGAGTTCCAGCCCATCGCCAGGCATTCGCTGATCAGCTTCCGATCGGGGCAGTGATCGAGGTGGAGGGCCACCGGCACGGTGATGCTCTTGGTCATCTCGCGCCACATCGCGTACATGACGCCGACCCCGGTCATCACCACGTGCTTGACCGACGTCTGCAGGATCACCGGCGCGCGCAGCTCCTCAGCGGCGGCCAGCACCGCCTCCATGGTGAGGTCGTTGACGACATTGATCGCCGCGACGCCGTACCTCTCCTCGAAGGCCCGCTCGAGAATGGACTTGGTGGTTACGACAGGCATGGCTACACCTCCCGTTGGAATGCCGGCTCGCCGCCGCCGGCGCGGCCCCTCGCGGCCGGCTCGCCGGCGGCGAGGTCGAGGACGGCCCGCGCGTTGTCCTCATCGACGACCAGGACGCTGATCACCCCGGCCCGCAGGATGCCCAGGATCGCCCGCGGCTTCTCCGGCTCGCTGACCACCGCCACCACGGTGCCGATGCGGCGCAGGTGGTCGACGGTCAGCGCCACCAGCCGGCTCTGGTGGGGAGAGGCGACCATCCGCCCCTCGATGTCGACGTAGTTCCCGAGCACGTCGCCGACCGCGCCCTGGCTGCGGAGCCGGGCGATCTCGTCGGTGGTGAGACAGCCCGACCTGACCATGGTGCAGCCGTCGTCGGTGCCCCCGATCCCGACCAGTGCCACGCTCGCCTGCGCCGCCTGGTCGAGGCTGTGGGCGATCGCCTCCTGGGCGAGCAGCTGGTCGCGGATCTCCGCGCTCTCCACGTAGGCGGGGGCGTAGAGGCTCACCGCCCGGCCCCCGCAGGCGGCGGCCAGGGCCCGGCAGATCTCGTTCGGGTTGGTCGGGGCGTCGATCCCCGGGGAGCCGCCCATGGCGCTGACGAAGGTGACCTCCAGCCGGCTCCCCGGCCGGAAGAAACGGGGAACGGCGCCCGCGGTGCGGCCATGGCTCACCGCCACCACGCAGCCGTCGTGGAGACGCCGCTCCAGGTATCGGGCAGCGCGCTGGGCCACCGCCTCGCGCTGCGCCTGCGGGTCGGCGCGCGCCGAGCACACGATCGCGTCGCTCAGGCCGAAGGTTTCGCGCAGCTGGCTCTCCAGCTCCAGTCGCAGCCCCGGAGGAGCCTCGATGTGGATGGCGACGACCCCGGAGCGGCGGGCGCGCTCCAGGAGGCGCTGGACCTTGGGCCGGGAGAGGGCGAACTCACGCGCGATCTCCTCCTGGGTGCGCTCGTCGACGTAGTACCGCTGGGCGAGGCGGGCGAGGAGCTCGTGCTCGTCCTGGCGCAGCTCCTCGCTCACGCTCCCTCCACCCGTCGCGTGATGAGCAATTGCTCATCGACGCACAGATTATCGGTCGTGGCCCGCGCGAATGCAAGGATGAGATCAGGGGATGCCGGAGCTCAGGCGGCCTCGAAGGGGCTCGTCGTGCCACCCCCGGGTGCCGGCGCGCCGGCCTGCGTCAGCTCCATTCGTCGTCGGCGTCCACCCACTCGAGGGTGCGCGCCACCGCCTTCTTCCACTTCCGGTAGCGGCGCTCCCGGGACTCAGGGTCCAGCCCGGGAAGCCATTCCGCCGCCTTGTGCCAGTTGGCGCGGAGGCTCTCGACGTCCGGCCAGAAGCCGACGCCGAGGCCGGCCGCGTAGGCGGCGCCCAGAGAGACCGTCTCGGAGACGATCGGCCGGACCACCGGCACCCCGACGAAGTCGGCGAGGAGCTGCATCAGCAGGTTGTCGGCGGTCATCCCGCCGTCGGCCTTGAGCACCCGCAGCTCGGCGCCGGAGTCGATGTTCATCGCCTCGAGCACCTCGCGGGTCTGCCAGGCGGTGGCCTCCAGCACCGCGCGGGCCAGGTGCCCCTTGGTGGTGTAGCCGGTGAGGCCGGCGATGACCCCCCGCGCGTCCGAGCGCCAGTGGGGAGCGAAGAGCCCGGAGAAGGCGGGCACCACGTACACCCCTCCGCTGTCGTCCACGGTCCGGGCTAGGGTCTCGATCTCCGCGGCGCTGGAGATCATCCCCAGCTTGTCCCGGAGCCACTGCACCAGCGCCCCGGTCACGGCGATCGAGCCCTCCAGGGCATAGGTCGCCGGCTCGCCGGCGATCCGGCAGCAGACCGTGGTGAGCAGCCCGTGGGTCGACTGCACCAGGCGCTCGCCGGTGTTGAGCAGCAGGAAGCTGCCCGTGCCGTAGGTGCACTTGCCCTCCCCGGCCGCGAAGCAGGTCTGGCCGAAGAGCGCCGCCTGCTGGTCCCCCAGGGCGGCGGCGACGGTGAGGCCGCGGAGTGGCTCGCCGGCTTCGCCGTACGGCTCCGAGGAGGCGTGGATCTCCGGCAGCATGGCCCGGGGCACCCTCATCGCCTCGAGCAGCTCGTCGTCCCAGTTCAGGGTTCTGAGGTCCATGAGCATGGTCCGGCTGGCGTTGGTGACGTCGGTCACGTGGCGTCCGGTCAGCTTCCAGATCAGCCAGGTGTCCATGGTCCCGAAGAGCACCGTCCCCCGCTCGGCGCCGTCGCGGGCCCCCTCCACGTGGTCCAGGATCCAGCGGATCTTCGGCCCCGAGAAGTAGGTTGTCAGGGGAAGCCCGGTCTTGGCCCGGAAGCGGTCCTTGCCCCCATCCCGGGCCAGCTCGTCGACGATCTTGTCGGTGCGGGTGTCCTGCCAGCTGATCGCGTTGCAGACCGGCCGGCCGCTGTCGCGCTCCCACACGATGGTGGTCTCGCGCTGGTTGGCGATGCCCAGGGCGACGAGGTCGGAGAGCGTGAGCCCGGCCTTGCTGAGGGAGTCGTGAACCACCTCGAGCACGTTGGCCAGGATCTCGTCCGGATCGTGCTCCACCCATCCCGGCCGGGGGAAGAGCTGGCGGTGCTCCTTCTGCGCCACCGACACGATCCGGCCCCGCCCGTCGAACAGCATGCAGCGCGACGACGCGGTGCCCTGGTCGATGGATGCCACATAGGCGCCCGTCATGTTGCCGCACCTCCTCGGACCCCACCGGCGGCGAACGGCGCCGGCAGGGCCGTCGGGCTCACTGGCACCCCCGCCTGGTCAGCGCCACGGCAGCTCCCAGTCTCCCGAGCGATGGTTGCGCTGTCAAGCGCCCGGGACCCCCGCGCCCGCGGCGGACGGAGCCCGGCTACCACGGGATCGCCCCCAGGTCGCGGGAGATCGACCGCGCCGACTCGCGCACGTACGACACCAGCTCGCTTCGCGGAGCCTCCGACTCGCACAGCCGCTCGACCGGCCCAGAGATGGCGATCGATCCGACCGTCTCCTCCCGCCGGTCGGTGATGGGCGCGGCGACCGAACCCTCGCCGTCCTCCAGCTCCCCCATGTCAGCCGCCCAGCCGCGCCTCTTGACCTCCCTGATCGCGGCGCTCAGCTGGTGGGTGTCGGTGATCGTGCGGGGGGTGAAGCGGGTCAGCTCCTCCGCCCTGAGCTCGGCGAGCAGATAGGGTTTGGCGGCGAGCAGGGTCTTGCCCATCGCGGTCGCGTGGAGGGGGAGCAGCGAGCCCACCTGGAGCACCTGGTAGCTGTCGTCGGGGCGGAAGACGTGGTGGACCACCAGCACCCGGCAGTCGTGGAGGGTGCCGATCCGGACCGCCTCGTTGCTGCGGGCGGCCAGCGAGTCCGCCCAGTTCAGCGCCCGGGTGCGCAGCTCGTTGCCGTCGAGGTAGCTGCTGCCGAGGTGGAGCAGGGCGGCCCCCAGCTGGTACTTCCCCGAGTCCGCATCCTTCTCGACGAAGCCGACCTGCTGGAGGGTGCGCAGGATCCCGAAGACCGTCCCCTTGGGCAGACCCAGCTGCGCCGTCAGCTCGCCCAGGCTGAGACGGCGGGTCCGGCCGGAGAGCAGGCGCATGACCTGAGCGGCCCGTTGAATCGATTGGATCGACCGCGGCATGGGGTTACCGTACCTGATCTGTAGGTCATTCTGAGAGGTGGGTTGACAATGCCCTACCAGAAAGGATAATGGCGAACGCGTCTGGTACCTGGAACCCCTAAAACCGGTCTGCGGGAAGGATCGGCGGGTCCGCGGGAGGAGGAGCTGGCGCATGAGGGCTGTGTCGTGCGACGGGCGCGGGGGTGCCGCCCGCTTTCCATTGGCGAGCCAAGTTATCGCTTGGATCAATTGGAGGGTTTGGCATGGCTGATGAGTACCAACCGATACACGGCGCAGGGCGTCAGACGTTCGGTCTGAAAGGGCTCTGGGGCGAGTTGTCGGCGGAATTCTTTGGGACGTTTGTCCTGATCATGTTCGGTGACGGATGTGTGGCCATGGCCGTCGCCGCCCTCAACTCCTCGGGCAGGGCGGCAACCCCCACCACCATCTTCATGGCCAGCGGCGACTGGCTGCTGATCACCTTCGGATGGGCGTTCGCCGTCATGGTGGGCGTCTACGTCGCCGGCGGCGTCAGCGGGGCCCACATCAACCCGGCGGTGACCCTGGCCCTGGCGCTCAGGCGTCGCTTCCCCTGGGCCCACGTGGTCCCCTACTGGATCGCCCAGGTTGTGGGAGCCTTCGCGGGCGCGGCACTCGTGATGGCGGTCTACCACGACTCCATCTCCGCGTACAACACGGCAGCTCACCTCGTCCCGTCGGCCGGGAACGCGCTGGCCAGCTACTCGATCTTCGCCACCTTCCCCTCCTCGGTCTTCCACGGGAGCATAGGGGGACCGTTCCTCGATGAGGCGGTGGGCACCGCTCTGCTGGTGCTCGGTGTGTTCGCGGTGACCGACGCGCGCAACTCGGCGCCGCTCAGCAACATGGGGCCGCTCATTGTCGGCTTCATCGTCTTCGCGGTCGGCACCTCCTTCGGTGCCCAGACCGGGTACGCGATCAACCCCGCCCGTGACTTCGGTCCGCGCCTCTTCGCCTACATCGCGGGCTACGGCCAGGTTGCCCTGCCCGGGACCTTCAACAACGGCGCCGGCTTCTCGTTCAGCAACTACTTCTGGATTCCGATCATCGGTCCTCTCCTCGGTGGTTGCGTGGGCGGCCTCGCCTACGACTTCTTCATTGGCGACGTGCTCCACGCCCGCAAGACCGGCACGGCACAGGCGGTGCCGTCCGAGCCCGGTCGGGCCGAGGCGAACGTCCAGCCTGAGCGCCTGTAGGCAATAAGATGAAGAAGCTGATCAACCGCGTCGAGGACGTCGTCAAAGAGGAGCTGGAAGGCGTCGCCGCCGCTCACTCCGACCTCGTGCGGGTGCACTTCGCGCCCAACTACGTGGTCAGAGCCGACGCGCCGGTCAGCGGCAAGACGGCGCTCGTCTCCGGCGGAGGCTCGGGCCACGAGCCGATGCACGGGGGCTTCGTGGGGATGGGCATGCTGGATGCGGCCTGCCCGGGCGAGGTCTTCACCTCGCCCACCCCGGACCAGATCCTGGAGGCAACCAAGGCGGTCAGCGGCGGCGCCGGGGTGCTCCACATCGTCAAGAACTACACCGGTGACATCCTCAACTTCGAGCTGGCCGCGGACCTCGCCAAGGCCGACGACATCGAGGTGGAGGCGGTCGTCATCAACGACGACGTGGCCGTCAAGGACAGCCTGTACACCGCCGGGCGGCGGGGGGTTGGCACCACGGTGCTCGCGGAGAAGATCTGCGGCGCCGCGGCGGAGACCCACCGGCCGCTCAAGGAGGTCGCCGAGCTGTGCCGTCGGGTCAACGCCAACGGGCGGAGCATGGGCATGGCCCTGACCTCCTGCACCGTGCCCGCGGCCGGCAAGCCGACCTTCGACCTCGGCGAGCAGGAGATGGAGATCGGGATCGGCATCCACGGTGAGCCGGGTCGCGAGCGCCGCGCGCTGGCGACCGCCGACGAGATCGTGGAGATGCTGACCAAGCCGATCGTCGAGGACCTGCCGTACAAGCGGGGCGATTCGGTGCTTGCGTTCGTCAACAGCATGGGCGGCACCCCGCTCATCGAGCTCTACATCGTCTACCGGGCGCTGGCCCGCTACCTGGACGGTGTGGGCGTGAAGATCGAGCGCAGGCTGATCGGCCCCTACATCACCTCTCTGGAGATGGCCGGCTGTTCCATCACCCTGCTCCGTCTCGACGACGAGACGACCAGGCTGTGGGACGCCCCCGTCAACACCCCAGGTCTGCGCTGGGGAGTCTGAGCAGCAGCAGAGAATCGGTTAGAAGGCAGCGGCGATGGCCATCACGTATGAGCGGGGACTTGCCTTCGTGCGAGGCTTCGCCGCTGCCATAGCCGAGAACAAGGAATACCTGACCCAGTTGGACTCCGAGATCGGCGACGCCGACCACGGGACCAACATGGACCGTGGCATGCAGGCGGTGCTGCCCAAGGTGGGCTCCCTCGAGGGAGCCGACCTCTCCCAGCTGTTCAAGACGACCGCGATGACTCTGATATCGACAGTAGGCGGAGCCAGTGGACCTCTGTACGGCACCCTTTTCCTACAGCTGGGCACCACCGTTACGGGCAAGACCGAGCTTTCGGCCAAGGACTGGAGTCAGGCCCTGGATGCCGCCGTGCAGGCGGTGCGGGCACGGGGCCATGCCGAGCTCGGGGACAAGACCATGATCGACGCTCTGCAACCGGCCGCCGACTCGCTGCACGGCGCAGCCCAGGACGGGGCCACGCTCGAGGCGGCGCTCGTCGCATGCGAGCAGGCGGCCGAGCAGGGCATGCAGGCCACCATCCCGCTGGTGGCGCGCAGGGGCCGGGCGAGCTACCTGGGAGAGCGCAGCGCCGGGCATCAGGACCCGGGGGCCACCTCTTCCTGGCTGCTGGTCCGGGCGGCACGACAAGCATTCACGCCTGATACGTGAGCTGGGAGCGAGGAGAACGCATATGGCTGAATACGTCGGGGCGCTGGACCAGGGAACCACCAGCACCCGTTTCATGATCTTCAACCACTCCGGGGGAGTGGTCGGCATCGACCAGAAAGAGCACGAGCAGATCTACCCCAAGCCGGGCTGGGTCGAGCACGACGCCCTGGAGATCTGGACACGCTGCCAAGAGGTGATCAAGGGAGCCCTGCAGAAGACCGGCATCAAGGCCTCCGACCTGGCCGCGGTGGGCGTCACCAACCAGCGCGAGACCACCGTGGTCTGGGACCGCAAGACCGGCAAGCCGGTGCACAACGCCATCGTCTGGCAGGACACCCGCACCGACACCATCTGCAACGAGCTCGCCAAGGACGGCGGCCAGGACCGCTTCCGGCCCAAGGTCGGCCTGCCCCTGGCAACCTACTTCTCCGGGCCCAAGGTCAAGTGGCTCCTGGAGAACGTGGAGGGGCTGCGCGCCAAGGCCGAGGCCGGTGACCTGGCCTTCGGCAACATCGACACCTGGTGCATCTGGAACCTGACCGGCGGGGTCAACGGCGGCGTCCACGTCACCGACGTGACCAACGCCAGCCGCACCATGCTGATGAACCTGGAGACCCTGGACTGGGACCCGGAGATCCTCCGCATCATGGGCATCCCCAAGGCGATGCTCCCCCAGATCCGTCCCTCCAGCGAGAGCTATGGCAAGTGCGTCGGCGAGCTGGCCGGCATCCCCGTCGCAGGCGACCTGGGCGACCAGCAGGCGGCCATCTTCGGCCAGACCTGCTACTCGACCGGCGAGGCCAAGAACACCTACGGCACCGGCTGCTTCATGCTCCTCAACACCGGCACGAAGCCGGTCCAGTCCAAGAACGGCCTGCTGACCACCCTCGGCTACAAGATCGGCTCGCAGCCCGCGGTGTACTGCCTCGAGGGCTCCATCGCCATCACCGGCGCCCTGGTGCAGTGGCTCCGCGACAACGTGGGGCTGATCGCCACCTCGGGTGACATCGAGGCCCTGGCCAAGACCGTCGACGACAACGGTGGCGTGTACTTCGTTCCCGCCTTCTCGGGGCTGTTCGCGCCCTACTGGAAGAGCGACGCGCGAGGCGTCATCGCCGGCCTCACCCGTTACGTCAACAAGGGTCACATCGCCCGCGCGGTGCTGGAGGCGACTGCCTGGCAGACCCGCGAGGTGCTGGACGCCATGAACGCCGACTCCGGCGTGGCCCTCACCGCGCTCAAGGTCGACGGCGGGATGGTCTACAACGAGCTGCTCATGCAGTTCCAGGCGGACGTGCTGGGCGTCCCGGTCATCCGGCCCAAGGTGGCCGAGACCACGGCCCTCGGCGCCGCCTACGCCGCCGGGCTGGCGGTTGGCTTCTGGACCGAGGTCGAGGAGCTCCGCAAGAACTGGCAGGTGGACCACACTTGGGAGCCCAAGATGGATCCCAAGGAAAGGGACAAGGAGTACAAGCTCTGGAAGAAGGCGGTCACCCGCACCTTCGACTGGGTCGAGTGATCCGCAGGCAGGCAGACTGAACCGGAACCATGTCTGAAGCTCTCGAGTGCCAGCTGCTGGTGGTCGGGGGCGGTTCCACGGGGGCTGGGGTGGCCTGGGATGCTGCGCTGCGCGGTTTCCAGGTCATCCTGGCCGACCGTGGGGACCTCGCCACCGGCACCACCGGTCGCTTCCACGGCCTGCTTCATTCCGGCGGACGCTATGCGGTGCGCGACCCCGGGGGCGCCCGCGAGTGCGCGCGGGAGAACGCGATCCTCCGGCGGGTGGCGAGCGCGGCCATCGAGGACACCGGCGGTCTGTTCGTCACCACGCCCCTCGACGACCTCGAGTACGCGGACCGCTTCCTGGCGGCGTGTCCCGAGGCCGAGGTCGCCGTCGAGGAGATCTCAATCGGCGAGGCGCTGCGCCGCGAGCCCCGGCTCAACCCGAAGATCCGGCGCGCCTTCGCGGTGGCGGACGGGAGCATCGACAGCTGGAAGCTGGTCTGGGGCTGCGCTCGGGGTGCCGAGCAGCGCGGCGCCAAGATCCTCCCCTATCACCCGGTCACCTCCCTCGTGCGCGAGGATGACCGGGTGGTGGGCGCCCGCCTCCACGACCTGCGTGGTGAGCGCGAGATCGAGGTGCGCGCCCAGTGCGTGATCAACGCCGCCGGAGCCTGGAGCGGGCAGATCGCCCGGATGGCCGGCTGCGAGGTCGGCGTCCGCCCCGGCAAGGGCGTGATGGTCGCCGTCAACCACCGCCTCGCCGACTGCGTCGTCAATCGCTGCCACCTGACGGGCGATGGCGACATCGTGGTGCCGAGCCACAGCGTGAGCGTCATCGGCACCACCGACACCCCGGTCGAGGACCCCGACGACATCGAGCCGACGCTGGCCGAGGTGGCCGCGATGATGGAGGCGGGGGATGTGCTCCTGCCCGGCTTCAGCCAGTCCAGGGCGCTGCGAGTCTGGTCGGGAGCGCGCCCGCTTCTCCCCAAAGAGTCGGGCACGGTCGCCGACGATCGCGCCGTGTCCCGTTCCCACACGGTGCTGCGGCACCGGGAGCGGGACGGCGTCGCCGGGTTCATCTCGATCGCCGGCGGCAAGCTCACCACCTTCCGCCTGATGGCCAAGGACACGGTCGACGCCGCCTGCGCGGAGCTGGGGGTGGAGCGCGCCTGCACGACCGCCGAGACCCCCCTTCCCGGGAGCACCGGCAGCAACTACTACCGGCTCCCGGACCATCAGGCGGAGTTCGAGAAGGGGCGCGCCGACGACCCAATGGTCTGCGAGTGCGAGCTGGTGTCCCGGTCGGACCTGCTGGCGGCGGCGCGCCGCCGCCCCAACGTCCAGATCGACGACCTGCGCCGGGTCCTGCGGATCGGGATGGGGCCCTGCCAGGGCGGCTTCTGCGCCTTCCGGACCGCCGCCATCCTGCACGGCCAGAAGGAGTACGGCCGCTCCCAGGCCAACGCCGCGCTGCGCGCCTTCGTGCAGGAGCGGTGGAAGGGCCAGCGCCCGGTGCTCTGGGGCCAGCAGCTCCGTCAGGCGCGGCTGGACGCGTGGATCTTCCAGGGGGTGCTCGACCTCGAGCACCTGCCCACATGAGTAGCCCACCGGAGGGGATGCGGTGAACACCGACGCGCTGGTGATCGGGGCCGGGACTGCCGGGCTCACCGCCGCGACCCGGCTGGCCCAGGACGGGCTCCGGGTGCTGGTGGTGGCGACCGGGGAGGGTTGCCTGCCCCTCGCCAGCGGGAGCGTCGACGTGCTCGGCTATGCGCCCGGCCCGGTCACGAGCCCGGTCAGCGCGCTGCCCGGCCTCCTCGAGGCCAACCCCGAGCACCCCTACCGGCTCACGGGCGCGGCGGGACTCGAGCGGAGCGTCGCCTGGTTCCTGCAGGTCGCGGCGCCGCTCGGCTACGCGGGCGAGCTGACCCGGAACCGCTGGGTGCCGACGGTGCTGGGCGGCCTGCGCCCCACCGCCCTGGTCCCCCAGACCATGGCCGCCGCCGACCTGAGCGGTGGCGGCGCGGTGCTGATCGCGGGCATCCGCGGCTTCCGGGACCTCCATCCCGCCCTCCTCGCCGAGAACCTCTGCCAGGCGGCGACCGCGCCCACCGCGGCGATCCGGGCTCGGTCGATCGAGCTCGACTGGCCGGGCAGCGCGGGTGACCTGGTCCCCTTCCGGCTGGCCCGCCGTCTCGAGGATGCGGAGATCCGCCGCGGCCTGGCCGCCCAGCTCCGCTCGAAGCTGGGCGACGCGAGCGCGGTGGGGCTGCCGGCGGTGCTCGGCCGGGAGCACGCAGCCGAGGTCCACGCCGACCTGGAGCGCCGGCTGGGAGTGCCGGTCTTCGAGATCCCCGGGCTGCCGCCGTCGCTCCCCGGCCTGCGCCTCTTCGACTGCCTCCGGCGCGCCCTGCGCAGCGCCGGTGGGCGGCTGATCCTCGGCAGCAGCGCCCTTTCCGCCACGCTGGCGCGCGACGCCGTCAGCTCGGTGACGATCACCCAGGCGTCCCGCCCGGTGGAGGTGAGCGCCGGCTTCTACGTCCTCGCGACCGGGGGCTTCGCCACCGGGGGGATCATCCGGGAGCCCGACGGCGCGCTGCGCGAGCCGGTCTTCGGCCTGGCCGTGCACGGCCTGGCGCCGGGCGAGCCGCCCTTCCGCGAGGAGTACCTGGGGGAGCATCCCCTGGATCGGGTTGGGCTGCGCACCGACGGCGACGGGCGGCCCCTCGGCCCGGCCGGTGCCCCCCACGCCGCCAACCTCTACGCCGCCGGCGCCGTGGTCGCCGGCGCCCTCCCCTGGCGAGAGAAGTCGGGCGAGGGGCTGAGCCTCGCCACCGGCTGGCACGTGGCCGAGGCGATCCTGGCCGGCCGCCGGGAGAAGGCCGCCTGAGGTGGACGGGATGAGCGCGCTCATGGAGACCGAGGGGATGGCGGTGCGCCCCTCCCTGGACGGGTGCATCAAGTGCACCATCTGCGAGAGCGCGTGCCCCTATGCCGCGGTCACCGAGCGCTTCCCGGGGCCCAAGACCGTGGGGCCCCAGGAGGAGCGCTTCCGCCATGGTCCCCTCTCGGCGGACTGGTCAGTGGACTACTGCTCCGGCTGCGGGATCTGCAGCCGGGTGTGTCCCCAGGACGTCAGGATCGCCGAGATCAACTCGCGTGCCCGGGCCCAGCTCAAAGAGCAGCGCGGCATCCCCCTGCGCGACCAGCTGCTGGCCCGTCCCGACGTGATGGGCCGGTTGGGCCGGCCGATACGCCCGCTCTTCAACTGGGCCATGGGCACCCCCCTCGTGCGCGTTCCGGTGGAACGCGTCGTCGGCATCCATCGCAAGGCCGCGGTCCCCAAGGTGGCACCGCGCACCTTCCGGCAGTGGGCCCGCCATCACCCCGGCCGGCCCGCCCAGGACCGGGTCGTCTACTTCCACGGCTGCAGCACCAACTACTTCGAGCCCCGGCTCGGGCGGATGGTGGTCGCGGTGCTCGAGCACCAGGGACTGGCGGTGGAGATCCCGGATCAGGGCTGCTGCGGGCTGCCGCTCCAGTCCAACGGGAACTTCCCCTCCGCGCGCAGCTACGTCACCCGGCTGGCCCGTCAGCTCCGGGGAGCGCCGGGTGACGTCCCGGTCATCGCCTCCTCGACCAGCTGCGGACTGATGCTCAAGCGCGAGGCCCGCGAGATCCTGGGGGTGGAGGACCCGGCGCTGGTCGACATCTCCGAGCGCACCTACGACATCTTCGAGTTCCTCCGCGACCTGCACGAGCAGGGCCGGCTGAAGACCGACTTCCAACCGGTGGAGCTGACCGCCGCCTATCACGCGCCCTGCCAGCAGCAGAATCAATTGATCGGCAAGCCCGCCCTGGACGTCCTGGCCCTGGTGCCGGGCCTGAAGCTGGTGGAGCTGGATCGCGACTGCTGCGGGGTCGGCGGCACCTACGGCATCAAGCGGGAGAAGTACGCGATCTCGATGGCGGTGGGCGACGGCCTCTTCTCCGACATCCGCGCAACGGCCCCGGACCTCGTCCTCTGCGACAGCGAGACCTGCCGCTGGCACATCGAGAAGGCCACCGGCTTCCCGGTGATCCATCCCCTGGAGCTGCTCCACCGGGCCTATGGCGGCCACTGACGCCACCGGGCCCGTGGCGGCCACTGATGCCGGCGGCTCCCCGGCGGGTGAGGCGTGCGTCGGCCTGGTCCTGGTCTCCCACAGCGCCCAGCTCGCCGAGGGCGCGGCGGAGCTGGCCCGGGCGATGGCCGGCGAGGAGGTCCGGATCGTGGCGGCGGGGGGGATGGCCCCGCCCGAGACCGCCCTGGGCACCGACGCCGTGCGGGTGGCGGCGGCGATCGAGGAGGCCTGGTCCAAACGGGGGGTGCTGGTGCTGATGGACCTGGGCAGCGCCGTCCTCTCCGCCGAGATGGCGGTCGAGCTGCTCCCCGAGGAGCGCCGCCGGCGGGTGCTGCTCAGCGCCGCCCCCCTGGTCGAGGGCGCGGTGGCGGCGGCGGTCACGGCCCGCTTGGGAGAGCCCCTGGAGCGGGTGGCGCTGGAGGCCAGCGGCTCCCTGGACGCCAAGCGTGCCCAGGTCGGTGGCCCGGGCGGCGCCACCGGGGCGCCGGCCGCGCCCAGCGCGGATGCCGGGGGCCCGGCGGCCGGGCCAGACCTGAGCGGGCCCGTCGCAGAGGCCAGGATCGCGGTGGACATCCCCCTGGGACTCCACGCGCGCCCGGCAGCGCGGGTGATCCGCGCCACTGCGGGCCTCGACGCCCAGGTCCTCGCCGGCAACGCGACCACCGGCTCGGCGCTGGTGAGCGCGCGCAGCCTCAACGCCCTCGCCGGCCTCCAGGTCCGGGAGGGCCACGAGCTGGTGGTGCGCGCCTCCGGGCCCGACGCCGGGAGGGCGGTGGAAGCGCTCCGGGCGCTGGCGGCGCGCCGTTACGACGAGCCGGCGGCGACCCCGGCCGCCGGGGCCGTGCCCCCGCTCCCCGCACCATCCGCCGCCCGGCCCGCACCACCCACTCCGCCTCCGCCACCGGGCCACCCGGGCGAGCTGCGCGGCATCCCCGCCTCCGCCGGCATCGCCATCGGCACCCTGCAGGTGCTCCAGGAGGCGGATGCGCCGATCCCCGACACCGCGGCCACCGACCCGGCCTCGGAGCTCGAGACCCTGGAGCTGGCGGTGACCGCGACCCGCGCCGAGCTCGAGCAGCTGCGCGACCAGACCCGAACCCGGTCGGGGAATTACGAGGCGGAGATCGTCGACGCCGACCTCCTCTTTCTCGAGGACCCCGAGCTGCTGGAGCCGGTTCGGGAGGCGATCTCCCGGCGGCGGCTGAACGCGGCCCGGGCGTGGTCCGAGGTCGCGACCCGGCTGCGCCGCTCCTGGGAACGGCTCGACGACCCCAACATGCGCCTGCGCGCCGCCGACCTGGAGGGGGTCAGCCGCCGGGTGCTCCACCGCCTCCTGGGGCGGCCCGCGCCGGTGCTCCGCGCGGCGGGGATCCTGGTGGCCCAGGACCTCGCCCCCACCGACACGGCCGCCCTCGATCCGAAGCGGGTCAGGGGGATCGCCACCGCCGGCGGCGGCCCCACCTCGCACAGCGCGATCCTGGCCCGGGCCCTGGGGATCCCGGCGGTGGTTGGCCTGGGCGACGACCTGCTCGCCGCGGGAGCCGGACGGCGGGCGCTGCTGGACGGCCGGCGGGGAACCCTGATCCTCGACCCGTCACCCGAGACAGTCCGGTTGGCCCGTGCCGAGGCGCGCTCCGAGAGGCGCCGCGAGGCCCGCGCCGCGGCCGCCGCCCACAGCCCGGCGCTGACCCGGGACGGGGTTGCGGTGGAGGTGGCGGCCAACCTCGGCGCGGTCGAGGAGGCGTCGCGGGCGGTCGAGGCCGGCGCCGACGGCGTCGGCCTGCTGCGCACCGAGTTCCTCTTCCTGGAGGCGGAGTCCATGCCCGACGCGGAGGCCCAGGAGCGCGCCTACGCGGAGATCGCCCACCGCTTGGAGGGCCGTCCCCTCACCATCAGGACCCTGGACGTCGGTGCCGACAAGCCCCTCCCCTATCTCCGCACGGTCCACGAGGACAACCCGGCCCTCGGGCTCCGCGGCATCCGGCTCGGCCTGGCCAGGCCCGAGGTGCTGGCCGCCCAGCTGCGGGCGGTGGTCGCCACCGCGCGGCGCTTCCCGGTGCGGGTGATGTTCCCCATGGTCGCCGACGCCGGCGAGGTCGCCCGGGCCCGCGCCCTGCTCGCGGAGGCGGTGGGATCGGAGCCGGTCTCGCTGGAGGTGGGCGTCATGGTGGAGGTCCCCTCCGCCGCCCTGACCGCCGCCCGGCTCGCCGAGCAGGTCGACTTCTTCTCCCTGGGGACCAACGACCTCTCCCAGTACACCCTCGCCGCCGATCGCGGCAACGCGGAGGTGGCCACGCTGGCCGACGCCCTCCATCCCGCCACGCTGCGGCTCATCGCGGCGACCGTCGAGGCCGCCCGGGCGAGGGGAAGGTGGGTCGGGGTCTGCGGTGAGCTGGCGGGGGACGTCGCCGCGGTCCCCCTCCTCCTCGGCCTCGGGGTGAGGGAGCTGTCCGTCGCCGTGCCCTCGGTCGCCAGGGTCAAGGAGGCGGTGCGCGCTGCGGACACCACGGAGTGCGCGGAGCTGGCCCGGAAGGCGCTCGAGCTTGCGGACGGGGCGGCCGTCCGGGGCCTCATCTCGGGTGACGCCGGACGTGCGACCATTGCTCCCCGACATGGCTCGCCGGTCCCCTCCCGTCGCGCCGATCCTGGGGGCTCCGCCTCCGCTTCCTGAGGGAGCCGGTGCACCGTCGAGCCCCCTGAGCGTGGTGGCAGCGCCGCGCGCGCCGTCGCGGGGACGGACCGCCTTCGTGGGCACCACGACGACGCTGCGGCTCGCGATGACCCCGGTGGTCGCGGCGCTGGCCCTGGCCGGACAGGGCCGCTGGGCGGCGGTGGCCTTCGCGCTCGCCGCCAGCACCGATTACCTGGACGGCTACCTGGCGCGCCGGTGGGGCGTGACCACCACCACCGGCAGCTTCCTGGACACGACCGCCGACAAGGTCCTGGTCGGGGGTGTCCTGATCGCCCTGACCAGCATCGGACAGGCCTCCCCCTGGGCGGTGATGATCATCGTCTGCCGCGAGCTGATGGTGATGGGGCTGCGCGGCTCGGTGGCCGTCACCGGGAGGGTGATCAGATCGTCGCAGCTGGGACGCGTGAAGGCCGCCGTCCAGTTCGTCGCCATCATCCTGCTGCTGCTCCGGGTGGACCTGCGCCTCGGCCCCACCGGCATCGGCGAGTGGGCCCTCTGGCTCGCGGCCGTGCTGACCGTCGTCTCCGCCGCCGATTACCTGGCGCGCTGGGCCGCCAGCACCCTGCGCGGCTCCGCGCCGCGCCGGACCGCTTGAACGCCCCGGTCCTCATCACCGGGGCCGGCGGGTTCGTCGGGGGGGCGGTGCTCGAGCGGCTGCTGCGCGACGGCCAGGAGGTGCGCGCCCTGGTGCGCGGCGCGGACGCGGCCGGACGGGTCCGGAGCGCGGGGGCCCAGCCGGTGACCGGGGACATCCTCGACGCCGAGGGTCTGGTCACCGCGATGCGGGGCTGCGAGGTCGTCTTCCACGTCGCGGGGCTGAACAGGATGTGCCTTCCCGACCCCGCCCCACTGATGCGCAACAACGTCGCCGGCTCGGTCTGCGTGGTCCGGGCGGCCGCCGCGGCGGGGGTGCGCCGCATCGTCTACACCTCGTCGGCGGCCACCCTGGACAGCACCCCGGATCCGGACCGACCGGGCCTCGACCGGCGTCGCTTCCTCTCCGAGTACGAGCGCTCCAAGTACGAGGCGGAGCGCCAGGTCACCGAGCTCGCGCCCCGGTTGGGCGTCGAGCTCGTCTGCCTCAATCCCTCGTCCGTGCAGGGACCCGGCCGCACCACCGGCACCGCGCGCTGGCTGATCCGCTACGTGAACGGCCGGCTGCACTGGATCGTCGACGCCCCGGTCAGCCTGGTCGACATCGCCGACTGCGCCGAGGCCCACCTGCTCGCCGCCACCCGCGGAGAGCCGCTTCACCCCTACGTGATCAGCGGCGCCACCCAGCGGATCTCGGAGATGGTGCGCACCCTCGGCTCGATCGCCGGACGGACCCATCCGATCCACTTCCTTCCGGCTCGCCCGGCGGTCGCCGCCGCGTCGGTGGCGGGGCTGGGCTTCCGGATGGCAGGGCGCCGGGCCCCGGTCTGCCGCGAGATGCTGCGCACCCTCGCCCACGGCCACGCCTACGACGGCGCCCCGGCCGCACGGGAGCTGGGGTTCGCCTACACCCCGCTCGAGGACACCCTGCGGCGGGCGCTCGCCTGGTACGTGGAGCGCGGCCTGGTGCGCGCCTCAGCGGCACCGGCCTGAGGCGTCCCCGGCGCCACCCGCGGCGGCGGGGATCTCCCACCCGCCGTCCGCGGCGGCTATCGTGGTCGCGTGCAGACGGTGGAGCTGGGACGCGACGGCCCCCGGGTGAGCCGCATCGGCCTGGGCATGGCCGCGCTCGGGCGACCGGCGTACATCACCACCGGGCGGGCCGACGACTTCGGCGAGGACCGCTCCGAGGACGCCTTCCGCCGGCGCAGCTGGGAGGTGCTGGACGCCGCATACGGGGCGGGGGTCCGCTACTTCGACTGCGCCCGCTCGTACGGGTCGGCCGAGGCCTTCGTGGCCGGCTGGCTGGCGGTGACCGAACCGGACGACGTCGTCGTCGGCTCCAAGTGGGGCTACACCTACGTGGGCGGCTGGGACCCGGCGGCCGCCGTGCACGAGGTCAAGGATCACTCCCTGGCCACCTTCGAGCGCCAGTACGCGGAGAGTCGCGCTCTGCTCGGCGCCCACCTCCGCCTCTACCAGGTCCACTCCGCGACCCTGGAGTCCGCGGTGCTGGTCAACCGGCCCCTGCACCTCGCCCTGGCACGGCAGCGCGACCTCGGTTTGCTGCTCGGGATCACGACCTCGGGGCCGGCCCAGGCCGAGACCATCCGCCGGGCGCTCTCCATCAGCATCGACGGCGCGCCCCTCTTCGGCGCCGTCCAGGCGACCTGGAACCTGCTCGAGACGTCGGTCGAGCCCGCCCTGGTAGAGGCCGCCCGGGCGGGGTGGGCGGTGATCGTCAAGGAGGCGGTGGCCAACGGCCGGCTGACCGCGCGCGGTGACGCCGGACGGCCGGGCACGCCGCTCGGCGACGCGGCCGAGGCGTCGGGCGCCGGCCCCGACGCGCTCGCCATCGCGGCCGCGCTGGCGCGGCCGTGGGCCTCGGTGGTGCTGAGCGGCGCCGCGACCGCCGGTCAGCTGCTCAGCAACCTGCGCGCCGGCGAGGTCACGGTCCCGGACCTGCCCGAGCTCGCCGAGCCGCCCGCCGCCTACTGGGGACGCAGGGCGCAGCGCCCCTGGGAGTGATCCCGATCGAAACGCCACGGAGGGTGATCCCGATCGGAGCGCCCCGGGGGGTGATCCCGGCCGCCCAACCCCCTGGGGGTGATCCCGGCCGCGCCTCGGGCGGTGGCCGAGCAGCCGCGCGGTCCGGCCGCCGCCTCCCTTCTCCTCCCGGGGGGTCGCCACATATTTCGTGACGAACTGTTCGTCACGAAATGCGCTCGACCGTACGCGACTCACACACCTGGACCCCTGTCACGGAACCCGCGGGGAGCCCGGCTGGCGGGATGGCGAGAGCGACGTGGGCCTCCGGCGAGCACGAGAGCTCAGCCCTCGTTGTCGGCGCGCCGGCGGGCCACGATCCGGAGCCGCACCCCGGCGAAGCCGAAGACGGCGCGGATCCGGTTCTCCAGATACCGCTCGTACGAGAAGTGGAGCAGCTCGGGGTCGTTGACGAAGAGGACCACGGTCGGGTTCGGCGAGCTCGCCTGGGTGGCGTAGAGGAGCTTGAGCCGGCGTCCCCGGTGCATCGCCGGGGGCCGGGTCGCCACCGCCTCGCGGAGCAGCTGGTTGAGGGCGGGGGTGGGCATCCGGGTCGCCCGGGCGTCGGCGACCTGGGCGGCGGTGTCGAGCACCTTGGGAACATTGCGCCCCAGCAGCGCGCTCACCGTCAGCACCGGGACGCCGGGGACGAAGTCGAAGGCGGCGGCGATCTTCTTCAGGGTCTCGGGGTCGGCGCGGTCCTCCTGGGGCACCAGGTCCCACTTGTTGGCGATCACCACCACGCCCTTGCCGGCGTCGCCGGCGTAGCCGGCGATGTGCCGGTCCTGGGCGACGATCCCCTCCGAGCTGTCGATCACCACCAGGGCCACGTCGCTCCGCTCCAGGGCGCGCATCGCCCGCAGCAGGCTGTAGTGCTCGACGTCGGTGCTCACCACGCCCCGGCGCCGGATCCCGGCGGTGTCGACCAGCCGGACCTGGCGCCCGCCGTGCTCGACCACGGTGTCGACGGTGTCCCGGGTGGTTCCGGCCACGGGTGACACCAACGCCCGCTCCTCCCCCACCAGGTGGTTGAGCAGCGACGACTTGCCGACGTTGGGCCGGCCGATGATGGCGACCCGCAGCTCGTCGACCCGCTCCGCGGCGTCCCCCTCCGATGGGGGCAGCCGCTCCACAACCTCGTCGAGCAGGTCGCCGGTGTCGGTGCCGGTGAGGGCCGAGATCAGGCGTGGCTCGCCGAGGCCGAGCCGGTACAGCTCGTGGGCGTAGTACGGGTCGGTGGACGAGTCCGCCTTGTTGCCGGCCAGGATCACGGGCTTGCCCCCGGAGCGCAGGATCGCCGCCACGTCCTCGTCCAGACCGGTCACCCCGGCGCGGACATCGACCATCAGGATGCAGAGGTCGGCCTCCTCGATGGCCAGCCTCGCCTGCTGCTGGGTGCCCCGGGTCAGCTCGGCGATCCCCGGGTCCTCGGGGACCAGCGCCGGGTCGAGGCCGGCGGTGTCGACCAGGGTGAAGCGGCGGCCGCGCCACTCGGCCACGCCGTAGAGGCGGTCCCGGGTGAGCCCGGCGGTCTCGTCGACGATCGCCTGCCGCTGCCCGGTGAGCCGGTTGAAGAGGGTCGACTTGCCGACGTTGGGCCGGCCGACGATGGCGACGATGCCGCTCACCGGCCCCAGGGAGGAGTCGCCCCCGCGCCGCCGGGCGCGCCGGGTGCGCACCGTCCCCCCGGACGGGTTCACGATGTCCCGCCCTCCAGCTCCAGGGCGATCTCGCGCAATCCCCGCCCCTCGGCCTCCAGGCTGAAGGCGTTGAGGTCTCCGCTCCCCCCGACCACCGTGTTGACAATGAGGTACGCGTAGTCGTCCCAGGCCCGGTCGGAGTCGAGCTGCGACGGCCGCGCCGGGTGGTCCGGGTGGCTGTGCCAGAAACCGACCACGTCCAGCCCGCGGGCCCGGGCGCTGCGATCGGCGGCCAGGATGTCGGCCGGATCGAGGTCGTAGCGGTCCGCCAGCCTCTCGGTCCACAGGTTGCGCCCCGAGCTGGCCTCCTGGACCACGACCGTGTCCGCGTCGTGGCCGCCGATCAGCACCCCGCAGCCCTCATGCGGATAGGCGGCCTCGGCCAGGCGCCGGATGGCCGCGTGGGCGGCGCCGCCACAGCGCACCGCGGCGACGCTCACGGCGGCGTCAACCCGTACAGGCCGCCGCTCAGGTAGCGGTCGCCGCCGTCGCAGAGGACGGTGACGATCACGCCGCTCGCGATCTCCCGGGCGACCTCGCGCACCCCCCAGAGATTGGCACCGCTGGAGTGCCCGGCCAGGATGCCCTCGGTGGCGGCCAGGCGCCGGGCCAGGTCGTAGGCCTCCTCGGTGGGGGCGCCCAGGTCGCGGTCCGCGAGGTTTGGGTCATAGATGCCCGGAACCATCGCGCTCCGCATGTGCTTGAGGCCCTCCAGACCGTGCCATGGGGACTCGGGCTGGACGCTGTACAGGCCGACCTCGGGATTGAGCTCGCGCAGCCTCCGCCCGGTGCCGACGAAGGTCCCGCCCGTCCCCAGCGCGGCCACGAAGTGGGTGACCGACCCGCGCGTCTGCTCCCAGATCTCGGCCGCGGTGCCGTGGTAGTGGGCGCGCCAGTTCTCGGGGTTGTTGTACTGGTCGGGCATGTAGTAGCGGTCGGGATCGGCGGCCAGCACCTCCCGGCAGAGGCGGATGGCGCCGTCGCTCCCCTCCATGGGGTCGCTGAAGGTCACCTCCGCCCCGTAGGCATGGACCAGGGCCCGGCGCTCGGTGCTCACGTTGCGCGGCATCACCAGGTGCACCCGGTAGCCCTTGGCGGCGCCGATCATTGCGTAGGCGACCCCGGTATTGCCGCTGGTGGCGTCGAGGATCACCCGGTCCGGTGTGAGCAGACCCTGGCGCTCGGCCTCGGTGATCATCCGGAGCGCCGGCCTGTCCTTCACCGAGCCGCCGGGATTGCGGTACTCCGCCTTGGCGAAGACCTGCACCCCGGGCAGCTCGTCCTCGAAAAGGCGGATGCGCAGCAGCGGGGTGTTGCCGATCAGGTCCAGCAGGCCGGCGCCGAGGCGCGACGGCACGATGGAGAGCTGGGGGTCGGAACCGGGCATTCCGGCCATTATCACTGAGCGCCACCGCCGGGCCACCGCGGTCGCGCCGTCCGCCCGCCACTGGGCGGCCGATCAGCTCGCGGCTTCGGAGACGCCCACGTGGAAGCCGGCGCTGCCCTTGCGCGAGTCCGCGAAGACGGCGATGACGCCGCTCGGACGGATATAGATCGGCCCGTCGTCGCCCGGGAGCTCGACGAACCCACCCTCTCCAGGCTTCACGTGGAGCGCCGCCAGGGTCTCCTCGACGGAGAGCCGCACGGCGGCGTCCGAGCCGTTGACGAGCCGGATGATGGTCATGCGCCCCTGCTCCTCCGTGGGTTGGCTGGGCCCATGGTACCCACGACGGCGTCCAGGGCCGCCCCCAGCTCCGCGGTCAGGTCGTCGATGTCCTCGATGCCCACCGAGAATCGGAGCAGACCGTCGCCGATCCCGAGGGCCCGGCGTTCGGCCGGTCTCAGATTGCGATGCGAGCTCACCCCCGGGTGGCTGACGGTGGTCGCCACCTCGCCGAGGGACGGGGCGAGCCGCACCCCCGGCAGGGCGCGCAGCAGGGCGTCGGCCCGCTCCCGCGTGCCCAGGTCCATGGCCACCATCGAGCCCCTCCCCCGCGGCAGCAGACGCGCGGCAAGCGCCTCCTCCTCGGGGCCACGCGACCCGGGGTAGTGGACGGCGGCGACCGCCGGATGAGCGGCGGCCAGCCGGTCCAGCGCCGCCGCGCTGGCGGTGCCGCGCTCGGTCCGCAGTCCGGCGGTGCGCAGCCCGCGCAGGCTGAGGAAGGCGTCGAACGGCGCCAGCACCGCCCCCAGGCTCCGGGAGTGGGCGTCGAGCCGGTCCGCCGCCGGGTGGCCGGCGCGGACGACCAGTGCTCCCCCGAGAACGTCGGTGTGCCCCGACAGCTGCTTGGTCAGGCTGTGGAAGACGAGGTCGGCGCCCATCTCCAGGGGGCGGAGCAGGAAGGGGGTGGCGAAGGTGTTGTCGATGACGGTGGCGACCCCGGCGGAACCGCAGAGAGCCGTCAGGGCGGGGAGGTCCAGGACCCCGAGCAGCGGGTTCCCGATCGTCTCGGCCACCACGCACGCGACCTCCGGGGAGAGCGCCTCCCCCACCGCATCGAGCTGGTGGGCGACCTCCCCCGGGGGCGGCAGGTCGACGATCACCGGCTCCACCCCGAAGGCGGCGAGCGGCCCCGCGATGAGGCTCTCGCTGCCGCCGTAGCAGGGGCGGAGCAGCACCACCCGGCGCCTTCCGGGCTCGACCAGGGTGCTCAGCGCCAGGAGGAGGGCGGCCTGGCCGCTGGACGTGACTCGGCAGAGGGGTGGCTCATCCAGGCCCCAGCCCTCGAGGGCGCCCAGCGCCTCCTCGAGCCGGTGCACGCTGGGGTTGCCGTAGCGGCGGTACCCGCTGCGGCCCGCGGCCATCACCCGGTCCAGGTCGGCCAGGTCCGGGAAGGAGTCGACCGAGGCCAGCGACGGCGCCTCGACGAGCGGGACGCCGCCCGGTGACGGCTCCGGCATGCCGGCCCGGGCCGCGACCGTGGACGGGCGGGGCGGCCGTGTCACCGCCGCCGCCCCCGACCCCGGCCGCTCGCCGGGCCCGGCATCACGCCTTCGGGGCCCGCGGAAGCGCTCCCCAGCCGGCGTAGACGGCGGAGCTGCCCAGCTCGCGCTCGATGCGGAGCAGCCGGTTGTACTTGGCGACCCGCTCCGACCGGGACGGCGCCCCGGTCTTGAGCTGACCCCCGTTGATGGCGACCACGAAGTCGGCGATGAAGGTGTCCTCGGTCTCGCCGCTGCGGTGGCTGACCACCGGGTTGTAGCCGTGCGCCCTTCCGAGGGCGACCGTCTGCATGGTCTCGGTCAGCGTCCCGATCTGGTTGAGCTTGATGAGCACGGAGTTCGCGGCACCGAGGTCGATGCCCTTCTGCAGGAGCTTGGCGTTGGTCACGAAGTTGTCGTCGCCCACCAGCTGGACCCGGTCGCCCAGCCTCTTGGTCAGCAGCACCCAGCCGTCCCAGTCCTCCTCGGCCATGCCGTCCTCGAGGGAGACGATCGGGTAGCGGTCCAGCCAGGAGGTCCAGAGCTCGACCATCTCGACGGGCCCCAGGGTCCGCCCCTCCCCCTTGAGGACGTAGTGGCCATCGTGGAAAAGTCCGGAGACGGCCGGGTCGAGCCCGATCCCGACGTCCTTGCCGGGCACGTACCCGGCCTTCAAGATGGCCTCGACGAGCAGCTCGACGGCCTCCTCGTTGTGCTTCAGCGAGGGGGCGAAGCCGCCCTCGTCGCCCTGCCCGGTGGCGTGCCCCTTCTCCTTGAGAACGGCGCGCAGGGCGTGGAAGCACTCGCTGCCGGCGCGGAGCGCCTCGGCGAAGGTCGGTGTCCCGAGCGGGATGAACATGAATTCCTGGAAGTCGACCGAGGTCTGGGCGTGGGCGCCCCCGTTGAGGCAGTTGAATTGGGGCACCGGCAGAGTGACCGCCCCCACCCCGCCCAGGTAGCGGTAGAGGGGCAGCCCGGTGGACTCGCAGGCGGCCCGGGCACTGGCGAGGCTCACCCCGAGGATCGCGTTGGCACCCAGGCGGCCCTTGTTCTCGGTGCCGTCCAGCTCGCAGAGGCGGGCGTCGAGGGCGGACTGGTCGAGCGCGTCCATGCCGATCACCTCGGGGGCGATCACATCGACCACGTTGTTGACCGCCTGCAGAACGCCCTTGCCGCCGTACCGCGACTTGTCGCCGTCGCGCAGCTCGACGGCCTCGTGCACCCCGGTGCTGGCGCCGCTCGGGATGATGGCCTGGCCCTCCCAGCCGCTGGCCAGCTCGACGTGAACCTCGACCGTCGGGTTGCCCCGGGAGTCGAGAACTTCTTGGGCGGAGATCGATTCGATGAAGGTCATGGCCGGGAGGATAGCCGCCGGAGCCTCTCCGCCGTCAGGGGCGGAGGTCACGAGGAGTGCCCGCCGATGGGCAGGCGCCTCGGTCATCGACCCCTGCTCACGAACCCCCTCCACATGGGGGCGGATCAGGGAACGGCGGCGGACGCGGGCGGGTCCTGGGGCGGCTTCGGGATCGCCGGCCCGGGCCAGGCGGCGGGGGCTGACGCGGTGGCAGGAGGATACGGATAGGGAGTGGCAGGAGGATACGGATAGGGATAGGGCGGGTAGAGATAGCCGGCCGGCGGGAACGGGGAGGGCGCCGGCCAGTACTGCCAGGCGGGCAGAGGGCTCGCGGGTCTCACCACCAGGGCCCGACCGAGCTTGTCGTGCAGCCCCTGGTTGCGCGGGTCCCAGATCACCCAGAGCACGGCGAGGAGCACGGCCAAGCTGGCGGCGTCGCCCAGGATCGGCACCAGGCCGAGAGCCGCGGCGCCCCACCAGATGACCGCGCGCAGCAGGGCGCGGCCGAGCGGCAGGCGGCGGCTCGGGTCCTCCAGACGGACCACCCGCACGCCCGCCGCCCTCTGGCCCACCGTGCTGCCCCAAGCGCTCACGAGGACGCCGAAGTAGAGGGCGCTGACCACGCAATCGACGATGCCGTAGACGACCACCGCGCGGAACGGGAGCGCGAGCTGCGGAGCCGGCAGGTTGTTCTGGGCGGCGCTGACGGCCTGATGGATGTTAAGTGGACAGCGTTGACCAGATGGCGGCGAGGAACACCGTCCCGGTGGGCACGCCGACGATCACGGCGTCGAGCAGGTATCCGGCGAGCCGTCGTGGGAAGGTCGCGTACTCCAACCCCGGAGCCGGGCCCCACGGGGTGGGGCCGGCGCTGTAGGCGCCCCCGGGGGGGGCGGGCGGGGGAGCGTGGCCGCCGGGCGCGCCGTACCCGGGTGGCGGTATTGCAGCAGGCTGCCAGCTCATCGTGTCAGCCGCATCGCCGGTTCACCGACGCGGGGCTCGCACGCGGGAGCCGGTGGCCATCCGCGCCTCGTCGTCGCAGCTCAGGGACCCGTCGGCGGTGCGGGCGGGTACTGCGGCGGGTACGGTGGCGGGTACTGCGGCGGGCCGGGGGCGGGAGAGGGCGAGTACGCGTACGGGTACGCCGGCTGGCCGTACGCGGCCACCGGCGGAGGCAGGCCCGGCCTCACGACCAGGGCCCGGCCCAGCTTGTCATGCAACCCCTGTTTCCGGGCATCCCAGAGGACCCAGAGCCCCGCCAGCAGCACCAGCAACAGGGCGAAGTCGCTGACCACGCGCACCTCGTCCAGGAGAGCGGGCCCCCAGAAGAAGACCGAGCGCGCCAGCGCGCGACCCAGCGGCAGGCTGCGGGCCGTGTCCTCCTCGCAGACCACCCGGGCTCCGACTGCCCTCTGGCCCACGGTGCTGCCCCACCCCGCCACCAGGAAGCCGAAGTAGAGGACGCTGATCGCAAAGCCGAAGAGGGAGTAGAAGACCAGGCCACCGCCGGTCAGCACCAGCGCCGGAGTGGCCTGGCCGGCCTGTCGTGCAGCAGAAACCTGGTTGATGTAGGTGCTGAGCTGCGACCCGAAGAGGATGCTGAAGACGACAGCGGCCGGCACGGCCATGATCAGCGCGTCGATGGCGCATCCACCCACGCGGCGACCGAAGCCGACGTACTCCAGCCCCGCGCCCGGGCCCGGGGAGCCGTAGGGTCCGGCCGGGTAGGCGGGGTAGCCCGGGGGCGGGCCGTATCCGCTCGGGGGCGGGGCATAGCCGCCCGGGGGCGGGGCATAGCCACCCGGTGGCGGGGTGTAGCCGCCCGGAGGCGGCGCCGAGGGGGGCTGCCAGCTCATCGCATCACCACCGCCATCGCCAATCCGACGGGGACGGAGCATACGCGCCACATGGACACCTTGTCAAGACGTCTTTACATGATGGCGGAGCTGTCATTCCGCGGGTCACCCGTTCCCGCCGAGGGTTCGTGAGCTGCTCTCCGCGGGTCGCCTCCCGCGGAGGGTCACCGCCGGAGGCATCCCCGGCCGGTTCGTCAGCGCCCGTGGGCCGCCCGCCGAGGCAGGGTCGAGGCCAGCCCGTCCCACAAGCGGGTCAGCACCCTGATGCCGGCACGGAACTGCTCCAGGTCGAACTTCTCGTTGGGGGCGTGAATGCGGTCGTCGGGGAGCCCGAAGCCCACCAGCACGGTGGGGACGCCGAGCAGCCGGTCGAACATCTCCACCGGGTGGATCGAGCCGCCCTCCCGGGTGTAGTAGGGCTCGACGCCGAAGACCTCCGCCATCGCAGCCGCGGCCGCCCTGACCCCGGGGTGGTCGGTGGCGGTGACCACCGGGTGATTCGCCGACCCCGCCGTCACCGAGACCCGGACGGCGGCCGGTGTCGCCGCCTCGATGGCGGCCCGCACCCGGGCGACGATGTCGTCCGGTCGCTGCCGGGGCACCAGCCGGCAGGTGATCTTGGCCCCCGCCCGGGCCGGGATGATCGTCTTGGGCCCCGGCCCCTGGTAGCCGCCCCAGATCCCGTTGATCTCCAGGGTCGGGCGCACCGTCCGCCGCTCGGTGGTGGTGTACCCCTTCTCGCCGAAGGTGACCGGAACTCCGCCGGCCAGAGCCCGGTAGGCGGCCTCGTCGAAGGGCGCCGCCGCGACCTGGGCCCGCTCCGCGGGAGTCAGCTCCACCACCTCGTCGTAGAAGCCGGGGACGGTGACCCGCCCGGTCTCCGGGTCGCGCAGCGAGGCGAGGATCCGGGAGAGCGCCTCCAGCGGGTTGAGGACCGTCCCTCCGAACTCGCCCGAATGGAGGTCCAGCGCGGGGCCGGTCACCTCCACCTCGAGGTCGATCATGCCGCGCAGCCCGACGCAGATCGAGGGCTGGCCGCGACCGTGCATGGCGGTGTCGGAGACGACGCAGAGGTCCGCGTCGAGACGCCTCGATTCGGCCCGGATCAGCCCCTCGAAGTGGAGGGAGCCGACCTCCTCCTCCCCCTCCACGATGAGCTTGAGGTTCAGGGGCAGCTCACCGCGGGTGCGGAGATGGGCCTCGACCGCCTTGAGCTGCATCCAGACCTGGCCCTTGTCGTCGGCGGACCCGCGGCCGTGGAGCACCCCGTCGACCAGGGACAGCTCGAAGGGTGGCGTCGTCCATTCGTCCAGGGGGTCGACGGGCTGGACGTCGTGGTGGCCGTAGATCAGGGCGGTGGGCAGCGCCGGGTCGACGAGCCTCTCGGCGTAGACGGCGGGGTGGCCGGGGGTCTCGATCAGCTCCGCCTTCGCGAAGCCGGCATCGAGGGCCGCCCGGGCGAGGCGCTCGGCGCTGCGCCGGACGTCGGCCGCGTGGGCGGGGTCGGCCGAGATCGAGGGGATCCGGCAGAATTCGACCAATTCTTCGACGAAGCGTGCCTGGTGGGTGTCGCAGTAGGCGTCGAGATCCTGAGCGCTCATGGCCCTGAGCGTACCGCGCGGGCCCGTGTCCTCTCCATCGGCGGGCACAGCCGCCCTCTCTGGTGTAGCCTTCACGCTGGCTGTCCCTCACCCCCACTCAACGTCGCAGCAGGAGGTTCATCCCATGGCGGTTCAGGCTCATGCCCCCGGGTCCGAGGGCCTTCGGCCGGAGGGGTCGGCCCTGAACAGGAACCCCTCCACGGCGTTCCTCGCACCACCTCCGCCGCCGCCGTCCACCGATGGCGCGGTCGTCGAGTTGATCGGCCACCCGACCACCCCGCCGCGGTTCGCCACCAGGACCGCGATCGACAGCGCCGTCGAATCGGCGGTGCTGCCCCACCAGCTCCACGAGATCGACCAGGTGGTGGAGATCGCCAGGCTCGGCGAGCTCCTGGTCGAGAAGGACGCCCGGATCGCACTCTTGGAACGCGGCCTCGCCGACTGGCGGGAGCGGGCTCGGGTCGAGATGGAGGCCCACGCCGGCGCCGAGCGGATCGCCTTCGAGCGCGAGCGCGACCTGGTCGGGGTGATCCACCAGCAGATCTCCGCGATCGAGAGTGCCGAGGAGAGCACCGGGCAGGCCTTTGCCCAGGCCGACGAGCTGCGGGCCCGGCTGGACGATCAGACGGCCCTGGTGGACAGCGCCGAGCAGAACACCCAGGCGGCGCTGGCCCGAATGCAGGAGCTGCAGGCCAGGATCGACGAGCTCGAGGAGCGGCTGCGGCAGCGGGCGCGCCACTGGTGGAGCCGCCGCTCCGGCTGATCCTTCCCGGGCAACGACACCTGGGTGGTGGGCGACGAGCCGATCATCGTTCTCGACATCATCGGCGCGGACACCCTCGCCGAGGTGACGGCCGGCACGGGGGCCGCGGCGGGCGCTGCCACCGGATAAGGCGGCGGCAGCCGATCGAGCCACCGGACCGCGGGCGGACGCGAATCCGCCCGGGGTCCGGCCGCGCCCCGCCGGGGTGTGGACCGGCCACCCGAGGAGGAGCTCGCGCTACGCGCCGACCACCATGTCGGTGAGGGCGTCGATGCCAGCCAACCTGCTCGCCAGGTCGGCCGTCAGCCGGTATCGGGCGGCGAACTCTGCCGGAGACGTGTAGCTGAGCTTGGTCTGGTTCCCGTCCGTCCAGACCAGCACCCTGAGGGGAAGGTCGAGCGCCGCCAGCGGCGCCGCCACCATCACCGGCGTGCCGGCCTGCGGGCTGCCGAAGATCACGACCTTGGTGTCGCGCAACTCGAGCTCCGCCCCCTCAGCCTCTCCGCTGTGGTCGATCACAGCGAAGACCTTCATCCCCCGAGCCTCCACCGCCGATACCAGGCGGTCGACGGTCTCCGGCACGGGGCGAGGGCTCAGCTTGGTGACCACCCCGGTCCCCTCGCCGGGGTCGCCGTGGGCTCCGCCGGAGGTGGGTTCGGACCCTCGCTCGGGCATTCCTGTGCTCCTCGATCGGGTGTGCCGGATGCCGCAGAGACCGGCACCACCCGAGGATAACCGCCTCCCGGCTGCCCCGGCACTCCGCGAGGACGCTCAGGGCAGCACCGCCATCAGCTCGCCCAGACCGGACCCCACGCTGTCCACCCCTCCACTCGGCAGACTCAGGACGTGGGCGATCTCGGCGTTGGGGTCGAACATCCCGTTCACGGAGGTCGTGTTCGTGACGAACGCCAGACTGGAGGAGCCGGCCCAACCCATGGGCGCCATGAAGTC
Source organism: Candidatus Dormibacteria bacterium (assembly GCA_049511615.1). Lineage (GTDB taxonomy): Bacteria > Chloroflexota > Dormibacteria > Aeolococcales > Aeolococcaceae > Changshengia. The sequence continues at coordinate 34,175 of JBEKXW010000015.1, read as the reverse complement.
GAGCTCGTCACCGGGGACCGTGATGGTCCGCACGACGGCCCCGTCGTCGGTCTGAGCGACCTCGATGTCGTCGTTCCCGTCGGAGAGCGCAACGTAGCTGTCGCCGGGTGAGAACAGCACCGAGTTCACCTCACCGTCCGAGGTCCAGGCCCCGGGTACCACGGCATCATGACCGCTGTTCAGATTGAGGATGTTGGTGACCTGGCCCGAGCCGTACGCCAGCAGGGAGCCATCAGCCGTCACCAGGCCCGTGTAGGAACCCTCGAAGGGCTGGAGGTCATCGGCAGCGGCGGCCGGAACGTCTCTCACCGTGATCCCTTCGGTTTCCAAGTTCAGGACGGCGACCTCGACGCCGCTGAGCAGGCGACCGTTGAGGGTGGCGTCGGAGACCAGGAACGAGATCAGGTGCAGAGAGGGGTCGATGTTCTCCGCCTGGAACAGGAAGCTTCCGGAGCTGGACAGCGGGCCGGCGGAGATGAGCTGGTCGACGGTCCCGGTCTCGAGCTCGATCTGGTCGAAATCGACAGCCCCGTCGGCCGCGTCGATGGTGGCGAAGAGGGTGTCGGGCCCGACGAGGAAGACCCCGGGGGCGCCGTCCACAACCAGGTCCAGAAGCTGGGTCAGGGACGCCGCGACCGTCTCAACGGTGCCGTCCTTCTCGAGAACCGAGTAGCCGTCCACCGCGACCCCCCCGCCTGTCTCCGGAATCTCATCGCTGGCCAGCAGGGCCGTCGACCCACCGATGTAGTTGTTGGTGTCGGTGACGGGTTGATCGCAGGTGCTGGCGCTGTTGGCGCACTGGAATGAGCCGATCACCGTCCCGGAGGCGCTGACGAAGGTCACCGTCGAGGTGTAGTCGAGGTACGAGCCTGCCAGGTTCGCGAAGACGAAGGTGGGCACCGATGGCGTTGGGGTGGGTGGGGCCGCCGATGCCGGCATCGACTGCCGCGCCGGCTGGGAGCCGTGCGACGGCGTCGGGCTGCTCGCGACCGCGGCCGAGGCGCACCCGGCCACGAGAACGAGGACGCCCAGAGCTGCGACGCCCTGGAGCCGGGCCGGCGCCGTGGTCACGGGAGCGGGCCTCACCCGGACGCTGCGGCGTGCCGTCTGATCACGGTGTGCTTGCCAGCGCCGCCGCGAGCTCCAGCCACTGGAAGCTGTCGTAGTAGTAGATATTGGGACTGCCGTTCAGCGGCGGAGGGCCGTAGGTGACGGTCCCGTCGTTGACGTTGATGGTGTCACTGCCGCTCGAGGTGGCGTTCTCGTCATCGAGGCTGATGGTTCCGGTGCCCCGCAGGTTGACCGACGTGCCGGTGACCACGCCCGTATGGCCGTACAGGTCGGAGGTCGATGGTCCCCACATGCTGATGATGTCCCCGGCCAGCGGGAGCTGACCCGCTCCCGTGAGAGCGCTCACGCCGCTCCCCGGGGCCGGCGGCACCAGCGGGAACTGCGGGAAGCTGGCGTTGAGGATCTCAGCGGCATCCCTGCCGTCGTCGATGTACTGCTCATCGTCGGCGATGCTCTGGAACGCCTGGTTGAAGTACCGCGTCACGTAGTCGACACACTGGAAGCCGGGATACCCACCCGGAATGGGCCCGCAGGTGTACACGTCGTCGAACTCGGATCCCAGGTCGTAGCCCGTGGTCGGCTGGCCGTTCGCGTTGTCCACGGTTCGCGTGGCACAGTACCCGGAGCCGGATGCAGCCTGTCCGTGCGCGACGACGGGGTTTGCGAGTGCTGGAGCGAAGAGCACGGCCGACGCACCGACGGCCAGCAGCGTCCGGGAAAGAACGTGCCGTCGTGTGCCGGTGACGAACTGTCCGGGCCGGCGTCGAGCCACCTGCAGCATGGATCCCTCAGGCTTCCCGCCTCGCCGCCTTCTCGGCCTCCGTCTCCCGATCACCGGAACGTTCACATTCTGACCGCGTCGAACCGCGGGGTCCAGAGCGAGCGGCCGGCGCCCTACTCAGGCGGGGTCGCTCCTGGTCTCCTCGTACCGCAGCGCACGGGCAATCCGCCGTGCCTCTCGCAGGGGCTCGGGGGTGCGGTGTCGGAGGAGCGCCAGGCGGACTACCTCCAGCGCCACCTCCGGTGACGTCCTCCAGGCGGCGTGGACTGCGATGGGGCGTGTCCCGACGGCGCTCCGGAGCTGATACCCGACGAGGGCACTCCCGAGACGCAGCTCGGCCACCGAGCCGCTCGTCGCCCCCGGCGGTGACCCCTGCGCGATCAGCGGCCGGTCGGTCACCCCAACCGTCGGAGTGCCGAGGCGGGCTCCGAGGTGGAGGGCGAGACCGCCTCCGTGCGGGTGGTCGCTCCCGGTGGCGTCCACCAGGAGGACGTCGGGGGCCAACCGGAGCGCTCGCACCGCCAGCTCGAGGGCCGGACCCTCCCTGAGGGCGAGAAGGCCGGGGGCGTAGCCGGCACCGGTCACCGAGCGCAGGGTGGCCCGTTCGACCACCGCGCGGCCGAGCATGAGCACGGCGCCGAGCCAGATCGGCTCTCCCGCCTCGCCCGGGCCGGGTTCGCCCCGCCGGTGGGCACAGAAGACGGCGCCGATGACCGCATCCCGTCCAGCCGGCGGTGTCCAGCGGGAGACGGTCTCGGCAACGGCTGCCAGGCGTCGCTGGAGCGCCTCCAGCTCGGCGGCGCTCTCCGGCCAGACGACCCACGGCAACTCCATGCCGTCCTCCACCGACGGATGGCCAACTCGCGAGTAACCGACGCCGCCATCGACCATAATCCGCGAGAAGTGCTGCGCATAGTCTCCAGCCTGCCGGTGCCGGGACCCGCTGAGGAGTGGCTGCGGCAGCGGGGGGATCTCGAGATCCTCGGGGCGATCCTGCCACCGGACCGGTACCGAGAGGCCGTTCGGGGGGCGGCCGCGCTGCTCCCGTGGGCGGGAGATCGGATCGACGAGGCTGCCCTTGAGGCTGCAGGCCCCAGCCTCAGGGTGGTTTCCACCTACGGCGTCGGACTGGACCACGTGGACATCCCGGCCTGCACCCGCCGGGGCATCTTCGTGGGTCACACGCCCAACGTCCTCACCGACGCCACCGCCGACCTGGCCATGACCCTGCTGCTGGCGACCGCCCGCCGGGTGGTGGAGGCCGACCGGGAGGTCCGCGAGGGCCGCTTCTCAGGGTGGAAGCCCCACCACCTGCTGGGCCAGGAGGTGACCGGAGCGACCCTCGGGGTGATCGGCTTCGGCCGGATCGGGCAGGCGGTGGCCCGTCGGGCCGCGGGCGGCTTCGCCATGCGCATCCTGGCCTACGACGTCGGCACCGTGGGGATGGTGCCCGGAGTCGAGGTGGACGAGTGTGACATGGACCGGCTGCTGGCCGAGTCCGACTTCGTCACCTGCCACGTGCCGCTCACACCGGAGACCCACCACCTCATCGGCACCGCCCAGCTGGCCCGCATGCGCAAGACCGCGATCCTCATCAACACGTCCAGGGGCCCGGTCATCGACGAGGCAGCTCTGGTCGACGCCCTTCAGCGCGGGGTGATCGCCGGGGCCGGGCTCGATGTCTTCGAGAACGAGCCCAGGCTGGCGCCGGGGCTGGCCGGCTGCGCCCATGCCGTGCTGCTGCCGCACGTCGGCACCGCCACCTGGAAGACCCGGATCGCGATGGGTGAGCTGGCCGCTCGCAACATCCTGGAGGTGCTCGACGGCCGCGCTCCGATCGCCTGCGCCAACCCGGAGGTCTCTGGTCGCGTCTGATCCGCGGGCGGATGGTCCCGGCGACCTGGGACGCTCTTGGCCGCTGGCGAGGGCCCCCGTATAATGGTGCATTGAATGCGCCAGAGGTTCACTAGATGAAACCATGGTGACTCGCACCCTGAGTCGTGGCCTCGGCATCCTGGAGGTGCTGGTGCGGGGGGACGACGACGGGCTGGGGCCCTCCGCGATCGGCCAGCAAGTCGACCTGGACAAGGCCACCGTGACGCGCCTGCTGCGGACGCTCGTCGAGGCCGGCTACGTGGCCCAGGATGAGAGGACCCGCCGCTATCGGCTCACCGGCAAGATCCTCTGGCTTGCCCACAGCATCACCACCCGCCTCGATCTTCGGAGTGTCGCTCGCCCCCACCTGAAGGCACTGCGGGACGAGCTCGGGGAGACCGTCCACCTGGCGGTGATCGATGATCTTCGAGTCGTCTACGTCGACAAGCAGGAAGGCGACCACAGCATCCAGCTGGTCTCCGCCATCGGGCAGACCATGCCGCTCCACTCCACCTCCCTGGGCAAGGCCATTCTCGCCGCCCTCCCGGAGGAGGAGCGCGAGGGGAAGTACGCGCGGATGGACTTCCTGCCGCGGACCGACAGGACGATCCGCGACCTGGTCACGTTTCGGGAGGAGATCCGGCAGACGCAGCGCCGCGGTTACTCCACCGACGACCGTGAGAACGAGCCGTTCGGGGCGTGCGTGGGTGCGGCGATCGTCGGAGCTGACGGGCGACCAGCCGGCGCGATCAGCGTCTCCGGGCCGTCTTTCCGCATTCGCGATCGATTCGAGTATTTCGGCGAGCGGGTCCGCGCCGCGGCCAGCGCGATCGCCCAGGAGCTCGGTGCCGAGCCGAGCGAGCGGGCCGGCGCTGGCGGTCGCGACCTCTGCGAGGCGCCCTGATGCCCGCCCACGAGATCCCGGCGAAGCTGTCCGGCGTGTTCGCACCGATCTGCACACCCTTCGCTCCGAACGAGGACGTCGATCACGACGCTCTCCGCTTCAACCTCGCACGCTATGCGGAGAGCGGGATCCGCGGCTACCTCGCGCTGGGGTCGAACGGCGAGAACCGGAGCTTGGCGGAAGACGAGAAGCTGGGCGTCCTCGACGACGTCGTGCGCCACAAGGGCCGTGGGCAGGTGGTCCTGGCCGGTGCCGCCTACGACGGAGAGCGAGAGGCTGAACGCTTCCTCGCCGCCGCCGCGGACCTCGGGGCCGACTTCGGGCTCGTCCTCTCACCGGGCTACTTCCGGAAACAGATGACGGACGAGGTCCTGTTCCGCTACTTCTCCACGCTAGCCGACCGCGCGCGGATCCCGCTTCTCCTCTACAACGCGCCGGGCTTCTGCGGCATCACCCTGAGCCCGGGATTGGTCGGACGCCTGGCGACCCATCCGAACATCGTCGGTCTCAAGGACAGCGCGTCGAGAGGCATCGAGGGCTTCCTGCCCCTCCAGAGCCGGTCATTCCAGGTCCTGGCAGGCTCGGCCAACTTCCTCTTCCCGGCCATGCTGGCTGGCTCACCCGGCGGCACGGTGTCGCTCGCCAACTCGTTCCCCCAACTCGCCCTGCAGCTGTTCCGCTACGGGCAGGCTCGTGACGGGGTGAACGGATCGCCTCTCCAGGAACGGGTCAGCCGCATCAATGCGGCCATATCCGGAGCCCACGGTGTGGCGGGTGTGAAGGCGGCCATGACCCTCGCCGGCTTCCGCGGCGGCATCCCCCGCCGCCCGCTGCTCCCCCTGGAGCCGGCGCAGGTCCAGGAACTCCGGGCGATCCTCACCGCGGAGGAGCTCCTCCCGTGAGCCACGACATCCTCGCCATCGACGTCGGGACCAGCGCGCTCAAGATTGGGGTGTTCAGTCCCGACCTCGAGAAGCGTTGCGAGGCTCAGCGGACCTACATCCCCCACATGTATGACCGCGGCAAGGCGGACATCGACCCGGAGGCGTGGTGGCAAGCGCTCGGCGCATGCTGCGCGGAGGTGGCAGCCGAGCTTGCCGGCGTGGGCGTCGTCTCCCTCTCGGTCACCACGCCAGGGCTCACGCCGATGGCCGCCGACGGGGCGGCGCTGGCGCCTGCCGTGCTCTTCCTCGACGGACGGTCGCATGCCCAGTCGGCGGCCATTCGCAGCCGGGTGGGAGAGGCCAGATTCCTGGCCGAGACCTGCAATCTTCCGGTGTCCGGCGGCTCGTCACTGTCGTCCATCCTCTGGTTCCGAGACGAGCAGCCCCAGGTGTGGGCGGCGACCGCGAAGTTCGGCCACTGCAACACCTATCTCGTCAAGCGGATGACGGGCCGGTGGGCGATCGATCCCTCGACCACCTCGATCACCGGCCTCTACAACACGGCCCGCAACGACCTCACCTGGAATCGAGCGATCCTGGATCTCGCCGGCATCCCGGAAGACAAACTGCCACCCCTGATGCCATCCCATGAGCAGGTCGGCCGCCTGCTACCAGCGGTCGCCGAGGAGCTGGGGCTGCCCAGCCGCTGCGCGGTTCTCTGCGGGGGCAACGACGCCGTGCTCGCCGCACTGTCGGGAGGCCTGACCGAGCCCGGCGACATCAACATCATCAGCGGCACGTGCGACATCGCCAACGTGTGCATCGACCATCCGGTGGCCTCGCCCAGCTTCAATATCCGCTGCCATGTGGTACCCGGTCGCTGGCTCACCTTCTTCGTGCTGAATGCCGGCGGGGCGGCGCTGGACTGGTTCCATCACATCGCCTGCAGCGAGCTGGACCACAACCAGTTCTACACCGAGTACGTTCCGCGCGTGCTCGAGGGGTTCTTCCGGGGTCCGGACCCGGACGCCCATGAAGCCCAGCTCCCCGAGTACCTGCCGTACCTCGGCGGGAGCCGGTACTCGCTCGATGCGCTGCAGGCCGTCCTCAGCGGTCTGACGCTCGAGACCACGCGCGAGGACCTGCTGCTGAGCATCGTGCGCGGCAACGCGACGTACCTTGGTCAGCACCTCAATGACATTGCCCGGCTGGTGCCCATCGGCCGCCGAGTCGGGATCTCCGGGGGCGCGGCGAGGATGCGCGGCATGCTCGACGCCAGGTGCCGCTGGACCGGCGAGTACGAGTACGTCTTCCAGGACCAGAGCTCGCTGCTCGGTGCGGCGATCCTCGGCCAGGCCAGCCAGTCGGGACGGCTGCCCGGTTCCGGGCAGGTCACTTCGGGTGTCGTCAAGGAGGGAATCTCATGAGCGCTATTGGCACGGGCAGCACGACTGCCACCGATGCGAAGGCGGCGGCCCGCGAACTGGTCGAGCGGGCCAGAGCCGGCCTCGTCGGCCGGCCAACGCTGGCCATCCTGTTCGCCACCACCCAGTACGACACCGAGGCCTTGGTCTCCTCTGTGTCGGAGCTCCTCGGCGGGGTCCCGCTGTGGGGCGGGTCGTCGTCCACGGGCGTGTTCCAGGACAGCGGCTGGGTCACCGCCGAGGGTGGCTCGGCAAGCCTGATGCTGATCGCCGACCGCCCGGCCGGGGTCGGCGTCGCCGCCGTGGACGGCGATGGCTTCGCGGCCGGCAAGAAGGCGGCGGAGGAAGCCCTGAAGCAGCTGGGCGGCAAGCCCAGCGCCCTGCTCACCATCGCCTACATGGGACCGGAGGAGGAGATCCTGCGGGGCATCGCCGAGGTGGCCCCGGGAGTGCCCGTGGTGGGCGGCACGGCATCGGACCACACCCCCGACAACAAGTTCCAGCAGTTCGCGAACGGCCATGCCTTCACGAACCACTTCGCCATCGCGGCCGTCCAGGGGCCGATCGGCTACGCGTTCACCAACGGCTACCGACTCACCGGCAAGAAGGCGACGGTCACCAAGGCCACGGGACGCACCGTGTTCGAGCTCGACGGCCGTCGCGCCATGGACGTCTACTCGGAGTGGGTGGCGGAGTCTGAATCCGAGATCGGAGGCGGCGCCCTGGTGGTGTTCAGCGTGCAGCACCCGCTGCTCTTCCACAAGGACGGGATCACCTACTCCGCCCACCCGGTGAACAGCAACCCTGACGGTTCCATGGATTTCGGGGCGGCCATGAGCCCCGGCATGGTGCTGGAGCTCGGCGAGGCCACCGTGAACAGCCTGATCGCCGAAGCCGGGAACGCTGTCCATGCGGCGGTCCGGGGCGTGGACCAGCCGAAGGCACTCGTGTTCGCCCACTGCGGTGGGCGCGCCATCGCCCTCGGTGACCGGATCAAGGAGATCCCCGGCGAGCTCGAGCACACCATCGGCCACCTGCCCTGGATTGGCTACCTGGCGTTCGGCGAGCAGGGCTGCTCCGTGGCAGGAATCCCGACGCACGCGGATCTGAGTCTCTCGGTGCTCGTCCTCGGCTAGGTCTGGATATCGTAGCTGTGGTGTCCGTGGCCGGAACCCCGGCGATTGACGGGTGGCAGGGAACGTCCGAGCCCTGCCACCCAAGCTCCGGCCGCATTGAAGGTGTGGTCAGGCGACTGGGAGGATGACAATGGCTGTCGCAAGTCGGCTCTACCAGAACTACGTGGACGGTCGCTTCGTCGACGCGCAGGGGGGGAAGACGCTGACGGTCGAGAACCCGGCGACCGGCGCGGCGGTGTCCGAGGTCCCCGATTCATCCGTCGAGGACACGCGCGAGGCGATCGAGTGCGCAGATCGGGCCCATCGCAAGTGGGAGAAGCTGGCCCCGATCGAGCGAGCGAACTACCTGCATCGGATCGCCGCCGGCATCCGCAAGGATGCCGAGCACCTCGCCCGTGTCCTCTCCGAGGAGCAGGGCAAGCCCCTCGACCAGGCGCGGGGTGAGGTCGGCGGGACCGCCGACTACTTCGACTACACCGCGGAATGGGCCCGCCGCATCGAGGGTGAGGTCATTCCGAGCGACCGGCCCAACGAGATGCAGCTGCTGCTCCGGCAGCCGATCGGGGTCATCGGCGGGATCGTGCCCTGGAACTTCCCCCTCTACGTCCTGGCGCGCAAGGTGGCGCCGGCCATGCTGACCGGCAACGCGATCGTGGTCAAGCCGAGCGAGATCACTCCCAACAGCACGCTCGAGCTGGGACGCATCTTCGACGAGGCCGAGGTCCCCGCCGGGGTGGTCAACCTCGTCTGCGGCTACGGCCCGATCGTGGGCGAGGAGCTGGCCTCGAACCCGACCATCGGCATGGTGACCGTCACCGGCAGCATCAGGACCGGCGCCCGGGTGATGGAGCTGGCCGCCAAGAACATCACCAAGGTGAGCCTGGAGCTCGGCGGCAGCGCCCCGGTGATCATCATGCCGGACGCCGACCTGGACCTCGCGGTGAAGTCCATCAAGGCATGTCGCCTCCTCAACACGGGCCAGGTGTGCGGCGCAGCCGACCGGACCTACGTCCACCGGGGCGTCGGCGACGAGTTCACCGAGCAGCTCGCCACCGCCATGAGCCAGGCAACCTACGGGGACGCGCTCCTCGACGAGGGCCGCGACCTCGGTCCGCTGGTCAGCGCTCGCCAGCTCGAGGCGGTCGCCGGACGCGTCGATCGCGCCGTCGCCGACGGGGCCCAGGTCGTGACCGGCGGCAAGCGCGCCGAGGACATGCCGAAGGGCCACTTCTACCCGGCCACCGTCATCACCGGCTGCCGCCAGGACATGGCGATCGTCCGCGAGGAGATCTTCGGACCCGTGATGCCGGTCGTCACCTTCAGCGACCTCGACGAGGCGATCGGCTGGGCGAACGACTCCATCTACGGCCTCGCCTCGTCGATCTTCACCAAGGACGTCGACGTGGTCATGCGAGCGTGCAACGAGCTCCGCTTCGGGGAGACCTACGTCAACCGGGAGAACATGGAGAGCATGCAAGGCTTCCACGCCGGATGGCGCAAGTCGGGCATCGGCGGCGCGGACGGCAAGTACGGAGTGCTCGAGTACACCCGAACCCACGTCGTCTATCTGCAGTACGACGCGGAGGCCGGGCGGCGGTAACCGCTCGCGAACTGCCAAGCCGGGACCGCCGACGCCCCTCGTCTGGGCCGGTGCTCGATGGGGTGCTTCGGCGGACCCGGCTTGCGGATCCCGCCCGGCCACGGTCCGGTGGCTCTACACCGTTCCGCTCCCTGTCGCGCCCGGCGGGTGAGGCCAAGGTGACCACCAGGCGTCGAGTTGATCTAGGCTGACGTTCCGTGGCGCAGCATCCCCCGAACCCGGAGGCCACTCCCCAGGTCGAGCCGCCCCTGGTCCCCGCCCTGCCGGATCGCCGCCGCGGGCCCCGGAGGTCGCGGGCCACGGTCTCCCCCGGACCGCGTCACATCAGCCTGAGTTACGGCTCGACCTTCGTGGTCTGCGACCACGATGGCGGCATCCGCCCCCGCGATGGACGGTTATGCGGGGTGTTCTCGGACGACACCCGCTTCCTCTCGCGGCACGAGCTGCTTGTCAATGACCGACCGCTCACCTGCCTCGCCGCCGCCCGGCTGAGCTTCCGCCACGCCCGCTGGACATACACAGCCGCCTCGTTGCCCTCGCCCGAGGCCGTGGACGTGGGCGGGAAGGTCACGGTCACCCTGGACCGGGTGGTGAGCGCTCGCCGCATGCGCGAGGACTACAGCGTCCGCTGCTACGGAGCCGTCCCCGCCACCATGCTGCTGGTTCAGCTCGAATCCGACTTCGCGGACCTGTTCGAGGTGCGCACGCAGCGCTGGCAGCGCCGCGCCGGGGTCAACACCTCGTGGGTCCGCGGGAGCCGTTTGGAGACGCGCTACCAGCGCGACGGCTTCGTCCGTCGCTGCCTGGTCCGCGTCCTGCCCCAGTCCCGGCCGGCCAGCTACGCCAACGGCGCGCTCCGCTTCCCGATCGAGCGATGGACGGATGGCGAGTGGAAGGTCTCCGTCCAGTACGACCTGATCGCAACCGCCCGGGCGAGACCGAGCCTGGTGCGCGGTCCGGAGCCGGGCGCCGAGCGGCGCGATCGGGCCGAGCGGCTCCGGTCACGCTGGCACCGAACCGTGGCCCGCGTCCACACCGACGACCTGCGGCTGCGGCTCGCCTTCGACCAGGCGGTGGAGGACTTCGCCGCGCTGCGCCTCTACGACCACGACTTCTCCCCCGACGTCTGGATCCCCGCAGCCGGAGTCCCCTGGTACGTCGCCGTCTTCGGCCGGGACTCGATCATCGCATCGCTCCAGGCGCTCCCCGCCCACCCGTTGTTCGCGATCGGCACGCTCCAGAAGTTGGCCCAGTGGCAGGCCCAGGAGCTCGACCCCCGGCGCGACGCCGAGCCGGGGAAGATCTGCCACGAGATGCGCAGCGGGGAGTGGGCGCACTTCGGGACGATTCCCCATTCCCCTTACTACGGCACCGCCGACGCGACGCCCCTCTATCTGCTGCTGCTCGGCGAGACCTACCGCTGGCTCGGGGATCCGGCTCTCCTGCACCGGCTGCGCCACACCGCCGAACGCTGCGTGGACTGGATCGACCGCTACGGCGACCGGGACGGCGACGGGCTTCAGGAGTACGCGCCGCAGACGCCATCCGGGTACCGCAACCAGAGCTGGCGAGACGCGCATGACGGGGTGCTCGACGAGGTGGGCGGGTTTCCCAAGCATCCCATCGCGACCTGCGAGATGCAGGCCTATGTATACGCGGCCAAGCGAGCCGTGGCCGAGCTGTTCGCGGCCTGGGGTGACCAGGAGCGTGCCGCGCGCCTCCGGCGCGAGGCGACCGAGCTGCAGCGCCGCTTCACCGAGCGTTTCTGGCTGCCCGAGGAGCGCACCGTGGCCTTTGCCCTGGATGGCGACAAACGGCCGCTCGGCACCGCCACGTCCAACCCCGGCCACTGCCTCTGGCTGGGGATCCTCGGCGGCGACCGGGCGCAGTCCGTGGCAGACCGGTTGATGCGCGCCGATCTCTTCACCGGCTTCGGACTGCGCACCCTGTCCAGTGACCACCCCTCGTATGACCCCCACTCGTACCAGCGAGGCTCCGTCTGGCCCCACGACACCGTCATCGCCGCAGCCGGCATGCGCCGCTATGGGCGGGACGAGGAGGCCTGGCGCCTCATCGACGGCATCCTGGAGGCAGCCTCGGCGCTCGACGGGTTCCAGCTGCCCGAGCTCTTCGCGGGGCTGCAGCGGCAGCCGCTGGACGCGCCGGTCCCCTATGAGCACGCCAACATCCCCCAGGCATGGGCGGCGGGCTCCGTCTTCCACGCCGTCCGCATCCTGCTCGGGCTCGAGCCCGACATTCCCAACGGCCGCCTCTACCTGAACCCGGCCCTGCCGCCGTGGTGCACTGAGCTGGTGCTCGACAACCTGCGCGTCGGCGCCCAGCGGATCACCGTGCAGGCGCGGCGACAGAGTGATGGCACGTCGGACTTCGAGGTGCGCGGTCGCCTGGGACGGCTTCAGGTCGTCCACGGCCCGCCGCCCTGGTGGCGCACCGAGGAGTGACGCCGCCGGGACCACCCGCGGACCATGGCCCGGGAGTCACCTCCCCGCGGCCTCGGACTCCCCCACCGAGCGCTGAGCTCGGCGGCGGTCGGCGCCGCGCAGCCAGGTGATCGCCGGCTCCGTCGCGCTCGCCGTGATGCCGGTCGGCGTCGCCCACGCGGCGATCGCCCGCTGGTAGACACGGAGATAGCGGTCCGCCATCCGGCGGGGATCGAACTGAGCCCTTGCGTATGCGGCGCACCGCTCCCGGTCGACGCGCTCCGCATCGGGAACCGCGGCTGCCATCTCCTCGACATCCGCCACCAGGAACCCCGTCTTTCCAGGCGTGATCAGCTCCGGGGCGGCCCCGCGAGGAAAGGCGATGACCGGGGTTCCGCTCACCATCGCCTCGGCGATGGAGAGGCCGAACGGCTCGTCCCACTGCAGCGGGGCCAGGAGCGCGGATGCGCTGGCCAGAAGGCGGGCCTTCTCCTCCCCGGCGACGTTGTGCAGGTAGGTCACCCGGCCGCCGTCCACGGCCGGGACGATGTGGCGCTGGTAATACTCGGAACCCTCCGGCGTTGCCTCGATCTTTCCGGCCAGCACCAGCCGCCGATCAGCGCGCCGGGCGGCCTCGATGGCCAGGTGCTGACCCTTTGCCGCGCAGATCCGAGCCAGCGACAGCAGGTACGGTTCCTTCCGCTCCGGCTGCCCGACCCGCAGCGCGGCCAGGTCGACCGCGTTGTGGACGGTCGCCGTCCACGGAAGGTGGGCGGCCGACTGGCGCTGGGCCTCGCTGATGGCGACCAGCTGGACCCGGTGGGGGGCGAGACTTTCGAGGAAGGTGCGCAGCGGCTCATCCAGCGCCCCGTGGACGGTGTGGACGACGGGAGCCGGGGATCGGAGGGTGAGACCGAGAAGGGCCCCGCCGCCGCTGTGGTCGTGGATGACATCGAACGGTGCGAGACGGTCGATCAGGTCCAGGACCCGGCTCGCGTAGGTCAGATCCCGGAGGCGCTCCTCGCTGCGGCCCAGTGCCGTGTCCCACTGCCGCCCGGCCAGGTGACGGCAGGCGAGCGGTGAACCCTCCGCGGCGAAGAGCTCGACCTCGTGTCCCCGGGCGCGCAGTTCCTTCGCGAGCAACCCGACGACCAGCTCGATCCCACCGTAGCCGTCGGGTGGGACCGGGTACCACGGTGGGGCGATCAGGGCGATCCGTCGATGCGTGCTGGCCATGCTCGAGCAGGGACTCAGAAGCCGGGCTTCGCGACTTTGCAGCTGAAGAGGGATGCCAGCTGTCGCGTCTCGCGCTTGCCGCACTCCGGACAGGCGGGCGGCTCGTTCCTCAGCTTGTCGTGCTCATGGATGCTGGTGACTATCTCAAAGCGTTTGCTGCAATCACGGCATTCAAACTCGTAGGTCGGCATTCGCCCACCTCCTGGATGCTTCCCCTCGGTCTCAGCCTTCACGGGGGCGGCTGAACCCCTGGGGAGCTGCTGTCGCCCACCAGTAATCATCGGGCTTCGGGGGAGCTCCCGCCAGAGGCCTTCGTCCCGGCAACGCGCAGGTTCTCCACGATCGACGCGATCTCGCTCGGCGATGCCCGTCCCAGGGGGGCTTCGGACCGGCTAGGCAACTCTCCGCTCCCACAGCTGGGTACCAGCCCCTTGATCAACTCTGCCGGTCGGTAGGAGCTGGCCCGCCTTGGCAACCTTCTCCGAAGCTTCGGCCCCGACCGGAATCCAGGCGCGCACTTCGGCCATGCCGCGGCGCTCGAGAAGCCACTTGACGATGCGCGGCATCGCCTCGCGCATGTAAGCGTGACCCCGTGAACCACGGGCAGTTTCCCACGACAACTCGGCCGCGTGCGGCTCCACCTGCCGTCCGTGCTCATGTCCGAGGAGTTGCGCATCTGCCCACCCGGCAATTGCTGACGGCTCCCAAGCGAGCCTCACGATGTAACCCTCCGGCCACTCGGCGGAATCTCCCCGCTCGGCGACGATCTGGAGGGAGTTGATACTGGAGTGAATGTCGCGCGCGGCAAGGTCGTCAAGCGCCTTTCTTGCCTCCGCCACACTCGTAACCACCAGGACACGCACCCGCGGCATCCATTCGTCCTTGTCGATCGGCGTGAGTTCGATCATCCTGGTGCCTCCATGGGCGGGCGGACCATCCCCGAAGTCATGCAAGCTCGCTGCGCAGAGTGCCCGCACGAGTCGCCCAGCAGACAGCCTGAAGGCGCTGAAAGCCTCAGGGTCAGTTACGCAGCGATTCCGCCTTCCACCCCTATCGTGGCGGTTGGTCCGACGCTCCTGGGCTCAGGCGGTTCGGGTATGACACCCTCCAGCCGCGCGCCAAGCCGTTAGTTCACGGCCATCGCGTACGAGTGTTTGGATCTAGATTCTACCCCCGCCCCGCCGCGGCTACAACCGGGTTGCGCGGGACGGCGGCCTGGCAATGTCAGAACTGACCTGGCAATTCGAGGGCTTCGGTGCCAGATTACGGGGGCTGCGCCGCTCCGATCAGCACCTCCGAGCGCGGGCGGACGAATTGCTCAACGCTGAGCCAGGGGCCCAAGGTCCAAGCTGGGAGCGCCGTCCATCGCGTGGTCAGCCGGATGCGCTGACCCAACCTTCCGCGTCGCGGCAATGACCTCAGTCCGGGATGGGTTCTTGGTCGCGAGGATGTCTCCTCGCCCGCGGCGGCCCGAAAGATGTCCAGAGGCGGCCGAGGCCGGACCAGATCGCGCCCCGCCCGGGCACGAGGCCGTTGAACTGTGGGGCCGTGCGGCAGTCGGTCAGTTTGAGCCCGGGTGGCGGACCCCTGGCGCAGCCGTAACGGCAACCCACCATTACGGCCGGCTCCCGACCACGCCTGGGAAGATCGAGAAGATCGCCCTCCTCTCAGTGCGCAGACTCCGCTTGCGTCGCGACGTGCCGTCCGTTCAGTCGCCTCGTGAAGAGGTTCCTCGGCCTCACGCGCCGGCACCCTGCCTCTACGCAGGCGCCCGCCGCTTCATTCATGCTGGAGATCCGGCGCCGGCGGGGAGGGCTCACCGCGGTCGCGGTTTTCTCTATGCTGCGCTCGCAGACATGGACGAGAAGGCACCTGTGGTCGTGTTCGAGGCCGAGGCCGGCCAGGACGGCCGGCTCCGTGCCGCCCTCCCCGGGGTGGACTGCCGATTCGTCGAGCAGGTGCTCTCCGACCAGACCGCCGACCAGGTCGGCGAGGCGTCCGTGGTGTCGGTCTTCATCCGCTCGCAGGTCAGCCGTCCCGCCATCGAGAGCATGGCCAACGTGCGACTGATCGCCACCCGCTCGACCGGGTACGACCACATCGACCTCGGTGCCTGCCGGGAGCGGGGCATTACCGTCTCGAACGTTCCCACTTACGGTGAGAACACCGTCGCCGAGCACGCCTTCAGCCTCATCCTCGCCCTCTCCAGGCGCCTGGGTATCGTGACCCGGCGGATCTCACACGGAGATTTCTCACTCCGTGACCTGCTGGGTTCCGACTTGCGCTCCAAGACCTTGGGAGTGATCGGTGCCGGCAACATCGGCCTCCATGTCATCCGCATCGGCCGCGCATTCGGCATGGACGTGCTCGCCTATGATGCGCGCCCCCACCCTCTGCTCGCCGAGGTGCTGGGATTCCGCTACGTCTCGCTCGACGAGCTGCTTACGAGTTCTGACGTCATCACCCTGCACGTCCCCTACCGGCCGGAGACGCATCACCTCATCGACCGTGACCGCCTGATGATGATGAAGCCCGGAGCATTTCTCATCAACACCGCGCGGGGCGCCCTGGTGGACACGGCCGCGCTCCTGGAGGCGCTCGACACCGGCCGCCTCGGAGGTGCCGGTCTGGACGTCATCGAGGGCGAGGAGCTGCTCATGGAAGAAAGGCAGATGTTCCACATTCCCGAGACGGAGGAACGGATGCGCCAGCTGCTCACCGGGCACGCCCTGGCCCGGCATGAGAACGTGATCCTCACCCCGCACATGGCCTGGTATAGCCGAGAGGCGATCGACCGCATCCTGGACGTCACGGCACTCAACATCCGGAGCTTCCTGTCGGGCACCCCGCTGAACGTCATTGCAACTGACGGGGCGTGACCGCGGTCACCTCCTGACGTGGCGGTCCGAGGTCTGAGGGGGGCGGCCGCCGCCTCGGCCGAGGCCCTCGAGGTGGTCAATCCGACGCAGGAGGGTCTCCAGGATCTCCGGAGCGTTCGCCACAAGCGTCGAGGTTTCGGCGCCAGCGCTGGGCTCGCTCGAGCTCAGGTGGAGGGTGGTTCCTCGGCCTCACTCGCCAGCACCCTGCGCGCCCGGCCGCAATGAGCCCCCAGCGGAAGCCGGGATTCCAGGACGACCAAGGGAGCGGGGCCCTACGTTGAGCGCCGCGGTTAAGTGGAAGTTCCGCGCGACCGATTCAAACTGATCCACTCCCGTCCGGGACAACCTGCCTCTTGTAAGCGGGGTCGAGCGAGCGTATCATCACTGGTTGCGGGTCCAGCCGTCAGTGATGGCGGGTGGGCGGCCCGGACTGATGGTGGCCCATCAGTCCGGACGAGGGTCGAGCCTGAGGGCCACCGAAGGGCACCGCCTCCCGTACTTGAAAGGCTCCACTTCGAAAGATGTGGGGCTTTTTGGTGGTTAGCCAGATGCGCGATAAACGCGTCCAGCCCCGAGTGGGCCGTTCGCCAGCCCCGACGGGATGCGGTGACGCCAGGATCCCATGGCATCCTTCGGAGCTGACCTCGCGCACGGTAGGGCCGCTGCGGTGAGCGCCGCCTTTGTCTTCTTTGCGCCGGCAACAGCCCGCTGACGCGGTTGCTGTGCTTGCTCCTCCCACCCCACCTTTGATCGCGTCCTCGCACCCATCGGAGGTTGGAGGGGATGCCAATCAGGCTCTGAAGTGATGTGACCAAGAGCACTGGTGGCATGCGGCTCGGTTGCTACCGTCGTTTCCATGGGCCCGGATCACGAAGGGACATCGCGGCAGACGTGGCGGTCCATCAAGCTCGCGTCCACTGAGGAGGGAGCACCCTGATCGCATTGGGAATCGTTCTGACGGTTCTCGGACTCGGACTGCTGGTTGCCGAGCTGCATATGTCCACTGGTGGTGCGCTCGGCGGGCTGGCGGTGGCCGGCATCGTCGCCGGTGCCGCGTTGGCCATACTCGGCGCGGGACAGAATCCACTACTCGTTATCCCGATCGCCGCGATTCCCGGTGCAGTGTGCACCGCGCTGCTCGTTTACGCGGCTCGCAACACCGCATCCCTCCGCGCCCGGCTACCTCGGACCGGCCCGCACACACTGGTTGGCCGCGTCGCCAGCGTCAGGGCGACTCCTGACCCCATAGGGCAGGTCTTCGTAGATGGCGCGCTGTGGCGAGCCCGGTCGTTCCGAGACGAGCGCCTCGAGATTGGCGAGGAGGTGGTCGTCGTGAACGTGCGCGAGATGACCCTCTTCGTCGCCAAAGTTGCAGATGGAGGCAGTGTGCCATGAGCGTCACAACCATTGTCATGGTGATCGTCATTGTGGTCGCCGCCATCGCTCTGATTCTCGCGGCCGCGTCAGTCCGCGTGCTGCGCGAGTACGAGCGCGCCGTGGTCTTTCGGCTCGGTCGGCTCCTAGGGCAGCGCGGACCCGGTCTGATCATGCTCATCCCCGGCATCGATCGCATGGTGCGGGTTAGCCTGCGGACGGTGACGCTCACCATTCCGCCACAGGACGTCATCACCCGCGACAACGTCCCAGTTCGCGTCAATGCGGTGGCGTACTTCCGGGTGATGGACGCCAACCGTGCCGTGGTTCAAGTGGAGAACTTCCTGCAGGCCACCTTGCAGATAGCGCAGACGACACTGCGCTCAGTGCTAGGCAAGGCTGAGCTCGACGCACTGCTTTCGGAGCGGGAGCGGCTCAACGCCGACCTGCAGAAGATCATCGACGACCAGACCGAGCCATGGGGCATCAAGGTGACAACGGTGGAGATCCGTGACGTCGAAATCCCTCAGTCGATGCAGCGGGCAATCGCTCGCCAGGCTGAGGCGGAGCGCGAGCGCCGCGCCAAGATCATCAACTCGGAAGGTGAGTTTCAGGCGGCGGCGAAGCTCCTCGACGCGGCCAACCTGGTCAGCCGCAATCCCGTGACCATCCAGCTTCGCTACCTCCAGACGCTGGTCGAGATCGGGGCGAGCGGGAGCAACTCGACGATCATTGTGCCCCTTCCCCTGGATCTCATCGGTCCACTCCTGGATTCGGCCCGCGGCCAGCGCGCCACGCCGGTCGCCGCCGATCTCCGCGGGGACGGAACGTCCAGGACCTCAGCGCCATAAGCTCCAGGGGCGTCCACCTGTCGGACCGCTGTCCTCCGAACTCCAGCGAAGTCCCGCGGCCTGAAGCCGTCATCGACGATTGATGGATTTGGCGGAGCGGCCCAGGGTCGTCCACCCCAACCGAACGCGCGTTCCGATCCAGCCCACCGCCCGCCGGGCGCGCCGGCACTTGACCAGAGGTGCCCGCCGACCTAATGTCGAGAGGTGAGCCCAACTCCGCGGTCATCTAGATTCAGCGCGCCGAGCTGGGCAGAAGGGATATGGGAGGAGAAGAGGAATGCGGAGATCGACCGTGCGGCTGCGCGCCGCTTTCGCCACCGTCGCGCTCGGGCTGGCCGGCAGCGCCGTGGGAGCTGCCGGGGTGAGCGCGGATACCTCGGCGACCATGACCCAGATACCGGGCACCTACCTTCCCACGACCGCGACGATCACTGGACAGTTCCAGAGCTCACTGATGAGCGTCGAGGTGGTCCTTCAGCCCGGCAACGAAGCGGCTCTCAGCAGTCTGCTGACCAATCTCTACACGCAGGGCAGCGCGCAGTACGGCGACTGGCTGGCTGCGGGTCAGTTCCAGAGCGAGTTCGCACCTCCGGCGGCCACCGTTTCCGCCCTCAGCAGCTATCTCGAGAGCAACGGACTGTCCGTCCAAACAACGTCCTCGCCCTTCCTGCTGCGGGCAATCGGCAGCAGCGCCCAGCTCGAGGCAGCCTTCGCGACCACCATCGACAACTACCAGAGCCCCAACGGTACGAGCTTCTTCTCGAACGACTCGGATGTCTCCGTGCCGAGCGGCCTGGCCTCCAGCGTCCTGGGGGTCGTCGGGCTCACCAACACGGTCAGGCTGCAGAACAACCTCCAGCTCACACCCGAGGCTTCCAGTGAGTCCGGACGTGGAGGCGGCGGCCAGCCGAGCTGCGAGATCCCCTACCCGACCACCCTGGCTCAGCTTGAGGCGATCACCGCCCCTGGACAGCCGTTCAACGGGTACGGCGGGGGACCTGGCTGCAGCGGCCTGACCCCGTCGCAGACCAACAGCATCTACAACGCTCCCAACGCGGGGCCGCGGGCCCAGGGCGCTGGGGCCAACGTGGCGGTGTTCGAGCTCTCCGCCTACAACCACTCGGACATCACCAAGTGGGCGCAGACCTTCTACGGTCCTCGGTACCAGCCGCGGCTCACCGACATCAACGTCGACGGCGGACCGCTGGCTACCAGCACCTCGCAGTGCCCGACAGGCGACACCTGCCTGTATGGCTACGGCGGTGACATCGAAGTCCAAGCCGACATCGAGATGGATCTGACCGTCGCGCCGGACACCAACTCGGTACTGGTCTACAACGCGCCCAACGACTTCACCGGTGCGACCGAGCTCGACGAGTACACGGCCATCGCCAACCAGGACATCGCCGACTCCATCAGCACCAGCTGGGCACTGTGCGAGCCGGACGCCGGACTGGCTTACGCCCAGGCCGAGAACCTCGTTTTCGAGCAGATGGCGGCTCAGGGCCAGAGCATCTTCGCGTCCGCGGGTGACACCGGCGCGTTCGAGTGCATCCGGGACGGCACCTTCGGCGACTTCCATCCGCTCGAGGCCCTCGACCCGGCCAGCCAGCCCTGGGTGACCAGTACTGGCGGCACTTCCTTCGAGAGCTTCGACCCGGGCAGCAACCCCAACCCCAGCTACCCGTACGGGGTCGAGGCGGTGTGGAACACGCTCGACGTCTGCAGCGGGAACAACTCATCCGTGGCCACTGACCCCGGCATTGAGAGCTGCGGCACCTACGGCGCGGGCGGGGGTGGGCACAGCATCTTCTGGCCCATGCCCAACTACCAGCGAGGTCCAGGGGTGATCAACCCCTACACGGTCTACGGCTCGAGCAACTGCGCGCTGGCGGCGAGGGGCCAGCCTTGCCGCGAGGGGCCGGACATCTCCGCCAACTCGGACCCGCTCACCGGCTACGCGGAGTACTGCACGGGGTCGAGCTACCTCTCGCCTCTGAATCCCGCCGGCATCCCCTATGGCAGCGCTTGCCTCGCGATCACCCCCGCGACCCCCGGCGCACCCGGGTGGTTCCACATCGGTGGCACCAGCCTCTCTGCGCCGCTGTTCGGAGCGCTGTTCAGTGACCGGGACGCCTACCAGAGGCACCGCACCGGCAACGCCAACTACCTTCTCTACGCGCTCTACAACAACCCCCAGAGCTACTTCACCGACTTCCACGACATCACCGGTTTCCACCAAGTGAGCAACAACAACGGCTTCTACCCGGTGACCCCCGGCTACAACGAGGCAACCGGGATCGGCACGCCGAACTTCACCGGTTTGATCACCGGCTTCGGCTTCTAGGGTCTTGCGAGATAGGGGTGGGCTCACGCCCACCCCTATCCCCTCCCCCTTGCCAGTTCCGGGAAGTTGACAGGGACACGACCTCGTGAGCTCGCCGCACACCGGGCCGCTGCCAGCCAGCCCGCCTAGCCCACCCGCGGTGCCCGTCGACCGAAGTCCAGTCCGCACGGGGCTGCTGGGAGACGAGGCCTTCCAGCGTCGCCTCATCCTCGCGGGGTTGCTCGCCGTGGAGAAGGACCTCCATCCCGGCTTCATCGTGGACGACTTCCCCTACCTGCCCATCGTGGCCTGGGCGCTCACGCCCTTGGTGCGGCTGCCCTTCTGGGTCATTCCCCAACACTGGGTGGCCCAGTGTTCTCGTGAGCAGAAGCAGCCCTAGAGAGAACCTCGGACTCCCCAGCATCACCAGGGTTGGGCTCATCGGCGGGGCCACCCAGGGGGCCCGGGAGCGGGTCCGTGCCGTCCGCAACGCCGGCTTCGAGTTCCCTCAGCGGCGGCTGACGGTCAACCTGGCTCCGGTGTCCAGTTGGCGCACCACCGGGGCCGACGCGGCGTGCGTGCGACCCCCGCGTTCACCAAGGACGCCCTGCTCAGCGACCCGGTGCCCGGTACTCGACCGTCTTATTGGCGGCGGTGTCGATCTCTTCGGGCGAGAGAAGGACGCGCACCGCGGTGGTCGCGCCTCCTGCCGCGGTGATCGCAAGGCTGACGGCCGCCATGGTGGCGTTGTCCGGCAGGTCGACCACGGCGATCACGTCGTCATCACCGAAAACGAAGTAGTAGGACTCGAGGGTGCCGCCCGCGGCCTTGATGAGTTGTTCGACCGCCGCGCGGCGTGCGGATCCGCCTTCCTTGAGGACGCCCTTCACGCCGTCAGCTGTATAGGACGCCTCGATCAGGTATTTGCTCACCGTGATCCTCCTGGGACGCCGGCCGTGATGGCGGCCACTCAGCGTGCCGTGATTCTGTCAGGTTCGCGACCCAGTCTCGCGCCCACGGTAGAGAGAATCTCGGACTACCCGGATTCTCCCCGTCGTCAGCCCGTTCGTGGTCGATATGTTCCCCCAAACCCACCACGAGGAGTGCGTGGCGGCGCTGACCAGGACGCGGTGACGGCGGGGCGCGGTCAGAGGTGTCGCGAACTGCCAGAGGGCGATGCGCTCGGTCAGAGGGTGATGGTCACCGCCGGGATCGCCGCGCCTGCAGTGCTCATGGTGTGGATGGTTCCGACCACCGTGTAGGTCCCCGGCTGGGAGGGCTCGGGGATGCTGGTGCTGAAGGTCCGCGTGGTCCCGGCCGGGACCGAGATGATGGCGATCGCCAGGCAGTGCGCGAACGGCGACGGCGTGGGAGTTGGCACCCGGCTGCCGCTCGCGGTCTCCGCCCAGGCGGTGAGGGTCGGGTCGCAGCCGCCCACGACCGTGAGAGGCCCCTGCACGGTGACCGCCACCTGCAGCTGGCCGGCTGACGCCGTGACCACGGTGGTCCATCCCGAGGAGTCGGTGGCGCTGCCCGACACCCCGCCCGATGTGGGCGTCGCCGGGGTCGGCGTGGCGCTGGCCGCTCCCGGTTGGGTCGACACCGCGGTGGGCGAGGGCACCGGCGACGCGGTCGAGGCGGCGGTTGGGGATGGGGCGGGGGACGAGCCCTGCCCGCCAGCGGAGGGAGTGACCTGGGGCAGGCCGCAGCCCCCGAGCGCCAGAGCCGCAGTGACGATCAGGAGGGCGGATCGGAGCTTCACGCCCATGAGACGCACCATGGTGGCACAAGGTTCCGCCTCGGGCGTGGAGCGCCAACCGGCTGGTGCGCCTAGCCTGATTGGGACTCGACGGGCGGTGGCATAGTTAGCCGATGAGGCGGTTTGACGTGTGTGGCGGTTGAGGGGCGATCGGCACGCGCTCGTCGGCGAACCCGGGCTCCGGCTCAGGCGCATAGGAGGGACCGACGATGGGTGACGGAACACTCAGGCTGGAACGGCAGTGGACCGCCCTAACCGGGACCGGGGGCGCCGCTCTGGCCGGAGCGAACGAGCCATGGACCATCGCCATCGACGGCACTGCGGTCGGCGCCCTCGCGCCCAAGGAGACGGTCGAGGTGGCCGTGGCGCCCGGGCATCACACGCTGCGGCTCGGGCAAGGTAGGCATCTGAGCCCGGAGCGGTCGTTCGACATCGCCCAGGACGAGGTCGTCAGCTCTTATTGCCACGTCCCAGATACGGCTGGCCACAGCTCCTGGCGGCACTCGTCAAGAGCGATCTCTGGATCACGCTGCACCGAGAGTGAGCCCGGAGTTCTCAGACCTTCCCCCCCGAGCGCGAGATCGGACTGGCGGCCCTATAGAGAATCCCGGCCTGCCGAACTTCGGGGGGGCACCCCTCGGCCCGCCCCGGCTGGTCGCTCAGCACCGGGCGGCGCTCACGGTGGCGTCCGCGGCTTTCTCCCGGGCAAAGGCGGACGGGGTGGGACATGAGCCCTTCACCGGCGCTCCGTCATCCCTCGGCCGGGGCCGGATTCGCCGCGTGCCAGGCCGCTCGGGGGTGGGTCTGGGCTCGGCCGAGTATTGTTGACGAATCAACCAGTTGGGTTATAGTCGGAAAGGTGGCTGAACCGATCGACGCCCGAGAGCGTCGCGAACTCTGTGATCTCCTGATCGAACTCGGCCCGGATGCACCTACGCTGTGTGAGGGGTGGACGACCTCCGACCTGGCCGCCCACCTAGTTCTCAGAGAGCACTTCCATCGCTGGCCGGACGAGCGCCGGGCAGTAGAGAAGGCGAGGGGATGGACAGAGTTGGTCGCCCGGCTGCGAGCGGGGGCGCCCTTGATCCCGTGGCGGGTTCCTGGCATCCGCACCATGTTCAACGGATTCGAGTACTTCATCCATCACGAGGACGCGCGCCGAGCCAACGGCATGGGGCCACGCACGGATCGTCCGGATCTCGATGAGCTGTCATGGCGAATGAGCGGGTTTCTCACCCGCCGCGCTGCACGCAAGACGCGGCCTTTCGGTCTTCAGCTGGTCCGCGCCGATGGCAAACGCCGGCTATTCGGATCTGAACCTGCAGCGGTCCTCTCAGGCCGCGCCACCGAACTTGCGCTCTATCTGGGCGGTCGTCGCTCCGCGGCCGAGGTCGCTCTGAGCGGTCCCGACGACGCGGTCGCTGCGGTCGAGGCCGCACACATGAGGTTGTAGCTGAGAGCAAGATGCGTATTGACTTCTTCTTCGATCCGATGTGTCCGTGGTGCTGGATCACCTCGCGGTGGATCGTCGAGGTTGAACCCCAGCGAGATCTCGAAGTTCATTGGCGCACGTTCAGTCTCCTCGAGAAGAACCGAGACAGAATGCCCGCCGAATATCTTGACCGAGTGAGCGCCGGGCACAATGCGCTACGCGTAGCAGAGGCTCTGCGCGCCGAGGAAGGAGAGCGTGCTGTGGGAATGTTCTACACAGAACTTGGTGCGCGTATTCACCATGACCGTGTCCCAGCCGACGAAATTGAACTCGCAACCGTCCTCAGAAACGTCGGCCTCTCTCGCGACATCGTCAGCGTCGCCGATGACACCAAGTGGGACACGGCGATACGGGCGTCGATGGATGAGGGAATCGCACTGGCCGGCGAGGATGTCGGCGTGCCGCTGATCAGCTTTGATCGGAAGACCGCGTACTTCGGACCGGTGGTGACGCCGGCACCGCACGGTGACGCTGCGCTTCAGCTATGGGATTCTGTCGCAATGCTCGCTCAATTTCCTGGCTTCTACGAACTGAAGAACAGCGCTCGGGCGAAGCCGGAATTTGGCCAGCGCCCAATCGTGGCGCGACTCAGCGGGAGTTCGTCGTGATATCGATGCAGGATTGGGCAATGCTTCATGCGCGTGACGGGTGTCGCATGCCACCGACCGCCCAATCCGCGTGGTCGCTGGTTCGGGATCGATCTGCACTGCTTTCCCGCTTCGACGAAACCAGCCTCGGCTAGCCACGCTTCGCCGGATCGGCCGGGGCGAGGCTCAGTCAAGGCCGCTGTAACGAGAATCTCGGATTGCCCGCGTTCAGGTGCAGCCCAGCCCGACGTTTAGACCCCTGCTTCCAGTTCGAGCACCGGCTGAACGTTCGTGAACTTAGGAATGTCCTGCCCCGCGTGCTCCTTGTTAGATGGACCGCTCCTCCCCTAAGCTCATGCCCTCGCCCCAGGGACATCCAGGAGGAAGAAAGATGCGACGCAGGACCTTCGATGCTCTCCTCAGTGCGGTGGGAGTGGTGCTGACACTGGCCCTGATTGTGGCCGGTGCTCTTCTGATGTGGGGGGCCGTATTCACCAACAGCGAGGTGCAGAGTCAACTGGCGGCCCAGAAGATCGTCTTCCCCGCCAAGTCCGCGCTCGAGGGCCCCGCCTATGCCCTCGCGCGCCCGTACGCTGGCGAGCAGCTTCTGACCGGCGTTCAAGCTGAGGCCTATGCCAATGGCAAGATCCTCCCGGACTTGAACAAGATCGGCGGCGGCAAGACGTACTCTCAGTTGAGTGCCGAGTCCCTGGCCCAGCCGAAGAACACCACGCTCTCGGGCTTGGTCGCCACCGTCTTCAAAGGCACAACGCTGCGCTCGGAGCTCCTGCAGGCCTACGGCTTCTCGGTGTTCGGGCAAATCGCACTCATCTCATCCATCGTGTCCTTCGTGCTGGCAGGAATAATGTTGGTGCTCAGTCTGCTCGGGCTGGCGCACTTCCGCCGTACGCCCCCGACAGTGGAGCTCTAGAGGCGGGCCGGCGCGAATGGCGGCACGGCTTCGGGCTGCTCGATCCCCCTCTTCGGGGTGGGGAACCGCCCGGCAGCCCTTCAGGGAATCTCGGACTGCCCAGGCGCGCCGAGCGAGCCATACGTCTGCCAGTCGGCGTCCTCGTCTAGGCCAGTACTCGATGGGGTGCTGCGGCGGACTCGGCTTCGCGGTGCCGGAGCTTGTCGAGCGAGTGCTCGGCGTCGATGTAGCGGATTGTGCCCGAGTACGAGCGCATCACCAGGCTCTGGGTGCGACAGCGGTCGTCTTCGAGAAACCGGACCCCCTCCAAGAGCTCGCCGTCGGTGATCCCGGTGGCTGCGAAGAAGACGTTCTGGCCGGCGCAGAGATCCTCGAGGGTGAGCACGCCGTCGCCCTTGCCCTCCTGCTCAGCCACAGCACGGGCCTCGGCGTCGTTGAGCCAGAGCCGGGTCTGCATGCCTCCGCCCACGCACTTGACAGCGCAAGCGGCCAGCACCGCTTCGGGAGCCCCACCGACGCCCATGAGCACATCGATCCCGGTGCGGTGCTCCATCGCGGCCATCAGGCCGGCGGCAACATCTCCGTCCATGATCAACTTGACGCGAGCTCCGGCGGCGCGGATCTCCTCGAGCAGGCGTTCGTGGCGGGGACGGTCGAGCACGACAACCGTGAGGTCGTCGACGTCACGCTCCTCCGCCTCCGCGACCCGGCGCAGGTTGTTGGCCACGCTGTCGGTGATGTCGATCACCTCGCGAGCCTCCTTGCCCACGATCAGCTTCTCCATGTAGTGAACGTGGGTGAAGTACAGGGAGCCCCGCTCCGCCAGGGCGACGGTGGCGATGCCTCCGGGCAGCCCGCGGGCGACTAGGCGCGTGCCATCTATGGGGTCGACCGCCACGTCCACCTCGGGCGGGTTGCCATTGCCCACCCTCTCACCGATGTAGAGCATGGGCGCCTTGTCCTTCTCGCCCTCGCCGATGACAACCACACCATCCATGTCCACGTAGCCGAGGCTGCGGCGCATGGAGTCGACCGCGGCGGCGTCAGCCTCCTCCTTCTGGTTCCGACCCATGAAACGGGCGGCCGAGATCGCCGCCCCCTCGGTCACCCGGACCAGCTCGAGGGCGAGGTTGCGATCGATGGGGGTGCCGATATCGGCCGGCTGGCCGCTTCCGACGGTCATGGCTCGTGGTGATGGTAACCGGCCTGCACGGCCCCGGTCACACGATGACACCGCCGGCAGGATGCTCCAGCCACAGCCGGCACAGCGGCCACCGGGGCGCTAGGGTAGCGGCCATATTCCGAGGGCGATGCGTTCGCGTTGCCGCATTTCCAGGTCCCCGAAAGGGGTGGTGCAGGGGGGTACAGGCGGGCATTTTGAATTCGCCGGGCGGTCTGGCCAGGCGGGCTAGGGCAGGCTTGGGCGGCTCCGTTGGGACTCTATTGGGCCACGCGGGCAGGGCCAGAGTCCCCCCTGGTCGCGCCGTCTGAGAGGCGCGCCGGCTCACCTCCAGCGGTTGCTGGGGCGCCAGCCAGCTCCTCAAGCGGCCACCCCCAACCCCCGGCCACCCCGCGACCAGCGCACCCTTCCGCGCGGCGTCAGCGCCATTGAATCGCCCGCGACTCGCCGGGCGAGCCCGAGGCGACCACTGGTCGTCCGACTCACACTGGGCTGAACGGGTGGATTGCGCCGATGGCGGTGTATCCTCCCCCACCGTTCCGATGACCACGACGGGCCCAGCGGGCCTGGCCAGCTTCCACGTCTGGAGATCCAGCGCCGAGGCGGCCTGGCCGGCATTCCGGGCGCGGCGGGTCGAGCGCCTGGCCGAGGGTCGGCGATACGCCGGAGCGCCTGAGAAGGTGGCCGAGAACATCATCGAGGACGTGCTCACCGGCGTGGTCGGCTGGGCGCTCTCCGACCTCAACCACCAGGTGGCACGCAGCGACATCCTGGTCACCCACCTCGGCATCCGCCGGCTGGTCATCGAGACCAAGCGCCCGGGCGCTCTCAGCGGGGAGCACGCCGTGGAGGCCGCCTTTCTCCAGGCCCAGGGATGTGCGGAGACGCTCCGAGTGAGCCTGGTCGGGGTGAGCGACGGGGCGCACCTGTTCGCCGGTGACCTCATCCCGGGGGGACGCCGCAGCCGGGCCGAGGCAGACCTCTCCATGGACGCGGTGGACGAGAACCTCTGGTGGCTGAGCCCGGACGGTGTGTACCGCGAGCCCGTGCCCCTCCCACACCCGGCGGCCTGGGCACCCACTCCCACCGAGAAGCCTCCTGAGCCAGGTGATGCCCCCGGCCTCCTTCATCCCAAATACCAGCTGCCGGTGACGTGCTTCGCCTACGTCGGCTCGGTCACCCACCCCCACACGTGGCGACTGCCGTACCTCAACGCCGAGGGTGAGATCGACCACAGCCGGCTGCCCAAGGCGATCCAGGCGGTCCTTACCAACTACCGTGGCGCCCACGTCAGCGGCATTCCGGAGGAGGCGGTGCCCCTGGTTCTCCGTCGGCTCGCCGAGGCAGCGCGCCGGGCAGGCAAGATGCCGCCGGAGTGCCTTGACCCCGCCACCGTCTACGTGCAGCTATCGCAGACGCTCCTCCAGTTCTCCCCCGGAGGCGACGAGGCTCGGCCCAGGTAGGACGACGGACGGTCGACGGGCTCATCGCTGAACACAACGTCGCGGGACAGCTTCCCGGCCCTGACCCAGCCCGACCCGGTCAGCGCTCCCCTGGAGGCCGAGGACCCCGAGGTCCCCGCCCACACCTACCACGAGTGGCACGAAGCACGCTGGCGCTGGCAGATCGGGCCGCTCGCCCCGAGGGCCGCCTGCTCCACCGTCGCCTGACCCATTGGGGGTGTTCTGCGCTTACGCCGCGGCTGCCCTGCTGGCGGCCGGGGTGTTGCTGACGCGTCGCGACGCGTAGCCGCCCACCCTGAGAATCAGGGGAGAGCCCGCCAGATGGTCACCGCACCCGCTGCCAGCGAGCTCCGAGCCGTCCGTGACAGAAACGCCCCGGATGGACATCCCCGATCGATTATTTAACGTATACACTATCCTAGTTAGTTAAGATCAGCCCCGACGACAGAGGAAGAAGGTGACGGTGTCGAGTGGCGCGACCGGTGAGTTTCCCGGCGCCCGATCCGATGGGGCGATCGGGTTGTGCTCTCTGGCCGAGGGGCTCCGGTTGTCGATGATTCACCTCAGCCGCCAGCTCCGGCGCCATGATCTCTCCGACCTCAGCATCGCGCAGGTGTCCGGGCTTGCCAGCGTGGTGCAGTCTGGTCCCCTTGGCGTTGGCCGGCTCGCCGAGCTCGAGAGCCTGCCGTCCTCGGCGGCGACGCGCCTGGTCGACAAGCTCGAAGCCGCCGGCCTCGTCATGCGGCAGGCGAACCCCGGGGACCGTCGCGGTGTCCAGGTCGTGGCGACCGTCGCCGGCGCGGCTCTTCTGGCGCGGTACGCCCGAGCCGGCAATGAATGGCTCGCTGAGCGCCTCGCCGCACTGAGCGAGCCCGACCAGAGAGTGCTCGAGCGAGCCGTGGCCGTGTTGAGGTCCCTAGCATCCGATCGTCCCGGCGCAGCCCCTCCGTCGGGCGGCGAGCCTCGCGCAACGGAGGAACTGCAAGCATGAGTGTCGTGGCACCGGCCAGCTCGCCGCGCGTGGGGCCCCACTACAAGTGGGTGGTCCTCTCCAACACGACCGTCGGAGTGCTGCTCTCGTCGATGACCGCCACCGGCCTCATCATCGCCCTGCCGGTGATATTCCGCGGCATCAAGCTGAACCCACTCGTCCCCGCCAATTCGTCCTATCTGCTGTGGATCATGATGGGCTACATGCTGATGTCGGCCGCCATCGTGGTGACCGTCGGCCGCATCGGCGACATCTTCGGCCGGGTGAAGATGTACAACCTGGGGTTCGCCTGGTTCACCGTCGGCGCCGTCCTGCTGTCACTCACGTGGAGCACCGGCTCCAACGGGGCCCTGGAGCTGGTCATCCTGCGGATGTTCCAGGCGGTGGGGGGCGCTCTCCTGATGGCCAACTCGGCCGCCATCATCACCGACGCCTTCCCCTCCGATCAGCTGGGATTCGCCCTCGGGATCAACATGGTGGCGGCCATCGTCGGCTCCTTCCTTGGAATCATCGTGGGCGGCGTCCTCTCCCAGTTCGGCTGGCGCTGGGTGTTCCTCGCCAACGTCCCCGTCGGTGCCTTCGGGACCATCTGGGCCTACCTCAAGCTGAAGGACATCGGGGTGCGCATCAAGGCGCGCATCGACTGGGCCGGCAACCTCGCCTTCGCGGGTGGTCTGGCGATGCTGCTGATCGGCGTGACCTACGGCATCGAACCGTACGGCACCTCTCAGTCGGGCTGGGGGAACCCGTTCGTCCTGGGGATGATCGCCGCCGGCCTGCTGTTCGTGGTCGGCTTCATCTTCATCGAGACGAAGGTGCAGGATCCGATGTTCCGCCTCTCGCTGTTCCGAATCCGGGCCTTCACCTTCGGGAACCTCGCCGGATTCCTGGGCTCGATCGGCCGCGGCGGTCTGATGTTCATGCTGATGATCTGGTTCCAGGGCATCTGGCTGCCTCAGCACGGCTACAGCTTCGCCGACACCCCGCTCTGGGCGGGCATCTACATGATCCCGTTCACCCTCGGATTCGTGGTTGCCGGTCCCATCTCCGGCAAGCTGTCGGACCGCTACGGCGCCCGTCCCTTCGCCACTGCCGGGATGCTGCTGGCGGCTGCCACCTATGCCGTGATGATGACCTTCCCGGCCAACTTCAACTACTGGCCCTTCGGCGCCGTCATGTTCGTCTCGGGGATATCCGGCGGCCTGTTCGCCTCCCCCAACACGTCGTCGATCATGAACTCGGTCCCGGCCCGCCACCGGGGAGCGGCCTCGGGGATGCGGGTGACCTTCAACAGCACCGGCATGCCGCTCTCCATGGGGCTGTTCTTCACCCTGCTGGTGGCGGGGCTCAACGCCAAGGTCCCCGCGGCCATGCTCAAGGGGCTGGTCGCCAACGGGATCCCCACACACACCGCCGCAGCCCTCTCTCATGTGCCGCCTCTCGGCTACGTCTTCGCCGCCTTCCTGGGCTACAACCCCCTCAAGACCCTGCTCGGGCCCGCGGTGCTCTCTCACCTGTCCGCGACCCAGGCCGCCCACCTCACCAGCCGGGCCTTCTTTCCCACGCTGATCGGCCCGGCTTTCGTGAGCAGCCTCGCGATCATTCTGGGCTTCGCGGTGGTGATGAGCGTGGTGGCGGCGATCGCCTCGGCCTTCCGGGGTGCCAAGTTCGTCCACGTGGACGAGGAGTCGGCCGCCCAGCGGCATCTGGCGCGGGGTGGACGGCATCACGCACCGGTGGCGAGCGCCCCAGCACCGGTGGTGGGCAGCGCTCCGACAGCGGCGAGCGGCACGGCACCGGCGGCCGGCGGCCCAGGCGCGGCTCGGAGTGGCGCGGTGCCGGCCGAGCCCCAACCAATACCGGGCAAGTAGGGGCGCTGATACCAGGCTCAGTCATCCGCTGACGGCGCCCCTCAGCCTCCCAGCCAGATCCCTGCACGGGTGGACCCTTCTCGGAGGCCCGATCGCGACCCCTACGACCGCCACCGCGCACGAGGGCGTGGCGACGTCCGCAGGGCATGCGGTGCCACTCGTGCTACCAGATGTACCTCGGGTGAGATCACAGCACACTGGGCCACGCCGGGCTGTGGCGTTCAGCCTCCTAGCGGGCGTGCGGCCGATCGTGGAGGAGTTTCCGCTCGAAGAGGCGGCCACCGCCCCCGAACGCATGATCAACTCGACGTGCACTTCCCTGCCGTCCTGCGTCCCAGGTCAGACGAGTAGTCAACGAGGAGAGGCCAGCAGCCGTGCCTGATGCCCCTATGCCCGATCCCGCGACGTCCCTGAGCGACATCATTCGCAACCGCCACTCCGCCCGAGCGCCCTACGACCCATCGCGGCCTCTCCCGGAGGCCGACCTCGAGGCCATCCTAAAGGCCGCCCGGTGGGCGCCGACAGCCCATAACATGCAGAACTACGAGGTCATCGTCGTCGACGATCCGTTGACGCTGACCGCGATCGGTCGGATACAGTCCGGCAGCTCCGCGGAATTCGTCAGGGAGAACCACGCGCAGCTCTCAATACGGACGACATCCCATTCTCGGGGCTATGCTCCCGGCGCACTGACCTCTCAGATCAGCCCGCCTGAGGAGCCACTGCGGTTCTTTAGGCGTGACTGGAGGAAGGTCATGAAGTCTCGGGAAGCCTTTGGGGCAATAGCGCTGGCATGCGCCATGCTGGTCGTTGGTTGCGGCACGAGTCAAACAACAGGGAGCACGGCCACGCCCACAGCGGTGCCGAGCGCCGTGGCCACGGCCAACGGCACGGCGACGCCCAACGCGACGGCAACGCCCAAAGCCACCACCACGCCGACACCGAAGCCGACCGCGGCGGCGGTCGTGGCGAGGTACCCGGCAGCTTGCCAGGCCGTGAACCTCGGGACCGCCGGGGAATGGTCGCAAGCCGAGCAGCACTGGGTGACCGCTGAGGAGCAGGCATCGAGCGCGGGCGATTGAACTGCGACGCTCAAGCTCGAGAACCTTGGCTCTGACACCGGCGCGCTCGCGCTGGACACGCTCAACGGCACCTCGAACGCGCAAGACCTCGCGACCTATCACGCCGACCTATCATCGGCCTCCGATTACACCGCTGGCTGTTAGGAGGGCGACCTAACAAGGGTGCGCTTGGCGCGGGCTAGATAGACACAGTCGGGACGAGGTGCCGCTTCACCCACTCGCGGACCGCGGTCTCCGTCAGGTCGAGGTCGCGACTGATCTGCCCGATGCTCTTCCCCGACGAACGCACCAAGGCGACCACCTCAGCCTTGAACTCGTCGGTGAACTTCCGACGCTCCCGTCGAGCCATCTGGACCTCCTTCGTGGGGTTGTCCCCCACATCATGGTGGTCCGTCTTACCGGGTCAGGCCCATCAGATCGTTCCTGGCGCCAACACCCCAACCTGGAGCCCCGCCACCAGCTGCGTGCTCCTCTTCGTGGGTGGGGTGCCCCGACCCAGCTGGCCGATCCCCGTTGCCGGGCCAGGCTCACCCATCCGGAGCCGGAAACCAGCGGCCACGCAAGCTTCCGAGGTCATGGGCTGCCACGGCATTGAGGGTGCGCCGGGCTGTCCTGAACCTGTGCCCGACCTCAGCGAGCAGGGGAGCATCGGTGGCGTCGGGCATCTCGACCGCGAGCTTGTAGGCGTGCCTGCCCAGCCACTCGAGCAGCCAGATGCCGCGGACATCGCCGGCGGCAAGCAGGAGCTCGCCGGGGCCGTCGACCGGGCGCGAGGAGACCGCTGCCAAGAGGCGATGGATGCGCTCCAGCCTCCGCGGCTCGATGGGACGCGCGGTGGCGTACTCCGGGAAGATGCCGCTCAGGAAGAGGGCGAGATCGCCGAGGCGGCGGAGGGCAGCGGATCGCTCCGCCCCAGTCGCATCGGCGACCCGCTCGGCTATGGAGAGTGGGTCGAGGTCGCTGTAGCGGCGCCGGCGCCAGCCTGTGTCTGAGAGCACCCAGCGGACACCGCTCTCCAGGTGCGCAAACGAGGCCAACACGTCGGCGAGAAAGATCCTCCGTGCCGGCACCCGGGCGAAGCCGCGAAGCTCAGCGGCGTCAAAGACGGGCACACCGCTCCCGCCCTCCATCGGCTCACCAACGAAAGTGCGGGTCTCCATCCCCTGCAGGGTGTGACTGACCAGGATGAGAAACACCAGAGGGGGCGCGACTGCTGGGAACAACTCTGCACGGGCCCCGAGCAGTGAGGCCGCGGCGGCCGGGTGCTCGGTGAGCTCGACCAACCGCCGCGGGTCAGCACGGAGCTCTGACGGAGTGAGATCGGCCTCTCCTGCGGCCTCGACGAGCCAGCGCAGATCGGTGTCGCTGAGCCGCTCGCAGGTGCTGGACGCTGCCATGGGAGGAGGATAGGGTGGACCGAGATGGTGGCCACGAGGGGAGAAGTGTGGGCTCGCTTCCTCGACGGGTACGGCCGCCGGGTGGCGAGAGCTCCCGGATGCAGCACCGCCGCCTGCCAGGGGCCAATTGCCAATGACCACGGGCACCGGGTCGGAGTAGGGCTGAAACCCGCGCAAGGGGCGGGCGGTGGTGGGGTAGACTGTCCCGAGCGCCGCCCACGGGCCCGGAAGCTCGGGAGCCCCGGATCCACGGTCACCCTACCGCCGGGGTGGTACCAGCCCGTTACGCGAGAGGCAGGCGCTGAGCCCGGTCAGATCGCTGGCCGGGAGTCGCCCGGCCTCCGGCGCCGGCGCAGGAAGCGACCTATGGCGATGCTCGCCGGCGAGGCAACGGTAGGCGTGCCCAGCCGCTCATCGCCACGGCGGTGAGCGCCGAGGGCGGAGCGTGGACCACGCGCCCTCACAGTTAGCAGGCGCGGTCGTGGGGGGTCTGCGGCCCTCGTGGCGGGTGCAGCTAGTGGATCGTCTCAGTAATGGGCATACAACCGCGCAGCTTGGCGAGGATGCTCTCAACGGAGGCGGTCCAGACGAAGGGCTTCGGGTCTTGGTTGCGGTGATCGAGGTAGTCGACGATAGCCGC
>JBEKXW010000014.1:0-72415 GCA_049511615.1 Candidatus Dormibacteria bacterium | reverse complement strand
TGTTCCAAAACTGTTCAGCTAGGCGACGACTTGGTAACTCCTGTGCTCCACGGCAGCGGAGCGCGAGGGTCCCACGACCCCGAGACGGAAACGCCTGCCGGCTATCACGCCGTCTCGGTTTAGGCTCGCCCCTTTTCGCTCGCCACTACTCAGGGGATGATATCTCTTCCTGCGGATACTTAGATGTTTCAGTTCTCCGCGTGCCCTCTACCCGGCCTATGTGTTCAGCCGGGAGTACCTGGACATGACTCCAGGTGGGTTGCCCCATTCGGAAATCCCCGGATTAACGCTCGCTAGCAGCTACCCGAGGCTTATCGCAGCAACGCTACGTCCTTCTTCGGCCCTTGGTGCCAAGGCATCCACCGTGCGCCCTTATCAGCTTGACCTTCCTATTCACACTTCTCAGCGCTCATCGCGGCCGGGCCGGGATGAGAGGAAGGGATCGACCGCGGCCCTGAGGGCCGGGGTCGCGCGCGTTTGATGTTCACCTGACGTATACAAAGAGGATCCGTCTCGCCGCGACCGCTGAAGCACGATCGCGACGAAGATCATTCGCAGACTTGTATTCACATATGAAGGAGCGGGGTCGCCGCCGCTGGGGCGGCCGTTGCAAGTCAAGAGTGGAGGGGACGGCAGCTCGCCCGTGGAGATGGGGAGACTCGAACTCCCGACCCCCTGCGTGCAAAGCAGGTGCTCTCCCAGCTGAGCTACATCCCCGGTGGTGGCCCAGGCCCGGAGCGTGGGCCTTTGTGGACTCGAACCACAGACCTCACGGTTATCAGCCGTGCGCTCTTACCACCTGAGCTAAAGGCCCCCGGGGCCCGCGCCGCTCAGCCCCGCGGCCCTGACCTCGACGGTCGGAGGGTGCGGCGGCCTCGCGGCGCGGGGGGCGCGGTCCCGGCGCGCGCATCGCGCCGGGTGGTCCTTGACCCCTGAAGCGTGGAGCGACTGACCGCGTCGGCGGACGCAGTACCTCGGTGGCGAGCCTCGGCGGCTCGCCGGACGTAGCAGATTCCCACTGCCCGCTGGCCGGCCTCCCCGAGATGCGAGCACCTCGGCCCGCGCGCCGCTACCACCGTTACTCCTGGCGAGCCGAGGCTCGCCATTCTTGGCGGCTTCGCGACGCGCGTTGCTGCGCGACCTGAGTTGACTGACCGGGATCGGGCCGGAGCCCGAAACCCAGGTCACTCCATAAAAGGAGGTGATCCAGCCGCACCTTCCGGTACGGCTACCTTGTTACGACTTCACCCCCCTCACCGGGCACACCTTCGGCACCTCCGCCCCTTGCGGGTTCGGCCAGCGACTTCGGGTGCACCAGACTCGGGTGGTGTGACGGGCGGTGTGTACAAGGCCCGGGAACATATTCACCGCAGTGTGCTGACCTGCGGTTACTAGCAACTCCGACTTCATGCAGGCGAGTTGCAGCCTGCAATCCGAACTGAGCCCCGCTTTGAGGGATTGGCTTCACCTCGCGGTGTCGCAGCCCACTGTACGGGGCATTGTAGCATGTGTGTAGCCCCAGGTATAAAGGGCATGATGACTTGACGTCATCCCCACCTTCCTCTGGGTTTCTCCCAGCAGTCTGGTTAGAGAGATTTAACTAACCACAGGGGTTGCGCTCGTTGCGGGACTTAACCCAACACCTCACGGCACGAGCTGACGACAGCCATGCACCACCTGTGCACCCGCCTTTCGGGGAGCGTGTTTCCACGCTTTACGAGTGCATGTCAAACCTGGGTAAGGTTCTTCGCGTTGCCTCGAATTAAACCACATGCTCCGCTGCTTGTGCGGGCCCCCGTCAATTCCTTTGAGTTTTAACCTTGCGGCCGTACTCCCCAGGCGGTGTACTTATCGCGTTAGCTACGGCACTGAGCGCGTCAATACGCCCAACACCTAGTACACATCGTTTAGGGCGTGGACTACCGGGGTATCTAATCCCGTTCGCTCCCCACGCTTTCGCGCTACAGCGTCAGTTGCGAGCCAGAAGGCCGCCTTCGCCACTGGTGTTCCTCCCGATATCTACGCATTTCACTACTACACCGGGAATTCCACCTTCCTCTCTCGCACTCTAGTCGACCAGTATTGGAGGCAGTTTCAGGGTTGAGCCCTGAAATTTCACCACCAACTTTGCCAACCGCCTTGACGCGCTTTACGCCCAGTAAATCCGGATAACGCTCGCCCCCTACGTATTACCGCGGCTGCTGGCACGTAGTTAGCCGGGGCTTTCTTGGAGGGTACCGTCATTGCGTTCTTCCCCTCCGACAGGGCTTTACAACCCGAAGGTCTTCATCACCCACGCGGCGTTGCTCCGTCAGGCTTTCGCCCATTGCGGAAGATTCCTAACTGCTGCCTCCCGTAGGAGTCTGGGCCGTGTCTCAGTCCCAGTGTGGCTGATCGTCCTCTCAGACCAGCTACCCATCACCGCCTTGGTAGGCCGTTACCCCACCAACAAGCTAATAGGCCGCGAGCCCGTCTTCGAGCGGCTTGCGCCTTTACTCAAGCTTGGATGCCCGAGCGTGACCACATCCGGTATTAATCCTGATTTCTCAGGGCTATCCCGGACTCGAAGGTAGGTTGCTCACGTGTTACTCACCCGTTCGCCGCTAGATACGTGGACCGAAGCCCACGCACCGCGCTCGACTTGCATGTTTCATGCACGCCGCCAGCGTTAATCCTGAGCCAGGATCAAACTCTCCGAAAAAACGTTCTCGCCCGCTTGCGCGGGTCGTATTCGAACGTTGACGAGGCCTGCGTGGGAATCCGGCGCAAGCGCCGGTCCCAGGGCCTTCGCGGAAAGTCGTCTCCACTCTTCAATTGTCAAGGAACAAGCCGCGCGCCGAACGGGTCGGAACAAAGAACGCGGCGATCCCGGCCGGATACCCACCCGTCCGGGCAACTTACGGATTGTACCGCTCAGAGACCTCACCGTCAATGTGAGAGCCGGCGGCAGCCGGCGGACCCATCCGCCGCGCCCGCGGATGATACCCGATCAGAGCGTTCGCAAGCTCAGGAGACCCAGCCCGAGTCCAGGCTGCGGCGGCCGGCCAGTGCCCGGGCGATAGTCAGCTCGTCCGCGTACTGGAGGTCGGCGCCCGCGGGCAGGCCGTGGGCGAGCCGGGTCAGCCGCACCCCTGAGCCCTCCAGGCGCTCGGCGAGATAGTGGGCGGTGGCCTCCCCCTCCACGTCCGGGTCGGTGGCCAGGACGACCTCCGCGACCTCCCCGCCCCCCAGCCGCGCCTCCAGCTCGGCCACCCGCAGCTGGTCCGGACCGACCCCCTCGATCGGGGAGAGCGCGCCGCCCAGGACGTGGTAGAGGCCGTGGAACCCCCCGCTCCGCTCGACGGCGAGGACGTCGAGGGCATCCTCCACGACACAGATGACCGAGGGATCGCGGGTCGTGCTCCGGCAGACGGCGCAGAGGTCGGCGTCGGCGATGAAGAAGCACCGGGAGCAGAAGCCGACCGCGGTCCTGAGGTCGGAGAGGGCGGCGGCCAGCTGGGCG
The DNA here is from genome assembly GCA_049511615.1 of Candidatus Dormibacteria bacterium. Classification (GTDB taxonomy): domain Bacteria; phylum Chloroflexota; class Dormibacteria; order Aeolococcales; family Aeolococcaceae; genus Changshengia. The sequence continues at coordinate 68,913 of JBEKXW010000014.1, read as the reverse complement.
ACCTGGCTGGGATCGCTGCGGAGGCAGTAGAAGGTCAGCCGCTGGGCGGTCTTGGGGCCGATCCCGGGCAGACGACCCAGCTCGGCGGCCAGGCGTTCGACCGGCTCAGGGATCAGCGACACGCGTCAGAGCAGGCCGGGGGGAAGGTTGAGACCGGCGGTCAGCTGCCCCATCTGCTGGGTGGCCAGCTCGCGCGACTGGTCGAGGGCAGCGTTGACGGCCGCCAGCACCAGGTCACTGACCAGCTCCGCCCCCTCCTCCAGGACCTCGGGCTGGATGCTGACGCTCTGAACCTGCTGGTGGCCGGTGACGACCACGGTCACCGCCCCGCCCCCGGCGGTCCCGGTGGCGGTCATGGTGCCCAGCTCCTCCTGGAGGCGCGCCATCCGGGTCTGCATCTGCTGGATCTGCTTGAGCATGTTGGGGTTGTTCACGCGGCTCCCCCGGGTGGTAGACATCGGCCGCAGTCTACGACGGGTGACGCGAACAGCGGCGACCACGGCTCGCACCCGAGCCTGCTCAGCCCGGGGCGCCGGAGCCAGGCCGCGACGCAGCCGGCGCCTAACCCTCGTCCGCCGGGTCGTGGGCATGGTCCACGAGCCGGGTGGAGGTCACCCGGCTGCCGGCGAAGGTGGCGACCACCGCATCGGTGAGGTTGGCACCGGCATCCGGTGCCACGCCCCCCGCGACGGCCGGCGCCTCGCCGCAGAACTCGACGCTGAGCTCACGAGGTCCACCCGCGACCTCCGCCACCGCGCCGGCCAGGATCGGCCGCTTGACGGGGTTGGTCAGCTGCTTGAGGTGGAAGTCGTAAGGCGCCCCGACCACGAGCCGGTCCGCGCTCGCGCCCAGCGCGCGGCATCCGCGCAGCACGCCGGCGAACACCTTGTCGCGGCGGTTGACCGCCTCGATCAGCACCGGCCAGGCCCGCTGCCACGCCTCCAGCGACACCAGGGCCTCCACTCCCGTCGAGGGGGCGCCACCCGCGCCCGGCACGCCCGCGTCGCCCGGATCAAGGGCGGCGCCCGGCCCCGGGAGGGCCTCCATCGCGGCGGGAGCGGAGGCGACCGGCACGTCCGCGGCCGCCGGCGAGATCACCTCGGGCCTCGGCGGCGCCGTCTCGTGACGGCTGGGCCGGGGTGGCTCCGCTCCGCCATGGCCCCGCGGGTGGCCGGGCGCCGGGGAGCCCCCCTCCGGGGGCTCGGGCCGATGCACCAGGGGCCGGCCGGGCGGGTGGTCCTGGCGCGCCGCCGCAAGCCGCCGCTCCAGCTCACGGAGCCGGAGCTCGAGCCCGTCGAGGCGCTCCGCCTCGCCGCCGGCGGGCCCCCCGCGGCAGAGCCGGAGCAGGCACGCCTCGACCTGGAGCCGGGCGTCCACCGGCTGGCGCAGCTCCAGCTCGGCGGCACCCATCTCCTCCAGCACCCGCAGCCAGAAGCCGTCCGGCTCCCGCGACGCGAGCCGGCGGCACAGCTCGTCCTCGTCGGCCTCGAGGCGCGCCCCCTCGGGGAAGCCGACCGCGACCAGCTCCGCGGCTCGCGCCAGCCGCGAGCACTCCCGGAGCAGCTGGCGCGGATCCGCGCCGGCGTCGAAGGCGGCGGCGGCGGCACGGAGCGCGGCGGCCGCATCCTTGCCGGCAAGCCCCTCGAGCAGGGCGCGGACCACGTCGGGATGGGCCAGGCCGAGGGCTCGCCGGCAGGTCTCCAGGGTCACCGGGCGGTCGCCGGTGGCGAAGCACTGGTCGAGGAGGGAGAGCCCGTCGCGCACGCTGCCCTGGGATGCCCGGGCGATCAGCCGGGCCGCGGCAGGATCCAGCTCGGCCCCCTCCATGGCGGCGATGGAACGCAGATGGGCATCGATCTGAGGGCTGGACACCCGCCCGAAGTCGAAGCGCTGGACCCGGGAGCGGACCGTGTCTGGGACCTTGTGCGGCTCGGTGGTGCAGAGGATGAAGAGGACGTGGGCGGGCGGCTCCTCGAGGGTCTTGAGGAAGGCGTTCCAGGCCTCCGTGGTGAGCATATGGGCCTCGTCGATGATGTAGACCTTGGAGCGGAGCCGGGCCGGCAGGTAGCGGACGCGCTCGCGGAGCTCGCGCATCTCATCGATGCCGCGGTTGCTGGCGGCGTCGATCTCGAGGACGTCCACTGCCGACCCGTCGAGGATCTCGATGCAGGCCGAGCACCGGTTGCACGGCTCCCCGTCGACCGGCTCCAGGCAGTTGACGGCGCGGGCCAGGATCCGGGCCGTCGAGGTCTTGCCGGTCCCCCGGATGCCCGCGAAGAGGTAGGCGTGGGCGAGCTGACCGGCGCGCAGCTCGTTGCTCAGGGTGCGGACGATGTGGTCCTGGCCGATCAGGTCAGCGAGGACCGCCGACCGGTACTTGCGGTAGAGGGCGGTCACGTCCGCCGACGATAGCCGACCCGCCCATCGGGGCGGGCGTCAGCCCCGGTGGCGGGATCCCCCGCCGCCTGCGGCAAGCGCGCGTAGCGCGCCCAGCGCCGAGTGGCGCCGAGTGGGAGGTGAGCCGCAGGCGGCTCTGCCGCCGCGGCGAGGAGGGCGCATCGCCCTCCTGAAAGTCACGGGGTCCCCACGCCGCTCCGCGGCGTGGGGATAGTCGCGCACCCCACGTCGTTGGCACGCCACCGGCGCTCACCCGGTCCACCGGCTCAGGCCAGGTTGATTGCGGCACCCCCGGGGGACCGCTTAGCGCTGCTTCCTTCCGGACCTGACGCGGTTCACGGACCCGGGCTGCGCAGGACCCAACCATCAACGCCGGTGAGATCGGAGCGGACCCGGCAACGCGCCCCCTCGGTGGGGAATTCGACCCCGCTATAGCGGATTGCGGGTTACAGGGCACCGCTGGCTCCCCGTCTAGCGCGACCGCCGTCCATTGTACCGGGCGGCCGGCCGCACCGACGGCCCGGCCTCACCTTCCCGGTGCGCCAGCGTGGGTGGGTGTGCCGGTCGCCAGTCCGAGCGCCCGCCGACTCCGGCCACCCCGGCCCGGCGGGTCAGCGCAGCGCGGCGGCGGCCACGCTGGCCGCGTACAGGAGCGGCCCCGCCACCACCGACGCCGCGATCCCGAAGCCGGCGCACGCCATGGCCACCACCCCGGCCAGCCGCGGCGTCGTGGAGACGACGGCCGGCAGCTCTTCGTCCTCGACGAAGAGCGCGGCGATCCAGCGCAGCACCGGGACGGTGTAGGTAACCGAGGCGAGCACCACGGCCGCGGCCACCCAGGGGTAGCCGGCCGAGACCACGGACCCGACGATCAGGATGCGGGCGATGAACCCCGCCAGGGGCGGCAGCCCGGCCAGCCCGGCGAGGCCCAGGCCGAGAAGCGCCGCGGTGGTCGGGGAGCGCCGGGCCAGGCCCCGGAGGTCGCTGAGCCGGCTGCCGATGCCATCCGCGTCCAGCCTCGCCACCGCCAGGAAGCTGGCCTGGATCGATAGCACGAAGACGACGAGGGCGAAGAGGAGGGCGGTGACCCCGCCGGCGGGCTCGTAGTCACGACCGAGGCCACCGGCCACCAGGGCGGTGACCAGGAGGCCACCCTGGAGGCAGGCACCGAGGCCGATCAGGCGGCGAAGGCTCCCCGCGACCAGGCTGAGAAGGGCCGGGTACAGGGAGGCGGCCGCTCCGAGCACGGCGGCCAGAACCACCCAGGGTCGCAGGCTGGTGCTGAAGCCGCTGACCATGACCCGGACCAGGGCGATGCCGCCCGCGACGATCGCCAGGCTCACCACGGCGCCCGCCACCGCGCCGCCGCTGGCCGCCGCCACCTGGAGCAGCCAGCGGTGCAGGGGCGGCGCTCCCACCAGGAAGGCGAGGCCGAGCAGGGTGAGGGCAAGACCCAGGCCTTCCAGCGGAGCGGCATGGACGAACTGGTCGCGGGTCGCCGCCAGGTCGGTGCTGCCGGTCGCCCCGTAGATGACGGCCAGGCCGTAGAGCAGGAGGGCGAGCGCCACCCCGGCGCTGGCGAGCGACCGGAAGGCGACCTCCCCGGGCGCCTCGGCGGCCTTCTCCAGCGCCACCAGCCCGACCAGGCTGGTGACCAGGAGGGCGACGCCAACCACCAGCATCGCCATCTCCCACTGGACCGCGATCACCGTCCCGCCGGCGGTCGCGCTCAGCACCAGGGCCTGGAAGGCGGGTGTCCGCGAGCCGAGACGTCTGCCGGCCGCGCCGCTGCTCAGAGTGGCCACCAGCCCGGTGGCGCAGAGCAGCAGCGTGGCGAAGGCTTCGAACTGGTCGGCGACCACGCCGCCGGAGTAGGCGGCGAGGCCGAGCCCGCTGGTGTGCCTCAGCGCCCTGAACGTGATCACGGCGGCGATGCCCGCTCCCACCAGCGCGATCGAGCCGAGCCAGCGGTGGAAGGACGGCGGCAGCCCGGGGCGCCGCCAGCCAAGCAGGGCGACCACGCCGGCCAGCACCACCAGCAGCCCGGTCGGCAGCATCGTCGCGAACACGGCGGCACCGTTGGGATCGGCCATCAACTCGTCCCCGGGAAGAGGATGTACTCCGCCCCGTTCTGGAAGAGCCCGACGAAGTGGCCCGGCAGGACTCCCAGAACGACGATCACCAGGGCAAGGATGCCGAGGCAGGTCAGCTCCAGCGGCCCGAGGTCGCGGACCCGGGTGAAGGTGTCGCGTGAGCCCCCGAGGAAGATGCGCTGGGCTGTCCAGAGCAGGACCCCGGCCCCCAGGATGGTCCCCGCGAGGACGACGGTCGTCGCCCACCGGTGGGCCGGGAACGACCCGGTGAACACCAGGAAGTTGCCGGTGAAGCCGGCGAGGAGGGGAACCCCGGCGGCGCTCAGGCTGGCCAGCAGCCAGAACGCCGAGAGATACGGCGCCTGCCAGGCCAGCCCGCCGAGCTGGGAGATGCGCACGCGCCGGGTCCGCTCCTGGATGCCGGAGGCCAGCAGCATGAGCACGGCGACCGCCAGGCCACGACCGATCAGCAGGTACATGATCCCGGTGACCGAGATCGTGGTGTGGCCCGCGACCCCCAGCAGCACCACCCCCATCAGGATGGTGCCCACGTGCCCGATCAGACGTCGGAGGTCGTCGGTGCGCAGCGCGGCCAGACCCGCCCAGACGACGGTCACCACCGCCAGGGCGGCGAAGAAGAGCGAATAGCCGACGGCCACCTTGGGGAAGAACCCGACCGCGATCTGGACCAGGCCGAATGCGCCGAGGCTCGGCAGGATTGCCGCGAAGACCGCGGAGAGCACCCCGGTGCTGTCCTCCTCCAGATCGAGGAGCGCGCCGTGGAGAGGAACGACGGCCATAGCCAGCAGGAAGGCGGCGGTGATGAGCCAGAAGGCGACGGCGTCCCCCGAGCCCGGAAGCGTCTGCGGGGCGACGCCCATGTCGAAGCTGTGGGTCCCAGCCTGGAAGGCGATCAGCGCGGCAGCGATCGTCAGCAGTCCCCCGGACACGAGGCTCCCGGCGGCGTAGCGGGCGGCGGCCCGGGCTCGGTGGCCGTGCCCGAAGGCACGGACCAGCAGGTATACGGGCGCGATGGGCAGGGTCCAGAAGAAGAGGAAGAGGACCCAGTCGTAGGAGACGAGGATCCCCATGGCGGCCGTCTCCAGGGTCAGCAGGGAGACGGTGAGCAGCTTGACGTGACGGTCGTTGCGCCAGGCCGCCAGGGCGGCGCAGAAGAAGACCACCGCGACCATCAGGATCATAGCCAGCGCGACGGCGTCGGCGTCGAGGTGATAGGTCGAGGCGAGCGGGAAGGAGGAGAGCCAGTTGTGCTGTTCGGTGAGGTCCCCGGCGGGACGGCCACCGGTCCCAACCGCCACGTCGGCGATCTGGCTCTCCAGGGCCCAGACGGCGAAGAAGAGCGCAGCACCGGCACCGGAGGAGCCCAGGGACTTGATGCGCCTTCTGTGCTCCGGGGTGGCGTCGGGCAGGAACAGCACCACCAGGGCGAAGACCAGGGTGATCCACACCAAGGCGGTGTAAACGACGGTCGGGAAGCTCACCCCGGTGGTGGTGGTCGTGGTCTGGGCGAGGAAGCTCATGTCGTATGCACCGGGAAGTGCCCGCCCGCCGCCAGCACGCTGGCCCCGACCAGGAGCAGGACGATCACCAGCATGACCCCGAGCCCGAGCCGCAGCCGCCGGGCCCGGACACGTTCCAGGGACCAAGCCGCCACCTCGACCCCCTCGCCCGGGGAGTCATAGAGCGGCTCGACCAGGTCGCGGTCGAGCGCCACCACCTCACCCGCCAGGACGTCCCCGGCACGAGCGGCGAGAGCCGCCGTCCAGCGGACCGCCGCGGGGGCGGCCGGGGCCAGGCGGGCGAGCGGAAGCCGGGCCCACAGACGGGAGAGCCCAAGGCGCGGGACCACCGCGCCCCCGACGACCCCGACGATCAGCGCGGCCGCGGCGACGGCGAGCGCCCCGCCCTCGAGGGGCAGGACCTGGTGGCTCCCTCCGAAGTAGACCCAGCGGCTGAAGGTGAGAGCGGGCACCCGCCCCTTGCCCTGGCCGAAGCCGGTGATGCCCGGAAGACCGATGACGACGGCGCCCACCGTGGCGGCGGCGGCCCACGCCTGGAGGGTCCGGAAGCGCGGCTCGGCCTCGGCGAGCTTCTCGGCGAGAAAACCACGGCGCGCCGCCGGCGCACCGGCGCAGACGGTGACCAGGAGGCGGACGGCATAGAGGGCGGTGAGCACCACGGCGAGGACGGCCAGCACCGCGACCAGGTCACGGACCCACAGGGTCATGTGCCCGCCGTTGGGGAAGCGGTTGAGGAACACCGTCGAGATCACGTCGTAGCCCACCAGGTCGAGGCCGCCGGCGGCCACCGCCCAGAGACCGAGACCGAGGCTGGTGCGGCGCAGCCGGGTCCAGGCGCCGCCCATCTGGCTGATGTCGCGGGTCTGATAGGCGCGGGCGAGGCCCCCGGCCGTGACCAGGAGCAGCAGGGTGAGGGGGGCGCTCACGAAGGTGATCAGCAGTCCGGCGCTGTACCCGCCCGCGCCCAGGGCGGTGATCGCGAGGGCGATCTGCGCCGCAGCGGACAGCAACGCCACCCGGTAGATGTCGCGCGAGACCAGGCAGGAGGCGCTCAGCCACACGGCGCCCACCGCGCCGACGACGGCGACGACGCTCAGCACGTGGTGGGTGACCAGGAGCAGGTCGTACACGCGCGCCAGCAGCACCACGCCCGTGAGCAGCGAGGTGGCCACGATCGCGAGCACCGGAAGGAGGGCCTCGCGCAGCCCCGTGAGCCAGCCGGTGAACGGGAGCTGGGCAGCGCGCGCCAGGGCGGCGACCACGAGCAGGCCCGCCAGGATGACCAGGCTGCGGTAGCCCAGGCCGGTGACCGTCCACCGGGCCGCGGCGTCCCAGGCCGGGTCGAGGAGGCGGAAGTCGGTCAGGTCCAGGGCCCCGGTGGAGGGGGTCGTCTCGAGACCGATGAACGAGCCCAGCTTGTCCACGAGGAAGGCCATGGCGAGCAGGAGGGTGAGATCGGCACCGAGGAGGACACCGAAGGCCCACCGCGCCGGCGTGGAGCTGTCCTGCCGGTGCCACCAGTGGAGGGCCAGCACGAGGGTGGTCCCGGACATGACGCCCAGGGTCAGCCACACCTGGAAGAGCCCGGGGCTCGCCACCATCCCGATCATCGCCGAGGCGAAGAAGCAGGTCGCCCAGAAGAAGCGCCGGTAGCCGGCGTCGCGCTGCAGCATCGAGGTCGCGAGACCCTGCACCACGAGGACGAGGAAGGGGATCAGGGCCATGAAGCTGGCGCTCAGGTTGTCGACGCGGACGCCCACCGCGACCTGGTAGGTGGAGGGGAAGATCGTGGTCTCGGTCGGGTCCGGCGCCAGGGAGAGGAAGTTGAGCGTGGAGAGGAAGGGGGTGACGCTGGTGGTCTCGTGGGCGAGACGGTATCCGAGCACCACCAGGGCCACGACCAGGCTCCCGCCCACGAAGCCCATGCAGATCTGCGCCGCTCGCCGCGGCGTCTCGGCGACGAAGGACACGCCGCAGCCGGCGAGCGGCAGCAGCAGGATCGCCCAGGCGTACGAATACATCAGTGGGGCTCCGCCTCGACGTCGAGGTAGTCGTCGGTGTCCAGGCTCTCGCGGCGGCGCCGCAGCAGCGCCACCAGGGACGCGCCGACGAGGGTCTCGGCGGCGCACACCACCACCGCCGCGAGCGCGACCACCTCGCCCTGCGGCGGGCCCAGGCTCCCGCCGCCGGTGGCGGTGAAGCCCGCGAAGGCGATCACCGGCGCCAGGAGCAGGACCGCGACGCTGACCAGCACGCCGAAGGCGTCGCGCCGGCTCAGGAGTCCGAACGCCCCGATCGCGAAGACGATGCCGCTCAGGATGGCGACCGGGCCGGGACCGACGGTCATTCGCCCCCTCCCGTCCTGGCCGTCTCGCGCCGCCGGCGAGCGGCGGCGCGGTCCTCGCGGCGGCGGCGCATCCTCTCCTCCCGTTCCTGGCGGGCCCGGCGGCGGTCGTGCTGCTCGGCCTCGTCGGGGCTGGTCCGCCCGATCACGAGGGCGACCAGCACCGCCGCCACGCCGACCACGACCAGCAGCCCGGTGGTCACCGGTGCCTCGTGGTGGAGGACGCTGCTCAGCGCCGTCTTGATCCCCGACAGGTGCCAGCCCCCACCACCCGCCAGCGCGGCTCCGTCGAGAACGACCACGGCCAGCACCCCCAGGCCGAGGCCGTAGGGCCACCGGCCGAGCGACACCGGCCGCCCCCGGCGCCCGAACCCACCCCGCCGGGCCATCTCGAGCACCACCCCGAGGGTGGCGAGCAGGAGGACGACCTCGAGGAGAGCGAGCAGGTACTCGCCGGCCACTACCAGGAAGACGCCGATCGACACGGCCACGGCCGCCACCGCCACCGCGGACTGGCGTGGGCCCCTGAGCAGCACGGCGGCGGCGCAGCTCACCACCACCAGGACCGCAGCCACGTAGAAGCCGGCGGCGCTCATGAGCGCCCGGAACCGAGCTGCTCGCTGAGGAGCTGGGGAAGGGGACGGCTGCCGGACCCGGACATCGCCGCGAGATTGTACCGGTGGGGAGTGGCCCCCCCATCATTCAGACGGAGTCGTCCTCGTCCAGGCCCCGATGAGGCGGGGGGGTCCAGCGCTGCTCCGCGGGGACCACGTGCTCCAGGAAGAGGATCAGGCTGAGGCCGAGCAGGCCCAGGATCAAGCCGGCGATGGTCACCTCGTCGAGATAGAGCGGGACCACGGGGACCTTCACCGAGAGGTCCCAGATGCTGGCCGGACGCCCGGTCCCCGCCACCGCGTTGCGCTCGCCCACCAGGCCGACGACGAAGAGCGCCGCCCCCACGCCGGTCAGGTGGAAGAGCCAGTTGTGGTGGCGCACCGCGAACCAGAAGCTGAAGGCCGCCACCGCACAGCCGAGCATCACGGCGACGGAGGCGAGGACGATCTGGTACCACTGGGGCGCCATCAGGCCGACTCCTCCACGACCCCTCCCCCGAGGACCTCGTCGCCTCGGTAGAGGACCACAGCCTGACCCGGCGAGACCTGGCCGGCCGGTTCCGTGAATCGCACCTCGACCGAGCGCGCGCCGGCGGCGACCACCCGGGCGGGATGCGGCCGCCCATGAGCTCGCAGCTGCGCATCGACGTCGGCGCCGGGCTCGGGGCGGGCGCTCACCCAGCGGCAGTCCCCGGCACGGAGCCAGGTGCGCCGGAGCGCGTCCACCGGCCCCACGACGACCCGGTTGGCGGCGGCGTCGAGCTCGAGGACGTAGAGCGGAGCCGCGTCGGGCCGCTCCGGCCTGATCCCCAGCCGGCTGCGCTGACCGACCGTGTAGAAGGGAAGGCCACGGTGCTCGCCCAGCAGATGCCCCTCCCGGTCGTGGATCGGCCCCGGTCGGAACCGCCCCGCGAGGCGTCTGCGCAGCTCGGCGGCCAGATCGTCGCCGACGAAGCACAGCTCCTGGGAGTCGGGCTTGGCTGCCGTGCCCAGCTCGAGACCGGCCGCCTCGGCCCGGACACCAGCCTTGCTCTCGACCCCCCCGAGGGGAAAGAGCGCGGCCCCCAGCTGCGCCTGGTCAAGGCGGTGGAGGGTGTAGGCCTGGTCCTTGCGCGCCTCCCTGGACCGGTGGAGGGTCCAGCTGCCGTCGCGCCGCCCGACCCGGGCGTAGTGGCCGGTGGCGACGTGGGTGGCCCCGATGGCGCGGGCCCGGGAGAGGAGGACGCCGAACTTGACCCGCTGATTGCAGCGCACGCAGGGGTTGGGGGTCCGGCCGGCCGCATAGCCGTCCTCGAAGCCGGCGATGACCTCGGCGCTGAACTCCTCCTCGAGATTCCAGACGAGGTGGCGGATGCCCAGGCGGTTGGCGACCCGGCGGGCGTCCTCGACGGCGTCCACCGAGCAGCAGCCCCGGTCGCGGACCTGCTCGCGGCCGGCCGGCCACATGGCCAGGGTGATGCCGACGGTCTCGAAGCCGCGTGCCACGCAGCGCGCCGCGGCCACGCTGCTGTCGACCCCACCCGACATGGCCACCGCCACCACGGCGTCGCGGGGCAGCAGGGCGAAGGGGTCGGCGGGGACGACCGCGGGGGGGCCCTCGAGGGTGGCGGGAGGCACGCCTGAAAGCCTACGCGGGTCAGAGGCATCCTCTCCGCCCGCGGTGCTCGGCGCCGGCGACGGGTATCGCCGCCACGGAGCTGGGACCGGGTCCGCCCTATGCCTCAGCCGCCGGCGACGGCGGGAACGATGGAGATGTCGTCGCCCGCGGCGACCTGGGTGTCCAGTCCCCCGCCGAACCGGATGTCCGCGTCGTTGACGTAGATGTTGATGAACTGGCGGAGCTTGCCCCCGTCGTCGTAGAGGCGGTCCCGGAAGCCGGGGTAGCGAACCTCGAGGTCGGCCAGGGCTGCGGCGACGGTGCCGCCCTCGACCTCGACCTGGGAGCTGCCGGCGGTCAGCCGGCGCAGGGGACCGGGGACGCGAACGTTGACTGCCATGGGCCGGAGTATACGGGCGGGGCTCAGAGAGGCGGCCGGCTACCGGAAGCAGTGCCCGCATCCTATGCCCACTCGACGACCGCCGGTCTCGCCAGGTGGCCCGGCGATCCACCGACGCCCGGTTACGGTGCGGGCGGGAGCTCCACCACGAGCGGGCTCCGCTCGGCGCGGGCCGGCGCCCCCGCCACCAGGTCGTCGTAGCAGAGCTGGGACCACGACTCCATGCTGAGGTAGTAGCGGCGCATCGCCTCCAGGGTCAGCGTCTCCCCCTCCAGCTTGTGGGTCTCCCGGACGGTCGCGGGGCCAGATTCGGGCTCGACCAGGAAGACCAGGCCGAGATGGACGCGGCCCACCGGGGTGGAGTCCTCGTTGAGGAGGGCCACCAGCCGCGCCGTCGCCGGTGCCGGGCAGACGATCTCCTCCTGCCACTCGCGGATCAATCCGCCCACCACCGGGTCGAAGCGCTCGCCGTCCCCGGGGTTCACGTGCCCCCCGACGCCGAGCGAGTAAAGGTTGTGGAGCCGGCGCTCGCTGGAGTGGCGGAGCCGCCGGGTGATCAGATAGGTGTCGTCCTCGGGATGGTGGACGATGCAGTAGGGGATCACCTGTTGCTGTGAGGGGTCGTCCTCGACCAGGTGGCGGGGACGGTACTCGCTCGCCGCCCGGATGGTGCGCAGCACCCGCTCGAGCCCGCGGGTGACCAGGCCGTGCCAGACCGCGCCGGGGAAGATCGTGCTCCGCGAGATGCAGAGGACCTCCTCGACGGCAGGGGTGTGGACCGCATGCGCCGTCGCGTCAGGCGACGAGACGCTCATGCCCTCCTCCGTGACCCGGGCCCGCGCTGCTCGCAACGGTACACCGTCAGACCCCCCGGAGAGAGCCTCACGGCTCGGCCCGGACCGGGTTGCGGAGGACGCCGATCCCCTCGATCTCGACCTCGACGACATCGCCCTCGCGCAGGGGACCGACCCCGGCCGGGGTCCCGGTGAAGACGGCGTCGCCGGGCTCCAGGGTCATGCACCGGCTGATGTAGGCGAGCAGCTCGCCCACCCCGACGACCATCTCGCGGGTGCGCGCGCGCTGGCGGACGTCGCCGTTGACCCGGGTCACGATGCCGGCGTCGGCGGGGTCCAGGCTGACCACCCGGGGTCCGAGGGCGCAGAAGGTGTCGAACCCCTTGGCCCGGGTCCACTGCTCCTCGGCCGCCTGGACGTCCCGGGCGGTGACGTCGTTGCCGCAGGTGTAGCCGCGCACCCCCTCCAGGGCGGCCTCGGGAGAGGCGTGGCGGAGGGACCGGCCGACAATGGCGACCAATTCGCCCTCGAAGTCGATGCGGGCGAGATGGGCGGGAAGCCGGGGCAGGACGATGGCGTCGCCGTCCCCGATCACCGCCGACGGCGGCTTCAGGAAGAGGAGCGGGTCGCGGGTCGGGGGGTGGCCCAGCTCGTCGGCGTGCTCGCGGTAGTTGCGCCCCACGCAGACGATCTTGCCGGGACGCTCCAACCCACCCATCCGCCAGCCACCTCCATGCCCCCCGCGCGTCCCCGGATTGTTCCATCCGGAGCGTGCCGCACGACGCCGTGGCGGCCGCGATGCCCGACCATTGTCGGGTGCCCGCGCCCGACTTCTCCACCCGGACCGCACCCGGCCTGTGCCCCGGCCGCCACCTCCATGCCTGAGCTGCCCGAGGTCGAGGCGCTCGCCGGCATCCTCGACGTCCGCCTCCGGGGCCGCCGCATCGCGGGCCTCACCGTGGCGTCGATCGCCGCCCTCAAGACGTACGACCCGCCCCCCGCGGCACTGGCCGGGCGCGAGGTCGCGGGGGTGCGCCGCCACGGGAAGTTCCTCGACCTCGAGGCGATGTCGCTCGACGAAGGCGGGTACTCTCTGCACCTCGTCGCCCACCTCGGCCGGGCGGGGTGGGTCCACTGGCGGGAGCAGGCGTCCGCCGCCCGCCTGGCGCAGCGCGGGCCGCTGGCGGCGCGGCTGCGCTTCGAGGACGGCGCCGCCGTGGACCTCACCGAGCAGGGAACCGAGAAGCGGCTCGCCCTCCACGTGGTGCGCGATCCCACCGACGTGGCCGGGGTGGGCCGGCTGGGGGTCGATGCGCTCGACGAGGGATTGGACCTCGGGCGGCTGGCGGAGCTGCTGCGGGGCCGGCCGGGTACGCTCAAGACGGTGCTCAGCGACCAGAGCGTGATCGCCGGGGTGGGCAACGCCTACTCCGACGAGATCCTCCACGCCGCCCGCCTCTCCCCCTTCGCCCGGGGCGACCGTCTCGACGACGAGGCCCTGGTCCGCCTGCTGGCGGCGCTCCGGGAGACGCTCGGCTCCGCCCTGGAGCAGGCGCGCGGGCTCGACATCGACGGGCTCAAGGAGGGCAAGCGCGCGGGGATGCGCGTCCACGGACGGAGCGGGCAGCCCTGCCCGGTGTGCGGCGACACGGTGCGCGAGGTGTCGCTGGCGTCGCGCTCCTTCCAGTACTGCCCGAGGTGCCAGACGGGCGGGAGGATCTACGCCAACCGGCGGATGTCCCGCCTGCTCCGTTGAACCGGGGGCCGGTGCTACCTTGCCTCGATGAGCCTTCTCCATCCCGCGGTGCGGGCATGGTTCGAAGGGCGCTTCCCGGAGGGCCCCACCCCGGCGCAGGCCGAGGGCTGGCCGCACATCGCGGCCCGCGAGTCCACCCTGATCGCCGCCCCCACCGGCTCGGGCAAGACCCTGGCCGGCTTCCTCACCGCGATCGATGAGCTGTACCGCGCCGCCGCCGGCGGGGAGAGCGTGGAGGGGGTCACCCAGGTCGTCTATGTCTCCCCGCTGAAGGCGCTGGCCGTCGACGTCCACCAGAACCTCGAGGTGCCGCTGCGGGAGATCGCCGAGGTGGCCGCCTCGCTGGGGATGCCGGCACCGGCACTGCGGGTCGAGGTCCGCACCGGGGACACCCCGCCCTCGGCGCGGGCGGCGATGGTCCGGCGCCCGCCCAACTTCCTGGTCACCACCCCGGAATCCCTCTACCTGCTGGTGACCGCCGAGCGCAGCCGTGCTGCGCTCGCCGGGGTGCGCACCGTCATCGTCGACGAGATCCACGCGGTGGCCCGGGACAAGCGCGGAGCCCACCTGGCCCTGACCCTGGAGCGCCTGGAGGCCCTCTGCACGCGGCCACCGGTGCGGGTCGGCCTCTCCGCCACCCAGCGCCCCATCGAGACCATCGCCCGACTGCTGGTGGGCGCCGGACCGGACCGCGAGGACACCTCGGGGCGGCCCCGCTGCGCCATTGTCGACACCGGCCACCGCCGCGCCCTCGACATCGCGATCGAGCTCCCCGAGGAGGAGCTGGGCGCGGTCGCCAGCCGGGAGCAGCTCGACGACATCGTGGGGCGCATCGCCACCCAGGTGACGGCGCATCGCACCACGCTGGTCTTCGTCAACACCCGGCGGATGTCCGAGCGCATCGCCCATCTTCTGGCCGCGCGCCTGGGCGATGACTCGGTGATGGCTCACCACGGCAGCCTCTCCCGGGAGCGCCGCAGCCTGGTCGAATCGCGGCTCCGGGGCGGTGAGCTGCGCGCCCTGGTGGCGACGGCGTCGCTCGAGCTGGGCATCGACATCGGGCCGATCGACATGGTCTGCCAGATCGCGTCCCCGCGCAGCCTGGCCACCTTCCTCCAGCGGGTGGGGCGCTCCGGGCACCGGCGCGGCGCCATCCCCCAGGGGCGCCTCTTCCCGATGACCCGCGACGACCTGGTGGAGTGCTGTGCGTTGCTCGCCGGGGTGCGCGCGGGGCGGCTGGACGCGATCGAGCCCCCGGTCGCGCCGCTCGACATCCTGGCGCAGCAACTGATCGCCGAGTGCGCGGCGCGCTCGCCGGCCGGGGTGGGGCCGACGGGGTCCGCCGGCCGTCCTGAGCGGCAGCAGACCCCGCGCGCTAGAGGATATGCCGCGGTCACGGATGGCGGGGTCGCCGAGGATGAGCTGTATCAGCTGGTCCGGCGGGCGGCGCCCTTCGCCGGCCTGGCCCGGGAGGACTTCGACGAGGTGGTGGAGCTGCTCTCCACCGGGGTCGCCACCGGGAGGGGCACGGCCGGCGCGTACCTGCACCGCGACCGCGTCCATCGCCGGCTGCGTGCCCGGCGCGGCGCCCGGCTGGCCGCGCTCACCTCGGGAGGGGCGATCCCCGAGAGCGGCGACTACCGCGTGGTGGCCGAGCCCGACGACACCGTGGTGGGCAGCGTCAACGAGGACTGGGCGATCGAGTCGATGGCGGGCGACGTTTTCCTGCTCGGCAGCACCTCGTGGCGGATCACCCGGGTCACCGGGGGCACGGTGCGAGTGGTCGACGCCCAGGGTGTGCCGCCATCGGTCCCCTTCTGGCTGGGGGAGGCGCCGGGACGCACCCGCGAGCTCTCCGAGGAGGTCTCTGCCCTCCGCGCCGGGGTCGACGAGGCGCTCGCCCATGGGGATCCGGAGGCCGCGGTGGCCGGGGTGGTCGCCCGCTGCGGCATCTCACAGGAGGTGGCCGCACAGGCGGTCGCGTACCTGGCCGCCGGGCGCGCCGCGCTCGGTCTGCTGCCCACCCGCGAGCGGATCGTCCTGGAGCGCTGCTTCGATGAGTCGGGCGGAACCCAGATCGTGGTGCACGCGCCCTTCGGGGCACGGCTCAATCGCGGGCTCGGGCTGGCGCTGCGCAAGCGCTTCTGCGCCACCTTCGACTTCGAGCTCCAGGCGGCGGCCAGCGACGACGCGGTGCTGCTCTCCCTCGGGCCCCAGCACAGCCTGCCGCTCGAGGACGTGCCCCGCTTCCTCGCCTCCGCGACGGTCGAGGAGGTGCTGCGCCGGGCGGTGATCTTCTCGCCCATGTTCCCGGTGCGCTGGCGCTGGACGCTCACCCGGTCGCTGACCGTGCTGCGCTTCAAGGGCGGCCGGCGCAACCCCGCCCCCCTCCAGCGCCTCCAGTCGGACGACGTGATGGCGGCGGTCTTCCCGGCGCTGGTCGCCTGCCAGAACGAGAACCCCACCGGGCCCGTCGAGCCGCCCGATCACCCGCTGGTGCGCCAGACGATGCACGACTGCCTCCACGAGGCGATGGACGTCGAGTCTCTCCGCGCGCTGGTCGCCGAGATCGAGCGCGGCACGGTCTCGGTCACCTGCCGGGACACCACCGAGCCGTCGGTGCTGGCCCACGAGATCCTCAACGGCCACCCCTACACATTCCTGGACGACGCCCCGCTCGAGGAACGGCGGAGCCGCGCGGTCCCGCTGCGGCGCGGCCTCTCCATCGACCCGCGCGACCTGACCGCCCTCGACCCCGCCGCCATCGCGCGGGTCCGCGACGAGGCGGCCGCCGACCCGCGCGACCCGGAGGAGCTGCACGACCTGCTGCTGGCGCTGGTGGTGGCCCACCCACGCGCCGGCTGGCGGGAGTGGTTCGCGGCGCTGGCGGCGGACGGCAGGGCGCTGACCGTGACGCTGCCGGGCGCGACCCTCTGGTGCGCGGTCGAGTCACGATGCCTGGTGGAGCGGATGCTGCCCGCGGCCGGGTTCGACTCCGACCTGCAGCCGCCGTCCGGCTGCGCGGCCACGGACGATCCCGGGGTGGCCGCCGCGCTGGCGCTGCGCGGTCATCTGGAGCTGTGCGGCCCGGTGACCGCGATCGACCTCACGGCCGCCACCTCCCTCCCCGCCGGCCTGATCGCCTCCGGTCTGACCCGGCTGGAGGCGGAGGGCTTCGCCGTCCGCGGCGCCTTCGACCCGAAGCTGGACGGTGAGCAGTGGTGTTCACGGCGGCTGTTGATGCGCATCCACTCGTACACGCGGGAGCGGCTGCGCCGCGAGATCGCCCCGGTCAGCCCGCGGGACCTCATGCGCTACCTGCTGCGCTGGCAGGGGGTGGGCCCGGGCGCGCAGCGGGAGGGCCGCGCCGGCGTCGCCGCCGTCATCGCCCAGCTCCAGGGCACGGAGGCGCCCGCCGGTGCCTGGGAGGCGGAGATCCTCCCCCGGCGCGTCGCCGGGTACCGTCAGGCATGGCTCGACGACCTCTGCCTCTCGGGCAGCGTGGCCTGGGGCCGTCTCCGCGTGCGCGACTCCGACCCGGAGGCGAGCGTGCGCAGCCGTCCCTTCCCATCCCGGGCAACGCCGGTGACGCTGGTGGTGCGGGGCGACCTACCCTGGCTGCTCCAGGCGGTCCGGGGCGCCGCCCGGCCGTCCGAGCCGGAGAGCGGCGCCACCCGCGACGTCATCGCCGTGCTGCGCGAGCACGGGGCGCTCTTCACCGGCGACGTGGTCGCGCTCTCCCGACGCCTCCCCACCGAGGTCACGGCGGGACTGTGGGACGCGGTCGGCCGGGGGCTGGTCACCGCCGACGGCTTCGCGGCGGTGCGCTCGCTCCTCGGCGGCCACCGTCACGGGATCGCCCGTCCCGGGCGTGGCCTCCGCCGCGGCATCGCCGGCATCGCCGCCGGTGAGGGGCGCTGGTCGCCGCTGCCCCCGGCAGAGCCGGTGGCGGATCCCGACGGTCTCGCCGAGGCGGTGGCGGAGCAGCTCCTGGCTCGCTGGGGCGTCGTCTTCCACGACCTGCTCGCGCGCGAGACGCTCGCGGTGCCCTGGCGCGAGATCCTCTGGGCGCTGCGCCGGATGGAGGCGCGGGGCACGGCGCGCGGGGGCCGTTTCGTGGCCGGCCTCAGCGGTGAGCAGTACGCGCTCCCCGAGGCGGTCGACCTGCTGCGCACCGTCCGGCGGAGCGAGCTGGACGGCAGCGTGGTCACCCTCTCTGCGGCCGACCCCCTCAACCTCGTCGGCATCGTCGTTCCCGGACCGCGCGTCCCGGCCCTTCACACCAACCGGGTGGCCTTCCGCGACGGGACGCCGGAGCTGCCAGCCGCTCACGGGCAAGCGTCGATGTCGGTGCGGCTGCACGCTGCCGTGTAGCTGAAGTCGGGCTCAGGTGGTGGTCTCGGCCAGCTCGACACCCCGGTAACCGGCACCGCCGACAGCCCAAGAGGACACGGGGCCGGCGCGAGAGTGCGCCCAGCCGACCAGCAGGAAATCCCTCGCATCGACCACCAGCGCTCCCGCGGGCACGTCGATGCATCCCTCGACGCGCCTCACGACTCAGCGCCGCCCAGCCGAGAGCGAGGCGAGGTCCTCGAAGAACGCCGGGTAGGAGATGGCCACCGACTCCGCGCCGGCGATGCGCGTCTCGCCCGGCCCGGAGACCAGGCAGGCCGCCACCGCGAACGCCATCGCCAGGCGGTGGTCGCCGGCCGCGTCGACCGGCGCCGGAACCAGCCGGGTCGGCCCCTCGATGACCAGCCCATCCGCGAGCGTCTCGCAGCCGGCGCCCATACGATTCAATCCCTCGGCCAGGCAGGCGATGCGATCGGACTCCTTGGCCCGCAGCTCGGCGGCGTCGCGGATCTCGGTCACCCCCTCCGCCTGGGTGGCGAGCACCGCGATCACCGGCAGCTCGTCGATGAGCCGCGGGACCAGCGCACCGACGATGCGGGTCCCGCGCAGCGGCCCGCCTCGCACCTCAACGTCGCCGACCGGCTCCACGCCGCCGGCCGGCTCACCCTCGGCCACGTGAACCGTCGCACCCATGGCGCGGAGCACCTCGATGATGCCGTCGCGCCCGGGGTTGAGCCCCACCCCGGGGCAGCGGACCCGCCAGCCCTCGCGCGCCGCCGCCATGCAGAGGAAGAACGCGGCGGAGCTGATGTCGCCGGGGATGCGCAGTCCGAAGGGCAGCGGCGTTCCCGGATGGACGGTGACGCGACCGTCGCCGCGGGCCACCTCGATGCCGCAGAGCTCGAGGAGCCGCTCGGTGTGGTCGCGCGTCGCGGCCCGCTCGACGACGGTCGTCGGCCCGTCGGCGAAGAGCCCGGCGAGCAGCACCGCCGTCTTCACCTGGGCGCTCGCCACCTCCGGCTCGAAGCTGATGGCCGTGAGCGGCCGCCGCCCCTCCACGGTCATCGGTGCGGTGCCGTCGGGACCGAGCCGGACCGCCGCACCCATCTCCCGGAGCGGGGCGGCGATGCGGCGCATCGGGCGCCGCATCAGCGAGGCGTCCCCCTCGAGGCAGGCGGTGATGGGATGCCCGGCGATGGCCCCGGCGAGCATCCGCATGGTGCTCCCGGAGTTGCCGCAGTCGAGACGGTCGCTCGGGGCGCTCAGCGCGTGGTCCGGCCCGTTTCCCTCCACCATGGCACGGCCGTCGTCGTGGAGCCGGACGAAGACGCCGCACGCCTCCAGGCAGGACGCGGTGTGGGCGACGTCGTCGCCGGGGGCTAGGCCGCCCAGGTAGGTGCGGCCGCGGGCCAGGGCTCCGAGGATGAGGGCTCGATGGCTGATGCTCTTGTCCCCGGGGACCCGGACCTCCCCGTCGAACCGGAAGATCGGCGCGAGGCTGACCGGGGTGCTCATCGGACCGCGCCCGGCCCCGGGATCACGCCCGGCCCGCGGACCGCGGGCCTTCCCCGGAGCTCGCGGACGAAGCGCTCCGCGGTGGTCCCAGGGTCGTTGCCCCCCATGGCGATGGCGTCAAGCAGGGCGGAGCCCACCACCACCGCCTCGCAGTGGCCGGCGAGGGCCTCCACGTGCTCGGGTCTGGAGATGCCGAAGCCCAGGGCGCGGGGAAGGCTGCTGACCGAGCGCACCCGCTCCAGCAGGTCCAGCGCCGCGGGGCTCACCCGGTCGCGGGCGCCGGTGGTCCCGGTCACGCCCACGCAGTACACGAAGCCGGCGGCGGTGCCCGCCACCCGGGCCAGCCGGGGGGTCGGCGTCGTCGGGGCCACCAGGGGAATGTGGGCCAGCCCGTGGCTCCGCAACGCAGCGGCCAGGGCGCCGGCCTCGTCGGCGGGCAGGTCGGGGACGATCACCCCGTCGATGCCCGCGCCAGCGCAGGCGGCCGCGAAGGCCTCCACGCCCGCGGCCAGCACCGGGTTGATGTAGGTCATCACCGCCACCGGGATGGTCAGCCCCGACGCCCGGGCCTCGGCCACCTGGGCGACCGCACGGGCGGGGGTCATCCCCTGCTCCAGGGCGCGCCAGCCGGTGCGCTGGATGGTCGGACCGTCCGCCAGCGGGTCGCTGAAGGGAATCCCGACCTCGGCCGCCAGGCTCCCCGCCCGCTGGCAGGCGAGCAGGAGGCCGGCGGTGTCGTCGGGTCCCGGGAAGCCGGCGGTGACGTAGGGGATGATCCCGGGCCACTCGTCCCCGGCGTGGGCCGCGAAGGCGGCCTCGAACCTGCCCGGCGCGGCGGTGGCGCTCACGGCACGCCCTGCCCTTCGCCACCGGCCGCCCGCACCGTGTCGATGTCCTTGTCGCCGCGCCCGCTGAGGCAGACGACCACCCGGTGGCCGGGGCCCAGCTCCCGCGCCCGCCGCTCCGCGACGGCAAGGGCGTGGCTGGACTCGAGGGCGGGGATGATCCCTTCCATCCGGCAGAGCCGATGGAAGGCCCGCAGCGCCTCGTCGTCGGTGCAGACGACGTAGCGGGCGCGCTCCGAGTCGCGGAGGGCGGAATGCTCGGGCCCGACCCCGGGGTAGTCGAGCCCCGCCGAGATCGAATGGGTCTCGCACACCTGACCGTTCTCGTCCTGGAGCAGGTAGCTGTACGCCCCGTGGAGCACGCCCGGCCTGCCCGCCACCAGCGACGCTGCGTGCTCGCCGGTCCCGATCCCGCGCCCGGCCGCCTCGACCCCGAGCAGCTCCACGTCCTCGTCCTCGATGAACGCGGTGAAGATGCCGATGGCGTTGCTGCCGCCGCCGACGCAGGCGACCACGGAGTCGGGGAGCGCCCCCCAGCGGCGCAGCGCCTCGGCGCGCGTCTCGTCGCCGATCACCCGCTGAAAGCGCTTGACCAGGGTCGGATAGGGGTGGGGCCCGACCACCGAGCCGATCACGTAGTGCGTGTTCTCGACATTGGTGACCCAATCTCGAATGGCCTCGTTGGTGGCGTCCTTCAGGGTCTTCGACCCGCTGTCCACCGGCCTCACCTCGGCGCCGAGCAGCCCCATCCGGTACACGTTCACGGCCTGGCGGCGGGTGTCCTCGCGGCCCATGTAGACGACGCACTCGAGGCCGAAGCAAGCGCACACGGTGGCGACGGCGACGCCGTGCTGCCCCGCCCCGGTCTCGGCGATGATCCGGGTCTTGCCCATCCGCCGGGCGAGCAGCACCTGACCGAGGGCGTTGTTCAGCTTGTGGGCGCCGGTGTGGACGAGGTCCTCGCGCTTCAGCCAGATCTCGGCGCCGCCGCCGGCGCCGGTCAGCCGCCGGGCCAGGGTGAGAGGGGTTGGACGTCCCGCATAGTCGCGCAGCCAGTCATCCAGCTCGGCGACGAACCCGGGGTCGGCGAGCGCGTCGTTCATCGCCGCCTCCAGCTCCTCGACGGCGGGCACCAGCGTTTCGGGCACGTAGGCGCCCCCGTAGATCCCGAAGCGCCCGGCAACGCTCATCGGGCCGCCCCGCCGGCGTGGGTGCCGGGCCCGGCCGAGGGCGTCCCCGCCCGTACCCCGACCCTGGCGAACGCCTCCCGCGCCGCGATCACGAAGTCGCGGACGCGGCCCGGGTCCTTGACGCCGGGCCTCGACTCCAGCCCGCTGCTGGCGTCGACGCCCAGCGGCCGGACGCGCTCGATGGCGGCGGCAACGTTGTCCGGGGTCAGCCCGCCGGCCAGGATGATGCGGCGGTGCGCTGCCACCTCGGCGGCCGTCTCGAGGTCGACCAGGTTGCCGGTGCCACCGGGGAGCGCCCCGGCCTGGACCGGCGGGCTGTCGAGCAGCAGCAGGCAGTCCGGCCACCAGCCGGTCGTGAAGGCGGACCGCCGGTCGGCGGGGTTGACGGCGCGGATCACCGGGACGTCGACCTCCCCGACCACCCCCGGCTCCACCCTCCCGTGGAGCTGGACCGCGTCGAGGCGATGGCGGCGGGCCTGGTCCCGGCAGCGCTCCGCGGACGGCTCGACCATCACCCCGACCAGGTCGGCGCGACCCGCCAGCGCGGCGCGCACCGAGTCCACGGTGGCGGCGTCGGCGTGGCGCGGGCTGCGCGCTTCGAGAATGACCCCGACCCAGTCGACCCCCGCCTCGACCGCGCAGTCGGCGATCTCCGGGGTCCGCACGCCGCAGACCTTGACGATCATCGCCGAACCCGCTCCGCGCTGGCGGCGGCCACCAGCTCCGCGCACAAGGCGCCGGGGTCGGCATGGCGCATCAACGCCTCCCCCACCAGCACCGCGTCGGCCCCCTCCCCCACCAGGCGGCTGACATCCGCAGGGCTGCGCACCCCGGATTCGGCGACGCTCACCACCGTGGCGGGAAGCAGGCGGCGCAGCCGCGAGAAGGTGCCCAGGTCGGTCCGGAGGCTGCGCAGGTCGCGATTGTTGATGCCGACGCAGACGGCCCCCGCGACCAGGGCGCGCTCCAACTGCACCTCGTCGTGGACCTCCACCAGGCCGTGGGCACCGGCCCGCCGCGTCGCCTCGAGGCATTCGTCGAGAGCCGCGCCCTCGAGCACGGCGACGATCAGGAGCACCCAGTCGGCCCCGAGGACGCGGGACTCCGCGATCTGCACGGGGTCGACCGTGAAGTCCTTGCGCAGCACCGGGACCTGGACGGCGGCGCGCACCGCCTCCAGGTCGGCGGGCGAGCCCCCGAAGTCGGCGGCGTCGGTGAGCACCGAGATCGCCGCAGCCCCCGCGCCGGCGTACGCGGCGGCGACCGCCCCCACGTCGAGGTCGGCGCGCAACCAGCCGCCGCTCGGCGAGCGGCGCTTCAGCTCGGCGATCACCCGGCCCCCGCGCAGCGCCTCGAACCCGGGTGCGGGCGGCAGGTGCTCAGCCTTCGACCAGATGGCGCCCCGGCCGCACCTGATCTCCTCGACCTCGCGCCGCTTCCGCTCCACGATCGCCCCGAGAGCCCCCAGGTCTGCGGTCACGACGCCGGCCCCTGCTCGGAGACGGGGCTGGGGCACGTCGTCGTAGTGGGGGCTTGCGCAGGCGGCAGCGCAATGCCGCCGAGCACGAGGCGCGGACAGCAAAGCTGTCTGACGCCGGTCCCCCCGAAGACGATGTGCCCCATCCCCGTCATCGGCGCACCTGCAGCTGCAGCGGAGCCGCCGTCATCTCCAGGAAGTTCTCGAGGATCCGGTAGCCGGCCTCCGTCCCGATCGACTCGGGGTGGAACTGCACGCCCACCACCGGGTGGTCGCGATGCCGCAGGCCCATGATCACCCCGTCGCCGGTCCGGGCGGTCACCTCGAGGGACGCCGGGAGGGTCTCGGGCTCGACCACCAGAGAGTGGTACCGGGTGGCCGGGAAGGGGTCGGGCACGCCCGCGAAGAGGCCGGAGCCGTCGTGGTGGACCCGGCTCAGCTTCCCGTGCATGATCGACGGCGCGCGCACCACCCGCCCACCGTACGCCTCCCCGATCGCCTGGTGCCCGAGGCACACCCCGAGGATGGGGATGCGGTCGCCGAGAGCGCGGATCAGCTGGACCGAGATCCCGGCGTCGGCGGGACCCTTGGGGCCGGGCGACACCACCACCGCAGCGGGCCGCCGCTCCCCGATCGCCGCCACCGTGGCGGTGTCGTTGCGCACCACCACGCAGCGCGCCCCCAGCTCGCCCAGCCGCTGGACCAGGCTGAAGGTGAAGGAGTCGTAGTTGTCGACAACCAGGACAGAATCTTCCAGGTCCCGCTCGGGGAGGAGGAACTCCTCGTTCACGCCGTCGAGACCCCCGCGGCGCCGGCCGGAGCGCCCACCGCCGCGGCGGCGCGGACCAGGGCGCGCAGCTTGTTGTCGATCTCCAGGGCCTCCTCGGCGGGATCGGAGTCCGCGACGATGCCGGCGGCGGCCTGGAGGTGGAGGCGCCCCTGGCGCACCACCGCGGTGCGCAGCGCGATCGCCGTGTCCAGGCTGCCCCGGAAGTCCAGGTAACCCACCGCGCCGGCGTAGACGCCGCGGACCTCGGGCTCCAGCTCGGCGATGATCTCCATGGCCCGCACCTTGGGAGCGCCGGTCACGGTCCCGGCCGGGAAGCAGGCGCGCAGGGCGTCGACCGCGGAGAGCCCGGGTCGCAGCCGCCCCTGGATCGACGTCTCCAGGTGCATGACGTTGGCGTAGCGCCGCACCGCGGCGTAATCGCTGACCTCCACGCTGCCGATCTCGCAGACCCGTCCGACGTCGTTGCGGCCGAGGTCGACGAGCATCAGATGCTCGGCCTGCTCCTTGGCGCTCGCGCGCAGCTCGCGCTCCATCGCGCCGTCCTCCTCGGCCGTGCGCCCCCGCCGGCGCGTGCCCGCGATCGGGTGGTAGTCCACCCGTCCCCCCGCGGACACCCGCACCAGCATCTCGGGAGAGGTGCCCACCAGGGCGCAGTCGTCGGTGCGCAGGTAGAACATGTAGGGGCTCGGGTTGACCTCCCGGAGCGCCGCATAGAGCGTGAGCGGCGCCACGTCGAAGTCCAGGCTGAAACGCCGCGACACCTGCACCTGGAAGATGTCCCCGGCGACGATGTACTCCAGGCACCGCTCCACCGCGGCGATGAAGGCGTCGCGGCTCAGGTTGGCGGCGCCGTCGGGGAGGCGCGGAGGCGCGGACGGCGCGGGCGCGACCGCCGGGGCCGTCGCGGCCGCCAGGCGCGCCGCCATCCCCTCCAGCCGACGGGTGCCCTCAGCATGGGCCGCCGCCAGGTCGGAGTCGGTGGGGACGTGGGTGATCAGGTGCACCAGCCGCCGTTCCCGGTCGAGCACGGCGCAGGAGAGGCACCGTCCCCACCAGGCGTCGGGCAGGTCGAGGGGGTCGCGCTCCGGCCGGGCCACCCTCTCGAAGCTGGTCGCCGCCTCATAGGAGAGGTGTCCGACCGACCCGCCCGTGAAGGGCACGTCGAGGTCGTCGGGGAGGGCGACGCGCGGACCGCTGGTGAACTCCTGGAGGGCGCGCAGCGGGTCGGCGCACGGCACCGGGGCGGCCGGCTCGCCCTCGCCGAGGCGGGTGAGCCGGCCCCGCCGAACCCGGAACCTCTCCGGCCCCGCCATCCCGGCGAAGGTGAAGCGGGCGAACTCGCCCTCCCCGGTCGCGGACTCGAAGAGGAACGCACCGGGGCGATCCCCCACCGCCGCCAGCATCCGCGGTCCGGTCATCCCGGGGGCGGGGATGGTCCGCGCCAGGGCGACCAGGTCGTGGTCCCGCGCCAGCACCGCGGTTTCCGCGAGACCCGGGCGGACGTCGGGGTGGGAGACGGCGGTCAGTGCGGCACCGCGCTGCGCGAGCGGTGGCCGTCCGCGGTCCTGCTGGCCAGGAGGTCGCCGATCCCCTCGATGCCCCGCTCCAGGTTGGCCACGCTGTTGGCGTAGCTGAGGCGCAGGAACCCCTTCCCGCCGGCACCGAAGGCGGACCCCGCCAGCACCGCCACCCCCGCCTCCTTGAGAAGAGCCTGCTGCAGATCCCGCTCGTCCCAACCGGTCCCCTCGATGTTGGGGAAGACGTAGAAGGCGCCCGCGGGCCGGTGGCAGCGCACGCCGGGGATGGCGTTGAGGCCCTCCACGACGACGTCGCGGCGCTCGGTGAACTCGGCCATCATCGCGGTCACCGCGGCGTCGGAGGCCGGGCTCTCGAAGGCCTCGACCGCCGCCCACTGGGTGAAGGCGGCCGCGCACGACGACGTGTTGATCATCAGCGTGTCCATCCGCTCCGCCAGCTCGACCGGCATGGCCCCGTAGCCGAGACGCCAGCCGCACATGGCCCAGGCCTTGGAGAGGCCGTCCATCAGCACGCAGCGCTCCGCCATGCCGTCGATCGAGTAGGGGGAGACGTGGTGGCCCTCGTACACCAGGCGCGAGTAGATCTCGTCGCTCACCACGAAGAGGTCGTGCTCGATGGCGACGGCCGCGATCGCCTCGCAGTCCGCGCGGGTGAGCACGCCGCCGGTGGGGTTGGCGGGGGTGTTCAGGATGAGCGCGCGGGTGCGATCGGTGACCAGCGAGCGCAGCTCGTCGACGTCGAGGCGGAAGTCGTTCTGCTCGCGGATCGGCACCGAGACCGGGGTCGCGCCGATGAAGCTGACCAGGGAGCTGTAGATCGGATACCCCGGGTCGGGGATGAGCACCTCGTCACCGGGCTCGACCAGGGAGAGCAGGGCGAAGTGGAGGATGTTCTTGCTGCCGGGGACGAGGACGATCTGCTCCGGCCCCGTCTCCACCCCGGTCCGGCGGGTCACGTAGCGGGCGGTGGCCTCGCGCACCGCCCAGATCCCGCTCGCCGCCGTGTAGTGGGTGGCCCCTTCCCGGAGCGCCCTGATCGCGGCCTCGGCGATGTTGGCCGGGGTGGCGAAGTCGGGCTCCCCGATCTCGAGGTGGACGACGTCGCGGCCCTCGGCCTCCAGGCGCTTGGCCTGCGCCAGGGTCTCGAACGCGGACTCGGTCCCCAGGCGGGTCATCCGGCTGGCGATGCGCAGCCCGCTCACGCCGACACCCCCATCGGGGGAAGGTCGCCTCGGGCCGCCTGCTCCACCACGTCGACCGCGTCCACGCGCGCCGAGCTGGGCCCTTCACGGAGCGATTGAATCAATCTCTCCACCTGGTCGCGTGGCCCCTCGACCACGCACTCCACGCTCCCGTCGGGACGGTTGGCGACCGTGCCGCGGACCTCCAGGTCCCAGGCGCGGTCGAGCACGAAGGCGCGGAACCCCACCATCTGGACGCGCCCGCGCACCGTCGCGTGGATCCTGATGTCGTCCGCCATCCACCGATTATCCAGTAACAAAGCCGGGATGGCGCCGGACGCGAGGGGCGCCCGGACGGCGAGAGCCTAGGCCGCCGCCCCCTCCAGCACGCGGATCTGGGCAAGCAGCTCGCGGATCGTCGAGATCTTGGTCCCCGCCAGCTCGGACATCAGGGCGAGGATGCGCCGCTGCACCGGGGCCTCGTGGTCGCGGCCGGGCAGGTAGGCGTTGAGCATCCGGCGGATGTAGTGGGGATCCTCGAGCAGGGACACCACCGAGGGCTCGGTGATGGTGGTCGGGTGCTTGGGGTTGTCGTTGGTGGTGCGGATCATCCAGAGCGCCATGCGCAGGATGGCGGGCAGGACCTCGGGCTTGTTCCGCACCGCCTTGCGCAGGTACTTGGCGTAGGCGGCGCCGTGGCGCAGCTCGTCGGCCGCGAGGACCTTGAAGATCTGGCGCAGCACCGGCTCCGGGGCGTTGGCGCTGAAGGCCGTGTACCAGTGGGCGAGGCGCTGCTCACCGCAGAAGTGCATGGTGAGGGTCTCGATGGCGGGGCCCTCGTCGAAGCTCAGCCGGAGCCGCGGCAGCTCGGCCTCCTGGATCACCTCGCCCACCCGCTCCAGGTACTTGCGCAGCACCAGGTGGTGCTTCATCTCCTCGTAGAACCAGACCGAGATGAAGCTGCAGAAGTCGATGTCGGCATAGAAGTCGCGAAGGAACATCTCGGTCGCGTAGAGCGCCGACAGCTCGGTGAGGCAGACCTCGCGGACGTCGAAGATCCACTGTGGGGTGAGCTTGGCCGGCTCGATGGCGTCCCAGTCGATGTCGCGGCTCAGGTTCCAGCGCGCCCGCTCGAGGTTGACGAAGAGGTCATCGTAGAGCACACCCCCAGTCTCCTGGTGCAGAATGGCCAAAGCATCCGCCACAACGGCGATGCGGTACCACCCTTTTTGTGTGAGGTGGACAAATTGGCCACAGCGTCCAAACCGCGGTCCGCGGTCTTGGTCGAGTCGGCCAGCCTCCCCCCGGCGGTGACGGCGCGGCTGCTCGCTGACGCCGACGCCATCGCGGGCCGCATGGCACGCCGGATCGCCGCGGAGGTCAGGCCCCCCGGCGCCTTCAACACCATCGCCTACTACCGTTCGATCGTCTCGGCCTGCCGGGACGCCCTGCGGGTCCTGGTCCGGCGCCTCCATGACGGTCGTGGCCCGCGGGCCGGCGACCTCGATCGCCTGGCCCAGACCGGGGCGATCCAGGCCGACCTCGGTCTTCCCTTCGACGTCCTCCTCTCCGCCTACCGGGTCGCCGCCAAGGTGGTCTGGGAGGAGGTGGTGGGAACCGTGGCCCGCGAGCACGAGATGCCCTCAGCGACGCTCGTCGCCCTGGCCGCCCAGATCATCGAGTACCTCGACGAGATCTCGGCCGCAGTGGGCGCCGCCTACCTGGAGCGCCGCGAGCGGCTGCTGCGGCGGCGCGACCAGGAGCGGGACCGGGTCCTCCACCGGCTGATGGCAGGAGACGTCTCCGCCGAGCTGCGGGTGGCGGCGGCCGCCTGCGAGCTGGACCTCGCCCCTCCGTACCGGGTGATCGCCTGCACCTGGCCCGGCGACCAGGACCAGCTGGCCGAGCTGGTGGTGCGGCCGCTGCGCGCCCTCACCGTCTCGGCCGCCGAGGACACCTGGCTGCTCCTCATCGATCCGCGCGCCGACCACCTCCAGCCCTGCCTCGCCGCCGCCCACGCCAACCCGGCTGCGGCCTTCGGCTTCGGCCCGGTGGCGGAGCGGCTGGCCGACGTCGCCGGCGCCGCCCATCGCGCCCAGCGCGCCCTGGACGTCGGGCAGCGGCTGGAGCCCGAGCGCCGGATCCACGACGATGCCGAGCTGGGCGTCTTCGCGGTCCTGGACACCGACCCGGAGGCGATGCGGCGCTTCGTCGCCACCATCCTGGGCCCGCTGACCGCCGCCGGGGCGGACCGGCACGGCGAGCTCCACGAGACCCTCGAGGCCGTGCTCTCGACCTCGGGCCTCGGCGAGGCCGCCGCCAAGCTCGGCCTCCACCGGCACACGGTCGTGTACCGCCTCCAGCGCATCCGCGACCGCGGGCTCCCGATCGACGATCCCGCCCGCCGCCACCTGCTCTGGCTGGCGCTCCGGGCTCGCCGGCTGCTCCCCGCCTGACCGCGACGGGGCCCGTCGCCCTCAGCCCGCCCCCACCCCGGTTAGGGCGGCGATGCCGGCGATGCCCGGCTCCGTCCCCCGGGGCGTGCCCGCCGCCCGGCCCGTGTCCGGAAGCAGCACCCGGTAGAGGTCCAGCATCCGGCCGATGCAGTGACGGTCCCCGCCCGGCGGTGGGACCGGCCGGCCGCCGGGCACCCGGGGGTGCTCGGCGTCGACCTCGCCGTTCCGCGTGATCCAGAGGGCCATGCGGAGGACCGCCGGGAGGACGCACGGGTCGCGCTGCACCGCGCGTCGCAGCTGGGCGGCACAGGCGGCGGCGCGCCGCGACGCATCCCCCGCCAGGGCGGCGAAGATCCGGCCCAGCTCCGGCTCCAGGGCCCGGGCGCTGAAGGCCGTGTACCAGCCGGCCATGCGCTGCTCAGCGCAGAGGTGCACGGTCAGCGCCTCGATGGCGCCGGCGTCGAGGTCCCGGGGCCCGTTCCAGCCCGGCCGGGCGGGGCCGGCGGGGAGGTCATCGCCGCTCATGGCTCGATCATGCCGGTGCGCGGGAGCCAGAGCATCTGCCCCCGGGGTGCGCCGCGCTCCGGGGTTTTGGCTCGAGTGGACAACCTGGCCAGCGCAGAGGAATCAGGACCCAGGGTCTTGGTCGCGGCGGCCAGCGCCGCCCTCGCCGCCCGCCGAGAACCCCTCGACGGAGCCGCCTCAGCGCGTGGAGGTGGCGCCGCCCTCGGCCTCGCGCGCGATCACGAAGAGCAGGTCGCTCAGCCGGTTGAGGTAGCGGAGGACCTCGGGATTCTCGAGCGCCCCGGCGCGCCGCAGGCTCACGGCCCGGCGCTCGGCCCGGCGCACCAGGGTGCGGGCGAGGTCGACGGCCGCCGCCACCGGGGTGCCGCCGGGGACGACGAAGGCGCGCGGGATGGCGACCCGCGCCTCCAGGTCGGCCAGCTGGGCGTCGAGCCCCTCGACCATCGCCGCCGTCACGGTCGGGAAGTGCCGCTCCAGGCGGTCGCGCTCCCCGGGACCGGTGGCCAGCTCGGCGCCGACCGTGAACAGCTCGCGCTGGAGGGCGAGGAGACGCTCCGCCCGCGGCGCCACGTCCTCCTGGGCACGCGCCAGCCCGAGCGCCGACACCGCCTCGTCGACCGCCCCGCACGCCTCGGTGTGGGGGTCGTCCTTGGGCACCCGGCCTCCGTACAGGAGGCTGGTCTCTCCCCCATCGCCGCCGCGGGTCGCGATGCTGGCGGTGTGATCAGGTCGGTCGGGCGACCGGCTCACCGGGGCTCGGCGGTGCCCGCCCTCCGCCGGCGGGCGCGCTCCTCGACCCACTTGGTGGCGGCGATGGTGGCGGTGGTGGCGTCGCCGACCGCGGTCGTGACCTGGCGGGTGAGCTGGCTGCGCACGTCCCCGGCCGCGAAGATGCCCGGGATGCTCGTCTCCATGGTCATCGGATCGGTCACGTAGTAACCGGCCGCGTCGTGCTCGACGTGGGCGTCGACCAGCCCGGTGTTGGGCAGGAAGCCGACGAAGATGAAGACGCCGCCCACCTCGAGGGTGGAGAGCTCGCCGGTCACCACGTTGCGCAGCCGCAGCCCGCTCACCTTCCGATCGCCGTCGATGGCCTCCACCACGGTGTCGAGGAGGAAGTCGATCTTCGGGTTGCTCCTCGCCTCCTCGACCAGGATGGGCTGGGCCCGGAGCTCGCCGCGCCGGTGGATGATGGTGACCCGGCTCGCGTAGCGGGTCAGGAAGACGGCCTCCTCGACGGCGGCGTCGCCGCCGCCCACCACGGCCAGGTGGGCGCCCGGGAAGAAGGCACCGTCGCAGACCGCGCAGTAGGAGACGCCGACACCGGCCAGCTCGGCCTCGCCGGGGACGCCGAGCCGGCGGGGGTTCCCGCCCGCGGTGACGATCACGGCGAGCGCACGCACCTCGCCCTGGTCGGTCTCCACCACCTTGGTCCCGTCGGGCTCCACCCGGATCCTCTCGACGGTGGCCGCGATCATCTCGGTTCCGAACCGCTTGGCCTGCTCGCTCATGATCTCGGCGAGGTCGGGACCGAGGATCGACCTGACCCCCGGGTAGTCCTCGATCAGCTCGGTGTTGAGGAGCTGCCCGCCGGCGCCCAGCAGGGCCCCGTCGACGACCGCCCCCTTGGCCTCGAGGAGGGCGGCCCGCACCTTGTTCCGGCCGGCGTAGAGGGCCGCGGTGAGGCCCGCCGGGCCCCCGCCCACGATGACGATGTCGTATTCACGCACGGGGTCGGGATCTGCCACGGCTGAGGTCTCCGGATGCACGAGCGCTCTGGGCCGCGGGCGCCATGCGGATATGGATGGGATCGCTCGGGAGCATACCCGCCCGCCCGGCCGGCGACACTCTCCCCACACCGCGGGCGGCGCAGGGACCCCTGAGCTCGCACCGGGGCTCGCCGCCCCTCGGCGGCGCGGCAGAGCCGCGCCCGCCTCACCCCGCTCCGAGAGCGCCCCCGACGCCCTCACCGGCCAGCGCTGCCTCCAGCGCCGCCAGGGCCCGGGCCCGATGACTTACGCGGTCCTTGGCCTCCGGGGGAGCCTCGCCGAAGGTGATGCCCAGGTCGTCGCTCAGAAAGGCGGGGTCGTAGCCGAAGCCGCCCGAGCCACGGG
Organism: Candidatus Dormibacteria bacterium; assembly: GCA_049511615.1. Classification (GTDB taxonomy): domain Bacteria; phylum Chloroflexota; class Dormibacteria; order Aeolococcales; family Aeolococcaceae; genus Changshengia. The sequence continues at coordinate 37,393 of JBEKXW010000014.1, read as the reverse complement.
GGGCGACCAGCGCGCCGGTGGTCTCCCCGCGGGCCGAGACCCGCTCCGCCCCGGGGCGGGCGAGGACCACCACGCAGACGTAGCGAGCCCGGCGGTCGCCCGGGCAGCGCCGCTCCACCTCGTCGAGCAGGCCGTGCAGGCGGTCGAGGTCGGTCGCCGCCTCGTCCATCCAGCGCGCCGACGCCGGGCCCGGCCAGCCGCCCAGCGCGGGCACCTCGATGCCGGAGTCGTCGGCCAGCGCCGCCATCCCGGTGGCGGCGCAGACGGCCTCGGCCTTGGCGGCGGCATTCTCCTCGTAGGTCGCCCCCGGCTCCTCCAGCTCCCCGTCGTAGCCGGCGCCGTCGAGGTCGACGAGCTCCCAGGGATGCCCGCCGAGAAGCCGCCGCAGCTCGGCCAGCTTGCCGGGGTTGCGGCTGGCGACCGCCACCCTCACCGGGTCGAGGCCGCGGTCGCGAGCGCCTCCGCCTGGGTGGCGAAGAGCCGCCTCATGCCGGCGTCGGAGAGCACCAGGAGCCGGTCCATCTGCTCACGGCTGAAGGGCTCCCCCTCCGCGGTGCCCTGGATCTCGATGAAGCGCCCGTCGTCGGCCCCCACGCAGTTCAGGTCGGTGCCGGCGGCGGCGTCCTCCAGGTAGCAGAGGTCGAGCCGGGCCTCACCGCCGACGATCCCCGCCGACACCGCCGCCACCGCCCGGCGCAGCACCGCCGCGCCGACCACCCGCGCGTCCTGCAGGGCCCGGACCGCGAGCGCCAGGGCGACGTACCCGCCGGTGATCGCGGCGGTGCGGGTGCCACCGTCGGCGACGATCACGTCGCAGTCGATGAGGATCGAGCGCTCGCCGAGGGCGGAGAAGTCCACGGCCGCGCGCAGGCTGCGCCCGATGAGTCGCTGGATCTCCTGGGCCCGGCCGTCGATCCGTCCCTTGCGGCCGTCCCGCTCGGTCCGGGTCTGGGTGCTGCGCGGCAGCATGGCGTACTCGGCGGTGACCCAGCCCAGCCCGCTGCCCTTGCGGAAGGGCGGCACCCGCTCCTCCACGGTGGCGGCGCAGAGCACCTTGGTCTGGCCGGTGGAGATCATGCAGCTGCCCTCGGGGTAGGGCAGGACGCCCACCTCGAGCACGGTGGGGCGAAGCTCGTCGGGGGCGCGGCCGTCCGGGCGCATGGCCGAGCGAGTGTACGGGAGTTCAGCGCCGCAGCGGCTTGGCCAGGACGAGGATGGAGAGCTCGTAGAGGCCGACCAGCGGGATCGCCAGGAGGAGCGGCGTGAACGGATCCACGCCGGGCGTGACCAGCTCCGCGCTGAGCACGATCACCGCCCAGGCCACCTTGCGCCGCCGTCGCAGCCAGGCCGACGAGATGACCCCGAGGAGCCCGAGCAGGACGAGGACGACCGGCAGCTCGAAGGTGACCCCGAAGGCCACGATGAGCAGGGAGAGGAACGAGAGGTACTGGTTGAGGTCGGGGAAGAAGATCGCGTTGTTGCCGACGATGCTGGTGAGCAGGTTCAGCCAGAACGGCATCAGGAAGTAGGCGAGGCACGCGCCCGCCCCGAACAGCACCAGCGCCGACAGGATGAAGGGCAGCGCGAACCGCCGCTCCACCCGCCGCAGGCCCGGGGAGACGAAGGTCCAGAGCTGCCAGAGGATGACCGGGAGCGCGACCACCAGCCCTCCGACCATCGCCACCTCGATGGGGATGGTCACCAGCTCGGTGGGACTGGTGATGATCGGCTTGGAGATCAGGTGGTCGGGCTTCGCGAGCAGGCTGGTGATCGGGTACTCCAGGACGCTGAGCAGGAGATGGTTGAAGACCGCGGCCACGACGGTGGCGGCCAGCCAGGCGCTGAGCGACACGATGAGGACGCGCCGGAGCTCCTCGAGATGCTCGGTGACCGTCATCCGGCGCTCGTCCTCGACCGGGCGCTCGGCGGCCATCCGTCCCCTGCCTCGACGCAGGATCCCCAATGCCATCTCAGGAGCCCCTCATCAGCCGCCGATCACCCCACCGGCGGGAGCGCCTGCGTCAGCCGGCCGCGGCCACCCGGCGGCACCCCCGGCCGGCCGGCTCCGGCGCGGCGGGGCGGCGGCGCCATCGCGGCCGGAGGCTCAGGACCGGAGGGTGTCGTCGGGGACGGTGACCGGCGCCTGCTCGTTCGGCACCGGCGCCCACTGCTGGGGCTGGTCGTAGCCGGCGCCCGGGTTCGCGGGCGGGGTCCCGAACGCTCCGGCCTCCGGTCCTCCCGAGAGAGCGCTGCGGAACTCGCGGATGGCGCGGCCCATGCCGGCGCCCACCTCCGGCAGCTTCCTCGGCCCCCAGACGATCAGGGCGACCACCAGGACGATCGGGATGAGGTAGAAGAGACGATCCATGTGCCGTACCGCTCCATCGTTCGGCCGGGGTGATAAGGCAACCCGACGAAAGTCAGTCTAGCACCAGGCTCTTGGACCTCCATAGGAAGGGCCGAACGGCCCTCTCAGCAGGTCCCCGCGGTCCCACCTCCCCGGATCGCCCCGGCGAAGACCGAGACCGCCCGGTCGATGTCGGCGATCTCGTGGGCAGTGCTGAGGAAGGCGGCCTCGAACTGAGACGGCGGCCAGAGCACTCCCGCCTCCCGCCAGCGGCCATGGAGGCGCGCGAAGGCGTCCAGGTCGCTGCGGCGGGCGTCCTCGTAGTCGTCGACCCGCTCCACCCCGACGAAGGCGGTCAGCATGCTGCCCACCCGGTTGACGGCGCAGGGGAGGGAGGCCGCCACCGCCGCGGTGCGCAGCCCGTCGCCGAGCCGTCCGCCGAGGGCCTCCAACCGCGCATAGGCATCGCCGTCGCGCAGGGCGTCGAGGACGGCGATGCCCGCCGCCATGGCGAGCGGGTTGCCGGAGAGGGTCCCCGCCTGGTAGACGGGCCCGAGGGGGGCGACCCGCTCCATCAGCGCGCCGCCTCCCCCGTAGGCTCCCACCGGAAGGCCGCCTCCGATCACCTTGCCGAGGCAGGTCAGGTCGGGCTCGACGCCGTAGAGGGACTGGGCGCCGCCGTAGGCCACCCGGAAGCCGGTCATCACCTCGTCGAAGACGAGCAGGGACCCACCCTCGCGGGTCAGGCGCCGCAGCTCCTCCAGGTAGCCCGGAAGCGGCGGCACGCAGCCCATGTTCCCCGCCACCGGCTCGACGATCACCGCGGCGATCCGGCCGGGGTGCAGCGCGAACGCCTCGGCCACCGCTCCCGGCGCGTTGTAGGGGAGGACCAGGGTGTCGGCCACGGCCCCCGCCGGGACGCCCGCCGATCCGGGCAGGCCCAGGGTCGCCACCCCACTCCCCGCCGCCGCCAGCAGCGCGTCGGCGTGGCCGTGGTAGGCACCGGCGAACTTGACCACCAGGTCGCGACCGGTCGCCGCCCGGGCCAGGCGGATGGCGGACATGGCCGCCTCGGTCCCGGAGTTGACGAAGCGGACCATCTCCACGCTGGGAAGGGCCGCGCAGATCCGCTCCGCGAGCTCCACCTCCAGCTCGGCGGTGTGCCCGTAGGCGACCCCCCGGTCCAGCTGGCGGCGCAGCGCCTCGACCACCGCCGGCGGGTTGTGACCGAGGATCTGGGGACCGTAGGCGAGCACGAAGTCGACGAAGCGGTTGCCGTCGGCGTCCACCAGGTGGGCGCCCTCGGCCGCCGCGACCACGGGGGGCTCGCCACCCACCGCCGCATACGCGCGCACCGGGCTCGACACCCCACCGGGCATCACCCGGGTGGCCCGCTCGCGGAGGTCCGCCGATCGAGACGTGCGGGGAGGGCTGCCGGAGCCGGCGGTGGAGCCGGGCGCCGGGCCCCCTGCCGGTTCAGCGCGTCCGCTTGAGCCCCGGTCCGACGCCGTCCCGGCCCTCACGTCTGCTCGGCGACCGTGACCTGCTGCATGACGTCTCCCTGGACGATGCTGTCGACCACGCTCATCCCCGACGCCACCTTGCCGAAGAGGTTGTAGCTCGAGGCCAGGGTGCTGGTGTCATCCGCGTTGCAGATGAAGAACTGGGAGCCGTTGGTGTTGGGCCCGGCGTTGGCCATGGCCACGGCTCCGGCCACGTACTTCTGGTGGACGGGCTCGTCGTTGAAGCTGAAGCCGGGACCTCCCTGCCCGCACGACCCGGTCGGCGTGGCCGGCGCGGCCGGGACGTTGCCGATGCAATCCGGGTCGCCCCCCTGGATGACGGCCGGGGTCGACGAGTTCGGGCCGACCCGCGCGAACGGGATCCCGTTGAAGAAGCCGTTGCGGGCAAGGGTCACGAAGACGTTGACGGTCACGGGGGCCAGATCCGGTTGGAGGCAGAGGACGATGTCCCCCTTGCTGGTCACGATGGTCGCCTCGTAGAGCTTGCTCTTGTCAATCGTCATCGGCGGCGCCGCCGAGTAGACGTGGACGTTCGCGGGCGGGTTGAGCGGGGCCAGGGCGGGACCGAACGTCGCCGTCGAGCAGTCCGCGTACGGGATGATCGTGGGCTTTGGCGTCGGAGTCGGCACCGGCGTGGGGACGATGGTGCCGATCGGGGTGCTGCTGTCGGCCTGGTCGAGGGCCACCGCCCCGGCGATCGCGGCCGCCACCAAGGCGACCGTCGCGGCGATGACGAACGGAAGTCGGCGCGGGTTGGTGGGGGGCTTCATCCTGGTCCTCGGTCACTCCTCGCGAAGCCACCGCGCGGCCTGGAGCGCGTGGTAGCTGATGATGATGTCGGCGCCGGCACGGCGGATGGCGGTGAGAGCCTCGAGAGCCGCGGCTCGCTCGTCGAAGGCGCCGGCACGGGCGGCGTGGGCGATCATCGCGTACTCGCCGCTCACGTTGTAGGCGGCGAGCGGGACGTCGACGGCCGCCCGGACGCGTCCGATCACGTCCAGGCAGGTGAGCGCCGGCTTGACCATGACCATGTCGGCTCCCTCGGCCACGTCGAGGAGCGCCTCGCGGACCGCCTCCCGGGAGTTGGCGACGTCCATCTGGTAGCCGCGGCGATCCCCGCTCCTGGGGGCGCAGTCGGCGGCCGCGCGGAACGGCCCGTAGAGGACGGTCGCGTACTTGGCGCTGTAGGCGAGGATCGAGGTCTCGGCGAAGCCGGCGGCGTCGAGAGCGCTCCGGATCGCGGCCACCTGGCCGTCCATCATCCCGCTGGGGGCGATGACGTCCGCGCCGGCGGCGGCCTGGGAGACGGCCACCCGCGCGTAGAGCTCGAGGGTGGCGTCATTGTCCACCGACCCGTCGGCCCGGAGCACGCCGCAGTGGCCGTGGTCGGTGTACTCGTCGAGGCAGCAGTCGGCGATCAGGACGCAGCCGTCGCCGAACCGGCCACGCAGTGACCGCAGCAGGGTCTGGACGATCCCCTCGTCGTTCCACGCCTCGGAGCCCGCCGCGTCCTTGCGCGCCGGCACGCCGAAGAGGAGCACCGCGCCCACCCCCGCCTCGAGCGCCCCCTCGACGGTGGCGGCGGCGCTGTCGACGGTCTCCTGGAAATGGCCGGGCAGGCTGTCGATGGCGACCGGGGCGGCCACCCCCTCCCGGACGAAGAGCGGGTGGACCAGGCCGGCCGGGCTCAGCCGGGTCTCGCCGGCGAGGCGGCGGAGCGCCGGGGTGCGCCGCAGGCGCCGGAGCCGCTCCTGAGGAAAAGGCATGACCGCCCCAGGTTACTCACCTTCGGAGCGAGCCCGCCACCGCCGCCGCCACCCCCTCGGCGTCGCCGCGTCCGGCCACCACCGGCGTCAGCCCGTGGCGCCGCAGCGCGGCGGCGGTGGTGCTGCCGACGCAGACCACCCGAACGCCGCGCAGCGCCTCCGGCCCGACCGCCGCGATCACGGCCTCGGCGGCGCTCGGGCTCAGCAGGGTGACGGCGTCGATGGGCTCGGCGAGCACCGGCCCGAGCTGGCGGCCGAGACCGGCAACGGGGACGGTGCGATAGCACACGGTCACCGCGACCTCGGCTCCGGCGTGACGCAGCCGCTCCCCCAGCTCGGTCCGGGCGGCCTCGGCCTGGGGAAGCCAGACCGCGCCGCCCCCCGCCCCGGCGGCGACGAGACGTTCGCCCAGGGCGCCCGCTCCGGTCCCGGGCGCGACCAGGTCCACGTTGACCCCGATGCCGCGCAGCGCCCGGGCGGTCGGCTCTCCGACCGCCGCCGCACGCACCCCGGCGAGGTCGTCGGGGAGATCGAGCGCGCGCAGTCCCTCGACGGCGTTGGCGCTGGTGACCGCCATCCAGCGTGGCGGCCGGTGCTCGCGGAGCCAGCGGGCCGCGGCGCGCAGCTCCTCGGGCGGCGCCACCGGCTGGATCGCGATGGCCGGAACCTCGACCACGGCCGCCCCCAGCTGGCGGAGCTCCTGGCTCAGGGAGGAGGCCTGGGACGCCGCGCGGGTGACCAGGACCCGGCGGCCGGCGAGCGGCCGGCTGGACGGGACGCTCATCGGAGCCTCGCCGCGACCTCGGCTCCCAGCTCCTCGGGGGCGCGGACGTCGCCGGCCAGCTCGGCGCGGCGCAGCGCCCCGCCGGTGTCGAGGGCGGCGGTGACCACGAGGCGACCCGCCTCCACGCGCCCCCACGCACCGAGGGGCAGCAGGCAGCCGCCGCCAAGGGCACCCAGGACGGCGCGCTCGGCCGCGGCCGCGGCGCGCGTCGCCGCATGGTCTGCCGGAGCGCAGGCGTCCGCGGCCGGCCCCCGGGCCGGGGTCTCGACCGCAATCGCGCCCTGGCACGGGGCGGGGACGAAGAGGCGCGGGTCGAACCGCTCGCAGAGGCGCTCGGACGCCCCGATCCGGTCCAGGCCGGCACAGGCGAGCAGGAGCCCGTCGACCTCGCCGCCGTCGAGCTTCCGCAGACGAGTGTCGACGTTGCCGCGGATCGGCACCACCACCAGGTCGGGACGGAGGGCATGGAGGAAGGCGGCGCGCCGGGCGCTGCTGGTGCCGACGGCCGCGCCGGCGCCCAGCGCCTCCAGTCCCCGGCCGTCGCGGGTGACCAGCCCGTCCCGGCAGTCACCGCGCTCCAGGAAGGCGGCCACTCCCAGTCCGTCCCCCAGCCGGCTGGGCAGATCCTTGGCGCTGTGGACGGCGGCGTCCGCCCGCCCCTGCGCGATCGCCAGCTCCAGGGCCGTGCTGAACCACCCCTCCCCCTCCAGCAGCTCCACCGGCGTGCCCGGCTGCCGGTCCCCCTGGGTGCGCACGACGACCGTCTCGATCGCCTCGACACCGCACCACTGCAGCTTCTCCGCCGCCAGCGCGGCCTGGGCGCGGGCCAGCCGGCTCCCCCGGGTGGCCAGCCGGAGCGGCCCGGCGCTCACCGCTCGCCGGGGCCGAGGTCGTCCAGGTCGAAGGCCTCCCGGAGCCGAAGAACCGCTCCCGGGTCCTCGCCGGCGGCCCGCAGATGAGCGATGGGAGCGTGGAGAAGCTTGCGGACCAGGCTCCGGCTCAGCTTGTCGATCCGCTCCGCCACGTCCTCCTCGCCGGCCGGGAGGCGCGCCAGGGTCCGCTCGACCTCGCGGCGCCGGATCGACTCGGCGCGTTCCAGGAGCGCCCGGATGGTCGGGGTCGAGGCGTTCCGCTGGCTGAGCACGGCCATGGTCCGCTGGACTTCGTCGGCGACCAGCGCGGCGGCCGCATCCACCGACTGCCGATGGTCGTGGACGCCTCCGCCGAGGCGGCGCCCCAGCTCGTCGATGTCGATCAGGGTCACCCCGGGGAGGCCGGCCACGTCAGGGGCGACATCCCGGGGGACGGCCATGTCGATGAGGCAGAGCGGGCGTCCTCCTCGCTGCTCCTGGACCGCGGCGCAGAGGGCGCGGTCGAGCACCGGCTCGGTGCTGCTGGTGGCGGTGACCACCAGATCGCAGGCCACCATCGACGCGGTCATCTCCTCGGCGCCGACCACCACCGCCCCCAACCGGTGGGCCAGGGCGGCGGCGGACTCCCCCCCGCGGGAGCTGACCCGCAGGCGCGCACCCTCGCGCTGGAGGCGGCGCGCGGCCAGAGCGCTCATGTTGCCGGCCCCGATCACCAGCGCGGTGCGGCCGTCCAGGCTGCCCAGGACCCGCTCGGCAACGGCGATCGCAGCCTCGCTGATGCTGCCCGCAGCCCTTCCGATCCCGGTCTGGGTGCGGGCGAGCTTGGCGGTGGCGATGGCCCGGCGGAAGACGAAGTCGAGCTGAGCATCGAGGCTGCCCGTCTCCAGGGCGAGGCGGTGGGCGGCCTTGACCTGTCCAAGGACCTGGGTCTCCCCGACCACCATCGAATCCAGTCCGGTGGCCACCCGGAAGAGGTGCTCGACCGCCCCCTCATCGCGGAAGACGGTGACGTGGCCCGGATCCGCGTCCTCCCCGGAGGGATCGAGGTAGCGCCGCAGCCGGGGGGCGATCACCTCCGGGTCGGCACCCTCAGGGGCGCTGACGTACAGCTCCGTGCGATTGCAGGTGGAGATCGCCGCGGCGCCGGTCAGACTGCCGTGCCCGATCAGGAAACGGAGGAGGTGGCGGGCCGCGGGCTCGGAGAGCGCGGCGCGCTCCCGCACCGCCACCGGCGCGGTGCGGAAGCTGATCCCGGCGGCGAGGAGACGCATCGAATCCGAGTATAGGTATGGCCCGGCGGCAGGCAGGTCCCCACGCGGCCTGCCGCCGGCGCGGAGTCGCGCCGGGATGGGGGGTCAGCATCGGGGTGGCTCTGCCACCGATGCGAGGGGGGCCGCATGGCCCCCCTGTCAGGGACGGGGTCCCCACGCGGCCTGCCGCGTGGGGCCCGAAGCGGGTAGGATGGCCGTGAACTCGCTCATGTCCCTCACCACACCCATGCCGGCGCCGCTGTCGCCTGATTCTTCCGGGGGGGGATCCGAGCCACCTCTGCAGGGCGGATCACCGCCGCCCTCCCGCGGACGCCGCCACTACGGTCGCCGCCGGGGTGTGGTTCCAGTGGGAGACAGCTTCGTGGCCCGCCTCGGCCCCGCCGCGGACGAGCGCTTCGCCGCCATCGACGATCCCGACGAGGAGCCGCTCCTCCCCCGCCCCGGCCTCGAGACCCCCATCGAGAAGCTCCGCTTCGTGGCCGTCGACTGCGAGACCACCGGCCAGTCGCCGCACCGGCTGGTGGAGCTGGGGGCCGTCGCCTTCACCCTCGAGGGGCACCTGATGTCCTTCGAGACCCTGGTCCACAGCAACGACCGCATCAACCCCTTTGCCCGCCGGATCCATGGCATCTCCAGCGAGACCCTGGGGGGGGCGCCGCCGGTGCGCCCCGTCCTCGAGCGCTTCCGCCGCTTCTGCCGGGGCGCGGTGCTGGTCGAGCACAGCGCCGACGCCTTCGACACCCGGCTGATCGCCGGGACCCTCGGCGAGAGCCTCGACGCCGACAACATCGACACCTCGCGCCTCGCCGCCAAGCTCTTCGACCTCCGCGACACCATCGGCCTGGAGCGGCTCTGCCAGGAGCTGGCCGTCCCCCATCGCAGGCCCCATCACGCCCTCGCCGACGCCGAGGCGACCATGGGCTGCTTCCTCGAGCTGATCCGGCGAGGCCGCGAGCTCTTCGGCTGGAGCACGCTCGCCGACCTCCTCGCCGACGGTCAGCCCCCACCCCCGCGCTGGCTCGAGAGCGAGGCCGGCCCGCCGCGGGACGAGCAGGCGCGGCGGCGCCGCGGCGGCAAGCGCCGCCGTCGCAGCAGCCCCGACGGCGCTGCGGAGGCCCCCTGAGCCGGAGACGTCCATGCTCCATCGGCTGCGCGACAACCCGCTGGTCCGCCCGCCCTTCGCGGACCGGCCGCTGTTCGGGTTCGAGATCTCCGCCCCGAGCCTGGGTGTGGTGCTCAGCGTCCTCGGGATCGTCGCGCTGCTGATCTCCCTGCTCTTCGTGGTGGGAGTTTCCAGCCTCTGCAACGGCCTGACCGTCTGCAGCTTCCCGACCGTCGACCTCTCGGGCACCGCCGTCCAGACGGTCGGCTGGGCGCTGGCCACCGCCGGCTTCGCGCGGATGATCGCCCTCCACCCGGACGGAAGGCTCTGGGCGGTCTACGGCCTGCTGCTCGCCGTCCTCGGCGCCCTCCTCTCGCTGCTGGGCGACATCCTCTTCGTGGGTGCCAACCCCCTCTATTACACGCTGCGCTGGGGCGCGCTCGCCTTCGCCGCCTTCTGGCTGGTCGTCTGCTCGCTCTTCTACTACCTGGTGGTGACCAGCCGGTTCCCCGTCCGGGAGGCGCCCGTCCCCTCGGCGCCGGCCCCGGATCCGCAGCCTCCCACCGGCGCGCTCGACCAGTCGGCGCCCGGCACCTGAGGGCGCCCGCCGGCGGCGTCGGGCCGGGACCGGTCAGACGCCGAAGTCGGCGACCACCGGGAAGTGGTCCGACGCGGTGGCGACCTCGCGCCCCGCCCGGCCGCGGCCGGCGACGACGTCGCAGGCGATCAGCCGCGGGACCGCCTCCGGGCTGGCGAAGACGTAGTCGATGCGCGCCGCCGGCATCCAGGTGGCACAGGTGTAGCCGTGGGAGCGCGGGTGCAGGTGGCGGAAGCAGTCCGTGTACCCGGCCTCGAGCACCCTGGGCACCGTCCAACGCTCGATCGCCCGGCCCAGCACGCGGTCCACCCCCGGGCGCTCCGGGAGCAGCGCGGTGAGCGGCCCGACCACCCAGGGCAGCGACGGCACCCCACCGCTGAGCCGCGGGTCGACCCCGTGGGCCAGCCAGCGCTGGTCGACCGACGCGTCGTCGCCTCCGTCCTTCGGCCACATCCACCCGTCGGGCTGGCGGACCAGCAGCCGGGCCTGACGCAGCTCGTTCATCCGCCGGAAGAAGCGGGTCGCCTCCAGATGGTCACCCGGGGAGAGGGAATTGAAGTCGCCGACGATGAGATGGGGCAGGGATGGCTCCCCGGCGATGTCACCGAGAATGGCCTCCAGCTCCCGAAGCCGCCGGGCCTCCCCCTTGGCCCGCTCGCCGAAACGGGCGGCGAGGTGGACGACATGGAATCTCAGCCGCTCCCCGCGCCGCGGCCGGACGGTGGCCTCGAGGTGGCTCCGCAGCATCCCGCCGTGGCGGCGATTGCGATGGGCGGTGACCGGCAGCCGGGTGAGGACCGCCAGTCCCAGCGGGCCGCCGTCACTCGGCGACCCGGACAGCGCGGTCATGCCGAGCTGCGCGGCCAGCCGCGACACCAGGCCGTTGTCCGTCACCTCCTGAAGGGCGATGAGGTCGGCGCCGCTCCGGTCCAGGATGCCGGTGATCTGCTCCTCGCGGCGCTCGCCGCCGAGCAGGATGTTGTAGGTGAGGACGCGGATGCGGGACCTGTCCCGGGGCTCAGACCCCGTCGGCATAGACCTCCCCCTCGATGGCCCCGGCACCCTCGACGGCACCGCCCGGCCGGGGCGGTACGGACGGACCCGGCTGGCGGCGAAGATCCCCGTGCTCCGCCCCCCGAATACAATGCGGACCGATGCGGGACCGCGACCGCGCCGGTGCCCCCGCCCGCTTCGCCCTCCTTGCCGAGCTGCTCCTGCTCGACCGGTTGCCACGAGCCGGCCGCGCCGGAGCCGCCCTGCTGGCGCTGGGGCTCGCCGTGGGATGGGGGTTTGCCGCCCTGGCGCTCCACGAGCACGAGCTGGCCCTCCGGGCCGCCGGCGACACCCTGGGCCCGCTCGGCGCCACCTTCGCCGACGCCTCCTCGCCGATCACCGCCTGGCCGGGCTGGGCGGCCGCCGTCATCCTCGGGCTGAGCACCCTCCGGCTCCGCCATGGGGCGCTGGAGCCCCCGGCCGGCCGGGGTAGTGCCCGGACCATGACCGCCGCCCGACTGCGGGCGGGGCTGCGTCGCGAGTACGCGGGCGCCCGATTGGCCCTGGTCGCGGTCAGCATCCTGACGCTCGCCGACCTGGCCCGGCTGCTCGTCAGCGGGATCACCGCCCTGCTCTTCGCGAGCGGCGCCGGCGACGGGCTCGCCTGGATGGGGACCGAGGTCGGAGGCCTGGTCGCCGCCACCGCCACCCTCACCGCCTGGGTCCTCAGCTTCCGCGAGCAGCTCGACCGCATCGGGGCGCTGCGGCTCCCCCCCGTCGGGGACCAACCCGGCATCCCGACCCCGTGAACGCGATCGCGACGGCGGGCGGCGTGCCGGGACTCCGGAGCCGGAGGGAGGCGCCGGGCACGCCTCGTCAGATGCGGCGGCCGACGACGTAGTCGCAGGCCGCCTCCAGGGTGACCAGGGAGGGCGACGGCGGGAATGCCGCCAGCTCGGCGCGGGCCTCGTGCGCGAACTCCTGAGCGGCGCTCTCGGTGGCCGCCACCGCCCCGCTGCGCCGGACCAGCTCGACGATCAGCTCGTAGTCGGGGTCGCCGCGGGGCTGGCGCTCCAGCACGCGGGTCAGCTGGGGACCGACCAGCGGGTCTTGGAGCGCGAGCATGAAGGGCAGGGTCACCGTCCCCTGGCGGAGGTCGGCCCCGACCGGCTTGCCCAGCTCCTCCTCGGTGGCGACGTAGTCGAGGAGGTCGTCGGCGATCTGGAAGGCCATACCGAGCGCGTGACCGTAGCGCTGCAGCGCCGCGCGCCGCTCCGGCTCCAGGCCTCCCACCACCGCCCCACAGAAGCAGCAGGTGGCCACCAGGGTCGCCGTCTTGCGCTCGATCTTGCGGTGGTAGTCGGCGAGCGACTGGTGGTAGTCGTCCTTGCTGGTCATCTGGAGCAGCTCGCCCATGCAGATCGTCATCACGGTATTGCTGATGGCCACGTCGATGGCCGGGTCGCCGATGCCGGCGGTGAGGTTCGCGCCCTTGGCGAAGTAGTAGTCGCCGATGATGATCGCCGGGGCCGGCCCCATCGTCTCGTGAAGGGTGGTCATGCCCCGCCGGGTCGGTGAGCGATCGATGAGGTCGTCGTGGACCAGGGTGGCGGTGTGGATGAACTCGATGCCCATCGCCAGGTCATACACGTGGTCCATCACCGGGTGGCCGAGCCGGGAGCTGAGGATGACCAGCGCCGGTCGGATCCGCTTGCCCCCGGCCCTCACGATGTGGCGCATGGCGTCGGCCATGGGCCCGAGATCGGCGGCGACCGAGGCCTCGAGCCGCCCCTCGAACTCCGCCAGCTCGGCGAGGATCGGCTCGAAGAGCGTCTGCCTCTCGCTGGCCGCCGGGCTCGCCGCGTCAGCCTTCACGCGCCACCCCATTCGGCACATCCGTCTGCTGGCGCTGCGCTCCGCTCGCGTCCATCTGCGAACGGAGGATATCAGCGGGCACGCCTCCCAACCCGGCGACCAGCGCCCGGAAAGCATCGCCCCGCTCCTCGAAGTCGCGGAATGCGCCATAGCTGGGCGCCGCCGGGGAGAGCAGCACCACCGCACCGGGGCGGCTCCGCTCCCGCGCCAGCCGCACCGCCTCGGCCAGGTCGCGGGCGGCGACCGTCGGGGGCGCCCCGGCGGTGCCTCTCAGCTCGCCGCCGAGCCGGTCGCCGCTCGGGGGGAGGGTTACCACGGCGAGGATGCCGCGCTCCGGGAGGAGGCGGCGCGCCAGCGCCCCGTAGTCCTGCCCGCGGTCGAAACCGCCCGCGATCAGCACCACCCCCCGCCCCTCCAGCGCGTCCAACGCGGCGATGGTCGCCTCCGGGATGGTCGCGATGCTGTCGTTGACGAAGGTCACCGAGCCGACCTCGCCCACCGGCTCGAGGCGATGCGGCAGGGGGCGGAAGTCGCGCAGCGCGGCCACCCGCGAGCGCATGTCCAGGCCGGCCTCCTCGAGCGCCGTCAGGGCGGCGCAGGCGTTCAGCAGGTTGTGCCGGCCCTGCAGCTGGAGGCGGTCGGCGTCGATCAGCCGCTCCCCTCTCCAGAGGATCGAGCGGCCGTCCTCGCCGTACCCCGCGGGGTCGCCGAACCAGACGTGCCGGCCCGGAAGCCTCGGCGCGCGCGCCCGGGTCGCCTCGTCCTGCCGGTTGAGCACGACCACCCCATCGCGGCGGTGGGCGAAGAGGTTCAGCTTGTCGTCGATGTAGCGCTCCACGCTCCCGTGCCAGTCGAGGTGCTCGCGGTAGAGGTTGAGGAGCACCCCGATGCGCGGGGACCACTCGAGGTCGCTGGTCTGGTGACTGGAGAGCTCCAGCACCCAGAGATCGGGCGCCGGCTCGGGATGCAGATGCTCGAGCAGCGGGACCCCGATGTTGCCGGCCAGCACGGTGCGCAGGCCGGCGGCACGGGCGAGGTGGTCGACCAGGGAGCTGGTGGTGCTCTTGCCCTTGGAACCGGTGATGGCGACGACCTCGTCGCCGGCGTGCTCGGCGAACCAGAGGTTGGTGGCCGTCGTCACCCGCGTGAACGCCGCGACCCGCAGCGCGTCCTCGCGATAGCGGCTGATGCCCGGAGAGCGGATCACCACGTCGGTGACGCAGAGACAGTCGATCCCCTCCGGCCCATGGCGCCATTCGACCACCGCGGCGGCAGCGCGTTCGGCCGCGGAGGGAGGGGCGTCGGTCACGATCACGATGTCACCCGGGGGAGCGGGTTGCGAGGTCAGCGCGGCCATCGACGCCCGCCCCTCGCGGCCGAAGCCCCAGAGGCCGACCCGCAGCCCGCCCAGCTCAGCCAAGCGCATGGGCGAGGTCCCGGTAGGCGTCCGGTAGGGCGTGTTCGCGCGAGGGCGTGAAGACCGCCTCGACGGCCCGGCTTGACAGCCCGGCCACCCGTTCGTCGGCGCCGAGAGCCCGGACCACGGCGTGGTCGCGCCACCGCTCGGAGGCGACCAGCAGGCCCATCGCCACCCTCGCCTCCTCCACCTCCCCCACGCACTCCAGCGGCTTGCCGGCGTCGAAGCCGAGCAGCGCGGCGAAGCCCGGAAGCTGGGCGGGATCGGCGAGCAGATCGCTCCCGATGATCGAGACAATCCTCTCCCCATCGAGGAAGGGAGCCAGCGCCAGCGTCACGAAGCGGCACTTGGGACAGTCCCCGCACCAGCTGGGAGTGCGGCGGTCCCGGTCGAGCAGGAACGCCCGGTTGCAGCTGACGAAGGCCCGGTGGTACTCGGGGAGGGCGGCGAAGCGCCGGGCGATGGCCAGCTCCGACCAGGGACGGAGCAGCGAGAAGTAGCCGAGGTCGGGCGCGACGTACCGGGCGACGACCGCGGCGAAGCGGCGCTCGAAGTCCCAGCTCTTGCTGTACTGGTGGTTGACGTCGATCCCGTCCCAGACCAGGTTGCCCGCCGACGCCGAGCGCTCGTCGGCCATGACCACCTGACCGGCCCCATGGACCAGGCCGGCGATCAGCGCCAGGGAGGAGGTGATGGCGGTCACCGGCACGTGGCCGTTGTAGGCGCCCTCCCGGTTCAGCTCGAACAGGCGGGGGGAGAGGGTCCGGGCGACGGTGACGTGGGGCAGGCCGGCCACGGCGACGGTGCGCAGCACGGCGGGGGCGGCGCCCACGCTGAAGAGCAGGGGGTCCAGGCCGGCACGGCGGACCGCCTCCAGGGTCACGACGGAGTCCTTGCCGCCGCCGACCGGCACCAGCGGACGGTCGCCGACGCCGGCGGGCTCGGCCGCCGGGGAGGTGCCGCGCGCGCTCGGAAAGGGCGGGATCTCGCGTCCGCGGAGATCGTTGACGTAGCGGCACTCGGCGAGACCGCGCGCGTACAGGTGGCGGAGGAAGCCGGCCAGCTCGGGGTCGGGCGGATCGTCCTCGATCGAGATCTCGGGGGCGAAGCACGCCTTGTAGTAGCTGACCCCGGCGACCAGGTGGAGCAGGCGGACGGCACGCTCCAGCGCCGCCATGCGGGCGGCGTCCAGACCGGTGAGCGGTGTCCCCAGCTCAACCTGCTCGTGGAGCTCCTCGGTGTCGAGGGCGTAGGCGAGGTCGATCAGGCCGGTCGCGGGCTCGAGGCGCCAGCCGAGGAACCGGAAGCGAGCGACCGAGTCGGGAGTGAAGGGCGGAGCCACCGCCGGCAGCGATTCGGGACCGGGCACCGACTCAGTATGCGGGGACCCGATCAGGTGGTGGCCCAGTTCCCCCGCACGGTGGCGGGGACGGCCGCGCGCCCGGCGAGCTCGACATGCGAGGTCACCAACCAGTCGCGGATCCGGGCGGCCAGGCCGGGGACGTTCATCACCGAGATGTGCCCCTGCGGGTAGCTCCACAGGTCGGCGCCCCAGGCCTCGGCCAGCTCCGCCATCGGGGCGTCGCCCACCACGCGATCGAGGGTGGGGCGGACGATCGCGATCCGCTCGCCGGGCGTTGCCGGGGGGCGGAAGGTCCGCGCCACGATCGGGGCGAAGGCCGCACCGACCACCTGGCGGGCCGCTTCGCGGTCCGGCCCCCACGCCCCTCCCCCGTCCCCGTCCAGCCCCAGGACCCGCCGGGTCCTGCGCGGGAGGTGGTCGAGGATCGTCTCGGCGGGGTCGCAGAACGGGGCGAGAGCCACCAGCGCGTCCAGCTCCAGGTGGGCGCCGAGGAGAACCGCGATGAGCCCGCCCAGCGAGGTCCCGCTCACCGCCACCCGGTCGCTCACCTCCCGCCGCGCCCAGGCCAGCACCGCCGCGCAGTCCTCCACCGACTGGCGCACGACCTCGCGCGTCCAGCTCAGGTCCGAGCGCACGAACCCGTGGCCGCTCCGGGCCCCGGCCAGGCGGCGGCGGAGGTGGAAGGGCAGGTCGATCCGCGCCGCGTGGGCACCGCCCTTGACGAGGGCCCGGCACTGGCGCTCCTCATACCACGGGCTCGGGGCCGCCAGGCCGTGAACGAACAGCACGAAGGGCAGGTCGCGCCGCCCCGGCCGCAGGTGGGCGGTGGCCACCAGGCGGAGGCTGCCGGGATCGCCGCCAGGGCCCCGGCTGGGTCCGGTCAGGGTGCGGACCTCGACCCCACGGCGGTCGCGGCGCAGCACCGGGCCGGCGCTCACCGGCGCGGGGTCGGCGAGGCGGCTGGCCGCCCAGAACGCGCGCGGGTCGGCGGGCGACCAGCTGCCCGGGGACGGCAGCTCGACCGGGAGACGGGCAAGCTGCCAGCGCACCCCGGCGTCCATCGCCCGGGCGACAAGCGTGCTGACCCGATCGATCACCTCCGTGCGCCTCACCATCGATAGGGGTCCGAGCCTCCAAATGTAGCGCTGATGCCCCCTCGGCGCATCAGGCGACCGGGACATGACCGCGTGGAGCGTCCCCGCGCCCGGCGCCGTCCCGTTCCTGACCGATCCAGGCAGGTTCCGCCCCCCCCGCGACGTCAGCCGAACGGCGGCGTCTCGATCGCGCGCGGACGCCGTTCCCGATGAGGTCAGGCCCGGCGCGCCTCCCAGCGGAACCAGCGGAGGGTCACGACCAGCGCGCCCGCCCCCCAGAGCAAAAGGACGGGGAGGTCGTGGACGTCCCACCCGTTCGAGGACGGCTTGGCGCCGAACGCGGTCAGCATCATCTCCTTGAACCCGAGGATGGGAAAGACCTTGGCGATGTCGTTGAGCACCGTGTTGGAGAAGCTGAAGAAGAAGCCGGAGATGAAGATCAGCGGCAGGTAGCTGATGTTTACGATCGCGGGAGCGGCGTCGGAGTTGGGGATGACCACGGTCAGGGCCATGCCGATGACGCAGAAGACGGTGCCGCCGAGCAGGACGGTCACCACCGCCGGCAGCGGATACACCGGCCAGGGCGACGAGTAGAGAAGATGACCGACCACGGCGGTCAGCACCACCAGGACCGCCGCGGTGATCAGCGACGACGCGACCACGCCGACCACGAACGCGGCCACCGGCAGCGGGGTCCCGCGCATCCGCTTGAGCAGGCCGGTGTCCCGGCGCACGGTGAGGGTGAGGGTCAGGTTGACCAGGCAGGTGGTGATCACCCCCCAGGCGGCCATGGCCGGAACGAAGAAAGTGTTGTACGGGGTCTGGGTCCCGCCCACGCACTGGCCGCGGCCATTGAACGTCCCGTCGATGCAGGCCGTCTCGTGGTTGAAGATGGTGCCGAAGATGAGCAGGAACATGATCGGGAAACTGAAGCCGAAGAAGGCCGCCGAGGGGTTGCGCCAGAAGCTCCGCTGCTCGGCGCGGATCTGTCCGGCCGTGATGGACAGGTCACTCATCCCGGGTCAGCTCCAGGTACACGTCCTCCAGTGAGGGCTGACTGACCTCCAGCCTCTCCAGCTCGATGCCGTGGTCGAGAGCCCAGGCGGTCAGCGTGTGCAGAGCGGGCGTCGCCGTCTCGGTGACAATCTCGACGACGGGGTCGTCCGCCGCGGAGACCACCTCCCCGAGCCCTGTCACCTCCACCCCCTCGGGCCGGACGAACCGGATCCTGGTCGCCGCCCGTTCGGCGCGCAGGCTGTCGGGGGTGCCCGTCCTCACCACGCGGCCGCCGGCGATGACGCACACGCGATCGGCGAGGTTCTGGGCCTCGTCCATGTAGTGGGTGGTGAGAAGGACGGTCTTGCCCAGCCCCTTCATGCTGCGCACGATCTCCCAGGCGTTGCGCCGGGCCGAGGGGTCGAACCCGGTGGTGGGCTCATCGAGGAAGACCAGCTCGGGGTCGCCGACCAGCGCCAGGGCGAGGTCGAGCCGGCGCTGCAGCCCGCCGGAGAGCTTGCGCACCCTGACGTCCGACTTCTCGGCCAGCCCCACCAGCTCGATCACGTCCCCGGTGGGGAGCGGATTCGCGTAGTAACCGCGATAGAGGTCGATGATCTCGCTCACGCTCAGGTAGGGAAGGACCGCGCACTCCTGGAGGACCAGACCCATGCGCTGCTTCAGGCGGCGACCGCCGGACTGCGGGTCCTCACCGAGCACCTCCACGTGCCCCGCGTCACGGTGCCGGTAGCCCTCGAGGATCTCCACCGTGGTGGTCTTGCCGGCTCCGTTGGGCCCGAGCAGTCCGAAGACCTCGCCGGCATCGACGCTGAAGCTGATCCCCTGGACGGCGTGCACCGGCCCGTACGACTTGCGCAGGTCCTCGACCTGGATGGCGGGCATATCCCCTCCGTCATGAGACCCGGGAAGCTCGCGCAGTGTCAGGAAGCCGTCGCGGAGTATATCGACCGGCCGGTCACGGCCTGCTCCCCAACAGTCCGTCCGCTGAGAGCCGTGCAGGGCCGACGCCGGTCGCCCCATCGCTGCTCGCCGAGCCACCCTACCGGGCCCGGGGATCGAACCCGGACGGGGCCGCGCCCCCGCGGTTTTTAGGACCGCTGCGTCTACCAGTTCCGCCAACCCGGTGCGGGCAGTCCAGTCTAACCCCAGGTCCTATACTGCGGACGGATGTTCGCCAGGTGGGCCTCGGAGGCCAGCTACCGCCGCAGCCAGCTTGCCACCGGCACGCCCGTCCATCCCACCCCGATCGCCCGGGGGCTGACCCTGCGAGTCCTCAGCGCCGGAGACGACGCCGGCGAGCGCCAGCGCATCGCCCAGCACCTGGTCGACGAGCTGAGCCGGGAGGCGGGGCTCCCTCCTTGCCAGGTGGTCGTCCCCGACCGCGCCCAGGTCCACCGTCACGACGGCAGGCGGCTCCAGTCCAAGACCTACGGTTACTACACCTACCGGCTCGACGAGCAGGGCGGCGTGGCCTGGGCGCGCATCCGCATCTACCACCGGACCGCGGTCCAGCAGCGGGTCATCTCGTCCAAGGTCTTCCTCAACACCCTGCTCCACGAGTGGGTCCACCACCACGACTTCCACGGCCTGCGGCTGCCCCGCTCGTATCACACCGCCGGCTTCTTCGCGCGGCTCCGCGCCCTGGCGGACGCCCTGGAGGTGGGCTTCGTCCTGCCTCCCGACCCCGACGACCGGACGGAGCGATCGGCGGGCGGACCGGAACCGGTCACCTAGCGCCCTCGCCGCCGGCGACGCGCGCTCAGCCGGCGGCCCGTGGCACCCGGGCGACGGCGTCCAACCGCGCCGCACGGGTCCGACGGTGGGAGCGCCTCGACGCGCACGGAAGGGAGGCTTGGCTAGAGTTCACCACGCGGCGACGTAGCCAAGTGGTAAGGCACGGGTCTGCAAAACCCTGATCGTGGGTTCGATTCCCACCGTCGCCTCCAAATCCGCTCACACCGCTCACTCAGCACATCGTGGGACGCCTGTCTCGCGACATCGTGGACACCCTGGGTCTCGACCCGGTGAGGCGGCATCAGGTCTCGCTCGCCGCGCAGCGGGTCGCCGGCTCCGCGGGCGTCGGCCCCCGGGGCTCATGTTCGGGTACCTGGCGGCGCGCACCGAGTTCTTCGACCGGGTGGTGGTCGGCTCCTTGCAGCGCGGCGTGACTCAGGTGGTGATCGCAGCCGCCGGCTATGACGGACGGGCCCCGCGCTACGCCAAGCCGGGGGTGCGCTGGTTCGAGGTCGATCATCCCGCCACCCAAGCTGACAAGATCGAGCGCCTCGCCCGGCTGGGATTGCCGGCACCGCAGATCACCTTCGTGGCCGTCGACTTCGCCGTGGACGACGTCGCCACCCGCCTCGCCGCCGCGGATCATCGGGCTGAGACGCCCACCCTGTTCCTCTGCGAGGGCGTCGCCGTCTACCTGGAGATGGCGGTGCTGGAGAGGCTGCTGCGGGCGCTGCGCTCCGGGGCGGCAGCGGGGAGCCGGCTGGCCATCAGCCTCTCGGTGGCCGCCCTGGCCGGGCGCCGGCAGCGCTTCCAGGCCGGAGTCGCCGCCCTGGGCGAACCGGTCCGCACCGTGCTCACCGCGGAGGCAGCCGGAGAGCTTCTGGCCGCCACGGGGTGGTGCGCGGCGGGCGACGCGGCGCCCGACCCGCACCTCGAACGCTCGACCCGCGCCGGCTTCCTGCTCGCGCAGCCCGCTTGACCCACCCGGCTCCGGGTCGCGCCCTGGAGCGGTGACCGCGTGTCAGGAGGGGGCTGCGCCCTCCTCCCACTCCTGGCCGGCATCGCGGGCGAAGAGCAGGAGGGTGAGGATGAGCAGGAAGGCGGCCAGCGCCATGTAGGGGATGGAGACGAAACCGAAGATGTCGAAGGGCGTGACCGCGCAGTCGGGCTGGCCGACGCCACAGTTGAGATGGATCTGTCCCGGGAAGCGCTCCAGCAGGTAATGGTAGATGGAGAGGCCGAGGCCGACCACGCCGAGCGGCAGCGCATACAGCCGGGCGTTGAAGAGATCACGCCGCACCGCCGAGATGCCGAGCAGGACGACCATCGGGTACATGCAGATGCGCTGGAACCAGCAGAGCTGGCAGGGAACCAGGTCGGCACCGAACTGGAAGTAGAGGCTGCCCGAGACGGCGATGAGGGAGACCAGGAAGGCAGCCGGGAGCCCCAGCGGCGACACCAGGTCGCGGAGGCTGTCCCACCACCCCCGCGCAGAGGCCGAGACGCGACTGACCAGGAACCCGAGCAGGGCCAGCAGCACGATGGCGTCGGCGACCAGGGCCAGCACCGCCAGCGGGGTGGCCACGCCGAGGAGGGTCATCGACGGCTGGGCATCTGCGCCAAGGCGCCGATCACCGGTCAGCTGCCGACGGTCGTCTGGGAGTTGAGGACCGTCTCGGTGCTCGTGATCACCGAGGTCCCGCAGACCGAGGCCGGTTGATTCCCGGTGGCGATGCAGATCGCGGCCGTGAGGAAGTTGGCATTCCCGACGATGTCGACGGTCACCTGGCTGTCCGGGTTGCTGAGGTCGGAGGCGATGTCCTTCCAGCTCAACCCCTGGAGCACCGCCGGGTCGTAGCTGGTCTGGTAGAGGACGAACCTCCCGGCGATGTAGAGGAAGGGGAAGCCGTTGGACGCCGTGTACGGGGGCTGGTCGTAGGTGGTGTAGATCTGCTCGACCTGGGAGCTCGGGGACTGCAGGGGATTGTCATTGCGGTCGTAGAGCTCGGTCGAGCTGAAGTCGATCGACTGGCTGCTGTAGCGGCTGTCGACGAAGGTGAAGGTGCTGGTGTCGGGGTCAACGTCGTTGCTCTCCGACGACATCTCCTTCAGTCCGGTGAAGGTGCCAAAGCGGGAGAGGGCCATGATCATGCTCCAGCGCTCGGCGGCGCAGTACGGGCAGTACTCGGCGCCGACGAAGATCACCTCGGGCTTGCCGCTCGAATCCTTGAGCACGGTGCTGCCGCTGAGCCGGCTCAGCTGACCGGGTTGGCCACCGTCCCCCACGTCGGTCAGGATCTTCAGACCGGGGTTGGTCACCGCCGCGAGCACGGACGCCGGCACGGGGGTGGGCGTCGACACCGCCTGGACGCCGCTGCCGGTGATCAGGAGAACGATGACGACGATCGCCGCCACCACGCCGGCCGCTCCCCCACCCAGCGCCGGCGGCCTCTGCCACCAGGGCCGGAGGGACGCGCCCGGGAACCGCCGCACCTGCCGCCGCCGCTGCTTCTTGGTCAGCGGGCGCCGGGCGGCCGGCGGCCGCGGCGAGGATCCGGTCCGCGACCGGGGTGGGACGGGCGATGGGCGGCTTGGTGGCATGCGTCTGGGGTCCGAGGGCTCGGGCGCGCAGGCTCCAAAGGCTGGATGGGAAGCAGGTCCATGGTACCGAACGCCCCTCCGGCAACCTCGGTTCGCATCTCCCGACAGCCTCCCCGGGGCTACTCCCCCCGCAGCCGCCTCCGGATCTCCACGAGACGCGCGGCGATGGCCGCTTCCGCTCCGCGCTCCCCCGGTTCGTAGTACCTGCGCCCGGCGAGCCGGTCCGGGAGATGCTGCTGCTCGGCCACCCCCCCCGGCTCGTCGTGCGCGTAGCGGTAGCCAGCCCCGAAGCCCATCGCCCGCCCCATCGCGGTGACCGCGTTGCGGAGATGGAGGGGCACCGGCTCGTGGAGGGTGTCGAGGACGTCCTGGCGGGCGGCGCCGTAGGCGCGGAGGGCGGAGTTGCTCTTCGGCGCCATGGCCAGGTAGAGGGTCGCCTCGGCCAGCGGCAGGTATCCCTCGGGCATGCCCACGAAGTGGGCGGCCTGCTGGGCGGCCATGGCCACCGAGAGCGCCCCGGGGTCGGCGAGCCCGATGTCCTCCGCGGCCAGCACCACCAGACGGCGGGCTACGAAGAGCGGGTCCTCCCCGGCCTCCAGCATCCGGGCCAGCCAGTAGATCCCGGCGTCCGGGTCCGAGCCCCGGATCGACTTGATGAAGGCGGAGATCAGCCAGTAGTGCTGGTCGCCCGCCTTGTCGTAGAGGAGGGCGGGCGACTGCAGGGCGCCCTCCACGTCGGTGATGCCGACCGTGGTGCCGCCCCGGCGCGACACCGCGACGACCGCCAGCTCCAGGGCGTCGAGGGCCACCCGGGCGTCGCCGCCCGCGAGCCCGACGAGCCGCGTCTCCGCGGCGGCCTCCAGGCCGACCTGGTGGCTCGCCAGGCCCCGCTCCCCGTCCTCCAGAGCGCGGCGGACCAGCACGCGCAGCGCCTCGGTGTCGAGGGCCTCCAGCCGCACTACGCGAGCCCGAGAGAGCAGCGCCGCGTTGACCTCGAAGCTCGGGTTCTCGGTGGTGGCCCCCAGGAGGTGGACGAGGCCGCTCTCCACATGGGGGAGCACCGCATCCTGCTGCGCCTTGTTGAACCGATGGATCTCGTCGATGAACAGGATGGTTGCCCGCCCCAGACGGCGGCGCTCGCGCGCCCGGGCCACGATCTGACGGAGGTCGGCGACCCCGGCGGCCACCGCGCTCACCGGCTCGAAGCTGGCCTGGGTGCGGGCCGCGAGCAGCATTGCCAGGGTCGTCTTGCCGCTGCCCGGAGGACCCCAGAGGATGAGGGACGGCAGCTGGTTCGCCTCGGCCGCCTCGCGGAGCACGCTGCCCGGCCCGATGACCGCCTCCTGGCCGACCAGCTCGTCCAGGCTGCGTGGCCGCATCCGGGTGGCCAGCGGCGCGGACGGCCCCACCGCCGCGGACGGCGGAGCCCCGGACGCGGGGGCCCAGGGTGGCTCCGCCCGCCGGCCCGCGCTCTCCGGCGCGGCCGCCCTCTCGCCTGGCCGACCGCCCTCCCCCCGGGCGTCTCCGAAGAGGTCGTCCTGGGGGGAGGGTCGATCGGTCATGTCATGGCAACGCTACGCCGCCGCGCACGGGCGCGGTGCCGGCGACCCGGTCACCTCCCGGATGGCGGCGCCTGCACGGGCGGGAGCTGGACCGCTGGTGCACCCGCGGCCGGGACGGCCCCGAGGACGCTCCGGATGGCCTGAGCGGCGCCCATCAGGGCGGAGGACTCAGCGGGGACGACGATCGTGGTGTTGTCGCTGTCGGCGAACTTGCTCAGGGTGTCGAGCTGGAGGATGGCGACCAGCGTGGGGTCGGGCGCCGCCTGCTTGATCGCCTGATAGACGTTGGTGATCGCCAGGGCACGCCCCTCGGCCTCCAGGATCGCCGCCTGCCGCGACCCCTCGGCTCGGAGGATCGTCGCCTGCCTCTCGCCCTCCGCCTGCTTGATGGCCGCCTGCCGGTTGCCCTCGGCGACGTTGATCGCCTGCTGCTGCTGACCCTCGGACTGGAGGATGCGGGCCCGCTTCTCCTGGTCAGCCTGCTTCTGCAGGGCCATCGCCTGGAGAATCTGGCCGGGGGGGCTGATGTCGACGATCTCGATCCGGTTGATCCTGATCCCCCACTTGTCGGTGACCTGCTCCATCTGCTGCTGCATCGCCGCGTTGATCTGCTCGCGCTGGGAGAGGGCGTCGTCGAGGGAGACGTTGCCGAAGGCGTTGCGCAGGGTGGTGCGGGCCTGTTGGTCGATGGCGATGAAGTAGTTGGAGACGTTGAAGAGCGCAGCCTTGGCGTCGATCACCTGGCTGAAGATGGTGGCGTTGACGGCGACGGCCACGTTGTCGCGGGTGATGACGTCCTGCCGGTCCCCGGTGCGGGGGGTCTCGCGCATGTCGACCCGAACGATCCGATCGAAGAACGGCCAGATCAAGGTGATGCCCGATCCCGCCTCTCGATGGTAGCGGCCGAATCGCGTGACCACTCCATTGAAGCCCTGCTGGACGAGGTTCACGGCGGTGCCGAGCCCGACCAGCAGGAGGACGACGACGACGGCCAGAGCTATGAGCACGCCCATCGGATCAGCTCCTCAGATGTCGGCCGGAGTCACCAGCGGAACCGGCCTATTGCAGACGAGGCGCGCCGCTGGCGCGCACCAAGAGGGTCGTGCCCCGCACCGCGGCGACGACCACCGGAGTCTCGGACGGGAGCGGCTCTGCCGCGTCGGTGATCGCAAGCCACCGCTCGTTGCCCAGCAGAGCATGCCCGGGGTGGTGCTCGTCACCGACGGTGTCGACGGTGACGGCATGAGCGCCGACCAGCCCGCCCGCTAGTCCCGGGAAACGGTAGGGGGCGGCAAGGCGCCCCTCCATCGCCCGCTTGAGCGTGGGTCGCACCGCGAAGACTCCTCCGACGGAGGCCACAGCCCCGGCGAGCACCTGCACGAAGAGGGGGAGACCGACGCCGGCGAGGACGGCGGCGACCGCGGCGCCCACTGCCACGAAGAGCAGGTAGAAGGCCTGGGTGTGAATCTCCCCGGCGGCGAGCAGGATCGCGGCCACCAGCCAGAAGATCCACCACTCCATTGTCGGCGAAGTGTAATCCTCCCGCCCCCCCCATCGGACCTCGCCGATCGCGCCTAGCCCCGTGCTCGAACCTCGATCAGAGTACGATCCGGGCATGAAGGGAGACCGGGTCGAGGTCGTGATCGACACCGGGGGTTCGGCGGAGACCTACGAGATCGTGGCCACCCGGGAGGGCCGCAAGGTCGAGGTGAACACCGCCCGCGGCGTGGTCGAGGTCAGTGAGGTCACCCGCTCCGGGCAGCCGATCCGCACCGGGCGCTTCATGGCCGCTCGGGTCATCGCCCTGGTCGAGCATCCCGCCGGTGATGACGCCGCCCCCTCGGAGGGCGGGACCCGGCGGCGGCAGGCACGGACGGAGCAGGCCGAGACGCTCCTCTGACGGGCGGACGTAAACTCGCCGCTGCGGCGTCTCCGCCGCCAGGAGGGTGTTGCCCGTGACCACCGTCACCGAGATCTTCGACGAGATCAACAGCCGTCTCACCGACCCGGCCAAGGTCGGCAGCACCAACGCCGCCTACCAATTCGACCTGGGCGGCGAGGACGGTGGTCCCTACCACATTGTGCTCAGGGACGGGACGGGCGAGGCCGGGCCCGGGTTCGCCGAGAACCCCAACACGACGATCTCGATGTCGGCCAGCGACTTCGTGGGCCTGGCCACCGGCAAGCTCGACCCGACCATGGCCTTCATGACCGGGAAGCTGAAGGTGCGGGGCGACATGGCCCTCGCCATGAAGCTCCAGAACCTGCTCCGCTAGCCGCCTCAGGCCTGCCACTCGACGCGCGCAGCCCCAGGACTCGTCCCGGATGCCGATACCCGCACCCGACCGGACCCGGCCGCTCCGCTTCGATTACGACGAGCCCCGGCGCGCCCTCCTTGTCGAGTGGGCCGACGGGACCGTCCACCGCATCCCCTTCGCCGCGCTGCGACGCGCCTGTCCCTGCGCGGTCTGCGCCGGTGAGCTGGGGCTTCCCGGGCGCTTCGCCGCCGACCCGGAGCTGGGGGCCGGTGAGGACGAGCTCGCCGACATCGGCCTGGTGGGCGCGTACGGGCTCAACGCCATCTGGGCAGACGGCCACTCGACGGGCATCTATACCTTCGAGCGGCTGCGCGAACTGGGGGAACGGAGCGGAGTGCCCTAGGCCGCTTGATGGGGGGCCGGCCTCCTCCCCTCCCCTGCTCACTGCACTCGAGGGGCAGGTCCTTCTTCCGGCGCTCAACCGGCCCGAGGCGATGAACCTCCTGACCTCGGAGGTGCTGGTCGCGCTCGGTCGGGCCCTGGGCGAGGATGCCGCCGAGCCTGGGGTTCGGGCCGTGAGGGCCTGGCCACCATGCTGACGAACCGAGCCCCCCCAGGTTCCGCGGACGCCAGGGTGATCGGAGGGTCGCGGTATACTCGGCGGCGCGCGGGAGTAGCTCAGTGGTAGAGCACTACCTTGCCAAGGTAGGGGTCACGGGTTCGAGCCCCGCCTCCCGCTCCAGGGCCCCGGAGGCGAGTTCAGCTGAGACCGCCGAGGCCAATCACCAACAGCTTGCTCAGCAACCAGCACACTATCTACTCCTGGGTTGGTCGGTGGAGCCGGGGGTTGAGTCCACCGGATGATCCACTACGACGCCAGATCCTGGATGCTTTCGAATCCAGCAGGCCATGTCTCAGCAGACCCTGGCGCTCCATCCAACTGAGACATCATGGCGCCTGTCGTGGCGTTGTAGACGACCATGATCCATGGGCT
This sequence comes from Candidatus Dormibacteria bacterium, assembly GCA_049511615.1. Taxonomy (GTDB): domain Bacteria; phylum Chloroflexota; class Dormibacteria; order Aeolococcales; family Aeolococcaceae; genus Changshengia. The sequence goes on along the minus strand of JBEKXW010000014.1, from coordinate 10,222 downwards.
GGGACTGCTGGCGAACTCCTCGCAACAGAAGCTTCCGGACACGGCCACCAGCCACACATCTTGGGTAGGGGCGGTGGGTGAAAGCCCTGGTCCTGCGGTTTCCCCGGGGAGGAGCAAGGGCGTGGGAAATGGGCCCACCTGCCGGGCCTCGATCGATGGTACCGCCGCAACGGGGTTCGATACGCCAATCGCGACAGCGTTAGCGTAGGCTTCGGCGAACGCCCATGTCGTCAGCTTACTCTCCTCGCGCGCGGTGTCACTAACGAGACCCCTCGCAGCAGCTTCGGCGGCCGTCCGAGAGAAGAGTGGGGTAATCGCGCTTGCGGCAGGCGAGGGGGAGCCGGATGCCGCGCCGGGGCCCGAGCCCTCCTGGCTGCCACTCCGCGGGGAGGGGCCGGGCCTGGTGACCAGGATGGCCGATGTGAGCGCCGCCGCGACCACCACTATTGTCGCGGTCGCGCCAAGAATCGACCGAAAGCGGGATCGGTGCATGCTCAGTCCTCTACGTTCCCTGGTTGTTTGCCCAGTAGCTGCTCGAGTACTCCGCTCCATTGAAACAGTATGGAGCCGTGTTGCCATACAATCCGCACGGGTAAGCGACGTAGTAGCTGGAAAAGAAGTTCGAGCTCCACCCGCCACTCGGATTCTCCCAATACAGGGGAGTGTCATTGAACGTGGCCGCAGAGGTCGAGTAGCTCGGCGCAGAAGTACTCTCAAGACCAACCATTCCCTGGCAGGTCCCGTTGCTCAACCCAACCGGACTGTACTGAATCACTCCATCAATGTATATTGAGTATTGGCCGCCGCCATCCCAGATGAGCGCGTAGACGTTCTCAGATCCGTTCTCGGACTGGCTCGACACGAAGTGACCATAATAGTGCCCGCCCACAGTCCAACCATAGTAGAAACCGTACTCGGCTTGGTCGTTATACCCCCCGTACGTCAAGCCCACCTCGACGCCACCGCCAGCGGCGCAGGGCGAGCCTGTGAACGCCCAGAGCGATTCGTTTATGTGGCCGTCACTTGGCCAGTATGCGCTGTAGAGTTCTGCGTTGTTGAACTCGGCTTCATCGGCGATTTGAGTGACTCCGGTCAGACAGGCCACGGAGAAGTCGCCAAGCCGCGCTCCGCCAGTTGGGCCACAGGTTCCACTGTAACCTCCGGATGCATCGCCCAGCACCGGTGCCGCCAGGAGTGCGGCGACCGCCAACACTGCAGCCAGGGCGTACCGCCGCCCAACCCGTCTCCCGGTTCCCGTCGTCTTACACTGCGCTGCCACTCCCGCCGGACCTCCCATCAACCGCATCACCCTGGGGGATCGCTCATCTCTCCTCAGTCACCACCCATCAGCGTCCCACAACAAGAAAGGATCACCCACGTGAATTAGCTCTGCAATCCCCCAGTGGGGGAGAATGGCGAGGGTTTCCCCCACTCTGGGGGAGGGCCGATGCGAACACGGAGCTCGGTGCGACCATGCACCCCCAGCTTGCGGAAGGTGCTGGCGAGGTGGCTCTTCACCGTCTCCCTGCCCAGGTTCAGGGCCCTCCCGATCTCCACGTTGGTGTGGCCGGCCATCACGAGACAGACAACGCGGAGCTCTTGGCGGGTTAGATCAGCCCCGGCGGCGTTAGGACGCGCGGTTTCCGCGTGCGAGCGGGCGGCGCGAGCGAGCGCGGCGCACTCAGCCGCAAGGCTGGACAGCTCGCCGGTTGCCTGGCGGAGGACTACGCTGAGCCTACCGAAGCGACACCCCAAGTCCTCGGCCGACCAGGCCAACGCCGCCAGGGAGAGGGCATCCCGCGAGCCCGTGGTCACGCCCGTCTGGCGGGCTCGCCCGATCAGCGGCTGGGCACTCTCGACCTCACCCATCGCCCCTGGAGCCTCCCACACTTCGGGGCCACCTGGATACACCCCGACGTACCGGCTTTTGGAAGCAAACGTCTGCCGGCGGGGATGCACTCGCACTAGAGCAGAGCCGTCGTTTCGCCGCCGCCATAGTGTCCCAGTCGCCGCAATCGCCTAACTTGAAATCCTGCCTGCGCCTGGCCTCGTTCTTCTCGATTCCTGTCGGGTCACCGTCGAATGTGGCTCGCCAGTCCTCGAAGTAGACCCAAGGTAGCGGGCTCGAGCGCCAGAGTGACGCGATCCCAATCTGGATCACGTCGAACTGAGTGAGGTACCTTGCCAAGGTGGGGGTCACGGGTTCGAGCCCCGCCTCCCGCTCCAACTTGCAGCGGTTGCGCACTCGTCGCTGCTCAACGAGCGTGCCCAGCGACATGTGCCTGGGGCGTCGGTCGGCGGTTCGCGCGGCTGTTAGCGTCGGCCGGACAGGTGGCGTCGTAGGCGCACCAGGATCCGAACCATCTCCTCGGTCACCTCGTCAGCCGAGGCACGCGGATTGTTGTAGACGATGTACTCCTTCGCCACCAGCACCGCGAGGTAATCCACCAGGGCGCCCTCTTCGTCCTTGACGAAGAGGTAATCGGGATGGGCTTCGTTGTAGAGGACCACGCCCGCCTCCGCATCGAAGCGGCTCCGCCCTGACCCTGGCGTGGGGTCCGGCGCGATTGTCGGCAAGCTGGTGCTTCGCCGCCGGTCGGGCCGCGCCTGCGGAAGTGGTGCGTCCTCACCTGCAGGCCTCCGATCGAGCTCGTCGAGGTCAGGCGGCTCCGGTGGATGCGGATTTCCGTCGCCGTCCACGGAGCCGAGTGGCACCTCAACCCCCACCATTGTGGGCAGCTCCTCAGGCAAGGGCTCGAAGAGGCCGCCGGAGCCAGGTTCGTCGCCGATCGGCGCTCGCATTGGGTTATCCAGGTCGGCGAGCTCCTTGAGCACCCTCCCGAAGATCCGCCGGATCACGTCCGAGACGCGCGCGGCGATAACCTCGTCCACCTCTCGCGCAACACGCTCAACCGCGCGCTGCACCGCGGGTTCCACCCGTTTGACGGCATCAAGGAACACCGGGAACGCATCGCGGTCACGGAGGATTGCGCGACGTCCAGCCGCCTGGGCCAACGCGTCGAACGCGATCTGCCCTGACACCTGGTCCGTGTCCCACGGCGGTCGATCGAACTCCTCCAGCTCGCAGATGTCGTCGATGATGGTGGTGCCGCCTCTGCCCACCACTGCCACTCGCCTCAGGCGGTCGGATCGAGGAGCGACGTACAGGCCGAACTCCAGACGTCCCCATAGGGTGCTGAAGGGGGGCAGCTCGAGGCGCACGCCGTCAGGTCGCTCTGGCGTGACCACTTCGGCCGTCTTGCCCTCGATGACCTCGATCCCATAATCGCCCCGGGCAAGGGCCGCAGCCCGGCGGCGGCGGAGGTAATCGGTCACCTTGCGCGCGGTCAGGACCCGGAGGACATCCGGGTCGAGATCGGTGATGTAGACGGTGGTACCGGGAAGGTCTCGAGCGTGACGGCGATCGTCAGCCTCCAGGGTGGCGATGGCCTCGCCCCGCACCAGCCGCAAGGCATGCGTGGCCGCCTGACCCAGAGGTCTCGTGACGATGTCACAACGTCCGCCCAACTGCTGGAAGGCGAGGATGCCGATGGCCTTCTCCCCGATGGTGCGTGGATCGCCGGCCTTCGATGAGTCGAAGAGGTTGCGCGCGATCTGGCGCAACTGATCCAGGTCCATGCCCCGCCCGTCGTCGGCCACGGCGATCACCGGGCGCCGGCCGCGACGGCGCAAGACGACGCGGATCCGGCTGCCGGTCAGACCCGCCTCCGCATACTCATCAGCGGCGTTGGAGACGAACTCATTCAGGGCGTCCTTCGGATCCTGGTATGCCTGCCCGGTGACCAGGACGGCCTTGGCCAGGTCACCGATCCTGAGCCGGACCTTCTCAGCTGGCATGGCTGCGGCGAGCGCATGGTGGGTCTGCGATGCGCAGGGCAAGCATCGGAACGCATCGTAGCCGGTGAATGGGCGCTGGTTTCCACGAGCCGCCGGTGCCCTCGGCGTTCTGGCCCACGAGGCCGACGCCGCCTACGCTCGCGCCGGGTCCAGCGGCCCAGCGGCGCGAATGGCCCGCGGTCGGCGGGTGACAGCAGCGCGTCCATGAGGCCAGGGGAACGGGTGACGCTACGCGTCAGCGCGGGGTGCTACGCCTCCGCCGGTGGTATATACTAGTGATCTAGATCGCTATTCCAGGAGATCCCCACGTCCGACACCGGCATCGCCAAGCTCTTTCGCAATGGGCGGAGCCAGGCGGTTCGCCTGCCACAGCAGTTCCGCTTCAGCGGTGACCAGGTCCGGGTCCGCCGCGTGGGAAGCGGCGTCATCCTCGAACCGATCCTGAGCCCCGAGAGCTGGTTCGCAGAGCTCGACCGCTTCGGACCGGAGCCGTTCATGGTCGAGGGTCGCGATCAGCCGCCCACGCCACCGGGCGGCGACCTCCTGTGAATTACCTGCTCGATACGAACGCCTGCATCGCCCTCATCAACGGGAAGCCCGCTGGGGTTCGGCCACGGTTCGAAGAGGCGAGCCAGGTCGGTGCCCAGATCTCGACATCATCCGTGGTCATGTTCGAACTCTGGTACGGCGTGGCCAAGAGCACGCGACCCGAAGTCAACGCCGATCGGCTGGCCGCGTTCCTGGCTGGGCCCATCGACATCATCGACTTTGATGACGGCGACGCGCAGGTGGCCGGACAGGTCCGCGCCTCTTTAGAGGCAGTGGAAAACCCGATCGGCGCCTACGACGTCTTGATCGGCAGCCAGGCGCTCCGGCGGGGCACTACCCTGGTGACGGCCAATGCCGGGGAATTCCGCCGTATCAGTGGCCTCACCTGGGAGGACTGGGGCACGTGACGCACCATCGCCGGCCTCGGCGACGGCGCAGCTCACGACCCCAACCTTTGTCGGGACCACCGTGAACCGAGGCCTCATGCGGGTTACGACTTGTGAAATGAAGGTCTGCTGGAGGCCTCAGGAGTCCTCCCGAATTCGGATCGGATCGAAAACCTCCACCCTTATTGCCAAGGTAGGGGTCACGGGTTCGAGCCCCGCCTCCCGCTCCACGATCGGTTTCGCGCCGCGTCGAAGCTGGTACGGTCTGCGTCGACCGACGTTGAGGTTGGGAAAGTGGGGGGCTCTCAGGCCTCCGGGATCTCGCGGCCGAACGCCTCCAAGGTGATCGCGTCGGGCTCGGGGCCGCCGCGACGGCCGGTGTCCAGACCGTCGATCGCGACCATCTTGTCAGCCGACAACTCAAAGTCGAAAACGTCGATGTTCTCTGCGATGCGGCTGGGCTTGGTGGACTTCGGGATGACCGAGCGCCCGTGCTGTAGGCCCTAGCGCAGCATGACTTGGGCTGGGGTCTTGCCGTGGTCCCTGGCGATCCCACCGATGACCGGGTCCTCGAGAGTGCTGCCGTGGCTACCGTCACGGTAGAAAGTGATGCCGCCAATCGGTGACCAAGCCTGGGTGAGGATGCCGTGCTCGACGCCGAAGTCCTGCACCTGTCGCTGCGCGAAGTAGGGGTGGACCTCGATCTGGTTGACCGCTGGTACCACCGTCGCGCGTTCGAGGAGCGTCGTGAGGTGTTCGACCATGAAGTTGCTGACCCCGATCGCACGGACCCTGCCGCCATCGAGCAGCGTCTCCAGAGCACGATAGGCCTCGAGCGTGCGGCCGAATGCCGAAGGCAGGGCCTGGTGCAGAATCAGCAGGTCGATCTGGTCGACGCCGAGCTTGCGGGCGCTCTTCTCGAAGGCGTGCAGCGTCTCGTCGTATCCGTAGTCGCTGATCCAGACCTTCGTCTCCAGGAAGACCTCCGACCGGTCCACGTCGGAGCTGTGGACCGCCTCGCCGACCTGGCGCTCGTTGCCGTAAGCCGCCGCGGTGTCGACGTGCCGGTACCCGGCGCCGAGTGCGCTGCGGACGGCGTCCCGGGTCTCGTCCGGGGGGGTCTGGAAGACCCCCAGACCGAGAGCGGGCATCTCGACGCCGTTGTTGAGTCTGATGGCTTCCATCTCCTGCCGCTCCGTTGACTGTGGTTTCGGCTCGAGTTCGCTGCTCCCTTGGGAGCGGATCATCCCCCTTCGAGCGCGTGGGCTGAGGTGGTCACCGACCTGGCCGTCTCAGCAGGCCGCGTCTTAGAGCCAGCGGTAGCTCCTTCCCCAAGCAGATTCGACCCTCTTCGATCTTCACCATATCGGCGTCGAGCACCATGCGGTCACGGTAGGAGTAGGCGCAAGGTAGCGGTCCTGCGACGATGAGTGACGCGATCCCAACTGGGAACGCGTCAAACTACGGCCTCTGCCTTGCCAAGGTTGGGGGTCGCGAGTTCGAGCCTCGTCTCCCGCTCCAGCCTCCTGCTTCGAGCGCATTCGATTTGGGAGCGGGTGGTGTCGAAGATGGTTCGGTCAGCCTCGATCACCCTCGACTTCGACCAAGGAATGGGACAAGCGCCCGCCGAGCAACGTCGCCGACAAGCGATCCGGAAGCTGGCAATTGCGAGGGATGGAGGCTGTGTGCCCCCATCCCTCGCACTCCGGCAGGACCCCCTCCCGCCTTTACGGCCTGACCTCGTAGACCGCGTTCATCAGCGAGTCGGCCACGCGGCGGAAGCGGGTGAAGCCGCCCTCCCTCACCACTTCGCGGATCCGTGCCTCGCCGGCCTGCGCCCCCAGCGCAAGACCCACCTCCTGTGACAGGGAGTTCGGGGTGCAGAGCATGGTGGGCCGCCAGGCACCAGCGGGAAACGGCCGCAAGGGGCCCCCTGCGCTTATCCGTGGCCATCCGCGAGCGACGTCGCGTGCAGGTCGCGGTTTCTGAAATCAGAGTGGCCGGGAGGGAAATCAGCGTGATTTCATATTCGGAAGCGGCCGATCTCGTCCCTCCCTTATTGCCAAGGTAGGGGTCACAGGCTCGAGCCGCGCCTCCCGCTCAAGCCGCCTCCTAGTGCTGATCGCCATAGTGGAACCGAGCTTGGAGAACGACTATGTCGTCGCCATCCACCAGGTATACGAGGCGGTGCTCGTCATCGATACGGCGGGACCAACATCCCTGAAGGACGTGGCGCAGTTGCTCTGGCTTGCCGACGCCCGTGGACGGATCCCGGATGATGTCCTGGAGTAACCGGTTGATCCTTTTCACCGTCGTCCGATCCGTCGACTGCCAGTAGAGGTAGTCTTCCCAGCCATGCGGGGTGAAGACCAGCCGCATCACGCCAGCTCGTGCGCTTGTCGATCTCCCGCTCGGGCCTGTTCCAGGCTCTCCAGTAGCCTCCTAGCGTTCGCCGGCACCCGAAGGAGGTATGCCGTCGCTTCGAGGGCATCGTAGTCAGCTCGGGCCATCAGCACGGCATCGCCCCTCTTGGAGGTGATCTCCACGGGCTGACGATCGTTGTTGACCTGTTCGATCAGAGGAAACAGGTTCCTCCGTGCGTCACTGGCAGTTACAACCAAATCCACGCTCCTTCTGACTGGTACGGGATATGGTACCACTCGGTAGGCCTCTGAGGAGGGCCCGCGACCTCCTGTGAGCTACCTGCTCGACACGAACGCCTGCATTGCTCTGATCAACGGGAGGCCTCCGTCGGTCAGGCGACGGTTCGAGGAGGCGAGCCAGGCCAGCGCCCAGCTCTCCACGTCGTCCGTGGTCACGTTCGAACTCTGGTACGGCGTGGCTACGAGCGCACGACCTGAAACCATGCCGATCGGCTGGCGGCGTTCCTGGCGGGGCCATCAGCATCCTCGACTTCGGTGACGACGACGCACAGGTGGCCGGACGGATCCGCGCTGCTCTGGAGGCGGCCGGCACCCCCATCGGTGCCTACGACGTCCTCATCGGCGGCCAGGCGCTCCGGAGCGGCGCCACCCTCGTAACAGCGAAGACCTCTGAGTTCCGGCGGATCGCCGGCCTCACGTGGGAGGACTGGGGAGCGTGAGAGACCCTCACTGACCTCAGCGGCCGCACCGGCTGCGAACCCGAGCTTCGACGGGACCACCATAAGCCGACGTCTCATGCGGGTCACGATTTGTGAAATGAGGGTTGGTTGGAGGCCTCGGGAGCCCTCCCAAATTCGGACCCGATCGGAAACGCCCTCCTTTATTGCCAAGGTAGGGGTCACGGGTTCGAGCCCCGCCTCCCGCTCCAGCCTCCTCGAGGCGAGTTCAGCTGATCTCGGCGAACTCAAACAGCAACAGGCCTGCTCAGCAACCGGCGGACTACCATCTCGTGGGTTTCGTCGGTGGAGCCGTGGGTTGAGTGCACCAGATGGTCCACTACGACGCCAGATCCTGGATGCTGTCGAAGCCGGCAGGCCATGTTTGACTGGAAGATGGTGATCCCGATCCCAATGGCGGTCCATACAGCGCACTCATGATGGCGCCCGTCGTCGCGTTGTAGGTCAATACGGCCCACCGGCTGGGACCTTCGGGGGGGAACTCCCCACAGCAGATGCTGCTTCCGGACACGGCCACCAACCACACGAGTTGGGTAGGGACTGGGGTTGATGGTTCTGAGGGTTTCCCAGGCAGGGGCAAGGGCGTGCGTAAGGGGGCCACCGACTGCTGGGCCTCGATCGATGGCACCAATGCGAGGGGAGTCGGGCCGCCCATTGCTTCAGCGTTAGCGTAAGCGTCGGCGAACTCCAACGTCGTCAGCTTGCTCTCCTCACGCACGATGCCGCTACTACCCAACCTCGCGGCAGCTTCAGCCGCACTCCGAGAGAAGGTCGGGGTTATCGGACTTGCGGCGGGCGAGGCGGAACTGGATACCGCAGCCGAGGCCGAGGTCCCCTGGCTGGATCTCTGTGGCTGGGGGCCGGCTCTGGTGAGGAGGACGGCCGATGTGAGCGCCGCCGCGACCACCACCATCATCGCGGTCGCGGAGAGAATCGACCGAAGGCGGGATCGGTGCATGCTCAGTCCTCTATGAATCCCGATTATCCCTGGTTGTTTGCCCAGTAGCTGCTTGAGTACTCCGCCGCGTTGAAGCACGCCGGAGCCTGTTCCCGTCCGTGCCGCACGGGTAAGCGAGCACGTCGGTGAGCGTGGCCTGAGCGGCTTCGTGGCCAGAGCCGTCGCGCATGAGCTCGAGCGCGAGGCCCTGGGCGACTACCTCCACGAGCTCGACCGGCAGTTCGGCCCGGTACCTGCCGATCTGATCGAGCAGTACGACGCGCTGTGGCCGTCCTGATCCTCGACTCCGAAGCCCTCTCCGCCCTCGCTCGACCTCGGCAGTCGCCACCGCGCCATCTCAGGTCCGGGCCGCTCTCCGCTCGGCCACCCGCCGCGGCTACGCAGTGCGAGTGCCGTCCCCTGTCCTGGTCGAGCTCTACCGTGGCTCCGGTGCCGACGAACCGGTTGACCAGGAGCTCCGCCGCGCTTATGCGCGCGTCGTCACCTCGAGGCTTCGCATCGCGCGGATCGCCAGGCACCTCCTGTCACGCACTGGTCGAGGCAGCGACGCGGCCATCGACGCCCTCGTCGTCGTCACGACTACCAGGCTTGGCGGGGGCACGATCCTCACCCACGATCCCGACGACCTGGTTTCGCTCGCTGCCGATCACCCCAACGTCCGCGTGGTCGTGGTCTGAGCGAGAGCGCGCGCTGAAGTCTCCTCCTGGCCGCTGACCTCGGGCTGATCCGTCGGCCCGGGGTCGGCTGTCGAGGCTCCTTCCCCCGGGTCCGGCTCAGCGACCTATGCCACGGCCTCGGCAGCCTCGAGCGGGACCCCGGCGCACTCCACCCGCTGGTCGCCGGCCAGGCGGCCGTCGCGCAGGTGGATGATCCGGTCGGCCTGGGCGGCCAGGTCCAGGTCGTGGGTCACGATCAGGAAGGTGACCCGGCTCTCCCGGTTGATCCGCCGCATCAGCGCCAGCAGCATGCTCGCGGTTTCGGTGTCCACCTCCCCCATCGGCTCGTCGCCCAGCACCAGGGTGGGCTGGCCGATCAGGGAGCGGGCGATCGCCACCCGCTGCTGCTGCCCGCCCGACAGCTCGGCGGGACGGTGGCCCATCCGGTTGCCGATCCCCATCTCGTCGAGGAGCATCTCCGCCCGGCGCCGTCCGGCCCGATGGTCGGCGCCCGCGTAGCGCAGCGGCAGCAGCACGTTCTCCACCGCGGAGAGGGTGGGCAGCAGGTTGAACTCCTGGAAGATGAAGCCGATCCGCCGGCTCCTCAGCTCGGCGCGCTCGCGCTCCCCGAGCCGGCCGGTGTCCACCCCGTCGAGCAGCACCCGGCCCGCCGTCGGCCGCATCAGCAGCCCGG
>JBEKXW010000013.1:0-82091 GCA_049511615.1 Candidatus Dormibacteria bacterium | reverse complement strand
CTCACCGGTCTCCTCGGGCTCCTCGGGCTCACCGTTTTCCTCGGGCTCACCGACCTCCTCCGGCTCCTCGGGCTCGGCGGCGAGCGTCGACTCCTCGGCTTCGCCGACCGCGGCGACCTCCTCAGGCTCCTCGGGCTCCTCGGGCTCCTCGGGCTCACCGGCCTCCTCCGGCTCACCGGCATCCTCGGTCTCCTCGGACTCAGCGGCGGCCGGCGACTGCTCTGCTTCGCCGGCCGGGGCGGCCTGCTCGGGCTCCTCCGCCTCGCTGGCCGGGGCGGTCTCCTCCGGCTCCTCGGCCTCGCTGGCCGGGGCGGTCTCCCCGGGCTCCCCGGGCTCGTCGTGCTCGGCAGGCTCCGCAGCAGCGGCCGGCTCCGCGGCTCCACTGATCGACGCGGGCTTTGGAAGCTCCTCGGTCTCCTCGGGCTCGGCGGCGGCGAGCGACCCCTCGGGTTCGCTGGCCGGGGCGGGCTCCTCGGGCTCACCGGCCTCCGCGGGCTCCTCCGGCTCCTCAGGCTTGGCGGTGGCCGGCGACTCCCCGGCTTCGCCGACCGGGGCGGGCTCCTCAGGCTCCTCGGGCTCGGCGGCGGCGAGCGACGCCACGGGTTCGGAGCCGTGCTCCATCGGGTGGCCGGCTGCGAGGTCCCCAGACGCCTCCTCGTCCCCTGAGGCGGCGCCGGTCTCCTCGGGGACGCCAGCGCCGACCGGCTCGGCTTCAATGGTCACCGGACGTCTCATACCTCGGGCGGCGGCGGAGGCGGTGGCGGCGGCGCGGGACCGGCGCGTTCGAGGATCTCCTGGGCCAGGCTGCGGTAGGCCTGGGCCACGTCGGAGCCCCGCGCGTAGGCGGTGATCGGCGCCCCGGCCATGGCGGTCTCCTGGAGCTTCACGGTCACCTTGATCACGGTATCGAAGACATGCAGGCTCGGGATCTCCCGGAGCCCCGCCAGCATCTGCTGGCTGAAGCGGGTGCGCTGGTTGACGAAGGTGGGCAGCAGGCCGAGCATCCGCAGCTCGGGGTTGAGCCGCTCCCTGGCCGCGTGATAGGTGCGCAGCACCTCCTTGAGACCCTTCATCGCGTAACCCGACATCTGCAGGGGCACCAGGAGCCAGCCGGCGGCGCCGAGAGCGCTGACGGTGTGGAAGCCGAAGTTGGGCGGTGTGTCGAAGAGGACGATGTCGTAGCCGCTGATGCCGGCTCCCCGGGCGAGGGCGTGACGGAGCCGCAGCTCACGCCCGACGGTGATGGCCATCTCCCCCTCGACGGCGCTGAGGTCGGGGCTGGCGGGGATCAGCGAGATGCCCTCCCACTCGGTCGCGAGGGTCACCGCCGCCGGAGCCAGGCCGGGATCGACCAGGAGATCGCCGATCGTCCGGTCCAGCTGGTACGGGTTGAAGCCGAGCCCCGAGGTCAGATTCGACTGGGGGTCGACGTCGATGGCGAGCACCCGCCAGCCCATCTCGCTGAACGCGCCCGCCAGGGCTGCGCAGGTGGTCGTCTTTCCCACCCCCCCCTTGCCCGAGACGCACGCGATGGAGATGGCCACGAGGAGCAGCTCACCGCGGGCGCGGCCCGGGCGGCGGAGGGGGAGGCGGCGACGTCTGCCAGACGCTGTTGAGACAGGACTGGACGGACGCCACGTGCCAGAGACCTCCGATGACCGGGAGGAGAAGGAGGGCAGCGCGACCGGCTGGACGCAGCTGTCGATCCGGACGGACACCGACCCGCTCCTGGACCAGGCGGACCCGCTCCAGGGTCATCACCAGGCTGACGGCCGAGGTCGGGACCAGGAGCACCAGGTAGGGGACGACGACGAGGCCGCCCAGCATCAGGTAGGCCCAGGGAATGGTCACCCCCGGGAGCGAGGGGCCGGAGGCGAAGTGAGACAGCACCGGGCCCACCTTGAGGGTGTGAGCGACGATCGCGGCCGCCCCGGCGAGGGAGCACAGGAGGCCGGCGACCCAGGCCAGCGCAACTCCGAGCGTCGAGAGCCGGGGACGGACCTCGAGACGGGCGTCGAAGTCGGACATCTCGCGATTGACCCGTGCGTGCCAGGCCACCGCGTAGGCACCGAGGGTGACCACCGAGAGGAGGCCCACGGCGGCGGGGTGGCGCCGCTCCCCGGGCGGGCCCAGAGAGGGCACGCTGAGAAGCTGGACGGCGAGTGGGGATCCGCTTCGCGGCGCGCCGGCCGGCGGGGGGTAGGCCACCGGCGGGGCCGCAGCCACACCGGGCATCGAGGCCGTCGCCGGGGGGGGTGAAGGCGGCGCGGCTGGGGCCGGGGGCAGGTCCGCGGGCAGCGCCGCCGGGATCGCGAAGGTCCAGCTGGGAACACCGCGAACGGCAGTCGACGGCCCGTCATCTGCAGCCGTGACGCCATCGGGAGCCCATGCGGCCGCGGCGCCCGATCCATCCGCGAGCATCAGCCCCGGAGCGCTGGACGGAGCGGGTACAGTGGCCGCCCTCGCCGGGTCCGTCCGGTCGTCGGATGTGGCGGAGCCGGCCAGCCCGGCGTCCACCTGCTGGGACTCAGCCATGAGCTTTCTCCTCGATCCTGGTGAGACGTTGGTCGCGGTGGCTCCGGGTACTGGATTCGAACCAGTGACCTTGCGGTTAACAGCCGCCTGCTCTACCGCTGAGCTAACCCGGAACGGATCGAATCGGGATTATAGGGTCGGAGTGCGCTGACGGCTCAATCGGCTGGGATGGCTCGGTACCGCGGATCGAGATGAGCGGCGCCGCGGCGCGCCGGGAAGCTACTCCAGATAGTCCTTGAGCTTCTTGCTGCGCGAGGGGTGACGGAGCTTGCGCAGGGCCTTGGCCTCGATCTGGCGGATGCGTTCACGCGTGACGCCGAAGCGCTTGCCAACCTCCTCGAGGGTCCGCTGATGACCGTCGATGAGACCGAAGCGCAGCTGCAGCACCCTGCGCTCCCGTGGCGTCAGGGTGTCGAGGATGTCCTCGACCTCGGTGCGCAGCATGGTCAGCGAGGCCGCGTCGCTGGGCGCGGTCGCCTCCTTGTCCTCGACGAAGTCCCCCAGATGGGAGTCCTCCTCTTCGCCGATGGGGGTCTCCAGGGAGACAGGATCCTGAGACACCTTGGTGATCTCGCGGACCTTCTCCGGGGTGATGCCCATCTCCTCGGCGATCTCCTCGTCGGTGGGCTCGCGACCCAGCTCCTGGAGCAACCGGCGCGAGACCCGGACCAGCTTGTTGATGGTCTCCACCATGTGCACCGGGATCCGGATGGTGCGGGCCTGGTCCGCGATGGCTCGGGTGATCGCCTGCCGGATCCACCAGGTGGCGTAGGTCGAGAACTTGAAGCCCTTGTGGTAGTCGAACTTCTCGACCGCCCGGATCAGGCCCATGTTGCCCTCCTGGATCAGGTCCAGGAAGGACATCCCCCGGCCGATGTACTTTTTGGCAATGCTGACTACAAGTCGGAGGTTGGCCTCGGTGAGAGCGTTCTTGGCGTCCTCGTCGCCCTGCTCGATGAGCTTGGCGTACTCCACCTCCTGCTCCGCGCGAAGCAGCGCGACCCGTCCGATCTCCTTGAGGTACATCCGCACCGGGTCGTCGAGCGAGACCGAGTCGATGGCCTCGGCGGTGGCCACCAGCTCCTCGTCGTCCTCCACCACCTCGAAGTCCTTGTCGCCGTCGGTGACCTCGATCCCCATCTCCCGGAAGGCGTGGAATATCCGTTCCAGGTGATCAGGTTCGACGTCGATCTCGGGGAACGCGGCCAGGACGTCGTCGGGGGTGAGGTACCCGGCTTCCTTGCCCCGCACGATCAGCTGCTCAGCGACCACCACCAGCGGGTCAGGAGCGAGGACGCCCGCGGCGGGAACCGAGCTGGCACCGACCCGGGGGGGGACGGCCGGCGGCAGCGCCCCCTCCTCTGCAGGAACGGAGTCGATCGGATCGTCGGATTGTTTCGCGGAAGTTGTCACGGTTGCGGTCTTCTTCACCAGTGGCGTTGCGGCGGGAGGCTGGTCGGACGACGTCCCCCCGAGCCCGTCGGTTGCGCTCGGGGTCGGGCTCACCGCGGCATCGGTCCGACCGCTCGATGCCGCTGCGCCGGAGGTCGGAGGAGGATGCTCAGCACCTCCGCCGGCAGCCGAGGCCGCGCCCCAGGCGCCTGCCCAGACCGCGGTGCGATCCCCGGCAGGGGGCGCCACAAGACGCGACCCACCGGGCGACATCTCTGATTGTGCCCTTTTCGGGGCCGGCGCAGACGTGCGGGCCACGGCTGCGGCGGCCGGGCGCTGGTTGACCCGGCCGATCAGCGCGGGAGGTGCCATGGTCTCGGGCGCAGCCGCCGCCGTGGGCGCGCGCTTCGCCCGCGGTGGCGCTGCGATCACGGATGGCAGCGCAGCCGCAACGCGGTCGGCCGGTTTGGGTGGCCGCTTCGGCTCCGCCACGGACCCGTGGGCGGCGGTCCGCGCGCCACCACCCGGCACCGACGGCGAGCGCGAGGACCGGGAGGGCGGCGCGCTGGAGGTGGACGGGCGGGGGGTCGCCACGCGCGCGGGGGCGGCCCGGGGGGTGGACGGCCGGGACGTCGAGGGCCGCTTGGCGGCGGTCCGGGAGGTGGACGTCCGCGGGGTGGACGGGCGGGAGGACGACGCCCGCGGCGTGGACGTCCGGGAGCTCGTCGCCCGCGGGGTGGATGTCCGGGAGCTCGACGGGCGGGTCGTGGAGGTCCGGGAGACCGACCGAGGGCCTGCGGACCGCGCGCCGCGCGCGGGGGTGCCGCCCCGGGACGGGGTGCGGGCGGTGGCAGGCTTCGACGGCCCGGCGGCCGCCTTCTGCGCCCGCCCCTGGGCGGTGGATGCCCCGGAGCGGGGGCTGGAGGCCCGTGCGGGCCCGCGGGGGTCGGACACCGGGGTGCGCGGCGACCCGGAGGGCGCCCGCTTCGCCGTTGCGACCTTGGACGTGGGACGCTGGGGGCGCGCCCCGGCGCCCCTGGCCGGTTTCGAGCCCGCCGGGCGCGACCCGGCTGCCCGCGTGCGGGCGGCACCCGGGGCCGGCTTCGATGCCGGGGCCTTGGGCGACGTCGAGCCGCGCGCGGCGACCTGGGCCGCCGAGGGGCGGGCTGCCGGCGAGGCCGCGCCGCGGGAGCGCGAGGAGGCGGGTTTCTCGGACACCGCCCGCCGCGATCCAGCGGCGGCTCCCGATTTCGGCGTGGAGACGGCCGGCGTCACGCGCGGGCTCTGCCGCGACGCGGCCGCCGGCTTCTTCGCGGTCTTGGAGGCCGCTCCTGTCTTGGTCGCCATCAGCTCTTCATCGGATCCCGAACCAGGGAGCGGCGCCCGGGGACGCCGCCACACCCCCCAGAGTACCAACGGCCCTGTGCCTGCGCGGCTTGCCCCCTGGGCGGAGGCGGCATCCACGCCCGGTGTCACCCGGGCGGGTCCCGCTCCTCGTCGAGCAGCTGGCGCAACCGAGCGGCCACATTCTCGTCCCGCTCGGGGTCCTCCGCATCGGGAACGGCGAGGAGCGCGTCCAGGTCGCGGCGGGCCCGATCCCGGCGTGCAGCCCGCCGGACCTGTTCGACACAGTCGGACATCGCCCTGTCGAGGGCCACGGGGTCGGGCTCGGGGCCGAGCTCGGGAACGTCGCGCAGCGAGAGCCGCGCCGCCAGCCGGCGATCGCCGGGGCCCAGGGCGTGGAGGGGGAGATCGGCGCCGATCGGGGCCGCCCGGGCCGCCTCGATGATGCGGCGAACCGCGGGGCTGACCAGATCGCCGAGGTCGAGGCCCATCTCATCGACCAGCACCCGGGCGAGGGCGGGCCGCTGGACGGCGTAGGTGGCCAGGAATTCCTCCCACGACGGCGGAGGATGCCCCGGATCCTCGCCGTCCAAACCCGCATCGAGCGTCTCCCCCGGGGCGGGGGGAGGCGGAGGGGGGACGCCGAGCCGGACCGGGTTCCGTCCCCCGGCAGCGCGCGCGCGGCCCACGTCGGCGGCCAGCGCCGCCGCCGACAGCTCGAGGCGCCGCGCCGCCTCCTGGCTGTAGAGGTCACGGGTGGCCGCCTCGGGGATGCGGGCGAGGACGGCCACAACCCGCTCCGCCGCCGCCCGGCGCTGGTCGATCTGCGCCCCGGCCCCGCCGACGGCCCACTCCACCAGAACATGCCATTCGGGTGCGGCCGCCGCGATGAGCGCCGCGAAGGCGGCGGGATCCGTCCGGACCATCTCGTCGGGATCTTTGTAGGCCGGGGGCATCACCGCGACCCGGGCCGGCAACCCCTCCGCGGCACAGAGGTCAACGGCGCGCGCCGCGGCCCGCCGCCCGGCCTCGTCCCCGTCGAAGCAGAGCACCACCTGGTCCGCGTGGCGGGCGATGATCCTCACCTGCTCTTTGGTCAGCGCCGTGCCACTCGAGGCGACCACATCGGCGACGCCGGCCACGTGGGCGGCGAGCACGTCGAAGTACCCCTCCACCACCACCGCCACACGCCGCTCCCGCAGCGCCACCCGGGCCTGGTCCAGCCCGAAAAGGGCCGTCGACTTGTGGTAGACGCCGGTCTCGGGGGTGTTGAGGTACTTGGGAACGGCCTCGCCCAGCGCCCGCCCTCCGAAGCCGAGCACCTGTCCGCGCTCGTCGGAGATGGGGAACACCAGGCGGTTGCGGAAGAGGTCGCGCCCGCTCCGGCTCGCGAGCCCGGCATCGGCGAGCTCGGGGAGGGCGGCCCCCCCTCGACCGGCCAGGTAGCGCACCAGGGCGTTGCCGGCCTGCCCCCCCAGGGGAGCGAAACCCACGCGAAAGCGCCGCGCCAGCGCCTCCTCAACACCCCGCTCGGTCAGCAGACGGCGCCCCGGTGCTCCAGCAGGGAGGCTCCAGAGCACGTACTCGTAGAACTTGGCCGCCCGGTCGTTGAGCTCGAGGGAGCGGCGCCGGCCCGCGCCGCGGGCGGCGGCGCGCCGGTCGCGCTCCAGCTCCACGCCCGCCCGCTCGGCGAGGATCTCGAGGGCGCGCGGGAAGTCGACCCCCTCGATCTTCTCGACGAAGGTGATGATGTCGCCCCCCTCGTGGCAGCCGTGGCAGTACCAGCTCTGCTTCGCCTGGCTGACCGAGAAGCTCGGGGTCTTCTCGGCGTGGAGCGGGCAGAGGCCGGTGTGCTGGGTGCCCGATCGGTGCAGGGAGACGTGAGCCCCGATCACATCCAGGATGTCCAGGCGCGCCTTGATCTCGGCGACGGGGTCAGTGCTCACCCCGGGGGCACCGGGGCCGGAGCCGCCAGCTCGCGGACGAGGGGGTCCTGCCGGCGCCGGCAGCGGCGTCCGGGGTCGCGACAGGCCGGCGGGTCTGGGTGGCGGGACACCGGCTCAGCGGCCGACGACCTCGACCCGGTAGCGCGAGTTGTCGGTGAGCACCACGATCGAACCGTTCTTCTCGGTGATCACCGCCCGCACCGGCGAGGTGGCGAAGACGTCGGGCGCGTCGCGGTGCTCGACGACGGACCGGCGGATGGCGTAGGGCTGCCCGGGGGTGGGCACGGCGAGCTCGTCCCCTTCGACGACGTGGCCGTCGTCGAGGTTGGAGGGACGCCCATCGCGGGTGCCGACCTTGCGGACCCGGACTCGCTCGGTCATGCCCAGCGAGGATAGCGCGGCAGGGCAGGCCCGGCCCCGGGGCCCGGTGACGGCTCGGGGGCGCAGCGCGCCCCCGAGCCACCGGCACGCACCGGCCGGTGCGTCAGCCTCAGCGGTCGGCTTCCCGGGTCGCCAGCCGGGCGTGGGCGGCGGCGAGCCGCGCCACCGGCACCCGGTAGGGCGAGCACGAGACGTAGTTCAGTCCCAGCTTCTCGCAGATGGCGATCGAGGCGGGGTCGCCGCCGTGCTCGCCGCAGATGCCCACGACGAGGTCCGGGCGGGTCTGGCGGCCCTCGATCACCGCGATGTTCATGAGCCGGCCGACGCCGGCGCGATCCAGGGTCTCGAAGGGATTGGTGGGCAGGATCTTCTGGTCGACGTAGGGGATGATGATCTTGCCCTCGGCGTCGTCGCGGGAGAAGCCGAAGGTGGTCTGGGTGAGGTCGTTGGTCCCGAAGGAGAAGAACTCGGCCTCCTCGGCGATCTCCCCGGCGACCAGCGCGGCGCGGGGCAGCTCGATCATGGTGCCGAACTTGTAGTGGATCTTGATGTCCGCCTCGGCGAGGACCGCGTCGACCGTCTTCTGCAGGTAGGCCTTGGTGCGGCGCAGCTCCTCGGTGATGCCGACGAGCGGGATCATGATCTCCGGGTGGACCTCGACGCCCTCCCGGGTCAGCTGCACCGCCGCCTCCATGATCGCCCGCACCTGCATCTCGATGATCTCCGGGAAGAGGAGACCGAGACGGCAGCCGCGCAGGCCGAGCATCGGGTTCTGCTCGCGGAGTGAGCGCACCGCGGCGAGCATGGTCCGCTTGTCCTCGAAGCTCCCCGCGGGGTCGCCCCTGGTCTCGGCCTTGGTCACCTCGACGAGGAGCTCCTCGAAGGAGGGCAGGAACTCGTGGAGCGGCGGGTCGATGAGGCGGATGACGACCGGGAGCCCGGCCATCGCCTTGAGGATCCCGTAGAAGTCACCGCGCTGGTAGGGAAGGAGCTTGTCGAGCTGCTTGCGGCGCTCCTCGGTCGTGGTGGCGAGGATCATCGCCTGGACGTGGGGCAGACGCTCCTGCTCCATGAACATGTGCTCGGTGCGGCAGAGGCCGATCCCCTGGGCGCCGAAGCGGCGGGCCAGCTCGGCGTCGCGGGGGTAGTCGCCATTGGCCCACACCTGGAGCCGGCGGAACTCGTCGGCCCAGCGCAGCACCTGCTCCAGGTCCCCGCTCAGCTCCGGCTGGATGGTCGGCACCTTGCCGGCGATGACCCGGCCGGTCGAGCCGTCGATGGTGAACTCCTCGCCCTCGTACACCGTCTTCCCGCCCGCGATGAAGCGGCGGTTCTGGAGGTCGACGAGGACGGACTCGGCGCCGGCGACGCAGGGCTTGCCCATGCCCCGGGCGACCACCGCCGCGTGGGAGGTGCGCCCGCCCCGCGAGGTGAGGACCCCCTCGGCGGCGATCATGCCGTGAACGTCGTCGGGGTTGGTCTCGATCCGGACCATGATGACCTTCTCGCCGGCCTTGGCCATCTCCTCGGCGCGGTCGGCGTCGAAGACCGCCTTGCCGTAGGCGGCGCCCGGGGACGCCGCCAGCCCGGTGGCGAGCACCTCGACCTTCGCGCTGGGGTCGATCCGGGTGTGGAGCAGCTGATCGACCTGCACCGGCTCCACCCGGAGGACCGCCTCCTCACGGGAGATGAGCCGCTCGTGGACCATGTCGACGGCGATCTTCACGGCCGCCTCGGCGGTGCGCTTGCCGGTGCGGGTCTGGAGCATGTAGAGCTTGCCGCGCTCGATGGTGAACTCCATGTCCTGGACGTCGCGGTAGTGGCGCTCCAGCTTCTTGGCGATCTGCTCGAACTGGCGGTACACCCTGGGCAACTCGTCGGCCATGGCGGCGATCGGCTTGGGGGTGCGGATGCCGGCGACCACATCCTCGCCCTGGGCGTTGGTCAGGTACTCGCCGAAGAGCGCCTTCTCGCCGGTGGCGGGGTCGCGGGTGAAGGCCACCCCGGTGCCGGAGTCGTCGCCCATGTTGCCGAACACCATCGACTGGACGTTGACCGCGGTGCCGAGGTCGTGGGGGATCTTGTTGTAGTTGCGGTAGTCGACCGCGCGCTTGCCGTTCCAGGAGTCGAAGACGGCTCCGATGGCGGCGCGCAGCTGATCGAGGGGCTCCTCGGGGAACTCCTGGCCGCGGTTCTGCTCGCGGACGATGCCCCGGAAGGTCTCGATCAGCTCGCGCAGCGCCACCGGGCTCAGCTCGGCATCGCTCGCCGCACCGTGCTTCTTCTTGGCAGCATCGAGGGCGTGCTCGAAAAGCTCCCCGGGGACATCGAGCACGATCTTGCTGAACAGCTGGATGAAGCGGCGGTACGAGTCGAGGGCGAAGCGCTCGTCACCGGTGAGCTTGGCCAGTCCCTGCAGGGTGGTCTCGTTGAGGCCGAGGTTGAGGACGGTGTCCATCATCCCGGGCATGGAGAACTTGGCTCCGCTGCGCACCGACACGAGCAGCGGGTTCTTGGGGTCGCCGAATCCCTTGCCGGTCTTGCGCTCCACGGTCTTGAGCGCCGCCAGCGCCTGCTCCCACATCCCCGCGGGAAACTTCTGGCCGCTCGCGTAGAACGCGTTGCAGGCCTCGGTGGTGATGGTGAACCCCGGCGGCACCGGCAGGCCGGCGCGGGTCATCTCGGCGACACCCGCCCCCTTGCCGCCGAGCAGATCGCGCATCTGGGCATTGCCCTCCTCGAAGAGGTACACCCATTTCGTCGCCCGACGCCGCGCCGGAGCACCGCGGGTCGCCGACCGGGCGGCACGGGTCGGCGTGGTCTTCGTCGTGGCTCTGGGCTTCTTGGTGGCGGGCATCTTTGGTCCTCTGACGTGGCGGGAGGCAGGAGCGGACCGAGGGTAGCACCGGGGCGGGGAGCGGCCGCCTGGGAACCCGGGTGCGGCGTTCGACGCGGCCGTGCCCACGCGTGGCCTGCGGCCGAACAGGGCACAATGGGGTCATGAGCATCACCTCCCGCAGCCCTGACCCCGTGTCCCCTTCCGTCCCGGAGCCCGTCTCCTCCGCGAAGACGGCGACCCTCCAGACCGCCACCTTCGCCGGCGGCTGCTTCTGGGGCGTCGAGGACGCCTTCCGGCATCTGCCCGGGGTGGTCGCCACCCGGGTCGGATACACCGGTGGTCGCACCGACCATCCGACGTACCGTGACGTCTGCTCTCACACCACCGGCCACGCCGAGGCGGTGGAGGTGGTGTTCGACCCGGCCCGGGTCAGCTACGAGGACCTGGTGAGCGCCTTCCTCGTCGACATCCACGACCCCACCCAGCTCAACCGCCAGGGACCGGACATCGGCGACCAGTACCGCTCGGCGATCTACGTCCGCGACGCGGGCCAGCGGGAGACGGCGGAGCGCATCCTCCGGGGCCTGGCCGAGCAGAGCCGGTCGCGCCATGCCATCGTCACCGAGGTCACCGACGCCCCCCGCTTCTGGGAGGCAGAGGAGTACCACCAGCAGTACTTCGAGAAGCAGGGCGGCGGCGCCTGCCACCTCCCCATGGGCGGGCGCTGGATGGGCGCGTAGGCATCACCAGCCCCCGGCCACCCCGGTCAGCGCGGAGGGCGCCTTTTGCGGCAAAACCGTCATGGAATCGAAAGGTGCGATGCCGCACCATCACCCTTGGGTGCGTGTCCCTGCCCGGGTGGCCGGTGCCGGGTTGCGCCGTGGGTCCTGGTCACGCCATCAGCTGGGAGATCGTGATGAGCGAGGAGCTTCCCATCCCGGAGGGCGCGGAGCCGTCGCCCGACACGACATCCCTCTGGGACGAGGCCGCGTGGCCGGAGCCTCCCGACGACGCGTGGCCGGAGCCGGACGAGGACGCGGCGTCACCGCTCCCGCGCCGTCGCCTGCTCGGGCTGCGCCGCGGCGTGGCCGTCGCCGCCGCCTTCGGCGGGCTGGTCCTGGGCAGCGCGGTGGGCGGGTTCCTGATCTCGCGGGCGGCGACCGGCAGCCCGGTGTCGGCCAGCACGGCGAGCAGCTCGGACACGGCCACCCCCAGCCCCTCCCCCGGTGCGCATTTCCGCGGCGGTCTGGGTGGGCCGAGCTCGTTCTTCGGGGTGAACCTGCTCCAGGACGCGGCCACCGCCATCGGCATCAGTGAGCAGACCCTGGAGTCGGACCTGCAGGCCGGTCAGACCGTCGCCCAGGTGGCGACCGCCAACAACACCGCCGCCCAGGCCGTCATCACCGCCCTGGTCGGCGACGAGACCACGGCGATCAACAGCCTGGTCACCAGCGGCAAGATCACCTCGAGCCAGGCCAGCACCATCGAGTCGAACCTCACCCAGATGGTCACCAACTTCGTCAACCAGACCCGCCCGGCCACCGTTCCCTCGGTGGGCATCGGCGGCTCCGGCGAGCAGGCCGCCCTCCAGGCCGCGGCGACCACCATCGGCATCAGCGCCTCCACGCTGGAGTCCGACCTGGCCTCGGGTCAGAGCGTCGCGAGCGTCGCCGAGGCTGACAACGTCAGCGTCAGCAGCGTCGTCAGCGCGGTGACGACCGCGGTGGACAGCCAGATCAGCAGCCTCGAGAGCAGCGGCAAGATCACCTCGGCCCAGGCGAGCACCCTCATCTCGGAGGTGCAGTCGCGGGTGACCGACTGGGTGGACGGCACCTACCCGGGGTGGCCGTTCGGGCCCTTCGGGACGTCGGGCGGTGGTTTCTTCGGCGGTGGGTCGTTCGCGGGCGCGCCGTGGGGTCACGGGCCCGCCGTCTCCCCCAGCGCCTCGCCGTCGACCTCGATCAGCTGAACCCGCTCAGATGACGCGGAGGACCTGATCGGGGTCCCGTTCCCGGCGGGCCAGCGCGCGGAGCACCGCCAGCTCGCCGTGCCGCAGAGCGGCGGTGTCGACGAGGGCCTGGATCGCCAGCTCGATCCCGGGCAGCGCGGGCGTCTCCCGGCCCAGGCTGACGCAGAGGTCGTCCGCGTGGACGGCGATCTCGATGATCCGCGTCCTCAGGTACTCGTCGAGGCGGAGCACCTCGCCGTCCCGGACGCTCACCAGCCGGCCCTCCGGCTCCTCCTCCAGCCGGGTGCGGAGGCGGTCGATGGCGCGGTCCATCTGGCCCAGCACGGCGCGGTGGCCGACCAGCGCCTCCTCGGCGGAGGTCGCGCGCACCCGGACGTTGATCGCCGCGGCGAGGTCGGGCCCGACCGGGGCGAAGTAGGCGGCGGCGGAGAGCTCCTCCCCAGCCGGCTCGGGCGCCGCCAGGCAGCGCTCGACGTTGGTCACCGCGCGCGCGAGGTGGGCGACGAGGGCCCCGACGGTCATCTCGGCAAGCGCGCTCGGCTCAGCCCAGCGCAGCGCGACCCCGGGGAGGGCAACCACCTCGCGCGCGGCGGCGGCAGCGGCGAGGAACTCGGAGCGCGTCCCGGCCACGGCGGTCAGGCCCCGGCGCCGGCGCGCTCGGCGGTCCGCCGCCGGAAGGCGACCAGCTGGTCGCGCAGGGCCTCCTCCAGCCCGGCGATGGGAACGCGCACCTGGGTCATGCCGTCCCGCTCGCGGATGGTGACCGCGTCGTCCTGGAGGCTGTCGAAGTCGAAGGTCACGGCGAGCGGCGTCCCGATCTCGTCCTGGCGCCGGTAGCGGCGGCCGATCGACTGGGTCTCGTCGTAGTCGGTGGCGAAGTGGGGCCGGAGCCGGTGCTCGAGCTGGCGGGAAGGTACGGTCAGCTCCTCCTTCTTGGAGAGAGGCAGCACCGCCACCTGGACCGGCGCGACGTCGGGGTGGAGGCGCAGCACCACCCGCCGCTCACCTCGCACCACCTCCTCGTCGAAGGCGTCGACGAGGACCGTGAGCATGATGCGGTCGACCCCCACCGAAGGCTCGATGACGTAGGGAACGAAGCTCCTGCCGGTCACCGGGTCCAGGTAGCTGAGGTCGACGCCGCTGGCCCGCTGGTGCGCCGAGAGGTCGAAGTCGGTCCGGTTGGCGATCCCCTCCAGCTCCCCCCAGCCGAAGGGGTACAGGTACTCGATGTCGGTGGCCGCCTTCGCGTAGTGGGCCAATTCCTCGGGCTCGTGGTCGCGGAGGCGCAGGTACGAGCGCCGCACCCCCAGCTCCTCGACGTACCAGCGGAACCGCTCGGCACGCCAGTGGTCGAACCAGTGGTCATCGGTGCCCGGCTCGCAGAAGAACTCCAGCTCCAGCATCTCGAACTCGCGCATCCGGAAGATGGAGTTGCCCGGCGAGATCTCGTTGCGGAAGGACTTGCCGTTCTGGGCGATGCCGAAGGGGATGCGCTGCCGGCTGCTGTTCAGCACCGATCGGAAGTCGACAAACATCCCCTGGGCGGTCTCGGGGCGGAGG
Organism: Candidatus Dormibacteria bacterium; assembly: GCA_049511615.1. Classification (GTDB taxonomy): domain Bacteria; phylum Chloroflexota; class Dormibacteria; order Aeolococcales; family Aeolococcaceae; genus Changshengia. The sequence goes on along the minus strand of JBEKXW010000013.1, from coordinate 68,125 downwards.
TACACCTGAGCCGAGGTGTCCTCGACCGGACCGAGGAACGTCCGGAACATGAGGTTGAACTGCCGGGGCTCGGTGAGCGCCCCCCCACACTCAGGGCAGCCGGGCGCGTCGGCCTCCCTGCCGCGGGCCGTGCGCTCCGCCTCCAGGTGGTCGGCGCGCCAGCGCTTGCGGCAGCTCCCGGTGCAGTCGACCAGGGGGTCTGAGAATCCGGCCACGTGGCCGCTCGCCACCCACACCTGGGGATTCATGATGATCGAAGTTTCGATCCCCTCGATGTCGTCACGGAGCTCGACGATCGACCGCCACCAGCGGTTGCGGATGTTGCGCCGGAGCCGGGTTCCGAGGGGGCCGTAGTCGTAGAGGGCGTTGATGCCCCCGTAGATCTCGCTCGACGGGAAGAAGAAGCCGCGCTGCTTGCCGAGCGAGACCAGCCGCTCCAGAAGGGCCGCCGGAGGCGGAGTCGGAGGCGAGGTCGGCGGCGGCGCGTCGGATTCGGCGGGCATGGGCGGCAAGTGTATCCAGGCTCACCTTTCGAGGGCCCGGAGCACCTCCCAGGAACGGAGCCGCCGGTCCAGGTGATGCGCCAGCTCGGCCTCGATGATGGCCTCGAGGGTGGCCAGGGCCTCGGGGTCGAGACGGAGCCGGGTCCAGGTGGCGGCGTCGCCGCCGGCCGCCACCCGGAGCACCTTGATGACCCGCACGGGGCAGTCGATCACCCCCGGGTCACCACGCCGGCAGTCGGGGCAGAGTAGCCCGCCTCCCGCCGCGCTGAAGGCCGCCGGTGCCTCGGCCAGGAGCCGGGAGCAGGAGACGCAGCGCTGCAGCTGCGGCGCGTAGCCGAGGCGATCGATCATCTGGCGGGCGAACCAGACCAGCGCGCGGCGCGGGTCGCGCCGGGGGTCGCCCAGCTCGTCGAGGGACTCCGCGACCAGGACGTAGACGGCGGCGTCGGGAAGGTGGCCCTCGAGCACCCGATCGGTGAGCTCGGCCACCACCCCGGCGCAGGCGGCCCGCCGGGGATCCGCGACCAGCCCGGGCGGCGGGCCCGACGCCCGCTGGGCCTGGGCGAGCACCAGCAGCTCCCCCCGGCCCTCGGCGAGCTGCATCCGGCTGCGTTCGAAGAGGTCGGTCTGGGCCGCCATCCGGCTGCCCGCCTTGCGAACGCCGCGGGCGATCACCCCCACCTTGCCGTGCTCCCGGGTGAGCACCGTCAGGATCCGATCGGCCTCGCCGTAGTTGACCCTGCGCAGCACGATGCCCTCGTCGGTGAAGCTCCCGGCCATCTCAGACTCCGGAGGTGCCCGGAGAGCGCCGCCGCCCCCGGCGCGGCGAGCACCGCACCGCCGCGGTCGCTGCGGAGGCGTCAGGGCTCGTGATCGGCGACCGCCTGTGGGTTCTCGGCCGGCTGGGTCCGCCTGGCACCGTTGCGCTCGACCAGGAAGGGCTCGGAGCTCACGATCCGCACCGTCTGGATGCTCTGCCGCCGCACCGAGTCGACGGTGAGGGTCGCCGTCCCCAGGGGCAGCTCCGCCCCCGCCTTGGGAATCTCGCCGAGACGCTCATAGACCAGGCCACCGATGGAGTCGGCGTCGGTCTCGCCGATGTCGAGATGGAGCAGCTCGGCCACATCGTGGACCGGGAAGCGCGCGCTCACCACCACCTCGTGGTCGCTGACGAACTGGACGTCCTCCTGCTCGGCGACGTCGTACTCGTCGCGGATCGGGCCGACGATCTCCTCGATCAGGTCCTCGAAGGTGACGATCCCGGCGGTGCCGCCGTGCTCGTCGACGACGACCGCGATGTGCACCTTGCGCTGCTGCATCTCCTTGAGCAGCTCGCCGACGTGCTTGCTCTCGGGGGTGAAATAGGGTTCGCGGGCGAGCGCCGCCAGCGGGCGGGGATCGCCGCTGCGGACGCCGAAACGGAGCAGGTCCTTCGCGTAGATCACCCCCACGATGTTGTCGACGGTCGTCTCGTAGAGGGGGATCCGCGAGTGGCCGTGGTCGACGATCAGGGTGATGAGGTCGCTGAGACTGCGCGAGGCCTCGATGCCGACGACGTCGACCCGGGGCACCATCACCTCGTGGACCGCCTTGTCGGTCATCTCCAGGATGCCGTCGATCATCTCGCGCTCCTCCTGCTCGACCACCCCCTCGCGCTCGCCCATGGCGAGGAGGAGCTTGAGCTCGTCCTCGGTGACGAACGGGCCCGGGGTGGAACGGCCCCGGGTGAACAGCCGGAGGAGGAGGCGGGCCACCAGGGTCAGCGCCCCGATGAACGGCGCCAGCAGCCGGGTCAGGAGCTGGACCGGCGAAGCCAGGCGCAGCGCCAGCCGCTCGTTGAAGCGGAGCGCCAGCGACTTGGGGGCGATCTCGCAGAAGACCAGCACGAAGACGGCCAGGGCGACGGTGGTCAGCGCCTGGACCACGCCGCGGGTATGGCCGGCGACGATGAGCGCGGTCGCCGTCGAGGCGACGATGACCGCCACGGTGTTGATCGTGAGGATGGTCGAGAGGTAGCCGTTGGGGTTGTTGTGGAGGCTCACCACACGGGCGGCGCGGTGGTTGCCGTCCTCGGCCAGGGTGCGCATCCGGAGACGCGAGACCGTCGTCAGCGCGGTCTCGGCGGTGGCGGCGCAGCCGGCCAGCAGCAGTCCAACGGCGAGCAGGACGGCGAGCCAGGTCATGGCCGGCGAGGTGGGGCTTCAGCCCGCGCCGACGGGCCGGGGGCAGGTCCGCCGGCCGGCGCGAGGCGGGCGGGACATCGGGCGCCGGTGCGGTCTGAGCTACTCATCGGAACAGCTCGCTGACGCTCCTCCCCTCGTGGACACGCACGATCGCCTCCGCGATCAGGGGCGCCACCGAGAGCACCCGGAGCTTGGGGTGATTGCCGAACGCAGCCCCGCGGTCGCCGAGGGGGATGGTGTCGGTGATGCAGATCTCGTCGATGGGCGCCTGGTGGAGCCGCTCCAGGGCGCCGTCGGTCAGCAGCCCGTGGGTGACGATCACGTCGACCCCGATCGCGCCCTTGCTCCGGAGCGCCTCGCTGGCGCTCACCAGGGTCCCGCCGGTCGAGATCAGGTCGTCGACGATGACCGCGTGCATGCCCGCCACGTCGCCGACCACGTGGACCACCTCCACCGCGTCGTCGCGCGGGCGGCGCTTGTCGATGATGGCGATGGGCGCATCGAGCATGCGGCCGAGGGTGCGGGCGCGGAGCGCCCCCCCGGTGTCAGGGGAGACCACCACGAAGCTGTTCCCGTGGCGCTCCCGTACCCTGCGGGCCAGGATCTTGGTGGCGGTGAGGGCGTCGACGGGGATGTCGAAGAACCCCTGGATGGCCTCGGCGTGTAGGTCCACCGCGATCACCCGACTGGCTCCGGCCAGCTCGATGATGTTGGCCATCAGCTTGGCCGAGATGGGGTCGCGGGGAGCGGTCTTCTTCTCCTTGCGCTGGTAGCCGTAGTAGGGGATCACGGCGGTGATCCTGGTCGCCGAGGCCCGGCGCAGCGCGTCGAGGGTAATGAACAGCTGGATCAGGTTGTCGCTGACCGGCGGGCAGGTGGGCTGGATGAGGAAGACGTCGTGACCCCGGACCGACTCGTGGATCTTGACGTCGAACTCCCCGTCGGCGAAGCGGGTGATGTCCATGGGGGCCAGCGGGAGGTCGATCTCCCGCGCGATCCTCTCGCTCAGCTCCGGGTTACCGGTGCCGGAGAGGAGCATCAGATCCCCATACGTGTTGGCCTCAGTCATGCCGGGGGGCTCTCCGGCCGGTTCCGGCGGCGCCAGCCCTCGATGGTGCGCTGCCGCGCCCGGCCGACCGCCAGGGCGCCATCGGGGACGTCACGGGTGACGGCGCTCGCCGCGGCGACATAGGCGCCCCGCCCGACCCGGAGCGGGGCCACCAGGCTGCTGTTGCTGCCGATGAAGGCGCCGTCCTCGATCGCGGTGCGGTGCTTCTCGCGGCCGTCGTAGTTGCAGGTGACCGTTCCGGCGCCGATGTTGACCTCGCTGCCGACATCGCTGTCGAGGACGCAGGAGAAGTGGTTGACCCGGCTTCCCGCTCCAACCCGGCTGTTCTTGACCTCGGCATGCGTTCCCAAAGATACCCCGGATTCCAGGACGCTGCCGGGCCGGACCCGGTTGAAGTGGCCGATCTCGACACCGTCCCCGATCTCGGCCTCCTCGATGACCGAGGCGCCGATCCGGACCCGGTCGCCGATCCGGGTGTCGCGGATCTGGGCCATCGGCCCGATCTCGCAGTCTCGACCGATGACCGTCTCGCCCCGGAGCACGGTCATGGGGCGGAGCAGGGTGTCGGCGCCCACCCGCACCGCGGCGTCGACGTAGGTGGTGGCGGGGTCCTCCACGGTCACACCGTCCAGCATCAGCGCCTCGAGCAGGCGGTGCCGCAGCACCGCCTCGGCGGCGGCGAGCTGGCGGCGATCGTTGACCCCCAACGCCTCCTCGGGGTCGGCGGCGAGCACCGCCTCGACCTCCGGAGCCAGCAGGGCGACCACGTCGGTGAGGTAGTGCTCGCCCTGGGCGTTGTCGGCGGAGAGCCGCTCCAGCGCCGGCCAGAGGTGCGAGCCCGAGAAGACGTAGACCCCCGCGTTGCACTCGGCGGGTACCGGCTGTCCCTGGGGAAGATCGCGCTCCTCGACGATGCGCTCCACCCGGCCGGAGCTGCCCCGGACCACCCGGCCGAGGCCGGCGGGACGGTCGGGGACCACGGTGAGGAGGACGCAGGCGGCCCCGGTGGTCGCCTGGGTCCGCACCAGCCTGCGGATCGTCTCGGCCCGGAGCAGGGGAAGGTCACCGTAGATGACCACCACCGGGCCCTCCTCCCGCAGCTCGGCGGGTAGGCTGCGGACGGCATCGCCGGTCCCGCGCGGTTCGGGCTGGACGACCACCTCGGCGACCGCCTGGACCGTCTCGTGAACGGCCGGCATCCCCGGTCCGAGCACCACCACGGGCGGTGCCCCGGTGGCTGCCGTCGCCGCCTCGACGACGTGGAGGAGCATCGGCCTGCCGGCGAGCGGATGGAGCACCTTGGGCCGGGCGCTCCGCATCCGGGTACCCTGCCCAGCGGCGAGGATCACCGCGCGGGGTGCATCTGCCATCTGCGCCGGAGTATACGGGGTGGCTCCCGCGGACTTCGGGCGGGGCCGGGGGCCGGGGCCAGGCGGGGCAGGGCCAGGCGGGCCCGGGGGGGCGGGACCAGCCCCGGCCCGGACGGCCGGCCGCCCCCGGCGGCGGACGCGATCCGCCCGCCTCTGTATCATCCCGCCCGTGGCCGATGAGAGTGGCGGGGAGCGACGCCCGGACCGCCGGTCCCGCGCGAGCCGGGTGGCCCGCCTGAACCGGCTCACCGCGGTCCGCCGGAGCTGCGGCTGCCGCCGCCCGGCGGCGGGCCGCCCCGGCTGCATGCGCCTCCACATCCCCCGGGTCCACATCCAGGTCTGAGCTGCCCGGGCGGAGCAGAGCCGTCCGGGAGAGCGCCCTGGCGGCCGCGGACGTGCCGCTGGCGGCGAGGGCTGGCTACGATCACCCTGCCACTGGGGAGTAGCCAAGTGGTAAGGCAGCGGACTTTGGATCCGCCATTCGAAGGTTCGAGTCCTTCCTCCCCAGCCTCCGCCGACGACCACTTCAGCCGCTCGCGGCCGGCCGCCCACCCGCGATGCCCTCGAGCTCCCAGCAGGCCTCGGCGACCTCCCGGGCCAGCGGGCCGTCCTCACCGAGGCCGGGCTCGAGGGCGTCGAGCAGGGCGCTGGCGGCCCGGGACGGCTGCCCGGCCGCCAGCGCGACGAGCTCCGCGGCCCGCGGGTCGCTGATCTCCGCGCCACAGCCGCGCAGATGGGCGAGCCAGACGCCGACCACACGCGCGGCCCCCAACGGGGGCGGCTCGCCCCGTTCCCGGTACCGGCGGATCACGGGGACCACCCGCTGGACGAGCTTCTGCGATCCGTCCCGGGCGATGAGGCTCAGGGCGTGGCTGATGCGCGCGTTGCTCCAGCGGTCGAGGAGTGCCGCTCGGTAGGCCGTCACATCGCCCGCCGGGAGCCGGAGGATGGGGGCGACGCCGTCCCACCACTCCTCCAGCCATACCCGGCAGCGCGGGTCGGCCACGGCCTCGGCGACGGTGGAGTGGCCGAGCGCGGAGCCCGCATAGGCGAGCAGGGAGTGCCCCCCGTTGAGCAGGCACAGCTTCCGCTCCGCGAAGGGGCCCACGTCCGCCACGAGTCGCGCGCCGGCACTCTCCCAGCCCGGCCTCCCCGCCGGGAAGTCACCGGCGAGCACCCATTCGCTGAAGGGCTCGGTCACCACGGCGGCGCGGTCCTCCAGGCCGATCGCCCGCTCGACCAGGCTGAGGTCGTCGGAGGTGGTGGTCGGGGTGATCCGGTCGACCACGGTGGAGGCGAACGAGACGGTGGCCAAGACCCAGTCCGCCAGCCCGCGACCGGCGGTCTCGCACATCTCGACCACGACGGTCCGGGTCGCGGCACCGTTGCCCATCAGGTTGTCGCAGGGGACGACCGTGATCGGACCCGCGCCGGAGCGGCGGCGGGCGGCCAGGCCGGCGGCGACACGCCCCGGCATGGTCCGGGGCGGCGGCTTCGACTGAGCACCCGCGGCCTGCAGGCGCGCGATGTCGGCGGCGACGTCCGGGTGGCCCAGGTCGAGATGCCCGGAGCCGTCGAGGTGATAGCCGGCCTCGGTGACGGTCAGGGTGACCAGGGCCACCTGCGGCGACGCGAGGTACCCCGTCCAGGCGCCGCCGTCGGCGCCGTCGTGGGCGGCGCTGATGCTGGCGACCACCTCGGTGCGATCACGCTCGGGACCGCGCTCCACCAGCGTGTAGAGGCCGTCCTGGTCACGGAGCGGGATCGCGGCCCCGGGGCTGCGGCCGGTGAAGGCCGCGATCCCCCACGGTTCCGGGTCCGCGGCGTGGTGCGTGTACCAGGCCTGATGCGAGCGATGGAACGCCCCCAGGCCGAGGTGGACGGCGCGGACCGGCCGGGGCCCGCCCGCCCCCGGCCAGGTCGCGCGGCTCAGGCGGGTCAAAAGCGGAAGACCTCGCGTGGGAGCCGGTAGGCGAGGTCCGTCGCCGTCTCCACCGCCTCGTCCTCGTCGAGGCGATGCTCGACGACCAGCCGGCTCAGGAAGGCGCAATCCACCCGGCGCGCCGTGTCGTGGCGGACCGGTATGGAGCAGAAGGCCCGGGTGTCATCGATGAAGCCGGAGGTCTTCGCGAACCCCGCGGTGTCGGTGACCGCCGCCCGGAAGCGGAGCATCGCATCGGGGGTGTCGAGGAACCACCACGGCGCGCCGACGTAGACCGACGGATAGAAGCCGGCGAGCGGGGCCAGCTCCCGGGACCAGGTGGTCTCGTCGACGGTGAAGAGGACCATGCGGAAGGTGGGGTGGGTCCCGTACAGCTCGAGCAGCGGGCGCAGAGAGCGGGTGAACTCGACCGCGACCGGGATGTCGGCCCCCTGGTTGCTGCCGAAGTCCCGCCAGGTCGGCGGGTGGTGGTCGCGGAGCACCCCCGGATGCAGCTGCATCACCAGCCCGTCGTCGCACGACATCCGAGCCATCTCGCAGAGCATGTGCTGCCGGAACGCGCGCCGCTCGTCCTCGCCGGCCCGGCCCTGGAGAGAGTTGACAAAGAGCCGCTCGGCCTCGGCTGCGGAGAGGACCGCCGTGCCGGGGTCGGGCGGACCGTGGTCGGTCGCGGTCGCACCGTGCTCCTGGAAGTACGCGCGCCGGTTTGCCAGCGCCTCGACATAGCCCGCGTAGCGCCGGGTGTCGACATCGGCGACCCGGCCGAGCTCCTCGACGCGCCCGGCCCAGCCCGGGAGGGATGGATCCAGGAGGCCGTCGGGCCGGAAGGTGGGCACCACCCTGCCATTCCAGGTGGGATCCGCGGCCAGCCGGCGGTGAACGGAGAGATCGCTGCAGGGGTCGTCGGTGGTGGCCAGGACCTCGACCCCGAAGCGCTCGAAGAGCGCACGTGGGCGGTATTCCGGGAGGGCGAAGCGCTCGATGAGCCGGTCGTAGATCAGGTCGGCATCGGCTGGGGACGGCCGCACGGGCACGCCGAAGACCTCGGCCAGCTCGGCCTCGATCCAGTAGCGGGACGGGGTCCCGCGGAACGCCTCCCAGTGCTCGCAGAGCAGCCTCCAGGTGCGGCGCGGGTCGGCGGCGGGGCCGGCCCCCTCACGGCGCGGGATCCCCAGGTCCTCGAGGGGAACACCGTGGGCGTGGAGCATGCGCGTCACGTAGTGATCGGGGGTGACGAACAGCGCCGCCGGATCGTCGAAGGGCCTGTCGTCGAGCAGCAGCCGGGGATCGACGTGGCCGTGGGGCGAGACGATCGGCAGCCCACGCACCTCCCGGTGGAGCCGCCGGGCCAGGTCGCGCTGGGAGGGTTCGGCCGGGAGCAGGCGATCCGGGTTCAGGTCGATCCTCGTCACAGAAGCTCCTCCCGTCGATGGTCCCGGGGCCTTGCCCCCTACCGCTGGATCCGCGCCGCTCCCCCGGCCGCGACGGCGCGCACCTGGGCGAGCGTCGCCATCGTGGTGTCGCCCGGGTACCCGGTGACGAGGGCTCCGTGCGCCCAGCCGAGCCGCAGCGCCTGCTCCGGCTTCTCTCCCGTGAGCAGCCCGTACACGAAGCCCGCCGCGAAGCCGTCCCCGCCGCCCACGCGGTCGTAGACGTCCAGCTCGCAGGTCGGGGCCACGAAGGTCTGCCCTCCGACCGAGGCGACGGCGCTCCAGAGGTGCCGGTTGGCGGAGCGGACATCGCGCAGGGTCGTGGCCATCACCGCGAGATTCGGATAGCGCTCGCGAACCCGCTCCAGCAGAGCCACGAAACCCGCCGCCTCGAGCCGCTGACCGCCGGGCTCGGGGCCGGAGATGCCGAGCGCCTGCTGGACGTCCTCCTCGTTGCCGAGCAGCACGTCCACGTTCTCCACGATCCGGCCGATCACGGCGTGCGCCTCCGCCTGCCCACCGCGGGTGGCCCAGAGCTTGGCGCGGTAGTTCAGGTCGAACGACACCACGGCACCGGCCGCCTTGGCGGCGCGCATGCCCTCCACGATCAGCGCGCTCGTCGACTCCGAGAGCGCGGCGAAGAGGCCCCCGGAGTGGAACCAGCGGACGCCGGGGCCGAGGATCTCGGCCCAGTCGAAGTCGCCGGGTCCGAGCAGGGCCGCCGCCTCGCCGGCGCGGTTGTAGAAGACCACCGGCGGGCGCACCCCGAAGCCCCGGTCGCTGTAGACGGTGGCGATGTTCGGCCCGCGCACCCCGTCGTGCTCCGACCAGCGGTAGATCCCGGTCACCCCCATCGCCCGGACCCGCTCGGCGACCAGGTGGCCGATCGGATAGTCGACGCAGGCGGTGGCGATGGCCGTCCGCAGGCCGAAGCAGTCGGCCAGGTTGGCAGCCACGTTGTACTCCGCACCGCTGACGTGGATGCGACACTGGGCCGCCTTGTGGAAGGGCACGTCGCCCGGGTCGAGCCGGATCACGACAGCCCCGAGGGAGAGGAAGTCGATGGCCCCCCGTGCCGGGATCCTGAGCTCGGGCGTCACCAACTGTGCACCGTACCGTCGACGAGACGATTGATCGGCAGGTAGGCGCGCTGGTACGGGTACCGCTCGGCCAGCTCCTCATCGATGTGGACGCCGAGACCCGGCTCCTCGCCGGGATGCAGGTAGCCGTCTGCGAAATGATACGAATGCGGGAAGACCTCGTCGGTTTCGGCCGAATGCCGCATGTACTCCTGGATGCCGAAGTTCGGAATGGAGATGTCGAGGTGCAGAGCGGCGGCGAGGCATACCGGCGACAGGTCGTTGGCACCGTGCGAGCCGCTGCGCACGTGGTAGAGCTCGGCGAGCTGGAAGATGCGGCGCAGGTGGGTGATCCCGCCGGCGTGGACCACGTCCGCGCGGATGTAGTCGATGAGCTGCTCGGTGATGAGCTGCTGGCAGTCCCAGATGGAGTTGAAGACCTCGCCCACCGCGAGCGGCGTGGTCGAGTGCTGGCGGATGATCCGGAACCCCTCCTGCAGCTCCGCCGGCACCAGGTCCTCGAGCCAGAAGAGCTGGTACTCCTCGACCCGGCGCGCGAGCCGGGCCGCCTCGATCGGCGTCAGCCGGTGGTGGGCATCGTGGAGCAGCGCGAAATCGAAGCCGAACCGCTCCCGCACCGCCTCGAAGAGCGCGGGGATCTGGTTCAAGTAGCGGGCAGTTGACCAGTCCGAGGTTTCGGTCGTGGTCGCGGCCGCCGGCACATACCCGGACTCGCGATGGGCCGCGTCCGGGCTCACCCCATAGATGGAACTGATCCCCTGGATCCCCACCTGCACGCGCACCGCGCGGTAGCCGAGGTCGAGGAAGCGGGCGACCTCGTCCAGGACCACGGGGATGGTCTCACCGTTGGCATGGCCGTACACGGTGACCCCGTCGCGGCTCCGGCCACCCAGCAGCTGGTATACGGGCAGACCGGCGGCCTTGCCCTTGATGTCCCAGAGCGCGGTGTCCACCGCCGCGATCGCGGTCATGGTGACCGGTCCCCGACGCCAGTACCCACCTTTGTACAGGTACTGCCAGGTGTCCTCGATGCGGGCCGCGTCCCGGCCCAGCAGCAGCGGGCAGACATGATCGGTGAGGTAACTCGCAACCGCGAGCTCACGGCCGTTGAGGGTGGCGTCGCCGATGCCGGTGAGGCCCTCGTCGGTGGTGAGCTTGAGGGTCACGAAGTTGCGCCCCGGGCAGGTGATGATGACCTTGGCGTCGACGATCCTCACACTCTCACCTCCGGCCCCCGGGGCGTCAGGGCCGCCCCATCATAGGCGGTGATGCCGGGTCGCGGCAGGCGGCGACGCCGCGTCGCGAGGAGGGCGACGACGCGCCCTCAGGTGAGCAGCTGGCGGAGCTGAGCCTCCCATCCCGCGTCGTGGATCGCCCGTCCCCGGAAGGCGGCGGCCAGCCGGGTCAGATGGGGGAGCTGCCGGACGGCCTCCGCGTAACGAGACCCGAGGCCGGTGAAGTCGCCCGCGAGCACCTCGATGTGGAAGCCGATGAGCATCAGGTCGAGGTCGAACTGGGACATCGACATGGCCGGGTCGTGGAAGACGTAGGTGGCGTGGTCCTGGACGTTGAGGGACTCGTAGACGAGCGTGCCGGAGGCGGTGCGGGCGACCAGGAAGGCCACGATGGTGGGCTGGTCGCCGCCCACGGTGAGGCTGTCGAGGTCGGCGTGGGCCGCGGTCTGGCCCTTCGCGTCGGACGGCGCCTCGGGAACCCGGAACATCGACTGAGCCTGGGCCTGGCCCCCGCGGGACCACGCGCCCCCGCCGCGCATCATCCGCATCGCGAGCATGCCGCCATAGGCTCCGAAGGGGGCGCCGAAGCCCATGCCCATGCCCATCCCCATCCCCATCCCCATCCCCATGCCCATCCCCATCCCCATGCCCGGGCCACCACCCGGCGGGCCGCCGATGAGAGGCCCTCCGCCGGCGGTCCCACCGATGAGCGGACCGCCCCCGCCCGCCCCCGGCCCCGGAACCCCCATGAAGCGCTCCGCCATGAGCATCCCCATCCCCTGCTCGATCTGGCCGAAGTTGGTGCCCTGGCCCCGTCCCGGCCCCGTGCTCTGGACCGCCCCCGCCTCCGCGAAGTGGGTGGTCCCCTGCGCTGCAACCTCGACCGAGGAGATCTGATGGAAGCCCAGGGCCGGTTCACCCAGGGACTGGATCAGTGCGGCACCGATCGCGCGCTCGGGTAGCGCCGCCGCGCCGAGGAGGGTCGGCCACACCCTGGGGTCGATCCCGTCGAGGGTCGCTCGCGGGACGGCCACGCCGTCACGCAGGTCACCGGCCAGCTGGCGCTGGGCCAGGGTGCCGAGGCCGGGCAGCAGCGCCTGGAGGAAGGCACCGGTCCGTCCCCGGGCATCGGTGGCCCGCTGCCGGAGCAGGGTGAGGAACTGGGAGGTCACCTGGGCGAGGCGCTGGACGGTGACGCTGCCCGCGTCCCCCATGGCGATGGTGATCCGGTAGCCGGAGGGGTCGGTGGTGACGTCCTCGATGACGGCGTACGGGACCTGCACCGGGAGGCCGCTCACCGGGATCGCCACCAGGCCGTCGTCGTACAGGCTGATGTCCGCCTCGACGTCGTCCACCGCCCCGTGGAAACGCTGGCGCTCCCCGAAGCCGATGGTGACCAGACCCTGCCGGGCGTCGGCGACCCGGATGTCGCCGATCTGGGCGAGCAGCTGGGTGCGCAGGGTGCCGAGCTGAGAGAGCTCCACGGCGGAGCCGTCGCTCAGGCGGATGCGCACGGTGAAGGGGGCCGGCTCGCCCACCTCGACGATCTGCTCCGGGGTGATCCGCAGCGGCTGACCGAGCTGGGGGGAGACGGTGACGGCACTCCCCTCCACCACCGCTGTGCCGTCCCCCTCGTCCACCACCTCGCCGCTCGCGGCGCTCAGCCGGTAGTGCACGGCGCCGGCTCAGCCCGGGGCGCTCACGGCGCCGGGGTGCCGCACTCGCCGCAGAACTTGATCCCGGCGGTGAGCTCGCTCCCGCAGTTGCCACAGAAGCGCTTGGTGGCCGCGGGCGCGGCGGCCATTGCCGCCCCGCAGTGCTGGCAGAACTTGCCACCCCCCGACTCCTGGTGGCAGGCGGGACACAGCCCGGTGGCCTGGTCGGTGTAGTTGACCCCCTGGGTGAGGTCCTGGGCCTGGATCTTCTCCTCCAGCTGGCTCCGCTGCGCCTGAGCCTGCATGAAGGCCGTCTCCTCGCCCAGCTTGGGCGCGCACTCGACGCAGAGGCCGCGGTCGTTGTTCCAGCAGACGTCCCGGCACACCCACTTGCCGCAGCGGTTGCATTGATAGAAGCGGTCGTGGACCTCCTGGGCCGCCTTCGCCAGCTCCTTGTCCTTGGCCGGGCTGCCCGTTCCGGACATGAGCATGCTCGAGTTCCAGCCGGCGCTCTCGACGTCGCCCCCGATGCTGCCGCCCAGCAGCCCGCCGCCGATGGCGGCGACCCGGCCTCCGAACCCGAAGAGAGAGCGGTGGAACGAGGAGCGGTACCCGTTGTTGCACCGCATGCAGCGGAACTCGAACTGATATCCCTCCTGGGTGGAAAGGTCCTCGATGTTGCTGGTGAACGCCACAACGCCGGGCATGAGGTCGCCTCCTCTCGTCAGCCGGCGCTCACGCCGGCCTGGTGTCCACAAACTAGGGTCGTTCAGGTCTCCTGTCAACGCATGGTACGCAGGCCGCCATGTGGTCCGTTTGACCCGCTTCCGAGCTGGGCTCCCGCTTCGCGGTGGCGGCGACGCGACGGTCACAGGGCAGGCCCGCCGGGGTAGCCCGGCAGCGGGCCGGGGAACGCCTCCTCCGCCCGAGCCTCGAGGCGCTTGGCGTGGCGGCGCAGCACCACCGCGGCCACGACCAGCACGGCCACGGCCGCGACGCCGAAGCCGGCGGCGAGCCAGCCGCTGAGGTTCTCGAAGGTGGCGCCGGCCGCGTAGGCGGCGAGCCCGTAGGCGGTGGCCCAGACCACGCTGCCGGCGGTGTTGAAGACGAGGAAGGGGAGCGGCGACATCCGGCCCGCCCCGGCCAGCAGCCCGGCGAAGCTGCGCAGCACCAGCACGAACCTGCCCAGGAAGACGACCTCGGCGCCCCGGTGCTGGAAGAGGTAGTGGGTCACCTTCACCTGGGCCTGGGCGAGACCGATCCGGCCCCCGTGGCGGACCAGGAGGCGGTACCCCCCCCACCACCCGATCGCGTAGCCGATGCCGCCTCCGACGATGGGGCCGGCGGCCGCTGCCGCGATCACCCCACCGATCGCCAAATGAAGCTTCGGCGCGAGGGCCGCCGCAGTCAGCAGCGCGGTCTCACCGGGAAGGAACGGCAGGCAGAGGCTCTCGAGGCCCGCGATGAGGAAGACGGCCAGGTATCCCCAATGCTGGATGAAGCCCGTCACGAAGCTGGTCAGGGAGGCCAACAGCACAGCCGGACAATGATGCGGGGGCCAGGCCGGGTTTGCGGGCGGCGCAGCGGGAGGGACCAGGCCGCGGGCCCACGCTCCGCCGGGGACCGGCCGTGTTTCGAGGCGGTCGACATGAGATTCGTGACGAATATTTCGTCACGAAAGAACCAGGAACGGCCGTCCCCCACACATCGCCGTCCACGCGGCGCGCCGGGCGGCTGCCGCCGGCGAGTCGCCCTCGCTCGAACCGCGCGAGCGTCATCGGCCGCGAGAGAGGCTTCAGCCGTTGCCCGGCGGGGCCCTCACGCCCGTCGCGGGAGGGGTCGCGCCGGGAGGGATCGCGCCGGGAGGGGTCGCGCCGGGAGGGGTCGCACCGGGAGAGGTCGCACCGGGAGGGGGCGCAGCAGGAGGGGGCGCGCTGAGCCTCAGCACGACCAGTGACCGGCCCTCGACCTGCAGGGGCTGTCGGGCGTTGACGACGCGCGTCCCCGGCTCCTCGGCCGGGTGGGCGGTGTCGACAAGCACCTCCCAGGTCCCGGGTGGCAGGTCCCAGCCGCCGCCCTCCTCGTACGAGTGGAGGAGAACCGCAAGAGTGTCGTCGCTGATCTGCTCGCCGGTCGCGGTGCGGTCGGGGATCAGGCTGCCGTCGAGGATCATCGCCAGCGACTGGCCCCGGTGGTCGCCCCAGTCCGCGTCGGTCATCTCCTGGCCGTCGCGGCGGAGCCAGCGCACGTCCTTGCGGCCCCTCCCCGCCACCTTCCCGGTGAAGAAATGGTGGCGGCGCAGCCCCGGGTGACGGGCGCGCAGGTCGATCAGCCGCCGGGTGAAGGCGAGCAGCTCGGGATCGGCCGAGGCCCAGTCCAGCCACGAGGTCTCGTTGTCCTGGCAGTAGGCGTTGTTGTTGCCTCCCTGGGTCCGTCCCAGCTCGTCTCCGGAGAGGATCATCGGGCACCCCTGGGAGATCAACAGGGTGGCCAGGAAGTTGCGCTGCTGGCGCCGGCGCAGCTCGGTCACCGCCGGGTCGGTGGTCTCGCCCTCGACGCCGCAGTTCCAGGACCGGTTGTCATCGCTGCCGTCGCGGTTGTCCTCTCCGTTGGCCTGGTTGCGCTTGCGCTCGTAGGAGACCAGGTCGCGGAGGGTGAAGCCGTCATGGGCGGTCACGAAGTTGACACTGGCGCTGGGACTGCGACCGTCCTCGGCGTAGAGGTCACTGCTCCCGGTCAGCCGGTAGGCCAGACCGGACACCCCCAGCGGAGCGCCCCGCCAGTAGTCGCGCACGGTGTCGCGGTACTTGCCGTTCCACTCCGCCCAGCCGACCGGGAAGTTTCCGACCTGGTAGCCGCCCGGGCCGATGTCCCAGGGCTCGGCGATCAGCTTGACCTCCGCCAGCACCGGGTCCTGATGGATGATGTCGAAGAAGGCGGCCAGCTTGTTGACCTCGTAGAACTGCCGGGCCAGGACCGAGGCGAGGTCGAACCGGAATCCGTCGACGTGCATCTCGGTGACCCAGTAGCGCAGCGAGTCGGTGATCAGCCGGAGCGTTTGAGAAGCCCCAGCATTGAGGGTGTTCCCGGTGCCGGTGACGTCCCAGTAGTGGCGCCGGTCGTTGGGGTCGAGGTAGTAGTACGCCTCGTTGTCGATGCCCCGGAAGGAGAGCGTCGGGCCGAGGTGGTTGGCCTCCCCGGTGTGGTTGTAAACCACGTCGAGGAAGATCTCGAGGCCGGCGTCGTGGAGGGCCCGCACCATCTGCTTGAACTCGACGACCTGACCGCCCCGGTCTCCCGCCAGCGCGTAACGCCCCTCCGGGGCGAAGTAGCCGATGGTGTCGTAGCCCCAGTAGTTCCGCAGCCCGAGCTGGTGCAGCCGTGCGGAGTCGACGAACGCGTGCACCGGCATCAGCTCGATGGCGGTGACACCCAGCGATCGGAGGTGCTCGATGGCGGCCGAGTGGGCGAGCCCGGCATAGGTGCCGCGAAGCTTGCGGGGCACCCCAGGATGACGCATCGTGAAGCCCTTGACGTGGGCTTCGTAGACGACGGTGTCGGCCCACGAGATCCGCGGCGGCCTGGTCCCCCGCCAGTCGAAGCGGTCGTCCACCACCACCGAGAGCGGGACGTGTCCGGCCGAGTCGAGCTCGCTCCGGACGTCGTCGCTCATCCGCCGGTTCCACTGGTAGCCGAAGACCTCGGGGCCCCATTCCACCGAGCCGGTGAGAGCCCGCGCGTAGGGGTCGATCAGCAGCTTGTTGGAGTTGAACCGGTGACCGTCCGACGGCCCGTAGGGACCGTGGACCCGGTATCCGTAGACCGTCCCCGGGCCGACCCCGGGCAGGTAGCCGTGCCAGGTGAGGTCGGTCTGATCGATGAGCTCGTAGGCGGCCCGAGGGCTTCCATCATGATTGACCAGAACCAGCTCGACCCGCTCGGCGTTGGCGCTGAAGAGAGCGAAGTTGGTCCCCTCGCCGTCCCAATGGGCGCCGAGCGGGAAGTGCTGCCCGGGCCACGCGTGACGGGCGGCGGCCGGTCGCGGCGGGGTCCCGACCGGCATCGGGCCCTCGTCGGGGATGGCCGGCGGCGAGGGCTGCCATGGTCGCGCTGCCACGTCGGAAGGCTCCAGCTGGGATGCTCCCATGGGGCGGCGCCGGATCGCGACCGTCCACTGGCCGCCAACCATAGCGGCTGACGGCACCGGTTCGCGGCGATGATACGGGCTCATGACCGTGCCGAGCCCGAGAGCGTGGGGCCTTCTGACCCGCCACGTGGACACGGCGGGCCGCGTGCGTACCGCGCCGGTCGGGACCGTCAGCGCCCTGCTCACCGCCCTCGGGGCGGACCGCCGCCGCCCGGAGGCCGACGGGGCCTGGCCGCTGGTCGTCGTCCGCGGTGAGCGCCGGCCCCTCGACCGCGGCGACGGGCTGGGGCCGGCCTCGTCCGGTGAGGTCGAGCTCGAGGGGGGGGGCGTTCGGGCCTGCGGCGACCGGCTGCCGGCAGACCTGCCGCTCGGCTACCACCAGCTGCACCTGGGAGGCCGGAGCCGCCCCCTGGTGGTGACGCCGCCGCGCTGCCATCTCCCCGCCGGTCGCGGCTTCGGCTTCGCGGTCCAGCTCTACGCGGTCCGCTCATCGGGAAGCTGGGGCATCGGCGACCTCGAGGACCTCGCCGGGCTGGGGCGCTGGGCCCGCGGCCTCGGCGCCGCGATGCTGCTGGTCAACCCGCTGCACGCCGCGCTGCCGCTGCCTCCGATCGAGCCCAGCCCCTACTTCCCCACCAGCCGCCTCTTCCTCGATCCTCTCTACCTGCGCCCGGATGGGGTCGCGGGCGGTGACGGCGGCGCTGAGCTGGCCACCGCCGCGCGCAGCCTGAACCGGGAGCGCCGGATCGACCGGGACCGGGTCGCCTCCCTCAAGATGACCGCCCTGGAGTGGACGTTCCGGGAATCGGCGATCCCCCGAGAGGTCGACGTCGCGCTCGCGGGACGCCCCCACCTGGCGGATTTCGGCCTCTTCTGCGCTCTGGCGGAGCGCCATGGGAGGGACTGGAGGGATTGGCCGCGCCCGCTGGCGCGGCGCGACCCCATGGCCATCGAGAGCGCGGCGGGGGAGCTGGCGGAGCGGGTGCGGTTCCACGCCTGGGTGCAGGTCCAATTGGACCGTCAGATGGAAGCGGCCAGCGCTGCCGTCCCCCTGGTCCGCGATCTCGCCGTCGGCGTCCACCCGGGGGGCGCCGACGCGTGGCTGTGGCAGGACCTCATGGCCCCCGGGATCACGGTCGGGGCTCCACCGGACAGCTTCAACACCCTGGGCCAGGATTGGGGAATCCCGGCGTTCGACCCGTGGAAGCTGCGCGCCGCCGGCTACCGCCCCTTCATCGAGACCCTCCGGGCCAACCTCCGCCAGGGGGGCGGGCTGCGCATCGACCACGTCATGGGGCTCCGGCGCCTCTGGTGGATCCCGGCAGGGAGCGGGCCGGCGGAGGGCGGGTACGTGAGCTACCCCGCCGACGACCTGCTCGGGATCGTGGCCCTTGAGTCGGTCCGCCACCGGGCGACGGTCATCGGCGAGGACCTGGGCACCGTCCCGACCGGCCTCCGCTCCCGGCTCCGGCGGCGGGGACTGCTCAGCTACGTCGTGCTGCTCTTCGAGGACCGCCCACCGGCGCGCTGGCCCCGGCAGGCGCTGGCCGCGGTGACCACCCACGACCTGCCCACGGTCACCGGGCTGTGGGACGGCAGCGACCTGGAGGCGCGGCGCCGCTTCGGGCTGCCCGCCGACCCGGCCGCCAGCGAGGCGCTGGTGGAAAGCCTCCGGCGAGGGGGCGGTCCCCCGCGCGACGCGGACGCCCCGGCCGCCGTGCTCCACGCCCACCGGATTCTCGCCGCCTCCCGATGCGCGCTGCTCACCGCCACCCTGGAAGACGTGGCCCAGGTCCGGGAGCGGCCCAACCAGCCGGGCAGCGGGGCGAAGAGCCCGAATTGGTCCCTGGCGCTGCCCCTCTCCCGGGAGCGTCTGGAGGCTCTCCCCATGGCCCGGGAGCTCGCCGCGATCTTGGCGCGGGGGCGGAGGCCCGCCGGCGCGGCCTGCGAGGTGCGGCCCGCGGGCGCCGAGATGAACGGAAATCGCCAGACCCACGTGATATAGTTGACGAAGCAACCGGGCCGAGGATGCCCGAACGGAGAGTCCCACGTTGACCCAAGCGGTGAAGCAGACGTCGGCACGCACCGACATCGAGCTGTTCCAGCGCGCCAGAGCGGAGGCAAACCGCCTGCACCGGCCGGTGTACATAGCCGGCGGGGAGATCCACGCCGAGCGGCCACCGCGGACGACCGCGATGGTCTGGCCCAACGGCAGCGTCACCTGGGGCAACCCCCAGGCCGCCAGCAAGCAGATCGACCGGCGTCACCTCCCCCCCGCCGCCTGAGGCGCCGGCAGCCAGGAGACCCTGGAAAGGAATGAGGGAGCCGCGGCTTCTGCCACGGCTCCCCCGGCGCGTCGGCGTGCTGATCAGGTCCCGAGAGCGCTGCTGATGTTGAAAAAGAGATTGTTCGTCGTGTGGCCGACCACGAGAAGCGCGATGGCCGCGACGACTGCGATGAGGACGAGGATGAGTGAGTACTCCACCATTCCCTGCCCTTCCTGCTGGCGACGCCGACTGCGTCGCGGGGGAGTGGGGAGGGATTCGCTCACATGGCATCACCTCCTTCGGACCGGCCCGGGTACACCTCCTGTAACACACCGTTTGACGCGGATCCCACTCTGCGAGGGCGTGTCTGAGCTTCGGTCGCACAGTGGTGTCACGACTCCGTGATGGAGCGCGGCGCCTGGCCCGTCCGCCGGAGGGTCCCGGCCGCGTCGACCTGACCCTCAGCCCTGATCCCGACCCCCGCAGTGATCAGGTCCGGGCAGCCGGGGCCGGCCCCGGGTCGCGGTCGAACGTCCGGACCGCCCAGGCGACCGCGCCCACCAGTCCGGCGTCGCTGCCCAGCTCGGCCTGACCCAGCCGGCAGCGGCGCAGCGGGGTCTCGAAGGCGATCTCGGCCATGGCGGCGCGAATCGGGGCCTCGAGGAGGTCGACATTGCTGCCGATGCCTCCGCCGATGGCGATGGCGTCCGGCCCCAGGATGTTGACGAGGGCTCCGAAGGAGCGGCCCAGGGCTCGCGCCGCGTCGTCGTAGATCCTCCGGGCGAGGGCGTCGCCGGCGCGGGCCGCATCGGCGATTGCCGACGCCGTCAGGGGCCGGACCTCGCGCAGCTGCGACGCCTCGCCCGCGGCGAGGGCTACCGCGGCGCGGCGCGCGATGCCGGTGCCCGAGGCGACCCCCTCCAGGCACCCCACATGCCCCTGGCCACAGCTCGGGCCGTCCGGGCTCCACGGGACATGGCCCACCTCGGCGGCCGTGCCGGCGGTTCCGACCAGCAGGGTGCCGTCGATGATCACCGCCCCGCCGATGCCCGTGCCGACGATGACGAAGACGAACGTCCGGGCCCGCCGGCCCATGCCGGCCGCCCATTCCGCGTAGCCGGCGAGGTTCGAATCGTTGTGGATGGCGACCGGGCACCCGGCGGCCTCGGAGAGCATGTCCCGAGCCGGGAGGTCCTCGAAGCCGGGGAGATGGGGGGCGGCGAAGACGACGCCGCTCTCGGGGTCCAACGGACCGGGAATGCCGATGGCGACCCCATCCGGGGTCCCCCCCGCCGCGTCGCGCGCGGCCGCGGCGCAGGCGGCGATCACCGCTGACGGGCCGGCCCAGGCCGGCGTGAAGCGGCGGACCACGCGCTCCGCATAGCTGGTGGGGCCGGTGGCGAGCGCGGCCCGGATGCTGGTGCCGCCAAGGTCGATCCCGACGAGTCGGGGCATCACGCGTTCTCCTGAGGTCATGACGGCCGGCGGCCGGAGACGGTACGCGGCTCACCGGAGGAGCCGTCGTGCCAGTGGCCGGGCCGGGCGATCCGACCGGCGGCTGCCGGTCCCCAGCTCCCGGCCGGGTACATCCTGATCGGGGGCGGCTGGTCGAGCACGGGCTGGACGACCTGCCAGCCCCTCTCCACCTCGTCCTCGCGGATGAAGAGGGTGTGGTCGGCGCTGAGGGCGTCGTGGAGGAGCCGCTCGTAGGCCTCCGGGGTGCTCGCCTTGAACGATCCCTCGTAGCTGAAGTCCATCTCGACCGGCTGGGTGGTGACCTCCGGGCCGGGGCGCTTGGCGACGAAGGTGATCGAGATCCCCTCGTCGGGCTGGACCCGGATCACCAACCGGTTGCTGTCGAGGGCACGGAGGCCCACCGCGCGGAAGAGGTGAAGGGGGGCCTCGCGGAAGCTGAGCACCATGCGGGTGTCCCGGACCGCCAGGCGCTTGCCGGTGCGGAGCAGGAATGGCACCCCGGCCCAGCGCCAGGAGTCGATCTGCAGGCGCAGCGCCGCGAAGGTCTCGACCCCAGAGGCGGGATCGACACCCTCCTCATCGCGGTAGCCGGGCACCGCCTCTCCGTCGACGCTGCCCGCGGCGTACTGGCCCCGGACCACGTCACCGGGGGCGACCGGGTGGAGGGCGTCCAGGACCTTGACCTTCTCGTTGCGGATGGCCTCGGCGGCAAACGAGATGGGCGGCTCCATCGCGGTGACCGCGAGGAGCTGGAACATGTGGTTCTGGACGATGTCCCGGATCGCACCGGTCTCCTCGTAGAAGGCGCCCCGATGCTCGACTCCCAGGGATTCGGCCACGGTGATCTCGACCCGGGAGATCGCGTCACGGTTCCACACCCGTTCGAAGACGGAGTTGCCGAAGCGGAAGACGAGGAGGTTCTGGACGGTCTCCTTGCCCAGGTAGTGGTCGATCCGGTAGATGCGCTCCTCGGGCAGGACCTCGTGGAGGGCAGCATTGAGTCGCGTGGCGGAGTCCACGTCGTGGCCGAACGGCTTCTCAATGACGAGCTTGGTGCCCGCCGCCAGCCCGGCGGCGCCCAGCGCCCTGGCCAGGCTCGTGAAGGCCGAGGCCGGCACCGCGAGGTAGAGGAGCCGTTCGGGCCGTCCGGCGGCGGCCCTGAGCGGCGCGAGGTCCCCGTCGGGCCCGATCGGCACGAACCGGAGGCGCGCCGCGAACGCCGCGAAGCGGCGGGGCTCGAGCCGGCTGCGGGAGAAGCTCCGGATCGCCTCCTCGGCATGGGACCGGAACCTCTCGTCGTCCCAATCCATCGGGGCCACCCCGATCACATCTCCGCGCTCGGGGAGCAGACCCTCGATGTCGAGGTTGTACAGCGCGGGCAGGAGCTTGCGGGCGGCGAGGTCACCGGTGGCCCCCACCACGACGATGTCTTGGTCGGCGGGGCGGCGGAGCGTCATCGGCTGATCAGACCTGGGGCCAGGGGGGATCGCGCCTCACGCCAGGGGGGACGGTGGGCACGGACCCGGGTCGGCGGGGGGAGAGGGGTGTGCGCCGCGGCCACGAGGCCGGATTGTACGGGAGGGGTGACCGAGCCCATCCAACCGGTGGGCCCGCCTTTCTGTGAACATGGGCCCGAATACCGCCGGGGCCGCCAGAGGAGCGCCTGCCGTGGACTACGATCCGGACGAGACAGAGGTCAGCGCCGTCGAGGCGGGAGGCCGGAGCTGGGGAGTCGGGGACGTCCTGGCGGTGACCTTCGTCGCCGCCGCCTTCCTGATAGCCGTTGGATACGTCGTCGCGGCGATCATCGAGGAGGTCGGCGGGCAGATACCCACGGAGAGCGTCAAGGCCTACACGCTGCTCCTGGCGACGGATTGGGCCGCCCCCTACTACGCCCTCCTCCCGATCGCGGCCGTCGCCATCGCCTGGTGGATGCTGCGGCGTCCGGACGGGGTTGCCGACGTCCGCCGGCTGCTGCGGGCGCGGTCCTACGCCGTGGGCGCGGCCGTCATGCTCGCCGTCATGGCCTGCGCTGCCGTCGGCTGCGCGATCGGCAACTTCATCGTCTACAACAACCCCGCCGAGGTGGCCCCCGCCCAGCTGTGGGCGTCCGAGGCCGAGCGGATCGCCAACGCCATCGCCACGCTCGCCGTCTGCGGAGCCGGCATCGCGGCCGCCTTCCTGCTCTGGGGAGCCGTGCGGGCTCAGCTGGCCGGCCCGGCCGAGGAGCTCGCCGATCCGGTCGCCGAGCCGCCCGGCCCGGTCGTGGAGGAGGTGGTCACCGGGTAGCGCCGGCACCGCGGCCGGGGCGTCCGCGACCGCCGTCATCCGCCGGCGCCACCTCAAAGGGCGGCCGGGGCGTCCTGCCGTCCACGGTGCGGCAGGCGCGGGCAGGCATGCCCAGGTCGCGGGCAGCCGCGGCGAGGGACTCCGCCTCGATCGGCGTCGCCGCCAGGGCGAAGACGGCCCCGCCACTCCCGGTGAGATGCCAGCGCGTTCCCGGCATGCCGGCTCGGAGACGCGCGATCTCCGCCGCGAGCTCGGGGTGGGCGCGGCAGGCCGCGGCCTCGAGGTCGGATCCGCACAGCTCCGGCGGCGCGGGCCGCCCGTTCGCCAGCAGGCGGGCCAGGGCCTCGGGGCGGTCGGAACCGCGCCACTCCGCGGGTGTCAGCGCCGCGAATGTCGACGCCGTCCCGCTGCGCCCGGCGACCGCCACGGCGAGGTGGAGAGGCGGATGGCTCAGTGGTTCCAGCCGCTCGCCGGCTCCGCCCACCAGCAGGCCGCCGCCCGCCAGGCAGGCCGGAACATCGCTCCCCAGCGCGTCGGCGAGCCGGAGCCAGTCCGGATCCCAACCGATGACGCTCGGACCTCCGAGCAGCAGGAGCACGGCCGCGGCGTCGGCGGAGCCGCCCCCCAGGCCGGCGGCCACGGGCAGGCGCTTCTCCAGGCAGAGGCGGACGGCACTCCCGGGGTGGCGGTGGAGAACCGCCCGGGCGGCGCGCAGGACGAGGTTGTCCGCGGCCGGGACCTCGGCCGCCGCCGGGCCGGAGACGTCCAGCCGGATGTCGGCGTGCCCGTCCGCCGGCATCAGCCGGACCCCGACCAGGTCGTGCCAATCGAGACGGACAACCACCGAACGAAGGTCGTGACGCCCGTCCGGCCGCCGTCCGACCACGCTCAGGGCGAGGTTGAGCTTGGCGTAGGCCGGCTGGAAGATCACCGGCGGACCTCCGCCTCGGTCCGAGCCGCGCCAGCCCCTGTCTCCATTGGCCTCCGGGGTGCCGCCCCCGCCGGCCACGCTCGATGTGCGTGGCCCGGCTGCGCCGGTGGGTGGTTGCTATACTCCAGGCTCCCGGGCGTTCGTCGGGGGGACGCGCCCAGCTTGCCGACAAGAATCAACAGGTGTCAACGTGGCCAACTCTCGCTCCGCCCGGAAGCGCATCCGCTCCAGCGAGCGCAAGCGCATCCGCAACCGCATCGTCCGCTCTGCCGTCCGCACCCGGATCGGCCGGGTGCGCCGCTCCCTGGTGAGCGGCCAGGTCGGCGGGATCGAGGAGGAGCTCCGCGCCGCCGTCAAGGCCCTGGACAAGGCTGCCGAGAAGGGGATCCTTCACCGCAACAACGCGGCGCGGCGGAAGTCCCGGATCATGGCGATAGCGGCGAAGCTGACCCGCATGGGCGGCAGCGAGGAGGAGAAGGCGGTCACCCGCGCTGCCGCCACAGGCGGTGCGAAGGGGAGGACGACCAGGGTGACGGCTGCCTCCGGCCACGTCGAGACGGCCGATGCCGCGGCGCCCGCCACGGCCGCCAAGGCGGCCGCCAGGAAGCCGGCCGCGGCCAAGCCCGGCGCCACCGACAAGCCGGCCGCCGCCAAGAAGGCCGCTGTCGCAAAGCCTGGGACCGCGCCGAAGCCGGGCGCTCGCCGCAGCACGAGCGACTCCTAACCGCGCCGGAGGGCGGGCTCCCCTCCGCCGGCCCGGCCTCGGGCGACCGCCCGCGCGGCGCCGAGGCTGAAGCGGCCCATGGCCTGACGGTCGTCGGCCTCACCGGCCTTGATCGCGACGTCAATCGCCTGGAGCTGGTGCAGCCAGTCCTCGACCACCTCGGCCGAGATCGCCCTGGCCTGCCGGGCCAGCCGGTCGGCGCGCCACTCCGGGATGTGCAGCTGGCCGGCCAGGCGAGTGGCTGACCCGCCCTCGGCGAGCAGGAACTGGGCGCGGCGCAGCTCGCTCAACTGACCGGCGAGGGTGGCGATGAGATGCTGGGTCGAGCGTCCCTCGTCCACGAGATCGAGGGCGGTCGCGGCGCCCCGGCCTGGCTGGGCGCCGAGAAGCCGCTCCAGGACCCCCCAGACCTCGACCGCCTCGGCGCCCCCGACCACCCGCCGCGCCGTCTCCAGGTCGACGGGTCCGCCGCCGGCGAAGGCGGCGAGCTTGTCCAGCTCGGCGGAGACCACGCCCAGGTCGGAGCCGGCCACCCTCAGCAGGTGGTCGAGGCCGCCGGGGGCGAGCCGCAGCCCGCGATCCGCCGCCGCCCGTTCCGCCCACACCCGCACCTCGCGGCCGCGCAGGAGGGTGAAGGCGCGAGTCTCACCGCCGAGCCGGGTCACCGCCGCCGCCACCGGATGACTGGGCGGCACCGGCACATGGCTCGCCAGGCAGACCGAGGTGCTCGGCGCCCGCAGCTCGAGCGCCGCGGCCAGGGCTCGCCCGGCCTCACCGGAGCGGCGGCCGCCGGCCAGCTGAGGCGGGTCGCGGATCAGTAGATAGCGGCGCGGGTCGATGAGCGGGACCTCGGCAAGACAGGAGCGGATCCGATCGAGCGGAGCCGGCGGGTCGACGACCTCGACACCCAGCTCGGCGTCCGCGGCCTGGCGCCTCCAGCCGCGGACCGCCTCGTCGACCCGGTGGCGGTCGTCACCGTGAACCAGGAGCAGCTCGGGGAGGCGGGGGCCGGGCCGCGAGCGCGGGCCGGCAGCGGGGGCGGCGGTGGGCACCGCTCCGGGTCCGGGATCAGCCGGTGTGGAGGCGGTAGCGGCGCTGACCGTCGTCGCCCCGGAAGGTCTCGGCACCGGCCCGCTCGGCGAGGAAACGGACGGCGCGGCCGGAGACCTTCACGCCCGCCCTGGTGATCTCGGACGCGATCTCGGCGGCCGTGCCCTGGCCGAGCTTGGCGATGACGGCGCGCACCACCTCGGTGGTGACCTCCGGTGGGGTCGCCCGACCCTTTGCCGCGCGGCCGCGGGGCCGCTTCCGCCGCGCCGCCGCCGGCGACGGGGCATCGACGGCCGGCCCGCGGCGTCGCGGCCGCGGCTCGCCGACCACGGTCGCGGCGCGCTCGAACATCGCCACCGCCTCGCGGACCTGGCGTCGCAGCTCGTCATTGTCGGCGCGCAGACGGGCGATCTCCTGAACGAGCGTCTCGATGCGCCGCACCAGACGCTCCCCGGCGCGCACCACGGGCGAGTCGCTCTCAGCGGGGACTGCCGGAGCTCCCCTTCGCCCGCCCCCGGCCGGCGCCAGACCCCCGTCCTCGTCCGAGGTAATCGCCATTGCACACACCTCATCCCATCGGACGCCCACGGCCGTGTCATCTGGACCTGCCAGCCGGCCCGGCTGCCGCGCTCAGGTCGATCATAGTCGGCTCGGGTGCTCAGGGGAATGATTGCAATCCCGACGAGGTCTGGCTGGGGGCTCGGCATTTCGGGCGGCCGCCCGGCCTGGACCACCCGCTCGCGGCGGAGCGGTACCATGGGCGTCCCCGGGGACGTAGCTCAGCTGGGAGAGCGCTTGCATGGCATGCAAGAGGTCGGGAGTTCGATCCTCCCCGTCTCCACCAGGGGACTCAAAACTGTTGAGAACAAAGGGTTTTCCGGTTCTGAGTCGTTTCGGACCGAGGCCATTTTCGGCTCCTTTTCGCAACATGTAAGCTCTCTAGTGGAGAGCGGCCGTGAACTTTGGCGCTGAACGAGTAAGATCCTCCCCGGAGCCAACTGGGAAAGCAGAGGTCCGCGATGGCCAAGCCCCTGACCGTGGTCCCGTCCCCCTCGCCGTGGCAGACGTGGGTGGGCGAGTACCTCGACGAGAAGCGCGCCGGCGGGGTCAGCCGCCACACCATCGGCATCTACGGCTACGCCCTCCAGGACGTCCTCCTCCCCTACTGCGAGGCCCACAACGTGTCGGGCCCCGCCGACCTCAATGCCGCGCACCTCAACGCCCTGGTCAGCGGCCTCCTGGATGGGACCGGGTCGCGGTCAGGACGGCCACTGGCCAAGCAGAGCGTCGACACCTACGCCCGGACCATCAACGGCTTCCTGGGCTGGCTGGGCAAGCGGGGCGAGGCGCCCAGCGCCCGGGCCCAGCGCCCACGCCTGCCGCGCCGCGTCCTCGAGGTGCTCTCCCGGGAGGAGATCACCCGCCTGGAGGACGCAGCGCAGAACGAGCGGGACAAGCTGATCATCCGCGTCCTCGCCGACACCGGACTGCGGCTCGGCGAGCTCCTGGGGCTGGTGCCCGACGACATCCGCCAGGAAGCGGGCCGGAGGTGGTACCTCAAGGTCAAGGGCAAGGGCGACAGGGAGCGGATGGTCCCCATTGCCCCGGGGCTGGCCGGCCGGCTGGACCGCTACGTCAAGCGGACTCGGCGGCCGAGCGTCTACCCCAACCTCTTCCTGGGTACCCGCCGAGGGCGGGGGACGATGGAGTACGAGCCACTCACCAAGAGCGGAGCCGAGCAGCTGATCCGCGATCTGGGGCTGGACGTCCTCAGCCGGCGGGTCTACCCGCACCTCTTCCGCCACTCGTTCATCACCTGGTGCGCTCAGCGGGGGATGCGGGAGACCGACGTGGCCAAGATCGTCGGGCACAGCGGCCTGCGGATGATCCACGAGGTGTACGAGCACCTCACGGTGTCGGACACGCACGATGCGCTGATGGGCGCTCTGCTCAGCGAGCATAGGCGTCAGCTGTTTTAACCCTGGGATAACGGGCCTAGGTGAGGCCATGGCCGCCCTCCGGCTGCAGCCGAACATGCTCGTGCGGCGGCCGCTACGCGTAGAGACAGTCGGCACGGGCGTTCCGGGCGCCTCAGCGCGCATCCAGCGCGTTGGCGGCGGCTCACGACAAGGTGAAGACCTGCCCTTGATCGTCGATGGCAAGGCAAAGGTTCACAGTGGGACAAGTGACTGACAGGAGCGGGTTTGCGCTCACCAGTGCGGGGGAAGACCACGCTGCTCCATCGAACACCACGGCACCGCCCGCGTCATCAACCGCCACACAGAAGGTCACGGTCGGGCAGGACACCGCGTTCAGCGGCTTGGTATCCACCTGCTGGGGCGCTGACCAGCTCGATCCGTCGTACCTTGCGACGTCACCATGGCCATCCACGGCGATGCAGAAGGAGACAGACGGGCAGGAGACGGCACCCGGACCCTTCATGTCGCCCGTGTTGTCGATGGTGAGCGCCGGGCCCCACCCCTGGGACTCCCAGGTTTGGGCAAAGCCGCCTATACCGAGGGCGACGCAGGTTTGACTGCTTGGGCACGAGACCCAGTCGCCTTGACCACCGCCAACGTACTCATCCTCCCCCGGCATCGACTCAACCTCAACCGGTCTGCTCCACGCCGACCCGTCGAAGGTCTGCGAGAAGGGTCCCGCCCCCTGTGTTTCGTCCTCAACCGCGAGGCAGAAGGTCGGAACGTAACACGAGAGCGCCGCGTCCTGGACGTAGCCGCCCGCCAGGCTGCCGGACAGCGCCCAGGACCTGCCGTCACTGGTGGCGAAGATCCCGTTGCTGTCCGCGGCGAGACAGAGGCTCACGGTGCAGGTGAGTGCATAGGTGAACCCGGCTCCCGGCGCGATGTTGCCGGCTGGGTCATAGGCGGTCGGGCTGGACCATCCAGACGGGCTGTAGGCCGCGGCGTTGCCCGAGTCGTCGATGGCCACGCAGAACGTGGCCGTGTTGCAGGACACCCAGTATTGACCGGCGCCCGAGTTGAACACCCGCGAGGGTGAGGTGCTCCAAGTCAGCGGGGCGAGCGGAGGTGAAGGTGTAGGCGAGGGAGTGGCGGCGGGGTTGAGGGTGGGACTCGGCCCATGTGCTTGCGGTGATCTTGAGACGGAGTGGCTGGAGGTCGGCACCGAGGTCGCGCACGCGCCCGTCAGCAAGGCCGCAGCAGTGATTGCGATCCTCCAACGAAGATCCTGTCTCTGCATCGGCAGCCGTCCCCGTTGATCTAGGAGCCCTGGCGAACGCGCGCAGTGTAGCAACGGCGGCTCTGGTGCCTCGGCTCAGGTGGTCGCTCCCGGGTGTACCACCGGAGGCACCGACACCCCGAGCGCTCGCTTGGCTCAGCGCCAGGCGGCCTGAGTGTCACCAGGGTCCCGGAGGCTCACACCTAGGCGCTCCCAGGCGAGGGCTCCGTCTCTTGCAGCCCGTATCGAGAGACGTCATAGGCAGCCTCTCGATACCGGCGCACTCGGGACCCGGCAAGATCAAGCCCGAGTTCAGCCATGTATCAAGAGGGCGCGGTGTTACCCGTCCCGCGGCCCGCCAGCCTCCCCCGTGCAAGCCGCTCAGGCGGCCACGGTGACGCTGAGGAGCTGCGGCGTGCCCACCTCGTCGGGGATCGGCTCTCCGTCCGCCTCGAGGCCGGCGATGTGCACTGCGATCGCCTCCGCGGCGCGCTCACGGCACTCCTCGAGGGAGCGGCCCTGGGTGAGGCAGCCGGGGAGGGCCGGCACGGAGACCATGAAGCCGCCCGTCTCCTCGGGCTCGACCACGATGGTGTAGGTGCGCATTGGCCTCATCGTCTCACAGGACCTCGCGGAGCTCCTCGGCGGTCAGGCCGGCCTGGGCCAGGATCGAGGCGACCAGCCGGGGCCCGAGCGTCTCTCCGGCGTGGAGGGGGACGGTGACGCGGCCACCCCGGGTCGGGTGCCGTAACTGGACATGTGACCCCTCTGGGCCACGACCACCCAGCCGCGCCGACCGAGGGCCTGGACGACGTCGCGGCCGGTGACGCGCGGGAGAGGCGGCATGCCCGGAGACGGTAGCGGGTCGATGGAGCGGCTGGCCACACCGACCACTTCGGAGCCAAATCCCCACGCAAGGGTCAAGCGGACGGCTGGCTTCCAATCTGGAAGCAAGCGCTGTCTTTGAATTCACCTAATCCTATGTCATCGCCGAATCATCAGAGACCATCCATGGCAGGCAAGAGGTCGGGAGTTCGATCCTCCCCGTCTCCACCAGGGGGGAGAAACTGCCACACACCTCAACGGCCTGGTCAGCGGGCTCCTGAACGGAACGGGGTCACGGTCGGGCAGGCCGCTGGCCAAGCAGAGCGTCGACACCTACGCCCGGACCATCAACGGCTTCCTGGGCTGGCTGGGCAAGCGGGGCGAGGCGCCCAGCGCCCGAGCCCAGCGTCCACGCCTGCCGTACCGCGTCCTCGAGGCGCAGCCGGGAGGAGATCACCCGGGCCGCCGCTGGTACCTGAAGGTCAGGGGCAAGGGCGAGAAGGAGCGTATGGTCCCGATCGCACCCGGTCTGGCCAGCCGGCTGGACCGGTACGTCAAGCGGACCCGCCGACAGAGCGCCTACCCCAACCTCTTCCCGGGCACGCGGCGGGGGCGGGGCACCATGGAATACGAGCCGCTCACCAAGAGCGGGGCGGAGCAGCTGATCCGCGACCTGGGCCTCGACGTGCTCAGCGGGCGGGTCTACCCCCACCTCTTCCGGCACTCGTTCATCACCCGGTGCGCCCAGCGGGGGCTGCGGGAGACCGACGTCGCCAACATCGTCGGGCACAGCAGCCTGCGGATGATCCACGACGTCTACGAGCACTTGACCGTGTCGGACACCCACGATGCGCTTATGTGGAATCCCAATCGCGTCAAGTGAACACGATCTGCCTTATTGGTGTCGTCACGATGGCGCCGCGGCGCCAGGGGTCAACCCTCGTGAGGAGGGCGTGGGCCGCGACCTCGCGCGTCCAGGTTCGGGGCCGCGGGGGTCCCGCCGAACGGCACGACACGCTGCTGTCATCGAGTAACGTCCGGTGGATGCGGCAGCTCTGGGCGCCCTGGCGGATGGCCTACGTGACCGGCGACGCCCCGGCATCGGACGGATGCTTCATCTGCGCCGCCGCCGATGCGGGCGCCTCGGACGGCCTGGTCATCGAGCGGGCCGAGCGGACGGTGACGCTGCTCAACCGCTTCCCGTACACGAGCGGTCACGTGATGGTGGCGCCGCGCCGGCATGCCGCGGACCTGCGCGACCTCACACCCGAGGAGGGCCTGGCACTGCTGGAAGCGACCCAGCGGGCCCTCGACGCCATCTCCGCCGAGATGCAGCCGGGGGGGTTCAACGTGGGATTCAACCTCGGCGCGGCCGCCGGGGCGAGCGTGGACCACCTGCACCTCCACGTGGTCCCCCGCTGGGGCAGCGACACCAATTTCATGCCGGTGCTCGCCGACGTCAAGGTCGTGCCCGAGCACCTGGAGATCACCGCCCGACGGCTCCGGCAGGCCCTTGCGTCCAAGCGAGGGCTCGGGGGCGAAGCAGCGGGCGATCCGGCGGAGCGCGTATAGTCGGCCCCCGCTGACATAGGATCAATCACTGGCCGGAGCTGGCAGCCGTCCTGCCGCCGGCCTGGAGAGGCGCGCGTGGGCTCGGTCATCAAGAAGCGGCGCAAGAAGATGCGCAAGCACAAGCACAAGAAGATGCTCAAGAAGACCCGCTGGCAGCGGCGGGCCACCTAGACGCGGCCGTCGCGTCGCCGGCAAGGGCGCCCCTCGGGGCGCCCTTTCTGGTTCTCGCCCGTGCCGCGTGACCATGGCCGGCGCCCGCCCGCGGGTACCATGCGAACGCGGCGGGCCTGAGGGGGGCGGGGAGAAGACGGAGGCGACCGGGAGACGGGCGGCCAGGGTGCCGAGGGCCAGCTCGAGACGCTGCGACCCCGGGCCGGCCTCGAGCGTCTTCCCGGCCACCTTCACGCCCGCTACGGCGTCTCCGTGAGCGAGGTCACCGAGCTCGACCTCGGAGTGCTGAAGGTGGACCGGCGCCACGGTCCGAGCTGGGTGGCGCAGGTCTTCCCCGCGTCGCGGCTGCTCGGGGCGGTCGAGGGCGACGCCCTCATCCAACAGACCCAGCAACGGCAGGGGGTCCCGGCCGAGCGGTGCGCGACCCCGGAGCCAGTCTCGGCTCCTTGCAGCCTGGCCACACCCACTGAGGGGCGTCATTGGCAGATGTCTGCCCAGTAGGTGGTAGAATTCCACCTGTGAGCTTGAACATCAAGAACCCAGCAACGGTCCGCCTGGCCCGCGAGCTGGCAGCGACGACCGGCGAGACCGTGACCCAGGCCGTCACGGTTGCGGTGCGCGAACGGCTCGACCACCTCCGGGTCGGGGCAGTGGGCGCGGCTTCGCAGCGTGCGGCTCGGATTCGAGCGATCTCGGCTGACGCAGCTCGCCGCTGGGTGGAGCCGTATCGCACCGGCGACCTCGCCCGTCTCCTCTACGACGACCTGGGCCTGCCGCGGTGATTGTCGATACCTCGGCCGTCGTTGCCATCCTACGCGGCGAGCCCGACGCCGACCGCTACATCGAGGCGCTCGCCAGCGCGGCAGCGCCCCGCATGTCGGCGGCTACCTACCTCGAGACCGCGCTGGTCGTCGATGCCAACCGTGATGCGGTGCTGAGCGGACGGCTCGACGACCTGGTTCGGGCGGTCCCACTGGGGATCGAACCGATGACGGAGCAGCATGCCGAGCTCGGCCGCCGGGCCTATCAACTCTTCGGGAAGGGAAGCGGCCATCCGGCTGCCCTCAACTTTGGCGACTGTTTCGCCTACGCGCTGGCTCGGGCGACAGGAGAGCCCCTGCTTTTCAAGGGCGACGACTTCGCTCACACCGACGTCACACCGGCGCTGCCGGTGAGGCCCGAGTCGGCCGAGTAACGGCGGTCCGGCGCGTCGACGCCACCCGGTCGGTGAACAGGGAGGAACCCGAACCCCACTCCGCACGGGTCAGCAGCGGCTCCCCCGGCGACAAGCCGGCCGCCGCGACCGCTGCGGCCCTGGTCAGTTTCGCCCAGCAGGTCTGGTCACTTTCGCCCAGCGCCGTCAGCCTCCCGTCGCTCCCTCCCGCGGGCCCCATCCCCCGGCACCCAACCACCCCTGGCGCCTCTACCCGCCGTCACCCGGTCAGAATCACTGAACCGTTAGATCAGCCGGACAGACCGACTCCGCTTCGCCCGACCCCGCCCGGTAGAGGGTTCGATTCCTCGATCCCATGGTGCCGTAGCGCTCGATCGTCTCCGAACCCACCGGCCGGAACCCGTCGGACGCCGCCAGCAGGCTGACAGCTCGGCAACCTTCATCGACTTGCCGATGCCATCCAGCCGGCCACCTCGGCGCGAGAGTTGAACCCGAGCTTGTTGAGGATGTGGCCGACGTGCGTGGCGACGGTGCGGTCGGAAATGAACAGCCGGGCAGCGATCTGCTTGTTGGTCATTCCCTCGGCGATCAACCGCGCGATCTCCAGCTCGCGCTTTGCCAGGGGCCCGGCGCCCGCGCCACCGGGAGCAGGGACCCCGGCGGGTTCGGGTGCGCCCAGCGCGAGGCGCACTGCCTCGTCGCGGCTCAAGCGCTTGCCCGCCTCAAATGCGGCATCGAACTTCGCCGTCCCCAGCGCGCCAATCGCCGACTCTTTGGCTGCGGCGACCATAGGAACAAACGGTCCAGCGACACTGGAGCCGGCCCCGGCTCCGACGGTTTCCGCCGCCCCGAGGAGCTGTGCCGCCAGGCGCGCCTGGCCGGAGCTCGCGGCATGCCAGCCGAGAGCGTTCAGCAAGAAGAACTGGGCGGCGCGATCATCGATCTGTTGAGCGACACCCAGCGCCTCGAGGAATCGTGGTTTCGACGCCTCCAAGTCACCGCCCATCATCGCGACGAGGCCCACGTTGAGCAGCATCTGCCCAAGCATGTAGAGGTCACCCACGTCTCGACTCACCCGCACACCCTCCCAGGCGGCTGCTCCGGCCGCATCTCGATGGTCCTGGAACATCGATTCGACGATCCGAGCCTGAATCACGCCCACGGTCGCCGGATAGTCGGAGAGTTGCGAGCTCAACGCTTCGGCCTCGTCGAGGAACCTCCTGGCGGCCACCGCGTCACCCGCCACGGTCTCAGCGTTTGCGGCCGTCGTGAGCGATTCCGACAACAGCGAAAGCGGGCCCGTTTCTCGCGCGGCCGCTATCGCCCGAGCGAGCCACGGCCTGGCGGCGACAGGGTCCACCTGCAGCAGGCTCAACCATCCCCGAAGCCGGTATGCCCGCGCAAGGGTGTGCGGCGAACCCGGTCCGGACGCGAAGAGTTCGTCGAGCCAGCGCACGCTTTCCGTGGTCGCGCGCATGATCCAGTAGTACGCCATTGAGCCGGCGAGCTCGAGCCCGCGCTGTGCATCCGCGCATGCGATGCATCTCTGCAGGATCGATCGGATGTTGTCGATCTCCAGCTCAGTCCAGGCGAGCCATCCCAGCGTTCGCGACCAGGCCTGGTCTGCAGATTGCCGGCACCTGGTCCGGTAGTATTCGACGTATCGCTCCTGGAGCAGGTCTTCCTCGCCCGCTTCCTGCAACTTGAGATTGGTGTACTCGCGCATGGTCTCGTGCAGTCGAAAACAGCCGAGGCCGTTGACCTCCTCCTTTATCGCCAGCGACTTGTCAACCAGCGATGACATCGCGTCCAGGGCCTGGGATGCAGGCCCCTCGTCCGGCACGCAGACTGCCTCGACATCCTCGAGCGTGAACCGACCGGCAAAGACGCCCAACCGCCTCAGGAGCGCTTGCTCGCCCGGCGTCAGCAGGTCGTGACTCCAGTCGATGGTCGTTCGAAGCGTCTGATGACGAGGAAGCGCGGCGCGGCCTCCCGCGGTGAGGAGCGCGAATCGGTCACCCAGGCGGTCGAGGATCTGCTCAACAGTGAGGACGCGGGTTCTGACCGCCGCCAGCTCAATGGCCAGGGGCAGACCGTCGAGTCGACGACACAGCTGGATGACGGCCGCCCGGTTCGAGCCGGTCAGTTCGAACGCGCCCGATGCTGCTGCTGCCCGCTCACAGAAGAGCGCGATGGCTTCGTTCTGTCGCAGCTGGGCGAGTGGCTCTGCTCCATCTCCCTGAGGTAGGTCCAGCGGCGGGACAGGGAGCACGTGCTCGCCCGGCACCTGGAGCGGCTCCCTGCTGGTGGTGATCACCCGCACCTTGGGTGCCGCGCGAAGGATGTCGTCCACGAGCTGGGCAGCCTCGCCGAGAAGGTGCTCGCAGTTGTCGAGGACGATCAGCAGCTGCTTGTCCCGCAGGTAGGAGACAAGGATCTGCAGGGGCCTCGTCGCGGCCTGGTCTCGGAGGTCGAGTGCCGCCACCACGGCGTTGCTCACGAGGGCCCCATCACGAACCTCGGCCAGCTCGACCACCCAGGCGCCGTCCGCGAACCCACGTTCGAGATCGCCTGCCATCCGAAGTGCAAGTCGGGTCTTCCCCACACCGCCTGGCCCCACGAGGCTGACCAGGCGGGCAGTGGTGAGCTTCTTCCGGATCTCGCCAAGCTCCCGCCGGCGGCCGACGAAGCTCGTCACCTCCGCGGGCAGGTTGCCCGACTGGAGCCTAGGCCTGGCCATCCTGGCCTCGAGTTGTCACGCCGGCGTACCCGTAACCGGATCGACTACGCATCCAATCAGCAATCCTGACGATGTCGCGTTCCCGGCTGCTCCCTCACGCTCGCCAGTATGAACGAGGAGCTTCCAACCCGACGAGTCGAGGTCACCTTCGTCGGCCCCCCACCAACCCGACAGATAGCGCGGGCGTCAGGGGTCGGCGAGGTGGAGGTCGACGGCCGTCGAGTGCGTTGCCTCGTAAGCGGCAGCTTCCAGCCATTTCTCGAAGCATTGCGCGGTTACGAAGTCATCGGCCTGACCTCCACGCATGCGATTTCCAAGGCTGCTGGGCAGGGCGAACCCTCGCATGGAGAGGGACTCGGCAGCGAGGGAGGAGGTGGCTGATGGCGGTCGGGTGGTTTCGCGTTGGTGGTGAGCGCCAGTGGGTGGTCATCGTGTCGATGACCGCATGAAACATAAGGGGCTTCAGATGAATCCAAGAACCATAACGACAACAACCAGATCGAAAGGAGGAGTCCGGTTGAACTCGACAAGAAGAGTTGCCTTGGTGGCCGGGGTGTTCTTCATCCTCACCTTCATCACTGCGATTGCGGGAGTTTTCGCATACGGACCTGTTCTCACCAATCCGAACTACATCACTGGTGGCGGTGCCGACACCCGCGTACTCCTGGGGGCGTTCATGGAGCTGCTTCTGATCATCACCAACGTCGGCACCGCCGTCGTGCTGTTCCCGATCCTCAAGCGGCAGAACGAAGGTCTCGCTCTCGGCTACGTCACCGCTCGCCTCGTTGAATGCACCTTCATTCTGGTCGGCATCGTCAGCCTGCTCGCGGTCGTGACGTTGCGGCAGGGGGCCGGGGGGTCGGATGCGGGGTCGCTAGTCACGGTTGGCAAGTCGCTCGTCGCCATCCACAATTGGACCTTCCTGCTCGGGCCCGGCTTTGTGGCCGGCCTCGGGAACGGGCTGATGCTGGGCTACCTGATGTACCGGTCCGGCCTGGTGCCACGCCGCGTGGCGCTGCTGGGGCTCATTGGAGGACCTCTGCTCGCCGCGTCGGGAATCGCGATCTTGTTCGGCCTCTTCGCGGCAGGCTCCGCGTGGCAGGGCATAGCGACGGTCCCGGAGTTCCTCTGGGAGGCGTTCCTGGGCCTGTGGCTCACCTTCAAGGGGTTCAATCCCGCTGCTCTTGGCGCCGACGAAACCCCCGAAGTCCGAGCCGGTGCCGGCGCTTCGATCGATGCGGTGGTTGCCGCTTAATTCTCCCCCTGCCGAGACTGCCCAACGCGGAGCCCGGCTTCGGCCGGGCTCCGCCCCGCCTGAGTAGCGCGGTGGTCGAGGCCAGGTGCGGCCCCGCCGGTCGATGGCCACAGCGCGGGTAGAGCCACCGCACCGGTATCCCTTCTTCGGCCACGGCTTCCGGCGCCAGCCACCCCGAAGCACCATGTTCCTTTGTCGAGCGGCACCCGGATGGGGCCACACCGACCGGGGGTGGTGCTGAGTTGAAATCGGCGGGTGTCAGCCGTTGGTGGAGCGGCGGTGTCGACCCTCCGTCCGCAACCGGGACTCGGCGGGGATTCCCCGCGGATCGCCCGCATGGCGGGGTGAGCCGGGGCCGGCTTTGCCGGGCCGGCGAGGGGCGGCGAGCCCCTGTGAGAATGAAAGGGGCCCCCGCGCAGCCTGCTGCGCGGGGAACTGGACCGGCGGGGATTCGAACCCCGGACCTCTGCCGTGCGAGGGCAGCGCTCTCCCAGCTGAGCTACCGGCCCCAGCGGGGTCCCAGTCTAGCCTCCAGGCTCCTGCCCCCTGCCGGGACGCCGGAGGGTCCCCGGCGCCGGGACCGCTTCCGCCTGCCCGACCGCGGGGATCGCTCAGCCGTTCGACGAGTCGTCGACGAAGTAGGTCTCGCAGGCCTCGTCGAGCAGCTTGGTGGTCAGCTCGGGCTCGCGACCCAGGTAGCGGCAGAGGTGGATGACGTGGTTGAGGAGATCACGGGGGTGCGAGCCGTGGAAGTCGCGTCCCAGGGCAAGGTAGTGGCGGTTGATGAGGTCGGCGATGACCTCCTCACGGTACGGGATCTCCTGGGAGGCACAGACCCGCCGCCAGATCTCCGCGAACTCCTCTCGGGTGGGATCGGGGACGTGCACCTTGTAGCGAACCCGGCGCAGGAAGGCCTCGTCCATCAGGTTGTGAGGTTCGAGGTTGGTGCTCAGCATCAGCAGGCAGGTGAACGGCACCGCCACGCTGGTGCCGGCACGGGCGATGTTGACGTAGTCGACACCGTTCTCCAGGGGGACGATGAGCCGGTTGAGCAGGTCGCGGGGCGACATCTTCTGCTGCCGGCCGAAGTCGTCCACCAGGAGCAGGCCACCGTTCGCCTTGAGCTGAAGGGAGGCCTCGTAAAAGCCGAGGGCCGCGTCGAACCCCAGCTCCAGCATGCGCGGGGTGAGCTCGCCACCCGCCTTCACCGCCGGCCTCTCGGCGAGCTGCCAGCGGGTGTCGTGGGGAGGCAGCTGGCGGTCGATCGGGGTGTGGTAGATGGGGTCGTAGAACCGGATGACCTCGCCATGGACGTAGAGGGCACGCGGGATGAAGACGGGGGGGCCCATCACCCGGGCGCTGGCGTCGGCGATGCTCGTCTTGCCGTTCCCGGACGGGCCGTAGAGGAAGCACGCGTGGCGAGCTGACAGAGCCGGGCCGAGGTGGTCGAGCACCCGCTGGCTCAGCACCAGGTGGCCAAAGACCTCATGGAGCCGTGCCCGGTTGACCGCGATCCCGACGTCGGCCTGGCGGGCGGCCATGGCGTTGTAGTCCCCGATGGGGACCGGTGCCGGGCCCGCGTACTGGTTGATCTCGAGGAGCTCGCGAGCGCGCTGCCGGCCGGTGGTCGTGATCGTGAACTGCATGCCGGCGTTGATCGACTCGTCCTCGGCGAGGACGGCGGCCCTGACCCCGGCGGAGGCGCAGTAGCCCTCGTCGGCCAGGAACTTGAGGGTGGTCTCCACGAAGGGGAATGGGATGCACACGTGGCGGGCGACGTCACCCCCCAGCATGCTGCCGTTGAAGTACAGGACCTTGAGGACCAGATCGCACACGAAGCTGAAGGGGAGCCCCGTCTCCTCGGCAGATCGAGGCATCGGGGGAAGCGCGATCGGGGCCGGCGCGATGGGAAACGCTTGGACGGCCATATCTCGGCCGATTGTGTCATCGCCACGTTCACGAGCCCCGGCACGGCCGGGGAACTGTCATCGACCTGCCACAGTCCTGCGTCCGCGACCCCGCCCCAGCAGGGAGGGTCCAACTTCCAGGGGGGGCTCGGACCTCTGCGAATGGTAACGGGACCGTAACGATCCCTTCGTGGTACCGTCCGCCCATGCCCATCCCCCTGGACGATGGCGCCCGCGTGGGCCGGCGCGTCGGCCCCTTCTGGATCGAGGAGCCCCCCGGCCCCCTCTGGGTCGGCGCCGCGATCCTCGTCGTGGTCGTCGGGCTCTACAGCGTCGCCGCTATCCTCAACGGCGCGTAACCTGGACGGGCCCGGGTCCGTTCCCCCTCGGGGACGCCCCGCCGCCCCACAGACGCGCCACCTCATCGGAGCCTCATCAGGTCGTGCCCAACAACCAGCCCGACAACCCCCGCCCGCGCCGGGTGCGCGCCGGGACCGTCCGGCCTCGCGGCTCCAACGGCAACGGGAACGGCGGGGGAGCCGGACAGAATGGAGTCGAAGCCCTCCCGGCCGCCGCTGGCCGCCGCCGCCTCCGGCGCGACCTGCTCCTCGGCCGGAGGCGGAAGGCGCCACGCCCGCGGCGTCCCCTGCTGCGCACCACCCTGCTGCTCCTGGGTCTCCTCTGCACCTGCGGTGCCGGGGCGGCGGCCACCGTCTACACCGGCTACAACGTCTACCTGGGCCAGATCCCCGACGCGGCGACGGTCGCCGGGATGGAACCGGCGGTCGACACCAACGTCTACGCGGCCGACGGCACCCTGATCGCCGTCCTCCACCCCCCCGGCTACTTCCACCTCCACGCCGACCTCGACCAGATCTCCCAGTACGCCCAGGAGGCCACCGTCGACGTCGAGGACCGTCACTTCTGGAGCGAGAGCTCGCTGGACCTGGGCCGGATCGCCGAGGCGGGGTGGGGCTACCTGCGCCACGCCAACGCCGGCGGCGCCTCGACCATCCCCGAGCAGCTGGCCAAGATCAGCTTCCTGCAGGACAACGGCAGCCTCGCCTACAAGATCAAGGAGATCATCCTCGGCGCCGAGCTGGTGGACGACTTCAGCAAGCCACAGATCCTGGAGATGTACCTGAACCGGATCCCCTACGGGAACCAGTCGATCGGGATCCAGACCGCGGCGGAGACGTACTTCCACGTGTCCGCCAGCCAGCTGGACCTCGCCCAGTCGGCGATGCTGGCGGGCCTCCCCCAGGCGCCCTCCGAGTACAACCCGGTGATCAACCCGGGTAGCGCCAAGCAGCGGCAGGGCGCGGTCCTGCAGGCGATGGTGACGATGGGAAGCATCACCCAGGCCCAGGCCACCGCCGCGTACGCGGAGAAGCTCACCTACTACTCCTACACCGACTACGGGCCGCCGGACGTCATCAACGGGGCCGATACCTCCAGCTTCCTCGACTACCTGACCACCTACTACCTCCCCGCTCTCTTCCAGGGAGACACCTTCTCGAACCCCGGCGGCTACGACATCTACACCACGCTCAACCTGAAGGACCAGGCGCTCGGCGACGCCACGGTGCACAGCGTGATCACCTCCAACCCGCAGTGGTTCGTGCAGGGTGCCGCCGGGGGTGACGGCGCTCTGGTGAGCCTCGACCCGCAGACCGGCGCGGTCCTGGCCATGACCGGCAGCGCCAACTACAGCAGCACCGTCTACGGCCAGGACAACCTGGCGATCATGGAGCGCCAGCCGGGCTCGACCATGAAGCTCTTCACCTACACCGACGCGATCGCCTCCCGGCAGTACACCATGACCACCCAGATCTCGGACGAGACCCTCACCCTGGACGGCTGGACGCCCAAGGACTACGAGGGTTATTCCGCCGGTCTCGGCTTCTGCGAGCTCGAATACTGCCTGGGCAACTCCCTGAACCTGCCGGCGGTCCGGACCGAGTACGCGATTGGCGTGCTCCCCGTCGCCAACCTGGCCGTCGATGCGGGGGTCACGCTGCTCCAGGGCGCGAACTTCCCATCGTCCACCGAGTACTCCTTCACGCTGGGGACGTTCGGCGTCAGCCCGCTCGACCTGGCCGACGGCGCCGCCACCATCGCCGACCTCGGGGTGCACCACGCCCCGGCGCCGGTCGTGAAGATCACGAATGCGGCGACCGGCGCCACCGTCTGGTCGTACAACGCCGAGGCCAACGCCACGCGGGTGGTCCCCGAGAACGTCGCCTACGTCATGGACGAGACGCTGAGCAACAACAACTTCCGCCAGCCGGAGTTCGGCTACTACGACAAGCTGACCCTCCCCGACAACCGCCCGGTCAGTGCCAAGACGGGCACCAGCGGGTCCGGCTACAACAACTACGACAACTGGACGGTGGGCTGGACCCCGACCATCCTGACCGCGGTGTGGGTGGGTGACCCCCAGGGCGAGGAGTCCAAGTACGGGCTGTCCCCGTACGTCACCAGCGGTCTGACCGGGGCCGCGCCAATCTGGCAGACCTACATGGAAGGCGTCACCAATGGCACGCCGGTGCAGTGGTACGCACAGCCCTCCGACGTCTATGAGGCGGGCGGGGCCTGGTACCTCCCCGGCACCGGCCCCGACAGCTCCATGGGCGACGGCGGCCCCATCTGCAACCCGGACTGTGTCGGGCTGCCAACGGCGACGGACACCCCCTTCTCGCAGCCGCAGCCCACGCCGTCGCCGACGCCCGCGGCCACCCCCACCCCGGGGACCTAGGCGGGCTCCGGCCCGCCCGCCTCCGGCGCGGCCCCGGGAGC
Organism: Candidatus Dormibacteria bacterium; assembly: GCA_049511615.1. Lineage (GTDB taxonomy): Bacteria > Chloroflexota > Dormibacteria > Aeolococcales > Aeolococcaceae > Changshengia. The sequence goes on along the minus strand of JBEKXW010000013.1, from coordinate 27,113 downwards.
GCCGTCGCGCAGGAGCCCCCACACGCCGTCGAGATCGGCGGCATCCGGCAGAGACGGGTCGAGGCTGACGGCGGTGGGTTGCTCATCGCCCAGCGCGGCCACCCGGATCGACACGCTGCACCGGACCCTGACCGGGATATCGGCGGTCGCGACAACGGTGTCGCTCAGTGACCACCAGTAGTGGAGCGCGACGTCGTCCGCGGCCTCCACGCTCACCGAGAAGGCGTTCAGGAGAGGTGCGTCGGGATCGTCGTCGACGTCCGCGGCGAAGACATGGAGCAGGCGCAGGAAGGCGCCCCGGTCGAGGCTGACGTCGAGGGCGTCGACGAAGCGTTCCGGCAGGGGCGGAGGGCCGCCGCCCGGGGCCGGCTCCGATCCCGGGGGTGGCTCGCCGGCGCGCACCGCGTTGAGCACGTCGTAGGTGGCGTCCTCGACCGGGATCTCCGCCAGCTCCCGCTCGAACTCCTCCAGGCTGAAGATCCGCGGGTGGGCGGCGACGCGCCCCCAGCGCACCCCCCCGTCGAGGCTGTAGGCGTAGGCATCGCCGTGCCGCGCGACCATGAAGCGCAGCGGCGGGCCCCCGGAGCCGCGGAGGGCGACCTGGGCCCGATCGAGCACCCGATCCTCGTACTCGAGCAGGGTCTCCAGGACCAGGCTTGCGGGCTCGGCCGTCTCGCCGTCACCTGCCACGGCGATGGTCCGCTGCTGGAACTCCACGGTCACCCGCACCCGGCCGGCGTCGCCGAGGCCGGCCCGCATCTCACGGTAGAGGGCACCGAGGGTGAGTCGCAGGTCGGAGCTCATCCGTGGGCCGGTGGCGGCGAGGGGCGGCGGCTCATCGCCGGTGGACGATAGCGCGTAGGAGGCGGGGGGGAGTCCCTCCACCCGGATAGACTGGCCGGGATGACCGAGACCGCGGTGCCGGACGGCGACGCGCCTCCGCCTCAGCCTCCGGCACTAGCCCGGGCCGTGGCCCTGGGGCTGGTCACCCGCTACCGTCTCCGCCTCGCCGATCCCAGGGACAGCCGCCTCGGTGAGCTGGGCCCCGACTACGAGCTGCTGGCGGTCGCATGGACCGGCACCCGTGCGGCGCTGGTCGGATTCTTCCAGCCGCCGGAGGACCCCGCCGCCCAGACCGACGACCTCCACCGGCGGATCGGGGCCGCGTTGCGGTGGGGCGACGCCCGCCTTCGGATCCAGCCGGCGGCGCGCTGCGACATCCTGCTGGTGGCCCTCGCACCCCTCAGCGCTCAGCTTCCCCCGCCAGCCCACCCGGCGGTCCAGGTCGGCGTGGTCTGGGCGGACGGCGACACCGGCGAGGCGGGAGCGCTGCTGCCGCCTCCCCCCGGGACGCCCGGGGTGGGCGAGATCCGGGCCACGGCCCGGGCGCTCCGTGGCGGAGCCGCGGCACCGACGCTCGCGGCCGTGGATCTCGCCGAGCGCGAGGCCGTCCACGGTGGCTATGTGGCACCGGTCCGGCGGGCGATGGTCGCCACCCCGCGCCTGACCTACGCCCTGGTGGCGACGTTCGTGGTCGTCTTCCTGATCGAGAACACGGTGCTCAACCAGCCCTACGAGGACTCGTATCTCGGGGTGGGGGGGATCTACCTCGGGTACCCGGGCGCCGGCAGCGAATGGTGGCGGTTCCTCAGCACCGCCTTCCTCCACGTGCCCGGCATCTTCGGGAGCGGCACCGGGGTCACCTCGTACCTCTCCCTCCACCTGCTGGTCAACTGCTACTCCACGGTCATCCTGGGCCGCATCGTCGAGCCGATGTACGGGCGGCTGACGATGCTGGCCACCTTCATTGCCACCGCCTTCGCCGCCAGCGCGGTGAGCGCGCTCGCCTGGTCCTTAAACCTCCCCGGTTCAAGCCAGGCGTTCATGGGCGCCTCCGGCGGGCTGATGGGCCTGCTCGGCCTGATCCTGATGCTCGGCCGGGTCCAGGGCCGCAACGTCCCGGCGGGCCTGGCCCACACCCTGCGCCAGTGGGTGCTCCTCTGCCTCGTCATGACGGTGGTCATCGGTTTCACCCTCTCCAGCTACGTCAACAACTATGCCCACCTGGGAGGGTTCGCGGCCGGGGCCCTGATCGGGCTGGTCATCCCCCCGGTGCGCGCCATCGGAGGCCACGACCTCAGGCTGTGGCAGAGGACGGCGCTGATCGCGGTCATCACCATCGGCGCGGTGGCCATGCTGATGGCGGTGATCAACTTCGGCCAGTTCCTCGCCAACCCCGGACCGGTCATCCCCTCCGGGTGAGCGGAGGGCAGTTCGCCGCAGCGCTGAGGGCCGAGCGGCGGCCGTCTCAGCTGGCCTGGGCCCGGGTCGAGCTCCACAACCCCTCCAGGTCGTAGAAGACCCGCTCCCCGGGCAGGAAGACGTGGGCGATCACCGAGTCGAAGTCGATGCACGCCCAGGAGGCGTCGCGCAGGCCGGCGACGTGGAGCGGCCTGACCCCCGCCGCCTGGCAGGCCTCCTCGATATTGTCAACAATGGCTCGAACCTGTCGGTCGGTGTCGCCCTCGCAGATCACGAAGAAGTCGGCGATGGTGGTCTTGCCCCGTAGATCGATGCTGACGACGTCCCGGGCCTTCTTGTCAGCGGCGGCGGCGCTGATCGTCTCCACCAGCTCCTCGGACGTCATCGGCCAACGATTATGACATCGGTGCCGGCGCGGGCTGGCCGGCGGCGATCAGCGCTGCCGCCGGAGCCGGCCAGCCTCCGGCCCGCTCAGCGATAGAGCCCTCGCGCCGCGATGATCGCGGCGACCGCGGGGCTGACCAGGCCGGCCAGGGGCTCCCCGGCGGCCACCCGGCGGCGGATCTCGGTGGCGGAGACGTCGGGGGAGTCGATCCCCACCAGACGGGTCCGTTCGGGCCGGAAGCCGAGGCCGATCGCCTCCGCGTGGTGGATCAGAGCCTCGCCGGCGCGGTTGACCAGGACGAAGTGGTACGCGGTCAGCAGCTCACTCGATCCATGCCAGCTGGCCATCTCGCGGGCGGCGTCGGCGCCGAGGACGACCCACAGCTGAACCTCCGGGTGAGCCGCGGCGAGGTCGTGCATGGTGTCGACGGTGTAGGACGGCCCGGGACGGCGCAGCTCCAGGTCCACGACGGTGATGCGGGGCCGGCCCTCGATCGCCGCCCGGCACATCGCCAGGCGATCGGCGGCGCCGGCATGCACCGGGCCCCGATGGGGCGGGACGCCCGCCGGCACCACCCAGGTCTCGTCGGCGAGGACGCCCTCCCGGGCCTGCTCGGCCACCGCCAGGTGGCCGAGGTGGAAGGGGTCGAAGGTGCCGCCGAAGACGGCGACCCGGGAGGCGGCCATCAGCGCGGACGGCGCCGCGGCCGGGGCGGGGGACCCCCGGTCTCCGTCACGTAGGTGAACTCGGCCGAGGCGATGCGGACGGTGTCGCCGTCGCGGCAGCCGGCCGCGGCCAGGGCCGCGTCGACGCCGGCGGTGGCCAGCCGCCGCTGGAGGACGGCCACCGCCTCGTCCTCGTCGAGGTCGGTGCGCCCGACGAGGCGCTCCACCGACGGGCCGGCGACGCGGAAGGCACCGTCCGGCTCGCGCTCCACCCGGAGGGGCGGGGGCTCGCTGGGGACGTGCCGGTACACGCGGTGACCGCCTGCGGCGGCGCCGCCCCGGGGGTCCGTCCCATCCGCCGGCCCGGCCGCGTCGGGGCGGGCGCCCGCGAGCAACGCGGCCGCCGCCTCGAGGAGGGCCCGGGTGCCGCTCCCGGTGGCGGCGCTGATCGGATGGGCTGCGGGGAGCTCAGCCTCCAGCTCGCCGGCCGCCGCCCCGACCCCGGGGAGATCGACCTTGTTGAGGGCGAGGAGCGTGGGCCGGTCGGCGAGCTGCGGGCTGAAGGCGCGCAGCTCCGCCTCGACCTGCCGGATCGAGAGCCTCGCCGCGGCGGCGCCCGCGCTGCAGTCGACGACGTGGATGAGCACCCTGGTCCGCTCCAGGTGACGGAGGAACTCGATGCCGAGGCCGGCTCCCCGGTGGGCGCCCTCGATCAGCCCGGGGACGTCGGCGAGAACCAGGGTGCGCCCACCGTCGAGCTCGGCCACGCCGAGGTTGGGGTGGAGAGTGGTGAAGGGGTAGGCCGCCACCTTGGGCCGGGCACCGGTCAGCGCCGCCAGCAGCGTGGACTTGCCGGCATTGGGCAGGCCGACCAGACCGATGTCGGCGATGAGCTTGAGCTCGAGGTGGATGCGGCGCTGCCGGCCGGGATCGCCCAGCTCACCGATCCGGGGGGCCTGCCGGACGGCGCCGGCGAAGCGGGCGTTGCCGCGGCCGCCGCGACCTCCCTCGGCCACCAGCAGCCGCTCGCCAGGGCTCGCCAGGTCACCGATCGGCTCGCCGGTGTCCGCGTCGGTGACCACGGTCCCGGCGGGCACGGGCAGCACCAGGTCCGCGCCCTCGGCGCCACTCCTCAGGGCTCCCCCGCCGGGGCGACCGTCAGGGGCGTGGAACCGGCGGCGCTCCCGGTAGCGGCCCAGGCTGCTCTCACCCGGCGCGACCGCCAGGAGGACGCTGCCGCCCCGTCCCCCGTCACCGCCGTCCGGGCCGCCCATCGGAACGTACTTCTCGTGCCGGAAGCTGACCGCTCCGCGCCCGCCGGAGCCGGCGGTCACCTCCAGGCTGACCTCATCGAGGAACACGGGTGAGGTCCCCGATCAGACCGGGACGACGGACGGCGCGGCACGGCGCCGCGGGGTCAGCCGGCCGCCTCGGCGGCCCCGTCCAGGCGCGGAGAATCGTCGCCGGGCGTCGCGGCGGCGGGCGCTGCCGCCTCGTCCGCCTCCCCGAAGGATCTGCGCTCCGCCGCCATCTGCAGCACCGGGAGGGCGCGCACGCTGGCGCGGGTGCGTTCGCCCCCCTGACGGTCGTAGGCCACCAGGCCGCTGGCCAGGGCGTAGAGCGTGTGATCGCGGCCGACCCCGACGTTGCCCCCGGCGACGATCCGGGTGCCCCGCTGCCGGACCAGGATGGTCCCGGCCAGCACCAGGGAGCCGTCGCCGCGCTTGACGCCGAGCCGCTTGGAGTTGGAGTCGCGTCCGTTGCGGGAGCTGCCCCCGCCCTTCTTGTGAGCCATCTACTCACCAGCCTCCGGTGGAGATGCCTTGCGCACGGCGCGCCGGCGGCCCGTCCCGGACGCTCCCGGCGGGGGGGACGCCCCCTCGGGCCCGGCGGGCTCGGGCTTGACGGCGGCCGTCGCCCTCCGGCTGCGTCGCGCAGGTGGTGAGCTCGCGGCCGCCTCAGCGGACGCCGGGGCCGCAATCTCCGGCGGGGAGGCCGGTCCGGCCTCGGCAGGAGCGTGGGCGGCGGCCTCGGCCTCGACCGCAGCAGGCGTCGCGGCGGGGCGTCGCCTCCGGGACGCGGCTGGCTTGGCCTCAGCGTCCAGCTCGGGTGGGGGGGCCTCAGCGACAGCCTCGACCGCCGGCGCTGCGGCGACCGCCCGGGATCCGCGGCGGCGCCCCCGGACCGGCCCGGGCTTCGCCTCCGCAACCGCGACGGCAACCTCCTCGGGCTCCATCTGCGCGGGCTCGATCTCCGCCGTCTCCGGCTCCTCGAGCTCGAGCGGCTCCGGGAGCGGCTCCCCCTTGGCGAGGAACCGATCGACGACCAGCTCGGTCAGCTCGGCGCGGAACCCCAGGGTGCGCCGGTGTCGTTTCTTGGGCTTGAAGGTGAAGACGCGGAGCTTGCGCCCGCGGCGGTGCCCCGCCACGGTGGCGGCGATGCGGATCCCCTCCAGCCTCGCCGTCTCGACCTGCACGCCGTCGCCGTCGGCCAGGAGGAGCACGGGCTCCAGCCCGACCACGGAGCCGACCTCCGAGGGGAGGCGATCGACCAGGAGCCGGTCACCCGGGGTGACGCGGTACTGGTGCCCGCCGTGCCGGACGACCGCGTACAGGGCACGAGGCGCCTCGGTCCCGGAGACATCCGATTGCTTGGGTGGGTTCATCGCTCAGTGGCAACAGCTGACGGGGGAGTGGTCCCCCGCGCCCTCGGCGCGGGAGAGAGCCCATCGGCGGACGGGCGGGCACGGTGTCCCGTGCGCTGGCGCAGGATACCAGACCCGGATCGGTGAGCAGCTGTTCCCGACCCCTTGGTCGGCGTCCCATCGGCGCATAATCCGCGCACCCCGCAGCCCAGATCCGGGGCCATCGTCGCATGCCCGGGAGACACGATGCCCGGCTCTGACCTCCCGCCAGGAGTCGACCCCAGCGACGGCCCGGACCGACCGGTCCGGCCTCCCGTCACCGGCTCCGCGGGCGCGCCGGCCCCATCGCCGCCTCCTCCGTCCCTGCGACCACCCGACTCCTGGGGTCCGCCGGACGCCTACGCGCCGCCGACCGCCTACGCTGGGGAGTACCCCTACGCCGTGCCGGAAGCCGGCAACGCCCCGGCGGTCGCGGCGCTGGTGCTGGGCATGGTCGGGATCGTCTTCTGCTGGTTCCTCGTCGTCAACTTCATCCTGGCCGCGCTGGCGATCGCCTTCGGAGGCGTCGGCATCTCCGTCGCCGGCGCGAGGGGCGGCGCGGGCAGGGGCATGGCGACCGCGGGACTGGTCCTGGGGTTCATCACGGCGGTCGCCGGGATCCTCTTCGTGGTGGCCCTCTACTCGATCATCCTCGGCACCTGCGCCAACGGTGCCTGCTAGGAGGGAACCGTGTGACCACGTCCAGCGAATCCGAGGGCACCCCGCAGCCGGGCCCCGCTCCGCAGCCGGCCGGGCCCGCGCCTGCGCCGCAGCACCCGGGGCCTCCCCCCCACCCGGCGCCCTATCCCTACCCCCCGCCGTACTGGATGCCGCCGGGCGCAGGGGTGCCGCCCCGTCCGACCAACACGATGGCGACCACGTCGGGCGTGCTCGGGATCGTCGGGTTCGCGATGGCGGTCATCCCCGCCGTCTACTTCTTCTTCTACAAGCTCAGCGTCATCGACGCCCAGACCTACACGGGCGTCTCCGGCGTCAACACCCTGATGGGCGCGGACTTCGTGGTCGCCACCCTCGCCGTCGTCTTCGGTGCCGTCAGCCTGGCCCGCGCGGGGGGCGCACCGGTGACCGGCAAGGGGATCGCCCGGGTCGGGTTGGTGCTCGGCGCCGTCTCACTGGTGCTCGCGATGGTCTTCCTCCCGCTCGCGATCTCCGCGGCCAACAACGCCTGCGGGTCCATCCAGGGAGGCTGCTGAGCCCAACGGACGGTGGGGCGGGAGCCCTCAGAGCACCAGGTTGACGATCCGGTCGGGCACGGCCACCAGCTTGCGCGGTGACCGGCCGGCCAGCAGCTCGACCACGCGCGGCTGACCCAGGGCCAGGCGCTCCAGCTCCGCCGCGGGCGTCCCCGCGGGGCACTCGAAGGTGGCCCGCAGCTTCCCGTTGACCTGCACCGCGATGGTGACCCGCGGCTCGGCGGCGAGCGCCGGGTCGTGCTCCGGCCACAGCGCCCGGTGCACCGAGCCGCGCTCGCCGAGCCGCTCCCACAGCTCCTCGGCGATGTGGGGCGCGAAGGGCGCCAGCAGCTGGACCAGGGTGCGCGCATCGATCCGCCGCGCCGTGCTCTCGCGGGCCTCCTCGTCGATCGCCCGGGCCAGCTCGTGGAGAGCCGCGATGGCGCTGTTGTAGTGGAGGGACTCGATGGCAGCCTCCACCGCGGCGATGGTGCGGTGGCGGCGCCGCTCGCGCACCGCGTCGCCGCCCTCGCCGGAGCCGGCCGCCTGAACGCAGCGCCACACCCGCTCCAGGAACCGGCTCTGGCCCTTCATGCCGTCGTCGTTCCAGTCGCCGCCCTCGAGGTAGGGGCCGAGGAACATCAGGTAGAGGCGCAGGGTGTCGGTGCCGTACCGGGCCATGTAGTCGTCGGGGTTGATCACGTTGCCCTTGCTCTTCGACATCTTGCCGCCCGCGAAGGTCAGCAGCCCGTGGGCCCGGAAGCGGGCGAAGGGCTCGGGCACCGGCACGTGCCCCATCGCGTGCAGCGCGCGCATCAGGAAGCGCGCGTACATGAGGTGGAGCACCGCGTGCTCGTTGCCGCCGATGTACATGTCGACGGGCAGCCAGCGCCAGGTCAGGTCGTGGTCCAGCGCCCGGTCGGCGAAGTCCGTGGACGGGTAGCGCATGAAGTACCAGCCCGAGTCCAGGAAGTTGTCGTTGACGTCGGTCTCGCGCTTGGACGGCTCACCGCAGATGGGACAGGCGACGTTGACCCATTCCTCGACCTGGGCGAGCGGGGAGACCCCGGTGCCGAGCGGGCGGAAGTCCCTCACCGCGGGGAGCAGCACGGGGAGCTCGGACTCGGGGACGCCGACGGGGCCGTGCACCGGGCAGTGGATGATCGGCAGCGGCGGCCCCCAGTACCGCTGCCGCGAGATGATCCAGTCGCGCAGCCGGAACTGCACGTGGGCGTGACCCGCGCCGCGAGCCTCGAGCATCTCGACGACCCGCCGCCTGCCCTCCGCCGACGGGGTGCCGTCGAGCGCGCCGGAGTTGACCATCGGCCCCTCCCCTGCCCACGCCTCCACCGCGACGTCGCCGCCACCGATCACCTCGACGATGCGCAGGCCGTGGACCCGGGCAAACTGCCAATCCCGCTCGTCGTGCCCCGGCACCGCCATGATCGCCCCGGTGCCGTAGCCGCCGAGAACGTAGGGCGCCGCCCAGACCGGGATCTCCTCGCCGGTGAGCGGGTGGACGGCGCGGGTCCCGAGGTCGATGCCCACCGAGAAGTCGGGCTCCGCGTCGGCCGGCAGCAGCGACGCCCGCCACTCCTCGACCGCGGCGCTCCGGTCCGCGCGGACGAACTCGGCGAGCTGCGGGTGATCGGCCCCGATGACCAGGAAGGTGGCGCCGAAGAGGGTGTCGGGCCGGGTGGTGAAGACCGTGACATGGTCGCGGGCGCAGCCATTGAGCCTGAAGTCGATGAGCGCGCCCTCGCTGCGCCCGATCCAATTGCGCTGCGCCACCTTGGTCCGCTCGCTCCAGTCGAGGTCGTCGAGGGCGTCGAGCATCTCCTGCGCGTAGCGTGTGGTCTTGATGAACCACTGCTTGAGGAAGCGGGTCTCGACGGCGGTGCCACAGCGCTCGCAGTGGCCGCTCAGCACCTGCTCGTCGGCGAGCACGGTGAGGCACGACGGGCACCAGTTGACCGGGCCCTCGCGGTGCTCGGCGAGCCCGGACTTGAAGAGCTGGAGGAACACCCACTGGGTCCAGCGATAGAAGTCGGGGCTGGTGGTGTCGATCTCGTGCGACCAGTCGACGCCCAGCCCGAGCTTCTTGAGCTGCTGCTCCCGGAAGTACTCGACGTTGCGGGCGGTGAGCGTGGCCGGGTGCTCGCCGACCTTGAGCGCGTAGTTCTCGGAATGGATGCCGAAGGCGTCGAAGCCCAGCGGCTCGAAGACGTCGTCCCCCTTCTGGCGCCGGTAGCGGCCGTAGATGTCCGCCCCGGTGAAGGCGTAGGCGTTGCCGATGTGCAGCTTCTCGGCCGACGGGTAGGGGAACATCATCAGGCAGTAGAAGGGGCGCTTCCCCTCCATGTCGGTGCGGTAGGTCTCGCGCTCGGCCCAGGTCCGCTGCCACTTGGCGTCGAGGGCGGGCAGGTCGAGGCGATCGAGCTTCACGGCGGAGGGACCCGGGGCTGCGCTCTCCATGGGGGGCACAGGGTAGCGCGTCGCGGCGCCGCCAACAGGCGGCGGCGGCCGCGCTGGCGCAATCGAGGGGGACGCGCAGGGGCGGCGGGTGTCCTGCTAGCGTAAGTCGGTGATCCGCCTTCGGGGTCCCGTGGTGGGGATGGTGCTGCTGCTGGCCGGCTGCAGCGCCGCTCCAGCCGCGACGCCGGCGACCCACCGGCCGGGCCCGGCCACCTCGGCGAGCGCCCGGCCCACGCCCACGCCGGCACCGTCGGTCTCCCAGGTCGTGACCGCCGCGGCGCAGCAGTTCGCCGGCCAGATCGTGAGCGGCGCCTTCGACGCCCAGTGGGACGAGCTGGCGCCCGAGGCCCAGGCCCTGTGGCCGAGCCAGAGTGCCCGGACCGCCATGCTGCAGGCCAAGTTCCAGGGGGCGGCGATCACCTCGATCAGCCTCGGCCCGCCCACCGCGGGCGTCACCTGGTACGACCCGGAGAGCCCCGCCGTGTCGGTACCCGGCACCTGGCGGTTCCCGGTCAGGGTGAGCTTCGCGGACCCTGGTGCGTTCTCTCCGCCGGGCGTCGCAGCGCTGTTCTCGATGACCCAGATCTCGGTCGAATACGACGGCGCAACGGGGACGGCATCGGTGGTGGGTGAGGGCCCCGCCTCGATGGACGCCCCCGTGATCGTCCCGGCCACGGTGACCGAGCGGCAGCTCGACGTCCCCATCTTCATGTACCACCTGGTCGAGAACCAGGAGCCGCAGGAGAGCGCCTACGGTGGCAACTCCTACGGCTGGGAGATCGACGTGGGGCTGACCACGCTCACCAGCCAGTTCCAGTCGCAGATGGCCTACGCGCACTCGATCGGCGCCACCAGCATCTCGTTGCAGCACCTGGCCGACGCCCTCCTCTACGGTCTGCCGCTGTCGCCGCGTTCGTTCGTGATCACCTTCGACGACGGCCGGCTGAGCCAGTGGACCAATGCGGCGCCCATCCTTCGCGAGTTCGGCTTCACCGCGGTCTTCTTCCCCTGCACCGCCCTGGTCGGAGGTGTCTACGGGCCCCAGCAGTACGTGACCGCGGCCCAGCTGCGCGAGCTGGCCAGCACCGGCTTCTCGTTCGGCGACCACACGCTCAAGGACAACGTCGCGCTCTGGGCGGGAGACGCCACCACCCAGCAGTTGGAGCTCGTCACCGACCAGAGCAAGACCACGCTGGAGAGCCTCATCGGCGGGCAGCCGATCCAGTTCATCGCCTACAGCGGGGTGTGGCCGGGGGCGACCCAGTTCTCCTACAGCGCCACGGAGCAGCCCCTCTTCACCACCCTCCAGAGCTACGGTTACGTGGGCGGGCTGCAGGACCTCCAGGTCGACTCCGATGACGACCTGAGCACGGCACTCTGGCAGCTCCCCCGGGTCCGGGTCGGGCTCGGGACCTCCACCTCGAGCTGGGGGACCTGGGTGGAGAACGCGGCGTAGGGACGGCGCCCTGGGCTGATCCCCCCCGTCCGGCCGTCGGGCAGGTCCCACCCGCCGCTCCGGGTCGCTGACAGACCCACCACATACCCGTCGTAGTGCAGATGCATCCGGCGGGGCAATGCAGATGCATCCCCTGACCGGTGACGCCCGTCACCCTCCTCGCAGACGTCAGCGAAATCGGATGCATTCGCGCGCCCCATTGGATGCATCGGCGTCTATGCGGTTCCGGGCTCGGAGCCGACGATGAGGTCGCAGACCGATAGGCCGCACACGCATGGCGGGTTCCACCGCAGGGTCCCGACCGCCGCGTGGCGAGCACACCCGAGGAGCGGCAATGACCAACGGCTGGAACTGACCCACCGATATTCCATCCCCTTCGGGCGGGCGCCGCAGGGCGACCTACATCCGGCGCCCGCCCTGCTCCCCTCTTCGCGGCGGGGAGGTCGGACCCCGGCTGTCCAGTTCGTGTCCGCCGGGGTTGCTCAAAGAATCGAGACGGATCACCGTGAACGTCAGCAACACATCTGCACACGTCATCGAGCGGGCCGGGCTGGCCGCCCGGTTCGTCGCCGGCCGCGCCGTCTCCGACTGCGGCGACTGGCTGACCACGGTGGCGGTGGCGGTCGCCCTCTACACCCTCACCCGCAGCCTCGCGGCCCCCGCTCTGGCGATCCTCTTCCGGGTGGCGCCGCGTCCGGTCGGGTCCCTGCTCGGCGGACGTCTCGCCGACTGCCGTGGACCGCTGTCCACGCTGGTGGTCCTGAACATCGGCCGTGCGGCTCTCACCGGGGCGCTCGCGGTCGCCCTCTGCACCGGCACGATCCCGGCCGTCCTCGCGCTCCTGGCCCTCAGCCAGGCGGCCGGTGGGGCGGCCCAGCCCGCCGGCCAGGCCGCGATCCCCCACCTGGTCCCGGCCGAAGGCGTGGGTCGTCTCAACGCCGCGGTCGGAGCTGTCGACGCGGCGGCGCTGGTGATCGGCCCCGGCGTCGCTGCCGGCCTCCTGGGCCTTCTCGGGGCGGGTTCCGCCGCCTGGCTGGTGGCGGCCGACGCCCTCAGCTTCCTGGCTCTGGCCGGCCTGCTCGGCGGGCTGCTGACCCTGGATCGGGGCAGGGCCGGCGGCTCCGCAGAGCGGGGGCGTCCCTGGGCGGGCGTCGGGCTGGTGCTGCAACGGCCCCTCCTGCGCCAGCTGGCCCTCGCCCAGTTCGGCATCTTCGGCACCATCACCTGCCTCCAGGCGGTGCTCCCCGCCGCCGCCCAGCAGCGCCTCGGCAGCGCTGCCGCCGCCGGTTGGGTCTACGCGGCGGTGGGCGCCGGCAACGCCATCGGGGCCCTGGCGCTGCTCCGGACCCGGCGCCGCGGGCTGGGCGCGCGGACCATGGCCCTGCTCACCCTCGGGGAGCTGATCCCCCTGGGGGCCTTTGCCCTGGTCGGCTCGGCGTGGGTCGACGTTGGACTGGCCGGGCTCAGCGGCCTGGCGTCGGCGCCGTACGAGATCCTGGCGGCGAGCGAGATGGCGCGCAGCGTCGCCTCTCAGCGGCTCGGCCAGGCGAGCGGTGCAGTGTGGCTGTTCGGCTATGCCGGGATGCTGGGGGGAGGTCTGCTCGCCGCCATCGCCGCGCCGCGGCTCGGCTGGATGCCCACCCTCCTGCTGGCCTGGCTGGGTGGCAGCGCGGTGCTGGTCGCCGGCTGGGCCCGGCGGCGTCCAGCCACCGCCACCGTCAGCCGGTCTCTCGCCGGCACCGCGAATCGGACGGGGCACGCCCCTGCGGCGGATCGGCTCGGAGCGCCAGGGCTGTGGAACACCTCGTCGACCTGAGATCGCGCAGCGACGGCGAGGCCTCGGTGCGACGGACCCTGTGGGCCGCGGCACGCCTCTTCGCCTCCGCTGAGGCATATCCTCTGCGTGCCGCGATGTCCGAGTTCGAGACGGCCCCCGAGTTCACCCTCTCGCCCAACCCGCTGATCCGGGTGCTGATCGTCGAGGACCACCAGATGTTCGCCGAGGCCCTGGCCCGCTCGCTGCGCGACGAGCCGGACATCCGGGTCGACGGGATCTCACGGCGCCTCGACGACGCCCGGGAGTTCCTCCGACGCCGGCACGTCGACGTGGTGCTCATGGACTACCACCTCCCCGATGGGGACGGCGCCATGGCGGCCCGCTACATCCGCGAGGAGCACCCCCGAACCCGGGTCATCGTGGTCAGCGCCATCGAGGAGCGCCAGGTCCTCGACGAGGCGCTCGCCGCCGGCTGCAACGGATTCATCAGCAAGTCGGAGAGCCTCGACCACCTCCCCAGCGCCATTCGCGGGGCGATGGTGGGCAACATCGCCATCTCGCCGGCGATGGTCGCCAAGCTGATCGGTCCGGCCGCCCCGACACGCCGGGGGTACGGCGACGATCTCAGCCCGCGCGAGCTGGAGGTGCTCCAGCTGCTCGCCCAGGGATGGGAGAACGCCGCCATCGAGCGGCAGCTCTTCATGAGCCACGCGACCTTGCGCAACAAGCTCTCGAACATCAACTCCAAGCTGGCCACCCACTCCAAGCTGGAGGCGGTGACCAAGGCTCTCCGTCTGGGGCTCGTTCAGATCGAGCGTGAGGACGGCTCCGAGGAGCCGAGGGTCGCGGCGGTCCCGAGACCGCCCGCCTGACACGGACTGACCCGGGCGCGGGGCGATCGGTGATGCCGGCAGCGGACGTGGAGCACGCCGGCCTCGGCGGGCGGCGGTGGCTGGCCGGCCGGATTCCCCGGCTGCCGGTCGAGGCCCCGCCGGTGCCGATCAACTACTCGCCGGCGCTGGTCGCCTACGTCGGCGTGCTGGCGGCGGGAGCCGTGGCTGCGGCGGTGGCGACGGTCCGGCTGCCGGCGGACTCCGCGCTGCTGGCGATGGGAGCCTGCGCCACCTTCCTCCTCGCCGCGACCGCGGTCAAGGTCCTGTCCGGGGCGGGCAGCTTCTGGTCGGCCTCCATCTTTGCCCACCTGGGGCTGTCTCTGGCAGCCGGGCCGATCGGGGCGCTGGTCGCCGTCGCCGGCGAGGTCACCGGCACCAATGCGCGGTTCGGGGTGAGCTGGTTCAAGAGCGTCTTCAACGGCTCCAACCAGTTCCTGAGCAACCTGGCCGCGTGGGAGGTGTTCCACGCCATGACCGGAGGCGGCACCTCGCTGGGGCCCGGCCTCCTCGGCGGCCTGACTGCCGGCCTTGTCTGCTGGCTGGTCAACATCTGGCTGCTCGCCGTGGTCCAGCGGCTGACCCAGCCCGATCTGCGGATGCTGCGCTACGTGGGCCAGAACGCCGGCGCCGTGCTCCTCTACCACCTCGGCGCCGGCGTCACCGCTTTCGGGGGCATCGTCCTGGTGGGACGGGAGGGAGCCGACGGCTTCCTCCTCCTCCTGGTTCCGGTGCTCCTGCTCCAGATTTCCCTGCTGGTGCTCGCCTCCCGAACCCAGGCCGCCCAGCTTCAGCGGGAGGCCCACGCACGGGAGCGGGAGCTGCTGCTGCGCCGGGCGCTGGAGGCGTCCGACGCGGAGCGCCACCGGATCGCCCGCAACCTCCACGACGGCGTCGTCCAGGACCTGGCCACCATCGCCCTGGGCCTGCGCAGCCGGGCCGAGCGGGGCGACGAGACCGACAGCACGGCCATGCTGCACGCCGCCGACGCGACCGCGGAGGCGATCGAGGAGCTGCGCACCCTGCTCCGCGAGATCGCCCCGCCCGACCTCCAGGAGATCGGTCTGGCCGCCGCCCTCGATGAGCTGGCCGAGCCGCTGCGCGACCAGGGGGTCGAGGTGAGGATCGGGCTCACCCCGGCGGCCAGGGAGGTGCGCGGGACGGTGCTCGCCGCCGCCTACCGGATCACCCAGGAGGCGCTCCGCAACGTCACCCAGCACGCCTCCGCCCATCACGTCAGGGTCTCGGTCAGGAGCGATGAGAGCCATCTCGAGTTGGAGATCGCCGACGACGGCGTCGGCTTCTCCGCCGAGAGTCGCCACCGGCAGGCCGAGGCCGGGCATCTCGGTCTCAGCCTGATCCACGACCTGGCGCGCGAATCCGGGGGCCAGCTGGAGATCCACTCCGCTCCTCGTGCGGGCACCGCCCTCCGCGCCCGCCTCCCCCTCGATGGGGCGAGCGCAGCCCGGACCCCCGGCGGCGGGCAACCCCCTTCCTAGCGGGCCCGGCCGGCGGACTCCCCCACGGCTGCGACCGCGTCCGCGTAGAGCCGGAGAAGGTCCTCGACGTAGTGGTCGAGGGCGTAGTTCTCGAGGACCCGCCGGCGGGCGGCCTCGCCCAGGCGCCGCCGGGCATCGGGGTCGGCCCGCAGCCGCTCCATCCCGTCCCCGAGGGCGGGCTCCAGGGGTTGGACCGGGATGATCAGGCCGGCGCCGTCCAGGACGGGCCCGTGCTCCCCGGCGCCGGTGGCCACGATCGCGCAACCCGCCGCCATCGCCTCGAGGAGCGCGAGCGAGAGCCCCTCGGCGGTCGAGGGGAGCACGAAGATGTCGGTCGCGCGGAGCAGCTCGAGGCGGTCCTCATTGCTCACCACGCCCAGTAACCGAACCGGCGACTCCTCTCCGGCCACCCGCCGGAGCCTATGGTCCTGGCTGCCACCACCGGCGATGAGCAGGAGGTGGTCGGGGGGCCAGCCGCGGGCGAGGAACGACCTGATGAGCTCCTCCACCCGCTTCTCCGGGTCGAGCCGGCCGAGATAGGTCACGACCAGGGCCGCGCCCATGGCCGCGCGCAGCCCCGAGGGCCCGGGGCTGATCCGCCGGGTGTCGACGGCATTGCGCATCACCACGATCCGCTCCGGGGAGAGCCCGGTGTGGACCAGCAGGTCCCGTTGCTCCGTGGACAGGGCGATGACGCGGTCGTACTCCTGCAGCTGGGTGCCGTGGTACCGGTAGAGGCCGCGCATCACCCGACCCCGGGCGCTCTGGGCGGTGGCGTAGGGGAGATGGCAGGTGACCACCGAGGCTGCTCCCAGGCTGCGCGCCACCCGGGCGACCGCGCCGTCGAGGAGCGAGACGCTCAGCGAGGTGTGGACCACGTCGGGCCGGAAGTCGGCGAGGGCCTTCTCGATGCGGGCGAGGGTGTGGGGGGCGGGGAGGGTCATGGTCTTGAAGCGCACCCCCTCGAGGGCCACGGCGTCGGCCACCGGGGTGCGGTCCCCGTCCAGGTCATGGTGGAAGAAGCGGACCTCGCACCCGGCCGCGACCAGGGCGGCCACGATGTGCTCGCTGTACGCGGTGAGCCCATCGGCCCGGCGCCCTGCCGCATGACCGAACCACGCCACCCGCATCGCCACGACGCCAACCCTCCACCGCCCGCCAGCCGCCCCGGCTCGCCCAGCTGTGTTCCCGCCGGCAAGCCTACGCTCGCCGGCACGGCTGGGGCCGGCACCCTCCCTCGCTATGATCCAGTCCTCTGGACTAGTGCGCTGGGCGGAGACGCCATCGAGACGAGATCGGGCGACGCCGCCCGGGTGACCGAGCATGACGGCGGACAGCTCCCGGGCCGCCGGTTGAGCTCCCCGGTCGCCACCTCGGTGGGCGCCCCGATCGCGAGCCAGTCCCCTCCCTCCGCTCCCCTGCGGCTGTTCTGGAGCGGTATGTCCAGGACCGCCCAGGCCCTGGGATGGCGGCGCTTCCTCGCCGCCGACGCCGTCGCCGCGGTGGCCTGCCTGACCCGCCCGCGCCGGGTCGCCGCGTGTGCCGCCCGGCACCGCCGGGCTGACCCCAGCCTCACGGCGACCGGCGCCCGGGTGCGGGCTCGCGCCTCCTACCGCGAGTACTTCCGCACCTGCGTCGACCTGGCCTGGGCGCACGACCTGGAGCTGGAGGCGGTCCACCGCCTGCACCCGATCGACGGCTTCGAGAACATCGACAGGGCGCGGCAGGAGCACGGCGCGGGCATCTTCTGCCTGGCTCACTTCGGCAACTGGGACATGGCGGCGACGATGGCGCTCTCCCACGGGCTGGCCGTGACCACGGTGATGCGGGAGTTCCGCCCGGCCGGCCTCAACCGCCTGATCGTCTGGGCGCGCGAACGCCGCGGACTCGAGGTCTTCACCCCCGGCCGGGCCGCCCGCGGCCTCCTCCATGCCCTGCGCCGCGGGCGTTTCCTGGCCCTCCTCGTCGACATCCCGGAGGGAGGGCCGACCGTCGAGGTGCGCTTCCGCGGCGGCCCGGTGCTCTTCAGCACGGGGCCGGCGGCGATCGCGCTCCACAGCGGGTGCCCCCTGCTGCCGTGCGCCTGCTACCGGGACGGGCGCCATTACCGGATCCTGGTCGAGCCGCCGATCCCCACCGGGACGATCCCCGAGATGACCCAGGCTCTCGCCGAGCGGCTCGACGCGCTCATCGCCCTGGCACCGGACCAGTGGTACCCCTTCAACCCGCTCTGGACCGACGAGAGGTAGGCGCGGGGCCGGCCGAGCAGGGCTCGCCGCGATCTCAGGGGTCGGTGCGATGCCCGATCAGCGGCCGTCCGGGCCGGCGGTCGTGGAGGACCCGGTCGAGGACGACGTGACGGGCTCCCCCGAAGTGGTTGACGTCCCCCACCACACCCTCGAGACGCCGGGCGAGGATGAGCACAAGGAGCACCGCGAAGCCCACGGGGAGCGCGTAGCCGGTGTTGAGCGGGGTCAGCGCGAGAACCACCCCCACCACCGGCAGCACGATGAACCCGGCGAGCACCCCCTCGGCGATGTGGCTGCGGAGGGCGCCCACCGCGAAGCAGGCGAGGAGCGCGACCAGGGCGATGAGGTTGAGACCGGCGACCGCGCCGGTCGAGACCGCCACCCCGCGGCCACCGTCGAAGCCGAGGAAGACCGACCAGCCGTTGCCGACCACCGCGGCGATGCCGACCAGCACCAGGCTGGTGGTGGTGAGGTCGCCGACGAAGCGGGCGAGCAGGAGCGGAAGGAGGCCCTGGACGAACTGGATGGGCCCGATCACGGCGGCCAGGGCGAACCCGGCGTGGCGGTAGACGTTGGCGGTCCCGACGTTGCCCGAGCCGTACCCCCGGATGTCGAGCCCGAGCCGCCGCCAGCGGGTCGCCCAGTACCCTACCGGCAGGCTGCCGATGAGGTAGCCGACCGCACAGAAGGTGACCAGGGCCCAACGTGCGTCCATGATGCCTCCACCGATCCAGCGGAGCCCGAGTCGCCCGCACCGGCCATGGCTATCATCTTAGGCAGCAGCTTCCGGGTGGGGCTCGGCCTCCGACCGGCGACGAAGGCGCCGGCCGCGGGGCGCGTTCGCGACCGATGCAAGGAAAGACGTGGATCATCCCGTGCGCAGGCGGCGCGTCTAGTGCGACTCATGGGTCAGCGGTGACCCTCGAGCTTCCTCCCCGCGTGCGGGCGCAGCCGGCCTGGTCCGACATGGTCGCCACCGACCTGCGCTGCGCGCTGGTGACCGGGAGCGGCGCGCTGGTACCCCCCGAGCTGAGATCCACGGTCAGCATCGTCGACCTCCCGGTGCGGATCGGCGACCAGCAGATCGACGCCCGGAGTGACGAGGAGCTGCGCCAGTTCTATGCGCGGCTGCGCGACGGCGCGACGCCCGAGACCTCAACCACGCCCCCCGGGGAGTTCCTCGACGCCTTCCGCCGCTGCGGGGCCGACCAGATCCTCTGCCTCACCATCCCGGCCAGATGGAGCGGCATGGACGACAGCGCCCGCCTGGCCGCCCGGATGCTCGCCGAGGAGGAGGGGCGGGAACGGGTCACCGTGATCGATACCGGCACCGCCGCCGCCGGCCTGGGGCTGATCACTCGTGCTGCGGCCCGCCTCTGCTCCGCCGGCGCGGAGCTGGACCAGGTCGTGGAGCGCGCTGCGCGCGCGATCCGAGAGGTGAGGATGTTCGGCGCCCTCGAGACCCTCGAGTTCGTCGCCCGCAGCGGCCGGATCAACAGCCTGATAGCGGGGATCTCGGACAGCCTCCACGTGCGCCCCGTCTTCCGGCTCAGCAATGGCCAGACCGGACGGGTGGCCCTGGTCCGGACTGCGTCGGGGATCCTCTCGGCGATGGAG
Organism: Candidatus Dormibacteria bacterium; assembly: GCA_049511615.1. Classification (GTDB taxonomy): domain Bacteria; phylum Chloroflexota; class Dormibacteria; order Aeolococcales; family Aeolococcaceae; genus Changshengia. The sequence continues at coordinate 7,962 of JBEKXW010000013.1, read as the reverse complement.
AAGACGGCGCGTGAGCTGCCTGGACGGCTCTGGATCCTGGTCTTCCACGCCGACGCCGCCGAGCTCGCGGCCGGGCTCGAGGACAGGCTTCGCGAGGTCTGCGACGTCGCCCGCTGCGAGATCGTCGCCCTCGACCCGATCATCGGGACCCACACCGGCCCGGGTGCCGTCGGCTACGCCGCCCTCCCTCTCCTGGAGGGCGAGATCGAGGACGACGGCAACGACGGCGAGGGCGTAGAAAAGGATCGGTGACGAACCGACCGCGTCGCGCACCCCGGTCCGCGTCCCGACTGACGATGTCCCGATGAGCCGCGCCCGCCGTGTGCGCATGGTCATCCAGATCGGGGTGACGGTCGGCATCCTGGTCGCCCTGATCCTCATCCTCAACCCCGGTCAGCTCGGCCAGGACATCGCGCACTTCCCCCTGATCATGGTTCCCGCGGCCCTCGGGCTCACCGCGTGCTTCTACCTCAGCAAGGGGCTCCGCTACCACCAGCTGCTGCGCAGCGAGTCGGTCTCGGTCACCCCCCGTTCCTCGGTGCTATTCACGGTGGGGGGCGAGGCCTTCGGCCTGCTGCCCCTCGGCGAGCTGGCCCGGGCCGAGCTGGCCAGCGAGGCGACCGGTGCCGCGCTCGGCACCACCATGGCCGCGGTCACCGTCCAGGAGCTGCTCTACACGACCGTGATCGTGGCCATTGCCCTCCCCGGCGCCCTCGCCTACGCCGCCGGGATCTCGGGGATCGCGGTCTCGCTGGCCGGGATCCTGGCCATCATCGGCATCCTCACCATCCACCCGGTCTTCGAGGCCGTGCTCGGAGTGATCCGACGCATTCCCGTGGCGCGCCGAGCCGCGCTCCAGCTCGAGGTGCTCCACGAGCAGGTGGTCCGGCTGATGCGGCGGCGCGAGACCTGGCTCTGGGTGACCCTGAGCGTGCTCGGCGCCCTCTTCGAGCTGACCCTCTTCTGGCTGATGGTGCGGGGCACGAGCGGCGTGCCCGTCCCCTGGGTGACCACGACCTTCATCTACGGCGCCGCCTACCTCACCGGGGCGGCCACCAGCCCCGGGGGCGGGGTGGGCGGCTTCGAGGGCGCCGCCATCGGCCTGCTCCACGCCCAGGGGGTGCTGGGCCCGGCGGCGGTGGCCGCGGCCCTGCTCCAGCGCGCCGCCGACAAGGGGGTGATCACCCTCTGCGGTTTCGCCGCCTGGTACTGGGTCCGGCGTCATATCCGTCGCCGCCGTGGACTCCTGCTCGGTGACACCGAGGTCGCGCCGGTGGTGCCGCGGGCCGCGCTGCCGCCGGCATCCCGGCCAGTCGTGCCACCCAGGCCGGTCGCGGCCCCGGTGCCGGTCTGGTCGGATGCCATCCTCGCCAAGTCGGTGAGCCGCGGCGGGCCAGTTTCGCCCTGAGGCCGGACCCGCGGAAAGGTGGGGCGGAGGACCTGCGAGGTCATCATCGGGTCGGTGCCGGGCGTGCTCGGCCACCCGGGACTGGATGTGCACCTCCCCCGCCACCTCGTCGGGCCACCACGCGCTGGTCAGCAGGACGAACTGGACGTGGGTCGACCAGGGACCGCGTAGCGGACGAAGACGTGGTCGCCCGACCGTCGCAGCGAGCGCAGGCGCAGCCGCGGCGCGTCGGGTGGCGTGAAGGCGACGCCGGCCACCAGACCGGACCGGGGGGTCGGCTCCGACCGCCCGGCCAGCTGGGGCGCCACGGTGAGGAAGAGCTCGTCCATCCGGCCGCCGGCGAGGAGCTGACCGAAGAGGCGGGGACCACCCTCGCAGAGGATGGTGTCGGCGGCGAGGTGGGTGCGCACGGCCTCGACGATGGCGCCCGCGGGGATCTCGCCGGCCTGACCGGCGACCGCAACCCGCACCCGGGGGTGCATCGGGGGGAGCCGGCTCGCCCCCTCCGCTGTGGTGATGACCAGGACGTCGGCGTCGGGGCGGCTCAGCGCCGGGTGGATCGCCGGGAGGGCGCCGCTCGCGGTGACCACCGCGAGCGAGGGGGGGGCTGCGATACCGGCGACCAGGCCACGGTGGGCGGCCACCTCCTCGGCGAGCTCCGGCATCACGGTGCTCGGGGTCCACTGGTGGTGGGGATCGTCGCGGAGGGTGCCCGCCCCGATCAGGACGCAGTCGGCGGCGCAGCGCAGCAGGGCCATCAGGAAGCGGTCGGCGGGGTGATGGAGGCTCACCGCCATGGCCCCCTCTCCCCTCTCGTCGCCGAAGGCGGTGACCCCGTCCGCGGTGGCCACGAAGTTCGCCACCAGGCGGGGGGTGCCCAGCCGAACCCGGAGAGGACCGCCGTATACGCGAAGGAGCGGATCGTCCGGGGGAGGGCCCTCGTCGTCGAAGGCGACGGCGAAGCCATGCTCCCCGGCGAAGCGGGTCAGGGCCTCGGAGGTCATCTCGGGGCGGCAGGCCGGGTACGTCGGGTCCTCACGCACCTGGGATAATGGCTCACCCGGGCGGGCCCGCCGCGTCCCCCTCCCGTGCCGCGCCGACGTAGCTCAGCGGTAGAGCAGCGGTTTCGTAAACCGCTGGCCGGGAGTTCGAATCTCCCCGTCGGCTCCGATTCTGAATTCAGAGAGCCCCTCTGTCGACCATCTCGGGTCCGTCCGTACCCCTGATGTACCCCTTAAAGTTAGACTTCGCATGTGGGACGACGGGGTCGCGGGGAGGGCACGATCCGCAAGCGGGTGCGGTGCAGCTGCGGCCGGGTCTGGACCCCGACCCCTGAGGTCAGGGCCTGCCCCTCCTGTGGCGCCGCCGCGGCCGGCAGGCCGGTGACCTGGGAGGCCCGCTACGTCGTGGGCGAGGGCCCCGGGCAGGTCCGGCGCTCCCTCTACGCCCCGACCCGGCAGGAGGTGGTCGCTCTCCTCGACGACGAGCGGCGGCGGATCACTCGTGGTGAGGCCCCAGCTGACCGGCGCCAGACCGTGGGCTCCTACCTGGCGGGGTGGCTCGCAGGGAAGGAGAGGGCGCTCCGGCCTTCGACCTGGGTGACCTACCAGGGGTATATCGGGCGGACGATCGCGCCCGACCTCGGGCGCCTCCGCCTCGCGGAGCTGGGACCTCGGCACGTCGATGCGTGGATCGACGCCAAACTCAAGAGCGGCCTCTCGCCTCGCACGGTGAGCCATCTCCGGTCGATCCTACGCGCCGCCCTCAACGACGCCCGGCGCCGTGGCCTCGTCGATCGCAACGCAGCAGCGCTGGCCCCCCCGCCGCGTGTTGAGAAGCGGACCCAGGCACCCATGACTGCCGAGGAAGCCAACCGGATCCTCGAAGCCGTCGCCGGCAGCGGGATCGAGGCGCCGGTGGCCGTCGCCCTCCAGGCTGGCCTTCGCCTCGGCGAGGTCCTCGGCCTCGCCTGGCACGACGTCGACCTGGGCGCTCGAACCCTGCGGGTCCGGCAGGCGCTTTCGCGCCGGAGTGGGGTGACCACCCTCGGACCCCCGAAGAGCGCCGACTCGCGGCGAGTGGTGCCCATGACCCGGCCACTCACAGCCATCCTCGCCGCGCATCAGGAGCTGGAGGGCGTCAAGCGGGCGCGTCTCGGCCTCCCAGGAGCCGCAGCCGAGGCCCTGGTATTCACCAACCGTGGCGGCGACCCGCTCGATCCCAGCTGGGTCAGCCATGCCTTCCACGACCGGTTGGGCGAGGCCAGGCTACCACCTCGCCGGTTCCACGATCTACGCCACGGGTGTGCTGCACTGCTCCTGGCGAGCGGTGCCGACCTGAAGGTCGTCAGCACGATCCTGGGCCACTCGTCGATCCGGCTGACAGCTGACACCTACGCCGGGGTGGTTGATCGCCTCCGGGGGGACGCTGCTGAGGGTCTCGAGCGCCTTCTCAACCTCGTCGAGGCACCGACCCAGTAGCAGGGAGTAAGGGTGCGATTCCCTTTCCCGGCACCATCGGGCGAATTGAGACGAGGTCTCGCGTCCTAGTGGTGTGTCGTGGATTGGGTGATCCGGTCGAGGGTGGCTTGTCCGCGGGCGACTTTGTCGAGGATCACGTCGGCGGGTTTGGTCCAGACGAAGGGCTCGGGGTTGTCGTTCCAGTGGGAGACCCAGCAGTCGATCCGGGTTTCGAGTTCGGCGACGGAGGTGAAGCTGGTGTTGGTCAAGGCTTTGCGGCTGAGCACGGAGAACCAGCACTCGACGAGGTGAGCCATGATGAGCTGGTCGGGGTGAAGTGCAGGTGCCAGCGGCGGCGTTTCTTGTGGGCCAGCCAGTCACGGACAGGCTAGCTCTTTTGGGCCGACAGGTTGTCCAAGATGACGTGCAGCTCCTTCCACGGCCGGATCCGCCGTGCCTGCCATATCCGGGGCGTTGGCCGGATACCAGCAGGCAGAACTGGTTGGGCCTGTTGATCGAGCGCCAGTTGGTGCTCAGGCGGGTGGCCAGCTTGAATACCAGTTAGAGCGCGTTCTCCCGGACGCGTATGCGCTTGGCGGCGTCGGGGCGGGGGCAGACGGGAGAACGCGTCCTGGGCTCGAAACGCCTATGGCCGACCTCGCCCCCAGGCTCGAGGCTGATTAGCTCCTTGGTTGCCCGTATCTGTGACCTTGACGTCGTTACCGTAGAGCGACGTCTCACAAATCACGACTCCGCCGGGGCGACAGTCCGGTACTGTGCTGTGGATACTGCGGAGACGCCGCCCACCGTGCCCACGTTGCTCACTGCGGTCCCTCAGCCTGAGCCCGTACTGCTTCTCGATCGCCGGCGCTCTGCTCGCCGGTCGCGGTCTTCCGTCGGGTGACGGGAGTTCGGGTCAACTCCGGGTCAAAGAGCTCGGTCGCGACCATGCTGTCGTAGACGGCCATCTTCTCCACCACACGGGGCACCACTCCGGTCGCCTCGAACCACCCGGCATCGCCATCCTTCACGAATCGGTAGATCACCTCGAACCGAGGAGTATCCTCAAGGCCGAAGTGCGGGAGCTCAGCGATCTGCAGTATTCGCCTTGTGCCATCGATCATTCGTGCCTGATGGATGAACAGGTTGATGGACGAGCTCACCTGCGCCCTGATCGCCAGCAATGGCAGGTCCGCAGATCCCGCGATGACCATGGTCTCCAGACGTGACAGTGCCTCGGCAGCCGAGTTGGCGTGAATGGTGGACATGCTGCCGTCGTGACCGGTGTTCATCGCCTGCAGCATGTCTAGCGATTCAGCACCCCTCACCTCGCCAACGAGAATGCGATCCGGACGCATGCGCAGGCTGTTGCGCAGCAGCTCGCGCACGTTGAGCTCGCCACGACCCTCCACACTTGCTGGGTGACATTCAAGCGTCACCACATGGGGGTGATGCAGCTTCAATTCCGCTGAGTCTTCGATGGTGATCACCCGTTGACCAGCAGGAATCAGGGAGCCCAGAACGTTCATCGTCGTCGTCTTGCCGGCGCCCGTACCGCCCGAGATCAGGATATTGGCTCGACCCCGCACTGCTCCTTGCAGGAACAAAGCCATCGATGAGCTGAGCGTGGTTTCCCTGATGAGGTCCTCCATCGTCATGGCAAAACTGGAGAATTTTCGAATCGTCAAGATCGGCCCGATGGGTGAGACCGGCGGCAGGACCGCGTTGAGTCGACTCCCGTCAGCAAGGCGGGCATCGACCATGGGGCTGGATTCGTCGATTCGCCTACCAGCCAGTTCAACCAGCTTGCGAATGGTCGCCGAGAGCTCATCGTTGTCGATGAATCGCAAGTCGCTTCGCAGAATCACCCCGTCGCGTTCAAAGTAGACTTCGCCGGGGCCGTTGACCATGATCTCCGTGACAGTCGGATCCTTGATTAGCGGATCGATCACCCCAAAGCCGACTGCCTGCTGCACGATGAGGTTGGCGACGCCTTGCTTCTGGTCAGGGGTGAGTTGGATCGGCTCGTTCGCCATGAGCCTGTCCAGCTTCTCCCGTATGGCCGCCTCGAGTGCCCCCGTGTCCGAGGGGTTGGAGATTATCTGCGAAAGGATCTGCTGATAGGTGCTCGCGAGGTGGCGAAGGTTCGGATCGAGTGCCATGGCAGATGTTGGTCCGTACGGCGCTCCCGTGGGTATCCGATCTCTAGGCGCGTAGACAAACGGGTGCGTCGACTGATCGAACGACGAGGTGTCGCCTTCCTTGAAGTCACTGACGGTCGCGATCGCACGCTTGGAGATGGCGGCCTTGATGAGCGTGGACAGACCGGGATTCCAGAGGCGGACATGCAGCATCTGGCCAACGTCGGCAAAGAAATCATCGCGGTATGTATGCATGAAACTTCCGTCGACAAGCCGGAGCACGAGCTTCTGGGCCTTCGACCCTTGGCGCGGGTCCTGCTCGCTGATCGTGGGATGCTCTTCCCGGACGACGACGTACTTCAGAGCGCCGACGGCCACCCGCACAGACTGGATGTTGGTCTGGTTGACAAAGATGGAGAAATCATCGGACGGAAGGTCAGCTGCGTCCAGCTCTCCGTCGATACGCGCGCCGTCGAGAAAGTAGGCGGTCACCGTTAACACTGCACTTCCTCCGAGTACGTCAGCAGCCGGCCGCGGTTCGGCGTGGTTTGTCGATGATCGATCGCCGAGCGATAGCCGGCGTGCCATGCTCTTGGCTTCTGGATCACATTGTCCTCCACCACCTGGATCTCGTCGTTGGCTGAGCGTGCCAGTTCGGCAAGCCGGCGCAGCGGCCGGCTTGGCGGCAGCCGAAGCGACGGCGCCTCACGGCGGCCCCGGCTCTCTACCAGCATCACACACTGAGGCCTGTGGGTGCCGACAATCCAGGTCTCCGGAGCGGTGTGCACGCCAGGCAGGAGGCACTCACTCGGCTGCTGCGAATCGACTCCGACGCTATCGACGATGTTCGCGGCTGGCTGGTTGTGGTTGTGACGCGCCTCTGTCTGGACCACCTGCGTTCAGCGCGCGTCAGCCGCGAGAGCACGGTAGGCTCTTGGCTACCCGAGCCGTTGGTCAGTCTCGGCCACGCTCGTTGATGCGGTTGACGGGATCGTTCATAGGGTGAGCCCAGTCTGCCCCAGGAAGCCGAAGAGCAAGCGCTGCTGGGTTCGGGCCGTGCGGACCCCGCCGGCGGCGAGCTCGATCAGCTCCCACGGTGTCGTCGCCGCGCTTGGCGAGCGCCCCGCCCTTGACGCGGTTCCAGACGCCCTCCACGAGGTTCAGCGCGGGGGCGTAGGCAGGCATCCGCTCGGTCGGCAGCCAAGCCCGCTGCGCCTCCACGTAGGCCGCACTGGGCCAGCGGCCAGGCGCGGGAGCACGAGAGTCGTGGTGATGGCCGCCACCGCGAGCAGTACGCCGACGACCTATCGACGGCAAGGCGGGGCCGGCGGTCGAACCGTGGCGCCTCCCGGCTCGCGAAACCGAGCCTCACCCCGTCCCCACCCCACGGGGTCGCCCAAGGCCGCTGCCACTGGCTACGAGACGCCAACCGACGAAGACCACACTCATAGGACGTGGGCACCAGAGCAGATGTGACGCCGAGTCCAACGGTTCGCAGGGGAAGGTGGTCGCCGCAACGGCAGGGCCCAAGACGTTTGTGCCCCTCGACCTCTCGAATTTGCCTCCGAACCCGAAGTGGCGGGGCCAGGGGACGCCGAAGAGGTCCCCGCACGCTGCGAGGCGCGGCCAGATGGCAGTGCTTACAAGTTGTACCAGCGGCGGCCGCGGGCATGCGGGCGGACCGTGAGCACCACGAGCCAAACCACCAGGGCGACGAGCGCCACCCAGACCAGCGTGTGCAGGGCGAATCCCAGGAGGAAGAGGACGGCGATCAGGGCGAGAAACAGGATCATTGGACGCATGAGAAGCTCCTTCGTGTGATGAGGGTTGGGGTGCGCTCGCCTGCTGAGGGAATCCAGTGCCCCCTCAGCCACGCCTGGGACCGAACGCGATCCCAAACGTGACCTTGTTGTGGGGGCGAAGGAATCAGGTGGACCGCCTCGCGTGCTGATCG
>JBEKXW010000012.1:0-94311 GCA_049511615.1 Candidatus Dormibacteria bacterium | reverse complement strand
TTGAACTCCTGGAAGATGAAGCCGATCCGCCGGCTCCTCAGCTCGGCGCGCTCGCGCTCCCCGAGCCGGCCGGTGTCCACCCCGTCGAGCAGCACCCGGCCCGCCGTCGGCCGCATCAGCAGCCCGGCGCAGTCGAGCATGGTGGTCTTGCCGCTCCCGGAGCGGCCGACCACGGCCACGAACTCGCCCTGCTCGATCTCCAGGCTGACCCCGTCCAGGGCCCGGACCACCTGGGGGGAGCGTCCGTAGTGCTTGGTGAGGCCTTCCAGCCGGATCGTGGGCATCTCGTCTCTCTCCTACTGACTGCGCAGCGCGCTGACGGGGTCCATCCGGGCGGCGCGGATGGCGGGGAGCAGGCCGGCGCCCGCCCCCAGCGCCACCGCGAAGCCGATCGCCAGGGCGGTCAGCCCCGGGGTCACCAGGAACAGCCCCCCGCTCGGGTCACTGCCGTTGAGCACGGTGGTGAGGACCAGGCCGAGCAGATAGCCGATGACGCCGCCGATCAGCCCGATCAGCCCGGCCTCGGCGACGAACTCGACGAGGATGTGGCGGGTACGGGCCCCGACCGCCTTCTTGAGCCCGATCTCACGCACCCGCTCGCTCACCGACATCAGCATGGTGTTGACCACCGAGAGGCCCCCGATGATCAGCGCCAGCATGGCGGCGGCGGTGGTCATGAAGGTGAACACGGCTCCCCCTGACGGCCCAGACTGGAGGCTCCGATGTCCGGATTGGCCCGCATCACCGGCCGCCGGCCGTGGCTCGTCCTGCTCGCCTTCCTGATCCTCACGGTCACCGGCCTGGGGATGTCCGGGGTCGTCTCCGGGCGTCTGAACGACAGCCTCGACCAGTACGACGACCCGGCATCGGCGAGCTCCCAGGCGCACGCCGAGGTGCAGCGCGCCACTGGCGTCGACGTGGAGGAGGGATACACGGTCCTGGTGCGGCTCGAGGCGCCGGTCAGTCTGGCCGCCCCGCCTCCGGCCGAGGTGACCGAGATGGTCCGCGTCCTCCTCCGGCGCCCCGAGGTGGTGCGCGTCAGCGACGCCTGGTCGGCCGGGGTGCCGGCGATGATCTCCCGGGACGGACGGAGCACGATCGTGGTCGCCAGCCTGCGGCCGGTCAACGAGGTGAGCGCGGTGGACGCGCTCCAGGCGAGCATCGACGCCGATCCGCTGCTCGCCGGCCACGTGCTGCTGGGCGGCTCCACCGCCCTCGACGCGCAGGGAAGCGATCAGAGCCTGCGTGACCTCGGGCTCGCCGAGAGCGTCGCCATCCCCATCCTGCTGATCCTGCTGCTGCTCATCTTCCGGAGCGTGGTGGCGGGGCTGCTCCCTCTCCTCGGCGCGATGGTGAGCATCGCCCTGACCACCCTCGGGCTGCTCCTCGCAACCAGCGTCGGCAGCGTGTCCGTGTACGCCCTCAACTTGGTGTACGCCCTGGGCCTGGGGCTCAGCATCGACTTCAGCCTGCTGATCGTCTCCCGCTACCGGGAGGAGATGGGGGTGAGCGGGCCGGGCGCCGCCGCGCTCTCGAGGACGCTGAACACGGCCGGGAGGACCGTGCTCTTCAGCGCGGCGACGGTGACCGCGGCGCTGGGTTCGCTGCTGCTCTTCCCGATCACCTCGATCTCCTCCATGGGACTGGCCGGGATGATGGTCACGGTCTCCTCCGCGATCGCCGCGGTGGTCGTGCTGCCGGTGGTGCTGGCGCTGCTGGGCCCGCGCATCGACGCCCTGTCGCTGGTCCGCGGCCGCCGGAGCTCGCAGGCGACCATGGATTCCGGCTGGTGGTCGAGACTGGCGCGCGTGGTGATGCGGCGGCCGGCGCTGATCGCGCTCGCAGTCACCCTGGTGCTGCTCGCCATCGGCACCCCGGCGCTGGGGGTCCAGTTCACCGGCTACTCGACCAAGGCCCTGCCCGCCAGCCTCCCGGCGGTGCAGGTGGACAACGCCCTCGCGTCGAACTTCGCCGCGGTCAGCGCGGCGCCGCTCCAGCTGATCATCGGGGCGCCACCGGCGGCGGCCGCCGAGGTCGACGCCTATGCCGGCGCGGTGGCGCGCGTCCCGGGGGTGATCGCGGTGGAGCGCCCGGTGATCCTCGGCTCCGGGGTCTGGGAGGTCGATGCCACCCTCAGCGGAGCCTCGGCGGTGTCCACGACCTCCCAGGACGCGGCCAACGCGGTGGACCGGCTGCCCGCCCCGTTCCCGGTCAGGGCGACGGGCTACACCGCCAGCTTCATCGACTTCGAGGGGAGCGTGGCCGCCCATCTACCCTGGGCGGCGCTGCTGCTGGCGGTGACGACGCTGCTCATCCTCTTCGTCATGACGGCGTCCGCGGTGCTCCCGGTCAAGGCGCTGGTCATGAACACCCTGACCCTCGGCGCCACCCTGGGACTGCTGGTCCTCGCTTTCCAGGAGGGCGTGCTCAGCGGGCCTCTCGGCTTCCCCTCCCAGGGCGCCATCAACCTCATGACGCCGCTGCTCTCGGGGGCGCTGGCCTTCGGCCTCTCCACCGACTACGGGGTGTTCCTGCTCAGCCGGATCCGGGAGGGATACCGGAGCGGGCTGCCCACCCGTGAGGCGGTCGCGTTGGGCCTGCAGCGTGTCGGCCGGGTGGTGACCTCGGCTGCCGTCCTCTTCTGCATCGCCGTGGGCGCGCTGGTCCTGGCCAGGACCGTCATCCTCAAGGAGATCGGTCTGGCGGCGGCGCTGGCGGTGCTCATCGACTCGAGCGTGGTGCGCGCGCTGCTCGTCCCCTCCCTGATGGCGATCCTCGGCCGCTGGAACTGGTGGGCGCCGCGCCCCCTCGCCGCCCTGCACCGCCGGCTGGGCTTCCACCACCTGGAGGCGGGCGCCGAGGAGCGAACAGCCAGCACGGCCTGACGAGGTCGCGGGTGATCCGGCTACCCCGGAGGCCGGTTGGCAACGCGGGCGACGCGCCGTAGGTAGAACCGCGACCCATCTGACCTCAGCGGGCCGGCGACGATGTCGGTGACGGCCGCGGTTCGCGCGACCAACCCGCCCGTCGACCGGCGCACGATGGGTGAGCGTCCATGGGCCTGTCAATCGCCCCGCCGGCGAATGCGACCTCGGACGGGATGGGTGAGCCGGCCTCAGTCGGGCCGGACCAAGGCGTCCAGCGGCTGGTCGCCACCCTCGACCTCCACGTCCACGATGTGGGCGATGTCGGCCGACGACCGTCCGACGTGCACCTGGTAGGTGCCGCCGTCCACGTACCAACCGGCCTGCTCCCGGTGGAGCGGGCTGTCGTGCACATGGGAGGGCGGGTTGGCGCGACGACCCGCCAGAAGGGGCCAGTACTCGTCGGCCACGTCGTAGTAGGCGAAGGACCGCTCGCCCAGCTCGAGGCTGATCGTGATCGACTCTCCCGGATCCAGCTGCACCTTCTGGAAGGCCTTGAGCTCCTTGACGGGCCGGAGGCGGCGGGTCGGGGTGGCGTGGCCGCCACCCGGCGGGCCCACGTAGACCTGCACCACCTCGACGCCGCGGCGCGTCCCGGTGTTGGTGACCTCCACGTCGATCTGCAGCCTCTCGCCGGCCGCGAGGCGCGTGCTCGACAGCCGCGGCGCGCCGATCACGAAGGTCGTGTAGGAGAGGCCGTGGCCGAAGGGGAAGCGCACCGGCAGCCGGCGCGCTTCGTACCAGCGGTACCCGATCAGCAGCCCCTCGCCGTAGTGGACCTCGCTGCTCTCTCCGGGGAAGTTGCCGAACGCCGGGGTGTGCTCGAGCCGCAGGGGCAGGGTCGTCGGCAGGCGCCCCCCCGGGTCGGTCTCCCCCAGGAGCACGTCGACGAGCGCGTTGGCGTACTCCTGGCCCGCGAACCAGGCCTGGAGCACGGCGCCCGCCTTGTCCGCCCACGGCATGCCGACCGGCGACCCGGCGTTGACCACCACCACGGTGCGGGGGCTCGCCGCCGCAACGCGCGCGACCAGCTCGTCCTGGCCGCCCGGGAGGTCCATGGTGTCGCGGTCGTAGCCCTCGCTCTCCCACTCCCCGTCGGTACCCACGACCACGATGGCGGCGTCGGCCCCGCGTGCCAGCTCGACGGCCCGGTCGATGCCGGCCGCGCCGGTGGCCTCCTCATGGACGACCTCGAGCGCGCTCCCGAGTCGCTCGCGCAGCGCGGCGAGGGGCGAGAGCAGGTAGAAGGGCTGGACCTGCGCGCTGCCACCCCCGGTGATCGCGGGGCGGTCGGCGTTGGGTCCGACCACGGCGATGCGACGAAGACCATCCGGCTGCAGGGGAAGGACGCCGTCGTTGCGAAGCAGCACCATCCCCGCCGCCGCGGCGTGTCGGGTGAGGGCGCGGTCCTCCGGTCGATCGACGGGCCGCTCCTCCTCGGACTGCGGGCCGTCCAGAGCACCCACCCGGGCGAGGACGGTCAGGATCCGCGCCGCCGACGCGTCGAGCAGCGACTCCTCGACCTTCCCCGCGCGCACCACCTCGGCGAGGTGCGGTCCCGACGACCGGGCTGGCCCGGGCATCTCCAGGTCGAGCCCGGCCCGTGCGGCGTCGACGGTCTTCGACAGTCCGTACCAATCGGTCATCACCAGCCCGACGAAGCCCCACTCACGGCGGAGGATCTCGGTCAGGAAGCGCGGGCTGTCGGGGACGTGCCGGCCGTTGACCCGGTTGTAAGCGGTCATCACGGCGAGCACGCCGCCGACCCTGACGGCATGCTCGAAGGGCAGCAGGTACAGCTCACGCAGGGTCCGCTCATCGATGACCGATGAGCTGGTGTAGCGCTCGAACTCGGTCTCGTTGCCGACCAGATGCTTCACCGTCGCGATCACCCCCTGCTCCTGGACGCCGCAGATGTAGGCGACGGCGAGCCGGGCGGTGAGCAGGGGGTCTTCGGAGAAGGCCTCGAAGTTGCGTCCCCAGAGAGGATGGCGGTGCAGGTTGACGGTCGGCGCCAGCAGCACCCGTGCCCCCTTGTCGCGAGCCTGCCGGGCGACGGCGGCGCTGGCGCGCGCGACCAGCTCGGGATCCCAGGTGGCGCCCAGCGCGGTTGCCGAGGGTATGCAGACCGATGGTTTCAGGGGGACGAAGCCCTCGGTGTCACCGCGGGCGCCGTTGGGGCCGTCGCTGAACTTGACCGAGGAGATGCCGAGCCGGGGGATCGCGGCGGTGTGCCAGAGATCGATGCCCGCCGTGAGTGACGCCTTCTCGTCGAGCGTCATCCGGGCGACGAGTGCCGGGATGTCGGGGGACGCGCCCAGGCTCGAGCGGGGCTTGGTCTCGGCCGTCTCCCGGCTCCCCTACTCGGAGGGAGCCGCCGCGGCGGCCTCGGCCTTCTCCTTGCGCTCGCCCTTCTCTCGGCGACCGGACTTGGAGACCACGTGCATCTTGATCTCGCCCTCGACGACCTCGACCACCACGGTGTCGCCCGGACCATGCCTGAGCCGGAGCAGCTCCTCGGCGAGCGGGTCCTCGATCACCTTCTGGATGACGCGGCGGAGCGGCCGGGCGCCGTAGACCTTGTCGAACCCCTGCTCGACGATCTGGTCCCTGGCCTCGTCGGCGACGTTCAGCTGCAGCTCCTGGGCCTCCAGGTGGGTGGCGACCCGGGAAAGCATCAGGTCAACGATCTTGCGCATCTGCTCGTGGGTGAGCCGCTGGAAGACGACCACGGCGTCGACGCGGTTCAGGAACTCGGGACGGAAGGCCCGTTTGAGCTCGTCCATGATGGTGTCACGCATCCGGGCGTGGTCGGCGTCACCCACCCTCTCGTCCGGTATCGACGGCTGGAAGCCGAGCGACATGTTGCCCTTGAGGTTGGCGACGCCGAGGTTGCTGGTCATGATCACGATGGTGTTGGCGAAGTTGACCGCCTTCCCCTTGGCATCGCTGAGCCGGCCGTCCTCGAGGATCTGGAGCAGCATGTTGAAGACCTCGGGGTGGGCCTTCTCGATCTCGTCGAAGAGCACGACGCTGTAGGGACGGCGCCGCACCGCCTCGGTGAGCTGGCCTCCCTCGTCATAGCCGACGTACCCGGGGGGTGAGCCGACCAGGCGCGCCGTCGAGTGCCGCTCCATGAACTCGCTCATGTCGAGGCGGATGATGGCGTCCTCGTTGTCGAACAGGAAGGCCGCCAGGGAGCGTGCCAGCTCGGTCTTGCCCACGCCGGTGGGCCCGAGGAACATGAACGAGCCGATCGGGCGGTGCGCGTCCTTGAGCCCGGCACGGGCCCGCCGCACCGCCTGCGAGACCACCTTGACCGCCTCGTGCTGGCCGATGAGCCGCTTGTGGATCTCATCCTCCATCTGGAGCAGCTTGGTGGTCTCCTCCTCGACCAGCCGGGAGACGGGCACCCCGGTCCAGGAGCTGATGATCTCGGCGATGTGCTCCTCGGTCACCTCGGGCACGGTTGCGCCCAGCTTGTCCCGCCAGGCCATCTCCTCGGAGACGTACTTCTCCTTGAGCTGCTTCTCCCTGTCCCGGAAGCTCGCCGCGGTCTCGAAGTCCTGACCGGCGATCGCGTCGTCCTTCTGGGTCACCATCTCGCGGATCTCGCGCTGCATGGCGCGCAGCTCCTCGGGAGTGGTGGTCAGCTTCATCCGGACCCGCGCGCTCGCCTCGTCGATGAGGTCGATCGCCTTGTCCGGCAGCGAGCGGTCGCTGACGTAGCGCACCGAGAGGTCGGCGGCGGCCTTGAGCGCCAGGTCGGTGATCTTGACGCGGTGGTGCTTCTCGTACAGCGGCCGGATCCCGTGCAGGATGTCGATGGTCTCCTGGAGGGTCGGCTCGTCGACGTAGACGGGCTGGAAGCGCCGCTCCAGGGCCGCGTCCTTCTCGATGTACTTGCGGTACTCGTTGAGGGTGGTGGCCCCGATGCACTGGATCTCGCCACGGGCCAGAGCCGGCTTGAGGATGTTGGCGGCGTCGATCGCGCCCTCGGCGGCACCCGCCCCGACCAGGGTGTGCAGCTCATCGATGAAGAGGACGACCTCCCGGGACTGACGGATCTCGTCGAGGATCTTCTTGAGCCGCTCCTCGAACTCGCCCCGATACTTGGTACCGGCCACCAGCCCGCCCATGTCGAGGGTCAGCACGCGCTTGCCCATCAGCGACTCGGGGATGTTGCCGAGCACGATGGCCTGGGCCAGCCCCTCGGCGATGGCGGTCTTGCCCACCCCGGGCTCACCGATCAGGGCGGGGTTGTTCTTGGTCCGGCGGGAGAGGATCTGGACCACCCGCTCGATCTCCATGGACCGGCCGATGACCGGGTCGAGCTGGTTCTTCTGGGCCAGCTCGGTGAGATCGCGGCAGAACTGGTCCAGAAGCGGGGTCTTGCTGGGCTTCTTCTGGGACTCCTTGGACTCCTCCTCGACCCCCGACTCGTGGAGCAGGCGCTCGATCTCCCCGCGAACCTTCTCGAGGTTGGCGCCCAGGTCCTCGAGCACGTGGGCGGCGATGCCCTCGCCCTCGATGAGGAGACCGAGCAGGAGGTGCTCGGTGCCCACGTAGTTGTTGCCCATCCTGCGGGCCTCCTCGAAGGAGATCTCGATGACCTTCTTGACCCGCGAGGTGGGGATGATCTGCTGGATGATGATCCGCTCGTTGCGCCCGAGCACCGATTCGATGGTGCTGCGCACCTTGTTGATCTCGACGCCGAGGTTGTTCAGGACCTTGGCGGCCAGCCCCTCGCCCTCGCGCAGGAGCCCGAGCAGGAGGTGCTCGGTCCCGATGTACGAGTGGTGAGAGCGCTCGGCCTCCTCCTGGGCCAGGGTGAGGACCTTCTTCGCTCTCTCGGTGAACCGCTCAAAGGGATACAAGACCGCCTCCGCGCCCCGCCCGGCCCCTCCGTCACAGAAGGAAAGGGTCAGCTCGGGGCCTGCTCCGACCATCCCATTATGCCCATCGCAGGGGCGCGCCACTCTCTCACCGCCCATTTGGGGGGGAGGCGTCTCGGGTCCGTGACGCCGGCTGCGGCCGGAGCCGAGCGGCCGCCGGCCACGGTTACGGCGACCGCCTACTCCTGAACCGCGACCTCGGCTTCGACCGGGACCTCGCCCGCGGCCTCCGCCGGCCCCGCGTCCGGTCCGGCCGCCGGCTCACCGACGGCGTCCGCCGGCACCGCCTCGCCGATGGCGTCCGCCGGCGCCGCCTCGGGCTGGAGGACCCCGCCGCCGGCCGGCTCCACCGCCGTGCCCTCCGCCTCCGGCTCCGCCGGTGCCACAGCCGCGGCTCCGGCCGAAGCCTCCGCCCCGGGCGGCTCCAAGTCCTGGCCCGCCGGCTCGGCCGCGGCCGGGGCCTCCTCGCCGGAGAGCTCGGACTCGTCCCCGAGATCGTAGCTGGGGGGCACGTACTCGCCCGGCCCCTCCGGCCCGCCCCCGTGGAGCTGGCGGAGGGAGAGGCTGATCCGCCGCCGGGCGCGGTCCGCGCTCAGCACCATGACCTTCACCTGCTCCCCGATCTTGAGGATGTCCTCCGTGCGCTCGACGTGATCCCAGGAGAGCTCGCTGATGTGGAGCAGCCCCTCGACCCCGTCGGCGATCTGCAGGAAGGCTCCGTACTTCTTGGTCTTGGTGACCTCGCCGTCGACGACCTTTCCAGGCGGGAAGCGGTCCTCGATGGTGTCCCAGGGGTCGTCACTCAGCTGGCGCAGCGAGAGGCTGATGCGGGACAGCTCGGGGTCGAGCTTGATGACCTTGACCCGGACCTCGTCGCCGACGCTCAGCATGTCCGACACGTTGTTGATGCGGTCCCAGGACAGCTCGCTGATGTGGATCAGGCCATCGGCTCCGCCGAGGTTGACGAAGGCTCCGTAGCTGGTCAGGCCGCTCACCTTGCCGACGATCAGGTCACCGACCTTGAGCTTCTCGAACAGCTCCTCGCGCTGGCGCGCCCGGTCCTCGTCCTGGGCGGCGCGCTGGGACACGATGAGGCGGTTCCGCTTGCGATTGACCTCGAGGATCTTGACCGGGATCTTGGTCCCCACCAGCTCCATCAGGTTGCCGGAGAACTGGCGGGCCACCTGGCTCGAGGGCAGGAAACCGCGCAGCCCCATGATGTTGACGATCAGCCCGCCCTTGTTCTGCTCGCGCACCTCGGCGTCGAGGATCTCCCCCTCCGACTCCTTCTCGGCCACCGCCTGCCAGATCGACTCGGCGCGGGCCTTGCGCAGCGAGAGGATCACCCGACCCTCATCGTCCTCGGGCTGGAGCACGTAGACCTTGACCCGCTCGCCGGGGGCCAGGGTCACGGCGGCCTCGTTGCGCCCGGAGAGCTCGCGGTTGGAGATCACCCCCTCCGACTTGGCCCCGATGTCGACGAGCACCTCATCGGGATCGACGCGCACCACCACGCCCTCGACGATGTCGCCGTAGGCAAGGGACTTGACGCTGCCCTCCTCCTCGCGGAGAAGGTCCTCCATGGTGAGCGGCTCGCGCTCCGGGGTCTCGACGCTGGGGGCCAACTGTCTCCTTCTGTCTCTCTCGCCTGCCGCTCAGGGGGAGCGTCCTGCCGAGGGATGTGGGCACGATGCCCGGAACGGTGCCGCCTGGGGGCGTTGGACAGGCGCGTTTGCGCCGTTGCCGTGCGGCACGGGCAGTCTACCAGGGTAGCGCCAATCGGCCTGGGGCGGACTCCCTCCACCACCGCGGCGGTCCGGACCGGAAGAACGCCGCCGGCGGAGGCGAGGCCTTGGGGTTCCGGACGCGCCGATCCAGCCCCCGGGCGATGCTGTCAGGGTTTCGTTGCACCCCGTGACCGGGTGAATACAGGACCCTCGGGGATGGCGTCGCACGGCCATGCGAACCTCGGTGGCGCCATGAGGGTCACGATCACCTGCGAAGAGTGTGGACACAAGCACCGCCTCGAGCGGCGCATCAGCGAGCCGGGTCCGATCTGGATCATCTGCCACAACTGCGAGCTGCCGCTCCAGGCGGTGCTCGAGGGGCCGACCGCCCGCCAGGTCCAGACCACCTTCGCGGTGTGGAAGGACATCTTCAACCTCTCCGACGTGGGATCGGCCAGCTAAGGCTCTGCCCCCGGTCTCCCCTTCCGGTTCTCCTCCCGCCTGGTTCCGCATTCACCTCTCGGTGGACTAACCTTGGAAGCCGATGGCACCGGCGACCGTCCAGCCTCCCGCTCCGGCTCAGACGCCGATCGAGACCCCCGCGGGCGGTGAGCGGAGCCTCCGCGACCCGGGCTGGGACGTGGTGGTCTGGAATGATCCGATCACGCTGATGTCTTATGTGGTGCTCGTGTTCCGACGGCTATTCGGGTACGACTTCGAGACCGCGACCCGATTGATGCTTCAGGTGCACCACGAGGGCAAGGCGGTGGTCGCCACCCAACCCCGGGAACAGGCCGAGGTCTCGGTGACTCGTCTCCACGGGTTCGGTCTGCAGGCGACCCTGGGCCGCGGGTAGGAGCCGGTGGCCGAGGTCCGCAAGCGGCGGGGACGGATACAGCTCCGTCTCGATGCCGACGAGCGGGCCGCGCTGGAGATGATCGTCGGACAGCTATCCCCGGAGCTGGGCAAGGTCGGGCGGACAATCCCGGTCGCCTACGACGACCCCGCGCTCCAGAAGGAGTACGACCGCTGGGTGCTCCCCGAGATCGAGCGCAGCCGGGGGCAGGACCTCGACGTCATCCGGGAGTGTCTCGGCTCGGGGGAGGACGTGGCCGCCCTCACCGAGGACCAGGCGCTGGCGTGGGTGCGCGGCCTCAACCTCCTGCGGCTCACCGCCGGCGGGCTGCTCGGTATCGAGGACGACGGCTGGGACCAGCGCGCCGACGACGCCCTGCGCCGCTCCCCCGAGTTCCGGGTGCTGCTCGCCCTCGGATTGCTCCAGGAGGAGCTGGTCGCCGTGCTGGAGGGGTAGGATGCACGGGTGGCCGCGTTCCGTCGCGTGCTGCCCCTGGTCCTAGCGCTGGCGTTCTGTGCCTGTGGGGGCACGACGGTGCCCGCGCGGAGCGGCTCCGCCGGTGGCGCGTCAGGATCGCTCACGCTCTCCGGCGCCAGGAGTGGCGTGGTCGGTGCGGGGCCCCAGCGCCCCGCCGGCGACAGGTTGCCATGCCAGGCGATGCCGGAGCCGAGCATGAGAGGCGGGACGATGCCGTCGGGGACTCCCATCACGCTCGAGGGTGAGGTGGACTTCGGGTCCGGCCAGTCTCAGGTCTTCCTGCGCTTCTTGGGGGGCCTGGGGACCAGCGCGATGCCGCTGCCGGGAGACACGCAGCCCGGATCGGTCAGCGTCTCCTCAGCCTCCGGCGTCTCGTGGGAGGCGGGCCAGTCCAACCCCGCCAGCAGCGGGACCCTCACCCTCTCCCAGGCAGCCGGCGGGACCATCCGGGGCTCGGTGGACGCCACCCTGGCACCGAGCCGCGGCGCATCGACCGCTCTGCACGTCAGCGGCAGCTGGGTCTGCTGACCTGACGCTCCGCCGGCCGTCGCCGCCAAGGAGGCGCGGGGGTGCGTGGTGAGCGCAGGCTTTGCGCAGGCGGCAGCTGCAATGCCGCCGAGCAAAGGACGCGGCACGCCGGTCAGGGCGTGCCAATGTCCGGGCCGGAGCGAAGCACCACCGCTGCGCCTCGCTCAGCGCGGAAGGCTCAGTACCGCGTCACCTTCAACGACAGGTCCAGGGCGACCGCGCTGTGGGTCAACGCCCCCACCGAGATGTGGTCCACCCCCGCCAGCGCGTAGGCGCGGGCGTTGCCCGGCTGCACGCCGCCGCTCACCTCGACGATGGCGCGGCCGCGGATGAGGCCCATCGCTTCGCGCACCTGGCCCGGCGAGAAGTTGTCGAGCAAGATGCGCGGCGCCTTGTCGTTGAGAGCCTGCTGGAGCTCCTGGAAGCAGCCCACCTCGATGATGACGTCCTCGTCGGGGTAGGCCTTGCGGACGGCGCGCAGCGCCGGGGTGACGCCCCCGACCAGGGCCAGGTGCGTGTCCTTGATGAGCACCGCGTCGTAGAGGCCGAAGCGATGGTTGACCGCGCCGCCGATGCGGGTGGCGTACTTCTCCAGCGAGCGCAGGCCCGGGGTCGTCTTGCGGGTGTCGAGGATGGTCGCCTTGGTCCCCTCCACCGCCTTGACGTAGCGGGCGGTCATGGTGGCGATGCCGGAGAGGTGCTGCAGGAAGTTGAGGGCGACCCGCTCACCCTTCAGGATGGGACGTGCCGGTCCGTAGAGGCGGATGACGATCTGATCCTCCTGGACCTTGTCGCCGTCCTTGGCCTTGGCGTCGAACTGGACGCGCTCGTCCAGCAGCTCGAAGACGCGACGCGCCATGGCAAGCCCACAGATCACGCCGTCCTGCTTGCAGACGACCTTGCCGCGGCAGGTCATGGCGGGCGGGATCAGAGCATCCGTGGTCACGTCGCCAGCCCCGAGGTCCTCGTCGAGGGCGGCGCGGATCAGGGTGTCGAGGTGCTCGGGGGCGAGCGTCTCAGTGATGGGCTGCAGGGTCGCGGACAATATCTGCTCCTCTCTGTGCCCGCATGACATGGGACACACGCCAGCGGTCGCTGCTCGTGGGGAAGTCACCGCGATGGTGAGCGCCCCGGCTCTCCTCTCGGTAAAGCGCGGCCTCGACGATCAGCCGGGCCGTGGTCTGGGCGAGCCGGCGGCGCCGCCGCGCGAGCCAGGCCCCCCCGTCCTCCCCCATCTGGTCGATCGCCGCCAGGGCGGCGGCGAGGGCGGGGCCGGTGCGGCTGATGCCGCAGGCCGACCACATCAGCTCGCGGAGCTCCTGCTCTCCGGCGACGTCGGCGAGCCGGGTCTCCACGGCCACCGCGGGCAGCTCGACAACGGCGCCCGGGGGGCGGTCGCCGAGCCCGGCGACCGCCCCGTCGGCGGCGCGGTGCCCGAACACCAAGCCCTCGAGCAGCGAGTTGCTGGCCAGCCGGTTGGCGCCGTGGACGCCGGTCCGGGCGACCTCTCCGCAGGCGTAGAGGCCGGGCACCGTGGTCGCCCCGTCCACGTCGGTGACCACGCCGCCGATGGTGTAGTGGGCCGCGGGAGCGATCGGGATCGGTCGCTCCACCGGGTCGACGCCGTGCCGGCGGCAGGTGTCGACCACGGTCGGGAAACGCTCCGCGAGACGTTGGCCGACGCCCCGGCAGTCGAGGAAGACCGACGTGCTCCCATTGCGCGCCATCTCCTCCCAGATCGCCCGGGCGACCACGTCCCGGGGCGCGAGCTCCCCCCGGGGATCGGCGTCCACGAGGAAGCGCCGGCCATCCGCGTCGACGACCCGCCCCCCCTCGCCCCGGACCGCCTCGCTGATGAGGAATGCCGGAGCCCCCGCCACGGCGAGCACGGTGGGGTGGAACTGGAGGAACTCCAGGTCGGCCAGGTCGGAGCCCGCCTCATAGGCGAGCGCGACGCCGTCACCGGTGGACCCGGCCGGGTTGGTGGTGTGCCGCCAGAGGGCCGCCGCCCCGCCGGTGGCGAGGATCACGGCCCGGGCACCGACCCGCAGGCGGGCGCCGGAAGCGAGGTCGCAGAGGTCTACCCCGGCGCAGCCGGCGCCGTCGCGGACCAGGTGGGTGACCACGTGGTCCTCGACCACCGTGACATCGGTCTCGCGCAGGCGGCTCAACAGGGCCTTCTCGATGGCTGCCCCGGTGGCATCGCCCCCGGCGTGGAGCACGCGCGCCCGGCTGTGGGCCGCCTCCTGGTGGAGGTCGACCCGGTCGCCGTTGCGGTCGAACTCCACCCCCCACGCGGCGAGCTCGGCGACCCGCGCGGGGGCCGCCTCCACCATGAGCCGCACGGCGCGAGGGTCGCAGAGACCGCGCCCGGCGGCCATCGTGTCCTCGTAGTGGAGCTCCGGCGAGTCGTCGGGGCCCACCGCGGCGGCGATCCCGCCCTGGGCTTGGGCGGTGCAGCCGTCGTCGATCGCCCCCTTGCTCACGAGCACCACGCGAGCGTGCGGGGCGGCCGCGAGCGCGGCCGCGAGCCCGGCGATGCCGCCTCCCACCACCACGACCTCGGGGGCCGTCGCTCTCAGCGTCGACATCTCGGTCAGAGCGCCATCGCCTCCTTGAGTGCTCGGTTCCGGTCGTCGACATGGACGATCCGGGGGACATGCCGGTCCAGCTCGGCGTCCTCGTATGCGGCGTAGGTGATCACGATCACGCGATCGCCGAGGCCCCCCAGATGGGCCATCGCGCCGTTCAATCCCATCTCCCCCGGCTCCCCCTCGATGGCGTAGGTGACGGCGCGCGACCCGTTGCTCAGGTTGACCACGTGGACCTGCTCGCCGGGCCGGATGTCGGCGAGACGCATCAGCTCCGGATCGATGCTGAAGGAGCCCTCATAGTCCAGGCGCGCGGAGGTGACGGTGGCGCGGTGGATCTTGGACTTGACGACGGTGCGCAGCACGCCTCGCTCCTCTCCGAATCCAGGCTGATGAGGTCACCCCTCCACGCCGACGGCCAGCCTCTCATCGGCCCCCGGCGTGAGCACGTCGATCAGCCGGGTTCCATCTATTCTAGCAGCGATCAGAATTTCGCACCGAACGCTCACCTCCGGGGCCGGTTCAAAGGTCGCGGCGTCGACCACCGCCACGTAGTCCACGGCCAGGTCGGGGCTCTCGGCGAGGCGGCGGAGGATCAGCTGCCGGATCCTCGCCGGGTCGGCCTCCCCGGCCCGGTGGGCGGCGTCCGCGGCGGCCAGCGCCGCCGGGATGGCCAGGGCCTGACGCCGGGCAGCGGGGTCGAGGCGGAGGTTGCGGCTGGAGAGGGCGAGGCCGTCGGCGTCGCGGACGGTCGGGCAGACGACGATGTCGGTGCCGGCGTCCAGGTCGGCGGCGAGGCGGCGGACGACGGCGCACTGCTGGGCGTCCTTGTGACCGAAGTAGGCGCGGTCCGGCCGGGCGGCGACCAGCAGCTTGGCCACCACCGTGGCGACGCCCTCGAAGTGCCCGGGGCGGTGGACCCCCTCGAGGGTCTCGGTGAGCACCCCCCGCACATTGAGCCGCGTGGAGAAGCCCTCCGGGTACATGGCGGCGACGCTCGGGGTGAAGACCAGGTCCGCCCCCAGCTCGGCGCAGACTGCGAGGTCGGCGTCGAGGGTGCGCGGATACCGGTCGTAGTCCTCGCCCGGCCCGAACTGGGCCGGGTTGACGAAGATGCTCACCGCCGTCCGGTCGCACTCCGCCCTCGACCGGCGGATCAATGACCGGTGGCCGGCGTGGAGCGCACCCATGGTCGGCACCAGCCCCAGGCTCATGCCCGCGGCGCGGATCCGCTCGGACCACCGGCGCAGCTCCGCCGGGCTGCCGACCCGGGTGAGGCGCGAGCGCCGGTCAGCCGTAGGTGTGGGCATCGTCCGGGAAGGTGCCGGCGGCCACCTCGGCCGCGTAGGCGCGGGCGGCGGCCACCGCCTGATCGCCGAGCGGGGCGAAGACCTTGACGAACCGGGGGAGGGGGTCGCGGTTCAGCCCGAGGATGTCGTGGATGACGAGGACCTGTCCGTCGCAGTCGGGGCCCGCCCCGATCCCGATGGTCGGGATGGTGAGCGCCCTGGTGAGCGAGCCCGCGAGGGCCTTGGGCATGCCTTCGAGCACCACGGCGAAGGCGCCCGCCGCCTCCAGCTCCCTGGCATCGCCCTCGATGCGCGCCGCCGCCTCCGCCCCCCGGCCCTGCACCCGGAAGCCTCCGAAGAGGTGGATGAATTGAGGCGTCAGGCCGAGGTGGCCCATCACCGGGATGCCCCGCTCGGTCAGCCTGGCCACCAGCTGGACGACCCGTCCGCCGCCCTCGAGCTTGACCGCGTGCATCCCCGCCTGGAGAAAGGCAGCCGCGTTGGCGACCGCCTGCTCGTCGGAGGCGTGGTACGAGTTGAAGGGCATGTCCCCGACCAGGAGCTGGTCGGGCGCCCCGCGGGCCACCGCCCGGGCGTGGTGGAGCATCTCGTCCATGGTCACCGGGAGGGTGTTCCGGTAGCCGAGCATCACCATGCCGAGGGAGTCGCCGACGAGGAGCACGGGGATCTCGGCCTCGGCGAGGATCCGGGCCGTGGTGTAGTCGTAGGCGGTCAGCACCGCGAACCGCTCGCCACGGCGCTTGCGTTCGAGCAGGCTGGGGATGGTCACGGGCACGTGGAGGCCTCCGTGGTGGTCGGCGGCGCGGGGCAGGTGCTTCGCTCCGGCACGGGCGTCCGAGCGCCCTGACTGGCGCTCGGCGCCCTTTGCTCGGCGGCATTGCTGCTGCCGCCTGCGCAAAGCCTGCGCTCAGCACGCAGCCCCGTGCCGCCTGCCCGGTGTCCGCCTGCTTGGGCGGGTTCTGGCGGTGTGCGCCCTGCGGGCGCACGGTCTGACCGTGGGTGGGGGTCGTCGAGCAAGCTGGCGATCTCGCCATGATCTCCGGCTCCCGCAAGGCGGAGCAACTCCCTGGTGAGGGCGCGATACAGGGCGTCGGCGTCGGGGTGGCCCTGCAGCGCGGCGAGGTGGGCGGCCACGGTGGCGGTGTCACCTCTCACCACCGGGCCGGTGAGAGCAGCCCGGGGTCCCACGCGACGGGCGTTGGTGAGCGCCCCCTCCATCAGCGTGAGCAGCCCCTGCTCGGCGTCGCGCGGCTCCAGCCCCGCTCCCGCCAGGAGCTCGGCCGCGGCGGCCAGCAGGGCGAGCGGAGCGTTGCCGGCCAGGACCGCGGCGGCGTGGTACAGGGGGCGGGATCCGCTGGCGAGCGCCACCGGGTGGCCGCCGAGATCCAGGGCGATGCCCTCAAGGAGTCCCCGGAGAGGCGGATCGGCGTCGATCGCGATCAGCGCCCCCTTCAGCAATGGCGCCGACAGCTCCCCTGACAGAGCCTGGAGGGGGTGCAGGCAGCCGGCCGCGGCGCCGGTCAGGCGCAGCGCCACCAGAGCCTCGGGACCGAGGCTGGCGCTGCAGTGGACCACCGCCCGCCCCCGCAGGGCGGCACCGGTCGCCGCGACCGCGGCGGCCACCCCGGTGATGGCGGCATCGGGGACGGTCAGGAAGGTGACGTCGGCGCAGCGGATCGCCGCCAGGGCGGTCGGGGCAGACCGGGCACCCACCTTCCCCGCCAGGGCCGCTGCGTCCGCCGGGTCGCGGCTGGACACCGCGACGACCGGGTGGCCCGCCGCGGCCAGGGCCGCCGCCAGGGCGCCGGCGGCCCGGCCGGCGCCGACGAAGGCGAGGGTGGGCGGCGACGCCGCCGGCGGGGCTGGCGGCACGGACGCCGGGTCAGCCGCGCTCGCCCCGTGGCTGCGGGCTCTCACCGTCTCGGTCACCTCCGGATCCAAGCGGGCTGGTTGCCGGCCGCCCTTGCCGGACCCGTCACGCATCGCCTCGAGGCGCCGGCTGGCGTCCCCGGGCAGGCGGCCCTCCGGGTGAGATCGGCCGGTGCCCAGTGTACCGCGGTCCCCCCGCCGGCCCCGCCGCCCCTCAGCGGGTGCGGCGAGGAATGGCCGCCAGCGAGAGGCAGAGGAGCGCGCCGAAGGCGATGTCCCAACCCAGGTCGACGAAGTAGGCGATCCGGTATGCCGGCGAGGCTGCGCTCAGCTGGCTGAGGATCGAGAGGACGTTGACGAGGGCGAGGGCGACCAGCAGGCCACGCACCACGGCGAACTGGGCCAGCCAGACGATGAGCGCGGTGACCGCGAGCAGCAGCACGATGGCCATCACCACCGCCGGGCCCGAGACGTCGTAGGTCTGGGCCGCCGAGCCCGCGGTCGCCGGCAGGGTGATGTGGCGCACGGCGAGGCCCAGGAACAGGAGCCCCAGGGCGGCGAGCGCCGCCGGGACCGCGATGCCGATGCGCACCCAGAGCACCCAGTCGACGCCCCGTGCGGGTTGCGCGGCAGCCGCGCCCCCGTACCCCGCGGGTACCCACGGGATGGTCGGCGCGTAGGGGGGCGGGCCCACCGAAGCCATGGTGCCGGCAGCCGGGCCCGGCGCGGGAGCCGGGGGGGCCCAGGCCTGGTCGACCCGGATACCGGCCGACGAGATCAGGGGGGCCCCGCACGCACCGCACCTCGTCGATCGCCCGAGCGGCTGCCACAGCCAGCAGTTGGGACAGGTGACGTCCGGCATCACCGGAGTGTCCCGCCCCCGGGCGACACGGCGGTGCACGACCCCGTCGCGACTCGGTCGCAGCCCGACTGCCCGGGCCGGGGTGGGCGCCCGGGAGAGAACCGGCGGTGCCGTCAGACTCCGGCGGCGACCGTGCCCAGCTCGGACCCCGGGGTCTCCTGCTGGCCCTCGATCTCGTCGATGATCCGCTTCATCTCGGCGCCCTCCATGGTCTCGACCTCGGTGAGGCGGGTGGCCAGCACGCGGAGGACGTTCTCGCGACGGCGCAGCACCTCCTTGGCGCGCAGGAAGGCGGTCTCGACCAGGTGGTGCACCTCCTGGTCGATCTCGGAGGCGATGTCCTCGGAGTAGTTGCGCTGCTCGCCCAGGTCCCGGCCCAGGAAGACCATCTCCTGGCGTTCGCCGAAGGTGCGCGGCCCCAGCTTGTCGCTCATCCCCCACTCGGTGACCATCTTGCGGGCCAGGTCGGTGGCCTTGCGGATGTCGTCGCTCGCTCCGGTGGTGATGTTGGCCTCGCCGAGGATGAGGTCCTCGGCGCAGCGACCACCGAGCATCTGGGCGAGCTGGTCGAGGAGCTCGGCCTTGCTCACCAGGTACCTGTCCTCGGTGGGCAGGGAGAGCGTCCAGCCCAGGGCCATGCCGCGGCTGACGATGGAGATCTTGTGCACCGGGTCGGTGTGCTCCAGGGTCATCCCGACCAGGGCGTGGCCCATCTCGTGATAGGCGATGGTGGCCTTCTCCGATTCACTGATCATCCGGCTCTTGCGCTCGGGGCCGGCGATGACCCGGGCGATCGCCTCCTCGAGGTGCGGCATGCTGATCAGCTTCCGGTTTTGCCGGGCCGCCAGGATGGCGGCCTCGTTGATGAGGTTGGAGAGGTCGGCGCCCGAGAACCCCGGGGTCTGCTTGGCCAGGACCTCGAGGTCGACGCCCGGATCGAGCGGCTTGTTGCGGGAGTGGACCTCCAGGATGGCGCGGCGGCCGCGGATGTCCGGGCGGTCGAGCATCACGTGGCGGTCGAAGCGCCCCGGGCGGAGCAGGGCGGGGTCGAGGACGTCGGGACGGTTGGTGGCGGCGATGACGATGACGTGGGTGGCGGTCTCGAACCCGTCCATCTCGACCAGCAGCTGGTTGAGGGTCTGCTCGCGCTCGTCGTGACCGCCGCCCAGGCCGGCGCCGCGCTGCCGGCCCACCGCGTCGATCTCGTCCACGAAGACGATGCACGGCGAGTTCTTCTTGGCCTGGTCGAAGAGGTCGCGCACCCGGCTGGCGCCGACCCCGACGAACATCTCCACGAACTCCGAGCCGGAGATGCTGAAGAAGGGCACCCCCGCCTCTCCCGCCACCGCCTTGGAGAGCAGGGTCTTGCCGGTCCCCGGCGGGCCGACCAGCAGGACGCCCTTGGGGATGCGCGCCCCCACGGCGGTGAACTTGTCCGGGTACTTGAGGAACTCGACGATCTCCCCCAGCTCGGTCTTGGCCTCGTCGACCCCGGCGACGTCCATGAAGGTGACCGACGGCTTGTCGCCGGCGATCAGCCGGGCCCGGCTGCGGCCGAAGGACATCGCCTGATTGTTGCCCGACTGCGTCTGGCGGAGGAACCACCAGAGGAACAGCCCCATGATGGCGAAGATCAGCAGGTTGGGGAGGATGAGGTTCAAGAGGATGCTGCTTCCACTGCTCGTGTCATTCTTGAAGTTAAAGTAGTCTGCGGCATCGAACTCCTGGACCACCTCCTGGCTCGAGCCGACGGTGGTGCTGAGCTCGGTGCCGCTGCCGTTCCGGTACCAGGTGACGGTGCTCCCGTCCCCGCTGATCTCGGCCTCCTGGCTGCTGGAGATGGCCCCGGAGGCGCTGGGGTCGACCTGGTACTCGTGGACCGCCTTGGCCAGGGCGCCGCTGTCCACGGACTGGGTGGTCGAGCCGGGAAAGCGGCCGTAGAGAAGCGCCGCCGCCACCAGGACCGTGAGCAGGATGAGCAGCCAGGTAAAAGGGCGCCGCGAGTTGCGCATCGAAGCCAGTCTATAGCAGGGGCTCCGAATTGCGCGGAAGCCGCGATCCGGGAGTGACCGGGGCCTCCCCGGCCGCCTCCGGCCGGGCCGGGCCGCCCTCCCGGAGGCGGCGCTGCCTCTCCGCCAGGGTGACCAGGCGGCGGCGAGCGCCGGGGAAGACACCCTCCAGGGCGGGGAGGAGCTCGTGACGCACCCGGCTCCGCAGGAAGCGGGGGTCGCGGTTGCTGGGGTCGTCGACCGGGTCCAGCCCCAGGGCGGCGCAGTAGGCCAGGGTGGCCTCCCGCCAGACGCGGAGCAGGGGCCGGGCCAGCCGGCCCTCCCGCTCCGCCATCGCCCGCAGACTCCAGGGGGTGGCGCTGGCGAGCAGCCGCATCAGCACGGTCTCGGCCTGGTCGTCGGCGGTGTGCCCCAGGGCGATGGCGCCGGCGCCGATGCGGTCGGCGACCTCGTCGAGCCCCCGGTGGCGGGCGCGGCGAGCCTGGTCCTGGAGGGAGGCGCCGGCCGCCACGTCGACCCTGATCGCCTCGAAGCCGAGGCCCAGCCGGCTCGCCAGGGCGGCCACCGGAGCCGCCTCGGTCGCCGATCCCGGCCGCAGCCCGTGGTCGACGTGGACCACGTGGAGCCGCCAGCCCCGCGGGGGCGCCAGCCGGGCCAGGGCATCCACCAGCGCGGTCGAGTCCGGTCCCCCGCTGCAGGCCACCACGACCGTCTCCCCCGGCCGGAGGACGCCCCGGCGATCGGCGGCGGCGGCGACCGCGCGGCGGACCAGGCCGACCGCGGCGACCCGCTCGTGGGGGGCAAGCCGGCCGGCCGGCGTGGCGGTACCTGGATTCGAACCAGGGACATACCGGGTATGAGCCGGGTGCTCTACCACCTGAGCTATACCGCCGGAGAGAGCGCCGGGGGCCGGACGCGCGAGCGCGCCGACGCCGACGCCGGGGGGAGGAGTGGTTGCGGCGGCTGGATTCGAACCAGCGACCTTCGGGTTATGAGCCCGACGAGCTTCCACTGCTCCACGCCGCAGAGGGAGCATAGCGCGGGCCAGGCGCGAACCGCCGGTTCGCGCCGCGGTGTCAGGGAGTGGGCGCCGCCGAGGGCGAGGGCGTGGCCGGAGCAGCCGTCGAGGGGGCGGGTGGCGCCAGCGGCGCCAGGGTGGGGGCGGGCGTGGCGGTCGGTGTGTGCGCCGGGGTCGGGGTGGGCGAGGGGGTGGGGGTCGGGGCCGGGCTGGGGCTGAAGGTGATCGGCGCGGCATTGACGCCCGCCGAGGAGAGGCTCGACTTGCCGCCGGGATCGACGACGTAGACCTGCTCGCCGGGGAGGTGATAGCCGAGCTTGCGGGCCTGGTCCTCCACCCACGCCGTGCTCTGGGCCTGGGTGATCTCCTCGGAGCGCTGGGCGATCTGCGACTGGAGGGCGGCGTCCGCGGCCCGGAGCTGGGCCACCCGGGCCACGGCGTCGTGGTCCTGGGCCGCCTCGCCGTAGAGGGCGAAGGCGACCCAGCCGCAGGCGACGGCGACCAACAGGGCGACGATGCGCCGCGCCGTGAAGGGGCGGGGTCGCTCGGGACGAGGAGACTTCATTGCGGGCCTTGGGGGACGTGGGGGGGACTGGCCGCGGGGAACCGTAGTGTGCTACGGCGTCCCCGAAATGGCAACGGGTCTGCGGATACCTGTGGGCGTTCTGAGAAAACGTCCGTTCCACAAGCTCTGTGAAATCCTCGCGAGGAGCGGGCTGCCGTCTTTCGCTCTGCGCCAGGTAATTCGTGACGAAATATTCGTCACGAAAGGCGGCGCGTGGAAGGCCACGGGTCAGGTCGCCGCCGCCTCCCAGCGTCTCCCCCACTCCTCCGCAGAGAGCTCGTGGAGGTCGATGCCGTCGGCGCGGGCGATCGCCTCCAGCCGGCGGAAGCGGTCGGCGAAGGCGACGGCCCGGCCGCGCAGGGCGTCCTCGGGATTCACCCGGAGCTGACGGGCCAGGGCCACGGCGGCGAAGAGCAGCTCGCCCAGGGCGGCCTCCAGGGCGGGCCCCCCGGGCGGCGCCGGCGGCGCGTGGCCGGCGCTCGTGTCGGCGGCGGTCAGCGCGCCCTCCCCGGGCACGCCGAGCCCCTCCCCGCTCGCTGTGTCGGCGCGGGCCGGCGACCAGTCCGCTCCCCGGTCGGCCGCCTGCGGGGCCGCGGCGGCCAGCCCGGCGAGCGCGTCCACACCCTCGCGGAGCCAGGCCAGGGCGTCGGCCACGGTCGGGGTCTCGTCGAAGCCGACCCGAGCGGGCCGCTTCTGCACCCCCTGGGCAAAGGCGAGGGCGGGCAGGGCGTGCGGGACGCCCTCGAGGAGGGAGAGCCGCTCGCGCTTCTCGGTGCGCTTCAGCTTCTCCCAGTTGACGACCACCTCCTCCGGGCCCGCCACCGAGGTGGTGCCGAAGACGTGGGGGTGGCGGTGCACCATCTTTGCCCGGGTGGTCTCGGCGACATCGCCGATGTCGAAGCCGTCGGGGCCCTCGGCGGCGATGGCGGAGTGCATCAGGACCTGGAGGAGGAGGTCGCCCAGCTCCTCGCGGAGGGTCTCCGCGCCGGGCGAGTCGATCGCCTCGAGGACCTCGTAGGTCTCCTCGAGGAGGTACGGCCGGAGGGACCGGTGGGTCTGTTCGCGATCCCAGGGGCAGCCGCCGGGCGCCCTCAGCCGCTCGACGACCTCATTGAGCCGGCGCAGCGACTCCGCCGCCTCCTCACGCATCGCAACCTCCTCCTGGGCAGACGTGCGGGTGGTGCTCCCACCCTCACACGGGGACGGGCTGCCGGGCGCGCACCAACCGGCCCAGCTCGCGCAGGACCCGCAGCAGCACATCCTGCCATTCCGCGTCGGGGGTCCGCCCCGGGGGCGGGAGGCAGTAGACGCGGGTCGGCGAGGTCTCGACGAAGGCGACGTGCTGCCGCGCCACCGCCTCCAGGTCCAGGCCGTGGGCGGAGGGGAGCTGGATCACCGCTCCCAGGCGCACCGACGGCGCGTCCCGGACGTCGGCGACCCCGGGCGCCAGGCGGCGGCCGGCGTCCCCGCGCCAGGTCTCGACCGACTGCGCGCCGGCCGCGGCGGCGAGCAACCGCACCCGCAGCGAGAAGACCAGCGCCTCCGCCTCCGGGGGGAGGGGACCGAACCGGTCGGCGAGCCCCCGGGCTCTGCGCTCCAGCTCGGTCTCGCCGGCACAGCCGGCCAGCTCCTGGTAGCAGCGCAGGCGGAGCTGCTCCTCCGGGACGTAGGTGGGCGGCAGGAACGCCGGCTGGGGGAGCGACACCGTCACCTGGGCGGGCGCCTCCACCACCGGCCTCCCCTGCAGGGAGCGCACCGCCGACTCGAGGAGGCGGTTGTACATCTCCAGGCCGACGGCAGCGATCTCCCCGTGCTGCTCCTCCCCCAGGAGATTGCCGGCGCCGCGGATCTCCAGGTCGCGCATCGCCAGCTTGAATCCCGCTCCCAGGTCCTGCAGCTCCCCGATGACGTCGAGACGCTTGTCGGCGCGCTCGCTCAGCGACCTCTCCGCGGGATAGAGGAGGTACGCGTAGGCGCGCTGGCCGGCCCGCCCGACCCGGCCCCGGAGCTGGTACAGCTGGGCCAGACCGAGCCGGTGGGCGTCGTCGACCACGATGGTGTTGGCGTTGGGGATGTCGAGGCCGGACTCGATGATGGTGGTGCAGACCAGCACGTCGACCTCGCCCTCGACGAAGGCGCGCATCACCGACGCCAGCAGATCCTCGTGCATCTGACCGTGGGCGATGGCGACGCGCGCCTCGGGCACGAGCCTGCGCATCCATTCGGCCTCTCGCCCGATGGTCTGCACCCGGTTGTGGACGTAGAAGACCTGGCCTGCCCGGGCCAGCTCACGGGTGACCACCTCGCGCACCAGGGATCCCTCGCGAGCGGTGACGTAGGTCTTGATGGGCTGGCGCTCCTCGGGAGGGGTCTGGATGACCGACAGGTCGCGGATGCCGGCGAGCGCCATGTGCAGGGTGCGGGGGATGGGGGTGGCCGAGAGCGAGAGCACGTCGACGGCCACCCGCAGCTCCTTGAAGCGCTCCTTCTGGAGCACCCCGAAGCGCTGCTCCTCGTCGATGATCACCAGGCCCAGGTTGCGGAACTCGACGTCGCGCTGGAGCAGGCGGTGGGTGCCGATCACGATGTCGACGGTCCCCGCCCGGAGCCCCAGGAGAGTTGCCCGCTGCTCCTCCTCGGTGCAGAAGCGGGAGAGCTGGTGCACGAAGACCGGGAAGGGACGGAGCCGCTCCGAGAAGGTCAGGAAGTGCTGCTGGCAGAGGACGGTGGTGGGCACCAGCACGGCCGCCTGGCGACCCTCGGAGACCGCCTTGAAGGCGGCGCGCAGCGCCAGCTCGGTCTTGCCGAAGCCGACGTCGCCGCAGACCACCCGGTCCATCGGCCGGGAGGCCTCCATGTCGCGCTTGATGTCGTCGAGCACGAGCACCTGGTCCGGGGTCTCCTCGAAGGGAAACGAGCCCTCCAGCTCGCGCTGCCAGTCGGAGTCGGCCGCGAAGGCGTGGCCCGGCGCCGCCTCCCGGCGGGAGTAGAGGGCGAGCAGCTCCCGCGCCACCGCCTCGGTCCGCTCGCGCACCCGCCGCTTGGTCCGCTCCCACTCGCCGGTCCCGAGCCGTGAGAGCGCCGGGTGGGAGTCGGACCCTCCGACGTACCGGTCGACCCGGTCCAGGTGCTGGACGGGGACGAAGAGGCGGTCGCCATCCGCGTACTCGAGGAGCATGTACTCCTGCTCGGGTGCGCCCTGGGCGGTCCCGGCGGCGGCGACGTCAGACCCGGAGGCATCCGCGCCCGCCCCGCCCTCGACGACGCGGCGCATCTCGACGAAACGACCGATCCCGTGGTCGCGGTGGACGACCAGGTCCCCGGGGGCGAACTGGAGGATGAATCCCGCCGTCGCCGCCCGGCCGGCCGCCGCCCGCCGGGCCCCGCGCGCCGAGGTCGACTCCGCCCGGCGCGCACCCCGGGCCAGCGGGGAGCCGCGGCGCTTGACGATCCCGAACAGCTCGTGGTCGCTGAAGACGGCCAGGCCCAGCTGGGGAGCCCGGAAACCGGCGGACGCCTCCCCCGCGGCGATCAGGAGGGCTCCCGGCGCCGCCGTCAGGGTGGCCGCGTCGGCGTCGTCGACCGGGGTGGCCGGCAGCCCGGCGTCGCCCGCCAGCTCCGCCACCCTGCCCTCCTGGCGAGTGACGACCACGCAGCACCCGCCCCCGGCGAGCTCCCGTCCGAGCCCCTCGGCGAAGGCGCCCCAGCGCCCCGCGTACGGCTCGGCGCCCCGCCAGCCGAGGTCGGCGGCCGGCCCACCCTCGACCTCGCCAGGGAGCAGGTCGACGGCCTGGTCGAGGTTGGCGGCGAGGACTCCCGCCTCCAGCAGGCCGCTGCGGGCGCCGGCGGGAAGCTCACCCCTCGCCTCCTCCTGGTCCCGGAGGCCCTCGATCTCGTCCAGGTGCCGCAAGGCGGCGCGACGGGCCCGCTCCACGCCCCCGGCGACCAGCACCAGCGGCCGCTCGCCGAGGTGGTCGAAGAGGCTGGCGCCCCCGTTGAGGTAGGGCTCGAAGAGATCGACGCCCTCGTCGTAGACGCCCAGCTCGAGCTGGGCCAGGTCCTCCCGCCACTGGTCGCGAACCTCGGGACGGCAGGCGGCGATCTCGAGGCCGGCGACCGCCGCCTGGGCCCGGCTCACCGCCTCGGGGCTCAGGTCCAGCTCCCGGGCGGGTAGCAGCCTCACCCGCTCGAGGCGGGCCACCGAGGTCTGGGTGTCGACGTCGAAGGCGCGGATCTCGTCGACCTCGTCGCCGAACCACTCCGCCCGCCAGGGGCGGCCGCGATCCAGGCCGAAGACGTCGACGATGCCGCCGCGCACGGCCATCTCGCCGGGCGACGTCACCGCGGTGACCCGCCGGTAGCCCAGCCCCACCAGGCGCCGCACGACGTCGTCGCGTCCGATCCGCCGGCCCCGAGAGAGCTCGCGGGTGGCGGCGAGGGCGGCGACCGGGAGGGTCGGGCGGAGCAGCCCCGCCGGGGAGGCGACCACCAGCGCCGGCTCCGGGTCGCGGAGCAATGCCAGGGTGGCGATCCGCCGCCGGGTCACCTCTTCCGACGGCGGGATACGGTCGAAGCCGGGGGTGTCGGCGGCAGGCCAGAGACCCAGACGCGCCTCACCGCCCCAGAGGCGGGCGTCGGCGTAGACGGTCTCGGGATCGCCAGCGACCACGAGGACATGCCCGGAGGCGTGCCGCCGGGCCCACCAGCCGACCAGCCCCACGGCGGCCCCTGGCACACCGCCGAGGACCCGGACGGAGCCGTCGACGAGGGCGCGCAGGGGGCCGACCCCGTCGAGGCGGGAGGCCAGCGTCGGAATGCCAGCGGCAGGCGGCTCAATCACCGGGCGCCGCCCCCTCTGCCCCCGCCGGACCGGGCGGGAGCGGGCGGTTGTACTCGGTCATGGTCCGTTCCAGCCCATCACGCACGACCCCCAGGGCGGCGTCGGCGGCGCGACCGAGGACCGCGGGCAGGGCCTGGCGCTCCGCGGCAGTGAACGGGTCCAGGACGTGGTCCACGGTGTCCTCCCCCTCGGTGGGCCGGCCGATCCCCACCCGGACCCGGATGAAGTCCGCGGTCTGCCAGGACTCGATGAGCGAGCGCACGCCGCGGTTGCCCCCCGCGGAGCCACCGCGGCGGAGACGCAGCCGGCCGAACGGAAGGTCGACGTCGTCGTGGATCACCACCACGTCGGGGATCGGCACCCCGAGGACGCGCACCAGGTGGACGCCGGCCCGGCCGCTCAGGTTCATGAAGGTGGTCGGACGCGCGAGCACGAGCTCGAAGCCGTCCACGGAGCCGGCACGCACCTTCGCCGGTCCCTCCCGCCGCGCCCGGCCGAACCGGCCGCGGCGCTCCAGCTCGTCGAGGACCATCCACCCGCAGTTGTGCCGGGTGGCGGCGTACTCGCCCCCCGGGTTGCCCAGGCCGATGATCAGCGTCGCCATGGCTCTCGTGGCCTCAGTGCGGGGCGAGGTCGGGCACGTTCTGCCCGGGGAGCAGGCGCCGGGTCTCGGAGGCCATCAACGCGGCCCGCCCCGGCTTGTCATGGTCGTGGCCCAGGCAGTGGAGCAGCCCGTGGACGGCGAGCAGACGCAGCTCGGCGGCTGGGTCGGCGGGGTTCTGGGCACGCGCTCTCTCGACCGAGATGGCCACGTCGCCCACCCACGCCCGGCTCTCGCCCGGGAAGGCGAGGACGTCGGTGGCCGCGTTCACCCCGGTGTGGCGGCGGTTGAGCCGGCGCAGCTCCTCGTCGTCGGTGAGCCTCACCGCCAGCCCGGCGCGGGCGGCCACGCCCAGGGCGTCGCCGCTCCGGCGCAGCAGGGGGGCGATGCCGCCCTCGCGGACGAGCGCCAGGGAGGGGGCGTCGAGGGTTGGTGAGCGGTGCACGGTCACCCGCATCTGGGGACCCCATGGTGGCGCAGAAAGAAAGGGGCTCGCCGAGGGCGAGCCCGATGGGTGGCGATGACGGCCTCAGCCGGCCTTCGCCCGGCGCTTCCGGGCAGCCACCAGCTTCCGCTTGCGGCGGACCGAGGGCTTCTCGTAGTGCTCGCGGCGCCGCACCTCCGAGAGGATGCCGTTCTGCTTGATCTTCTTGTTGAAGCGGCGCAGCGCGCTCTCGAAGGTCTCGCCTTCGCGGACCTTGACCTCCGACACGGTTGAGGGATCACCTCCTCGGCGCCGCCGGCGGCGGCCTGGCTGATGACGGTGCGCGCACCGATCGTCCATCGACGGGACGGTGGCACGGCGGGCCCGGCTCGCCCGCGCACCGAAGGCTCCCTGCCCATGGCCGAACGGAGCGTTCACTGTAGCAGGGGCTCTGCGTGAACGGGCGGCGCGCAGCAAACGGATGTACGCCGCGTCAGGGTATGATCAGCGGATGCTCGACTTCCAACCCGAGCCGCCAGGACAGCCCCAGGAGGTCGAGACCGCGGCCGCCGGCGCCGCACCCGCGCGGCTGGACGAGGCGCAGCGGCGGGCGGTCGAGCACGGCGACGGACCGTGCCTGGTGCTGGCCGGCCCGGGATCTGGCAAGACGCGGGTCATCGTCGAGCGCTTCCTGCGCCTGGTCCACGCGGGCATCCCCCCGGAGCGGCTGCTGGTGCTCACCTACACCCGCAAGGCGGCAGCCGAGATGCGCGACCGGGTCGAACGCGTCCACGGGCCCTTCGAGGGAGAGCCCCCGCTGCTCAACTACCACTCCTTCGCCCAGCGGGTGCTGCGCCGATGGGGCTGGAGGCTGGGAATCTCGCCGGCGTTCCGGATCGCCGACGACGCGGAGCGCTGGCTGGTGGTGGACAGGCTCCTGGCGGAGCTGCGGCCCACCACCCTCTACAACCCGCTGCGCTCGCACGACCTCGTCGACGCCATCCTCGACCTGATCGAGAAGGCCAAGCAGGAGCTGGTCTCCCCGGAGGCGTACGCGGACTGGGCGGAGGCCCGCCTGGTCGGGGCCACCGGTGGCCTGGAGCGCGAGCTGCTGATCCGGCACCGCGAGTGCGCCGCCGTCTACCGCCGGCTGGAGGCCATCTTCCTGGAGCGGGCCGTGCTCGACCATGACGACACCATCCTCTTCGCCGAGCGGCTCCTCCGCGAGCATGACGACGTCCGCGAGGCGGTGGCCGGGGCCATCGATCACGTCATGGTGGACGAGTACCAGGACACCAACTACGCCCAGGCCCGGCTGGTCGAAGCCCTGGCGGGGGAGCGCGGCAACATCCTGGTGGTCGCCGACGACGACCAGTCCATCTACAAGTTCCGGGGCGCATCGCTCGCCAACCTCGACCGCTTCGCCCGCATCTACCCGCGGCACGAGCGGGTGATCCTGGACCGCAATTACCGGTCCCACCAGGAGATCGTGGAGGCGAGCCGGGCGATCATCGGAGCCGCCCCCCCCGGCTCGCGCATCGAGAAGCACCTGGTCGCCGACCGCGGGACCGGCGGGACGGTGGAGGTCTGGCGCGCCGGCGACGAGCGCGGCGAGGTCGTCGAGGTGGCCCGCGAGTGCCGGCGGCTGCTGGAGGCCGGGACCGACCCGACCGGCATCGCCTGGCTCTTCCGCCGCCACGACGACATGCAGGCGGCCACCCGCGCCCTCCAGGAGGAGGGGGTCGCGTACGTGGTCCACGGCGGCCGGGGCTTCTTCCAGCGGCGCGAGATCAAAGACCTGCTGGCCCTGCTCGGCGCCGTTCACGACCCGGACGACTCCCAGGCGCTGCTCCGCTGCCTGCATCTGGCCTCCTTCTCGATGAGCAGCGCGGCCCGGCTCGCCCTCGGCCGGGCGGCCCGTGACCGGGACGTTCCGCTCGCGTCGGTCATCGCCGGGGAGCTCCCGGAGCTGACCGCCGGCGACCTGGCCGCGGCCCGCCGGCTGGTCGACGTGGTGGTGGAGCTCCACGATCAGGCGACCCGGGACGACGTCCGCGACGTCTTCTACGCTGCCCTCGAGCAGAGCGGGTTCCTCGGGGTCCTGGACGAGGCCGATCCGCAGCTGCGGGCTCAGATCGGCGCCAATCTCAACAAGTTCGGCGAGCTGCTCGAGGGCTTCGCCGACTGGAGCGACGACCGCAGCCTCGGCCTCGCGCTGCGCTACCTCGACATCCTGCGCAACAGCCGCGCCGCCGATGAGATCGCCACCGTCGAAGCCGCCGAGGTGGGCATCGGCCTGCTCACCGCTCACGCGGCCAAGGGCCTGGAGTGGCCGGTCGTCTTCCTGGGGCGGTGCACCGAGGAGCGCTGGCCGGGGATGGGCGGCTTCCCCGCCCGCCTGACCCTGCCCGACGAGCTGGTCCCGGAGCCCGCGCCCGAGGGCGAGGCGAGCCGGGACGAGGAGCGCCGCCTCTTCTACGTGGCGGCGACCCGGGCCCGGGACCGCCTCGTCCTGGTCCACGCGCGCCGCTACCCGCACTCCTTCCGCGACGAGCGCCCGAGCCCCTTCCTCACCTGCCTGGACCGGGATGCCGGCCTGGTGCGCCGCGCCATCGAGGGCACCCGGCCACCCGCCCGCCGCGTCGCCTCCGCCGTCACCGGCATGCCGCCACCGGTCCGGGCGTCGGTCTCCGACCTCGCCGCCTTCAAGGACTGCGCCCGCCGCTACGCGTATCGCAGCGTCTACCGGCTGCCGGTCCCCGACTCGCCGCAGCGCTGGTACGGAACCCTGGTCCACACCGTCCTGCAGGCGCTCGCGGCCCGGCGGCAGAGCGGCGTGGACGCGGGGCCCGATGCGGCGGCCCGGCTGTGGACCGACGCATGGCAGGCCTCGCGGGGCCCGAAGGGTGCCCATCCCGAGCTGCGCGCCCTCGGCGAGAGCCAGCTCCGGCGCTACGCGGAGTCGCCGGGATGGCGCGACGCCGAGCTGCTGGTGGTCGAGCAGCCCTTCACACTCAGCGTCGGCGCGGGAGAGGTGACCGGCCGGTTCGACCGTGTCGATGCCCTGCCAGGCGGGGAAAGAGTCGTCATCGACTACAAGACCGGGCCACCGCGCGAGGAGGAGACCCTCCGCCGCGACCTCCAGGTGCGCGCCTACGCGGTGGCGCTCGCC
This sequence comes from Candidatus Dormibacteria bacterium, assembly GCA_049511615.1. Lineage (GTDB taxonomy): Bacteria > Chloroflexota > Dormibacteria > Aeolococcales > Aeolococcaceae > Changshengia. The sequence goes on along the minus strand of JBEKXW010000012.1, from coordinate 63,643 downwards.
CGCGAGCGGAAGCGGGACGAGGCCACCGTCGAGCTGCACTGGCTGCAGACCGCCGAGATCAGCCGGATGACCTTCGACTCCCGATCACTGGGAAGCTTCCACTTCCAGGTGGAGAGCACCGTGCGCGAGCTGGCGGAGGCCCGCCGTCTCCATGACTTCGCCCCCAAGCCGAGCAGCTGGCGCTGCCGCCGCTGCGAATACCGGACCATCTGCGATGAGGGCCGGGATCTGTAGCCAGGGGACGCCCCCGGCTGGGGCGGGGTCAGAAGGCGGAGCGGGACGACACCCCTCCGGGGGCCGGGGGGGCCTCCGGTGGCATCCAGCCCTCGGCGTCGGGCTCGGCAGCGGCAGCCTCGCCGCGAGCCTCCGCATCGGTCTCCCCCTCGTCGAGCCAGGCGAGCGGGCAGCGCGGCCCCTCGCGCTCTCCGACCAGGAAGGGCAGGCCGTTGGCCGACGTCCGGCGGAGCGGGACCACCCGGTACCCGGCGCAGGTGAGGCGCTGACCGGCGACGTGGGAGGGACAGTCCCCGGACGGGGTCGGGCCGGTGCAGAGGTCGACCACCCGCCGGGTGTGCGGGTCGAGCAGGAGGAAGAGCCGATCTGCCTGGGTGGTCATGAGAATCTCGCAATCTCCCCACCCATCGTCCGCCGGCACCCCGGCACTGACCATGGTCATAAGTCCCGGCCGCCTCTCAGGCTTTTGGCCCTTGCCTATATGACCCTGAGGCCCTAGCGTTAGGGCTGTACGGATCACCAGGAGAGGGCCGCCGGCCTGGTTCGGGAGCGCGGCACCCAAGGGGAGGAGCGAATGAACCAACCGGCGCCGTACGTCCACTGGGGATTCATCCTCATCTCGCTGCCCAACCTGGTCCTCATCGTGGTGATGCTGGCGCTCTTCGTGGCCGCCCTCATCGCCCCCTTCCCCCACCGGGCGGCCCACCACCGCGCCGACGACGATGACTGAGGCCGGCGCGGGGAACCCGGAGGCGGCGGCTCCCCCGTCCACCGGCGGCGCCGGGAGCGGGGACGGGCCGGAGCGGGAGGCCGGGTGGACGGGGGCAGTCCGCGACCGCCTGACCAGCCGCCTCAGCATCGACGAGCTGCTGCCCACCCGCCAGCCGTCCTATGTCGGCTCCTGGGTCTACGTCTTCGGGGTGGTGACCATCGCCGCCCTGGTCTGGGTGGTCGTCAGCGGCGTGGTCCTGGCCCTGATGGGCTCGGCCTGGTGGCACACCTCCAGCCTGGGCCACTTCTTCAACAGCATCCATTTCTGGTCGGTCCAGATGTTCTTCATCTTCATGGTGCTGCACTTCTGGGGCCAGTACTGGGGCGCAGGCTGGCGCGATGGGCGGGCCAAAACCTGGATGGTCGGGGTGGTGATCTTCCTGTTCAGCATCGTCACCGCCTTCACCGGCTACCTGGTCCAGCAGAACTTCGACTCCCAGTGGATCGCGGTGAACGCCAAGGACGCCGTCAACTCCACCGGGCTGGGCGGCTTCTTCAACGTCCTCAACTTCGGCCAGATGTACGGCCTCCACGTGATGCTGCTGCCGATCGGGGTGACCCTGCTGGTGGTCATCCACGTCCTGCAGGTGCGCAGCCGGGGTGTGGTGCGACCGATCGGGGATCCATATGTCCCCGATGCCGCCCAGGGCTCCGCCTCGGGAGGCCCGGTTCGTTGAGAGTCCGTCGCGCCCCGATCGACAAGGCCGCCTACTACCGCGGCATCCCGATGGTGCCGTACGACCTGGTCAAGGAGTTCGCGATCGCCATGGTCGCGATGCTGGTCGTGGTGCTGGTGCTCTCGGCCGTGCTCTCCTCCCCGGACGTGCCGTCGGCAACCATCCAGGCGTGGGCCAAGTCGGACCCGGTGGACTTCGTGACCACCGCCGCCACCGAGCTGGCCGGACAGAGCACCACGGCCCAGTACGGCCCCCCCTACAACGACGGCAGCGGCTCGATCCAGAGCCTGGGTCCGATCGTTCCCCAGCAGTGGGCCGGCGTCCACGTGGCGGTCAACGCGCCCCTCGACTTCGTCCTGGAGCCGCTCTCCCAGGCCACGGTCGGCGACCAGACCCTCGCCTCGGCGCTCAGCACCTTCGACGCCGCCAGCCCGGCCCAGCAGCAGAAATGGCTCGGCGCCTACATCCAGGCCCTGGGCAGCGCCACCCTGACCAACGAGCAGGTCACGGTGGCATCCGGCGATTACGGTCCGGTTCCCACCCTGATGAGCCGGCTGCTCGGTCTGGCCCGCACCGGCGGCCTGGACGCCCTGCTGCTCACCAGCGACCACTTCTACCAGACCGACTACAGCAAGCCGCTGCTCTTCCTGGGCGACGGCGGCTACTTCGTGGGGCTGGCCCAGGACCAGGACCTGACCGGCACGCAGTGGGGCATGATGAACGAGACCGGCCGGTATCCCGGTCAGGCCTGGCTGTGGCTCTACACGCTCTGGTATCAGATCCCCCCGTTCAACACGGCGAGCAACGCCGACCTGCTGGTGGTGCTGGCCATGACCGTGCTCTCCCTGGCCCTCCTGCTCATCCCCTTCATCCCCGGACTGCGCGACATCCCGCGCTGGATCCCGATCCACCGCCTCATCTGGCGCAACCACTACCAGCGCTGACGGAGAGCGGAGCGAGAGCCGCAGGCTTTCGCTCCGAACGGAGGATCAACTGGTGCGCGAAGCGAGCACCAGCGGTGACGCAGCGACGAGCGAGAGCGCAGGGCTTTCGCTCCGAGCGGAGCGATCCCCTGGCGCGCGAAGCAAGTACCAGGGGCGCCGTAGCGGGACAGACAGCGGCGGGCTGTCACCCGGCGACGAGCGACGGCCTCAGGGCCACTCGCTGGGCTGGCTCTCCTTGCGCCGGGCGACGAAGGCGGCGACCTCGGCGCGCCGCTCCAGCCCCAGCTTCATGAGGATGTTGGAGACGTAGTTCTTGACGGTCTTGTCGGCAAGGTGCACCCGCTCGGCGATCTGCCGGTTGGTGAGACCCTCGGCGACCAGGGCCAGGATCTTGCGCTCCTGGGGGGTGAGGTCGTTGATGATGTCGCCGGGGGTGACCACCTCACCGCGAAGCCGGGCCAGCACCCGCTCGGTCACCTGGGGGTCGAGCAGGGAGTGGCCGCCGGCGACCTCGCGGATCGCCCCGATCAGGTCGCCGCCGTGGATCTGCTTGAGGATGTAGCCCGACGCCCCGGCCATGATCGAGGTGAACAGTGCCTCGTCGTCCGCGAACGAGGTCAGCATCAGCACATGGGTGTCGGGGTGCGCGGAGCGGATCTCCCGGCAGGCCTCGATCCCGGAGCGACCGGGCATCCTGACGTCCATCACGACGACACGGGGGTGGAGCCGGGCGACCGCCTCGAGGGCGGCGTCCGCGTCGCCGGCCTCGCCGACCACCTCCAGGTCGGCCTCCGCTTCGAGGAGCCGCCGGAGGCCCAGCCGGACCAGCTCGTGGTCGTCGCAGAGCAGGACCCGAATGGTGGAATTGGGATCCATGGGCCTGCAGTCTACGCTCATGGCCCCTCAGGATCGCCCTGAAGGGACCCGTGTTGAGGGTCCGCAGTCACCGATGCACCGGGCCGCGGGGCCCGACGGGGTGGAGGCTGGCGCGTCCGGGCGGCCCGGGTGGGCGACGCCCGCAGCCCGAAGCGATCAGGGACCCGAGCCCCCGGTGCCCGGCCGCGGCCCGTGACGCCGCGCCGGGTCGGCAAGGGCCACCAGGCCGAGGACGATCGCCACCACGATCACGATCCCGGCCAGCCAGAGGCAGGCCAGACCCCAGTGCTCAAGCGACATTCAGTGCGGCTCCTGGGTGGCGGGACGGCAGGTGGCGGTGCGGGACATCCCCTCCGCGCGCGGCGCGCCGGCGGGGCGAGGCGATGGTCGCCCCCGCGGCCGGAGAGCGGGAAGGGCCATCCGGCCCATGCTGGACAGGACTTTCGAGGCGCCGGGCCGAGGGGCCCCAAGCGCACCACGGCCACGTGGCCTCGCGAGAGTGATGACCTTATCCCCTGGCCGCGAGACGGGCGCGCAGAGATGCTCCGAGCGTGGGCCCATCGGAACCGCTGGTTCCGCGGGCTTGACCGTTACGACCCGTCCGAGCTCCCTGCGACTCCAGGCGCCGATGGTGTGGGCTCTCCCCGGCGCTTCCGGTGGCCGCAGGGAGCGAGGCGGGATCTCCTGTGGGATGGCCGGCGCGCGCCCGGAGGCCGCACCCCCGTCCTGGAGGCGTGGCCCGGCGCCTCGGTGACCATCGGCCCACGACATCCGGCCGCGATTTTCCGTAGGCTGACACGGTGACCACCGATACCGCCAGCCCACCCCCGATCTCGCTCGACTGGAGTGCCGACGCCGCCCTCATCGACGGCGCCGCCATCACCATCCGTCCGCTCCGCCCCGAGGACGCCCCCGCCCTGCGCGCCTTCTTCGGCTCGCTCTCGGCGGAGAGCCTCCGCCTCCGCTACTTCTCGGCCCGCCGCGAGCTGACCGAGGCGGACCTGGCCAGGCTGACCGACAGCGAGGCAACCAGCCACGTCCACCTCGGCGCGTTCCACGCCGGCTCGGTGGTGGGCGTGGGCGACTTCATCGTCTCCGCCCCCGGCGAGGCCGAGGTCGCCTTCGTGGTCAGCGACGAGTTCCAGGGTCGGGGGGTCGCCTCCCTGCTCCTCGAGTACCTCGCCGAGGTGGCGCGGGCGGCGGGGATCACCCGCTTCCGGGCCGAGACCATGGCCGAGAACCTGCGGATGCTCGACGTCTTCCGTCACGCCGGGTTCATCGAGCGGGTGGGGACGCCCGAGGCGGGGGTCGTCGGGGTCAGCCTCGACATCAGCGACGTCCGGGGGGTCCGGGCCGTCAGCGGCGAGCGCGAGCGGCTTGCCTCGGTGGCCGCCATCCGCGGGGTCCTCGAGCCCAAGAGCGTCGCCGTCATCGGGGCGGGGCGCGCGCCGGGGGGGATCGGCCACGAGATCCTCCGCAACCTCATCCGGGGGCCGTTCAACGGCCGCGTCTACCCGGTCAACAAGAGCGCGGACAACGTCTCCGGGGTCCCGGCCTGGCCCTCGGTGGGCGACATCCCCGGCAAGGTGGACCTGGCCGTCATCGCCGTCCCCGTCAACGCCGTCCTCGGCGCCATCCACGAGTGCGGTGCGGCCGGCGTCGGCTCGCTGGTGATCATCAGCTCCGGCTACGGCGAGACCGGGGCCGAGGGCGCGGCCAAGGAGCGCGAGCTGCTCGACGTCGCCCGCGGCTACGGGATGCGTGTGGTCGGGCCCAACTGCATGGGGGTGATCAACACCGACCCCGCGGTGCGGCTCAACACGACCTTCGCCCCCAGCCAGCCGCCCTCAGGGAACATGGCCTTCTTCACCCAGTCGGGAGCGCTCGGCGTGGCCGTCATCGACGAGGCGGGACGGCTCGGGATCGGGCTGTCCGGCTTCGTCTCCGCCGGCAACAAGATCGACATCTCGGGCAACGACCTGCTCCAGTTCTGGGAGCAGGACGAGCGCACCGACGTGATCCTGCTCTACCTCGAGTCCTTCGGCAACCCGCGCCGCTTCGCGGAGATCGCGCGCCGGGTCTCACGGCGCAAGCCGATCATCGCGGTGAAGGGCGGCAGGAGCGCCGCGGGAGCGCGCGCCGCGGTCTCCCACACGGCTGCCCTGGCCTCCCCCGACGTCTCGGTCGACGCCCTCTTCCGGCAGGCGGGGGTGATCCGGGTGGCGTCGCTGGAGCAGCTCTTCGATGTCGCCCGGGTGGTGGCCACGGCGCCGCTGCCGGCCGGCAACCGGGTGGCGGTGGTGGGCAACGCGGGAGGCGCCGGCATCCTGACCGCGGACGCCTGCGAGGCCGCGGGGCTGGTGCTCCCCGAGCTGGGCGCCGACACGATGAAGCGGCTGCGTGAGGTGCTCAACCCGGCCGCCGCGATCGGCAATCCCATCGATATGACGGCGATGGGGGGACCGGAGGAGTACCGGACCGCGCTCCAGACGGTGCTCGCCGACCCAGCGGTCGACGCGGTCATCACGATCTTCACGCCGCTCCACACCGACACCGTGGGCATCGCGAACGCAATCCGCTCGGTCGCCCAGGAGGCCACCAAGCCGCTTCTCGCCGCCGTCTTCGGCGACGCCCAGGAGCGGCTCCGCGCCAGCCAGGACATGCCCGTCTTCACCTTCCCGGAGGCGGCCGCCTACGCGCTGGGCACGGTCGTCGACTACGCCGCCTGGCGCAGGCGCGACCCCGGTACGGTGGTGATGCCCTCCGACATCCACCTCGGCGCCGCCCGGGACATCGTCCACCGGGCGCTGGCGGCACACCCCACCGGCTGCCAGCTCGGCCCGCTCGACGCCGCCGCCCTGATGAAGGCGCTCGCCGTGCCGGTGGCGATGACGATCCGCGCCGACACCCCGGACGAGGCCGTGGCCGCGGCCGAGACCATGGGTTACCCGGTGGTCCTCAAGGCGGCCGCGGCCGACATGGTGCACAAGACCGAGCGGGGCGGGGTTCTCACCGACCTCGCCTCCGAGCACGCACTGCGGGTCGCCTTCGACACCATGCAGGCGCGGCTGGGCGACGAGATGGGCGGAGCGATCGTCCAGCCGATGCTGAGCGCCGGTGTGGAGACCATCGTGGGCGTGGTCCGCGACCGCCACTTCGGGCCGCTGCTCGTCTTCGGATCGGGAGGGACGGCGGTCGGGCTGACCGGCGACCAGGCGTTTCGGGCCGTCCCGCTCACCGACCGCGACGTGGCCGAGCTGATCCGCGAGCCGCGCGGTTCGGCCCTCCTCTTCGGGTACCGGAACAGCCCTCCCTGCGACACCGAGGCCCTGGCCGGCATCATCGAGAGGATCAGCGCGCTGGTGACGGCGCTGCCGGAGATCGCCGAGATGGACCTCAACCCGGTGATCGTGAGCCCGTCGGGCGCGGTGGCGGTGGACGTGAAGGTGCGGCTGGAGCCGTACACGCGCGATCCGATCATGGAGGCGCGCCACCTGCGCCGCCCCGGCGCGCGCACCCAGTAGGTATCTCCGACCCCACGCAGTCGGGACCTCGGGCCCTGGCCCCTTGTCGGCCCGGCCCGGAGAATCGGCCGCGGCATGACCCTGGACCTGGCCCGCTGGCAGTTCGCGATCGTCACCGTCTTCCACTTCTTCTTCGTGCCCATGACGATCGGGCTCTGCTTCCTGGTGGCGCTGATGCAGACGCTCGCGGTGCTGCGCAAGGACGAGACCTGGGATCGCCTGAGCCGTTTCTTCGGCCGGATCTTCCTGATCAGCCTGGCCGTCGGCGTCGTCACCGGCATCGTCCTCGAGTTCCAGTTCGGCCTGAATTGGTCCGCCTACTCGGTCTTCGTGGGCAACATCTTCGGCGCCCCGCTCGCCATCGAGGGCCTGCTCGCCTTCTTCCTGGAGTCGACCTTCATCGGCCTCTGGGTGTTCGGACGCGGACGCCTCTCCCCGCGCCTCCACCTGGCCACCATCTGGGTGGTCAGCGCCGGCACCATCCTCTCCGCGTTCTTCATCCTGGCCGCCAACGCCTGGATGCAGCACCCGGTCGGCTACACGGTCGAGGACGGCCAGGCCGTGCTCACCAACTTCGGGGCGCTGCTCGGCAACTCGACGCTCTGGGCGTCGTTCGTCCACACCGTGGCGGCCGCGTTCGCCACCGGTGGGGCGCTGGTCCTCGGCATCAGCATCTGGCGAGGCCATCGCGCCCCGGGCGACGTGGAGCGCGACGCCTTCCGGCGCGGAGCCAGGCTGATGTGCGTCGTGGTGCTGGTCACGGTGGTCGTCACCGCGGTGTCCGGCGACCTCCAGGCCCGGCTCATGGACGTCCAGCAGCCGATGAAGATGGCGGCCGCCGAGGCTCTCTACAACACCCAGAACGGCGCCAGCTTCTCGCTGCTGACCATCGGCAACCTGAGCGGCCAGCCCATCTTCCAGATCCGGGTCCCGCACCTGCTCTCTCTGATCGCGGACCTGAGCTGGAACGGTCAGGTCCTCGGCATCAACCAGATGCAGGCCACCGAGGCGGCCAAGTACGGGGCGGGCAACTACACGCCCGTCCTCTGGCTGACCTACTGGTCATTCCGCGCCATGATCGGCGCCGGGGTGCTGATGATCCTGGTGTCGGCGTGGGGGATCTGGCTCAGCTGGCGCCGCCGTCTGGTGCGCAGCCGCTGGTTCCGCCGCGCCGCGCTTCTCGGCATCGCGCTCCCGGTCGTGGCCAACGCCTCCGGCTGGATCTTCACCGAGGCGGGCCGGCAGCCCTGGATCGTCTACGGCCTCATGGAGACGGCCAAGGGCGTCTCCACGGTCAGCGCGGCGGACGTGGCCGGGACCCTGGCCGCCTTCGTCGCCGTGTACTCGATCCTCGCCGTCCTCGCCGTGATCCTCGTCGTGCGGGCGGCCCGCCATCCCCTCGACCGGGTCGACGAGGCACCCGCCCCCGACGAGACCCCCTCTGCGCCCGGGCTGGTGTACTGAGGAAGGACGGATGGCCACCTTCACCGGTCTGAGCGCTCTCTGGTTCGCCGTCATCGGGCTGCTCTGGGCCGGCTACTTCTTCCTCGAGGGGTTCGACTTCGGAGTCGGCATGGTCAGCCCGCTGGTGAGCCGGGATGACACCGACCGCCGCCTCTGCATGAACGCGGTGGGGCCGGTGTGGGACGGCAACGAGGTGTGGCTGCTGGTCGCCGGAGGCGCCACCTTCGCCGCCTTTCCGCGCTGGTACGGGCTGCTCTTCCAGGGCGCCTACCTGGCCCTCTTCCTGGTGTTGATGGCGCTCATCGTCCGGGGCGTCTCCTTCGAGTTCCGGGGCAAGCTGGACAGCCCGGGCTGGCGGCGCACATGGGACGTCGCGAACTTCGCCGGCAGCCTGGTGGCGGCGCTCGTCTGGGGGGTGGCGTTCACCAACTTCGTCCACGGCCTGCCGGTCTCGGCGGCGGGGTACACCGGAGGCCTGATCGGCCTGCTCAACCCGCCCGCCCTGGTGGGCGGGCTGGCCGCCCTCGCCGTCTTCGCCTTCCACGGCTCGCTCTTCCTGTCGCTCAAGACCAGCGGCGAGCTGATGCAGCGCGCCCGGCGGGTGGCCCGCCCCTTGGGCGGCGCTGCCGCCGTCCTGCTCGCCGTCACCGTCGCCTGGGCCGCGGCGGCCGGCCGGCCCTGGCAAGCTCTGAGCGGAGCCGTCCCGGCCGGGGTGCCACTGGCCCTGGGGGTGCTCGCGGTGGCCTCGCTCGCGGTCGCGCTCCTCCTGGTCACCCGGGGACGGGACGGTTTCGCCTTCGCCGGCACCGGCGCCGCCATCCTGCTCTCCATGGGGGCCGTGTTCGCGGTGATGTTCCCGGCGGTGATCCCGGCGAGCAACGGCGCGGCCCTCTCGCTCACGGTGGGCGCCGCCGCCTCCCACCCCTACACGCTGGTGGTCATGACGATCGTGGCGGCCATCTTCACCCCGCTGGTCCTCCTCTACCAGGGGTGGACCTACTGGGTGTTCCGGCAGCGCCTCCAGCGCCCGATCGCCGCCGCGACGGCCGAGCCCGCAGCCGGCGGGCGCTGACACCTTGGCCGCGGACTCCGGCGCTGCCCGGAGGGCGGCGGGGAGCACCCTGGGGCCGGTGGAACGGCGCCTGCTCCGGCAGGGGGCGGTGCGCCGGTCCGTTGCGGGGTCGGTGGTGATCGGCCTGGTTGCGGCCGCCAGCGTCGCCGTCCAGGCGGTGGCGCTCGCCGGCCTGCTGGCCGGCGCCATGGGTTCGCCGGCGGAGCATCCCCTCCCGGCCGTCCTCTGGCTCGCCGGGGCGGTCGCCGTCCGCGGCATCTGCGCCCTCACTGCCGAGCTGGTCGCCGGCCACGGCGCCGCAACCGTCAAGGCCGAGCTCCGGCACCGGCTGCTGGCCGCGGCGCTGGGCCAGGCGTCCGGCGGCGGCGGGGTGGGCGGCGGCGACGTGGCGACCCTCGCCGGTCGCGGTCTCGACGCCCTCGACTCCTACATCGGCCGCTGCCTCCCCGACCTCGTGCTCGCCGCCGCCGTCCCGATTGCCCTGGTGGCCGTGATCGGTGCTCTGGACTGGCTGTCCGCGCTCATCGTCCTCACCGTCCTCGCCCTCTTCCCGGTGTTTGGCATCCTGGTCGGGGAGTCCAGCGGCCGGCTGGCGGCCCGGCGCTGGAGCCAGGTGGAGGCGTTCGGACGGCAGATCGCCGACATCTTCGAGGGGTTGCCGGTGCTCAAGGCGTTCGGACGCAGCGCGCGCCAGCGGAAGCGGATCGCCGAGGCCGCCGAGGGCCTGCGCCAGGCCAGCCTCTCCACTCTCCGGGTCGCCTTCCTCTCGGCGCTGGTGCTCGACACCCTGGCCTCGGTGTCGGTCGCCCTGGTCGCGGTTCCGCTCGGCCTCCGCCTCCTCTCCGGGTCGGTCGGGCTGGCACCGGCGCTGGCCGTGCTGATCATCGCCCCCGAGGTCTTCCTCCCCCTGCGCCGGGCGAGCGCCGAGTTCCACGAGAGCACGGAGGGGCTGGCGGCGGCACGCCGGGCCATGGAGGTGATCGAGACCGGCGGCCGCGACCATCCCCCCTCCCCGGTGAGCGGACCGGCGAGGCGTGCGAGCCCGGCCGCGAGGCCGCCGGACACCCGCCGGCCCGACGATCCGGCCCGGGTGCCGGTGGCACTCCGGGACGTCCGGGTCGAGCTGCCGGGGCGCCCCGAGCCGGTGCTGGACGCCACGTCGCTGACCATCGAGCCGGGCGAGAAGGTGGTCCTGGTCGGCCCCAACGGGGCGGGCAAGTCGACGACCCTCTCCCTGCTGCTCGGGTTCACCACCCCCTCCCGCGGATCGGTGACCGTGGCCGGGGTCGACCTGCGCCACCTGGACCTCGAGGCCTGGCGGCGACGGCTCAGCTACCTTCCCGAGCGTCCGACCCTCCTCGCCGGCTCGCTGGCGGACAACCTCCGGCTGGCCGACCCGGCCGCCGGTGACGAGCGGCTCGCCGAGGTGCTCGCCCAGGCGTGCGCCGGAGACCTGCCGGCCGGCCTTGCCGGTGGGCTGGGCGCCCGGATCGGGGAGGGAGGGCGACGCATCTCGGCGGGCGAGCGCCAGCGGATCGCGCTCGCCCGGGCCCTCCTCCGCCCCGCGTCCCTCCACCTGCTCGACGAACCGACGGCACACCTGGACGACCGCACCGAGGCCGCGGTGGTCGAGGCTCTCCGGCGGGTCCTTGCCGGACGCAGCGCCGTGATCGTGACCCACCGTCCCGCCGTGATCGAGCTGGCCGACCGGGTCGTCACGCTCGACGCCGGACGCTTCGTGCCCGCCCACCGCCGGGGCGCGGCCGCCGCCGCCGGACCCCTCCGGGGGCCGCAGCGATGAGCGCGGCGGCGGGCCAGAGCTCGAGCGCCCTGGGTCTGAGCCGGAGGGCGGGGCCGCTCCCGCGTCGCGGCCTCGCCATGGCGGGCGCGGCCGGAGCGCTCTCGGCGGCGTGCGCCGTCGGGCTGCTGGCCACCTCGGGCTGGCTGCTGGCCCGCGCCTCGCAGCGGCCCCCGGTGTTCGACCTGGCTGTCGCCATCGGCGCCGTGCAGGCCTTCGCACTCGGGAGGGGGATCACCCGCTACCTGCAGCGGCTCGCCGTTCACGACCTGTCGCTCGCCACCCTCGCGCGGCTCCGGCTCTGGCTCTACGACACCGTCGAGCCGCTGGTGCCCGACGGTGTGGCGGCGGGCCCGGCAGCCTCGGCCGGGCCGCACGCCGCCGCCCCGGGCGGAACGGGCTCGCTGCTGGCCGGCTTCGTCGCGGACACCGAGGAGGTCACCGAAGCTCTCGCCCGGGGGACCAACGCCGCCATCGACCTGGGCGCGAGCCTCGTCCTGGGGGCCGTGGTCGCCTGGCTGCTGGCGCCGGCCGCCGGGGCAGCCCTCCTGGCCGGCGCCGCAGGCGTCATCGCCCTCTCGGCCCTTGCCGCGCGTCTCGGGCGCTCCGCGGCCCGCAGGAGCGCCGGGATCCGCGCCGACCTGGCAGACGCGGTGGTGGAGACCGTGCGCTCGGCACCGGAGCTGCTCGCCTTCGGGCGCCGGGACCTGGTGCAGGAACGGCTCGACCTGGTCCGGCGCCGCGCCCGCTCCGCCGGCCGCCGGCAGGCGCTCAGCACCGGGATCGCGCGCGCGCTCGCCACCTGGGCGGCCGGTGCCGGGCTCATCGGGGTGGTCCTCGCCGGTCTGGCCGCCCATCGGGCCGACCGCCTCTCGGGGGTCATGCTGACCGTCCTCGTCCTGGTCTCGCTGGCGGCGCTGGAACCGGGGGCCGCGCTGCCGGCCGCTCTCGCCGGCCGGGCCAGCGGCAACGCGGCCGCCTCACGGCTCGGCGAGCTGGCGGGGCTGGAGCCTCCGGCGCGGGAACCGGGTGCTGACGCCAGCCCGCCCCCCGGGTCGGTGGGCGCCCGGCTCGACCGGGTCGAGGTCGCGGCCCGGGGTGGATCGAACGGTCGCGTCATCCTCCACGACCTCTCCCTGACCGTGCCGCCGGGCCGGCGGGTGGCCCTGACGGGGCCCAGCGGTTCGGGTAAGTCGACCACGCTGCACGTGCTCCTCCACTTCCTGGAGGCCTCGAGCGGAACCGCCAGCATCGGCGGTATCGACGTCCGCCGGATGACGCGCGCCGGCATGGCCCGCCACGTCGCCTGGCTGGCGGAGGAGACCCACCTCTTCGCCACCACCCTGGCGGACAACCTGAGGCTGGCCCGCCCAGAGGCGACGGACGCGGAGTGCGCCGCCGCCCTCGACCGGGTGGGGCTCGGGGACTGGCACCGCTCGCTGCCCGACGGGCTGGGAACCGGGCTGGGAGGGGGCGGGCGGGCGGTCAGCGCCGGCGAGCGCCAGCGCCTGGGCATGGCGCGAGCCGTCCTCTCCGGCGCCGGCCTGCTGCTCCTCGACGAGCCGACCGCACACCTCGACCCGTGGACGTCGTCTCAGGTCCTCACCGAGCTGCTGGGCGCGGCCGGCTCGCGGACGGTGCTGGTGGTGAGTCATGAGCCCGCCCTCGGCGGCCACGTCGACGAGGTCGTCACGCTCGACCGGGGGCGGGTGACGGCGCGGCGGCCGGGCACGGCCGCGGTCCCGCGCGCGCCAGGGCGCTTCGACCCTGGCGCTTCTCCAGTGTGACTGCCAAGGTGGGGCCGATGGTCAGGGCCCACCACCTCCCCGGTGCCTGCGCCACTGTCCCGGGGCGCGGGGCCGACGGCGCGACGTCCACGCCGTGAACCCGACGGACAACCTCCGTCACCTGCACGACCGGCTCCGCAGCGGGGTCGCGCTGGTCTCGCAGCTCGAGGAGCTGCTGCACGAGCGGGGAGACCCGGAAGAGAGGCTGGCGGCATTCGCCCGGGTGTCCGACTACCTGCAGGATGTGGTGGTGCCCCACCTGCGGGCCGAGCGGACGGCGCTCTATCCCGAAGCCATGCGGGTGGCGGGGATCGACCTGCGGCTGCTCCGCCGGCTCGCCGACAACTGCGAGGAGCTGGAGCGCCAGGCGGCCCGGGTGCTGCACGACCACGCCCGCTTCCGCGGCGGGGTCCACGACAACGTGGGATGCCGGCGGCACCTCACGACCCTGGTCCGTCTCCTGCGCCGCCACCTGCAGGCGGTGGAGGACGAGCTCCTCCCCTCCTTCGACGGGGAGATCTCCGACCAGGACCTGTACCGGATCTACGAGCGGATCGAGGAGGTGCAATTCGAGGAGGAGGTCGCCGGCAGGGTGCCGGCCGGGGCCGAGGCCGCCGTGGCGGCGGCGCGGCGCCTGCGCGACAGCCAGGGGATCGACGCCGAGCTCTTCTTCCTGGGGGAGTACGTCAGCGATCCGCAGCTGGTCGAGCGCACCGTCGCCGCCACCATCGAGGCCTGCCGCCTGCTGGGCTCAGCCGGTCTCCCCGCGCATCTCTCCATCGACCCGACCGCCATCGGGCTGCTGACCGACCCCGGTGTCTGCCTCCACAACGCCGAGCGGATCGCCCGCTCGGTCGCCGACCAGCCGCCGGGTCGCCTGAACCTGATGATGCTGGACATGGAGGACCTGACGCTGGTCGAGCCGACCCTCCGCCTCCACCGCGAGCTCCTCGCCTTGGGCCTGCCGGCCGGCATCACCCTGCAGGCGCGGCTGCGGCGGACAGCCGAGGACCTCGGCCCGCTGCTGGGACAGGCGACGGCGGTGCGGTTGGTCAAGGGAGCGTTTCCGCTGGGTTTCGAGTTCGCCTACCAGGGCGGGCGTGCCGTGAGCGCCGCCTACCTCGCCCTGGCGACCAGGATGCTGGCGCCCGAGGCACGGGAGGCGGGACTGCGGCCCGTCTTCGCCACCCATGACGCGGCGCTCGTCCGCCACATCGCGGCCATGGCGCGGAGCGCGGGGTGGGCGCCGGACGAGTTCGAGTTCGAGATGCTGCTCGGCGTCCGGACGGACCTGCAGCGCCGACTGCGCGGCGAGGGCTTCTCGGTGCGCGCACACCTCCCGTTCGGCTCGGGCCGGCTGCCCTCCCCAGTCCCCGGGGTCGGCGAGCACCCCGCCGAGGTCGTGCACCTGGGGGAGACCCCGCCGGCCGGTCGCCAGCCCGCGCTGGGCGGAGAGGCGCGCCCGCCGGCCGGAGGATGACGCCGACGACGGCACGGCGTGTCGCCGGAGCGGTCCAGCCGGCCCAGCGCCCCACCGGCTGCGCGTGACCCGGTGAGGCCGGGCGGTCCGCTCCGGTGTGACCAGGCCGGGTCCCCCCCGGTTGTGCGGGCGGCGCTCGGGCCCGGCGCACCCCGACGGGCCCGACTCCGGGTCCTCGCTGCCGCGGGTCCTTCGGCTCTGCCGGAAAGGGGGTCGCGGACCGTAGCATGGGAACGACATGGACGGGAACGAGCCGGCTGGGTTCGCCGGCGCCGAGGCCGGCGGGCGCACCTGTGACGCGAACGTCTGCATCACCTGCTCGGACGGCGCGGTGCCCAGCCGGGTGGTCGAGCTGAGGGAGCCGGGCCTGGCCCTGGTGGACACCGGAGCATCGCTGGAGGAGATCAGCGTGGCCCTCGTCGACACCCTTCCCGGGGACACGGTGCTGGTGCACGCGGGAGAGGCGATCTCCGTGGTCGCCCGGGTGTAGCCATGTGCCTGGGAATCCCCGGCGAGGTGGTCGCCCTCGACATCGATCGGCCCGGCATGGCCACCGTGAGCGTGGCCGGTGCGCGCCGCCAGATCAACGTGATGCTGGTCGAGGAGGAGCGGGTCCAGCCCGGCGACTGGGTGCTCATCCACGTCGGATTCGCACTCGCCAAGATCGACGAGGAGGAGGCGCGGCTGACCCTCTCCCACCTGGAGGAGATGGGCCAGGCATACCGGGACGAGCTGCGGGCGATCTCCCAGTCACGGATCGACTGAGGGCACGGCAGGGATGCGCTTCGTCGACGAGTTCCGGGACCGGGAGAAGGCGCAGGTCCTGGCCACGCGCATCGCGGCGCTCTGCGAGCCGGGACGGCGATACGGCCTCATGGAGATCTGCGGCGGGCACACCCACACCATCTACAAGCACGGCATCGAGGACTACCTGCCGGAGGCGGTCCAGCTCGTCCACGGGCCGGGCTGCCCCGTGTGCGTGATCCCCATGGGCCGGGTCGACGACGCCATCTGGATCGCCGAGCAGCAGGGCGTCACGATGACCTCATTCGGTGACCTGCTGCGCGTGCCGGGCAGCCGCGGCTCCTTCCTCGACGCCACCGCGCGCGGCGCCGACATCAGGATGGTGTACTCGCCGCTGGACTCGCTGAGGATAGCCCGGGACAACCCGGACCGCCGGGTGGTGTTCATGGCGATCGGCTTCGAGACCACCTCGCCCTCGACGGCGATGACCGTGCTCCGCGCAGCCGCCGAAGGTCTCGAGAACTTCTCGGTGTTCTGCAACCACGTCCTCATCATCCCGGCGCTGCAGGCCATCCTGGCGTCACCGGAGCTGCACATCGACGGCTTCATCGGCCCCGGCCACGTCTCCACCGTGATCGGCTGCGAGCCGTACCGCTTCATCGCCGAGGAGCGCGGCCGACCGTTCGTGGTGGCCGGCTTCGAGCCGCTCGACATCCTGCAGTCCATCCAGATGCTGCTGCTCCAGCTCCGCGAGGGCCGCTCCGAGGTGGAGAACCAGTACACCCGGGTGGTGCCGTGGGAGGGGAACCAGAAGGCGCTCCAGGCGATCGACGAGGTCATGGAGCCCCGCCCCACCTTCGAGTGGCGCGGGCTGGGCTGGATCCCGGACTCGGCGATGCGGATCCGCGAGAGGTACGCGCGCTTCGACGCGGAGCGCCTCTTCGACATCCCCGCGACCCGGGTGGCCGATCCGCCGGCGTGCCAGTGCGGTGAGGTCCTGCGCGGCATCATCAAACCGTGGGAGTGCAGGGTGTTCGGGACCGCCTGCACCCCGGAGACGCCGATCGGGACCTGCATGGTCTCGTCGGAGGGGGCGTGCGCCGCCTACTACAACTTCGGGCGCTTCAGCCGTCAGAGGGTCAGGCAGGCGACCCCGGCGTGACGGAGCGCACCGAGCAGGACGTCCTGGAGAGGATCGAGCGGGCCCGCCGCCGCCGGCCCCGGGTCACCGACGAGCGGATCACTCTGTCGCACGGTTCCGGAGGCAGGGCCACCCACACCCTGATCGACGCGCTCTTCCTCGAGGCCTTCCGCAACCCCTTCCTCGAACCCCTGGAGGACCAGGCCGTCTTCTCGGTGGGTGGCTCCCGGCTCGCCTTCACCACCGACACCTACGTCGTCTCGCCGCTCTTCTTCCCTGGCGGGAGCATCGGCGACCTCGCCGTCAACGGGACCGTCAACGACCTGGCCGTGTCGGGAGCGCGACCGCTCTACCTCTCCGCCGGATTCGTGCTCGAGGAGGGTTTCCCGGTCTCCGACCTCCGCCGCATCGTCGCCGCGATGGCCGCCGCCGCCGAGCGGGCGGGGGTGCAGATCGTGACCGGGGACACCAAGGTCGTGCAGCGGGGCAAGGCGGACGCCTGCTTTGTGAACACGGCCGGGATCGGCGTGCTGGAGCGACCGGTGCATCTGTCGGTCTCCACCGCGCACCCGGGAGACGCGGTGATCGTCTCCGGGCCCGTCGGGGACCACGGGATCACCATCATGCTGGCACGCGGGGAGCTGGGCATCGAATCCGACCTGCGCTCCGACACCGCGCCGCTCACCGAGCTGGTGGGGCTGCTCCTGGACGCCGCGCCGCAGACGCGATTCATCCGGGACGCGACCCGCGGCGGGGTGGCGACCATCTGCAACGAGCTGGCCGAGGCATCGGGCGTGGCGGTGGTCCTCGACGAGGAGGAGATCCCGGTGCGCCCGGAGGTCCGGGGGGCATCGGAGATCCTCGGCATCGATCCGCTCTACGTGGCCTGCGAGGGGCGCTTCGTCGCCGTGGTCGGAGGGGACGAGGCCGGGCCCGCCGTGGAGGCGCTGCGCTCCCATCCCGACGGTGGGGCGGCCGCGGTCATCGGCCGGATCGCCGACGACCCGCCGGGGCTGGTCCTGGTGAAGACCGGCTTCGGCGGGATGCGCATCATGGACATGCTGGTGGGCGACCCGCTGCCGCGCATCTGCTGAGGCGCCCGGCGGCCGGGTCCCACCCACAGCCCGCCGCCGCAGGCTACGATGTCGCGCCGTGAGCTACATCGACATCGCCATCGTGGTCATCCTGGTCCTGGCCCTGCTGCACGGGCTCCTGAAGGGCCTGTTCCGGCCGCTCATCACCTGGGCGTTCATCATTGCCGGGGTCGTGGTCGGCTTTGGCCATCCGGGCGTGGCCGCGCGCTTCGACCCCAGCCCGAGCTGGCGGCCGGTGATGGGGCTGGTGGTGGTCATCGTCTTCGCCGTGGTCGGCTTCCTGGTCGCCCACCTGGTCGCCCCCCGCATCTACCGCCTCATCCCCGGGATGGGCGCCTTTGATCGCATCGGCGGCGCGCTGCTGAGCCTCGTGCTCGCCCTGGTGATGATCTGCATCCTCCTCAACGGGCTGGTCACTCTCGACCGGGCGACCGCGGCCATCGACGGGAGCGGCAACGTCTCCGCCACTCAGATCGATCAGATCCAGCGGTTCGTGAGCAGCAACCCCGCGGCGGCGATCGCCCTGGACCCGAGCGAGTTGAAGAACCTGGAGAGCTCGCTCGCCTCCTCGACCACACCCGACTCCGACATCGGCCAGTACAACATCGTCCTCGGCGTGCTGCGCAACCTTCACATCCAGATGGTCCAGAGCCAGGTGGCGCCGGTCATCTTCAACATCGGCCAGAACATCCCGTTCCTGGGCAGCGGCCAGACCTGGCCCGTGAGCTGAGCGCAGCGCCCGCGGATCCCTCAGCCGAGCCCGGCGGCGTCCCGCGCCCCGGCCACCACCACCTGGCCGAGGCTGATGCCGCCGTCATTGGGCGGCACCCGGGAGTGGGTGAGCACCCGAAAGCCACCGTGGAGCAGCCCCGCCGCGACCCGCTCGGTCAGCAGCACGTTCTGGAAGACGCCGCCGGAGAGGGCGGCCATGCTCAGGCCGGTGCCCTCCCGGACCCGCCGGCAGGCGGCGACCGCCGCGTCCGCCAGCCCGTTGTGGAACCGGGCGGCCACCACCGGTGCCGCCACGCCCGCCCCGAGGTCGGCGACCACCGCCCGCACCAGCCCGCCGGTGGCGATCCGGAAGGGCTCACCGTCCTCGATGGCGACGGGATAGGCCGAGGTCTCCACCGGGTCGGCCAGCTGCTCCAGCTCCGCCGCCGCCTGACCCTCGTAGTTGATCCGGTCCCTGACTCCGAGGATGGCCGCGACGGCGTCGAAGAGGCGGCCGGCGCTCGTGGTCATCGGACTGGCCGTCCCGGTCCGGGCCAGGGTGGTGACGGCGTCCCAGCGGTCGAAGTGGTCGCGCATCACCGGGAGCCCCGGTGGCGGGTCGCCGCCGAACGCGGCGTCGAGATGGGCCGCCGCCATCCGCCACGGCTCCCTGATGGCCATGACGCCGCCGGGCATCCGGACCGGGGCGAGGTGGCCGGCGCGCCGGAACGAGGTGAGGTCGGCGACCAGGATCTCGCCCCCCCACATCGAGCCGTCGCTGCCGAAGCCGAGCCCGTCGAAGGCGACCCCGATGACCGGGCCCGCCTCCCCGTTGTCGGCGAGGCAGGCCGCCACGTGGGCGTGATGGTGCTGGACCGCGACCCGGTCCACGCCGTCCAGGTCGAGGGCGTGCTTGGTGGAGAGGTACTCGGGATGCAGGTCGTGGGCGACCACTTCGGGGCGCACGTCGAACACCCGCATGAAGTGCTCGATCCCCTCGAGGTAGGAGCGCAGGGTCTCGTAGTTCTCCAGGTCGCCGATGTGGTGCGACACGAACGCCCGGCGGCCCTTGGCCAGGCAGAACGTGCTCTTCAGCTCCGCGCCGCAACCGAGCACCGGCCGGGGGAAGGCCCGGGCCACGGTCACCGGCTGGGGGACGAAGCCGCGCGAGCGGCGCAGCGGGGTCTCCCGGCCCGCGAACACCCGGATCACCGAGTCGTCGGTGCGCATGTGGATGGCGCGGTCGTGGGTGAGGAACGCGTCGGCGATGCCGCTGAGGCGTTCGAGCGCCTCGTCGTCGCGGTACGCGATGGGCTCGTCGGAGACGTTGCCGCTGGTCAGGACGAAGGGGACCGTGAGATCACGGGCGATCAGGTGGTGCAGCGGGCTGTAGGGGAGCATCACGCCCAGGAAGCGGTTGCCCGGCGCGGCCGACGGGGCCACGGCGTCGCCCGGCGTGCGGCGCAGCAGCACGATCGGGCGGCGCGGCGAGGCGAGGGCGCGCTCCTCGGCGGGGCCGACCTCGCCGAGCAGGCGGGCGGTTGCGAGGTCGGCGACCATCACGGCGAATGGCTTGTCCTCGCGGTGCTTGCGGGCGCGCAGCGTGGCGACGGCCGCTTCCGACGTCGCGAGGGCGGCGAGGTGGTAGCCGCCCAGCCCCTTGATCGCGACCACCCGGCCGGACCGGAGCAGCTCGACCACCGCGGCGACGGGGTCGCCCGCGATCGGCGCCCGGTGGCGGTCGACGAGGCGCAGCGACGGACCGCAGGCGGGGCAGCACACCGGCTGGGCATGGAAGCGCCGGTCCCCCGGGTCCGTGTACTCTCGCGCGCAATCGGCGCACATCGCGAACGCGGCCATGGTGGTGAGCGGCCGGTCATAGGGGACGTCGCGGATGATGGTGAAGCGCGGTCCGCAGTCGGTGCAGTTGATGAAGGGATGGCGGAATCGCCGGTTCCGGGGGTCGAAGAGCTCCCCGAGACAGGCGTCGCAGGTGGCGGTGTCCGGGGAGATGAGGGTCTGATGCTCGCCACCGGGATCGCTCGGCACGATCGCGAACTCCGGGCTCCCGACGACCGCGATGGGGGCCGTCTCGACGCGATCGATGACGGCCAGCGGCGGGGCCTCGGCCTCCAAAGCGGCGAGGAAGGCGTCGAGCCGGTCCACGCCCCCCTCGACCTCGATGAACACCCCCTGCCCGTCGTTGCCGACCAGGCCGCCCAGCCCGAGGCGGGCCGCCAGCCCGTGGACGAAGGGCCGGAACCCGACCCCCTGCACCACCCCCTCCACCCGGATGCGCAGGCGGCGGACGGCGGCCTCTGGCGGACGCTGATCGCGGTCCATGGGAGGCCCACCATAGCCAGAGCAGCAGCCGCGGTGGCTCCGGAGCGCGGCCGCGGTCCCGTGCCGGCCGGCGCGCGCGCCCCCCGCGGGCCACATCGGCGGGGCCCCGAAGGTCCCGGCGAGACTGGGGGCGGGGGACCCTGGCAGCGCTCCCACGACAGGCGGCAGATTACGGTTACGACATGACGGCGGCTGCCGCTGAGAGCCTCACCCCCCCGCCTCACGGTGGTCGTCTGATGGCTGAGCGCCTCCGCGCCCTTGGTGTGGAGGCGCTCTTCACGCTCGGCGGCGGCCACATCGTCGAGCTCCTCGACGGCTGCGCCGACGCCGGTCTCCGGGTCATCGGCATGCGCCACGAGGGGGCGGTCACCCAGGCGGCCGAGGGCTTCGCGCTCGCCACCGGCCGCCCCGGCGTCTGCGCGGTGACCGCGGGTCCGGGCTTCACCAACTCGCTCACCGGCTTCGCCGACGCCGCCGTGGGGAACGTCCCGCTGGTCATGGTCGCCGGGCGCACCGCGCTCAAGCGACGCGGCCGGGGAGCGGTCCAGGACGTCGACCAGGAGGGGATGCTCGCTCCGATCGCCAAGTGGAGAGCCGTCGCCTACAGCGCCCAGAGTATCCAGCGGCTCACCGATGAGGCCTTCCACAAGGCGGCGAGCGGCCGCCCCGGCGCCATCTACCTCGAGGTACCCCACGACGTCTTCATGGCCCGGATGCAGCCGCCCGAGGGCGTCTGGGGCTTCCCGCCGTCGCCAACCCGCTCCGCGGCCGCACCGGCGGAGCTCGAGCGCGCCATCGAGGCCCTCCGGGCCGCCTCGCGCCCCATCGTCCTGGCCGGGGGCGGCGCCTTCTGGTCGGGCGCCGGCGCGGAGATCGCCGCCTTCTGCACCGCCGCCGAGATCCCGCTGACGACGACCAGCGCGGCGCGCGGCCTGGTCGCCGACTCGCACCCCTGGTGCCTCGGCTCACTGGTCCACGCCGGGACCGCCGTGGCCGCGTCGGACTGCGTGCTGGTGCTGGGCAGCGCCTTCAACGGCAACCTCGTGTATGGCGGCCCCCCGCTCTTCAACGAGGACCAGACCCTGGTGCAGGTGGACATCGACGCCGACCAGCTGGGCGGCAACCGGCGCGCCGACGTCGCGGTCCAGGGTGATGTCCTCGAGGTGGCGGCCCAGCTCACCCGGAGCGGGGTGCGCAGCAAGGGCGGCGGTGCATGGTTGGAGCAGGGGCGCGAGCTGATTGACATCTCACGGCAGATGTGGGACCGGCAGGTCGACGACTACCAGGGCGAGCTGGTCCACCCGGGCGCGCTGGCGCGCGAGGTCGCCACGTTCGCGCATGAGACCTGGGGCGGAGCGTCCACCCTGGTCGCCGACGGCGGCGACACCCTGACCTGGGCGCTCGCCTACTTCGACGCCGAGGGTCCGGGGCGGCTGCTCTCCACCACCACGGCGCTGGGAACGCTGGGAGTGGGCCTCCCCTTCGCCCTGGCCGCGAAGGTCGCCCGGCCGGAGGAGCCGGTGGTGCTGGTCACCGGCGATGGTGCCTTCGGGCTGAGCGCGATGGAGATGGACACGGCGGCGCGCCACCAGCTGCCCGTCATCGTGGTCGTCGCCAACAACTGTGGCTGGGGGGACGTCCGCCACCACCAGCGGGAGATGTACGGCAAGGAGGTGGCCAGCGTCCTCGCCGACACCCGCTACGACCGCCTCGCCGAGTCCCTCGGCTGCCACGGCGAGCGCGTCGAGCGCCTTGCCGACCTCCGTCCGGCGCTGGAGCGCGCGGCGAGCGCCGGGGTCCCGGCCCTCGTCGACGTCCGCACCGACCCCGACGTGCTCTCGGCGCTGCTGCGGGCGATGATGATGGTCGGCATCATGTAGGTGCCGCGGAGGGGGACGGCACCGGGCGGCGCTACCGACGGTGGGGCGGGCTCGCGCCGTGCGCTGAGCCGGACCCGCCGGGGATGTCCCGACACGCGGCTCAGACGGCGGAGATGCTCGCCGGTGCCCTGAGCATGGCGCGGGCTGAGACCGGGCACGCTCCCCTCAGCTCCGGCGACGCCGCCAGCGCCGCCGGGACCTGATCACGCTCCACCCGGTGGAAACCAAACGCCGCGAAGTAGCCGTCGGCGGTCCCGGTGAGCAGCGCGACGGACGCGCCCCTGCTGTCGACGTGGGCGAGCGCCGCCCGGGTCAGGGCGCTGCCGACTCCACGGCCGCGCCAGGCGGGGGCGACCGCCGCCGACCGCAGCAGGTAGGCGCGCTCATCGCCACTCCCGTGCTCCTCGAGGGCGACGGTGCCGGCCAGCTCCCCGTGACCTTCCGCGACGAGCACCACGGCGGCCTCGGTGAGACCCTCGAGCGGGAGGCCGGCCCCGCGCACGAGCTGGGTGACCTCGCCCATCTCGCTCATGGCGGCGCGGCGGATCCGGACGGAGAAGTCCTGTTCCGGTGGTGGCATCACCGTCTCACGGGCTTCCGCGCCCGCACGAAGGCGCTGACCACCCGCCCGCCATCCGCGCCTGCCGCGTCGAGAGCCTCGGTCCCAAGGGGGTGCGACCCCGCCGCACTCCCAGCCGTGAGGTCGCGGGTTACCTGGACCTCCACACCCTCGAAGCCGGCCTCCCCGAGAAGCGTCCGGTACTCGCTCTCGTTCAGCGCCCCGGCCACGCATCCCGCCCACATCTCGAGATCGCGGCGGACCTCCGCCGGGAGCTCACCCTGGACGACCACGTCCGAGACTGCGAGGCTCCCGCCCGGCCGCAGCACCCGGAAGGCCTCGCGGAGCACTCGGCCCTTGTCGGAGCTCAGGTTGATGACGCAGTTGGAGATGACCACGTCGACGGCGTCGTCCGCGAGTGGCACATTCTCGATGGTCCCCTTGAGGAACCTGACGTTGACAGCACCCTGTTCGGCTGCGTTGCGCTCGGCGAGTGCCAGCATCTCGTCGGTCATGTCGAGGCCATAGGCGAACCCCGCCGGCCCCACCCGACGGGCTGAGAGAAGCACGTCTATGCCGCCTCCCGACCCCAGGTCGAGCACGACCTGTCCGGGGCGCAGGTCGGCGAGGGCGGTGGGGTTCCCACAGCCGAGAGACGCCCGCACCGCGTCCCCGGGCAGCTGCCCCACCTCCTCCGCCGAGTACAGGTCCGTCGAGACAGTGCTGGGAGCGTCGGGAGAGCAGCATCCACCGCCGGCGGAGCAACCGCACCCGCCCGCCGGCGCGCTATCGGCGGCCGGGCGCGTGCCAGCGGCGGTCAGCGCCTCCGTGGCCCTCGCCGCATCTCCTCCCTGAGCAACGGCCGCGGCCGCCGCGGCGTAGCGGGCGCGCACCGCCTCGAGAATCCGATCCTGGGCTGCGGCGTCGACGTCGCTCATGGCACTCTCCCTATATCGACAACCGTCGATTCAACGCAGGATGGTACCGAATTCCATCGACGCCTGTCAATGGGTAGAATGGGCGTATGGCCACCACGACCCGTCCCCTCCCCGACCTCCCGCCGCGGACCAAGGGATGCTGCCAGCCGCTGCCCTGCGCCCTCCCCGAAACCACGGCAGCCGAGCTGGCCCGCGTCTTCACCGCCCTCGACGACCCCACCCGCGTCCGGATGGTCGACATCCTATCCGAGGCAACCGAGCCGGTCTGTGTCTGCGACTTCACGGCGACGTTCGCCCTCTCCCAGCCCACCATCAGCCACCACCTCGCCAAGCTGCGCGAGGCAGGCCTGGTCACCTCGTTCCGGAGCGGCCTCTGGTCGTTTCATCGGCTCGACCCGGAGATGTCTCCGGTGGCCGCCGAGGCGGTGCGCCTGATCCGAGCTGCGGGGCGCTCGACCGCCAGCTGAGCGGTCCGCAGCCGGCACCCACGGCTTCCGGCGCCGGGGGATCGGCGGCCACTCCCGTAGACGGCTTGGAGCCGCTCACCCAGTCCGGCCAGCGCCGGGCCCGGCGTCGACGATCTCGAACACCGGGTAGCGCTCGACGATCGCGCGTATCTCCTCGAGGGAAGGGCCTGCGCTCAACCCGAAGTACCTCTCAGCCTCCCGGGAGTCGGCGCGGCGGCCCGTTCCGCACAGGTACTCACGGATGATCGGTGGCCGTTTGTCGGCGGGCATCTCCACCAGCGTTACCTTCCGGGGCTTCCCGTGCCGGATGACGGCGCGCCCGGCTGCGGCTCGCACGTTGCGGACCCACTCCGACTCACCTGCCAGGGCGACGAGGTACTCCCCGCCTCCGTGCACAGTACGCACCAGCACCGTGCGCCGAACCTTGCCCGAGCGCCGGCCGCGGACCTCCAGCATGACCACGAAATCGGGGACCCAGCCGTGTGACGCGAGAAACCAGCCCAGCCACTGGAGGTGTCGATACAGAGCGGGCGGACGTCGATAGGCGGTCCGACCTGAGTAATCGACAGGTGCGACCACCCCGCCGAGTGCCGCCCTGAGCCGGTTCCCGAATGCCGATGGCTTCACGGGCGCGACCGAGGAAGACTGCTGGTCGCCCTGGACGTTCCCCCGATCCCTTTGCTCAAGGGCCCATCGCAGGTGCGCATCAAGCCAATGCCTCCGCTCTCCAACGGTCTGTCCAGGCCAGATTCTCCGTCCGTCCGCACCGGGAGGTGCGTGGCGCATCTCGGCCGCCAGGGACTCGAGGATGGGAATAGCCTGATCGAGGCGCCCGCTCCCTGACACTCTGGTGTGGTGGGGCACCACCTGGTGAGTGCGATTGGGAGCTTCCAGCCGCACCCCCGCGTCGCTGGCGCCACCGCCGGTCTTTCGCTGCGCCCGGAGGGCCGGACTACCGGTGGGCGGCGCCGGCGACAGAGTGCTCGGCCACCCTGTGCAGGTGGAGAACCTCACCACAGGCGGTCGAGTGGACGACCATGACCGGGACCCGGCTCCGATGCAGCACGCTCAGGCTGACGCTGCCCAGCAGCAGCGAACGCAGGCTCCCCCGTCCCCGCGAGCCCATCACGACCAGGTCGTGACCGCCGCGCTCGACCTCCCGGATGATGGCGTCGGCGGGCCGCTCGCAGACCACCACGACGTCGGTGTCGATCTCCCCTGGGACCCGCTCGCGCGCCGCCTCGGCCACTCGCCTCGCCTCCCCCTCCACGTCGGACTCGATCTGCTCGACGTCGACGCCGACGGGTGCCACCGCACCCCCGTACCAGACGAAGGGCCGCCAGGCCGACAGCAGGGTGACCCGGGCCCCCTGGCAGCGGGCGAGGTCGACGGCCTGGACGAGGGCGGCATCGGCGTGTGCCGACCCATCGACGGGAACGAGGATGCTGCGGAACATGGGAGATCTCCGCCGGTCCGACCGGATCGGAGCGGGCAGGGGGGGTGTCCTCCGGCATCTCCAGTGAAACTCGACGTGTGTCGTCACGATAGGGTCGCGTGGGTGTGGACTCGTAGGCCCGAATGTCACAACTCGGGGTGTGGCCAACCGGCCGCGCCGGCCCTCCCCCACCGGCACCCCGCGGTCAGTGCATCCGCTGCAGCTGACGCTCCAATCTGATGACGGCGTCGGCCCGACGGCTGGCCTCCCCGACGGCCTCCACCCAGACCTCGGAGACGGGAAGCGTCCGAAGCTTCAGGTAGCGCTCGAGTGCCTGGCGCTCCTCCCGTTCGGCGGCTCGGGTCACCGCGTCCCTTGGCCAGTGCATCGTCGGCCTCCTCAGGCCCTGGTGGTCGGATCAATGTCAGTGAAGCTCGGGGCACTGAAGGGCAATAGGGTCGATGGACAGGAACTCCCCGGGTCGAAGGTCCACAAGTGGAGCCCCGGGCCCCCGGCGCGATGCGGTCAGAGGAGCGGGCCGTACCCCCTCCGGGGACCACGCAGGCAGCCCTCACGACGGGCGGCGGAGCCGCCCCGCCGCCCGCCATACTGGCGGGCGAAGTCACCCGATGGGAGAAGCGCGATGACCCAGACGTCCACCGCTGCTGCTGCTGCCGGCCCCCTCTCCGACCACGACCTCGCCCTCATCGACGCCTACTGGCGGGCGGCCAACTACATCGCGGTCGGTCAGATCTACCTGCTCGACAACCCGCTGCTGCGTCAGCCGCTGCGCCCCGAGAATGTCAAGCCCCGGCTGCTCGGCCATTGGGGGACCACCCCCGGGCTGAACTTCATCTACGCCCACATGAACCGGGTGATCCGCAACTGGGACCTCAACGCCATCTACATCATGGGGCCCGGGCACGGCGGCCCCGCCGCGGTGGCCAACGCCTACCTCGAGGGCACCTACAGCGAGGTCTACCCGCACATCACGCGCGACGAGGAGGGGCTGCGCAAGCTCTTTCGCCAGTTCTCGTTTCCCGGCGGCATCCCGTCGCACGTGGCCCCCGAGACGCCGGGCTCCATCCACGAGGGCGGAGAGCTCGGCTACGCCCTCTCCCACGCCTACGGTGCCGCGTTCGACAACCCCGACCTGCTGGTCGCCTGCATCGTCGGCGACGGGGAGGCGGAGACCGGTCCGCTGGCCACGGGGTGGCATTCGAACAAGTTCCTGGACCCGGCGACCGACGGGGCGGTCCTGCCCATCCTGCACCTCAACGGCTACAAGATCGCCAACCCCACGGTGCTGGCGCGCATCCCCGAGGAGGAGCTCACCTCGCTGCTCGAGGGCTACGGCCACACGGTGCACTGGGTCGAGGGGGACGACCCGGCGGAGATGCACCAGCTGATGGCCGCGACCCTCGACACGGTGATCACCGAGATCACCGCCATCCAGAAGAAGGCACGCGAGGGCGGCGACATCACCCGGCCGCAATGGCCGATGATCGTGCTCAAGTCGCCCAAGGGGTGGACCGGCCCCAAGACCGTGGACGGCCTGCCCACCGAGGGCACGTGGCGCTCCCACCAGGTGCCGATGGCCGAGGTCCGCACCAATCCCGAGCATCTCGCCCTGCTCGAGACCTGGCTCAAGAGCTACCGTCCCGACGAGCTCTTCGACGAGAGCGGGGCTCTCATCGCCGAGCTGGCGGCTCTGCCGCCCAAGAGCTACCGCCGGATGAGCGCCAACCCGCACGCCAACGGCGGCCTGCTGCTCCAGGACCTGGTGCTGCCCGACTTCCGCCCCTACGGTGTCGAGGTGGCCAAGCCGGGGACGACCTTCGCCGAGGCCACCCGGGTGCTGGGGACCTGGCTGCGCGACGTGACCAAGGCCAACCCCCAGCGCTTCCGCATCTTCGGCCCCGACGAGACCGCCTCCAACCGGCTCCAGAACATCTTCGAGGTGACCAACCGGCAGTGGGAGGGTGAGACACTCCCGACCGACGACCACCTGGCGCCCGAGGGGCGGGTCATGGAGATGCTCTCCGAGCACCAGTGCCAGGGCTGGCTGGAGGGCTACCTGCTCACCGGGCGGCACGGGCTGTTCAACTGCTACGAGGCCTTCATCCACATCATCGACTCGATGTTCAACCAGCACGCCAAGTGGCTGAAGGTCACTCGCGAGATCCCCTGGCGCCGCCCCGTCGCCTCGCTCAACTACCTGCTCTCGTCGCTGGTATGGCGCCAGGACCACAACGGCTTCTCCCACCAGGACCCGGGCTTCATCGACCACGTCGTCAACAAGAAGGCGGAGATCATCCGCGTCTACCTGCCCCCCGACACCAACACCCTGCTGTCGGTGGCCGACCACTGCCTGCGCAGCCGCCACTACGTCAACGTCATCGTCGCCGGCAAGCAGCCCCAGCTCAACTATCTCTCCATGGACGACGCCGTCCTCCACTGCACCCGTGGCATCGGGATCTGGGACTGGGCCTCCAACGACGAGGGCGAGCCCGACGTGGTGATGGCCTGCTGCGGCGACGTCCCCACCCTGGAGACCCTCGCCGCGGTCGAGATCCTGCGCCGCGAGCTGCCGGCGCTTCGGGTCCGGGTGGTCAACGTGGTGGACCTGATGCGCCTCCAGCCCGACACCGAGCACCCCCACGGGCTCTCCGATCGTGAGTTCGACATCCTCTTCACCACCGACAAGCCGGTGGTCTTCGCCTACCACGGCTACCCCTGGCTGATCCACCGGCTGACCTACCGCCGGACCAATCACGCCAACCTCCACGTCCGCGGTTACAAGGAGGAGGGCACCACCACCACCCCGTTCGACATGGTGATGCTCAACGACCTCGACCGCTTCCACCTGGTCATGGACGTTATCGACCGGGTGCCGGGGCTGCAGTCACACGCCGCCTCCCTGCGCCAGCGCATGGTCGACGAGCGGGTGCGCTGCCGCGCCTACACGCGCATCGACGGCGAGGACCCGCCCGAGATCAGCAACTGGACGTGGTCGCTGTGACCTGGTCCATGAGTAGCCGCTGACGCGAAGCCGCTCGCCATGCGCATCCTCGTCGTCAACGCGGGGTCGAGCAGCCTCAAGCTGTCCGTCCTCGACTCGTCCGACCGCTCCCTGGCAGCCGAGACCATCGACGCCCCGGTGGGGCGCCTCGACGACTCCGCCCTCCGCACCGCCGTCTCGGCGAACGCCCCCATCGACGCGGTGGGGCACCGCATCGTCCACGGCGGCACCGAGTTCACCGGACCTGTCCTGATCGATGCCCGGGTCCGGCGCCGGCTCGAGGCCCTCACCGATCTCGCCCCCCTGCACCAGCCCAAGTCGCTCCGCGGTCTGGAGCTGGTCACCCGGCTGCTCCCCCAGACCCCGGCGGTGGCGTGCTTCGACACCGCCTTCCACGCGCACATCCCGGCCGCCGCGTCCACCTACGCGCTGCCCCCGCAGTGGCGGCTCCGCTGGGATCTCCGCCGGTTCGGATTCCACGGCCTCTCCCACGCCTACGCCTCGCGGCGGGCCGCCGAGCTGACCGGCCGCGACCTCCAGGAGTTGCGGATCGTCACCTGCCACCTCGGCGCCGGCGCCTCGCTGGCCGCCGTCCAGGGCGGCGTCTCGGTGGACACCACCATGGGGTTCACCCCCCTGGAGGGGCTGGTGATGGCGACCCGCTCGGGGAGCATCGACCCCGGGCTCCTGCTCTGGCTCGAGGAGCACGTCGGCATGCCCCCCTCCGAACTGGCGACGACCCTGGAGCACCGCTCCGGCCTCCTCGGCATCTGCGGCAGCTCCGACATGAGGGTGATCCTCCAGGCCGAGCAGGACGGCGACGAGAACGCGGCGCTGGCCATCGGCGTCTACCTCCACCGGCTGCGCGCCGGCATCGCCGGCATGACCGCGGCGATGGGCGGGCTCGACACCCTGGTCTTCACCGGTGGGGTCGGCGAGCATGCCACCGCCATCCGGGCCCGGGCCGCCGAGGGGCTCGGCTTCCTCGGCATCGCCCTCGACCCGGCTGCGAACGAGGGTGCGGCCGGGGACCGGGAGATCGGGGCGGAGGGTGCTCCGGTCAGGGCGCTGGTGGTGGAGGCACGGGAGGACGTCGAGATCGCCCGCGGGGTCCGTCAGGTGCTCGGCGCGGCGGGCGGCGGGCCGGAGCCGCGGTAGGCGCCGTGACCGGGCAGGGTCAGGAGGCGGCGGCTCGCCGCCTCATCCTCTGGGATGTCGACGGCACCCTGGTGTCGTGCGGGCCGTCCGGCCGCGAGGCACTCGAGGCCGGGGCGCGCCTGGCGGGCCGGCTGGACGCCGTCCCGCACCTCCCCATGGGGGGCAAGACCGACCCCCAGATCATCGGGGAGATGCTCCTCGCCGCCGGGGTGGCGCGTGCCGACATCGACGCCCTGGTGCCGGTGGCGCTGGCCGAGGCGGAACGGGCGCTGGCCGGCTGGAGGGAGCGGATGGGCCGGGAGGGGCACGTCCACCCCGGGGTGCGGCGCCTCCTCGACGAGCTGGCCGGCCGGGACGGCGTCCGCCAGACGCTGCTGACCGGGAACCTGGCGGTCAACGCCGCCGTCAAGGTCGGTGCCTTCGGCCTGGACGGGTACTTCGACCTCCCGGTCGGCGCCTACGGCGACGACCACGCCGAGCGGGACTTCCTGGTGCCCATCGCCCTGGGCCGGGCGAGGGAGCTGCGCGGCGAGACCTACGCGGCGGACCAGGTCTGGGTGATCGGCGACACCGGCCGCGACCTCAGCTGCGCGCGTGCGGCGGGGGTGCGGTGTCTCATCGTGGGCACGGGCCGCGACGGCTTCGACCGCGTCCGCCACCTGGAGGCGGACGCGGTCGTTGAGGACCTCGCCGGCACCGAGGCGGTGCTGGGGATCCTGCTCGGGTAGGCGGCAACGAGGCGCCCTGGGCGCCTACCATCGCGCCGTGGCTGACCAGCACCCGCTCACCGAGGCTGACCAGCACCCGCTCTCCGAGGCGGAGTTCCGGGAGATCTACAGCAAGGTCCCGCGGCTCACCGTCGAGGTGGCGGTGACCGGCGATCAGGGGCTGCTGCTCACCCGCCGGGCCGTCGAGCCGTGCCGGGGGATGTGGCATCTCCCGGGCGGCACCGTGCGCTTCGGGGAGCGGCTCGCCGAGGCCGTCCGCCGCGTCGCGCGCCGGGAGCTGGGCATCGAGGTCCTCGAGAGCCGGATGCTGGGGTGCATCGAGTACCCGAGCCACTACGAGCACGGCCTGGACAGCCCGGTCGGCATCGTCCACCTGGTCACCCGCCACTCCGGCACGATCGGTGTCGGCCCGGAGGCGAGCGCCCACGGCTGGTTCCGCCGGCTCCCGGCCGGGATGCACCCGGAGCAGGTGCGCTTCCTGGAGGAGGCGGGCCTGGCCGGCCCGGGGCCCGACGGCGCAGAATCGGCGGACTTGCACAGCCGGAGGATGGACAGTGGCGACTGACGAGCTTGCGACCCTGCGCCGCCTGGCACACCAGCTTCGGGTCCCTCCGGAGACGCGGGTGAGGCTGCCCCACGGCTTCGACCCGGGGCACACGGCGAGCTTTGTCCACGAGGCGGACGCGGCGTCGTCCCTGGAGGCGGGGGTGCGGCTGCTCAGCGACTACCAGGCGCGCCTCGCCGCCCAGGACACCTACGGACTGCTGGTGGTCCTCCAGGCCCTCGACGCCGCCGGCAAGGACGGCGCGGTCAAGCACGTGATGAGCGGCGTGAACCCGCAGGGGGTGTGGGTGCGCAGCTTCAAGGTCCCCTCCCCCGACGAGATCAACCACGACTACCTCTGGCGCTACAACCGGGACCTTCCGCCCCGCGGGGTGATCGGCATCTTCAACCGCTCCCACTACGAGGAGGTGCTGGTGGTGCGGGTCCATCCCGAGATCCTCGAACAGCAGCGCATCCCCGCCGAGACCAGGGGAAAGGCCATCTGGGATCAGCGCTTCCGCGAGATCAACGAGTGGGAGGCCCACCTCACCGACAACGGCATCCGCCTCGTCAAGATCTTCCTCAACCTCTCCCGGGGCGAGCAGCGCAAGCGGCTGCTGGCGCGCATCGACGATCCCGAGAAGAACTGGAAGTTCTCGGCGGCGGACCTGGTCGAGCGGGAGCACTGGGACGAGTACCAGCACGCCTACTCCGAGGTGCTCAGCCACACCAGTACCGAGCAGGCCCCGTGGCACGTGGTCCCCGCCGACCACAAGTGGTTCGCCCGGGTGGCGGTGTCGGCCGTCGTCGTCGACGCCCTGGCCGCCATCGATCCCCGCTTCCCCAAGCTCGGACCCGATGCACGGGCCGGCCTGGAGAATGCCCGGACCCAGCTCCTCGCCGAGACCGACTAGCACGTCCCTCCCCAGGGACTTCCGCGTGGACCTCGAGCTGCTCGACGAACGCCGCTTCTCGAGCGGCGTGGTCCACCTCCGCCACCGCGTCCGGACCTGAGGGCGGGGCCACCCGCGGCGGAACCCTTCAACCCTGGCCGGCACTCACTCCGCGAGACACCCAAGGCCGGCCGGACTCCGGCTCATCCGCCCCCGCCCTCCGGTGGTGTCCCCGCGCCCACGGGCGGCTGGACCGCGGCGCCGATCGCCTGGAGGCGGGCGGTGAAGCCGGTCCGGTCCATCAGCACGCGCATCTCGTGAGCCGCCCGCTCCGACGGATACATGCTGCCGAGGCCGAGCTCGGTGCGCATCGCATCGCGGTGCTCGATGAACTCCCGCCATCGCGGTCCGAAGGCGTCGGCCATGCGGGGGAGGAACTCCGCCGGCGTCCCTCCCATCCCCTTCTCATAGAACTGCACGGCCCAGTCGGCGAACATGGCCACGTGCTTGATCCCGTACCCGGACTCGACCTGGAGACCGCGGATGACCTGGTTGATGACCGCCACCGAGTTGCCCCGCGGGCAGCGGCTCTGGCACGTGTAACAGTAGAAGCAGAACCAGACGGAGTCGTCCTCGAGCAGCGTCGGGTCACCGTCGAGGGCCCGCCGGGCGATCTCGCGGGGCGAGTAGTCGGCGAAGCGCGCCGCCGGGCACACCGAGGTGCAGATCCCGCACTGCATGCAGGAGAGGAATCCCTCGGTGTGATCGTGCATCCGCGGGTCGGCGAGGATCCTCTGGGCCAGCTCGGGCAGCGCCGGGCAGGCGCGGAAGACGGTCTCGGTGATCGATGCGTAGGGGTTCCGGTCCCCGTTCACGTCCGTCTCCGTCGGTGCCTCCGCGTCATCCACGGTCACGATGCCACCCCCACCGCACGCGGGGCGACCGGGGTCTCGGTGGGCACGGCCCGGAAGAACTCCGGCCAGAAGTGGACCTCGACCCCGGTCCGGGCCTGCCGCGCGGCCGAGCCCACGTTGTCGCGGCAGAGCAGGCAGGGGGTGACGATGGGGGCCCGCCTCTCGGCGGCGAAGCGCAGCAGCTCGATCACCCCCCGGCTCGGACCGCGGTACACCCCCCCCAGGGCGCCGCAGCAGGTCGCGTGCAGGGAGGGACGGGTCATCAGCGGCTCGGCACCGGCCAGCTCCGCCGCCTCGGTCATCACGGCGAGGGTGGCGTCGCGGTCGGAGAGGCACCCGGCGTAGGGCACGAAGCGGGCGCCGCGGGCACTGAGCCGGCACTCGCCGCGGCGGGCTCTCTCCACCAGCACGCCCCAGAGGGGGAAGGTCCGGGTGCCGGCCTGGGCCAGGGTCCGCTCGCAGGCCGGACAGGCGGTCAGCACGGTCTCCCCGAGGTGCGGCGGCGTGACCGCCGGGTCGCGCGCCGGATGCCCGCAGCAGCGGGCGGGCTCAGGCTCCGCCAGCCGCAGCCCGGCTCCGGCCGCCAGGGCACGGGTGGCGGCGCAGGCGCCGCGGTCGAGACGGAGGGCGCAGCCGGGGAAGAAGACCCTCTCCTCGGCGCCGGCGGGGGATGGCGTGGACGGCGGTGCCACCCGGCCGCGGAGCGCGCGCGCGCCCGCGGCCACCGCCCCGGCGCGGTGGTGAGGCAGGAAGCCGCGCGCCGCCATGGCGAGGCCCAGGGTCAGGGTGTTGAGGGTCCGCCGGGTCCCCAGCTGCCGGGCGGCGATGTCCGCCCCGCTTCGCTCCGGACAGCGCGGTCCCCGTTCTGCCCGCTGCAGCCGGCGCACCTCGCCGAGCATCCCGGCCACGTCCACCTCCATCGGACACGCCTCGGTGCACGCCCCGCACTCGCTGCAGCGCCAGACGTCCTCGCAGGCCAGCAGCTGCTCGACCTCCTGGGCGAGGATCAGCCGCACCACGGCGCGCGGTCCGTCCGCCAGGTCGAGGCCCTGGGGGCAGGCGCTCCGGCACCGGCCGCACTGGAAGCACGAACGGCAGCGCTCCGCCAGCGCCCCCACCCGCTCACGCGTCTCCGGGGCCACCGCAGCCATCACCGGACCCCCGCGGGGGCCGGGAGGGTCTGCACCCGCCGGGTGGCGGGGGGCGGCGGCTCGGCCCCGGCCAAGGGCGCCTCGTCGACCCGCGCGCAGAAGCCCTCGATGCGGTGGCCGATGCTGTGATGGTCGACGGCGCAGAGCCGCCACAGCTCGATGGGCATGACGCGACCCGCCTGCTGCACCAGCTCGGCGGCCAGGGCGACCTGCTCGGCGGCGCTGCGATCGCCGCTCCGGTACTGGCACTGGCCCTCCACGCATCCGGCCAGGAAGACGCCGGCCACGCCGAGACGGGCGGCCTCGACGAGGTGCAGGGCGCTGATCCGGCCCAGGCAGGGGAGCTCGATCAGGCGGACGCGTTCCGGATACTGGTCGCGCCGCAGCCCGCTCAGGGTGAACGCGGCCGCCGCGCACTCGGCACATGTGAAGCCGACCACCGGGCGGTCGACGCCATCGGCGAGCACCCCCAGGCGGGCCATCACCGTCTGGTCGTCCAGCGAGTGGGCGATGGCGAGCTCCGGGCAGCTGGCGGCGCAGATGCCACAGCCACGACATGCGTCGCCGTCCACCACGGCGACCGGGGCGTCCGCGCGCACGCCGGCCGGTCGGGGCGCGTCCGCCTCCCGATCAACGAGCCCCACGGCGCCGAATGGGCACGCCGGCAGGCAGGCCCCGCAGCCGACGCAGCGGCCCGGGTCGACGGTCGCCGCCGACGTCTCCTCGCGGCCGCTCGAGGTCAGGAACTGGTGGACCCGGGCGGCGGCGGCGGCCGCGTCGGTGATGCACTCCGCGAGCGTCTTGGGCCCCGACGCCGAGCCGCAGACAAAGACCCCCTCGGCCCGCGTCTCCGTGGTCCGGTTCTTGGCGTCGAGCTGGGCGACGAAGCCGGCATCGTCGAGGGCCACGCCGAGCAGGTGGGCGACCTGCGCCGCCTCCCCGGCTGGCACGAGGCCGGTGGAGAGCACGACCAGATCCGGCTGCAGCCGGCGGAGCTCGGCGGCGGCGAGGTCCTCGACCTCGACCACCGGCCGGCCCTCGCCGTCCATCTCGACCGCCGCCGGCGAGCCGCGGACGAACGCCACACCGGCACGCCGGGCCGCCAGGTACCAGGTCTCGTCGCGCCCCGAAGGCGTGCGCAGCTCCTGGAAGCAGACGGTCACCCGCATCTCCGGGAAGAGGGTGCGCAGCCGGATGGCGTGTTTGAGCGCGATCATGCAGCAGAGGCGCGAGCAGTAGGGGAGGCGGCGCTGGTCGCGCGACCCGGCGCACTGGATCATGACCAGGTGCCGGGCCGGCATCCGGCCGAGCCACGCCTGCTGCTCCCAGCCGTCCAGCTTCTCGGCCAGCTCGACCTGGGTCATCACGCCGGGGCGGCCGTACCCGAGATGGGTGACCAGATGTCCCGGCGCGGGCTCGCAGCCGGTGGCGATGAGAACCGCTCCGGCCTCGAGGACCTCCAGGCCCGCGGCCGGTCTCAGGTCGATGGCGTCGACCGGGCAGACCTCGGCGCACGCGCCGCAGAAGGTGCAGCGCTCCAGATCGATGGAGCGCAGGACCCGGCCGTCGAACAGCTCGCTGGCGATGGCCGTGGCCTGACCGTTGGCCCCCGGCACCGGGCACGCCTGCTCGCAGATCCCGCAGTCGATGCACTCGGCGCCCACCATGGTGGGCAGCGTCCGCACCTCGACCCGGAAGTCCCCGGCCTTGCCGGCAACGGACTGCACCTCGGTCCGCCGGTGGATCCGGAGCTTCGGATGATCGACCGCGACGTTGCGGAAGAGGCATTTCCGGACCCCGGACTGAGCCCCGGTGGTCGGCAGGCAGGGGCCGCAGTCGCCGGTGGGGAAGACGGGGCCGATGGCGGTGGCGCGGCCACCCAGGAACGGCCGCCGCTCGAGCAGGTCGACGTCGTGGCCCATCCGCGCGAGCTCGATCGCCGCCTGGGTGCCGGCGACGCCACCGCCCACGACCGCCACCCGGTCGGCGCCGGGCCGGCGTGCCACCCGCGGCTCACGCCGCGACGGGTACCGGATGGCGGCGAGGGCGATCCTGACCGCCTTCTCGGTGACCGCGGCGCGGTCCGCGCCGTGCACCCACGAGCAGCCCTCGCGGATGTCCGCCGCCTCGAGGCGGAGGCCGCGATCCGTCAGCCACTGGAGCCGCCGGGCCGCGAAGTCCGGCGAGCAGCCCACCAGGACCAGCCGGCCGGCCTGCTCGCCCTCCTCGAAGAGCTCGATGAGGCGGTTCCTCCCCTCCCGGCCGCACCACATGCGACGCCGCTCGACGGTCACGTCCGGGCCGGAGATGCCCTCCGCGAGGAGGTCGAAGTCGAGGTTGGACGCCATGGTGCCGGCGCACTCGCAGAGCAGGGCTCGGATGCCCACACCGTCTTTCGCTCCGCCCGCGCCGCCGGAGCGGATCGCCGGGGCCGGGGTCACGGCCGTGACCCCGCTTCGACCAGCACCCGAGGCGCCGGCTCGACAGCGGCCACCGGCACTGGCCCGGACACCACCGCGCCGGTCGGGCAGGCGCGCACGCAAGCGCCGCAGCCGACGCAGCGCTCGGCGGCGAAGACGATGCCGCGGAAGGTGAGGACGCGCTCGGGCACCCGAATGGGACCGCTCGGCTGGTGACGGGCGATCCGGCGCAGGGCTGCCGCCAGCGCGCCGCGCCCGGTCCCGGCGGGTGCCGCATACAGCTGTCCCGGATCGAACCAGTCGTCCTGGGTCATCGCCCCGGTGGGACACGCGCCCACGCAGCGTCCGCAGCCGACGCACAGCTCCTCGCGCCGCACGATCTCGCATCCCATCACCCCGGCGCTGACCCCGGAGGCGCTCCTCGCGATCCCGTCCACTATCTGCCTGCCGCGGGCGCTCAGAGGCATCGCTCAGGACCTCGGGAGGCGCGGGAGGCGCGTGATGGTCTCGTGCATCGCGCGGGCGGTGGCCACGAAGCGGGGGGTGTCGGCGGCGCTCATCGTGAACATCGCGACGCGGTCGGGCTCGACCCCGACCGATTCCAGCAGCCGCTTCACGAAGACGATCCGGTCGAGGGCGTGGAGATTGCCCACCCGGTAGTGACACTGCCCCTCCAGGCAGCCGGCGACGTACACACCGTCGGCACCGTCGGCAAGGGCGGTCAGGAGGTGCAGCGGCGACACCCGTCCGGTGCACGGGACCAGGATGGTGCGGATGGTCGGGGGCAGCGGGGTGCGCGCGTTGCCGGCGGCATCCGCGGCGCTGTAGGCGCACTCCCGGCAGAGGAAGGCGACGATCCTCCGGTCGGCGTCGGCGTCAACCGGGGGTGTGGTGGCGGCCGGCGCGGCGACGGCCGGTGTCGCGACGGCGCTCGCCCCGGCCGGGTTCACGCGGTCGCCTCGGCGAGAAGCTCCGCGTCGGAGAAGCCTCCCACGGTCATCGCGCCCGCGGGGCACTCGGCCGCGCAGATGCCGCAGCCGCGGCAGCTCGCCTGGTCGACCACCGCGTGAGGCCGGTCCCCGTCGACGAGCCGCACCGCGCCCTGAGGGCACACGTTCACGCAGACCGCACAGCCGATGCACACGCCCGGGTCGGAGAAGGCGACCTCCACGGGGGTCACCGCCATCCCCGCCTGGAGCATCGAGGTCACCCGGGCCGCCGCCGCCTTGGCCTGGGCGATGGTCTCGGGGATGCCCTTCGGCCCCTGCGCGGTCCCGGCGATGAAGATCCCGGCGCGCTGGGAGTCCACCGGCCGGAGCTTGGGGTGGTACTCCTTGAGGAAGCCGGCCGCGCCCTGCTGGAGCCCGACCACCCGGGCGATCTGGGTGGTGCCCTCCGACGCCTCGAGGCCGGCGGAGAGCACGACCAGATCGAAGAGCTCCTCGGTCTTGCGGCCCGTGATGGTGTCCTCCCAGCGCACCCGCAGGCTCCGGTCCGCCTCCTCGTTAATCTCGCCGACCCGGCTGCGCACGTAGCGGACACCGCGCTCGGCGACCAGTCGCAGGTACTCCTCGTGCCCCTTGCCGGGCATCCGCAGGTCGGTGTAGGCGACCGTCACCTGGGTGTCGGGGTAGGTCTCGCGGATCAGCGATGCATGGAGGGTGGCGAACAGGCAGCAGATCGCCGAGCAGTGCGCGTTCCCCCGCGAGGTCGAATCGCGCGATCCGACGCACTGGAGCATGAACACGCGCTTCGGCACCTGACCGTCCGACGGCCGGCGCAGCTCACCGGCGGTGGGCCCCGAGGCCGAGAGCAGCCGGGCCAGCTGGCTCTGGGTGAGCACGTTGGGGTAGCGCCCGAAGCCGAGCGGGGGCTTGCGCCGCGCATCGAACTCCTTGTGCCCGGTCGCGATGACGATGGCACCGACGGTCAGCTCCTCCTCCCAGGGCTGCTGGGTGAGGTCGATGGCGCCCGCCGGGCAGGCCGGCACGCAGGACCCGCATTCGGCACAGCCGCCGCAGGAGAGACAGCGCCGGGCCTCCGCCACCGCCTCCTCCTCGGTGAAGCCCAGCCGCACCTCCCGCCAGCTCAGCCGGCGCTGGTCAGGCGCTAGGGCACGCATCTCCT
The DNA here is from genome assembly GCA_049511615.1 of Candidatus Dormibacteria bacterium. Taxonomy (GTDB): domain Bacteria; phylum Chloroflexota; class Dormibacteria; order Aeolococcales; family Aeolococcaceae; genus Changshengia. The sequence continues at coordinate 24,748 of JBEKXW010000012.1, read as the reverse complement.
GGCGCTGCCGGGTGGGACGCCGGTTCAGCTCCGCGTCGGCGATCTCAGCCCGGTCGCGCTCCGCCGGCCACACCGCCAGGAGCTCCTCACCGCGGAGGTGGTTGTGGATCGCCCGGGCGGCACGGGCCCCCGCCGCGATCGCCTGGATCGCGATCAGGCCGCCGTTGGCGGCCGCGTCCCCGGCCGCGAAGACCCCCCGGTGCCCGGTCATCATGGTGGCCCGGTCCGCCATGATCTGGCCATCTCTGACCACTACGTCCGCGGCGCCAGCGAGGGCGGCCTCGTCCAGCTCCTGTCCCACGCAGAGGACGACGGTGTCGGTCTCGAGCTCCACCGGTTCGCCGTCGATGGGCACCGGTGGCCGCCAGCCGTGGGGGTCGGGCTCCCCCAGGCCGCAGGGCTGGAAACGGACCGCGGTGACGGCGCCGTCTCCGAGGATGGCGAGCGGCATCAGGGAGGGGACCAGCCCGACCCCCTCGACCCGGGCCTCGGCGATCTCGCCCGGCTGAGCGGGGAGGGTCTCGCCGCTCTCGATGCAGGCGATGGTCACCCGGTCGGCGCCGAGCCGCAGCGCGGTGCGAGCGGCGTCCACGGCCACGTCACCGCCCCCGATCACCACCACCCGACGACCGACCTCGGCGGCACCGCCGAGAGCCCGGGCCCGGAGCAGCTCCACCCCGGAGACGACTCCGCGCAGCCCGACACCGGGGAGCGGCAGCGGACGCGCGCGCTGCAGCCCCAGGGCCAGCAGCACCGCCCGGTAGCCCGAGCCGAGCAGCGAGTCCACGGTGTAGTCGCGGCCGCAGCGCTGTCCGGTGCGCAGCTCGACGCCGTGGGCGAGCACGCGCTCCACCTCGCCGGCGACCACCTCCCGGGGCAGGCGATACTCCGGGACCCCCAATCGCAGCATGCCCCCGGCGACCGGCTGCGCCTCGAAGACGGTGACCGGGTAGCCGAGCAGCGCCAGGTCGCGCGCCGCGGTCAGACCGGCGGGCCCCGCCCCCACCACCGCCACCCGCTCCTCGAACCGGAGAGGGGGAGGCTTCACCGGGACGGCCGTGCCCACCTGGTCGGCCACGAAGCGCTTGATCCCGGCGATGGCCACCGGCTCGTCGAGGCGGCCGCGGGTGCACGCGTCCTCGCAGGCGTGGGGACAGATGCGCCCGCACACGCTGGGGAACGGGTTCGGCTCGCTGGCGACCCGGTAGGCCTCTGCCCAGCGACCCTGGGCGGCCAGGGCGATGTACCCCTGCGCCGAGGTGTGCGCCGGGCAGGTCGAGGTGCAGGGAGCCCAGCCGCGGTGGTCGATGGCGAACGTCGGCGGGACCGCGTTGGCGAAGGGGCGCGAGATCGCCTTCCGCCCGGTGACCCCGAGGTCGAACTCGCTCTCCAGCTCGACCGGGCAGGCTGCGGTGCAAGCTCCGCAGCCGACGCACTGATCGCTCACGAAGCGGGGCCGGTGGCGCACCCGCACCCGGAACTCGCCAGGCGGCCCGCTGACCGCGATCACCTCGGAGAGGGTGTTGACGTGGATGCGGGAGTCGGTCGCGGCGTTGGCCAGCCGCGGGCCCAGCGAGCACATGGCGCAGTCCTCGGTCGGGAAGGTCTTGGAGAGCCGCGCCATGTAGCCGCCCAGCGACTGCTCCCTCTCGACCAGGTGGACCTCGATCCCGGCCCCGGCCAGCTCCTCGGCCGCTGAGAGCCCGCCGATGCCGCCGCCCACGACCAGAACCGAGCGGTGGAGGAAGGTGCGGGACGGCTCGAGCGGGCGCTGCTGCGCCGCCCGGGCCACCGCCGCGGCGAGGATCGTCTCGGCCTTGCGCTGCGCCCTCTCGGGCTCCAGACGATGGATGAAGGCGCAGCCCTCGCGGAGGTTGGCGAAGGCGACGCTGTTCTCGCCCAGCTCCAGGTCGCGGGCGATGCGCTCGAAGGTCGGGCCCTGGAATCGCCGTGAGCAGGCCCCGACGACGATGCGGTCGAGCCCGCGCGACGAGACCGCGCCCTCAATCAGCCTCCGGCCCTCGGCGCCGCAGAGGAACTGGCAGACGGCGACGTTGACCACGCCGTCCAGGGCTCGTCCCCTGGCCGCCAGGGACGGGAGATCGAGAACGCCGGATATGTTGCCGCCACACTCGCAGAGAAAGACGCCGCTGCGGGTCACACCACTGCTCGGGGGCGGGCTCCGATCCGCCTCAGCAGCGGCTCCAGGTCCTGGGAGTGGGCGGCGACGCCGCAGACCGTGTCCGGATCGGCCCCCAGCGCGAGCGCCACCAGCTGCTGCACGTGCAGGTGGACGAACGGGTACTCCTCAGCGGAGGTGCGCTCGATGAGGTCGTGGTGGCGGTCGAACTGGACCGCGCAGTTGGGGCACATGTGCACGCAGACGTCGACCTTCTCGGCGGCCAGGCGCCGGAGCTTCTCCCGGGTCACCGCCATCGACATCGCGGGGTTGACGAAGCGCTGCCGGAAGCCGGCCCCGCAGTGAGTCGTCTTCTCCGGGTAGTACCCGGTCCTGGTCACCCCGGCGGGCTCCAGCAGGTCCTCGGCGACCATCAGGTTCTCGGAGTCGCCGAGCACCTCGTCCGGGAACACCTTGCAGTAGTGGCAGGCGGGATGGGTGGCCACCTTGATGCCACTCAGGCGGCGGCGCACCAGGGCGGCGAGCTTCTGGTGCTGCGACCAGAGCACCTCGAGAACGTGGCGGTGCTGGATGGTCCGGGCGACGCTGTCGTCGTAGCAGCGCCCGATGGCGGCCAGCGACCGGTTGACCTCGCGCCGCTGCTCGGGGTCCTCCAGCACCCGGTGCGCCTTCTTGTTGATCGCGTAGCAGGTGGAGCAGAGGTACGCCTGGATCGGGTGCTCGGCCTCCACCGCCACGCACGCGTTGCGCGCCGCGATCGCCACGGTGGTGGCGAAGGGCATCACGTCGGTGTAGTAGCCGAGCCCGGTGCAGCAGGTCTGCTCGGGGTTGACGATGTACTCGACTCCGAGCCGCTCGAAGAGCCACTTGGTGGCGGCCTCGGCACCCGGGTACTCGCTCGAGACCATGCAGCTCCGGAAGAGCTGAACGCCGCCTCCGATGGGCGGGACGTCCGGGGTCGTGTGTGGCATGAGAGCCGCTCTGCTGTCTCGTCGAGACGCTGACCTGCGCCCGGGGTGCTGACGGCCGGGGCGACACCAACCGGGCCAGGGGGCCCTCGTTCAGCGGCGTGACTTTGGCACGGGCCATCCCCGATGATCAAGGGGGGCAATCCTATTGCAGCGTTCTCTTTAAGAGAATTGACCGGACGCTGGTTCGCGACGGTACAGACCGGACTCGCGACTTGGGACCAAGTACCCATCAGCGCAAGGGCATTTCGAACTGGTCGGCGGCGTCCGGGAACGGAACATGGCCCGCAGAGCCAGGTCGCGTTGGCCCGCGTTGCCAATGCGTGAGGAGATGGTAGACGAGAAGATTGCCAGAAGTGGACACAGCGACCAACGAGACCCAGGGCCGGCACGGCTGGCTGCGCCAGGTCCGGATCATCCAGGGAGGGATGGGAGTTGCCATCTCGGGCTGGCGGCTGGCCCGCGCCGTGGCCGCGCATCGTGGCTGCATGGGGGTCGTCTCCGGCACGGCCCTCGACAGCGTGGTCGCGCGGCGGCTCCAGGACGGCGACACCGGCGGGCATCTGCGCCGGGCGATCGAGGCCTTCCCCGACCAGGGGGTGGCCGGACGGATTCTCGACCGCTTCTTCGTGCCCATGGGCAAGAAGGCGGCGACCCCGTACCGCCGAGCAGGGATGCAGACCCACGTCGAGCATCCCCTGGTGCGCGATCTCACCGTGCTCGCGGCCTTCGTCGAGGTGGTCCTGGCCCGCGAGGGGCACCGGGGCCGGGTGGGGATCAATCTCCTGACCAAGGTGAAGGCACCGACGCTGCCCACCCTCTACGGCGCCATGCTCGCCGGGGTCGACTGCATCCTCATGGGCGCGGGCATCCCCCGCGAGATCCCCGGGGTCCTCGACGCCTTCGCCGCCGGCCAGGGGGCCCGCCTGCGCCTCTTCGACGGCCCGACGCCGGAGCCGGCACCGCTGCTGACCTTCGACCCCGCGGGGGTCGGGTACGGTGCCGCCCAGCTGCCGCGCCCCGCCTTCCTCCCCATCGTCTCGGCGGACTCGCTGGCGGCCATGCTGCTGCGGCGTTCCACCGGCAGCGTCGAGGGCTTCATCGTCGAGGGGCCGCTCGCCGGCGGCCACAACGCGCCCCCCCGCGGCCGGACGGTGCTCGACGAGACCGGTCAGCCCGTGTACGGGGAGCGCGACCAGGCGGACACCGCTCGGATGGCCGAGCTCGGGCTGCCCTTCTGGCTGGCGGGCGCCACCGGCTCCCCGGAGAAGCTGGCCGAGGCGCAGGCGGCGGGAGCCACCGGGATCCAGCTGGGCACGCTCTTCGCCTATGCACGCGAGTCCGGGATGGATCCCACGCTGCGTGATCGGGTGATCAGCGCCGTCCGCGACGGCGGCGCCAAGGTTCGCACCGACCCCCGCGCCTCCTCGACGGGCTACCCCTTCAAGGTCGTGCAGGTCGAGGGCAGCGTGGCGATGCCCGAGGTCTACGCGGCCCGGCCCCGGGTGTGTGACAACGGCTACCTGCGCGAGCCGGTGCCGGAAGAGGGCGGCAGGATCACCTACCGCTGCGCGGCCGAGCCGGTGGCGGCGTACATCGCCAAGGGGGGCTCTGCCGACGACGCCGCCGAGCGCCGTTGCCTCTGCAACGGCCTGCTGGCAACCTGCGGCCACCCCCAGGTGCAGAAGGACGGCACCGTGGAACCGCCGATCGTCACGAGCGGCGACGACCTCTTCCGGCTCGCCAAGCTGCTGCCGGCGGGCCGTGACGACTACGGCGCCGACGACGTCATCCGCTACCTGACCGGCGCCGCGGCAAGCCTCTAGCGCGGCGGCCGGCGGCCCCGGCTGCCTATCCTCGGAGCCGTGGCCCCGATCACCTGGGCGGGATTCGCCGCCGGCATCGCCATCCTCCTGCTCACCACGAGCAGCGTGCTGGGGACCCTGGTCGTCCCCCGAGCCTCGGCGCCGCGGCTGACGGTGCTGATCACGGGGGCGGTGCGGCGGAGCTTCCTGCTCGTCACCGACCGGGTGGAGGACTATCGAGCCCGGGATCGCATCGAGGCCCTCAACGGGCCGGCGCTCGTGATCGGCCTCCTGGTCGCCTGGGTCGCCCTGGTCTTCCTCAGCTTCGCGCTGCTCTTCTGGCCGTTCGTGCCCAGCTTCGCCGGCGCCCTCCAGATCACCGGGTCGTCGATGTTCACCCTCGGCTTCACGGTCCCGCGCGGAGCCGCGCCGGTCGTCCTCACCTTCCTCTGCGCCATGAGCGGGCTGGTGCTCGTCGCCCTCCAGATCGCCTACCTCCCCACCCTCTATGCGGCGTTCAACCGCCGCGAGACGCTCGTGACCATGCTCGAGTTCCTGGGCGGCGTCCCGGCCTGGGGTCCCGAGGTCCTGATGCGCCACCAGCTGATCGACAACGACGAGCGGCTCGGGTGGCTGTACGAGCGCTGGACGGAGTGGGCCGCCGACGTCTCGGAGTCCCACACCACCTATCCGCAGCTCCTCTACTTCCGCTCCCCCAACGCCTACCGCTCCTGGGTGATCGGGCTGCTTGCGGTGATGGACGCGGCGGCGCTGCAGCTCAGCCTCTCGCCGATCTCGGCGCCGGCATCCGCCCGCCCCCTCCTGCGCATGGGCTACGTGGCCCTCCGTGAGCTGGCCGGCACCCTGGGGATCGCCGTCGATCCGGATCCCGACCCGGCCGACCCCATCCTGCTGACCAGGGCCGAGTTCGACGACGCCGTCCTGCGCCTGCGCTCGGTGGGGTGGGTGCTCGAGAGAGAGCCGGAGGACGCCTGGAGGCACCTCCACGGGTGGCGGGTCAATTACGAGGCCGCCGCCTACGGACTCGCCCTCTGGCTCGACGCACCGCCGGCCCCCTGGTCGGGTCCGCGCCGCAAGGGCCGCAACGAGGTCATCAGCCCCGCCCGCCCCTCCCATCGCGTCCCGCTGGAGGGCGAGAAGACCAAGCTGCTGCAGGCCGGCGCCAAGCGCCGCGCCGCGCGCCGGGCCGCGGAGCACGCGCTGCTCGCCCACCATGGGGAGGAGACGGAAACCCCGGGGTCGTGACCCGCGGAGGGGCTAACGGCCCCATCGGACTGTGACCCTCTCCCCTATCCCCGTCCACCCGGGCCGGGGATGCTGCGACTGATGCTGGTATCCGACTTCGTCCAGATCGACCGCCCGTTCGCCGCCGTGCGCGACGATCTGGTGGCCTCCGGGCCGGCCTGGCTCGGGGAGTCGCTGGTCGCCGCCTACGAGGAGGGCGAGCAGCTCTCGCTCCGGGTCAGCTCGTCGATCGGGCCGATCCGGGTCGGCAAGCGGGTCTGGGCGGAGCTCGACGAGATGGCGGTCAAACCCGACCGGGTCACCCAGCCGCTGCGCTGGCGAGCATCCGGGGCGACCGGCCTCTTCCCCGTGATGGTGGCGGACCTGGAGTTCACCCCGATGGGGCCGGCCATGACCTCGATCAGCTTCATGGGACGCTACGTCCCCCCGCTGGGCCCCATCGGGAGGGAGGTGGACCGGATGCTCCTGCACCGCCTGGCCCAGGCCAGCGTCCGGGCGCTCCTGGCCCGGGTCGCCGAGCGGCTCGCGGAGGGAGCCGCGCAGGCGCGGCGAGTGATCGGCGAGGCGTCGCCGGCGGTCGGGTGAGGAGCGGGTGAGCGCGCACGAGGCCGGTGAAGCTGTCCCGGCCCAGGGGCGCGCGAAGGGTCTGAGCATCCTGCCCATCCGGACGGTCGCCATCGATCGCTACCTGGAGACCATCTACTGCATCGCCGCCGAGGACGAGCCGGTCCGGCCCAGCCGGATCGCGCACTGGCTGGGGGTGAAGGCCCCGACCGTCAGCATCGGGCTGCGGCGGCTGCGTGCCGGTGGCTGGGTGCAGACCGAGATCGACCGCCGGGTCACCCTCACGGCCGCGGGCAGCGCCGCCGCCGAGGCCATCGTGCGCCGCCACCGCCTGGCGGAGTGCTGGCTCACCGACCAGCTCGGGCTGGACTGGGCGAGCGCACACCTGGAGGCGACCCGGCTGGCGGCGTCGTTCTCCGACGCCGTGCTCGCGCGGCTCGACGCCGCGCTCGGCGAACCGGCCACCTGCCCCCACGGCCACCCCATCCCCGGGCGGGTCGTCCCCTACGGGGAGCTGGTCGCGCTGGCCGATCTGCGTCCGGGCACGCCGGCAGCGGTCCGGCGGATTTCCGAGATCATCGAGCACGAATCGTTCCAGCTCCTCCGCGACCTGGCCGCGGCCGGGATGCGGACCGGGGTCGAGGTCACCGTCGAGGTGGACGGAAACCCGGCCGAGGTCACCCTGACGGTGGGGGACCGGCGCCACGCCTTCGCCCTCGAGCCCGCGGCGGCGCGGCTGATCTGGGTCGAGGTGCCGAACCCTCAGGCGGGGCCCGCGGGGGACTGTCGATCCTGGCCGATCTGAGGGCCGGTCACGGATGGCGCCGTGGTGCGCACCCGGCACGAGCGGCGCCCCCCCACGCCACCACCGCCTCGCCACCACCCCGGTCCGGGGTCGCGGTCAAGGTTGGCCCGAACATCACGACCCGGCGCGCCGGAGACCACTCCAACCAGGGGGACGCCAGACACCGGCGGAAAGGGGCCGTTGGGCACTGGTGCGTCCGAACGGCAAGGGGCACCCTGATGTGCCTAGGAGGATCCGTTTGATGCGCACCGCGATCGTGTACGAGGGGACGCATGGCTGCAGCGCGGCTGTGGCCCGGATCATCGCCGCCGAGGCCGCCGTCCACGGCCCGGTGATCGTCGGCGAGGTGCACGAGATCCCGCTCAGCGAGCTGGAGGGCGTCGAGTTCCTGGTGGTGGGCGGCCCCACCCATCGCTGGGAGGACTGGGCCGACATCTCACGGACGCAGAGCGCGGCGCACGTGCTCCGCGAGTTCCACGCCACGAGCTCGGACGGAGTGCGCAACTGGCTCGACCACCTCCCGCCGCGACCCAGCTTCTCCGCCGCCACCTTCGACACCCGGGAGCCCGGCCTGCGGGTGCTCACCGGCACCGCGGCCCTCTCCCTCTACCGCGCCCTCCGCCGCCGCGGCTGCCACCTGGTCACCCGCCCGGCGAGCTTCCTGGTCAAGCCCGGTCAGGTCTGTGAGCTGATGGACGGTGAGCGGGAGCGTGTCAGCGCCTGGGCGGTGCAGGTCTTCCGGCGCGCGGAGCATCACCACCCGGTCCACGCTGGCTGAGGCGGACGCGGCTTCGCGACATCACCTGGTGGAAGGCGGTCCGGTCGCGGGCTGATACTTGACAAGACGAGACGTCTCGTCCAGTATCGTCTCCGTTGCCCCCCTCGAGGTCCCCCGCCGGAGCCGCCACCCCCAGCTCCGGCGAGACGGTTCGCGAACGGATCCTCCGCACCGCCCGGCTGAGGCTCCGCTCCGGCGCACTGCCCCCGATGGCCGCGCTGGCACGCGAGGCCGGCGTCTCGCGCGCCACCCTGTACCGGCTGGTCGCGTCACGCGCCGAGCTGCTCCGGCTCCTCGAGGTCGGGCCGGATCCCAGCGCCCGTGAGCGGATCCTGGCCGAGGCGGTCACGCTTATCGGCGAGCACGGGCTGGCCGGCCTCTCCATGGACGAGCTGGCCGCGCGCGCCGGCGTCTCCCGGGCCAGCCTCTACCGCCTCTACCCCGGCAAGCCGGCTCTCTTCCGGGAGGTGGTGCGCTCCCACGCCCCGTTCATCCCGGTGGCACTGGCCTTGGCCGGTCACGCGAACGACGCACCTGAGGTGGTCATGCCGGCCGTCGCCCAGGCCTTCGTCCGCAGCACGCAGGGTCGCGTCGGGCTCTTCCGCACCCTGCTCTTCGAGGTTTCGGGGCCCGACGCCGATGCCGAGCTGGCGCGCGACCTGGCGATCTCCGAGACCATCGCCCCGCTCGCCGCCTACGTGGCGGGGCAGATGTCGGAGGGCCGGTTGCGTTCGATGGACCCGCTGCTCGCGCTGCTCTCCTTCGTCGGTCCGCTGGTGATGCACCTGATCACCCGGGACGTCATGGGCCGCGCCCTCGGCCTCGACACCCGGCCGGAAGTCGTCGGCGCCGAGCTGGCGTCCGCCTGGCTGCGCGCGATGAGACCTGGCGAGGAGGCCGCCTAGACGATGTCCGCGCCCGCGACCGTCGCCGTCGACAGCCTGGCCAAGGCCTTCGGCAGCGTGAGGGCCCTCGACGGCGTCTCCCTGCGCGTCGGCGCGGGCGAGATCTACGGCCTGCTCGGCCCCAACGGCGCCGGCAAGACGACCCTGATCCGATCCCTGATCGGACTGATCCGCGCCGATGCGGGGACGGTCACCGTGCTCGGCCATCGGCTCCCCGACCGAGCCGTGCTGGCTGAGGTCGGCTACATGCCCCAGTCCCCGGCGCTCTACGCCGACCTCACCGTGGAGGAGAACGTGCGCTTCTTCGCCGCCATCCACGGTCTCGGCGGCAGGCCCGCCGGACTGCTGGTCGCCGAGGCGCTCGAGCTCGTCGCCCTGGCGGAGCGGCGGAGATCGGTGGTGGTGACCCTGAGCGGTGGGATGCGGCAGCGTCTCTCGCTGGCGTGCGCCCTGGTTCACCAACCCCGCCTGCTGCTCCTCGACGAGCCGACCGTGGGGGTCGATCCGCAGCTGCGCGTGGAGCTGTGGCAGCGCTTCGCCCAGATGTCCGCGCGAGGGACGACGATCATCGTCTCCAGCCACGTCATGGACGAGGCGGAGCGCTGCGGGCGGCTGGGCCTGATCCGCTTCGGCCGGATGCTCGCCGAGGGCACCGCCGCGGAGCTACGGCGGCGCGCCGGGGTCGAGCGCCTCGAGGATGCGTTCCTCGCCCTGGCGGAGGCGCCGGGATGAGCCCGCGGCGCACCGGCGCGGTCGCGCTCCGCATCCTGCAGCAGTTCCGTCATGACCGGCGGACCCTGGTGCTCCTGTTCGTCGCGCCGATCGTCATCCTCGGCCTCTTCTACTTCCTGATCCGGGGCGGCACCAGCGTCCCTGCCGTCGACGTCGTCAACCTGGACCACGGGCCGGTCGGCGCCGGCATCGCCTCCCGGCTCGCGAGCTCGACCCAGATCACCGTCGCCCTGACCGGAGAGGCGCAGGCCGAGAGCGATCTGACCTCCGATCGGGTCGCCGCCTACGTCGTCCTGCCGCCGGGCCTCTCGGCGCGCGCCACGGGCGGCGGGACGATCGCGCCGCAGGTCCACCTGGAGGGAACCCAGCCGGGGCTCACCCAGCCGGTGCTCTCCGCCTTGAATCAGGCCGGGGCCGGTGTGCTGACCAGCCTCGGGGCCGCGACCGGGGCCCACCTTCCGTCCCTCGAGCCCCGCATCACCTACCTCCACGGCGGCCCGGGACTGGACACCCTCGACTACTTCGGGGGAGCGTTCGTCGGCCTGGTGGTGTTCTTCCTCGTCTTCGTGGTCACCATCATCGCCTTCCTGCGGGAGCGCAGCCAGGGCACCCTGGAGCGGCTGATGGCGAGCCCCCTCCGCCGCGCCGACATCGTGGCCGGGTACATGGTGGGGTTCATGGTGGTGGCGGCGCTGCAGGCCGTGGAGGTCGCCCTCTTCACCCTCTACGCCCTCCATGTCCACAACCAGGGGGACGTCGCCCTGGTAGTGGTGATGACCCTCCTCATGGCCCTGGTCGCGGTTAACCTCGGCGTCCTGCTCAGCATGTTCGCGACCACCGAGTTCCAGGCGGTGCAATTCATCCCTCTCGCGATCATCCCCCAGGTGCTGCTGAGCGGGATCATCTTCCCGGTCACCAGCGAACCGGGCTGGCTCCAGGTGGTGTCCAAGCTGCTGCCCCTCACCTATGGGGTGGATGGCCTCCGCGACGTGATGCTGAAGGGGAGCGGGCTGACCTACGGCCCTCTGCTGGTCGACCTCGCGGTGGTGGCGGCCTTCGCCGTGGCCCTGGTGGCGGCGGCCACCGCCACGCTCCGGCAGCGTGCATCCTGATCCCGGCGGCCGTCGCTGACCTCACCTGCCCGCGGCTCGGAGCGGGCGCCTCGCCCGCCGGATCAGCGCGCCGGGACCGGACCGAACTCGCGGCCGCTCATGATGGTGCTGTCGACCGTCACGAAGCGCGCGACCTCACCGTCCAGGAAGGGCAGGTCGCGATCGAGCCGGCCTCGCGCCTCGGCCAGCTGGGCGGCGTCGGTGATCTCCGAGGCCACCCCCTGGACCAGGACGCTCCAGCCCCAGGCACCGAGGGGATCGTACCGGTCGGCCTCGAAGGCCACCACCAGACGATGCATGGCCGCGTCCAGCTTGACCCCGGGCGCGCTCCGGAAGATCACCCTCTCCCCGGCCACGGCGTAAGTGACGGGCAGGATCACGGGGAGCGCCCGCATGCTGATGCCGACCCGTCCGACCGTGGCGCCGGCGAGCAGCTCGAGGCAGCGGGCGCGCGACAGCTCACGCAGGCGCGCGACGGGAAGCGCCATCACCGCACAGCTTCGACACCGACCGCCCACCCGGGCTAGGGGCTATGGCCTCGGTGGCGTAGGGTCCTTCGGCCCTAATGTCGCCCTGGTCAGATGGACAACCGGCCCCTCGAACAGCGGCCGACGGCCCAATCCGGAGGGCACCTCTGGGCCCTGGCGGAGCCCGCCCCAGGGATCGACGATGCGTCCATGGCACACCTGATGCGCAGCCTCGACAACGTGGCCTGGGTCGTGCTCACCGCCCTGCTGGTGATCACCGCGGTGGCCCTCCTGGGCTTCCTCTTCCTGGCGGCGATCTGAGTCAGCGCTGAGCGAGCCTCCGGCCGGTCACCTCCTCGATGGTGATCCGGACCCAGCGCTCCGGAGCCCTGGCCACCCAGGAGCGGAGGGGGCCCCGCCGCAGGGCGTCGACCTCGCCGGGGTCGGTGACCACCCAGGCCGTGCCGCGCACCACCACACTCCAGCCGGAGCGTTCCAGGGGATGGCTCTCGTCGACCTCGAAGACCACCTGGGAACCCTCGGTGACCGCGCTCAGGGTCGTGCCCTCGGCCGTGCAGAAGACCACCGCCTCCTCGTCGGCCAGGTAATTGACGGGCAGGACCATCGGCCGACCGTCGAGCACGAAGCCGAGCCTGCCGACGAAGGAGTGGTACTGGAGCAGCTCGAGGCACTCCTTCCGGGTGAGGTCGTGGAGCGGTCTATGGCTGGCGGTCATCGGCTCCTCCTGGGGATCTCCTCCGGCTGGGGACACGATAGCGAGAATGCGGCCGGTCCGGCGGCAGTCGCCAGGGCTGTCCGGCGCCCGGCTCGGACGACGTTCGGGCCAGCGGTCCCTGGCCGATGGCCTCTCACCCAGTCCGTCTCACCCTAGACTTCGCCTGATGACCGAGGTCACCCGGACCTCCCGCCTCCTCGACGCCATCGTCGCCCTGTCCGCGGATCTGAGCCTTCCCAACGTGCTGAAGCGGATCGTGGAGGCGGCGGCGGAGGTCAGCGGGGCGCGCTACGGCGCCCTCGGGGTGATCGGGCCCGGCCAGGCCGGCCTGGAGAGCGGCCTGGTCGAGTTCGTGACCACCGGCCTCGATGACAAGGCGGTCCGGGCCATCGGCGACCTCCCTCACGGCCGCGGCATCCTGGGCCTGCTGATCACCGACCCCAAGCCGCAGCGGATCGCCGACATCGGGGCCCACCCGGCCTCGTACGGCTTTCCTCCCCACCACCCGCCGATGAGCTCGTTCCTCGGAGTGCCGATCCGGGTCCGCGACCAGGTCTTCGGCAATCTCTACCTCACCGAGAAGCAGGGCACCGCCGAGTTCTCCGCGGCCGACGAGGAGCTGGTCGTCGCCCTGGCCGGCGCCGCCGGCGTCGCCATCGAGAACGCCCGGCTCCACCAGCGGCTCGAGCAGGTGGCCGTGCTCGGTGAGCGGGAGAGGATCGCCCGCGACCTCCACGACACCGTCATCCAGCGGCTCTTCGCCACCGGCCTGGGGCTGCAGGGCCTGGTGGGCCGCATCGAGGGCGCCGACCTCCGCGAGCGCCTCCAGCAGGCGGTCGACGAGCTCGACGAGACCATCCGCGAGATCCGCATCAGCATCTTCGACCTCGAGGCCCGCGACGCCGAGCGGGACGGTCTGAGGGCCCGGGTGCTCGCCCTCGCGAGCGAGGCGACGGCGACCCTCGGCTTCGAGCCGAAGGTACACATGGAAGGGCCGCTCGACGCCGCCACCGACGCCTCGACCCGGGAGGAGCTGCTCAAGACCCTGCGCGAGGCCCTCTCCAACGTGGCCCGGCACGCCGGCGCGAGCGGGGTCGACGTCCGTCTCAGCGCCGGCGCCGGGACCATCACGCTGCGGGTCGCCGACAACGGGATGGGGCTCGCGGCGGATGCCCCGCGCGGACACGGCCTCGACAACATGGAGGCCCGCGCCGAGGCCCTGGGCGGGATCTGCGAGTTCAGCAGCCGCCCCGGCGGCGGGATGGTGGTCACCTGGCGGGTCCCCTCCTCCCCGTAGCCAGCGGGACGCGCGGCACGGCGCGCGGGCCCCGGATCCGCCGCGTCCGGTGGACCTGCCGGGACGTGGTCGGCGCCAATCCAGACCCAGGTCGGGAGGGGCCACAGCGCTCCGGTCGCCCATGCCTCCAGCGCTTCCTCTGCTGATGCGGCGTCACGGGCCCGGGCCCCTCGCCTGACCTGACCCGACCATGATGGCCGGTCCCCCCGGCCCGCACCGGAGGAGAAGGTCGTGGATCGCACCGGGTGATGGCCTCTCTGGGATTAGGGTCACGTGTCATTTCTCTTGATGACCCCTGGCCCTGGCTGCATCGCCGCCACGGCCCCAGCATGGACGTAGATCGACCTGACCACCCACAAACGGGAGAGAGCGCACCATGACCAAGGCACTCCGCTGGCGAGTCCTCGTCCTCCAGGCAGGGCTCATCGTCATCCTCGGCTTCGTGGCCGGGTTCGCCTTCTGGGCCGCCGGCTTCACCCACAACTCGGTGACCACCCAGCTGGCCGCCCAGAACATCGTCTTCCCCGCGGCCAACAGCGCGGAGATCACGGCGCTGCCCGCGGTGGATGCCGCCGCCATGCGCGAGTACGCGGGTCAGACCATGACCACCGGCCCCCAGGCCGAGGTCTGGGCCGACAAGTTCATCAAGGTCCACCTCAGCACGATGCCGACCTACGACGCGGCCAGCGCGGCCGCCCGGGCCAACCCCACGAGCACGGCCGACGCCGCGGTTGAGGCCACCGTCTTCCAGGGCACCACGCTCCGGAGCATGCTGCTCAACGCCTACGGGTGGTGGACGGTCGGGACCTACGCCTTCTACGCGGGAATCGGCCTGGCGATCGCCACCTTCGGCGTCCTGCTCACCTTCGTCTTCGAGCTGGTGCGGTGGCGCGTTGAGGCCCTTGGGACCGTGCCCGCGACCCTCCCGGCTCCCGCCTTCGGCGCGGCGGGGTCGGTGCCGGCGGTCGGCATCGCCCAGATGACCAAGCACGACGGCTGAGACTAATCCCCAACGGAGCGGCCCGCCGGTCAAGAAACCGGCGGGCCGCTTTCACGTCTGCGGGGTCGGGGGCAGATGCCCAGCCGGCATCCCTCGGATCATGAGCTGCGGCCTGGCCGGCCGGCCACCCGGCGGTGCCTCCGGTGACATCGGGTAGCGTTACCCGGATGCCCAGAACCGCCCGCGGCGATCCCGCTTCGCCCCCGCCACCACCCGCCGGTGGTCTCATCACCATCCGGTGGTGGCGACTCCCCGAGCCGTTCGAGAGCGAATTCGATTGGGAGTACCGGCCCCTCCCGCAGATCCCCGACGAGCTGGGGAGGCGCCTGCTCGGCGAGGTCGCGGATCGCCTCTCGCCGGCGCAACCCGCGAGCCCCCGTCCGGCCACAGAAGCCGGCAACGCCGGGGGAGGCCCCGCGCGCCAGGCGGAGCTGCCCGAAGACGGGGACTGACGCCCAGCCCCGCGGTGATGGGGCGGGCGTGCTGACCGGTCAGGGCGAGGGGGCGCAGAGCAGGGCGAGGTCGTGGACGGCGGTGAGCGGCCCAGCCGGCACGCCCAGGGGCGGCCCGGCCCGGTTCAGGCGGCGGGGTTGAAGTGGCGCCACTCCCCGGCCCCGGGCTCGTCGTCGTCCATCTCGACGTCCTCGGGGAGCTCGGTCCGCCAGGGGAGCATGAGGTCGAAGACGATCTCCTGGATGGTCCAGAGCATGTCCATGATCTCGGTGATCTTGACCTGCCGGCGGGCCAGGGTCTCCTCGACCAGACGGCACGCGGTGTCGTCACCGGTGAGGCGCACTGCCTTGCGCGCGAAGGTGAAGACCCGCTGGGCGCGCACGGCGACGTCCGGCGGAACCTCCTTCATCCCCTGGAGGTGCGTCTCCTCGCAGAGCTCGATGGCAGAATCCACCCGCTCCACGAGCCGACGAAGCCGCGTCCGCTCCACCACCTCGAGGTGGTGACGACGACGGGCGCGGTGAACCTCCTGGGTAGCGTTCTCAATCAGCAATGGGGTCTCTCCCTGTGGCGAGCCGCGACACCCGCCGCCTCGCGGTTGCATCCATAGGCTATCGGGATGGGTCGTTGACATCAACGGCCGCCATGGTGTCAGATTGATGCATGGATCGCATCAATGCCGACCTTTTGAGAACCTTCATCGAGGTGGCGCGTCTGGAGCACCTGGGCCGCGCGGCCGAAGCGCTCCAGAACGACCAGTCGACCGTCAGCCGCAAGATTGCCCGGCTGGAGCATGAGGTCGGGGTTCCCCTCTTCGAGCGGATCGGCCGCTCCATCCGGCTCACCAAGGCCGGGAGGCGGTTCGTGGGCCGGGCCGAACGCATCCTCGGCGAGATCCGGGATGCCGTCGCCGAGGCGGCCGGGACGGTCTCCGCCGAGACCGGGGAGGTCCACCTGGGATTCCTCCACACCGTCGGCGCCCGGTGGCTGCCGGAGCGGCTCGCCCGCTTCCTCGACCAGTATCCCGGGGTGCGCTTCATCCTCGAGGAGGGGACCGCCGGCGAGGTGGTCGCCGGGCTGCTGGACGGCCGCTTCGACCTCGGCATCCTGGGACCGCCCCCCGCCAACACCCCGGAGATCGAGCTGGTGCCCCTCTTCCGCGAGCGGATCTCGGTGGTGGTCCCCCTCCAGCACCGCCTGGTGGGCCAAGCCGCGATCACCCTCCGCGACGTGGCCGGCGAGCCGCTGATCCTCCCCAGATCCCGAACCGGGCTGCGCCGGGTCATCGACGACGCCTTCGCGCGCCAGGGTCTCACCGAACACGTGGCCTACGAGGGCGACGACTTCGCCATCGTCCAGGGTCTCGTCGAGGCGGGCCTGGGCATCAGCCTCCTGCCCATGCCCCTGCCGTCCCCCTCCACCCGGGTGGTGGTCATCCCGCTCCGCGATCCCCCCATCGCCCGCACCATGGCGATCGCCTGGGACCGGCGCCGGACCCTGCCGCCCGCTGCTCAGCTCTTCTGCCGCCGGATGGTCGAACAGGTGACCCAGCCCTTCGAGCGCAGCGCGGCCGTGTAGGGGTGGGGCCGGCCGGGCTGCGCCGGCACCCCACGCGGGGGGCGCGTCGATCGCACGGGGTGTGAGCCGATCCGTTGGAACCCCAAGAAGGACGGGGCCGGTCGGCGTTCCCTCCGCTCCGCAAGCCAACCTGGCGGTGGCGATGACAGTGGACCCCGCCGGGACGGCATGCCTGCTGTGGAGGCGGGCGGTCAGCTGGGCTGCGCAGGTACCAGGACGGCGTCGCGGGCGCTAGGACCGGCGATCTGGACCACCCCGCGATCGAGGGTGGCGAGCCGCACTCCATGCCGCCGAGCCAGCGCGAGCAGGTGGGCGTCGGTCACCAGCCGGTGGGTCACCACCCGACCGGCGTCGACCTGGTCGGCCAGGACGGCCTCCACGTCGTCGGCGAAGCCACCGCCCGGCTGGGGCGCTCAGGGGGACAGACGGTTGAGATCGCGCGGGAAGAGCGTCGTCTCGCGCACGTTGGCGGCATCGACGAGCTGGGCGACCCAGCGCTCCAGGCCGATGGCGAAGCCGCCGTGGGGCGGCATCCCGTGCTTGAAGGCCATCAGGTACCCGGCGTAGTTCTCGGGGTCCTCCCCCCGGCTGGTCAGCGCGTCCAGGTAGTCCTGGTAGCGGTGGAGCCGCTGGCCCCCGGTGACCAGCTCCATCCCGCGGAAGAGGAGGTCGAAGCCGGCCGCGAAACCCGGCCGCTCGGGGTCGGGATGGGTGTAGAAGGGACGCTTGCTCATCGGGAAGCCGCGCACGAAGACGAAGTCGGAGCCGTGCTCGCGCCTGGCCCACTCGCCGAGCCAGCGCTCGTTGGCCGGGGAGAGGTCAGGCTCGTTGCTCAGGTCCTCACCGGTGGCGGCGGTGATCATCGCCTGGGCGTCCAGGAAGTGGACGTCGGGGATGGGCTCCGGGACCCTGGGCAGCGCCAGGCCCAGCAGGGACACGGCCCCGGCCGCCTCCTGCTCGATCGCCTCCAGCATCCCGGCGATCGCGCGCGTGAGCACGGCCATGACCGTGTACTCGTTCTCGATGAAGCCCATCTCCGCGTCCAGGGAGACGTATTCGTTGATGTGGCGGGCGGTGTCGTGCGGCTCGGCCCGGAAGACGGGGCCGACCTCGTAGACACGCTCGAAGACCCCCACCATCACCTGCTTGTAGAACTGCGGGCTCTGGGCCAGGTAGGCGGTCTTCCCGAAGTAGTCGAGGGCGAAGGTGGTGGCCCCCGACTCGGTCGCTGAGCCGACGATCTTCGGGGTCTGGATCTCGGTGAACCCGAGTTCCTGCAGGCTTCGTCGAAAACCCGACATCGAGGCCGCCTGGAGCGCGAAGTAGGCACGGCGGCGGGGATGGCGCAGCGCCACCGGCGCGTTGTCCAGGATGGTCGGCAGCTGCGCCTTGATCACCGGCCGGTAGAGGTCGAAGGGCGGCGCCTCGTCGGCCGCCGAGATCACGGCCACCGCCGGGTCGTGGAGCTCGACCCCCCCCGGGGCCTGCGGCTCGGCCACCACCACGCCGGCGACGCCGAGCACGGACTCGTGCTGGAGCCGGGCCAGCCGCTCGACCAGCTCGGGATCCTGGACCACCACCTGGGCGGTCCCCCGGGCGTCGCGGAGAATGAGGAAGCTCACTCCGGCGAGGCGGCGCAGCCGGTGGAGCCAGCCCTTGAGCTGCACGCGCTCGCCGACGCGCCGGCTGAGCTCGTCGGTCCAGACGCGGTCGGTGAGATGAGGGATCACTGTGGACTCCCGCTGTCGGTGGAGAGTTCGGCGCGACTGGCGGTCGATTCTAGTCGGGCGCGTCTGATCGGGGCGGGCCGGGGGGGCGCCGCCACCGTAGACTGAGCCACCAGTCATGGCACCCGCCCTCTTCGCCGTCGCCGCCGTCCTGGTCGCCGGGACCCTGGCGCTGGTGCTCGCCGCTCGTCGCCGGGCCACCGCGCCCGCCGCCGCGCCTCCACCTGCGAGCCCGACCCAGGTCCGCACCGAGGCGGCCGCCATCGTCGGCGCCGCGCGCGCCGAGGCCCTCGCCGCCCGCGAGGCCGTGACCGAGGAGGTCGGGGTGCGCAGCGCCGCCCTGGAGGCGCGCGAGGCCACCCTGGCAGAGCGAGAGCGCACCTGGCGGGACCGGCGAGCCATCTTCGACGAGCGCCGCTTCGCCCACCGGAAGCGCAAGGAGGAGATCGGGGCCAGGGCGGCCGAGGTCGACGCGGCCCGGGCGGAGGTGCGCCTGACCGTCGCCGAGCGAGCCGCCGCGGACCAGGAGACGGCGCGGCGGATGGTGCTCGAGAACCTGGATGCCGAGCTGGAGGCGGAGAGGGCCGAGAGAGTCGCCCAGCTCGTTGCCGAGCGCGCCGGCGACCCGGAGGTGGCGAGCCGGTCCCTGCTGGTGGAGGCCGTGGAGAGGCAGTCCGAGAGTCATGTCGACACGGCGCCGCGGCTCTCACCGATCGCCCTCGAAGGGCTGGACGAGACCCGCCGGGAGCGGATCCTCACCGCCCTCCAGGTGGTAGCCGAGTCCACCGGAACCGACCTCGGCATCGACGACGAGCGCGGGCAGGCGACCCTCCGCGGCCTGGACCCGGTGGGGCGGGAGGTGGCCCGGCAGGCTTCGCTCGAGGTCCTCGACCGCAGCCTCCAGGCGGCGGACGTTCCCCCCCTGCTCCTGCGCACCCGTCGGCGGCTCGCAACCTCCATCGTGGAGCTCGGGGAGCGCGCCCTCTGGGAGATGGCGATGGAGGGGCGCCCGGAGCTGGCCGAGCTGCTCGGGGTCCTCCACTACCGCTTCTCGTACGGCCAGAATGCCCTGCTCCACTGCAAGGAGACCGGCTACCTCTGCGGCGTCCTGGCGGCCGAGCTCGGGCTGCCCCAGGCCTCCGCGCGGGAGGCGGGGACCCTCCACGACATCGGCAAGGCGGTGGACCACGACGTCGAGGGATCCCACGCCATCATCGGCGGCGAGCTGCTCCTGGTCCTGGGCGCCGACCCCGCCATCGCCCACGCGGTCAAGGCACACCACTTCGACGTGGAGCCCTCGACCGACCTGGCCATGCTCACCATCTGCGCCGACGCCATCTCCGCCTCCCGCCCCGGGGCTCGCCGGGACACCCTGGCCGCCTACCTGGCCCGCCTCGAGCAGCTCCAGGGCATCGCCACCCGGCACCCGGAGGTGGAGCGGGCCTTTCCCCTCCAGGCCGGACGCGAGGTCCGGATCTTCGTCAAGGCCAGCCAGGTCGGAGACCCGGAGATGCCCGCCCTCACCGGCGAGATCGCCCGGGAGATCGAGAGCGAGATGCAGTATCCCGGGGTGATCAAGGTCACCCTGATCCGCGAGACCCAGGCCATCGCCACCGCTCCGGTCCAGGTGGGGCGCAGCGTGGAACCCCTGGAGCCGGTGCTCGCCGCGGCGGCGACGAAGCGGCGGCGGCGGCGGCGCAAGCGCAGGGGACTCGGCGACGACGAGCCCGCCGGATCGTCGGACAGGGCCGATCCGCCGGCGGGTGAATAGCGGGCTGACGCGGACCGGCGGAGCCGCTAGCATCAGCGGCGGGCGCGGGCCCGACCAACCGGCTGCGGCCTGAGCACACGGCGGGAACGATCGCACGGACGATGGACCACTTCTGGGACCCCGGCCATCTGACCGCGGTGCTCTTCACGATCATGGCGGGGTCGGGGCTGGTCATGGCTGCCCGGCATAGCCCGGGGAGGTGGCGCAACTGGGTCTGCGCCGGTCTGGCAATAGCCCTGGTGCTCAACCAGTCCGCGTACTCGCTGCGGGGGCTGTGGGAGCACAACTGGTCGATCCGCTACGACCTCCCCCTCAACCTCTGCGACGTCGCCGCGTTCGTGGCCGGAGGCGCGCTGATCCTGCGACGGCGCTGGTGGGTGGAGACCACGTTCTTCTGGGCCGTGGGCGGGAGCACGATGGGCATCCTCTTCCCGGACCTCCTGCTGCGAACACCGTCGTACGGCTACTTCGAGTACTACACCGACCACGTCGGGGTGGTCCTGGCCGCCCTCCTCCTGGTCGTCGGCCTGGGCATCCTGCCCGAGGCGGGGGCGTACCGGCGCATCTGCGCGACGACCATCGGGTACACGGTCGTGGTGGGGCTCTTCGACCTGCTCTCGGGGGCCAACTACTTCACCCTGCGGGCCAAGGCCTCGGCAGGGAGCCTCACCCCGCTCGGCATCCTCTCCCCCTGGCCCTGGTACGTCCTCGAGATGACGCCGGTCGTCCTGCTCGCCCTGCTCATCCTGGACATGCCCTTCCGGCGCAGGGAGACCCTCCGAGACAGGTCTCCGATCGCCGGCGCCGCCGCCACCTGAGCCCGCCGCGCCGCCCGCTCACCCGCACGGGTGGTCAGCTGGTGCCGATGCCCGAACTCGCGATCACCGAGCCGCGACTGAATCCGCCCGGGAGCCACCGGACGAGGCGCCGCCGGAGAGGAAGGAGAGCATCACCTCCGCGGTCAGCCCGGGGTCCTCGTGGAAGAAGAGGTGGCCGCAGCCGTCGAACCAGTAGCGGCGCGCGCCGGAGATGAGCTTGGTGAGCGTCTCGGCGTCGGCGAGCGGGACCAGCACGTCCTCGGTGCCGTGAAGCACCAGCGTGGGAACGGAGATCTCGGCGAGACGGCGGCTTACATCGGCGTCGCGCGCGGCGCGGTACTGCGCGGTGAAGGCCCGACCCGGGATCGGGTGGGCAGCCCGTTGGGCGACCTCGCCGTCGATGAACGCGGGATGGGCGCGCTGGAAGCGGGGTGAGTAGAGGACGGTGCACGCCATCCGGTAGGCCTCGGCGGGGGTGCGGGCGCCCCGGCCGAGGAGGGCGGCGGTCGCCTCCGGCCTCGGACCGATGGCGGCGTGCCGCCCGGGCCCGGTGGCGGCCAGGAGCAGCCGCACGACATGGCTCGGGTGGAGGACCGCCACGTGCTGGGCGGTCAGGCCGCCCATCGAGGCACCGAAGAGCCGGAAGCTCGCCGCCCCCACGGCGATGGCCACGGCGACGCAGTCCGCCGCCAGCCGGTGCATCGGGTACGGCCCGGCGGGAACATCGGAGTCGCCGACGCCGCGCGGGTCGTAGACGATCACCTGGTGCCGGCGGGCCACGGCGGGGAGGATCGGCGCGTACACGCGCCGGGTGGCTCCCAGCCCCGGGATCATGACCAGCGGCTCGCCCTCCCCGAGAACGCTGACGGCGAGGCGGACCCCGTCGTCGGTGACCACCTGCCGCTCGCCGGTCGGTCCCCTCACGGGTCCGGATCGTAGGGCACAGCCCGCGCCGGCCGCCGCCGCCGGCGGGCGCGCGGGCGACCGCGCCCGACCGGATCCGTCGCCGAGGCGCCACCATTGGCGCGTGCCACGTCTCTTCGTCACCCGGGAGCAGATCGAGGGCGACAGGCTGGTGGTCGGCGGCGAGCCCGCCCGCCATCTCATCGGGCCGCTCCGCACCCGCCCGGGCGAGCTGATCGCGGTCGTCGACGAGAGCGGCCACGAGCATGGGGTCCGGGTCGTCTCGGTCGAACAGGGCACGTTGACCGGCTCGATCCTCTGGTCGCGACCGGCTGCCGGCGAGCCGCGCCTCCACCTCGATGTCATCCACGCACTGGTTCGAGAGATCGACGAGGTCATCGCGGCCCTCTCCGAGGTGGGGGCCGCCGCGATCCGGCCGCTGGCCGCGCTCCGCAGCGTCAGCAGACCGACGTCGGAACGGGCGGCGGCCCGGCTCCGCCGCTGGGCCGAGATCGCGCGGGAGGCGGCCGAGCTGGCCCACCGCGCCACCGTGCCCACGGTGCTCCCCGTCACCGACCTGGGGGCTGCGCTGGCGGCACTGCCGGAGGGTGCGCGTATCCTCGTCTGCATGGTGGACGCGCCGGTGCCGCTCGCCCGCCTCGACGTCGACCCGGTCCGGCCCGTCGCGCTGGTGATCGGCCCGGAGGGCGGCCTGGCCCCGGTGGAGGTCGAGCGCCTGCGGGAGGCGGGGGCCGAGATGGTCCACCTCGGCCCCCGCGTACTGCCGGCCCGGCGCGCCGCGGTGGTCGCCGCCGGGCTGCTCCTCTCCCGCGCCGGGGATCTCGACGCCGGGAAGCCGGCACCGCCCGTGCCGTGATCCGGCGTCTCCCCACGGCTCCGGCCCGAGCGCGACCCGGCGGACCGCTGCGGGTTGCCCTCACCGCCCTCGGCTGCAAGGTGAACTACGCGGAGATGGCCGACCTGGCCGGGGTGCTGGCGGGTCTCGGCTGCGAGGTGGTGCCCGAGGACGAGCCCGCTGACGTCCGGGTCCTCAACTCCTGCGCGGTGACCCTCCAGGCGGACGCCACGACCCGCCAGCGGCTGCGGCGGCTGCGCCACCAGGACCCGGGCTGCCACCTCGTCCTCACCGGCTGCTCCGTGGACGCCAACCCCGATCGCTACCTCGTTGCCAGGAGTGACGGCAGGCCCGCCGTCCCCGACCTCGATGCCGTGTTCGCCAACGCCGAGAAGTCCCGCATCGCCGACCACGTCGCCGCCCTCGCCGCCCGGCGCGGCGCCGAGCCGCGACAGCTCCCACCGGCCGGGCTGCGCAGCCGCGCCTTCCTCAAGGTCCAGGACGGCTGCGACCACCGCTGCACGTACTGCGTGGTGTGGCGGACCCGGGGAACGTCGGTCAGCATCCCCGAGGAGGTGGTGCTGGCACGGGCCCGCGCGGCGGCGGCGGCCGGCCACACCGAGCTGGTCCTCACCGGCGTCGACCTGGGCAGCTACGGCCGGGATCGCGGGTCCGATCTGGCCACGCTGCTGAGCCGCCTGCTCGGCGGCCTCGGCGGCGGGGTGCGGGTCCGGCTCAGCAGCATCAACGCCAACGACATCCCCGACCGTCTGATCGAGCTGAACCGCGAACCCCGGCTCTGCGGCCACTGGCACATCCCGGTGCAGAGCGGCAGCGACCGGATCCTCCGCGCCATGCACCGCGGCTACCGCCGGCAGCGCTACCTCCGCGTGGTCGAGGGCCTGCGCCGCCGGGATCCCGACACCGAGCTCACCACCGACGTGATGGTCGGCTTCCCGGACGAGAGCCGGGAGGATCATGAGGCAACCCTGAGCCTCATCGAGGAGGTCGGCTTCCTCGGTTGCCACGTCTTCCGCTACTCGCCGCGCCCCGGCACCGCCGCGGAGGTCCTCGCCGGCCGGGTGGACGACGCGATCGTCCGATGCCGCAGCGCCGAGGTCCGCGCCGCGGCCGCCGCCAGTGCCCGGAGACGGCGCCAGCGGGCCGTCGGCGCGCGCCACCAGGTGGTCTGGGACCGGGTGGCGAACGGGGAGGCTCACGGGCTGAGCGCCGGTTACCTCGAGGTGGTGGCGGTCCCCGACCCGTCAACCCGGGTGGGCGGGCTGCAGACCGTGGTGGCCACCGGGATCGAGGGTGACCGGCTGCGCGGGGCGATACTCCCGGCTCCCGCCGGGGACGGCCGCTGATGCGGATCGCCGTGGTGGTCCATCCCAGGGCACGCCGGGAGGAGCTGCGCTGGGACGGCCGGGAGCTCCGGCTGTGGATCACCCAGCCCCCGGTCGACGGCGCCGCCAACGCCGCAACCGTCCGGCTGGTCGCGGACTGGCTCGACGTGGCGCCCTCGCGGGTCCGCCTGGTCGCGGGCCTCCGCGGCAAGAGCAAGCTGGTCGAGGTCGAAGGAATCGACGCGCCTCCCGGCTGAAGGCGGCGGATCAAGGCGCGGCGCCCGGGGCCTCGGTTCGTGCAGCTGGCCCCTCAGGACGCGCAGCCGGGACGACGGTTGGCGACCCGTCTGACGCGCCGATCCCTGCAGACGGGCCTGCGACGGTGGCACACTGGTACGAACCAGCGGGGCCGACCAGGCCCGCCGGGGAGGGGCCGACCTGATTCGAGTGGTTGGCGCAGGCTGTGGCTTGCCAGCAGGGCCCCGTTGCCCAGGCGGCGGGGTCGCATGAGTGGGCGTCGTCGCGCCCTGGGCATGCTGGCTGCGGTCGCCCTGCTGTCCGCCGCCACAGCCGCCACGCTCCGCCCCACGCAGGGCGCTGCGGCCGTGAGCCCTTCGGCCACGCCGAACCTGCTGCCGGCGCCCCTCTGCACATCCCCCACACCCACGCCCACGCCCACCCCCAGACCCACACCCACGCCCACCCCCAGACCCACCCCCAG
>JBEKXW010000011.1:0-102182 GCA_049511615.1 Candidatus Dormibacteria bacterium | reverse complement strand
AGGACGCCATCCAGCGTTTCCTTGACGCCTGGAACGAGCGCAAACATCCTTTCGTCTGGGTGAAGTCCCCAGCTCAGGTTCTACGCTCTTACAACCGCGAAGCTATTTCCGTGTCAGTGCACTAGCTTCAGCATCTTGTCCCGGGTGATGCGCCATGGCTTAGTCACGCCGTGGAACTCGTAAACTGGCCCTCGGCCACCCGGTGGGTTCAGATCACTCAGGCGGAAGCGCCGACCGTCGTCGTCGACGTGTGTGAACTTCGCGGCTTCGTACTGCTCTGAATAGGCGACTCGCTGCTGGTCGAAGTAGTAATCGGCTGTCGCGGAGTAGAACAGCAGCCGATCGGAAATGCGTCCGAACCGGCGCGCGTCTGCATGGAAGTTGAAGCGCTTCCACACGATCTCATTTCGGAAGTTCTCCGGCCCAAACACGGAGTCCATGAGCAGCTTCAGATAATGGCTGGCGGTCGGATCACAGTGAAGGTAGATGCTGGCAGTGCGCTTCATGACGCGGCGCAGCTCCACCAACCGGGGAGCCATCATGGACAGGTACGCGAGCAAGTCCGACGTGTCCAGTAGTGTCCTGAAGGCACGCAGTGCGTCAGCAACGTGTCCTCCCGCCTCCACGGTCTGCTGGTAGTCAAGGGCCGCCGCGTCGTCCCAGTGCCAGGTGTCCTCGAAGGCGCTGATCTGCGCCGCCGACTTGGCTCCGTGCTCCGCGAAGAGGACGTTGTAGCTGGCGTTCGAGTTGAACGGCGGATCGAGGTAGACAAGATCGACACTCTCGTCCTTCACATGCCTCCTGAGCACGTCGAGGTTGTCACCGTAGTAGAGGAGGTTCGGTGCGTCCACGGCGGGAAGCCTACCGCTCTTTCCCGTCGAGCAGCCTGTCGAGGGTACCGAAGCCGACGCGGAGCCGCCGAGCCGCAGCCCGCTTGCTCAGGGTGCCGGCGGCCAGCTCGGCGCGGACGGCCTCCAAGTGGCGGGCGACGTGGGGCCGCTCGGCAGCCGGCCGACGGCCGATCCGGGCGCCCCGGCGCCGGGCGTTGCTCATCCCCTCGCGGACCCGCTCGGCGATCAGGGTCCGCTCGAACTCGGCCACGGCGGCCAGGATCGTGAGGAGGAGCCGGCCGGTCGGCGAGGTCGTGTCGATCGGCTGGGTGAGGCAGGCGAAGCCGACCCCCTGGTGCTCCCAGCTCTCCAGGGTCCGGAGGCAGTGCAGCGTCGAGCGGAAGGCGCGGTCCAGCTTCCACACGAGCACCAGGTCGACGCGGCGCTGCCGGGCGTCCTCGATCAGCCGGGCCCAGGCGGTACGTCCGGCCGTGTCGGCCGCGGAGGCATGGTCGACGTACTCGCTGGCCTCCCAGCCGCGGGTGGCGGCGTGGTCGCGCAGCGGGGCGAGCTGCACCTCGGGGTCCTGATCCTTATCCCGGGTGCTCACCCGAGCGTAGAGGGCCGCTCGGAGCGGCCGCGCCCCGCTCCCCGGTGTCGGTGGACGGGGGAGCGCGCTCCCGGGCGTCCTGGGGCTTCTGGCGGGCATCTGGGCTGCCCCGTTAGACCGGCGGCGAGCCGAAGCGCTGGGCGTAGCAGGTTCCGCCGTGGACCCATCCCCGCTCGGCAAGCGCGGCAGCGGCTGCTCTCGCGATATCTGACCTCGCGCGCACCTCGATTGGCTGGGCGCAGACGGAGCAGAGCACGGTCAGGCGATAGGCCGCGGCGGCATCTCGCCAGCCGCGCTGGTAGGCGCCGTCCACGTTCGTCTCGACGACTCCGAGCCCTTGCTTGACAAGCTCGCCGAACGACAGGCCGGTGCGCTGACTCAGCTCATCGAGTTTCTTGCGACTCGCAACATCTGGAAGGTGCACGGTCACCGTGGGATGCGACGCCGCGTACCTGACCTGAGCCGGCCGGCGCCGGTGTCCGTTCACATCCCCCGTTCTCATATCCGTTCGTTATGCCTGGTGATTGATTGTGCAGGTGTCTGTTCGCATAGCCCGTAATCGATCAAGGAACGTCCGGCGGACCCTATGCATTGTGGATCGCACAGGCAGCCCGCGGCGTACCGACTCGGTTCGCCGCCCGGGGTCCCCCCGGGGTACCCTCCCATCGCGAGCCGCGACGCCCCATGATCCCTGCGGCAGACGGAGGTTCACCCATATGGCGAACAACGCAGCGACCATCGCCGAGGAGACCATCGAGACCACAGCTGCGGAGGTCTCCGACGCAGAGCCCGGCGGCGAGCAGAGCGCCGCGGCCTACATGCACGGGCAGCTTGACCTGATGGGCACAAACCTCGACCAGCTCAGGCAGCGGCTCGCCGACCTCGTCGACGTCGTGACCGTGTGCTCGGCGACCGCCGGCGATGACTCGCAGTTCGTCGGGTGCTTCGCAGCCGAGCTGGAGCGGCGCCGGGAGGTCGCCTGAGCCCGGCCCGGAACTCCCTCGGCTGCCTCGGCCAACCGGCTGACTGTCGGCGACCCGGAGCGACAGCCGCAGCGCGGGCAGGGCACGCTCGCCGCCGCTATCTGTCGGGTGTCGGGTGCACTTCATCGCTCAGACATGGGAGTTCAATTCAGGGAAGGAAGGCTGAAAGTGAAGTCTTGTCGGGTGCCACCGCATATACCCGACACCCGACAGATGAGAACGACCTACCCGACAGATAACGGGTATCTGTCGGGTGTCGCGGGCCCGCTCGACCGCGGTCACGATCGCAGCTCCACCACGAGCGCCAGGCCGCCGGGGCGGCGCTCCTCGCTGACCTCCACGAGGTTGCGGCTCTGCCACCGGGCGATCAGGGCGTCCGCTTGGGCATTGGTCTGGACCCCGGCGACACCCGCCCTCACCAGGTCGCGCCGGGTCGTTCGGCCGCCACGGCGGCGCAGCCACTCGATGCCCAGCTCGGCGGCCCCGATGGGCTCAGTGCCAGCAAGGGCGGCCCGCCCGTGCGGTGCGAAGTAGTCGAGGCAGAGGGCCCAGGCGAACTCCACCGCGCCGCAGTCGACGGCCTGGGCGAAGACGTCGTCGACCAGGGTCAAGACCAGCGCCAGCCGCGCGGCCATGGCGTCGAGCTTCCGGTACAGCGCGAAGCTCCCGTGCTCTCTTTGGGCGTCGACACGGCTGTCGCGCCCGTCATGCCACGCCGCCAGTCCGGCCTCGGTCATGGCGAGAGAGCGCGCCGGCATCTCCAGCGTCAACAGCCTGTCGATGGGCGTCTGCCAGCTCGCGAGCACGACCGGATCGGGAAGCTGACGAGACGGGTACGGCTCCTCGAACTCCCGGTGCATCGTGTACAGGAACCGCTGCGCGAGTCCGTCCGCCGCGCTGTTGAGCTGCCGCAACGCGGACGGCTGGATGCCCCCGACCAGGCTGACGATTGGGACTGGGACGATGACGGGAGCGTGCCCCTTGCGCACGATGGTAACGAGGGCGCCGTCCCACGCAGAGCAGTAGCGGGCGCGATCGGGTCCGGCTCCCCGCGCCCGATAGATGTCGAAGCCTGTCGCCCAGGCCGACAGCTCGTTGGGGTCGACGAGCACGCCTCGCGGTGCGCTCTCCAGCACGGGGAACAATGCCTCCGTCGTGGCATCGGTAAGCAGCAGCAGGGGCGGGACAGGCGGCGCCTCGGGGCGGTCCTTCGCCCGGCTCGAGCGCCACTCCTCGGGGGCGCGCAGGGCGCGCTGGTGGTCGGCGGCCCGCAGCTTGGCCGCCCGCCGGTAGGGGCGGAGGGCCACGTCCAGGGCCGGCGTCTTGCCCCCGCCGCTGTCGACCACGATGGCGCCCCACAGCGACGCCGGGTGCTCGCGGTCGTCGGTGCGGACGGTTCGCGTGCCACCGATGGCGGCAGCTGCGGCCACCAAGGCGGGCACCGCGAGCATGCCGCGGGGCAAGCGCAGCCGTTCCGACTCGGTCTCGACGAGCGCCCGCATGGCCCGCGGTAGCAGCTCGCTCGGGAACTCCGGCAGCGGCTCGGTCGGCTCGCGCTGAACTGCCGGCGCCGCCGTGGCTACAGAGACGGCCCGGCCGCAATCGCTGGGCGGTGCCGGGGCCGAGGCCCGAGGGTCGCGTGCCGGGGCGCCGCCAGCCATCTCCTCCAGCTCGTCGACCCCGTGCCAGTCCAGCCATTCGGTGACGTCCCGGGCGTCGTCGAACTCGACGAGCCGGACGTCGGGCACCAGGCGCTCGACCTCTCGCGCCCGCTTCTCAGCGGCGCGCCGGCCATGGCCGTCCGGGTCGTGGTCGGCGATGACCACGACGCGTGCGGCACCGACGAGCTGCTCGGCGAAGGCGGGCCGCCAGCCGTCCGCGCCGCCGTCGTTGGTGGTCGCGGCCAGGCCGTGCTCGGCCAGGGTCTCGGCATCCTTCTCCCCCTCGACGACGTAGATGGTCTGCTCCTCGCTGATCGCCCGGCGAAGCTCCGGCAGCCGGTAGAGGACGTCAGGTCCGGGGCCGCGGCCCGACAGCCACAGGTCGGCAGCGACCGGATGCTCGGGCCGGAAGGTCTTGGGGTGGAAGCGCACAACCCGGCGGACTGGCTTGCCCTCGGCGTCGTGGTAGGCGTACCGGCGGACGACCTGGTGCTCGATGCCATCGAAGTGCTCGACCTCGCGCCACCAGTAGCCCCGGCGCGGTGCGGCGGGCTCAGGGGCACCGTGCGCCCCATTGGCGCTGGCCGCCGACGCCGCGTGCTCCCCGCCACAGCGGCACGGTCCGTCGAGGCGGTGCAGATAAGTCGGCGGAGTCGTCGACTCGTCGAGCGGCAGCGGGCCCGCCTTCTCTTCCCGGGTGCAGCGTGCCCAGGTGCCAGCGTCGCTCAGGAAGCCGGCGCAGCGCACCCCGCGCCCTCGCGGCATGCCCTCCCAGCCGCCGCAGACCGAGCACGGCGCGGTCGCGGTGTACCGCCTCACGGCACGCCGCGGCATGCCCGACAGGCCGGCCGGTGGGCCTGCGCCCACCAGCCGCGGAGCTGGAACCCGGGCCCCCGGCCAGCCGAGGCGGCACAGGCGCAGCCGTTCCGCCCGCAACACACGGTGACGAGGATCGCGGCAGCGCTGAGGACGCTATCCTGGTCGCGGAGTGCGGCAGCCATCGCCGCCCTCCTGCGCCGTCGGGGCCGGCGGGGCCCCGGGGGCGCCTATGTGTTCGACCATGAGAAGCTCGTCCAGCCCATCGAGCGGGACCAGCTCAATGCCGGCGAGCGCGCGTGCCCCCCGCCCCACGGTTCGTGGGCTGAGCGGCCGGCCGTGGAGGGCGCCCGAGACGACGCTCGGTGCTACTCCGGCGACCTGCGCCAGCTCCCGCTGGCCGATGCCGCGCCGGGCGAGCTGGCGGCGGAGTTCTCCTGCATCCAGGGTGATGGGTGGCGACCGTCGGCGCATTGCGGCGATCGTGCCGCGCCCCCCGCTGGTCGCGCTAGTGGGAAATTGGCCCTGCCGTGGATTTCCTACCCTCGCGGCAACTGGTACGCGGCCCGCATCATCCCAGCGAACTCGTGAAGTGCCCGAGGGCTCTTGGAGCCCAAGGCGACACTCAGCGCCTCACGCGCCTCTTGTAGGACGTCGCGCGACCTTTCAGACGGATCGGGTGCCTTGGGGAAGTCGCGCGCGGCGATGCTCGCCCACGTCATGCGTCGCTCGTAGTGATCCCAAGCCCACCTGGCCCGCCGACGCCACACGCGCTCCACATCCTTGCGCAAGCCCCGCGGTCGCCTGCGGCCGAGGAGCTGATCGGCAGTGGCGAGCCATGGCTTGAGCTTGTCAACGAACGCCCCCAGGGACCGATACGTCCATCGCTGAGGCGTCGCCGGAAGTAGCGGCACCTTCACCCGGCGCTCTCCCACGAGGCTAGTGAAGCCCCCAACGTGGAGCAGGACATCCGCCTCGAACTCCCCCAACGGACAGTTCTCATCCTCGGCGGCGCACTCAACCCAGGCTCGCAGCACCATGTAGGCGCGGAGGTAATCCACCCTTGGGTGGGGCCGGCCCACGACTCAACCAGGCGACCGGGTGCCTGCGAGCGTCGCAGCCAGCACGTCGGCCGCGTGTCTTCGGCTCCCCGGGACGCTGCGCACGTAGTGCTTGAGGGTCGTCACCACGCTGTCTCCCAGGTAGTCGCCGACGGCCTGGATCGGAACGCCGCTGTCTGCCAGGAGGCTGGCCGCGGTCCGCCGCAGCCCGTGGAACCCGACATTCGGCAGTCCGAGCACGGCGGTCCGGCGCTGCAGATGGCGCGCGACGGCAGGACCGAACCGCGGCTCGCCGCATGCCCCGGTAAAGATCAGACCGCCCCACTCGTCTCGCCACGCGCGGCCGGCCGCAAGCTGCGCCGCCGCCTGCAGTCTGCGCTGCCGCTCCAGGGCCGCCACGGCCACGGGGGTGAGGGGGATGACCCGACGGGCTCGCCGGGTCTTCGGCTCCACTAGCAGCCAGCGGCGCTGGAGGCGCTGGAGAGCCCGCTCGACGCCGAGGGAGCACTGGGCGGGGTTGTAGTCCGTCCAGCGCAGGCCGAGCAGTTCGCCGAGCCGCGCGGCGCTGGTCAGTGCCAGGACCCATAGTGGCCCCTCGGGGTCGGTCTCGGCCGCCGCCAGGAGCCGCTGGGCCTCCGCAGCGGTCAGGATGGGTCGCTCGGGGTCGGGTAGCCGGGGTGCGTCCGCCAGGGCGGCGACGTTCTGTCGCAGGACACCGGCCCGGACGGCGGCACTGAGGCTGGCCCGCAGGGCGCTGCGGATGCCGGCCACCGTTGCCGGCGCTAACCCGGCTGCCTGCTTCTGTGCGAGGAGGCGGTTCACGTGCCCCACTTCGAGCCGGTTGAGAGGCAGGCTGCCGAGGGTGGGCAGGACGTGGGTAGTGAGAGTCTGCCGGTACCTGTCCAATGTCCGCGGCCGGAGCCGCAGACCGGCGCCCGCGAGCCAGCTCTCGCAGTGGGCGGCGAGCGTCGGCCCACGGCCAGGGAGGATCGCAAGCCCGTTGAGGCGGTCAGCGAGGGCCTCGATCAGACGGGCCTCAGCCTGCTCCCGCGTCCGCCCATACCACGCCTGGCGAACCTTGCGGCCGTCGGGGGTCACGGAGCCGAGTCGCGCCTGCCAGCGACCGTCGCGGAGCTGGGTGATCGAGCCCGTGCCCTTGTGTCTGCGCCTGCTCACCCTGACGCCCTTTAGGTTACCACCCGCCTCCGATCCTGATGCCCTGTTGATGCCTTGCGGGGTTCGCGCGCAGTCTACCAGGCCTCGCGACGATGCGCTACAAGACGCCCGAATGTATTCGGATGAGGGTCTTGTGGGTCATTCCAGGACGCTGCAAACGGATCGGTACCCGGACTTTCAAGGTGGCAACCGGGGTTCGACTCCCCGTGCGGGTACGGCGCGCGGAGGTCGCCGTCAGGCAACGAACTGGCCGGTGGCGAGCAGCGTGGCGAGGAATCCCATCCAGCCGGCGGAGGCGGCGAGCAGCACCGGTCGCGCGCGCGGATGGTTGCGGGTGATGTCGGCAAGAACGAGGTAGATCGGCACCACCGTCATCTCGTAGCGGGGCATGCTCAACCAGTAGACGACGGAGGTGCCCATCAGCCACGCCACCGCGGCGAAGACGGTGAGCGAGGGAGCGATGGTCCGCCAGCGCCAGGCCATGTAGAGGACGGCGAGCAGTCCGGCCACCCCGAAGATCATCTCCATGCCAAAGACGAAGCTGTTGCCCCCGGTGCCCCCCACGAAGGACTGGAAGGTGGCCCGCGCCCCTTCCCAGGGCCAGGCGAAGTTGCGGTTGAAGGAGGCCGACTGCTCCGCGTGCTCCCAGGCGAGGGGAGTGCCGGTGCGCAGCCATGCGTAACCGAAGAAGAGAAGGAGGGAGACGGGCGACGCCAGGATGGCGACGAGGCCGCGACCGGGCCGGCCGCGGCGCCGGATCAGGTGGTCCACGATGAGCGCGGGCACCAGGGCGATGCCGGTGATGCGCACCAGCATGGCGAGGCTCGCGGCGACGGCGGCGCGCCCATCCCGCCCCCGCCGCATGTAGTAGAGGGAAGCGGTGGCGGCGGCGAGGAAGGTGCTCTCCGAGTAGACCGAGGTCAGGAAGACGGCATAGGGGAAGAGCGCCAGCGCCCAGCAGGCGAAGCGCGCCGACTCCTCGTCGCGCTCCTGCAGGATCAGCTTGGCCAGGAAGACCAGCGCGATCAGCTCGCAGGCGGCGCTCACCAGGATGCCGGCGGCGATGGTGTCGAGCACCAGGTAGCTGGCGACGTGGACGAGGAGTGGGTAACCGGGGAGGTACGCCCAGAGGTGGCCGGACGCGCCGAGCGCCAGGTTCAGCGGACCGCCCGGGTAGCCCTGCTGCGCGATCTCGGTGTAGGCGGCGCCGTCCCAGAGCGCGAAGGGCTGAAGCAACGCGGAACCGGAGGGCACGCCAACACCGGGACTGCGCACCCAGGCCGTCAGCATCGGCACCAGCAGCCCGATCAGCTTGCCGCCGACGAAGGGGGGGAGGGCGATGCGCAGCACCCCGGCCTGGCGGGCAGCGCTCCTCCGGAGGCCGGCGAGTGAGGACGCCATGGCCGGCGAGTGTATCGGTCCCGCCCGACCGGCGAAGGATCCGGTGATCAGCCCGGCGCGCCGAGGTGGGCGGTGCCGAGGTCCGGCCGCCACGCGCCGGCCCGGGACCGCAGCAGCCTCCACGCCGCGCCCAGGACGAAGATGAAGAGGGCCACCGGGAGGGTGTGGACGTGCCCGCCTCCGGCCAGGAAGTCCACCGCCCAGGCGATGTCGACCAGGAGCAGCGCCGCGATGGGCTCGGCGGCGCTCGTCTGCGCCCAGGCGACGGTGGCGAGGGTCAGCAGGCCGAGGTCGACGATCCCGACATAGGGCGAGAAGGCGATCGAGGCGGCGACGCCGATGCCGATGGCCGTCACCGGCCGATCCCGCAGCTGCTCGCGCCAGCGCCAACACGCCGCCACCGCGATAGCCGCCAGCACCAGTCCGGCCACGACCCCGGCCCGATCGGTGCCGAAGGCGACGGCCGCGAGGGCCGGCAGCCCCACCTTGACGCTGGCGTAGGGCAGCAGCGTCGAGCTCAGGAACGGCACCAGCTGGAGGGTCTGGCCGGGCCCTATCAGGAGCAGACCGCTGGCCAGGTTGACGGCTCCGCCGAGCGCGAATCCGATCAGCACCCGCCATGACCGGGCGGCGAGCAGCGCCGGGAGGGCCAGCCACACCACCTGTGGCTTGAGCAGGAGGAGGGAGAGGAGGAGGCCCGCCCCCAGCGCCCGCGGGCCGGCACGGCGCTGATCGGAGACGCCATCGCCCTGGGCTCCCCTCAGCAGCAGCACGGCGAGCAGCGCCGCCAGGAGCATGAGTGAGTCCCACTGGGCGATCGCGGTCAGGGCGGGCAGGCTGCCCACGCCCAGCGCAACCAGCAGCGTCCGCCGCTCCCAGTCCAGCCGGCCGGGAAGCAGGCGCAGCACGATCAGCGCCGAAGCGGCGAGCATCAGCAGGGAC
Source organism: Candidatus Dormibacteria bacterium (assembly GCA_049511615.1). GTDB lineage: Bacteria > Chloroflexota > Dormibacteria > Aeolococcales > Aeolococcaceae > Changshengia. The sequence goes on along the minus strand of JBEKXW010000011.1, from coordinate 92,702 downwards.
AGGACGTCGAAGACGGCGAGCCCCGTGCGGAGCGGCAGGGGGGCGAGTGGAGCCATCAGCACCGCCGCCAGCGGGGTGTCGCCGAACGCGTTCGGAGGCGGGACGCTGGTGGAGATGCCGAGCAGCCGGTCCTCGGTGACCTGCTGGGTCCGGTAGCAGTAGAGGCAGTGCGAGCCGGAATCGACGATGGTTCCGGCGGTGACCAGGGGCAGGTAGTCGGTGTCCCCGGGATCGCCCAGCTCGCGCTGGACCTCGCCGATGGCGAAGGCCACCACCAGGGCGGCGCTGGCGAGGGCCAGCACCGGCATCGCCCAGTCCTCCACCCGGGCCCACAGATCGCGCACGGGCCCGAGTATCGGTCGCCGCCGCGGGCCGCGGAGTTGCCGTGGCGGTTCCGTTGCCGCCGGTATACTCGATTCTGTCCTGGCAATTACCCCAACCCGAGGTGCCATGCCCGTCCGCAAGGAGGCCGTCCCCGCTCCCTCTCCGGCCGTCTTGCCGGTCGTGCCGGCCTGGGGAATGACCGACCACGACCACTCGCAGGGGGGCGGCCAGCCGCGCCGGGTCGGGTTCTCGGTCTCCCACCTCGACGCCGCGCTGCTGGTGGCCGGACTGCTGATCTGGACCGCGCTCTTCGTCTTCTTCTTCGCCCCCCGCTGAGCCGCACCTGGTGGCACCCATCCGGACCCGGTTCGCCCCGTCACCAACCGGATTCCTCCATCTCGGCAACGTCCGCACCGCCCTCTTCGCCTGGCTGGCGGCGCGCTCCACGGGTGGCAGCTTCGTGCTCCGCATCGAGGACACCGACCAGGGGCGGTACGTGCCCGAGAGCGAGGCGGCCATCCTGGAGACGCTCAACTGGCTCGACCTGAGATGGGACGAGGGACCGGAGATGGGCGGCCCGCACGCCCCCTACATTCAATCGCTGCGCCTCGACCTCTACACCGAGCACGCCCGCCGGCTGGTCGAGGCGGGCGCCGCGTACTGGTGCACCTGCGCTCCGGAGCGGCTGGCGGAGATGCGCCTCGAGCAGCAGCGTCTCCACCAGCCGCCCCGCTACGACCGCCGCTGCCTCTCCCGGCAGGCCGAGGTGGCGGCGGAGCGCGCCGCCGGGATGCCGGCGGTTCTCCGGCTGCGCATGCCCGCGGGGACGACCGAATGGGACGACGTCATCCACGGCACCATCCGGTACGACAACATCGACATCGATGACCAGGTGCTGCTCAAGTCGGACGGCTTCCCCACCTACCACCTGGCCGTGGTCGTGGACGATCACCTGATGGAGATCACCCACGTGATCCGCTCCGACGAGTGGGTGCCCTCGACGCCCAAGCACCTCGCCATCTCCGCCGCCCTCGGCTGGGAGCCCCCCCGCTTCTGCCACGTCCCCCAGGTGCTGGACGAATCCCGCCAGAAGCTCTCCAAGCGGCATGGCGCCCGCACCGTCCTGGAGTACGCGGAGCAGGGATACCTGCCCGAGGCGCTGGTCAACGCCATGGCCCTGCTGGGGTGGTCGAGCGGGACCGAGCAGGAGGTCTTCAGCCGCGAGGAGCTGATCCGCGCCTTCTCGCTGGAGCGGGTCCAGACCTCGCCGGCGGTCTTCGACGCTCGCCGCCTGGACTCCCTCAACGGTCTCCACATCCGGCGGATGGACCTGGAGGCGCTGGTGGCAGCGCTCGAGTTCCACCTACCCGGGACCAGCCTGGAGGTGCGGCGGAAGCTGGTTCCCCTGCTCCGGGAGCGGATGGTCACCCTGCGCGACGCCGATGCCCTGGCCGGTCCGCTGATCGGCTCCGCCCCCTGGGATCCGGACGTCGTCTTCCCGCCCAAGAAGGTGGACACGGGCACCGCCCGTGCCCTCCTCGACGCCGCCGTGGCCGAGGTGGACGGGGGTGGCCTGGACGACCTGGAGGCGATGCGGCTGCGGCTCACCGGACTGCTGGAGGCCCGCGGGGTCAAGGCCCGCGACGGCTTCCGGGTCCTCTACATCGCCATCCTGGGCCGCCCCGCCGGCGTCCCCGTCTTCGACGCCATGGCCTTCATCGGCGTCGAGAAGAGCGTGGAGCGCCTGCGGGCGGCTGGCCGGGAGCTGGAGCTCCGCCCCAGCGCCCCGCCGGCTGGGTGACACGCGGATCACGGATGGCCCGCACCGTGCCGCTCCAGGCTGGGAGCCTCCTCGACCAGCTCGTCGCCGAGGGCCGCGCAACCGAGGCGCGGGGTGGACGGCTGGGATCAGTGAGGTGGGGCGGGTACCGTCGCAGCCATCTCGTCCGCAAGCTGGTCGATGGTGCTCGACGCCACACCGCGGATCACGAGACTGCGGACTTCGTCGACAAGGATCCCCAGCGACACGCGCTGGGCGACCGCATCGTCGATCATGGCCTCCACGCGGGGGGACGAGCGTTGGAGGTGACGTCGTGCCACCTCCTTCAGCGCGTTGGCCACCGCGGCGACGGGCGGAGTGGCGACGGGACGAGGGGCCAGTGCCTGGACGTCGCCGTTCTCGAGCAGCGCGAAGGGGTTGAAGGGCTCGGTCTGGGCGGCCGCTGCGCGCGGGCTGGCGGGGGGTACGGGGGGGACTGCGGGGTTTGCGGGGCGCTCGCCTCCCCTGTCCGCGGGCCAGAGCGCCGCTGTCGACCAGTCGATCCCGACGCTCATCGGCGCGGGCTTGGGGGGAGCTGCCGGGGCCGCCTCGGGTGCCTTCGGAGCGGGGCTGGGCGGTGTAGCGGGGGTCAGCTTGACGACGGGCGCTGTGGTCGCCGGCTCGCGGCGAACCCAGATGGTCCCCCGCCTGGTCGCGGCCAGCGGATCCAGCAAACCCTCCGGACCGAGCTCCGGATGGGACTCCGTGTACGTGGCCACCTGGCGTCCGTCGAGGATCAGGGTGACGCCCCGGCCGATCGGCGTGTCGAGCTCCACCACGAAGAACCCGCCGCGGCCGCAGAGGTCGGCCAGGAGGCCCTTCCAATCGGTCCACTCGAGCCGGAGATCCTCGTGGCAGGGGCTGCCCCGGTAGAGGGACGGGGCCAGCGCCACGACGCTGCGATCCAGCTGGTACGCGCTCACGGTAGCGTCGGTCCAGCTCTCGATCAGCTGGAACGCCCTCTGGCCCTCGAGCCTCTTGCCACCTTCGAAGGCGTAAACCTCGAAGACGCCCGCCTCTTTGATCAGGATGACCCCGACGGACCCGGATCGCCGGCTGACGAGAGCGCCGTCTCCGATGACCGGCGCGAGTGCCTCGATCACGATCGCGGGCGCCGGGATCCCCTCAAAGAGGGCGGTGCCGCGCGGAAGGATGGGGATGCCGTCGTGGGCCCCGGGGGCCCAACCGGCAAACTTGTCCATCGCGGAGCTCGGCTCCACCCTGGTTCCCGCGGGAGCCGCAGTCTCCGCCCTGGATCCGCCGACGACGGGGTGGCCTTCGTCCATCGCAGATACCGAGTGTGACTCCCGCGATCGGGCCGGGCGTTACGCTCCTGTCGCCAGAGCGCACGAGATGAGCACGATTCTGTTCAGCTTGCCACCGGCTCGGAGGCAGGCCCTGGCCCTGGGGCTCCCGGTCCGCTCGCCGATCTGACCGGCTGGGATCCGCTCACCCCGTCCGGGTGGGCCCGCTGCGCTCCACGGTCATCCGCAACAGGACCCGGTGCTCGCGCTCCATGGCGTGCCGGTAGTCGGTCCAGTCGGGGTGCTCGCCCCCGGTCCGCCGGTAGTAGTCGACCAGCGGCTCCATCGCCTCGGGGAGGCCGACGATCTCCACCGTCCCCTCCACCGTGTGCCACTCACCGAAGAAGGGATCGCTGAACGAGCAGAGGGTGGCGCGGGGGTCGCGGCGGAGGTTGAGCGTCTTCATCGCCCCCTCGCGGGTGCTGATGACCACCCGGTCCTCGGCGTCGACGGCGGCCACCACCGGGGACATCTGGAGCCCCCCGTCGCGCCGGTGGGTGGCGAGCACACCGCGCCGGTGGTCGCGGATGAACGCCAGCGCCGCCTCGTGGTCCATGTTCAGCCCAGCGCAGCTCCGACCTGTGCCGAGAAGTGGCAGGCGGCGAGATGCCCGTTGCCCTTCTCCTCGAGCGGCGGCTCCTGTTCGCTGCAGATGCCCGGGACCTGCGCAATCGGGCAGCGAGTGTGGAAGCGACAGCCCGAGGGAGGGTGCAGGGGTGACGGGATCTCGCCGGACAGCTCCACCAACCGCCGCTGCGACTCCACCCGCGGGTCGGGCACCGGGACGGCGGAGAGGAGCGCCTTGGTGTAGGGGTGGAACTGGGTCGAGTAGAGGTCGTCGCTGGGTGCGACCTCCACGATCTTGCCCAAGTACATCACCAGGACCCGCTGACTGATGTGCCGCACCACCGAGAGGTCGTGGGCGATGAAGAGATAGGTCAGGTTGAACTCGGCCTGCAGATCCTCGAGCAGGTTGATGATCTGGGCCTGGATCGAGACGTCGAGGGCGGAGACGGGCTCGTCGCAGATGATCAGCTTGGGGTTGAGAGCCAGGGCGCGGGCGATGCCGATGCGCTGCCGCTGGCCGCCGCTGAACTCGTGCGGGTAGCGGTTGTTGAAGTAGGGATTCAGGCCCACGACCCGCAGCAGCTCCTGGACCCGGGCGTCCTTGGCCTTGCCGCGCACCACCTTGAAGTTGGTGAGCGGCTCGGCGATGATGTCGCCCACCGTCATCCGGGGGTCGAGCGAGGCGAAGGGATCCTGGAAGATCATCTGGAGCTGCTTGCGCTGCTGGCGCAGGCTCTCTCCGCGCAGCCCGGTGAGCTCGACGCCCTCGAAGATCACCCGGCCGGACGTCGCCGGGGTGAGCCGGGTGAGCACCCGGGCCAGCGTCGACTTCCCGCATCCGGACTCACCGACCAGCCCCACCGTCTCCCCGGCCCGGATCTCGAAGCTGACCCCGTCGACCGCTCTGCAGACGGTGCCGACCCCCACGTTGAAGTGCTTGACCACGTCGACGGCGCGCAGCAGCGGCTCGCCCGACGGGTCCGGACGGGTGCCGGTGGACGGCTCGGTCGACGGCGCGCTACTCACGCTCGAGGGGCTCCGGCCCGGCGGTCTGGCTCCCGCCGGTGATGGCGAGTGGGAGGGGAACCGCGGGCGGCCGCACCCCGCTGGCGGCGCCCGCCCTGGTGTCGAGCAGCGAGCCCGCTCCCATCTCCGCATACGCCCGCTTCATGGTCACCCAGCAGGCGGCGACCTGGCCGTCTCCGACCGGCTTCAGCTCGGGCGCCTCACTGAAGCAGCGCTCCAGGCGGAAGGGGCAGCGGGGATTGAACTTGCAGCCCGTGGGGGGGGCGATGAGGTCGGGCGGCAGGCCCTCGATGGAGCGGAGCCGCTCATGCCGGTCGGCGTCGACCCGTGGCAGGGACCGGAGCAGCGCCCAGGTGTACGGGTGCTGCGGGGCGTCGAAGATCTGCTCCGTGGATCCCTGCTCCACGATCTCGCCCGCATACATGACGACGACCCGGCTGCAGAGCCCGGCGACGACCCCCAGGTTGTGGGTGATGAGGATGATCGAGGTGCCCAGGTCGCGGTTGAGGTCGCGCAGGAGCTGGAGGATCTGCGCCTGCACGGTCACGTCGAGGGCGGTGGTCGGCTCGTCCGCGATCAGGATCTCGGGGCGGTTGGAGAGTCCCATGGCGATCATCACCCGCTGGCGCATCCCTCCTGAGAACTGGTGGGGATAGTTGCGGACGCGCCGGGCGGCGTCGGGCACGTGCACCTGCCGCAGCAGGTCCAGGCCGCGGGGCCTCACGTCTCTGGGCGCGACCTTGTCGTGCGCCCGCATCGCCTCCTCGATCTGAGCGCCGATCCGGTGCACCGGGTTGAGGGAGCTGAGCGGGTCCTGGAAGATCATGGCGATGTCGCGGCCCCGGATCTGGCGCAGCTCCTCACGGTCGATGCTCAGCAGGTCCCGGCCCCTGAAGAGGATCTCGCCGCCGACCACCCGTCCCGGCCGTGGCACCAGGCCGAGGATGGAGAGGGCTGTGACGCTCTTGCCGCACCCCGACTCCCCGACGATGCCGAGGGTCTCCCCCGCGGCCAGGTCGAAGCTGACGTCCCGGACCGCCTTCACCTCACCGTCGTCGGTGAAGAACGACGTGGAGAGCTCCCTCACCTCGAGCACCGGTTCGTTCATGGATCCGGCCATCAGCGTCGCTGCCTCGGGTCGAAGGCGTCGCGCAGACCGTCGCCGAAGAAGTTGAAGGCCAGCAGCGTGACCGAGAGGGCGATGGCGGGCCAGAGCAGGATGTAGGGATCGAACCCCGCGAGCAGTGGGGAGAACCCCTCGCTGGCCATTCCTCCCCAGTCCGCCTGGGGGGCGGGCACCCCGAAGCCGAGGAAGCTGAAGAACGCCGAGGTGAGGATGGCGGCGGGGACGACGTAGGTGGTCTGCACGATGATCGGCCCCAGGGCGTTGGGGAAGATGTGGCTGAAGAGGATCTTGCCGGTGCGGGCGCCTCCGGCGCGGGCCGCCTCGATGTACTCGCGCTCCCGGATGCTGAGCGTCTGGCCCCGGACCAGGCGGGCCATGTCCATCCAGCTGGCGGCGGCGATGGCGATGATGATGTTGATCACCCCCGGGCCCAGCAGCACGTAGAGGACGATCGCGATCATCAGCGGGGGGACGCCGTAGAAGACATTGATGATCAGGGCGAAGATGGCGTCGGCCACTCCCCGCAGGTAGCCGATGAGGAGGCCAATGCCGACGCCCAGGACCATGACGATGGCCGCGGTGATCAGGCCCACCGCCAGCGAGACCTGCGAGCCCACCATCAGCCGGCTGAGCAGGTCGCGCCCCAGGTCGTCGCAGCCCAGCGGATGGCCGGGTGTGCCGGGGAGGGCATAGGTGGGGCAGACCCCGATCAGGTTGGGGTTGTACGGGGTCCAGAACAGCGACAGCAGGCAGACGCAGGCGAGCAGGCCGAGGTAGATCAGGGCGGCCAGGGCCAGCCGGTTGCGGCGCAGCCGGCGCAGCCCGTCCCGCCAGAGCCCGACCTGCTGGCGGGCCAGCGTGCCGCCCTCGTACTCCGACCACGGGGTGACGGTGGTGGCCATCAGTACCTGATCCTCGGGTCGACGACCGTGTAGATGAGGTCGACCGCCAGGTTCGACAGTCCGATCAGCAGCGCAAAGATGGTGAAGACGCCGACCGTCACGTTGTAGTCGTGCTGGAGGATGCTCTCCACGAACTCCTTGCCCAAGCCGGGGATGCCGAAGATGTTCTCGATCACCAGGACGCCCACGAGGATGCCGACCACGGTGGTGCCCAGGATGCTGATCACGGGGACCAGGGCGTTGCGCAGGGCGTGGCGGATGGTCACGACCCGCTCGCGCAGGCCCTTGGCCCGCGCGGTCCGGATGTAGTCCTGCTGGATGACCTCGAGCATGCTGGCACGGGTGATGCGGGTGATCTGGCCGGAGGTGTAGAACCCGATCGCCAGGGCCGGCAGCCAGAGCTCACCGATGGTGCCGTAGGTGCCGGTCCACACCGGCGAGTAGGCGAAGGCGCCTCCGGTCACGCTGCCCAGGAAGTTGGCGAAGATCATGACGCCCAGCCCGGCGATCACGAAGCTCGGCACCGTGTAGCCGATCACGGCGATGCTGGTGAGCAGGTAGTCGACCCAGGTGTTCTGCCGGATGGCGGCGAGGACGCCGAAGGTCATGCCCATGCCGATGGTGATGATCAGCGCAGATCCCCCGAGCTCGCAGCTGACGCTCAGCTCGCGGAGCACCAGAGGGGTGACCGCCTCGCCCCGGATGTAGAGGGAGACCCCGAGGTTGCCGTGGATCGCCCCCTTGAGGAAGTTCCAGTACTGGATCAGCACCGGCTGGTCGAGGCCGTACTCGTGGAGGAGGAGCTGCAGCGTCTTACCGTGGACTCGCTGGCTGATGAAGGCGTTGCCGGGAAGGGCGTGGACCACCACGAAGACGACGAAGGAGACCACCAGCAGCGTGAGGGCGATGATCGCCAGCCGCTGGATGATGTAGACGAGCGTTCCCCGGGTCACCTTGGGTACGGCCTCCCCGCCGATGAACGAGGACGCCCGGCTCACACGCCGGGCGTCCCGAATTCAGCTGCTGCTCTGCCCTCTCAGTGGGAGAGGATCGAGATCTGGTCCCAGTAGTAGTCGAACCCGGTGTTCGAGCCGGCTCCCTTGACCCAGGGCTGGATCAGGAAGTTGCCCACCGAGTAGTAGAGGGGGATGTAGGCCACATCCTGCTGCAGGATCGTGGCCAGCTGGTTGTAGAGCGGGAGCGATTGAGAGATCGGCTCCGCGTCAGCCTGGTTGAGGATGCTGTCGTAGGTCGGGTCGTCGAAGCCGCTGGTGTTCGCCCCCGCGGCGGTGGCGAAGGTGCCCCAGAGGTTCGCGTACCAGTCCTGGGGGTTGTTGTAGTCGAACTGCCAGCCGTCACGCGACATCACATACTGGCCGCCCAGGCGGTTGGAGATGAACTGAGAGGCATCCCCGACCGGGTTGAGGTTGACGTGGACGCCGAGATTCGTCTGCCACTCGTTCTGGAGATACTCGGCCACCGGGTCGTTGAGCCCGCCGGTGTTGTAGGAGTAGGTGAGGTTGGCGGTGAGCGCCCCGGTGGGGTCGTACTCCTTGAGCAGCTGCTTGGCCTCGGTGGGGTCGTAGGCGGCCAGCGGGTCCTGGCCGTCGCCGAGGTTGCCGATCAACCCCTTGGTGATCAGGCCCCCGGTCGCCGCGGTGCACAGCAGGTCATGGCACACGGTGGTGGCCAGGCCGGTCTTGTCGACCGCCAGGTCGAAGGCCTTGCGCAGCCCCACCGCCGCCGCCGACTCCCCGACGAACGGGCCGCCGGTCTTCGGGTACCCGATGTTGAAGCTCAGCCACGTGGTCCGGCCCTTGGGCTGGGTCAGCAGGTCCTTGGCGTACGGCGAGGTCTTGATGCTCTCGATGGTCGGGTAGTCCAGGTTGCCGCTGTCCCCCCCGTACCCGATGATGCCGTAGCTCCCCTGCTTCCACGCCGCCACGGTGGTGGCCAGGGCCGAGGGGTCCTTGATGTCGACGTCGACCTCGGTGAGCGTCGGCTTCGGCGAGCCCCACCAGTCCTTGACCGCCTTGAAGACCATCGACTGCTTGGGTATGAAGGAGGCGAGGTAGAAGGCCCCCGTGCCCACCATGCCGTCGGTCTTGCTGCTGGGCTTGGTCCACCAGTTGACCGGGTCGTTGTGGATGACGTTCTCGTCGACGATGGCCCCGGTGGTCCCCTCCAGGGTCCAGGCCGCCAGGCACCAGCCGCAGGCGCTGGCGAGGGTGATCTGGACGGTGTAGCCGGTGAGCCCGTCGGGCGCCGTGAGACCGCTCATCTCCAGGCTCGAGTCGCAGGTCGCGCCCGCCGTGCCCTTGCCCCGGAAGCAGCCCCAGAGCCCGTTCTCGATGCTCTGCTGGAAGTTCAGCGGGCTGCCCGTGGTGCTCGCCGGAGGCGAGCCGGCGGCCGACTGCACGGCGGCGTAGCCGGCGATCGCCGAGAGGTTGGAGGAGTAGGGACCCTGGAGGGCGACCGCCCGGTCCCAGGAGTAGAGCACGTCCTCAGCCGTCACCTTGTCCCCGTTGCTGAAGGTGGCGTTGTGGTTGAGGTTCACGGTGTAGGTCAGACCATCGCTGGAGATCCCCCCATTGGCCGCGGTCGGGACCGCCGTCGCGATGTCGGGCACGATGTTGAGGCTGTTGTCGAAGCGCCAGAGGTTGTCGAACACGTTCTGCATGAACTCGGTGTCGACCTCGGCGTCCGCCTCACCCGGGTCCCACGTCCCCGGGTTCTGGAAGGCCGGAAACTTCAGCACCTGGCTGCTGGCCAGGCCCGAGGAGGACGACGCCGCGCCGCTACTGCCTCCGCAGGCGGCGGCGACGACGGCCAGCAGGCTGATCACCAGCATCGCCTGCGAGGGCCTGCGCAGGCCGCCCGTCGCTCCTCCAAGATGTGGTGTACCCAGCGTCATCTCACCCTCCTTGCCTGCGCGGCGATCCGAGCTCGGAACAGCGGTGGCCGCGCCGTCTGACGGCGTCCCCACCGAAGCCAAGTATTAAGCTGCCAAATGTACCCTCTCCCATCGCCGGTCGGCATCACCCGCTGGGGTGAGCCGGGAGGGGGAGACCGGGGCGGGGGGGTAAAATCAGCTTGAAAGCGTCGAACGGTTCAGGCTAGCCCCAGGCCGGCTCAGCTGCGGCTGTCACCGGCGGCCCGTCCCCGGCTCAGCAGCCAGTAGGCGGCCGCGCTGACCACGAAGCCGGCCGCGAAGCTGAGATCGCCGGTCTGGGGATAGCGGCTGGCGACGATGCCGACGTAGAGGGACTGGTTCATGAAGGGGATGCAGGCCGCGATCCCGAGCAGGAAGGCGAGCACGCCTCGCCAGTTGCGGTGGCTCCGGTCGAAGACGAGCCGGGTGCGGAGCCGGCCGCCGCGCATCGCCCAGTCGGCGATCACCACCCCCAGGAAGGCCACGATCCAGTAGGTGCTGAAGAAGAGGAAGTTCTGGTACGAGCCCCCGGTGCCGCCGGGCCCCACCTGACCGGTCTTGACCACCAGCCATCCGACCAGGAAACCGATCACCCCGAAGCCCACCGCGGCGATCGCCCGGCGCAGCCGGGCGCCCATCCGGATGCCCATGCTGAGGAAGGACATCGCGCTGCTGTAGAGGTTGATGGCGTTGGCCGAGATGGCGCCCACGCAGATGGCGAGCGGAGCGATCACCACCAGCACCTCGGGCAGCGGCCTGACGAACTGGTTGGTGGGGATCGCGCTGATCCCCCACTGCGTCCCCGCCACCGTCGCCAGGGCGGCGCCGGCGACCTCCAGAACCCCGCAGGCGACCATCAGCCCCGACCCCGCCGCCACGGCCACCCGGATCGGGCTGGTGGCGCGTGGCAGATACCGGCTGTAGTCGGAGGCATACGGGTTCCAGCTCGCTGCGTAGGCGAAGGCGAAGAAGACCGCGATCACGAAGGCCCCCACCGGCCCGCCGCCGGCGGCGGCCGCAGCCGCGTCGAAGCCGGTGCCGGGACGCGCGTGCAGGAAGATCACCACGCAGCAGGCGGCGAAGACCACGGCCAGGAAGGGGAACACCCAGCGCTCGATGGCGTGGATGAAGTTGTAACCGGCGAAGGCGACCAGGATCTCGACCAGGACGACGATCGCCAGGGCCGGCACCAGCCCCGGGACCGGCAGCCCCACCGCGGCGCAGAACGTGTGCAGCGCGAAGGCGCCGCTCACGCTGTTGACGGCCACCCAGCCCGCCCCCGCCGTGAGGACCTGGAGCCCGGCCGGGAGCAGGTTGCCGAAGAAGCCGAAGGCGGCCCGGCTCTCCACCATCTGGGCCACGCCCAGGCGCGGTCCCATCACCGAGAGCAGTCCCTGGAACACCGAGCCGAGGACGGTGCCCAGCAGGAGGGCGATCGCGGTGGGCCAGAAGCCGCCGCCGAAGAGGACGACCGGGAGGACGCCGACGTAGACGGTGGCGAACTCGAGGTTGGGCGAGGCCCACATCCAGAAGAGGTGGAGCGGCCGGCCGTGCCGCTCGGAGTCGGGGATGTACTCGACCCCGCCCGGCTCCACCGCCGCGATCCGCTCGCCGTAGACACCCTCGCGGACCGGTACGAGCTCGTCGACGACCTCCGCGGTCGATCGCCCCACCGGCCGTACGCGACCCTCCAGGGTCTCGGTCACCCCGCCTGCCCCCATCTCTTCCCCGCACCGCCCCTCGCCGCAGCGCTCCTCACCGGAGCGCTCCACCCGCAGTGGCGATCGCCCTCTCGACGACCGCTCGTAGTAGGGGCAGTTCGGTGACCGAGCGGATCACCGCCACCCCGGCGGCGCCGGCGGCGATGCAGGCTGCTGCGTTGGTCGAGTCCACGCCCCCGATGGCGACCACCGGAATGGACACCGCCCGGCAGATCGCTCCGAGGCCGTCGAGGCCGATGGCGGGGCCGGCGTCGCTCTTGCTCGGTGTCTCCCAGATCGCGCCGGCGCCGATGTACCGGGCGCCGTCCGCCTCCGCCCGTCGGGCCTCCTCCACGCTACCCGCGGAGCGCCCGAATGCGATCCGCGCCCGTCGTGCCACCTCCACCCCAGGGTCGCCCTGACCGAGGTGCACGGCGACCCCCAGCGCCCGCGCAGCCTCGACGTCATCGTTCATGACGATGATGGCCATATCCTCGACGGCCGCCACCACCTCCGAGCCTACCCGGATGCGCTCGGCGGTGGCCACACCCTTGAGCCGCAGCTGGATCACCGAGGCGCCGTTGCGCGCCGCCCAGGCAGCGGTCGCCGCGTCAGGGACGATGGCGTGGAGGATCACGCCGGAGCGTCCACGCCGCGCACCTGGATGCGCGCCTCGGCGTCGAGGCTCTCGGGGTCGAGCCCGGCCACGCAGTCGTAGAGGTTGACATGGAAGCTGCCCGGGCCGTGGGCGCCCACCGCGGCGTGCTCGGCGGCGACCCCGAAGGCGGCCAGCGCCTCGGTGGCGGCCCGGAGAGGATCCTCCCGGTTGACGGCCGCGAAACAGCCGCAGAGCGCCGTGGCCATGCAGCCGGTGCCGCTCACGCGGCCGAGCATGGCCACGCCGTTGCTCACGCTCGCGCTCCCCCCCGGCCCGGCGACATGGTCGACCGGGCCGGTGACCGCCACGGTGCAGCCCAGGGTCAGCGCCGCGGCCACCGCCAGCTTGCCGGGGTCGCCGGCGGCGACCGAGTCGACGCCCCGTATCTCCGCCGCCTCTCCGATCAGGGCCGAGACCTCGGCGGCGTTGCCGCGCACGATGGCGACCGAGACCTCACCGAGGATCCGCCGTGCCGCGTCGGTGCGCATCCGGGTGGCCCCGGCACCGACCGGGTCGAGCACCACCGGGGCGCCGTGCCGGTTGGCGGCGCGGCCGGCCAGGACCATCGCTTCCACCCACACCGGCGAGAGGGTGCCGATGTTGAGCACGAGCGCGCCGGCCACCGCAGCCATCTCCTCGACCTCCTCGAGGGCGTGGGCCATCACCGGCGAGGCGCCGATGGCCAGGGTGATGTTGGCGGTCTCGTTCATCACCACGTAGTTGGTGATCTGGTGGACGAGGGGGTGCGCGGCGCGGATCGCGGCCAGCGAGGCGGCGGGGGAGAAGCGCGGGGTTGCGTCGGCGGGCATCGGCATCACTCCTGGCTGAGGACGGGGGGCGTCGTGAGCCCGTGGAGGACGCTGACCGGGCCGTCCCCATGGCCAATCTCCACCAAGCCGTGGGCCACGGCATCGGCCGCGACCCGGGCGGCGGTGCGGGCGGCGGTCAGCAGGTCGTCGCCCAGGGCCAGCCGGGCGCAGAGCGTGGCCGAGTGGGTGCAGCCGGCCCCGTGGGTCGCCGGGACTTGGTGGCGGGCCACCTCGATCTCGTGGTGCTCGCGGCCGTCGAAGAGGTGGTCGATGGCGGACTCGCCGTGGCCCCCCGTGACCAGCACCGCCGGGGCGCCCATCTCGTGGAGGCGCTCGGCCAGCTCCCGCCGGCTGCCCCGATGCCCGGCCAGCGCCTCCGCCTCGGGGAGGTTGGGGGTGATCACCGTGGCCCGCGGGAAGAGCCGGCGCACCAGGGTGGAGACGGCGTCATCGAGAAGCAGCACCGCTCCCGAGGAGGCGACCATCACCGGGTCGACGACGAGCGGGAACCCGGTCTCCGAGAGCCAGTCGGCGACGGTCTCGATGATCGGGGCCGAGAAGAGCATCCCGGTCTTGGCGGCGTCGACGCCGATGTCCTCGGCGACGGCGTCGAGCTGGGCGGTGATGAAGTGCGCGGGCAGCTCGTGGATGGCCCGCACCCCCACCGTGCTCTGGGCGGTGAGGGCGACGATCGCCGACATCCCGTGGCACCCGGCGGCCGCGAACGCTTTCAGGTCCGCCTGGATCCCGGCGCCACCCCCGGAATCCGAGGTGGCGATGGTGAGGCAGCGCGCCACCGTCATTGCGGCCCTCCCTACGCTGGCATTACCCAGATCAGGTTCTCGGGTGTGATCTCAGCCGTCAGGCACCCCGGGACGGCGCAGAGCGTACCACCACGGCCACCGGCGCCGAGGCTGCGGTGGTGTCCGCGGACCGGTCCACGTCGTCGCCGACCGGCCGCCGGGCGGAAGCGGTGAGCCGCCCCTCCAGGCCCTGCGGTTAGGATCGCCCGATGCTGGTCCGCATCGCGCGGGAGGCGGACGCCACGGCCGTCCGCGCCATCTACGCGCCGGTCGTGGAGTCGTCCTCCATCTCCTTCGAGACCACGCCCCCGACAACATCCGAGATGGCGCGGCGCATCGCCGCCCACCAGGAGGCGCATCCGTGGCTGGTCGCCTGCTCCGATGACGGGGTCCTGGGCTACGCGTACGCGGGACCTTTCGCCGCTCGCGCGGCCTACGCCTGGTCGGTCGAGACCAGCATCTACGTGGCCGAGCCGGCCCGCCGCCGCGGCGTCGGGCGAGCCCTCTACGGAGCCTTGCTGCGCCTCCTGGCGGTCCAGGGATACCACCAGGCCATGGCCGGCATCGCCCTGCCCAACCCCGCCAGCGTGGCGCTCCACGAGTCGGTGGGCTTCACCAGGGCGGCGCTGTACCGCGAGGTGGGCTGGAAGCTCGGGGCCTGGCACGACGTGAGCTGGTGGCAGCGGCCACTCCAGGGCGCCGGTGCGGCACCCGCACGGCCGGCGGCCCCGCTGGGGCTCTCGGCGCTGGGACCCGAGACCCTCGCCGCCGCCCTGGCCTCGGAGGGCTTGCCCGACCTCTGATAGAGGGGCAGGAGACATCCGCTGTGGTACAGGGGCCGGAGGGCACCATGGGGGGGATCCTGCATTGGCTCTGGGTCCCAGGTCAGGCCGGGACCGCCGCCATCCACCGGCCTCGCCTGCTCCCCGGTCTGGCGCCTGCTGATGGGGCCAAGGCGGCCCGAAGCTGCGGCCACCTGCCGCCTAACAGCACTTAGACGGCGCGCCTGTGGGGGTCCCGAGCATCGGACCGTAAGAACCTGCACCCCGGCGGGTGACGCCGGCGATCAGCGCAGGTCCGCGGCCTCTATCTCCACGGCGCCCGCCCGCGCCGCCTCCCCCGTCGTCGGCGCCGCCACGCCCGCCGTTCCCACCTCCCGTCTGCGCCGCGTGGCCAGGAACGACCCGGCGAGGATCAGCGCGAAGCCGAGCACCGCCCCGATCCGCAGCGGCTCGCCGAGGATCGAGACCCCGAGCACCAGTGCCACCGCGGGGTTGAGGTAGGTGATCACGGTTGCCCGCACCGGGCCGATCTCGGCGATGAGGGCAAAGAAGAGGACGAAGGCGACCGCGGTGCAGACCACCCCCAGCGTCGCCGCCGAGGCGAGCGAGCGTGGGGTGGGATGCCCGCCGGCCAGCTGGGCGATCCCGAGCGGCGCGTACACCAACGCGGCGAAGGCCAGCGACGCCGCCACCACGCCGACGGACGGGAGGCGCGACAGCTTCCGCGAGATGATCATCGGGCCGATCGCGTAGCCGACGGTGCAGAGCCCGACCTCGGCAACCGCTCCGAGGTCGCGCACCGAGATGTCGAAGCCGAGCAGCACGCCGACCCCGGCCAGGCCCACGCCGAGGCCCGCCAGGCGGCGGCCGTCCAGCTGGTGCTCGCTGCGGGTGATCCAGGCCAGCAGGGCCCCGATCAGAGGGACGGCGGCGACCAGCAGGCCGCTCAGCGAGCTGGTCAGCCGCGTCTCGGCGCTGGAGAGCAGGAACCATGGCACCGCCAGCTCGGCGACCGTGTAGACGACGACCCACCTCCAGGCGCGGAGCACTGGCCGCACCTCCCCCCTGGCGACCGCCACCGGGACCAGCAGGACGGCGCCGATGCCGGTCCGGAGGAAGACGAGGCTGGCCGGGGTCATCCCGGAGACCGCCACCTTGATGAGCAGGTAGGGGATGCCCCAGATGACGCACATCACTGTGAACAGCACCAGGGCCCGCCGGCTCATGGGGCCGCCCTTCGCTGCGGCGGCTCGTCCCGGAGACCGCTCGGTGCCCTCACCGCTCCGCCAGCATGTCCGCCACCAGGCCGGTCCACCCGGTCTGGTGGGACGCACCCAGGCCCCTCCCGTCGTCGCCGTGGAAGTACTCGTGGAAGGGCAGCAGGTCGTGCCACGCGGGGTCGCGCTGGAACAGATCGGCATCGCCGAAGACCGGACGGCGGCCGCTGTCGTCCCGGAAGATGGAGACGAGCCGGGCACAGATCTCGTCGGCAACCGCGTTGAGGTCGAGCTGCCGCCCCGAGCCGGACGGGAACTCCACCTGGAAGTCGTCCCCCAGGTAGGCGTGGAAGCGGCGCAGCCCCTGGACCACCAGGTAGTTGAGCGGGAACCACACCGGGCCGCGCCAGTTGGAGTTGCCCCCGAAGAGGCCGGTGCGGGACTCCGCCGGCTCGTAGTCGACCCGGGCCACCTGGCCCCCCGGGAAGTCGAGCACGAAAGGGTGCTGCGCATGGAAGCGGGACACCGAGCGCAGCCCGTGAGGGCTCAGGAACTCCTGCTCGTCGAGCACGTAGCCGAGCACCCTGCGCAGCTTGTCGGGGTGGACGATGGAGAGGAGCTGACGGTCGCGATGGCCGGGGACGTGGCAGTGCTCGACGACGCTGTCGACGTCCGGCTTGTTGTGCGTGTACCACGCCATCCGCGCTCGGAAGCTGCCGAGCTTGGCGATCACCTCGGGCTCCAGGACGGTGACCGCCATCAGCGGCACCAGCCCCACCATCGAGCGCACCCGGAGCGGGGTGTGGGTGCCGTCTTCGGCGTGGATGGTGTCGTAGTAGAAGCCGTCGCCGTCGTCCCACAGCCCCTGACGGTTCATCGCCACCGCGATCATGGTGAAGTGCTCGAAGAACTTGGTGGCGACGTCCTCGTAGGTGTCGTCGTGGTCCGCCAGGGCGAGTGCCATCTCCAGCAGGCTGAGGCAGTACATCGCCATCCAGGCGGTGCCGTCGGACTGCTCGAGCCTCCCCCCCACCGGCAGCGGTGAGGAGCGGTCGAAGGGGCTGATGTTGTCCAGCCCCAGGAAACCGCCCGAGAAGAGGTTGCGCCCCTCGGCGTCCTTGCGGTTGACCCACCAGGTGAAGTTGATCAGCAGCTTGTGGAAGACCCGCTCCAGGAAGTCGTAGTCCCGGTCGCCGGCGATCTCGAAGACACGCAGCGCGGCCCAGGCATGGACCGGGGGGTTGACGTCCGAGAGGTCCCATTCGTAGGCGGGGAGCTGGCCGTTGGGGTGCATGTACCACTCCCGGCAGATGAGGATCAATTGGCTCTTGGCCAGCTCGGGATCCACGTGCGCCAGGGCCACGCAATGGAAGCCCAGGTCCCACGCCGCGTACCACGGGTACTCCCACTTGTCGGGCATGGAGACGACGTCGCGGTTGTCGAGGTGCCGCCAGTCGCGGTTGCGGCCCTCCCGGTGCGCTGCCGGTGGGGGAGGGTAGGCGGGGTCGCCGTCCAGCCAGCGGTCGACGTCGTAGTGGTAGAACTGCTTGCCCCACAGCATCCCGGCGAAGGCCTGGCGCATCACCATCGCCTCGTCGGCGCTCCGCTGTGCCGGGGTGAGCGCCGCGTAGAACTCGTCCGCCTCCCGGCGGCGCAGCTCCATGACCGCGGTGAACCCGTCACTGAGGTCGGCGGGCGCGGTGGCGTCGTGAAGGCGCAGCCGCAGCGAGGCGGTCCCCCCGCTCGGGATGGTGAGCCGGTACCAGAGCGCCGCCCTGGTGCCCCGCCTCCCCGGGTGGACGCTGGGCGTGCCCGAGACGACGTGGTCGCCGATGCCGTCCTTGGGGTACGCGGGCCCGTCGGCGCCCCAGAGCCGGCGCGCATTGGTCTCGTTGTCGCAGAGGAGCGGGACGGCTCCCGGCGAGGCGTCGAGCCGGCGGCGACCTAGGAGCTGGTGCGCGGCCCGCAGGCTGCCGCCCTCGGCGCTGATCTCGGGGCGGTGGTGGTCGGCGTCCCACGCCCAGGTGTTGCGAAACCAGAGGGTGGGGAGGAGGTGGAGGTCGGCCGGCTCCGGTCCGTGGTTGCGCACCGACACCGCGACGAGGATGTCCTCCGGTCCCGCCTTGGCGTAGTCGGCGGTGATCTCGAAGTACCGGCCCCCGTCGAAGACCCCCGTGTCCACCAGCTCGTACTCGGGGTCGAGCCGGCCCCGGCGGCCGTTCTCTTCGACGAGCTGCTCATACGGGAACCGACCCTGGGGGTACATGTACCTCCAGCGCATCCAGGAGTGGGTGGGAGTCGAGTCCAGATACCACCAGTACTCCTTGGCATCCTCGCCGTGGTTGCCCTGGTGGCCGTCGAGGCCGAAGACGCGCTCTTTGAGGAAGGGATCCACCCCGTTCCAGAAAGCGAAGGCGAGGCACAGCGTCTGGCGGTCGTCACAGATACCGCCCAGACCGTCCTCGTTCCAGCGGTAGGCGCGCGAACGGGCGTGGTCGAAGGGGAAGAACCTCCAGGCGTCCGCGTCGGCGCTGTAGTCCTCCCGCACCGTCCCCCAGGCACGCTCGCTGAGGTAGGGGCCCCAGTGCCGCCACGGGGCTCGCCCGCGGGGCACCTCCTGGAGGCGGCCCCACTCGGCGGTGGCGGCGGCGGGGTGCGGGCTCATGGACCCGCCGATTGTCTCAGCGGGTCGAGGCGGGCCGCTCGCGGGTTCCGGCCACGGGCATCCAGCGCCGTCCAGGGCGTGGAGGCCACGCGGCTCTGACCACCCCTTCAACGCACCGCCCAGGCCGATCGGTGAGATGTATCCAGATCGGGCATTCATCTTGCCGGCCCCCAAGGGTATTTCGTGACGAAATTGCTGTGACCACCTGTCTCCTTGCAGGTCGCCGGTCCCGGCGGGGACCGCCTACCGCCCGTTCGGAGCGCTGCGGGTGGTCCACGCGATCTGGCACCATTCGCGGGCGATGGCTGAGCTCGACCACGGACATCTCGCGCGCAACGCCGCCGAGCTGGAGCGGCTGCGCACGGTCGGCTCCCAGGTGCTCGCCGGCGACCTGCAACCGAAGCTCTCCGCGGGGTGGACGGCGTCCGCCGTCTTCGCCCACCTCGCCTTCTGGGACCGCTTCGTCATCGCCCGCTGGGACCGCTACGACCGCGAGGGCGTCATCGACGACCTGCCCGACCTCGTCATGGACCTGGTCAACGAGGCCGGGCTGCCCCTCTGGCTGGCCCTGGGCGCGGGCGCGGCGGTCGTCCAGGCGATCGACGCCGCCACCCTGGTCTGCGAGCGGATCGCCCGCCTCAGCCCTCGGGCCGTGGAGGTCGCGCGGAGCACCGACCGGCTGTGGATGCTCGACCGCACCCACCACTGGTCGCCGCACCTCGACGAGCTGGTCGCGTACCTGCCCGTCGGCTGAGGCGTCCGACCGGCCTCAGCCCTCGATCAGCCGCTCGCCCCGGCGTGCGTCTGAGCCTCGCTCAGCTCCCAGAGCCGGCGCGCGGCCGCGGTGTCCCGGGCCGCCTCGCTCGGCTGCTTCCGCTTGCGGTCGGCGAAGTACCCGCCGGTCTGGGACGACACCTCCGGTGAGTCCGCGAGCCAGACCAGGGTATCCGCGCCCTTCTCCGGAGAGCGCGCGAAGGGCCGGGCGAGGGTCATGCCGAAGGCCATGAAGCGGCCGTTGTTCTTGTTGAAGCCGCTGGCCACGAAGCCCGGGTGGAAGCAGTTGGCGGTCACCCCGCTCCCCTCCAGGCGGCGGGCCAGCTCGACGGTGAAGAGGATGTTGGCGAGCTTGGTCTGGCCATAGCGGGCGAAGCCGCGGGATCCCCTGTCGCCATTGATGTCGTCGAACGGGATGCGCGCTCCGTGGTGTGCGCCCGAGCTGGTGGTGACGATGCGGGCGGGAGCGCTGGCCCGGATGCGATCCAGCAGCAGGTTGGTGAGCAGGAAGGGGGCGAGGTGGTTGACCGCCCAGGTCAGCTCCAGACCGTCCTCCGTCAGCTGCCGGGACGCGTAGATCGCGCCGGCGTTGTTGATCAGCACGTCCACCTTCGGGTGACCGGACAGGATCTCGGCGGCCAGCCTGCGGATCGAGGCCTGCGAGCTGAGATCCGCCTTGTGAACCTCCACCTCGGTGCCGGTCCCCCCCGCGGCTTTGATGCGGGCCACGGCGGCTGTCGCCCTCGACTCGCTGCGCGCCACGATGCTGAGCCGCGCTCCCCGGCGGGCCAGCTCACAGGCGGCGGCGAGCCCGATCCCCCCGGTGGCGCCGGTGACGATCACCCGCTTGCCGGCGACTCCGGTCCAGTCCTGCATCTCTTTCTCCCAGCTCCCGGCTCGGCTGCCCTCGGCCGGTGCACCCAGCGCCGGCTGCACGTGGACCCCTGGCTCCGCGAGAGCCTACGCCCTCAGCTGCGCTCGGGGATGTCGAGGGTGACCTTGACCGCCGCGTGGTCCTGGGGCCGCGCGGCGGTGCGGAAGGCATGGCGCCACGCGCCGAGCGCGAAGCGGTGGGTGAGCCAGTCCCGCCAGGGGACCTCCCCGCCGGCGAGCATGGCGAGCGCCGTGTCGAGGTCCCGGCGGCGGTACCCGTTCGACCCCACCACGGTGACCTCCTTGAAGTAGGTGAGGGTCGCCTGGGTGCGGCGGGCCCGTCCGACGCCGACCCGGACCACCGTCCCGCCGGGGCGGGCGATGGCCAGGGAGAGCTCGGCGGTGGCGGCGCTGCCCACCGCGTCGACCACCGCAGCAGCGCCGCCCGCGATCACCCAGGGGAGGCCGCGCCAGGGCCGGCTGAGCCGGCCCCCGGTGGCCTCGGACACACGGCGGACCACGTCGGCGGGCCGGTGGGAGATGGTCTCCGCTCCCAGGGCGGCCACCAGGGCGGGCTGGTATGGCCAGGCGGCGCTGACCAGGACGCGCCCGGCGCCGGCGGGGAGCAGGGAGGCTGCGACCCCCAGGCCGATGGTGCCGGCCCCGAGGACCACGACGAGGTCGGACCCCGCGTCCCGTCCTCCGGTCAGGGGATGCCCCCCGGCCAGGGCCTGCTCGGCGGCGTGCACGCCCACCGCCAGGGGGTCGGCGAGGACACCGGCCCGGGGTTCGAGCCCTTCGGGCAGCCGGCGCAACTGGGAATGGTGGGCGACCATCGCTGTTCCCATCCCCCCGGGGAGGCCCCGGATGTTCCCGGTGTGGATGCCGCTGCCCGACACGCCCGGTATCGGCTCCCCCTGG
Source organism: Candidatus Dormibacteria bacterium (assembly GCA_049511615.1). Classification (GTDB taxonomy): domain Bacteria; phylum Chloroflexota; class Dormibacteria; order Aeolococcales; family Aeolococcaceae; genus Changshengia. The sequence continues at coordinate 71,500 of JBEKXW010000011.1, read as the reverse complement.
TGGGCGCAGAGGGGCAGCATTCCCTCGGCGCACGCGGGGCAGGGGGGGAGGCCGCGCGCGGCGCATCCCAGCCAAGGGTTGACCACCACCGTCTCCCCGACCTCGAGGTCGGTCCCGCCGGGTTCGACCACCCGGGCCACCACCTCGTGGCCCATCACGTGCGGGAAGGAGACGAGCCCGGAGAGCGGGTTGTCCCAATCCGCCTGGAGGGTGGCCTCGGTGACGTCGCTGCCGCACACCCCGGTGAAGCGCGGCCGCAGGGCCACCCAGCCGGCCCCGGGCAGCTGCGGGTCGGGCAGCCGGCGCAGGCCGAGGGGTCCCGGGCCGGCGAGGGCCAGCAGCGGGTCGAGACGGCTGAGCGCACCCGCCAGGGCGAGCCGCGCCGGGCGGGGATCGAATACCAGGCCGAGCATCAGCGGACCAGGCCGGGCGTCAGCGGACCGGGCCGGGCATCAGCGCGATGACCGAGGGCGGGGATGGGGCACGGCCCGAACGGTACCCCGGCGATGGCGGTCACTGCCGGTGACCGCGGCCCCTGACGTTCCGGGCGCAGCCGCGCCCCTACGCGTTCACCGAGTGCGGCGCGATCTCATGACCCTTCTCCAGGTAACGCCTGACCTCGAGGAGCGCCGCGATCCCCTCGCCGACCGCGGCTCCGAGCTGCTTGGTCGACCCCGCCCGGACGTCGCCGGCACAGAAGACCCCCGGCTGCGAGGTGGCATAGCCGTCGGTGACCACGAAGCCCCAGCGGTCCAGCTTCACGCTGCCCTGCAGGAACGCGGTGTTCGGGTCGAGCCCGATGAACACGAAGGCGCCCCGGGGATGCCAGCGCAGCTCCTCGCCGCTCCGGCGGTCGCGGGCGACCACCTCCTCGAGCCTGGGGCTCCCACGCAGCTCCACCACCTCGGTGCTGGTGTGGACCGTGAAGCGCGGATCGGAGCGCACCTTGTCCTGCAGGAGCTTGGAGGCCTTGAGCTCGGGGCCGAACTCCACGATCCGGATCCTCTCGGCGAACTGGCTGAGGAACATCCCCTCCTCGAGGCCGGAGTTGCCGCCGCCGATCACCAGCAGCTCCTCGGCACCCTTGTAGAAGGGACCGTCACAGGTCGCGCAGAAGTGGACCCCGGCGCCGATCAGCTCGGCCTCCCCGGGCACGCCCAGCCGCCGGTACGACGAGCCGCTGGCCACCAGCACCGCGCAGGCGCACACCCGCTGCCCGCCGGCCAGGCGCAGCACGGTGTCCTCTCCGTCCCGCTCCAGGCCCTCGACCGCCACTGCGGCCAGCATCTCCACGCCGTAGCGGCGAGCCTGGGCGACGAACCGCTCGGCCAGCTCGGCACCCCCGACGCCCTCGGGAAATCCCGGGTAGTTGTCCACCCTCTCGGTGACCCCGGCCTGTCCGCCCAGGGCGCTGCGGTCCACGACCAGGGAGCTGATCCCCTCACGGGCGGCGTAGATGGCGGCGGCGAGCCCCGCCGGCCCCCCGCCGACGATGGCCAGGTCGTAGGCGGCGCGGTCGGCCTCCAGCTTCAGGCCCAGGCGGCGGGCCAGGTCGGAGTCGGTGGGCTCGAGCAGGTGGTCGCCTTCGGGGAAGACGATGGTGGGGATCGTGCGGCCGCCGTTCTGCAGCTCCTCGACGAAGCGCAGCCCCTCCTGGTCCTCGTCGACGTCCACCCACCGGTAGGGGACGCGGTGCTCGGCGAGGAACTTCTTGGACCGCTTGCAGTCGGGGCACCAGGGTGCCCCGTAGACGGTGATGATCTCGGCCATCCTCAGCTCCCCCATGAATGCAGACCGGCCCCGACCCTCCGAACAGTGTGCTCCATCCGGCTCCAGCGCCCTTCGACCGCGTCCGGGCCCGGCCCCGCGCTCGCCCCCGGGGCAGTCAGGACAGGCCCCATCCATTACAGTCGTCGGGCCCCCTCGGATTGCAGTTCGGAAGACCGCGCCGGGGCCAGCCGGCTCCCCGACGGGGTCGGGGCGGGCCCCCATGATTGTGACGCAGGACTGCGGGCTGACTGCCAGCTCGAAAGCCTCGCAGAGGTCGCCGGCGCAGACCCGGACCGGCGCTTGCCGCCGCCCGCTCAGGTCCCCCCGTCAACCCCCGTCACCGACTCTCGTCAGGACGTGTCCGTCTTTTCACAGCGCCCATGTGATGATGCCGCCGTCCAATGGCCCCGCCCAGCGTCGTCGGAACGGCTGACTGGGACGCGCCGCCCGGGGAAACAGTCAAGTGAAGATCCCGCCCAGTCCGCGGCTCGTGCCACCCGGGGGGAGAGGGGCCTGAGGTGGCCACCGCGACCGCGCCCGGCGTCGGCGCCGGCCAGCTCGCACTGCTGATCCCGGTTGGCAGCGATACCTACGCGCTCCCCCTGGAGACCGTCCGCGAGGTGGTGGTCGAGCCGAGGGTGACCGAGCTGCCCACCTCGCCGACGGTGGTGCGCGGGGTGTTCAACGTCCGCGGGGACATCGTCCCCCTGCTCGACACCGCCCAGCTGCTCGGGCTGCGCGCGGTGCTCGAAAAGCCCTATGCGGTGCTCGTCGAGACCGCCCACGGGATCGCCGGCCTGGTGGCCACGGAGATGCCCCAAACCGTGCGCCTGAGCGAATCGGTCGGCCAGTCCGACATGGAGGGGACGACCGAGACCTACCTCGTCGGCGACGCCCGGCTCGCGGTCGCCCTCGACGTCGAGGCGTTGCTCAGCCCTGCTCGGATCTCGCGGTGAGCCCTCCCGATTCGATCTCCGAGGGCGACTTCCAGCGCCTGTTCGCCACCGAGGCGGAGGGGCGGCTCGACACCCTCGTCGACGAGCTGCTCGAGCTGGAGAAGGGGGGCGCGAACCCGGAGCTGGTGGCCTCGCTGTTCCGCGAGGCTCATACCATCAAGGGCGGCGCGGCGGTGGTCGGCATGACCCACGTCGCCCGGGTGGCGCACGCTCTCGAGGACCTCCTGGAGGAGGTGCGTCGCGATCGACGGGGGGTTGACGCCGCCCTGATCGACGCGGTGCTCGCGGGGGTCGACGCGATCCGAACCCTCATCCCCCTCGCGGTCGCCGGTCAGGATCACGAGCAGGCTGCCTTCGACGCCGAGCAGCGGCTGCGCATCGCCGTGGGAGGTCCGCCCGTCGCCGGCGAGACGGCGCCCGCCCCCGAGCCCCCGGCCGCCCCGCCCGTCCTCGAGGCCCCGCTGCCGCCGCCCGTCTCCGCGGCCCCTCCGGCAGTCGCGGCGGCGAGCCCCGACGCCCCCGGGGGTCGGACGGCCGGCCCCGAAGGCTCACGGGGTCCGGAGCCGGCGTCCGCCGAGCCCCCCGCCGCCGGTGACCACGCGACCGGCGAGCATGCCGCGGGCGAGGCCGCCGCGGTGCACGTCGAGCCGGTCCGTGCCTCGACCACCGAGATGGTCCAGATGCCGGTGCACCGGATCGACGATCTGGTCCGCCTGATCGGCGAGGCGTCGGCTGCCACTCTCCGCCTGGGGAGCGCCCTCCTGGAGCGGCTGCAACGCGATCCCTCCACCGTGACCGAGTACCGCGATCTGGTCCGCTCCCTCAACGAGCTGCAGGAGCTGGCGTTGCACGCTCGGATGATCCCGGTCATGTCGCTGGCGCCGCGGCTCCGCCGGGCGGTGCGCGACCTGGCCCGGGAGACCGAGAAGGAGGTGCGCTTCGAGACCCGGGGCGAGGACGCCGAGATCGACCGGGGCGTCCTGGAACGCCTCGCCGACCCCCTGCTCCACCTGGTCCGCAACGCGGTCGACCACGGCATCGAGACGCCGAACGAGCGGCGCCTCCGCGGCAAGCCGATCGAGGGGCTGATCCGCCTCCACGCCATGCAGCTCGGCTCCGAGGTGGTGATCGCCGTCAGCGATGACGGGCGAGGCATCGACGTCGACCGGGTCCGCGAGGCGGCCGGCCGGACCGACAGCAGCGCGATGGAGATGGATGACGAGGCCGCCCTGTACCTCATCTTCCGGTCCGGCCTCAGCACCGCCACCAAGATCACCGGCGTGTCCGGCCGTGGCGTCGGGCTCGACGCCGTCCGGGCCAGCCTCAATGCGGTGAGAGGGCGCATCGAGGTCCGCTCTGACCCCGGGGTGGGCACCGAGTTCCGGATCGCCGTGCCCATCACCATGGCCACGCTCCGCTGCCTGGTGGTCGGCGCCGGCGGCCAGGCCTATGCCATCCCGCTCCACTCGGTGCGGGCGGTCCTGCCGCCTCAGCCGTCGGCGACGGTGGGGGGGCGGACCATGACCATGGTGGACGGTCGCCCGGTGCCCATCAGCAGCCTTGCCAGGGTGCTGGGCACCGGCAACGGCAGCGAGGGCCCGGCCGTGGTCGTCGCCGGTCTGACCCGCAGCCATGCGTTCCGGGTCGACGACCTCGTGGACCAGCGGGACGTCGTGGTCAAGGGGTTGGGCGAGCTCGTCCCCCGGCTGCCTGCGGTGGCCGGCGCCGGCGTCCAGCCCGACGGCAGCATCCTCCTGGTGCTGGAGGCCGCCGGCCTGATCGAACGGGCCCGCCGCATGGACAGCGGCGACCGCTCGGCGGAGGCCGCCGACGGAGGCGCCCCGGAGGCGCCCGTGCCGCGGCAGGCCGCCTCGATCCTGGTGGTCGACGACGCCCTCACGGTCCGGGAGCTGCAGCGGTCCATCTTCGAGAACGCCGGCTACCGGGTGAAGGTGGCGAGCGACGGCGAGGAGGCGCTCACCAAGATCTCGGAGGAGCGCCCCGACCTGGTCCTCACCGATGTCCAGATGCCGAGGATGGACGGCTTCCAGCTCACCGAGGCCATCCGCGGCCAGGCCTCGCTCGCCTCGCTCCCGGTGATCATCCTCACCTCCCGCGGCAGCGACGAGGACCGCCGGCGCGGTCTGGAATGTGGCGCGGACGGCTACATCGTGAAGAGCGGTTTCGACCAGGCGGCGCTCCTCCACGCGGTCGAGCGGCTGCTGGGGGCCGAGCGGTGACCGGCGTTGGCGCGCTCGGCGCCACCACGCTGGGCGGCACCGCCTCGGGGTGGCTGGCGAGGTGCGCGGCATGCCGGTGAAGGACAACCTGAGGGTCCTGCTGGTGACCGCCCAGACGGGCGCCTTCCCGGCTCAGCTGCACCACTCGGTCGAGGCCGACCGCGACGCCAGCGTCGTGGGAGAGGCGGCCCCGGGCCAGGCGATGACGTTCATGAGCCACGACCACCCCGACATCGTGAGCCTGGACATGACGGGCCTCGAGACCAACGGAGAGGCCGCCACGGTCGTCCGGCAGATCCTCGCCATCGCTCCCGTTCCCATCCTGCTCCTGGTCCCCTCCGGACAGCGCCGGGATGCCTCCATGGCGGCCGTGCTGGCCGGTGCCGTGGAGGTCATGACCTTCCCGGCGAAGTGGGATCTCCCCACCGGAGCCGAGCTCCGCAAGCGGCTCCATGCGCTGGGCCGCCTCTCCATGCGCCGTCGGGAGCGGCTCCGGCGCCAGACCGTCCGGGAACCGCATCCTGGCGGGGTCGGCGCTCACCGGCGGAGCTTCGAAGGGGTGGTCGGCCTGGCGGCATCCACCGGGGGTCCGCCCGCGCTGACGCGGGTGCTCGCGGGGCTCGAAGGGCTGGAGCGGCCCGTGATCGTCGTTCAGCATCTGCAGTCCGGGTTCGTCGACGGTTTCCTGGGCTGGATGAGGCGGGAGTCGGCGCTCCCGGTCGAGCTCGCGGTCGACGGCGCTCCACTGAAGCCCGGGCTGGTGCTGGTGGCTCCGCCGGGGCTGCAGATCTCGATCCGGCGCGGTCACCGCGTCTCCCTGGGCGACGAGCCGGTGACCCTCCACCGGCCCTCTGCCGACGTCCTCTTCCACAGCATGGCCGAGCACTGCGGAGCCCTTGGGATCGGGGTCATCCTCACCGGGATGGGAGACGACGGAACGGCTGGACTGCTGGCCCTGCGGCGCAGCGGCGGCCTCACCATCGCCCAGGACGAGGAGACATCGGCCGTCTACGGCATGCCCAAAGCGGCCCGCGAGAACGGGGCCGCCTCCCTGGTGCTGCCCCTCTCCGAGATCTCCGCGGCGGTGCTCCGTGCCACCGGCGTACCGGTGCCGGCATGACCAACGAGATCCTCCTCGACACGGCGCGCGAGGTGTTGGAGCGCAGCGTGGGTCTGCGCCTGGACCCGGCTCAGCGGTTCCGGCTCGACTACTGGCTGCGCCAGACGGCGAAGCAGCGAGGCGTGGCGGATGCCGAGATCGTGGAGGAGATCGCCGCCGAGGGCCCCGCCCTCCAGGCGGTGCTCGACGAGCTCACCGTCCAGGAAACCTCCTTCTTCCGCGACCAGGCCCAATTCGCCGCCTTCCGCAGCGACGTCGTCCCCACCCTGCGCTCCCCGCTCACGGTGTGGAGCGCCGGCTGCGCCTGGGGCCACGAGCCCTACAGCATCGCCATGGTGCTGGCCGAGAGCGGCATCGCGAATTGGCGGGTGGTCGCCTCCGACATCTCATCCCGGGCGCTCCGTCAGTCCCAGTCGGGACGCTACGACGAGCGCCAGCTCACCGGGCTCGGCGAGAAGGAGCGCGGCCGGTACCTGCGCCGGGCCGGAGAGCAGTGGGAGATTGTCCCCGCGCTCAGGGAGAAGGTGACCGTCTTCCGGCACAACCTCATCCGCGATCCCGTGCCCGCTCCGGCGGCGGGGGCTCAGGTGGTCTTCTGCCGCAACGTCCTGATCTACTTCGACCGCCCCGACGTGCTGGCGGCCCTGGAACGGATCGCCTCGACGATGGACCCGCGCGGCTGGGTCTTCCTCGGCTACTCCGAGTCCCTCTGGCAGGTCACTGAGCGCTTCCACCTGGTCCGGGTGGGCGCCGCTTTCGCGTACCGGCAGCCCGACCCCGCGCTGGCAGACCCTGCCGGGGGGCTGTTCCTTCCCCTCCCGGACAACCCGGCCGGCGCCCGCGAGCCGTCCCGGAGGTCCCGCCCCGACGCCGCGCCACCGGCGGTTCCCGCCGGGCGCCGGAGTGCCGCCCACGCCGCCCCCTCCGCCCGAGCCCGGGACGGCTCGCCGCCCGCCGTGCCCCCTGCGCCCAGCCTGGGATCGCCCCGGGTGCCGGCACCGGCCCGGAGTGACGGCGGCTGCCAGGGAGAACCCTCGATCCGCGCGCTGCTCGCCGAGGGCGAGGCCGGCCTCGAGGCCGGGGACGCGGCGACCGCGGTCGCCGCCCTGCGCAAGGTGGTCTACCTGGACCCCGACCACGCCATCGCCCACTTCCAGCTGGGCCTCGCCTTCGAGCTGCTCGGTGACGTGGGGCAGGCCCGCCGCGCCTTCAGTGGCGCCCGGGCCGCTCTCCGCCGCAGCTCCGCAGCCGCCGAGGCCGCCCTCGAGGGCTACCAGATCGGCGAGCTGGTCCGGCTCCTGGACCACCGGCTCACGAGGACACCCGCGCCATGAAAACCCTGGTCCACTTCGCAACCCCGACCGGTGAATGGGCGGTCCCCATCGAGCGGGTCCAGGAGGTGCGCCTGGCCTCCGGGATCACCCCCCTGCCGGCGGCCAGGCCGGGGATCGCGGGGCTGCTGCGGCGCGGCGACGAGGTCCTCGCCGTGCTCTCCCTGCTCGGGGAGGGCAGCGGCAACGTCCTCATCCTGGACGGCGCCGGAGAGCGCTACGGGCTGCTCGCCGACAGCGCCATCGGCATCCTCCGGGTGGAGGAGGAGACGATCACGGCCCCGCCAGCCGGTCAGGAGGACCCGGTGGTCTCCGGGGTGATCCGGGCCGAGAACGGCCGGATGATCCTGCTCCTCGACCCCGACGAACTGGGGAAGGCGCTCCAATGAACGGCACCATCCTGGTCGCCGACGACTCGATGGTGGTCCGGGCCGTGCTCCGGCGCCAGCTCGAGGCGGACGGCCACACCGTGGTCGAGGCGGTCGACGGCGAGGAGGCGATCACCGCCTGCCGCGAGTACCGCCCGGACGTGGTCCTCCTCGATGTGGAGATGCCGGTGCTCGACGGTCACGCCACCCTCGAGCGGATCAAGGGCGACCCCGACCTGAAGGACATCCCGGTGGTCTTCCTGACCGGGAGGGTCGACACCGCCGACGTGGTGACCGGGCTGCGGCTCGGTGCCCACGATTACCTGCGCAAGCCCTTCGAGGCCAACGAGCTGATGGCGCGGGTCAGCGCCGCCCTGAGGACCAAGGAGCTCCAGGACGAGCTGCGGGCCCGCAACGCGGAGCTGGACCGGGTGTCGCGCATCGACATGCTGACCAACATCTACAACCGCCGCCACCTCGACGAGCACCTGCGCCGGGTGATCAGCTCCGCCCGCCGCCACGACCGCACGGTCGGGGTTCTGCTCGTCGACATCGACCACTTCAAGGACGTCAACGACCAGCACGGTCACCTCGCCGGCGACGCCGTGCTCAAGGAGGTCGCCAGCCGGCTCCAGGGGGCGATGCGCACCGAGGACGCTCTCGGGCGGTGGGGGGGCGAGGAGTTCATCGCGGTGCTGACCGACACCCCCGGGGAGTCGATCGGGGTGCTCGCCGAGCGGATGCGCCAGGTGATCGCGGTCAAGCCCTTCGTCCTCGACGACGGCACCAAGATCCGGGTCACGGTGAGCATCGGCCACACCGCCGGGATCGAGGACGCCGAGGTGCTGGTGCACCGCGCTGACGACGCCCTCTACGTCGCCAAGGAGGCGGGGCGCAACCAGGTCGCGGCGGCCTGAGCGCGGGTCAGTCCCGGGCGCCGGCCAGGCGCTGATAGAGGAGCTCGTGGGCGTCGAGCACCGCCCCGAGGTCGAGGGTTCGCTCGGCATGGCGGCGGCACGCCTCACGGCTCAATGCATCCGCCCGCGCCACCCCCGCCGCCGCCCCGGCCACGTCGCCCGGCGGGACCAGGATGCCGGTCACGTCCTCCCCGACGGCCTCGGGGAGGCCTCCCCGGCGGTAGCCGACCACCGGGGTCCCGCAGGCGTTGGCCTCGGCCGCGACCAGCCCGAAGGGCTCGTCCCATGCCGACGGGCAGAGCAGCGCTGCCGACCGGCCCATCTCCACCCAGAGGGCGCCCCTCTCCAGCGCCGGCCGGACCTCCACCGAGGGGTCGGCGCGCTCCGCCTCCACCCGCGCGGCGTACCCCGGGTCGTACACGGGGCCGCAGAGGAGGAGGTCTCTCCCCGCCGCCCGGGCGATCGCCACCGCCTCCAGCGCACCCTTCTCGGGGGAGAGACGGCCGGCGAAGATGAGGCGCTTCGAGGTGGGGGCAGGGGACCACGGGATGGTGGCGGTGGGGATGCCGGGACGGAGCACGCCATCGATCTCGGCGACGGGGCGCCAGGCCGCCGCCTGGGCCTCCGACACCGCGGCAACGCGTGGAGGGTGGGGGCCGCGCCGCGCCGCGGCCAGGGCGGCGGCGATCCGGGCGTCGACCGGCATGTGGAGGGTGTGGAGCACCGGTGTGACCAGCGTGCCGGCCTGGCGGATCGCGGGGACGTCGAAGGCGTGGTTGTGGACCAGGTCGAACCCTCCTGACGTGATGAGCGCGGCGGTGGCCGCGAAGGCGGTCTCGGACCGCCGGTCATCGTCCGTCTCCTGGCCCGGGTGGAAGAGGGTCGCGCCCAGCGTGGCGGCGTCGACACCGGTGTCCACCACCCTCACCCCGTCCACCCGCGACCCGCGGGCGGCGAACACGGTGACGTCGTGGCCGCGCGTGGTGAGACCCCGGGCGAGGTCGACCAGGAAGGTTTGGACCCCGCCGAGATGAGGCTCGGTGAGCGGCGCGATCAGGGGAGCGATAAGGGCTATGCGCATGGGAGCCGGCGCCATTGAACCGCCTTCACGGACTCGAAAGGTGGGCTGGGGTGCAATAGGAGGCGCTACGCGATCCTCCCCCTCCCTCCGGTGGTGCCGGCCGCTGCGGCGGCCGGCGCCACCCCCGACCGATCCAGGTCCGTGCAGAGACCGCGCTCGAGGCCCGAGTGCGGGAGACTGATGCCATGCGAATCCTCGTGGCCGAGGACGACCCGGGACTCCGGGCGGTCCTGATCCAGGGTTTGGAGGACAAGGGCTACCAGGTCGACGCCGTCGGCCGCGGCGACGACGCCATCGACCAGCTCAAGTTCTACGAGTACGACGTCGCCGTGATCGACTGGCGGATGCCGGGTGGCTCGGGCATCGACGTGGTCCGCTGGGCGCGGCGCAACGAGCGGCCGACCGCGATCCTGATGCTGACCGCCCGCGACACCCCGCCGGACCGGGTCGAGGGCCTCGACGCCGGCGCCGACGACTACCTGGTCAAGCCCTTCGACTTCGGCGAGCTGCTGGCTCGCGTCCGGGCCCTCCAGCGCCGCCCGCGCGGGGTGGACGCGCCGGTGATCACCCGGGGGAGCCTGGCACTCGACCCGGTGCGCCGCGAGGTGACCGTCCTCGGGCATCCCGTCAACCTCACCACCACCGAGTACAACATCCTCGAGCTGCTGATGAGGCGCTCCCCGGCGGTGGTCGACCGCAAGGCGATCGCCGAGCACGGCTGGCGGGACGAGACCGACGCCATGGGCTCCAACGCGATCGACGTCCAGCTCAGCCGGCTGCGGGCCAAGCTCCCCAGTGCCGGCATCCGCATCGTCACGGTGCGGGGAGCGGGATACCGGCTGGAGGAGGTGGCGGAGTGAGCTCGCCGTCTCCGTCGCGGACGGGCCGCGCCCTGGACCGGCTGGCCGGGTCGCGCAGCGCGGCGCCCGGCACGCCCCGCCGGGTCCGGGGTGCCTCCATGCGGGTGGCGCTCATCAGCACCGCCATCGTCGCCGGCGTCTACCTGGTGGTATCGGTGGTGGTGGCACTGATCGTCACCTCGCAGCTGACCGGCGACGTGAACGGCCAGGTGGCGAGGACCCTGAACACCGCTGTCGCCGACGTCACCAACATCGTCCCGGGGCCCCGGCCGCAGGCCCTCTTCCCGACCCTCGATGCGGATGCGGACAACGGTCTCGCGCAGTACGTCTGGTGCATCGACACCACCGGCCAGGCCCACCAATGGGTGACGGCGGATCACCAGTTCGCCGGCACCTCGTCCGCGCTCTCCCTGCCCGCCCTGGATGCCGGGGTGACCTCGGCCCGGACCGTGTCGCTCAACGGCACCAGCTACCTGATCGCGGGCGCGGGCGTCGTGCGCAGCCCGACCATCACCTCCCGGACCCTCGACTCCGCAGCCGGCACGGTGAGCGTGCTCCAGTTCCAGCTCGCCCGGATCGTGGTCGGCCAGTCGATGGCGAGCGTCGGCAACGCGCTGACCACGGTCATGCTGGCCGAGGGCATCGTCGGCCCGATCCTCCTGCTCGCCGTCTTCCTGGGCGCCCTCGCCGTCGGTCGCCGGGTGGCCGCCCCCATCGAGCTGGCCCGGCTGCGCCAGCTGGAGTTCACCGCCGACGCCTCCCACGAGCTGCGCACCCCGCTCTCGGTGATCGAGGCGCAGACCTCGCTGGCCCTCGCCGAGCCGCGCGACCCGGCCTGGTACCGGTCCGCCTTCCAGCGCGTGCAGGGCGAGAGCGGCCGCATCCGCCGGCTGGTCGAGGACCTCCTGTGGCTGGCGCGCTTCGACAGCACCCGTGACCGGGCGCAGGCGGAGCACGTCGACGTCGCCATCCTCGCCCACATCGCCGCGGACCGCTTCACTGCGGTCGCCGAGGCCAAGGGCATCCGGCTCACGGTCCGGACCGCGCCCATGCCGCTCGTGGTCCACGCTCCGCCCGAATGGCTCGACCGCCTTCTCGGCGTCCTCCTCGACAACGCCTGCAAGTACGTCCCCGAGAGCGGGACCGTCGACGTCTCGGTCTGGGCTGAGGGCACCCGGATCCGGCTGTCGGTGGACGACTCCGGTCCCGGCATCCCGCTCGCCGAGCGGGAGCGGATCTTCGACCGCTTCCGCCGCGCCACCGACCGGCCCGGCGGCGCCGGTCTCGGCCTCGCCATCGCCAACTCGGTGGTCACCGCGACGGGCGGCCGCTGGCAGATCTGGGACTCGCCGGCGGGCGGGGCGAGCATGGGGGTGAGCTGGCCGCGGTCCCTCAGCGGATCCGCCCTGCCGGCGGACGCCGCCCCGCAGCCGGTGCCGGTCTCGGCCGCACCGCAACCGTCGTCGCCGCGCCCCACCGCATTGGCGCCGGCACCCGCGCCGCTCGACGTCAGGACCGAGCCGCCCTCGTCCCCGGTCGCCGCGGCCGACCCGGACGCGTTCCCCGCCGTGGCGGACGAGCCGCCCATGCCGCCCCTCGGAGCGGAGGATGGCCCGGCGGGGGATGACCTGAGCCCTCCCGGCTGAGCGCGCCTTCGGGCCACATCGACGTGGCAGACTGTAGGCCGTCAGATGACCACATCAGACACCGAGCCGTCGCCGTCGGGGGTCGCGCGTCTCTGGCTCACCCAGATCACCGGCAGCCGGCTCGTCGACCGCGCCGGGGAGACCCTGGGGCGGGTCGAGGACGTCATCGTCCGGCTCGGCGCGGGCGGCTATCCGCCCATGACCGGGCTGATTGGCCGCCTGGCCGGGCGTCAGCTCTTCGTCCCCAGCGACCGGGTCGGGGAGATCGCACCCCGCCGCGTCCAGCTCACCGGTGAGACCCTCAGCCTGCTCCGCTTCGAACGCCGCCAGGGGGAGGTCCTGCTCCGCAGCGACGTTCTCGGCCGCCGCGTGATCGGCGTGGAGACGGGGCGGCTGATCATCGCCGCCGACATCCAGCTCAGCGCCGGGCGCGGTGGCTGGCGGGTGACCGGCGTCGACTCCAGCCCCCGGGGCGGGCTGCGGCGGCTGCTCCCTCCGCCGCTCAACGCCCTCCGGCACGATAGCCGGTATCTCGTCGACTGGTCTCAGATCGAGCCCTTCGTGGGTCACGTCCCCACCTCCCGGCTGTTCATGCCGCTGCGCCGGCTGCGACGGCTCCACCCCGCCGAGATCGCCGACATCGTCGAACGCGCCTCGCACGAGGAGGGGGAGGAGATCATCACCGCCGTCCACGCCGACCCTGAGCTCGAGGCGGACGTCTTCGAGGAGCTCAACACCGAGCACCAGGTCGAGTTCCTCCGCTCCCGCTCTGACGCCGAGGCGGCCGCGGTGCTCGCCGGCATGGGCGCCGACGACGCCGCCGACCTCATCACCGAGCTCGACCAGGAGCGGCGCGCACCGATCCTCGCGCTGCTCCCCGCCGCCAAGCAGGCCAAGGTGCGGGCCCTGCTCAGCTACAGCGCGGAGAGCGCCGGAGGGCTGATGAGCCCCGACTTCGTCGCCGTGGCGGAGGCGGCGACGGTGACCGAGGCCCTGGCCGCCGTCCGCGCCGCCGGCCTCTCGCCCCAGGTGCTCACCGACGTCTTCGTCACCGACGCCTCCGGTCGCCTGGTCGGCGCCGTGCCCCTGGTGAGCCTGATCCAGGCCCGGGGCAACGGCGGGGTCGCCAAGCTCGTGCAGCGCGGCGACACCGCGCTGGAGGTGGGTGACGACCTGCCCGAGGTGACCCGGCTGATGACCGACTTCAACCTCAGCGTGGCCCCGGTCGTCGACGAGGGCCGACGCATCATCGGCGTCATCTCCGTGGACGACGTGCTGGAGGCGATCCTGCCCGACTCCTGGCGCCGCCGTTCCGAGGCCGATCACGGCTGACGCTCGGTGGCGGCCGGCGATCCGGCCGGACCGGGTCGGGGGGTCGATGTCCCCCTGTTAGACTTGCGCCGCCAGTCAACAGCCAGAGGTGCCCATGGAAGACGGCGATAGTAGGCGGTCCGGGGCTCCAGCGACATCATCGGCGATGTCCTGGCGCGCCGGCGTCATTGGGCACGTCCGCAAAGGGGTCTGACGTCGCCGTGACCTCCTGAGCGGCGGGCCCGCTCGGTTGTGCTGCCCCATCCGGCAGCGGGAGGTCCGGCTTGGTCGAGGAGAGGCTCCGAAACCCGGAAGACGTGCGGAGCACGGCGGTCCTCGACGGTGCCCACGTCGGCGACATCCAGGGGGCCTTCGGAACCATCCGGGAGCACGAGCACGGCTCCCGGCGGACGTGGAGGCGGCGGCTGCTCGCCCTGGCCGTGATCATGGGACCGGGACTCATCGTCATGGTCGGCGACAACGACGCGGGCGGTGTCGCCACCTACGCCCAGGCCGGTCAGGACTACGGAACCAGCCTGCTCTGGGTCCTGGTCCTGCTGGTACCGGTGCTGATCGTCAACCAGGAGATGGTGGTGCGGCTCGGCGCGGTCACCGGGGTCGGCCACGGGCGGCTCATCTTCGAGCGCTTCGGCAAGTTCTGGGGGTGGTTCTCTGTCGGCGACCTCTTCCTGCTCAACTTCCTGACCATCACCACCGAGTTCATCGGCATCGGCCTGGGGGCGAGTTACTTCGGGGTGAGCGTCTATCTCGCCGTCCCCCTCGGCGCCCTGCTGCTGATCGGCATCACCGTGACCGGCAAGTTCTCGACCTGGGAACGCCTGATGTTCGTCATCCTGGGGGGCAACGCGCTGGTGATCCCCCTGGTCGTGCTCTCGCATCCCACACTCGGGCCGGCCCTGCACGGTTTCCTGGTTCCAGGCATCCAGGGTGGGCTGACCTCCGACGGCGCGCTGCTCATCGTCGCCATCGTCGGGACGACGGTGGCGCCGTGGCAGCTCTTCTTCCAGCAGTCGAACGTGGTCGACAAGCGCATCACCCCGCGGTGGATCGCCTACGAGCGCACCGACACGGTGGTGGGCGCTTTCGTCGTGGTCATCGGCGCCGCGGCCATCATGATCGCGGCGGCGACGGCGTTCCAGGGCACCGCCCTGGCCGGGCAGTTCGTGAACGCCCAGACGGTCGCCCAGGGGCTGGCTCGGCACATCAGCTCGGCGGTGGGTGCCATCTTCGCGGTGCTGCTCATCGACGCCTCGGTGATTGGCGCGAGCGCGGTCACCCTGGCGACGTCGTACGCGTTCGGGGACGTTTTCGGCATTCGCCATTCCCTGCATCGCTCCTGGCGCGAGGCCAAGCTCTTCTATGGGGTCTTCACCGTCGTGGTCGTGGTGGCGGCCGCCATCGTGCTCATCCCCTCGGCGCCGCTCGGCCTCATCACCACCGCGGTGCAGGCCCTGGCAGGGACTCTGTTGCCCAGCGCCAGCCTCTTCCTGCTCCTGCTCTGCAACGACCCGGCGGTGCTCGGTCCCTGGGTCAACCGCCCGTGGCTGAACGTGCTCGCGACCGTGATCCTCGCCACCCTGGTGATGCTCTCCCTGATACTCGTCTTCTCCACGATCTTCTCCGGCGTCAGCGTCACCCTCCTGCTGATCGTCTTCGGCGGCATCCTCGTGGTCGGGCTGCTCGGGATCGGCATCGCCACACGCGGCGGCCTGGCGCCGGCCGTGAGCGCACGTGACAAGGAGGACCGGTTCACCTGGCGCATGCCGCCGATCGCCCTCCTCACCCGCCCGGCGCCGTCGCGCGGCCGCAAGATCGGAATGACCGCGATGGGTGGCTACATACTCGTGGCCATGCTGATGCTGCTGGTCAAGGCCATCGAGCTGGGCATCGGCCACTGAAGGGGCCGGCGCCGTCGATCCGCCCGGTGTTCCCCGCCTGAGTGACAATGGGCGCGCCATGACCAGCCCGGCTCGACGGGAGGCACCGTCCGGTCTCGACCCGGTCGACCTCTACGCCATCGACCAGCTCCTCACCGACGAGGAGCGGCTCATCCAGCTGACCGTCCGGAGCTTCGTCACGGACCGCTTCCTCCCCCTGGTGGGCGGGCACTTCGAGGCGGGCACCTTCCCGCGCGAGCTGGTCGGTGAGATCGCGGGCCTCGGACTCCTGGGCATGCACCTCGAGGGCTACGGCTGCGCCGGGACGTCGGCGGTGGGGTACGGCGTCGCCTGTGAGGAGCTGGAGGCGGGGGACAGCGGGCTGCGCTCCTTCGTGTCGGTCCAGGGATCGCTGGCCATGTTCCCGATCCGCCGTTACGGCAGCGAGGAGCAGCGCCGGCGGTGGCTCCCCGAGATGGCGGCGGGCAGGGCGATCGGCTGCTTCGGCCTGACCGAGCCCGACGCCGGCAGCGATCCGGCGGCGATGCGCACCCGGGCGCGGCGAGACGGCGGCGACTGGGTCGTCTCCGGAACCAAGATGTGGATCACCAACGGCTCCCTTGCCGACATCGCGGTGGTCTGGGCTCAGACCGAGGAGGGGATCCGTGGTTTCCTGGTCGAGCGCGGCGTGCGCGGCTTCTCCAGCCGCGACGTCGAGGGCAAGCTCGCGCTGCGCGCCTCGGTCACCTCCGAGCTGGTGCTCGACGAGGTGCGGTTGCCGGAGTCCTCGATGCTGCCGGAGGCCCGCGGGCTGGGCGCGCCCCTCTCCTGCCTCGACGAGGCCCGCTTCGGCATCTGCTGGGGGGTGCTGGGCGCGGCTCGCACCTGCCTCGAGGCGGCGGTCGAGTACGCCAAGACCCGCCAGGCGTTCGGGCGGCCGATCGCGCGCTTCCAGCTCACCCAGGCCAAGCTCGCCGAGATGGCCACCCGGCTGGTCCAGGGTCGGCTGGTCGCCCACCGGCTCGGCACCCTGAAGGACGCCGGCCAGGCGCACCCGGTGCAGGTGTCGCTCGCCAAGCGGGCCAACACGCGGATCGCTCTCGACATCGCCCGCGAGGCCCGGACCATCCTCGGGGCCAACGGGATCACCCTCGAGTACCCGGTCGCCCGTCACATGGCCAACCTCGAGGCGGTGCTCACCTACGAGGGGACCGAGGAGATCCACAGCCTGATCCTGGGGAAGGCCATCACGGGCGAGGACGCGTTCGCGTAGGCCGGTCGTGGCGGGGTGCCGGCCGCAGATCGCCCGCGGTGGGTGCCCGGCGGGGCACATCGTCTTCGGGGGACCGCAGTCCGACGCCGAACGGCGTCGGCTGCTCGTGCTCGGCGGCATTGCAACTGCCGCCTGCGCAAGCCCCCACTGCGACGACGTGCCCCGCCGGCACCCTCCCGTCGGCAGCCCTGACCGCGCAGCCGGCATCGCGTACCGACCGCGTATCGTGTGAGACGTGGAGCAGCGCATCCTCGGCCGCACCGGGATCAGCGTCAGCGAGCTCTGCCTCGGGGCGATGATGTTCGGCGCCTGGGGCAACCCCGACCAGGACGAGTCGGTCCGCATCATCCACCGCGCTCTCGATGCCGGCATCACCTTCATCGACACCGCCGACGTGTACTCCCAGGGCGAGTCCGAGGAGATCGTCGGCCGTGCCCTCGAGGGTGGGAAGCGGGACAGCGTGGTCCTCGCCACCAAGGTGCACAGCCCGATGGGCCCCGATCCCAACTCCCGGGGCAATTCGCGGCGCTGGATCATCCGCGAGTGCGAGGCGAGCCTGCGCCGCCTGCGCACCGATTGGATCGACCTCTACCAGATCCACCGTCCCGACCCCAGCTGCGACATCGACGAGACCCTGGGGGCGCTCACCGACCTGGTCCGGGCGGGCAAGGTCCGCTCCATCGGCAGCTCGACCTTCCCGCCGTCCCTGATCGTCGAGGCCCAGTGGGTCGCCGAGCGCCGGGGCCGCGAGCGCTTCGTCTGCGAGCAGCCGCCGTACTCGATACTGGTCCGTGGCGTGGAGACCGAGGTCCTCCCCGTCTGCCAGCGCTATGGCATGGGGGTGATCCCGTGGAGCCCGCTGGCGGGCGGATTCCTCTCCGGAGCGTACCGCCGCGGCCAGGCGGCCCCGACCAGCACCCGCTCTGGGCGGCTGCCCCATCGCTTCGATCTCTCGCTGCCGGAGAACCGGCGCAAGCTCGAGGCCGCCGACGCGCTGGCCCAGCTCGCCGGCGAGGCGGGCATGAGCCTCATCCACCTCGCCATCGCCTTCGTCCTCCAGCACCCGGCGGTGACCGCCGCGATCATCGGGCCGCGCACCATGGAGCACCTGGAGAGCCAGCTCGGCGCGGCCGACGTGACCCTCGACCAGGCCACCCTCGACCGCATCGACGGGATCGTGCCCCCCGGGACCAACCTCAACCCCGCCGACGCCGGCTGGGCCGCACCGGAGATCGCCGACAGCCGGCTGCGCCGCCGCTGATCGTTCTCCGGGCAGGGGTTGTCCGGCGCAGACGGACGGCGCTGGATGCCTGTAAGCCGGGTCACCAGTTTTGGACAGGGCTCCGCGCCGCCGGAACCGACCGTGTCCGGTTGCGTGACTGGCACCGCGCCGCATCGACGGCGGTGCTGGTTGCTTTCGCCGTCGCTGCGGTGGCGCGCCCTCCTGCGGTGCTCGCGGCTGGCACCACTTCCCCCCCCGCGGCTGCGATGGCCAGCGCACCGGCGGTGCTCGTCAGCCTCACCCTGCGCGCCTCCTCGCCGTCGGCACCGGCCGGCGTGACCGCCTCGGCCACCGTCGCGGCGTCCAGCCCGATCACCGCCTACATCTGGGACTTCGGAGACGGCTCGGACACGCAGGGCTCACCGGGCCCGAGTGTCCAGCACACGTTCGAGTACGGCGGCACGCACACGGTCACGCTCACCGTCCTCGACCGGTCCGGCGAGGAGGCGACCGCTTCGGCAACCGTGCAGCTGGCGGGTCCTCCGGCGCCGAGTGTGGGGAGCGGCCGGGAATCGGCGCTGACAGGATCCGGCTACTGCTCGGACCCGCCGGTCTCGCTCTCGGTGTGGGGGGAGCAGGGGTACGTCGCCTGAATGGCGGTGGATCCGCGCTGCATTCGCCTTACGCGAGCGACACGGTGAGCATCGATGGTGTCTATGCGTGCGCGCCCCTGCCGGACCAGCCCACGTCGGTGACCGGCTCCGGCGCCTATGGCTTCCAGCCCCGGCCTCCGACCCGGTGACCGGCGACGTGGCGCCGTCAGGGGCGTCCACCGCCACGCCCCTCGGTGCACGGCACCTGGCCCAGCTGACTCGGCTCTGAACCTCCGCCGGTCCGGCTCGTCAGGCGATCGCGCGGGCGAACTGCCGGGCCCCGATCGCCACACCCACCACCGCGAGCGCGGCCATGATCAGCAGCCCCTCGAGCACCTCGGGCGAGCCGCCCCTGCCGTTGAAGAGGTCGCGGGCGGCGTTGACCGCGTAGTAGAGGGGGTTGGCCTGGCCGATGTCCTGCAGCCACTGGGGAGCCAAGGGCTTAAGCGGCAGCAGGACACCGCTCAGCAGCAGCAGGGGGAGGGAGATGGTGAAAACCAGCGGCGCGTATGAGTTCTCGTCCTTGAGGGCGAGCGCTACGGCGTAGGCGATCGAGGACATGCCGAGACCGATGAGCGCGACCAGGCCCAGCATGATCACCACGCCGGTCAGGGTCGGCTTGAGCCCGAAGGGCACGGCCAGCGCGAGCAGGATCAATGACTGGATCAGTAGGGTCAGAAGGTCGCGACCGGCGCGCCCCAGCAGCAGTGCCAACCGGCTGACCGGGGTGACTCGGAAGCGCTCGATCACGCCCGAGCGCAGCTCGTCGATGAGGCCGAAACCGACCCCGCTCGCCCCGAAGAGGCCGAGCTGGATCAGCAGTCCCGGCACGAAGACGTTGTAGGCGCCGCCCGGCGGGAATCCCGGCATGTGCGCGATCGACTTGAGCAGGGGCGCGAAGAGGAGCAGGTAGAGCACCGGCTGGATCACGCCGATGATCACCCAGATCGGATTGCTGATGAAGATGTAGAAGTAGCGGCCGAACATCAGCCAGGTGTCGCGCAGCAGCTTCACGATCTGTACTCCATCTGGAACCGGATCGCCTCGGTCATGGCGCCGTCTCGCGGAGCGAGCGCCCGGTCTGGCGGAAGAAGACGTCGTCCAGGCTCGGACGGTGAAGCGAGAGTGCCGAAAGGGTCACGCCCGCGCCGTCGAGGAGCCGGATGATCTGGGGCATCGCGGTCTCGCCCCGGTCGACGTAGAGGCGCAGGGCGCCGTCCTCCTCGGTCAGCTCACGGATGAAGTCCTGCCCCTTCAGGATGTCGCGGGCGTGCTCGGGCGGGCCCTCCGGTCCCACCAGCACCACGTCGCCGGCGATCTCCCGCTTGAGCTCCTCGGGCGTGCCCTCGGCCACGATCTTCCCGTGGTCGATGATCGCGATGCGGTCGCAGAGCGCGTCGGCCTCCTCCAGGTAGTGGGTGGTGAGGAAGACGGTGGTGCCGGACTGGCGCAGGCGGCGGACCTCGTCCCACATCCGCGCCCGGCTCTGGGGATCCAGCCCGGTGGTCGGCTCGTCCAGGAAGAGGAGCTGGGGGAGGTGCATGAGCCCGATGCCGACGTCGAGGCGCCGCTTCTGGCCGCCCGAGTACGTCTTGGTCTTGCGGTCACCGCAGTCCGTGAGCTCGAGGGTCTCGAGCAGCTCCGCCGCCCGCCTGTCGGCCGCCCCCCCGCTCATCCCGTAGAGGCGCCCCTGGATGACCAGCTCGCGGCGTCCGGTCACCTCCGAGTAGCTGCTCCCCTCCTGGCTGACGTAGCCGATCCGCTGCCTCACCCTGGCCGGCTCCCGGAGCAGGTCGCAGCCGGCGACGGTCGCCTCGCCGCTGGTCACCGGGAGGAGCGTCGAGAGCATCCGCAGGGTGGTCGTCTTGCCGGCACCGTTCGGGCCCAGGAACCCGAAGGTCTGGCCGCCGGCCACGTCGAGGTCGACGCCGGCAACCGCCTCGACCGTGGACCGCCGGCCTCGGAAGGTGCGGCGCAGCTTTCGAGTGTGGATCATCGGTGGGCCCTCCTCTGGGTCGCTAGGTCTGATCGGGATCGGAGGCCGGCCCGTGGTGGCGTCCCCGCCGGGCGGCCTCGTGATCGTGCATCGCTTCGAAATGGGTCCGGAGGCTCTCCTCGTCCCAGCCCAGCCGGCCCACGCGCATGTCCTCCAGGAGCGCCACGATCCAGCGCAGCTCGGCCTCCCGCAGCGCTCGCTCGTGCTCGTCCTCGAGGAGGACGACGCGGGGAAGGTGCATTTCCTGGTCCAGGGCCGTGGACGCCTCGTCGCGGGCCGCCAGCTCGGCCCGCAGCTCGACCACCCGGTGCTGGAGCGCGCCCATGGCACGGTCCTGGGGGAGGTAGGCGAGCATGCCGACCGCGGCGGTGAAGGCAAGGTGCTCGTGGACCGGACGCTCCAGGACATCCTGGAGCCAGTCCTCGAGCGCCTCGTGCCCGTCGGGGGTGATCCGGTAGACGGTGCGCTCCGGCCGCCGGCCCTCCCGCGTGGTCTCGACGGGCTCGATCCACCCCGCGGCCTGGAGCTCCTCGATCGCC
Source organism: Candidatus Dormibacteria bacterium (assembly GCA_049511615.1). GTDB lineage: Bacteria > Chloroflexota > Dormibacteria > Aeolococcales > Aeolococcaceae > Changshengia. Next base: position 50,319 of record JBEKXW010000011.1, on the reverse strand, counting down.
CGGTAGAGGGCGCGCGTCCTGCCCTCGGCGTAGTCCTTGCGCCGGTCGTGCATGAGCCGCTGCATCTCGTACGGATGGAGCGGGCGCTCGGTGAGCAGGGCGAGGGCGGTGAGGGCGATCGTCCCCTGGGGCGGCCTTGCTATGCGCTGCGACATATTGCGATGCGCACTATAGCATGTTGCCGGAAGACGTCAAGGGATGGGGACGGCTGCCCGCCCACGCGGTGCCGGACCTGCCGGCCTGCCCGCCGAACCTCTCCCGCGCCGCCGGTAGACTTGCGTCGATGGATCTCGACTCCGCCAGCCTGCAGGCAGTCGAGACGGTGCGGCGTTGGCAGGCCGGCTGGCCTGGCGTCACACCACACCCCTCGGTGGCGGTCAGCGCGGAGCGGGCGGCGCGGGTCCTGGAGGAGCTGGGCAGCCGGCTGGGGGACAACTACCCCTTCTTCCACCCCAGCTACGCCGGTCAGATGCTCAAGCCGCCCCACCCCGCCGCGGCCGCCGCGTATCTGATGGCGATGCTCATCAATCCCAACAATCACGCCCTCGACGGGGGGCCGGCCACGGCGGCGCTGGAGCGGGAGGCCGTGGCCTCCGTCGCCGCCATGTTCCACTACCCCGCGGAGTTCCTGGGACACCTGACCTCGAGCGGGACGATCGCCAACCTGGAGGCGCTCTTCGTCGCCCGGGAGCTCCGGCCGGGAGCCGCGATCGCCTTCAGCGAGGAGAGCCACTACACCCACGAGCGGATGTGCCACCTGCTCGGTGTCCGCGGGGTCCGCGTGCCCGCCGACGCCCGGGGGCGGATCGACCTGGACGCTCTCGAGCACCTGCTGCGCACCGATTCGATCGGCACCGTGGTGCTGACCGCCGGGACCACGGCGCTCGGGGCTGTCGACGCGATCGACGAGGCGCTCTCCCTGCGCGAGAGGTACGGGGTGCGGCTGCACGTCGATGCCGCGTACGGGGGCTTCCACGCGATCCTGGCGTGGGCGGAAGCGGCGGACATCCCGGTGGGGCCGTACCGGGCCATCGCCGCGTGCGACTCGGTCGTGGTCGACCCCCACAAGCACGGCCTCCAGCCCTACGGCTGCGGCTGCGTCCTCTTCCATGACCCGTCGGTCGGTCGGTTCTACGTCCACGACTCCCCGTACACCTACTTCACCTCCTCCGAGCTCCACCTTGGGGAGATCAGCCTGGAGTGCTCCCGCGCGGGAGCCGCCGCCGCCGCCCTCTGGACGACCCTCCAGCTCTTCCCGCTCACGCAGTCCGGGATGGGCGCGATCCTCGCGGCCTGCCGGAGGGCGGCGGTTCACTTCGCCCGCCTGATCGGCGCCTCGGAACGCCTGCGCCTCTACCAGGAGCCCGAGCTGGACATCGTCGCCTACTTCCCCTGGGGCGAGGGGATGACCACCGGCGACGTCGACGCCGCCAGCCAGTGCCTCTTCGAACGGGCCATGGCCGCCGAGGACCCTGTCTACCTGAGCGTGGCTCGCGTCACCGGCGAGAGCTTCCACCGCCGGCGCCCGGACCTCGAGATCAGCGAGGAGCGAATCCGGGTGCTCCGCAGCGTGCTCATGAAGCCGGAGCACGAGGACTTCGTCGGCGCGATCGCGGAACGGCTGGACCGCCTGGCCGGTTGAACCTCGCCGGGGCCGCGTGACGCCCACCGCCGGGTCCACCATCCCGGCGGCCGCGGCACGGTGGGAAGATGTGGCGGTGACCACTGCCGGCTGGCTGCGCGACTTCTGGAGGCGGCGTCAGCTCAACCAGTGGTCCGCGCGCGACACCTACCCGGCGCGGCTCCGGCGTAAGTACACGTCGGAGGACGAGCGGGACAGGGACGGCGCGCGCCTCACCCAGCACGGCTACCGGGTCGTGGACGAGACGGACTCGGGGGCGACCATCAATGTCGCCCCCGAACAGAACGTGTACCTCCGGGTCGGGCCCAGCAGTATGCCGTACGACCTCCCGCTCGCGGTGGTCTTCTACGAGCGCGACCCGCGGTCCACCGGTCGCCGCTGATCGGACGGGGCGCCCCGCCTACCCCACCGGCGTCTGCCCGCCCAGCACGGGCGCGGCGGTGAAGGTGGCGGTGATCGTGAAGGTTCCTCCCGCGCCGGGCAGCGGGATCGACACGGGGGCCTGGATGGAGACGGTCGCCACCACCTCATCGGTGCCCCCGGGGTTGACGCACGTCGTCGACCCCGCCACGCCGCTCTGGGCGTCACCGGCGCGGGCGCAGGCCGCCGCGAAGGACGGCGCCAGCGCCGCGCTGCCGCTCTCCGCCGCCACGTAGTCGATCTGGCTCGCCCCCGCCATCGCCGCCTGCTCGGCGGCGCCCTGCAGGCGCACGCGCACCTCGTAGAGCTGGGAGAGGTCGACGGCCACCGCGATCATGCCGACCACGAGGAACAGCATCGAGAAGGCGAACATCACCAGGATCTGGCCCCGTTCCGCCCTGCGTCGCCGGCGGCTCAGCATTGGGCCGGGTTGAAGGTGGCGCCGGGGGCGGGAGCGGGGACGCTCTCGCACTGACGGTACGCGGAGGGGTAGGCGTCCGCGCTGGCGCTGAGGTGGATCGTCCAGAACCAGAGCAGGCTGATCGGGGTCCTGGAGAAGTCGAGGTCCGCCTGCGCCGTGCAGGTGACCGGCTGCGCGATGCCCTGGCGGTCGAGGCTGATCTCCCCGTTCAGGTAGGGGCCGGTGCAATCGATCGGGCTGGTGACGACGAGGTACCCGCCCTCGCTCCCGTTGGGGTCGAGGGTGTGAGTGAAGGCGTACGTGTAGTCCACCGCGCTGTCGGCCTGATCGCCGAGGGGCGGGACGAGCGAGGCCTGGGCGGCGAGGTCGACGGCGGTCTGAAACTCGTTCTCGGCCCTCAGCTCCAGCATCATCCCCACGAAGCCGAGCACGATCACGATCATGAGCGGGAGGACCAGCGCCATCTCGATGGCGGCCTGGGCATCCTGGCCGCGCCGCGAACCGCGCCGGGGCGTCATGGTGAGTACGTCCCGACGTTCACCGACGCCGACTGGGTGATCGGCAGACCCCACCCCCGCCAGTTGAGGGGCCCGAGGCCGGGGGGCACGAAGGAGATGGCGTACCCGGTCACCGCGACCGTGACGTGGCCGGCGCCGTCATCCACAGCGCACACGACCACGTGGCCCACTCCGTCGTAGCCGGAGCCGAGCCCCTCGAAGTAGTCGGCGACCTCATCGGCGGTGGGGCACCGTGTCGCCCCCACCTCGTCGCGCAGGGCCGCCAGCTCGGGTGCGTACCAGTCCTCCACGCTCGTGCCCAGCAGGGGCTGGTGGAGGAGGGGAAGCACGCTCGCGTACACGTCGGTCAGCGCCGGGCTGGTGTTGATCGCCGATGCCTCGGCCGACATGGCCACGCCGATTCCCTGCTCCACCGCGGCATCCGCGGCGTCGGTCTCGATGGTCCAGACCCACGAGTCGATGATGGCCAGCAGGCATACGAGAAAGAGGACGAAGACGAGCGAGAACTCGACCGTGGCCTGCCCCCGGCTTTGGGGCCGCCGCGCGCCGGGTGCGCGCGGGCGGGCGTGAACACGGTCCTGCACACGGCGTACGCCGGCATCCACGGTCCTTCCTTCCCAAGACGCAGATGAAGCGATCGGAAGTGTAGCGGCGTGAGCCACGGCCCTGTGGAGCCGCCCACGCTGCGGGGGCCGGCGGGGGCTCACCCCACGGCGGGGAGGTGGTACTCGAGAAAGGCCGTGGTCTGCTCCCAGGCCCGGGCCGCGGCCCGGGGTCGGTGGAAGATGGCCGAGTCGTGGTTGTCGAAGGCGTGGCCGGCGGCGGGGTGGAGATGCAGCTCGACCCCGCGGCGGCCGGCGAAGGCGTGCGCCACCGCCCGGCGCTGCGCGGTGCTGATGTACGTGTCGTCCTCGCCGAAGTGGAAGAGGATGGGGCAGGTCACCTGCCCGGCCTTGTCGAGGGCGCTCGGGATCGCCGAGCCGTAGTAGCAGACGGCGACCGCCGGGTCGGAGGCGGCCGCCACCATGAAGGCGATGCCGCCGCCGAGGCAGAATCCGATCACGCCCACCCGCTCGTCCCCCACCTCGGGAAGCGTGCGCAGGTGCTCGAGCGCAGCGGTGGCGTCGTCGACCGCCTGCGGGACGTCCAGCCGCTGCATCGCCTGGAAGGCGCGGGGCAAGCTGTCCGGTAGGTGCTCGTCCAGCACCAGGTCGGGCTCGAGTCGCGAGTAGAGATCGGGCGCCAGGGCGACGTAGCCGAGACCGGCGAGCCGGTCGCAGACGCCCTTGATGTAGCCGGTCAGGCCGAAGATCTCCTGGATGACCACCAGACCGGGGCCCCAGCCGCGCTCGGGCACCGCGAGCCATCCACCCATCGAATGGCCGTCGTGAGCTCGGATCCGCTCCTCCCGCCTCTCCATGACCAGGACAGGTTACTCAGCCAGCCGGTGGTCTGCAGTCAGCCGGTGTTCTGCAGGCCCGCGGCGATACCGTTGACGCTGCGGAGGATCGCCTCCAGCAGGGCCTGACGCTGCGGATCGGTCTCGTCGAGGGCCCGGTAGCGGGCCAGCATCTGGGCCTGGAGCACCGACAGGGGGTCGATGTAGGGATCCCGAAGTCGCAGCGTCTCGCGGAGCAGCGGCTGGTCGGCGAGCAGGGTGTGCTTGCCGGTGACGTGGACCATGGCCTGGAGGGTGCGCGCGTGCTCGGCGGTCGCCTCCGCCCACATCCGCTCGCGCAGCCGCGGCTCCGTGACCAGCTCGAAGTAGCGGCTCGCCACCCCCAGGTCGGTCTTGGCCAGAGCCATCTCGAGGTTGCCGACCAGGGCCCGGAAGAACGGCCACTGCCGGTACATCTCGTGAAGGAGCTTCCAGCGTGCCGGCCCGGCGGGGGGCAGGGGGGCGTCGGCCTCGCCGGGGGGCGGCGCGTTGCGGTCATCATCGGCATCAACGTCACGGTCCTCGGCGAAGGCGTGCAGCGAGCCACCCACCCCGTACCAGGTGGGCAGCATCAACCGTGTCTGGTTCCACGCGAACACCCAGGGGATCGCCCGGAGCTCGGTGATCCGCGTCGACTGGCCGCGGCTCGCCGGGCGGGAGCCGATGTTGAGCTGGCCCAGCTCGCCGATCGGGGTGACCTCGGTGAAGAAGCGCTCGAATTCATCCGTGTACACGAAGGACCGGTAGCGGCGGTAGCTGTCGGCGGCGATGCGGGCCATCGCCGTCTCCCAGACCGACTCGTGCGCGGGGGGAAGTGGGCCCTGCAGCGAGCTGGCCTCCCACACGGCCGCCGCCACCAGCTCGAGGTGGTTCTGGGCCACCTCGGCGCGCGAGTAGCGGTAGTGGAGGATCTCCCCCTGCTCGGTCAGCCGCACCCGGCCCCGGACCACCCCGGGCGGCTGGGAGAGGAGGGCCTCGTGGGTGGGCCCGCCGCCCCGGGACACCGTGCCGCCGCGGCCGTGGAAGAGGCGGAGCCGGACGCCCGCGGCGTCGCAGACCCGGGCCAGCTGGCGGTGGGCGACGTAGAGCGACCACTGGGCCGCCAGGTAGCCGCCGTCCTTGCTGCTGTCGCTGTAGCCGAGCATCACCTCCTGGAGGTTGTCCCGGGCCCGCACCTGCTGGGCGTACTCGGGCTGGTCGAGGAGACGGCGGAGCACCCCCGGTGCGGCGCGGAGGCCGGCGATCGTCTCCATCAGGGGCACCAGGTCGAGGCGGCTGCTGTGCACACCGCCGAAGGACCAGGAGACGAGCCCGACCAGGGAGGCCAGCCACATCGTGGCCATGACCTCGACCGGTGAGTGGGTCATGGAGATCACCACGTTCTCGGTGGCGCGAGGCGAGATGGCCCGCTGAGCCCGTCCCATCTCCACCAGCGTCTCGAGGAGGTCGCGGTCGTCCGGGCTCAGCACCAGGGTGCCGATGTGAGGTCCGCGCTGCTGCATGGCGCGCGCCAGCAGGCCCATCGCGACGTCCTCGTCGAGAGAGTCCAAGCCCCCCTCCACCTGCCCGGACTGGCGCAGGATCGCCGAGGCCACCTCCCGAAGCCGGGCGCTGTGGAACCGGACATCGATGGAGTAGCCGCAGAAGTCGAAGGCGCCGACCTGGCGGCGCAGGTCGAGCAGGGCGCCGTCGGCGAACACAGCACCGCGCTGCCGGCGCAGCGCGGCGTCGACCAGGTCGAGATCGTCGAGCAGCTCCTGGGCGGTGGCGTAGGGGCGCTCGGCGTGATCTCCCTGGAGCTGGGCCAGCCCCGCCTCCAGGCGGCGATGGACGAGGTTGAGCTTGCGCCGGTAGGGCTCGTCCCGGCTGCGCTCCCCGAGCTCGTGAGCGGCCTCGGGCATCTGCGCCTCGTCGTCGGCGATGGACGCCGCCAGGGTCGGGTCGGTGCCCGTCCACCGGACGGACTGGCTGTATTGGACAGAGAGGGCTATAACTGCGTCGCGATAGCGGCTCAGCACCATCTGCTTCTGGGCCTGCAGCGCATCGCGCAGCGTCCTGGCCCGGGCGTGAGGGTTGCCGTCCTGATCGCCGCCGACCCAGGAGCCGAGCCGCAGGAAGGGGCGGATGGCCGGTCGCGGCCTGCCGAACACCTCGACCCAGCGGCGATCCAGCTCAGCGTGGACGGCGGGGACGGCGTCCATCAGGAGGTCGAGGTGGAAGCGGATGTCGCGGGCCTCGTCGAGGACGGTCGGGCGCACCGTGCGCAGCTCCTCGGTCTGCCAGAGCAGCTCGATGTGGCGGCGCATCGCGGCCACCAGCGCGGCATGCCGGGGCGAGCCGGGGGGTGGGCCGTCGAGGGCGTCGAGGGCCATGGCGACCCCGTTGACGTGGTCGAGGACGGAGCGGCGGACCGCCTCGGTGGGGTGGGCGGTCACCACCGGCACGACGTCCAGCTCGGCGAGCGCGGCGGCCAGGCGCTCCCGACCGCCCTCGATGTGGGCGGCACGGGAGAAGAGGGCGTGGAAGGTCCCCGGCGAGGCGGAGCCGCCGGCCGGGATTGCCTGGATCCCCCGGATGACCTGCACGCGGTGCTCCAGCTCGGCGACGTTCACCAGCTGGAAGTAGAGGGAGAAGGCGCGGATCAGGCGGGTGGCGGTGCCGACGTCGATCTCGCCGAGCTGGCGGTCGAGGGCCTGGCTGACCTTCTCGTCGTGGCGCTCCCGCAGCTGCTTGGTCTTGGCCCGCACCTCCTCCTCGAGCTCGAGGAGGGACTCACCCTCCTGCTCGGCCAGGGTCTCGCCGAGCAGGGTGCCGACCAGGCGGACGTTGCGGCGGAGTCGGCGCTCGGCCTCGGCCTCGACGTCGGGGCTCGGGGGGTCAGGCTGCTCGGGCACCTGCCAAGCATGCCGCCTCGCCGGCTTCACGCGCCACGGGCGTGCCCGACGTGGTGGAGGGCGGGCGGCTCCCCTCGGGGGTCACGGAGGGGTACGGCGTCATGCCACGGCCCGCGGCTGGATGAACTCGTACCGCCGACCCTCCCGCCAGGCCTCGAGCGCCGGGTGGTCGGTCGACTCGAGGGGAACGACACGACCCGCCAGCGAGGTGACGGCATGGGCGTCGAGACCGACCGCGGCGCAGGGGACGTCGAGCGCCCGACGGGGAGCGGCGAGATACGGGAAGGGGTGGCGCTTGCCGATCACCACCAGGGAATGGACGCCGGGGAGGGCGGCACCGGGGACCAGCAGCCCGTCGATCTCGGGGAAGCGGTCGAGCAGCCTGCCCAGCCACTTCGAGCAGAGCGGGTAGGTCGACGGCGGCCCCACCAGCGCCTCCGGCGGAAGACCGCTCGCCGCGGCGCGGCCGAAGTCGAGGACCACCACGCGGGCGAGCCGCACCCGCATGGCGAAGACGTGGCGTCGCAGCTGGCGCAGCGTCACGGCGGTGTGGGTGCCCGCATGGCGGGCCTGCTCGGCGAGCGGTCCCATCGGATGGGTCGAGAGGTACTGCACCGGCTGGGGCTGGTCCGGTCCGTGCCAGCGGCCGGCGCCGAGGTTGGGCGTCCACCAGAGTGGCCGCATCCCGCTGATGCCGCGGTAGGCGACCAGGTCGACGGGGGTGGTGGGCATGGTCGCCGCACCGCCGGCGTGCCGCCGGGGAGCGGACCGCGCGGAGGGGGGGCTCACCCGTAGCGGAGGGTGGCGGTGAGGCGGTCGAGCCGGGCGTCTGCGCCGGCCTCGGGCGAGCGGATCACATCCCCCGGTGCGAGCCCGTCGAGGTGAGGCGTGGGCCGGTCCAGCCAGGCGACCACCCCCTCGGGGGTGAGCGCGAACCGCGCCTCGTTGACGACCCGCGCCAGGCGGCGGATCCGGGCCGCCTCTCCGGGACCGGGCCGGGCCTGGCCCTGCAGCCAGCGCTGGAGCGTCCGCAGGGAGACCCCCACCATGCGCGCGATGGCGGCCTGGGAGGTGCCCAGCGTCCCGGCCAGCCACCCGAGCAGCTCGGACGGCGAGCGGTCGGCGCCGACGGGGAGCCCCTCGGTGTACGCGAGCAGGCACTCGAGGACGGTTTCCAGGTCGTCGACGGCAGTCTCCTCGACCTCGGCGCCGGTCCTGGCGGAGCGGAGCAGCCAGCCCAGCCGCTGCTGGGCGGCGGCCAGCCGCCGTGCCACCGGGGGGACGTTCTCGATGGCGGAGTCCAGGACGGCCGCCAGATCCGGCTCCACCTCCTCCCAGCGTTCCGCCTCGGAGCCGGTCATGCCCTCCGCCTGGAGACCCGTCATCAGGGATTCGACGAGATCCCCCAGCCTGCCGAGCTCGGCCTCGGAGACCGGGCCGGCCGGGGCTACCGCGAGCATGGCACACATATGTCATATAAGTATGTCAGAGAGACGCCAACTTCGCCACCGCGCACCCGCCGTGGGAGGTTGCCCTCGCGGAGGGAGGGCTGTCACGTTTCGGGCGGTATCAGGTGTTTCGTGACGAAATATTCGTCACGAAATGCAGGCGAACTGCCGATCTCGGCAGGACCCTCGAGGCGGCGCACGCGGCCCGACAAGACGTGACGGCCTGGCCCTGCGCTGTGACTGCGGCCGGCGACGGCTGCTATCGTCGTCTCGGGTTGGCAATCACCCGGAGAGCCCCTGCACGCGGTGACCTGCCGATCGGGTCGATGAGCTTTGCCGACATCAGCAGGTGTGCTTCCCGCGATGGACATCGCCACCCGGCGCCTCCACAGCCAGCGTCTCGCCGGCGACCCGCTCGACGGGGCGGCGGAGGTCGTGGGCTGGCTGGGCGCCGTGCAGTCCCAGGACTACCCGGCGGCCGCCTGGGCTCTCGGTCAGCGCGCCCGTGACGTGACGGCAGCCGGGGTCCATCAGCTGTTCGACGCAGGTGCCATCCTGCGCACCCATCTGCTGCGCCCCACCTGGCACCTGGTGCTCCCCGCCGACATCCGGTGGCTGCTCGCCCTGACGGGGCCGCGGATCCGCGCCGGGATCGCCGGCCGCCTGCGCCGTCTGGAGATCGATGGCGCCGTGATCACCCGGGCTGAGACCGCGTTCACCTCGGTCCTCGCCGGGGGCCGTCAGCTGACCCGCGTCGAGCTGGCTGAGGTGCTGCGGGCCTCAGGCATCGCCCCCGATGGCCAGCGGCTGTCCCATCTGATCCTGGCGGCGGAGCTGGACGCCCTCGTGGTCAGCGGTCCGCGGCGCGGCCGGGAGTTCACCTACATGCTCCTCGAGGAGCGCGTGCCCGCCCGGCCGTGCGTGGATCGTGAGGAAGGCCTGAGCAGGCTCGCCGAGCGGTACTTCCGCAGCCGGGGGCCCGCCCAGCTCCAGGACTTCGCGTGGTGGGCCGGCGTGACCCTGGCGGACACCCGCGCCGGCGTGGCCGGAGCGGGCTCGAGCCTGGCGTCCGAGGTCATCGGCGGCACCCGCTACTGGTTCGATGCGGGCGCGCGGCCGCGCCCAGCGAGGGCCACGCTCGCTCACCTCCTGCCGAACTTCGACGAGCTCACGGTCGCGTACCGTGACCGCTCCGCGTTCGATCACCCCGACCGGCGGTTCGATCCCGCCCTCTTCGCATTCGGAAGCGTCCTCAGCAACGTGCTGGTCATCGCCGGCAGGGTTCGGGGCGCCTGGCGCCGCGTGGTGGGTCCCGAATTGGTGCGCCTGCAGGTTCGTCTGCTCGACCCGCTCACACCGTCCGAGCGGGCGGCCGTGGCCCGCGCCGCGCAGCGGATGGGCCGGTTCCACGAGCGCCGCGTCGAGCTCGAGTGGGAAACGCGAGGCGCAGACGCGAAGTGGGCGTCCGCGGTCCGGGTCGCAGGGGTGCCCATATGCGATCGGGACCTCTCGAGATCTCCCGTCCTCGGCACGGACCATCGTCCGGAGAACTGGCATCCCTCCCCCGCACCTGAGCGCGGGGGGGGATGCGGCAATCAGTATCCCACAGCAGCACGGCCGCGGGAAGGGGACTGAGGTCCTCGGCTTTCGTGGACCTCAGTCCCTTCCGGTCCTGTCCGCCGCGATCCAGCTCGCGGTCTCCGGGGCCGCGGGCGCCACGACCGGGGCGGCCGGTGCGACCACCGCGACCGGGACCTCCCGCGGGATGCTGCGGAACGAGAGGAGGTAGTAGAGGACACCGGCGACCACGATGCCGATCAGCCAGCTCAGGTCACCGCCGCCGGTGGCGCTGGAGATCGGTCCCTGGTACGCGGGGTAGTAGTAGAGGGCATCGATCCACATCATGGCCGCGAACATGCCGGCGGCAAGGGCGAGGAGCGCCTTCCAGTTGAAGCCGCCATCACGCCAGTAGAGGCCACCCCGATGGGCGGTCAGCGAAGCCCGGTCGTAGCTGCCCCGGCGGAGGAGGTAGTCCACCGCCATGATGGCGAACCAGGCCCCCAGCCAGACGACGATGTAGTCGAGGAACTCGGAGAGGTCGGTTCCGACCTTCCCCTGGAAGATGACCAGGCCGGTGACCGCCCCGCTCACGACGGTATCGATGAGGATGCAGCCCCACCGCTTCACGGGGATGCCGATCGCCTGGAGGGTCACGCCCGATGAGTACATGTCGATGGTGTTGATGGCGAACAGCTGGAAGATGGCGACGATCATGAAGGGCCAGAAGAACCAGTCGGCGTGCGCGGCGAAGGCCGACGGGATGCCGATCACCTCGGTCGAGCCGACATTGGTGCTCACCAGGTAGGCGGCGACGCCGAGCAGCTCGAGGAGGATGGAGGGGATGGCGGCTCCCAGGGTGGCCGACCAGAAAGTCTTTGCCTTGCTGGTGTCCTTGGGCAGGTACCGCGAGTAGTCGGCCGCGTTCTCGGTCCATCCCAGCCCACCAGTCGAGACGATCAGCACCAGGGCGGTGGTCCACAGCCACCACGTGGTGCCCGTCTGGAGGCCGTTCCAGTGCACGTTGGGAAGGACCAGGATGGCCATGATGACGAAGATCGCGATGAAGACGAAGGAGAGGTAGCGCAGCACCGTCTTGATGGTCGCGTGTCCCAGGAAGGGGACGATGAACTGCACCACGACCGCGCAGATGATGATGACCACCTTGGCGGCGGTGCCGACGTTGGAGACACCCGCCTTGTTGAGCATCGCGATGACCACCAGCACCACCAGGACGAGCCCCAGTACCTCGAAGCCGACCTGGGTGAGCCAGTTGAAGAGGGACGGCGCCCGGTTACCGTTGCGGCCGAAGGGAGCACGGCTGACCATGAAGGCGGTGGTCCCGGTCGCCGGCCCCGCCAGGCTCGCGAAGCCGAGGAACGCGTAGACGACGTTGCCGAGCAGGATCGCCGCCACGGCCTGCCAGAGGGAGAGGCCGAAGGAGCAGATCAGGGCCCCGTAGAAGAGGAACTCGACGTTCCAGACCGCTCCGGACCAGAGCCAGAACAGTCCCCACGGCCCCATCTTCCGATCCGAGTCGGGGATCAGATCGATGCCGCGCTGCTCCAGCTGAAAGGGGACGTAGGCTTCCGAGGTCTCGGCGACATCGACGGCGGCGCTCATGGGCGACTCACCGGTGCGACGGGTGCGGCGGGTTGGATGGGCACGTGCTGAGCCTCCGCTTGAAAGGTTTGGTGCGTACTGTCGGTCTGTGCTGGCGCGCGCGGAGAGGGCAGCCCAGCCTCCCTGTCCTCCCTGCTGAGGCGGAAGTGTGACGCGACCGACGACCCTCCCGCTAGGGGGAGTCAGAACGTCGCCGCGGCGGGTGGCGCCGGTCGGGCGCGGCCCCTCTCCTGGCCCGCTCCGGGCCGGAATCGGCGCAGCCGCAGCGCGTTGCCGACCACCGTGACCGAGCTGCAGGCCATCGCCAGAGCGGCCAGCGCGGGGGGGATGACGTCGAGCATCGCCAGGGGGACCAGGACCAGGTTGTAGCCGAAGGCCCAGGCGAGGTTCTGGCGGATGATCCGCAGCGTGGCCCGGCTCAGCGCGATGGCGTCGCCGACGCGTCCGACGTCGCCGTGGACCAGGGTGATGGCCGCGGCCGCCATCGCCGCCCCGGTCCCACTGCCGACCGCGATGCCCACGTCGGCGGCGGCCAGCGCGGGGGCGTCGTTGACGCCGTCTCCGACCATCGCCACCGCCACGCCCCCCTGGCGGAGCTCACCGACGAGCGCCGCCTTGTCCTCGGGGCGAAGCCCCGCCCTCCACTCGGCGATGCCGGCCGCGCGCGCGATCCCGGCCGCGGTCTCGGCGGTGTCGCCGGTGGCGAGGATCACGCGCAGCCCCATCTCCTGAAGGCGACGCACTCCGGCGGCGCTCTCCGCTCGGAGCGGGTCGGCGATCCCCAGCACGAGCCGCAGCCGGGAGTCGACGGCGACGCCCACGACGGTGCGCCCGCCGTGGACCAGGTCCACCGCCGCCGTGTCGCCCGCCTGCACGGCGACGCCCTGCTCGGCGAGCCAGCGCGGTGCCCCGACCAGCACCCGGTGACCTCGAACCGTGCCGGCGATGCCGGCACCCGGGTGGCTCACCACCTCACCTGCCGCGGCCGGCGTCGAGTGCCCGAGCCGCGCCTCCGCGCCCGCGACCACGGCCTGGGCGAGGGGGTGCTCCGAGCTGGATTCGACCGATGCCGCCAGAGCCAGCGCCTCGTCCGCGTCCGCGCCCCCGACCGGGGCGACATCGAGCAGGGCGGGCCGTCCCTGGGTGAGGGTGCCGGTCTTGTCGAGCACGACCACTCCCAGGCGCTGGACCGTCTCCAGGGTCTCGCCGCCGCGCATGAGCAGCCCCAGCTCGGCGCCGCGGCCGCTCGACACCATCACCGCCACCGGGGTTGCGAGGCCGAGAGCGCAGGGGCAGGCGACGACCACCGTCGCCACCGCGGGGATCATCGCCGCGACCAGGCCGTGGCCGGTGAGCGTCCAGCCGGCGAAGGTGGCGGCGGCGAGCACCAGGATGGTGGGCACGAAGACCGCGGAGGCGCGGTCGGCGAGGCGCTGCACGGGCGGCTTCTCCGCCTGGGTGCGCTCCACCAGCTGCACGATCTGGGCGAGCACGGTCGCGGCTCCGGTCCGGTCGACGCGCATGCGCAGAGGACGGCTGCCGTTCACACTGCCGCCGACGAGCTCGGCACCCACGCCCTTGGCGACCGCGATGCTCTTCCCGGTCAGCATGGACTCGTCGACGGCGCTGGAGCCGTGGATCACCGTGCCGTCGGTGGGGATCGGCTCACCGGGGCGGACCAGGAGGATGTCGCCGGCGGCCAGGCTCCGCGTGTCGACGTCCGTGATGCGCGCGGGGTCTCCCTCCTCGAGCCGGTGGGCCGTGTGCGGCTGGAGGCCGGCGAGCTGCTCGATGGCCTCGCCCGCCTTCCCCCGGGCGACCACCTCCAGGAACTTGCCGACCGATATCAGGGTGATGATCAGCGCCGCCACGTCGAAGTAGGTGGGCTGCCCATGCAGCGGAGGCGCGAGGGTGGCGGCTGCCGAGTAGCCGAAGGCGATGGTCGCGCCCACCGAGACCAGGGTGTCCATGGTGGTGCCACCGTGGCGCAGCGCCCGGAGGGCGCCCCGGTGGAAGGCGGCCCCGACCCAGATGAAGACGGGCAGGGCGAGGACCAGCTGGATGGGATTGGACCAGGCTGCGGAGGGGAAGCCGTAGGCGAGGACCAGGATGGCGGTGCTGAGAACCGCCCCGACCGCGAGCTGGGCCCGGCGCAGCCGGAGGGCGGCGCGGCGGCGAGCTCGGCGGTCCCCGGTCGCTGGGGCTCCAGCGAGCTCGGCCTCGCCGGTGGGAGCGCGGGCCGCGTAGCCGGCTCCGCGGACCGCCTCCTCGAGGGCCGTGACGGCGACACCGGGTGCGGCGACGACCTCGGCCCGCTCGGTGGCGAGGTTGACGCTCGCGCTCTGCACGCCGGGCACATCCGCAAGCGCCTTCTCCACCCGTGCGACGCACGAGGCGCAGTGCATCCCCTCGATCTCCAGGGTTCGGGAGAGGGTGGCGGTGGCGCCGGCGCCGGGCTTGTCCGTCATCGCGGCGCCAGCGGCCGGCCAGGGCGGCGCGGCTCCGCCGCCGTGGCGCCGGCCGTCCCGCCATCGCCTCTCCGGTGGGCGGGCGGCGGCGGGGCGGTGGTGGTCGCCGGGTGGGGGAGGGGGACGGGATCGAACCGCTCGCGGAGGTCGGTGAGCGCGCTCGTGTAGCGCAGCGCCTCCAGCAGCTCGGCGATCTTGGCGTCGCCGCTGCCCGCCGCGATCGCCTCGGTGACGCAGGTCTCCAGGTGGTTCTGGAGCAGCACCCGGTTGACCTTCTCCAGGGAGGCCTGGAGGGCGGCCACCTGCTTCATCAGGTCGGGGCAGTACTCCTCCCGCTCCACCATGGCGATGACGCCGTCGAGGTGGCCGCGAACCGTCTTGAGGCGGAGCAGGGCGTCGCGCTTGTGAGCCGGCTTCATCCCGGAGGCCAGTCTACCCCTCCCGGGGTGGGGTGGGGTAACTCATCACGACCAGCGGGATCGGCCTCGTGGTCCTGGCCTGGTAGTGGTCGTAGCGGTTGCGGTTGACGCGGTTCATCAGCGCCAGGAGCCGTGGGTAGTCGGGGTCGCCCCGTTCCACGACCCGGGCCGCCGCCGCCAGTTGCCGCCGCGCGACCTGGAGCTGCACGCGCGGGTTGGCGCGGACGTTGGCGAGCCAGGCCGGGTCGTGCGCGCCGCCGTAGTTGGACCCGGCCACAACGAAGGAGCCGCCGTCGCGGCCGTAGACCAGCGCCGCGGTGCGCCTCCGGCCGGTGCGGCGCCCGGTCGTGTGGAGGAGCAGGGACGGCACGCCGATGACACCGTGTCCGAGCCGGCCGCCGGTGCGCTGGTACAGCCAGCGATGCAGCCGGGGCACGAACGCCGGGCCGCTGCGCGTCCCCATCCGTCCATTGAGCCTCTCGAGGATCCTCGGCACGCCGGGTTCGCTCACCTGCTTCACGGGGCGCTAGGTTACCCGCCCCCGGGCAGCGATCACGCACGGCACCGGCGCGGACCCCTTTCGTCCTGCTGGGGCGCGTACCAAAGCCCCTGGCGCCCGGGAGATCGCCTGTCGTATGGGTGGGGCTGTTGGACTACGGACCGAGGAGACCTTCGAGGAGACCTTGATGAGCGTGACATCCGACGACCTGCGCCAGGCGGCCATGAAGCAGCTGCAGGAGCGGCGCGACTTCGTGCCCCATCTGCTGGCGTACGTCCTCGTCAACGCCGGGTTGATCGTCGTCTGGGCGCTCACGACCCCGCATGCCATCTTCTGGCCGGCGTTCGTCCTCGTCTTCTGGGGCATGGGCGTGGTGATCCACGCCTGGAGCGCGTTCTTCCGGCGGCCGATCACCGAGGCCGAGGTGGATCGCTACATCACGCGTCTGCAGGGCCGCGGAGGAGGTCCGCGCCCCGGGTGAGCGGCTCCCCGGAGCTCGGGGAACCTCTCAGGTCGGGCTGGTCGGCGGGAGGCTGTGAGGTGTCGAACGGCCTGGTCGCGCGCCTGGCGATCGCGCTCCAGACCGCCTACGTGCTGGCGGTCTTCGGCGGGAGAAGCTGGGCACAGCGCCGTTCGACCGGCGAGAGCGGCTTCCGGCTGCGCCGCATCCCCGGCGCGCGGTCACGTGGCCCCAGCGCCCTCGTGGCAGCGGGAGCCCTCACCATCCTGGCCGGCACGGCGGCCGCCGCGAGCTCGGCCCGGCGCGCCACGCCGATCCGCTGCCTGGGCCTGGCGGGGATGGCGCTCGGCCTTGCCGGCACCCTCCGCGCCCAGCGCGACATCGGCCGGTCGTGGCGGATCGAGGTGGACACCGCCGAGCGGACCGAGCTCGTGACCCGCGGGCTGTACCGTCTCGCGCGCAACCCGGTCTTCTCCTTCCCGGTCTTCTCCTTCATGATCCTCGCCGCCCTCTCGAGCGCAGTGGCCGTCCCGACCCCGGTGACGGCGGCGGGGGCGGCCGCGGTCGCCGTGGGTGCGGAGATGCAGACCCGGCTCGTCGAGGAGCCCCACCTGCGGCGGGCGCACGGCGACTCCTATCTCTCCTACGCGCGCCGGACCGGCCGGTTCTTCCCGGGAATCGGCCGGCTGCCGTAGGTCCCGAGGAGCCCAGCGGCCCCCCGGGGAGGGGCCGGGCTCAGCCAGGTCCGCGGCCGCGGCTGCGTGCCGTTCCGTCGGGGCTCGCCCGTGCCTCAGGTTTGGCCCAAGCACACTTGTGCTACAATCCTACACAGTGACAACTCCGGAGGGGGCTCTTCTCATGTTCACGCACACCACGGGGGGGTTCCACGGAGCTCCCTGGGCCATCGCGTCGGGGCGCCGGTGCCGTGCCTGCAGCTCGACGATCCTGGCGCGCGACGGCTTCGGACTCAACGAGGGCATCTGCCCCGCCTGCCGCGGCGACGCGGAGGTGGAGCTGACCGGACGGGTCTACGGCTTCCTCGGAGGCGGTGGCCGCCTGGCCGTGCGGGCCGCCGCGGTGATCGGAGAGACGGCCTCGCGGTCGCTCGGCGCGTTGCGCCGCGCCGCCTAGCTCCAGCTAAGGCCGGACCGCCGGTCCGGGCTTCGGCGATCCCGGGCGCGCCCCCCGGCTGACCAGCCAGGCGGTTGCCGTCTCCAGGTGCCGGCGGATCACCGCCTCGGCGCTGGCCGGTTTCCCCGTCTCGATGGTTCGGAGCACCTCCGCATGCTCCGCCGCGAGATCCTCGACGGTCGCATAGTCGGTCTCCATCAACTGGGCCAGGGAGAGCAGGATCTCGGCCGCGATGTCGCGGTGGACGGCGCCCAGCCGGACGTTGCCCGCGCCGTCGACGATGGCGCGGTGGAAGGCGAGGTCGGCCTCCACCAGATCCCGGCGTGACGAGCTGTCGGTGAGCCGTCGCTCTGCCTCCAGCGCCCGGCTGGCGGCCTCGGGGACCGAGCGCCGTGCCGCCAGGGCGCGTCCCGCCTGCACCTCGATCGCCGTGCGCAGCTCGTAGACCTCAGCGAGGTCCCGGGTGGTGAGCACCCGGACGAAGACGCCCCGGTTGCGCGACTTGACCAGCAGCCCGCGGTGGGCCAGCCCGTCGAAGGCCGCGCGCAGGGTGTTCCGGCCGACGTCGTACTGCCGGGCCAGCTCGATCTCGCGGAGGTGCTCACCCGGCTGGAACTCCCCGTCCAGCGTGCGCCGCTCGAGGTCCTCCTCGAGGGCCTGGACGGTCGAGACCGTCCCCAAACGGCGCAGCACTGCGACCATGGTGTCGCATTGTGGTACAATAACTGCCCCTCCGCAAGGGTGCTGATCCTCCTCTGTCCCGGCGGTGGGTCGAGTCGCTGCGCCGCCGGGCAGTCTCCCCGGCAGAGGGGTGAGCATGCGATCGCCCGCCGTCTGCTTGCGGATCGACCGAGTAGGATGCGGACCGGGCGACGATGTCCAGGATTGCGCCGACTGAGCCGGGAAGCCGGCGCCCTCGCATCGCTGTGACGGACCTGAGAGTGGCACCACCGCGCCGGTCGCGCCCGCCTCTCGATGCCGTCGGGCGGCGGGGACGCGCTGGATGATCGGCGCCGGTCGGAGCCGCCGGAGCCGGCCATCGGCGGTCACGAGAGGGGACCGCCATCGGGCTCAGCGCCCCGGTGAGCGAGCGGGTGCTCCTCGGGTGCCCCTGCTCACGGCGCTCATCGTGATCGCCGTGGCGGTGTGGCTGGTGCTGCCGGTACCCGCTCTCACCGCCGTGGTTCCCCCTGCCGGGACGAGACCGCCGGCGCAGCCCGACCTGCCCTGGCTGTCCACCTCGGCACAGCGGATCGTCGACTCCTCCGGGCGCACCGTCCTCCTCCACGGCTTCGACGACGACGCTCTGCTCGAATCGACCATGCACCCGGCACCGCTCGATGCCTCCGACGCCAGCATGATGGAGGAGTCCGGATTCGACGTGGTACGGCTGCCGATCGCGTGGTCGCTGCTCGAGCCTCAGCGCGGTCACTTCAGCACCGCGTACCTGGACCGCATCGCGAACACGGTGGCGATGCTCAACGCCCACCACCTCTACGTGGTGCTCGACATGCACTTCCTGGGCTGGAGCCCGGCGTTCGGGGGATCGGGGGCGCCGGCCTGGGCAACCCTGACATGGGTGCCGGATGTCCGGTGGGGCCCGATGCCGTCGCTGACTCGTCTGCTGTCACCGGCCATCAACGCCTCGACCGCCTACTTCTGGCTGACCTCCGACTGGCAGACCCAGTACCTGCGCACCTGGCAGTTCGTGGCCGCGCGCTTCCGCGACGACAGCGGCGTCGCCGGCTACGACATCATCAACGAGCCGCACGCCTTCCCCCTGCCGCCGCTGCGCTTCGACAAGGACGATCTCTTCCCGTTCTATGCCCGCGCCATCTCGGCCCTCGGAGCGGTCGACCCCAACCATCTCTTCCTGATCGAGAACGACGCCCTGGGTGACCTCCCCACCAGCGTCGTTCCGATCTCCGCGCCCGATCTCGTGTACGCGCCGCACGTCTACACCGGGGTCCTCTTTCCGCCCGCCTTCACCGGTGACCCGTCGTCGCTCGACACTCATGTCGACGAGCTTGCCAGGGAGGCCGGCCAGGTGCCGGCGGCGATGTGGGTGGGGGAGTTCGGCATCGACACCGGCGACCCGCACGCGACCCAGTGGATCGACGACGCCCTCGACGCCTTCGCCGACCGCGGTGCCGGCTGGGCCTGGTGGCAGTGGAGGGCCAGCGGGGCGTGGAGCGTGCGCAGCCCGGACGGCAAGACCCTCAACATGACCCTGCTGCGCGAGCTGGCCCGCCCCTACCTCGCCGCCGCGCCGAGCGGTGTCTCGTCGAGCCAGGGCGACGGCGTCCAGGGCAGGCTGACCGTCACCGTCGCCGCTCAGCACGGTGCCGGCAGCATCGACGTTGCCTGGTCGGACTTCACCCTGGGAAGCCCGCAGGTCAGCACCACCTGCGGGGTGCAGCCCACCTGGGATGAGACGTCGGCCCGCCTCGCGATCGTCGTCCCCGCCGGGACGGCGTGCGAGATCGAGCTGTCGGCGGCCTGACCCGCGATGCCCGCTTCCCTCTCGCGTTAGAGTCCATCCCATCGTGAGCGCGGCGCTGGAGGCGGGACAGGGCGCCGCCGACCGGCGCCTGGAGGAGCTGCGGCTGGCGGCGGCGCTCCGGCGCGGCTTCCGGCACGCCCAGTTGCTGATGGCCCATTCATTGGCCGAATACGACCTGTCCGCCCTCACCTACCAGCTCCTCCTGGAGGTCGGCGCCGCCGGGCGCGCCGGGGTGGTCCAGGGCGATCTCGCCGGCCTCCTGGAGTGCCCCGACACCCGTGTCTCGACGCTCGTCCGCGACCTGAGCGAACGGGGCCTCGTGATGGCCGCCCGGTCGGCGCCCGACCGGCGGGTGGTGCGCATCCACGCCACAGCCCGAGGACTCCGGCTGACCCAGGAGGCGCTCCACCACCAGCGTGAGGCTCTGATCAGCCTCTCCGACTACGCCGGCCTGCCCAGCGTCACCTCCATGCTCCAGGACGCGCTGCGCCTCTACCTCGGCGTCGACGTCTCCCTGGAGGGCGTGGTCGCCAGGGTCATCTCCGCCCCCGGGGACGCCGAGGAGCTCTAACAGGGGCCCCTGCTAAGGGCGATCGGGTCGCACCAAGCCACTTCGAGATCGAACCAAGGAGAGCGTGGCGAGCCGCGTACCCGCGCCCCCCTCGCCTGACGAATCCGGCATCCGGAACGCTCCAGGAGCAGGAGATGCGGAGAAGGAGAGTTCGTGACCTGATGCTTGGCGACGCGTTCCAGGCGGCGGAATGGTACGCGCCGACTGCGCTGAGTTGCAGTCTTACTCAGTTACGCTCGGTGGCATTGGCCCTGAGGACGTCCCGCTGTCGCTCCGCGGTGGCCAGGCCCGCGACCAGGCATCGGGCCGCCAGCCGGGAGTACCTGGGGGCCCGTCCGGCCAGCCAGAATGCCTCGGGCCAGCGCCGCGGGTCGAGGGCGGCGCGCCCCGGCGAGGTCCAGCGCCCCGAGACCTCCGCCGCGGGAGCGTCGATGATCACCCGGAGGCTGGCCAGCGGCGCACCGCTGGAGGCGAGCAGTGCCGTCTCCATCTCCGCGGCCACGAATCCCCTCTGCGCCCAGGTGCGCCGCGCCTCCCCGACCACCAGGCGCCCCGCCGTCAGCACCGGGCCCACCACCGGCTCGTGACCGCAGGCGCGGGCGCCGGCGACGAGCGCGGACACCCACCCGGGATCGCAGTCCACCGGCTCGCCGTCCTCGAACGCCACCGAGTCGGCCACCACCACGGTTCCCGGTCGCAGCTCCGGCCGCAGGCCGCCGGCCAGCCCGCAGGTGATCAGCGCCGGCAGCGGTGGCGGTGGCGGCTCCCACCGGCGCAGCGAGATCCCGCAGCGGACCAGCGGCGCGGGGTCGGCGGCGTCAGCGAGCGCGCGCCGGACCGCCCGCCACTCCAGTCCCATAGGTGCCAGCACCAGCACGTCGCGGTGGTGAGAATCAGTCTCTGCCGTTCGGGCTCGAGCCCGCGCGGGGAGGGGCGCCGCCGGCACCGGCTCCGCCTCAGGCGTAGCCGTGGTCGCGGTACCAGGCCACCGCGCGGCCGGCCGCGTCCTCCACCGAGGTGGGGCGGAAGCCGAGCTCGTCCTTCGCCTTGTCGATGCGGACCAGCATCCGCTGCCGGCCCATGCGCACCCCCTCCAGGGGGACCCGCGGCCGGGCGCCCGGCAGGAGACGGCAGCGCGCCTCGTCGACCCAGGCGGCGGTGAGGGCCACCGTGTAGGGCATCCGCCATGCCGGCGGCCGGGTGCCGGCGTGCCGCGCGAAGAGGTCCATGACCTCGGCGAGACTCAGGTTCTGGCCCCCGACCAGGTAGCGCTCCCCGGGGCGGCCCCGTTCCAGGGCGAGGACGTGGGCGCGGCCGGCGTCCTCCACCGCCACCAGGTTCATCGCCCCCTCGAGGTACGCGGGCATGCGACCGCGCATCACGTCGACCACCAGCTGGCCGGTGGGTGTCGGGCGCGCGTCACGGGGGCCGATGGGCGCGGTGGGCAGCACCGTCACCACCGGCAGGTTGGCTCGCAGCGCGGCGCGCTCCTGGCGCACCTTGGACGCGTGGTATCCGTGCCCGCCGTGGACCTCGGCCCAGTCGCTCTCGGTGGCGAGCCGGCCTCCGCGGAGCGGCCCCACCGCCGCCGAGCTGGAGGTGACCACCGCCTTCTCGACCCCGGCGAGACGGGCCGCCTCGAGCAGGCCGCGGGTGCCGGCTACGTTCACCTCCTCCAGCTCCCGCCGGTCGCGCGGCGCGAACGAGTAGCCGGCTGCGACGTGCACGAGGTAGCGGCAGCCGCGGATCGAGGGCACCAGGGCGCCTCCGTCACGCACATCCCCGCCCACCACCGTGAGGCTGGGACGCGCGGCGAGCCGGGCCCGCGAGCCCCGCACCAGCGCCCGCACCGAATAACCCGATTCGAGCAGCGCGTCGAGGACGTGACCCCCGACGAACCCCGTCGCGCCGGTCAGAAAGACGTCGTCGCCCATCCGCGTCGCCTCTCAGCGCCGGCGGGGCACGTCGTCGCAGTGGGGGCTTGCGCAGGCAGCAGCGCAATGCCGCCGAGCACGAGCAGCCGACGCCGCAGGCGTCGGACTGCGGTCCCCCCGAAGACGATGTGCCGCGCCGGCGCCATTCCGCGGCGCCGATAGGAGGGTCATCACGCGATCCCGCGCTCCGGGGTCGAGGTCCCGCTGCCATCCGCGTCGTGGGACCCGGAGGAGATCCGGCCCCGCCAGCTGACGTTGGCGATCTGTCCGCGGATGGTGTCCCCGGCGGCACGCAGCCCCTCCCGGAGCGACGCCGACGTCGCCGCCACCGCGGTCGGCTCGTAGCCGCAATGGGCCATGCAGTTGGCGCAGCGCGGGTCGCGTCCGCGTCCGTAGCTGTCCCAATCGGTGGTCTCCAGCAGCTCCCTGTAGGAGGAGACGTAGCCGTCGGACATCAGGTAGCAGGGGCGCTGCCAGCCGAAGACCGAGTAGCAGGGGATCCCCCACGCCGTGCACTGGAAGTCGACCTTCCCCTCCAGGAAGTCGAGGAAGAGCGGGGAGTGGTTGAGACGCCACCGCTTGCGCCGTCCGTCCGCGAAGGCGTCGCGGAAGAGCTTGTGGGTCTTCTCCACCTGCAGCCAGTGGTCCTGGTCGGGTGCCTTCTCATAGGCGTAGCCCGGGGAGATCTGCATCACGTCGACCTGGAGGTCGTCGTTGAGGAAGTCGAGCACCTCGCGGATGGACTGGGCGCTGTCCATGTCGAAGAAGGTGGTGTTGGTGGTGACCCGGAAGCCACGCCGCCTGGCCTCGCGCGCGGCCGCCACCGCCTTGTCGAAGGTGCCCTTGCGGCTCACCGACTCGTCGTGGCGCTCGCGCAGGCCGTCGATGTGGATCGAGAAGGAGAAGTAGGGGGAGGGGGTGAAGAGGTCGAGCTTCTTCTCCAGCAGCAGCGCGTTGGTGCAGAGATACACGAACCGCTTGCGGGCCACCAGGGCGTCGACGATCTTGTGGATCTCCTTGTGCACCAGGGGCTCCCCGCCGGCGATCGAGACCATGGGGGCTCCGCACTCCTCGACCGCGGCGATGCACTGCTTGACGCTCAGCCGCCGGGCGAGGATGTCGTCGGGGTGCTGGATCTTGCCGCAGCCGGCGCAGGCCAGGTTGCACTGGTAGAGCGGCTCGAGCTGGAGCACCAGCGCGTACTTCTCGTTCTTACGCAGCCGCTGCTGCATGAGGTAGCCGCCCACCTTGACGGTCTGGCGGAGCGGGATCGCCATCTCTCAGTCCTCCCTGTCCGGGGCGAATGCGGGGCTCTCGGAGGACGGCCCGGCAGCCGTCCTCCCCGCTGTCACCGGAGTGTTCGTCGCCGGCGCGGCCGGTGGCCGCGCGATCCGTCCCGGCCCGACCGGCGTGCGCGAGCGGGGGTACCCCGTCTGCCGCTCTCCGCTCAGCTCGGCATGCTGGCCGGTGTCGCGAGCCATGCCCAGGGCCATGGTGGGGAAGAGGTGGCGGTACATCCCGTAGTTGAGGTAGAAGTCGCCGGGGAACCCGGTCCCGGTGTACTCGGGCTCCGGCCAGGTGCCGCCCTGCTGGCGCTCGCGCAGGAAGTCGAGGCCCCGCCGGCAGGCGGGATGGCCGCCATGGCCGCTGCGCTGGAGGGCCATCACCGCCCACGCCGTCTGCGAGGCGGTGCTGACCCCGACCCCGGCGAAGCTCTCGTCCTCGTAGGAGTGGCAGGTCTCGCCCCAGCCGCCGTCCCCGTTCTGGACCCGGAGCAGCCAGCCCACGGCGCGGGACAGGTGGGGGCCGCCGCAGCGCAGCGCGGAGAGGGCGGAGATCACGCACCAAGTGCCGTAGACGTGGTTCACGCCCCAGCGCCCGTACCAGGAGCCCGCGGGACGTTGCTCGCGGGCCAGGTAGCGGAGCCCGCCCCGGACCACCGGGTCGCCGGTCCCCCGCCCCAGCCCCGCGAGCATCTCCAGGACGTGGGCGGTGACGTCCTCGCTGGGCGGGTCGAGCATGGCTCCGAAGTCGGCGAAGGGGATGCGGTAGACGAGCTGGCGGGTGTTGTCCTTGTCAAAGGACCCCCAGGCGCCGTTGCTCGAACGCATCGCCTCGGCCCAGCGCGCCCCCCTCTCGGCGGCGGCCCGCACCCGGACGCCCTCGCCACCCTCGAGCAGCGCCAGCACCACGATGGCGGTGTCGTCGACGTCGGGGTAGATGTCGTTGTCGAACTCGAAGGCCCAGCCGCCGCATTCCCGCAGCGGCACCTTCACCTGCCAGTCGCCCCCGCGCTCGATCTGTTCGCCGACGATCCAGCCGGCCGCGGAGCGGACGGCGGGGTGGGCGCGGGGCAGACCGGCGGCGCGGAGTGCCAGCACCGCCCAGGCGGTGTCCCACACCGGGGACATGCAGGCCTGGAGCCGCCAGCCCCGGGCGTCGGAGACGGCGAAGCGGTCGCGCAGGCCCCGGAGCCCGCGCCGCATCACCGGGTGCTCCAGCCCCATCCCCTGGAGGTTGAGGGCGATCAGCGAGTAGACCCAGGGCGGCTGGATCCCGCCCCAGCTCCCATCCGCCTCCTGGTGGTCGGTGATCCACGCGGTGAGCTCGCGGCGGGCACGCTCCCGTCCCGGCTGGCGGGGCAGCCGCTCGTAGAGCTTCTGCAGCCTGTCCAGCCACCAGAAGACGCCCGAGCCGGGAACCCGGTGCAGCGACTGCTCGGTGCCCGGAGCGACCAGCTCCTGGACGTCGAAGCCCAGCCGGTGCACCGGCCTTCTGCTCAGCACGATGAGCAGCGGTGCGATGGTGCCGCGGGCCCAGCAGGCGAAGTCGTAGAGGTTGAGCGGCGCGCGTGAGGGCAGATGGACCAATTCGGGCGGCATCGACGGCACCCCGTCCCAGGGGTACTCGCCGAACAGCGCCAGCCACAGCTTGGTGAAGACCCGGGCCTGGGCGAGCCCTCCCTGGTGGAGGATGAAGCGGCGGGCCCGCGCCAGGGGGTCCGCGGACGGGTCGAGACCGAGCAGGCGGAGGGCGACGTAGGCCTCGATGGTGGTGCTCAGGTCGCCGGGGCCGTCGAAGTAGAGGGACCAGCTCCCGTCGGCGCGCTGCCTGCCGAGGATGTGCCGCTGCGCGCCCTCGGCGATGTCGCCGTGGTCGGCACCCAGGAAGCGCAGCAGCAGGAGGTGCTCGGCGGTCATGGTGACGTTGGTCTCCATCTCCGCGGTCCACCACCCCGCCGCGTCCTGGCGCTCCAGGAGCCAGCTGACCGCGCTGCCGAGGGCCGTGTCACTCATGGTGCGCAGCCAGGCTGGCCGTCAGCGTCCGGGCGGCGGCGTGGCCGCTCCGCACCGCGCCCTCCATGGTCGCCGGCCAGCCGGTGTCGGTCCAGCACCCCGCCAGGACGGCGTTGGGCAGGGCCGTCGCCGGCCCCGGCCGGCTCAGCCCGGGGGCGGGCACGAAGGTCGCCTCGGGGTCGCGGATGGCGACGCCGCGCAGCAGGGTGGCCCCGTCTAGCTCGGGCAGACGCGCCCGCAGCTCGGCGTCGGCGAGGGCGACCACCCGCTCCTCGGGACGGGAGATGAGGTCGTCGGCGCTGCTGAGGCTGCAGCAGAGGTGGCCCGGGCCCTTGGCGAAGATCCACTGCACCGGCGAGCCGATCATCGCCGCGAAGTCCAGCCCGCCGACCGAGCGGTCGTACCAGAGGTGCACATCCACGATCGGCTGGGTCCCGAACCGATCCAGGCCCGAGACCCCCAGTGCCTCGGCTCCGGCGATCCGCCGCAGCCGCTCCGGGGGGACGGCGAGGACCGCGGCATCGACCTCGATCTCCGATTCGCCCACGCGCAGCGCGCGGAGCCTGCCGCCCTCGGTCCCCAGCCCGGTAACCGCGGTGCGCAGGCGCACCTCGTCGCAGCGGGCGGCGGCCTGCTCCGCGAAGCGGGCCAGGGGGACGGTGGCGTACCCGATCCGGGCGGCCCGGCGGTCGCCCAGCAGCGCGGTGCGGACCACGAAGAGCCCGGCGGCCGCGCTCACCCGGTCGAACGGCGCGTTGAGGGCCGGGACGAGGAAGGGTTCCCAGAAGCCACGGCGCGCCGGCGCCCCCTGTCCGTGACGGCTCAGCCAGCCGTCGAAGGTCGCGGCGTCCTCCCCCGGGTGGCGGCGCCGGGCGGCGAGCAGGGCGCGCGCCACCTGGAGTCGCGCCCGGACGGGGAGGGCACGCAAGCCGAGGAACGGGATGGCGAGGTGCAGCGGGGCGGGCAGGCGGAGGGCGCGCAGCCGGGCCCGGCCGCGGTCGGAGAGCATCAGCACGTCGAAGCGCTCCTGCACGTGGAGGTCCCCGCGCATCCCCAGCTCCTCCGCGAACTCCAGAAAGCTGGTGTAGCAGCCGAGGATCGCGTGCTGACCGCTGTCCATCTCGAGGTCGCCCAGCTGGAACGAGGTGGCCTTGCCGCCGAGCAGACGGCTGCGCTCCAGCAGGGTCACCCGGCAGCCGCTGCGCTTCAGGTCCAGGGCGGCAGCCAGCCCGGCCAGGCCGGCACCGACGACGGCCACGTGGGCGGGGACGCCACTCCCGGTGCTCGGGGACCGGCCGCCGGCGCGCCCTGGCTCGCGTGCGCCGCGGTCGCTGGCACGTGGAGCCGCCGGCTCCTCTCGGCGCGACTGCACGGGCTCCTCCGAAGAGCCCACGCGCACCGGGAGCGCCGTCCCCGCCTTCGTGGAGCGCAGGCTCATCGCGCCAGCCCCGCCGCGGTGGCGCCCACCCAGGCGCGGACCATCACCCCCGCCTTCTCCCCGGAGGACAGCCGGACGCGCTGGCGGAGCGGCAGCTCCGGATCCGCCTCGATGCGGTCGAGGATCCCGCTGTAGATCCCGGCCATGGTCCGGACGCACGCCCGGGCCGGCCCGGGGATGTGACGGCAGACCTCGATCCCGGTGGCGTAGAGGCGGCGGGCCCGGGCCGCCTCGAACTCGACCAGCGAGGTCCAGGCGCCGTCGGGCTCCCCGGCGAGGACGGCCCCCTCGGAGACGCCAAAGCGGACCAGATCGTCCTGCGGGAGGTAGACCCGCCCCAGCGACGCGTCCTCCCGCACGTCGCGGAGGATGTTGATGAGCTGCAGGGCCGCGCCCAGGGAGTCGGCCCTTTCCAGGGCGTCGTCGCCGTCGAAGCCGAAGATGCGGACGCACATCCGGCCGACCACCCCGGCCACCAGCTGGCAGTAGCCGCGCAGGTCCTCCCAGGTGGCGTACCGGTTGCGCACCAGGTCCATCTCGACGCCGCTCACCAGCTCCTCCAGCTCCGAGGCCGGGATCCGGTGACGCCAGACCGCGCGGGCGAGCACCTGCATCACGGGATCGTCGCCGGGGTCGCCCGCGAGGGCGCGGCGCAGCCGCCGCCGCTGAGCCTCGAGCTGCGCGCGGGCGGCGGCGGGACGGCCGAGGTCATGCCCGCCGGCCTCCGGACCGGGCTGACCCGCGGCGGGCATCCGGCCGTCGCCCTCGCCGCCGTCGACCCGGGAGCGCTCACGGTCGCGCCGGCCGGCGGTGACGTCGAGCCAGACCCCGGCCTCCGTCGCCCCCGGTCCGTCGGTGGCGTCGTCGATCTGGCGGGCGAAGTCGTAGAGGGCGTAGATCGAGATCCGCTGGGTGCGGGGCAGGGCGATGAAGCCCCAGTAGAAGTTCCCCGCCTCGCGGCGGGCCATCCGCTGGCAGTAGCGCTCGGCGGCGGCCAGGGAGCCGTCGCCGCGGGCCCGGGTGGGGTGCGCGCTCCCCACGGTTCCGGCCACGGCGGCGGGCCGGCCGGCGCCGGGGAATCCGCGGGCCCCGTCGGAGACGGCGGCGGCCACCAGCCGGAGCTTGGTCGTCGTGGAGACCTCGGGCCGGCGGCGGTCGGTCTCGAACCCCTCCCCCCGGATCGCCTCGATGATCGCCTCGCCGCCCTTCCGGTAGAGGCTGAGCTGGAGGCGGAGGCGTCCGGGCATGGGGAGGCGCTCCAGGTCGCGGCCGGACTGGAGCAGCAGGAGGGCGCGCTCGCACATGGCCTCCACCGCGCCGGGCAGGCCGAGACGGTCCAGCTCGGATTGGATCAGATAGGTGCGACCCTTGCCCCGGTCGACGGCGACGTCCTGGGCGAAGTTGGCGAGCTGCAGCCCGACGCAGACGTCGTCGGAGAGCGGCACCGCGCGCGGGTCCCCGACCTCGAAGAGGCGGAGCACCATCCGTCCCACCGGCGCGGCCGAGAGCATGCAGTAGTCGCGCAGCTCCTCCCAGGTGGCGTAGGCGCTGACGCTCTGGTCCTGGACGTTGGCGGCGATCAGGTCGAGGAAGGGCGCGGCCGGGATCCGGAACCGGGCGACGGTGTCGGTGAGGGCGACCAGCACCGGGTGGACCGGCGGGCGCCCCTGGAACAGGGCCTCGACCTCCGCCTGCCAGAGGTGGAGCCTCCAGAGCGCGGCGTCGCCACTCTCGTCACCGAGGTCGTCGGTGGTCCGGCAGTAGGCGTAGATCCGGGCCAGGTGGAGCCGGAGCGGACGGGGCGCCACCAAGGAGGCCACCGAGAAGTTCTCGTAGTGGCGCCGCGCCATCCGGACGCAGAGGGCGTCGGCCTCGCGCCGGCTCACCGCATCGGAACCGAGCCGGGCCCCGGCGCTCACGGCACGCCCCCGCCGCCTGGAGGGGTCGGGCCCCTGATCGCCAGGCGGTCGCTCCCGAAGAGGCTGTCCAGGTCGGGGGCGCCGCTGCAGAACATGGTGATCCGCAGGGTGTCGGTGATCTCGGTGACCGCGGCGTCGAGCGTCTCCTCGCCGTCGGCGGCGGCGCGGAGCATCGAGCCGGCACTGCCCACCAGGTCGGCGCCGAGGGCGATCGCCATGGCCACCTCGACCCCGCCCCGGATCCCCCCGCTCGCGATCAGGGTCCCCTCGGGGGCGGCCTGGCGGGCCAGCCGGATGGCGTCGGCGGTGGGCAGCCCCCAGTCGGCGAAGGCGGCCGCCACTCGAGCCCGGACCGGGTCGGTGATGCGGTGACGCTCCACCTCGCTCCAGGACGTCCCCCCCGCCCCGGCCACGTCGACCGCGGCCACCCCCGCCTCGAAGAGGGCGGCCACCAGGTCGGGGGCGATGCCCCAGCCCACCTCCTTGACGATCACCGGGATCTCGAGCGACGCGCAGAGCGCGTCGATCCGCCCCAGGAGCCCGGCGAAGCAGGTGTCCCCCTCGGGCTGCAGCGCCTCCTGGAGCGGGTTGAGGTGGAGCACCAGGGCGTCGGCCTGGAGCAGGTCGACGATCCGGCGGCAGGCGGCGGTCCCCACCCCCAGGTTGAGCTGGACGGCGCCCAGGTTGGCGAGCAGGGGGACGTCCGGGCAGAGGTCGCGGACCGCGAAGGTGGGGAGCACCTCGGGGTGCTCCAGCAGAACCCGGCAGGAGCCGAGCCCCATGGCCACCCCGTGACGCTGAGCCGCCGCCGCCAGGGTGCGGTTGATCTGGCGGGCTCGGCTGGTGCCCCCCGTCATGCAGGAGAAGAGGAGGGGGGCCCGGAGCCGCCGCCCCAGGAACGCCGTCTCCAGGCTGACCGACTCGAGGTCGATCTCGGGCAGGGCGCGGTGGACGAACCGGTAGCGCTCGAAGCCCGTGGTCACCCCCTTGGCGGCGACGTCCTCCTCGAGGTTGATCCGGATGTGCTCCGCCTTCCGATCGACGATGTCGGGCGAGTCGGAGGGGAGGGGCGAGGCGCTGCCGGCGGCCACGGCTAGGGCTCCGCCTTCGCGCGCGAGAGCGTCATGGGGGCTCCCCCCTTCAGCCCGTCCGGTGGGCGACGAAGCGCGCGATCGCCGCGAAATCCTCGACCCAGCGGGCCTCCAGCCCGGAGCTGGTCACCGCGCACATCGCCGCGTTGGCGGTCTGAGCGGCCGCCACCGCGGTGGCGTCGGGCTCGCCGAGCGCGCTCAGGATGTCCCGGATCAGGTCCTCGCCGTCCTCCGCCTCCGGCTCGGCATAGAGCTGGCAGAGGCGGCGCTGCTCCGCGTACGAGGCCCGGGAGAAGGCGCTCACCACGGGGTAGGTCAGCTTGCGGCGGGCCAGGTCGGAGGTTCGTCCCTTGCCGGTCCGGACGGGGTCGCCGAAGCTGCCCAGCCAGTCGTCCCGGATCTGGAAGGTCTCGCCGAGCAGGCGGCCGGCGTTGCGGAGCTTGGTCACGGTCCGGGGCGGGGCGCCGGCGAGCATCGCGCCCATCTCCAGGCACGCTCCCAGGAGAGCTCCGGTCTTGGCGGTGATCAGCCGGACGTAGGTCGAGCGCGGGGTGTCCGGCCGCCCCTCCAGCGCGAGGTCCAGGCTCTGCCCCTCGATCACCTCGAGCACCGCCTGGCTGAGGGCGCGGGCGGCGCGCATGCGCCGGTCGGCGCGGGGGCCCGGGGCCAGGAGGGCGACGTAGGCGGTGGCGAAGAGGCCGTCGCCGGCGTTGATCCCCTGGGCCTCGCCCCAGACGGCCCAGACCGTCGGCCGGTGCCGCCGGGTCGCGTCGCCGTCCTGGATGTCGTCGTGGACGAGGGTGAAGTTGTGGATCAGCTCCACGGCCGCCGCCGCCGGGACCGCCCACTCGGGCTCCCCGCCGCAGGCCTCACAGGCCCACAGGGTGAGCGCCGCGCGGAACAGCTTGCCGCCTCCACCCCCGGTGGGCTCCCCATCCGGCGAGACCCAGCCGAGGTGGTAGGCGCACATCTTGCCCAATGGCGAGCTGGCGGGGGGCACCGCCCAGCGCAGGGCGTCCTCGACCAGCGGGAGGTGGCGGCTGAGGGAGAGGGGAAGCGCGGACGGTGCTTCGTCGGGCTCGAATCCGGGCCGATCGTCGTCTGCGACGGCGCCGGCAGCGGAGAACGGGGCATCGGCGATCACGGACATGCTTCTCCTCCACGTCCCCTGAAAGTTCTCTGATGGTAACTATCCAGCCCCACTGCCAGCAAGCGGCCGGCCGCGGGGGCGACCCACCCGGCCACGGTGCCGCTTCGCGCGCAGGGCCGGTCAGGGCCGCCGCTGACCCTGTCCGCGGGCCTCGCCCGCCCGCACCGGATTGGTTTCGCCGACCGGGTGTGTACCATTAACCTCATGACAACGATCGGGCCCGAGCCCGGCCCGAGCCCGCAGGTTCGCCAGGTTCTGGGTGCCTACCTGGATGCCAGCCTGCTGACCGACGGCTTCCAGGCCGAGCTGTGGCGCGAGGCTCACCTGACCCTGCCCCAGCTCGCCGTGCTGCGCAGCCTCCGCGACGGCGGGCCGCAGACCGCCGGCCGGCTGGGTGAGACCGCCGGGCTGTCGGCCGCGTCGGCGACCCGGCTCTTCGACCGCCTCGAGGAGCGGGGGCTGGTCCGGCGGCACCGCGGGCACGATGACCGCCGCTGCGTCGAGATCCACCTGACCGCGCGGGGTCGCCAGATGGTCGGGGCGGTCAGGGCGCTGCGGAACAGCCCGCTGCGGCGCGCCGTCGAGGCGATGAGCGAGGGTGAGCAGCGGGCCCTGGCCACGGGGCTGCGCCGGCTCGCGGAGCAGGCCCGCCGGCTCAAGCGGCTCTCCCCGCGGATCGCCCTCTCGTGAACATGAGGCGCCGCCTCGTCCCCCTGGTGGTCGGGCTGGCCGGCGTGCTCGGCCTGCTGATGGTGGTCCAGCCGTCCCGCGTGCTCGGGGCGCTGCGCGGAACCGACCTCCGCCTGGTTGGCGCGGCCATGCTGCTCACCGCCACCTTCTATGTCATCCAGGGCGTGCGCTGGCACTTCCTGCTCCGGGCGGCGGGGGTCAGGCTGCGCCTCCGCGAATCGGTTTTGATCAACCTCGCGGGGCAGACCGTCACCGCCGTGCTTCCCCTCGGCGACCTCACCCGGGCGCTCTTCGCCAGCGAGGCAACCGGCGCACCCTTCGGTGCGGCCGCCGCGGCGGTGACCGTCCAGGAGCTGACCTTCACCGCGCTGCTGGTGCTGAGCGCGACCCCGGCCCTGATGGGGATCCCGGGCGGCTGGCTGATCACGGCAGTCGTGCTCGGCGGCGTGGCCGGCGCGCTGCTGATCCTCGCGGTGCCCGTCATCTACGGGCCGATCCGGGGGCTGATCGGACGCTTGCCGCTGGTCCGCCACGGCGCCGGGCAGATCGACACCCTCCGCCGCGAGAGCGTGGTCCTGCTCACCCACCCGCTGGCCATGGCCAGCGGGGTCATCGACCTGGCCCGGGTGGCCCTCGCCGCCGGCGCCCTCCAGCTTCTCCTCCACGCCATGCACATCCAGCGCGCCTGGTGGCTGGCGGTCCTGGTGGTGGCGGTCGCCTATGTGGGCGGGGCCCTCAGCTTCCTGCCCGGCGGGATCGGCGCCAACGAGGCGAGCCTGATCGGGGTGCTGGTGGGCTTCGGGGTCCCCGCCGGTCAGGCCGCGGCGGTCGCCCTGCTGGAGCGCCTCCTGCTCACCGGGGTCCCGTCGGCTGTCGGCATCCTCGCCTACCTGCTCATCCACCGCCGGCTGCACCTGGGCAGCCTGGTGGCCTCGCCCGGGGCCGTACTCTCCGCCGCGGGAGTCCCCGCTTGCGAGGTCGCCGCCTGACCGTGACCGGTCCCGGCTCGCCACAGCGCGGCCGGCGCGCCGGTCCAGCGGAGGCCCCTGACCCCGCCCCGGCGGAGGTGGCTCCGGGGCGGCGCTTCCGGCCCACCCAGTTCATCCCCATCGGGTTCGGGCTGGCGGCGATCGTGGCCCTCATCGTCGTCTGCAACCCCTTCGCGCTGGGAGGGGCCTTCGCCCGATTCGACCTGCCGCTGATCCCGGCGATCCTGGCCCTCTCGGCCGCCTACTACGTCCTCCAGGGGCTGCGCTGGTACTTCCTGCTCCGCGACATCGGCGCCCGGATCAGCATCGGCGACAGCATCCTCCTCAACATCGCCGGGCAGTCGACGACGATGCTCCCGCTCGGCGAGCTGAGCCGGGCGGTGTTCGTCAGCGAGGCGTGCGCCGAAGTCGAGTTCGGCGAGGTGGTCGCCACCGTGACGGTCCAGGAGCTGATCCTCACGCTCATCCTCATCCTCATCGCCGTCCCCGGTGTGCTCTCCATCCACCGCGCCCTCCCTGTGCTGATCGTGGCCCTGATCGGCATCGCCGGGGTGCTGGTGCTGCTCTTGGTGCCGCCCGCCTTTCACCTCGTCCACCGGCTGGTCGAGCGCACCCCGGTTCTGCGCCGCTTCACCGGCCAGGTCGACCAGCTCCGACAGGAGACGGTCGTGCTGCTCCAGCGCCCCAACACCCTGGGCTGGTCGGTGCTCAGCCTGGCCGGGGCGGGGGCGTCGGTCACCCTCTTCTGGCTGGTCGTCCGCGGCGTGGGCGGCGACCTGAGCTGGCCGGTCACCTCGTTCGTCCTGGCGGCGTCCTACGTCGCCGGGGCGGTGAGTCTGATCCCCGGAGGGATCGGCGCCGCCGAGGCGAGCGTGGTCGGGCTGCTGGTCGCGGTCGGCGTCGACCCGGCCACGGCGATCGCCGCCGCCCTCATCCAGCGGATCGCCGACAAGGGCTTCGCGACCCTGATGGGCTTCATCGCCTACGCCATCGCCCGGCGCCGCTTCCGCCTCAGCGGCGTGACCGCGATCCGCCCCGGCCCGCCCGCTGAGCCGGCGACGGCGAGCATGGAGCCGGCCGGCGCCTGAGCCGGCCCCCATCCCCCATCCCGCCCGCGGTGCCCAAAGCCTCCTCCGCGCCGCCTGTCAGTGCGGTACAGGCTGTGGGATTCTCGCGGCCTCATGCTGGTGCCGCGACCGATCGCGATGGCCTGCGCATGAAGCCGGGCTCGTTGGATGCGTTCGATCCGACCTGTGTATCACCCCAATGGGTGATACGGCTTGCGGTACTGAGGCGTACATTTGGCAGCGCATGAGTTGGCACCGTGGTCGGGGTGTGTCCGATCGGGGGGCCGTGGTCGGCAGTGGGGAGGCGCTCACCCTCTGGGCGCTCCGTACCGTCGGCACGGTCGCGCGGCGAGAGCCTGCGCCCTGGTTGCGCGATCAGGACTTCCGAAGCCGCCCGCACGTTGCGACCTGTTGAGCCGGCATACCTGCCCAGGGGCCGGGCGCTGTCAGTAAGGAGGGAGTCATGACCTCGGAACCGTCTGAGCGGGGCGGCAAAGCTCGGCGAGCGTGGGGGGGCAGGTTGCCCCGCCGGCTCTGGATCGTCGCGGGGCTGGCCGCCATCGGCGCCGCCGCCTGCGGCTCCTCCAGCACCACCATCACCACCAACGTCGCCAACATCAACCCCACGAACTGGAACACGTCGACGGTCTCGTGGCTCGCCGCCAACGCCAACTCCACGGGGAAAGCGCCGTCGACGCCGACCGGGACCCTGACGCTTGCCGGCTCCACGGACGTCTCCGGGTCTATGGATCCGCAGGGCGAGTACGACACCATCGGCTACAGCGTGCTCCTGACCATGGACCGGACCCTGGTTGGCTACCCGCCTTCCACCAACTTCAACACCGCAACGTCGCTCGTCCCCGACGCCGCCAGCTCTTACACGGTCAGCCCCGACGGGTTGACCTACACCTTCAAGATCCGGTCCGGGATGAGGTGGGCGGTGACCGACCCGGCCACCGGGGATCCGGTTGCCCCTGACGACGGGACACCGGTGACCTCCCAGGACTTCGTGATCGGCCTCGAGCGTGAGTGCGACCCGACCCTGGCCCCGAGCGGCAACCCCAGCTACTACACCGCCACCATCGCGGGCTACAGCGACTTCTGCACCGGGTTCGAGGCGCTCCCCGCCACCGACACGGCGGCGCAGCGGGCGGCATACATCGCCGCCAACCCGATCTCGGGACTCTCGACCCCGGACAGCTCGACCCTGGTGGTGACCCTCACCGCGCCCGCGTCCGACTTCCTGAACATCATGGCGATGTTCTTCGCGGCCGCGGCACCGCCCGCGTCGTTGAACTACGTGCCCTTCACGGTCGGCAACCCGATCTGGTCCGACGGCCCCTACGAGGTCCAGACCTACACCCCGGTTACGAAGATCGTGCTGGTTCCCAACCCCTACTGGGGCGCCAGCTCGGGCACGAACACCACCGCCACCAGCTGGAGCAACGACCCGATCCACCACCGCTACGTGGCCTCGATCAGCATCGATGAGACGCTGGGGGCCAACGCGGCCGAGGACGAGGTGCAGGAGGAGATCCAGGCCGGCACGCTGGACCTGGAGTGGAACACCACCGTCCCCGCCTCCTCGCTGCCCGGCCTGGCCAGCTACAGCAACGCGGAGTTCGGCAGCTTCCCCTCCCCGGGAATCACCAACCCGTACCTGGTCTTCAACCTCCAGGCGTCCACTCCGCTCCAGAACGTCAAGGTCCGCCAGGCCTTGGAGTACGCCATCAACAAGGTGGCGCTGGGCAAGATCTACGGCGGCGCACAGTTCAACGTGCCACTGAACCAGGTCTTCGGCCCTGGCGCCGAGGGCTACATCGCAGGCTACGACCCGTACCCCACCCCCAACAACGAGGGTGACGCCGCCAAGTGCAAGTCGCTGCTCAAGGCGGCTGGCTACCCGAACGGGTTCACCATCACCGACTACTACCGCGAGGACGGCAACCATCCCGCCATCTTCGAGGAGGTCCAGAAGGACTTCGGGGCCTGCGGGGTGACCGTCAACGGGCACGGGATCGCTTCGAACTACTACACGTCCACCGGGATCCTAGCCACCTCGGCCAGCCAGCTGGCCTCTATGGGATGGGACATCACCGAGCCGGGCTGGGTCCCCGACTGGTACGGCCCCGCCAACGCCCGGTCGATCCTCCCCGACCTCTTCGGCAGCTCGGACTTCCCGGGCACCAACTGGGGCGACTTCAGCAGCTCGACGGTCGACAACCTGGTCACCGAGGCGGAGACGGCTCCCACGCTGGCGAAGGCCACCTCCCTCTGGCAGCAGGCCAACAAGGCCGTCATGGAGCAGGCCCCCTTCATCCCGTTCCAGGGCCAGCTCACCAACCTGATGCGCGCGTCCACGGTCCACAACGCCATCTACAACCCCTTCTCGGCGCAGTACAACCTCGCTGACATCTGGCTGAGCTGATATCGGCAACCAGGGCTCGGCACCTCCGCCCCGGCGGGCGGAGGTGCCGGCCCACCGGCCCGTCGCTCTCGCTGAGGAGCGGCACCGAAGCCTCCACCCCTGAGCCATCCCACCTCCCGGCGCCAAACACGCTATCGTGGTGACCGACGTGACGATGCCGGGAGTGAGTCGACCAACCCCTCCGGGCACGGCCCGAGCCTCATGAGCCTGCTGAGCGTCCGCGACCTGACCGTCTCCTTCCCCACCTCCGACGGGGTGGTGCGCGCCGTCCGGGGACTGTCCTTCGACGTCGAGGCGGGACGGACGCTGGGCATCGTGGGTGAGACCGGCTCGGGCAAGAGCGTCACGGCGCTCAGCCTTCTCGGGCTGAACCCCGGTGCCGACATCAGCGGCTCCGCGCTGTTCGAGGGCCGGGACCTGATCGCGATGAAGCCGGATGAGATCCGGCGGATCCGCGGGGCTGAGATCGCCATGATCTTCCAGGACCCGCTCTCCAGCCTCCACCCCTACTACCGGGTGGGCTGGCAGATCACGGAGGCGATCCGCACCCACACCCGGGTGAGCCGCGCCCAGGCGATGCGGCAGGCGGTGGAGCTGCTCCGCCTGGTCAGCATCCCCCAGCCGGAGAGGCGAGTGCAGGCGTTCCCCCACGAGCTCTCGGGAGGGATGCGCCAGAGGGCGATGATCGCCATGGCCCTGGCGCTCCGGCCCAAGTTGCTGATCGCCGACGAGCCGACCACGGCCCTGGACGCGACCGTCCAGGCCCAGCTCATGGAACTCCTCGGCGGCATGCAGCGCGAACTGGGGATGGCGATGATCGTCATCACCCACGACCTCGGTCTGGTGGCCACGGTGGCCGACACCGTCCTGGTCATGTACGCGGGCCGCGGCGCCGAGAGCGCGGATTACCAAACCATCTTTCGCAGCCCGCACCACCCCTACACGCGCGGTCTCCTTGCCTCGATCCCGGGAGCCACCGGGAGCGGGGGGCGGCTGGTGCCGATCGTGGGACAGCCGCCGAGCCTCATCCGGATCCCGAGCGGCTGTGCCTTCCATCCCCGCTGTCCCTTCGCCATGGACGCCTGCGTCCGCGAGCAGCCGACCCCCGCTCCGGTGCGTGGCGGCGAGGGGCACTGGTCAGCCTGCTGGCTCCCGCCGGACGCGGTCGGCGTCGGCGCGGACGCCGACAACGCCCGGAGACGCTACGTGGCGAGCCGGCGCGGGCCGGCCGCCCTCCGGCTCCGCGGCGTCGCGGCGGCCGCCGCGGGGGGCATCCTCCATGCCTGAGCCGGTCCTGGTGGAGCTCCCTCCACCCGGCGGGAAGACGCCGCCGGCCCGCCGGCCCTCGGCCGAGACCCTGCTCCGGGTCGAGGACGTCGTCAAGCACTTCCCGATCAAGCGCGGCATCCTCTTCAAGCGCCAGATCGGCAGCGTGCAGGCCGTGGAGGGCGTGAACCTCGAGGTCCACCGAGGGGAGACCCTCGGCCTGGTCGGGGAGACCGGCTGCGGGAAGTCGACCCTGGCCCGCTGCATCACCCGGCTCCACCCTCTCACCTCCGGCCGGGTCGTCTTCGACGGGGTGGACATCAGCCGCCTCTCGGCCCGCCAGATGCGTCCCTACCGGCGCCGGCTGCAGATGATCTTCCAGGACCCCTACGGCTCCCTGAACCCGCGCCGCCGCGTCGGCTCCATCATCGGCGACCCGCTCGCCATCCACGGCGTGGCCGAGAGCTCCGAACGCAAGCGGCGGGTGCAGGAGCTGATGGAGACCGTCGGCCTCAATCCCGAGCACTACAACCGCTTCCCCTCCGAGTTCTCCGGTGGCCAGCGGCAGCGCATCGGGGTGGCCAGGGCCCTCGCCCTCCGGCCGACCCTGATCGTCTGCGACGAGCCGGTATCGGCCCTGGACGTCTCGGTCCAGGCCCAGATCATCAACCTGCTCGAGGACCTGCAGGGAGAGTTCGGCCTCACCTACGTCTTCATCGCCCACGACCTGGCCGTGGTCGAGCACGTGAGCGACCGGGTGGCGGTCATGTACCTGGGCAAGGTGGTGGAGCTCGCCGACACCGCGGAGCTGTTCGGCTCGCCCCGCCACCCGTACACCGCCGCCCTGCTCTCGGCGTCGATGGTCGCCGACCCCGAGAAGGCCCGCTCCTCGCACCGGGTCGTCCTCTATGGCGACGTGCCGTCGCCCATCAACCCCCCCACCGGCTGCCGCTTCCACACCCGCTGCCCCAAGGCCCAGTCGATCTGCTCCGCGGAGGAGCCACCCCTCGAGATGAAGCCGGGGGATCCCCCGGGCCACCTCACCGCCTGTCACTTCCCCGTGCAGCGCGGCGAAACCCTGGTGGGCGCCACTCCCGAGTTCCACCAGGCGGCCGCCGACTTCGTCGCCACCTCGCAGGGGACGGCTGCGGAGGGCGGTGGATGAGCCTCGCGCCATTCGAGATAACCACCGGCCACCCCGAGGAGACCTCGTTGGAGGCCGTGGAGAGCGCCCAGGCCATCGAGGGACGGAGCCCGTTCCGGCTCGCCCTGGCCCGGCTGCGCACCGACCGGATGGCGATGGTCGCTCTCGGAATGATCGTCCTGATGGCGCTCCTCGCCATCCTCGCGCCGGTCGTCTCCATTCTGACCGGCCACAACCCGTACAGCCCCGACCTGGTCAACGGCACCAACGCCTTCGGTCAGCCGTACGGTCCCGGCCAGGCCGGTTTCATCCTCGGCTCCGACAACGTCGGTCGCGACGTCCTGGTCCGGATCGCCTACGGCGCCCGGATCTCGCTGCTGGTGGGGGTGCTGGCCACGTTGATCGCCACCATCGGCGGCACCGTCCTCGGCCTGGTCTCCGGCTACTTCGGAGGCTGGATCGACGCCCTGCTCGCCCGGCTCATGGACACCGTCCTCTCCTTCCCCTACGTGCTGCTGGCGATCGTCCTGGCGTCGGTCTTCGGCTCCAGCCTCCCCCTCACGATCGGCGTCATCGCCTTCTTCTCCTGGGCGGCGATCGGCAGGATCGTGCGCGGCCAGACGCTCTCCCAGAAGGAGAAGGAGTACGTCGAGGCCGCCCGCTCCATCGGCGCGGGGAGCTTCCG
Source organism: Candidatus Dormibacteria bacterium (assembly GCA_049511615.1). GTDB lineage: Bacteria > Chloroflexota > Dormibacteria > Aeolococcales > Aeolococcaceae > Changshengia. The sequence continues at coordinate 11,210 of JBEKXW010000011.1, read as the reverse complement.
GATCATGTTTGTCGACATCCTTCCCAACCTGATCGCACCGGTGATCGTGCTGGGCACCCTCCTCGTCCCGGTCGCCATTGTCTTCGAGGCCACGCTGGACTACCTCGGCGTGGGTGTGGGGCCGCCGACCCCGACCTGGGGCAACATGCTCGCCGATGCCCAGGGGTCGGCGGGCTTCGGGGCCTGGTGGTTCTGGATCTTTCCCTCCATCGCCCTGCTGATCACCACCCTCGGTTTCAACCTGCTCGGGGACTCGGTTCGCGACGCCCTCGACCCGCGGACGGAGCGCATCTTCGCGATGCGCCGCAAGGCGACGGCCGCTGCCGTGGGACCCGGCGGCTCAGCCCCCGCCGACTCCGAGCCGCTCGCCGGTGAGCCGGCGCCGTCATGACCCGGTTCATCATCCGGCGCGTCCTCCAGGGGATCGTCACCCTCTGGGTCATCGTCACCCTCGTCTTCGTCCTCTTCTTCATGGCCAGCCCCGACCCGGCCCGCCTGCTCGCCGGGAAGGCGGCGACTCTGCGGCTGGTCCAGAGCATCCGGGTAGCGCTGGGTCTCAACAAGCCGCTCTGGCAGCAGTACCTGGGCTACCTGGGGCGGCTTTGCACGGGCAACCTCGGGGAGTCGTACAAGCTCCACGAGCCGGTCACCACGCTGCTCGGCCAGTGGGTGCCCGTCGACATCTCCCTGGCGGTGGGCGCCGGCATCATCTGGCTGATCCTGGGCCTCAGCGTCGGCATCCTGGCCGCGCGCCGCCCCCGCAGCGTCTGGGACCGGAGCGCCACGGTCTTCGTCCTCAGCGGGCTCTCGACCCCCACCTTCATCCTGGGGCTCCTCCTCCTCTACCTCTTCTACTACATCCTCACCACCCACGGGATCGGCATCTTCCCGGGGGCGGGCACCTGGACTCCGTTCCACGTCAACCCCCTGCAGTGGGCCCGCGATCTGATCCTCCCCTGGCTCACGCTGGCGCTGATCACGGCGGCGACCTATGCCCGGCTGTCGCGGAGCTCTCTGCTGGAGACGCTCGGTGAGGACTACATCCGCACGGCTCGGGCGAAGGGGCTCTCGGAGCGGCGCATCGTCTACCGCCACGCGCTCCGGGCCGCGATCACCCCGATCGTGACCCAGTTCGGCATCGACCTGGCCACCGTGCTCGGCGGCGCCATCATCACCGAGACCGTCTTCGGCCTGCCAGGGCTGGGCCAAAACGTGGTCAACGCTATTAGCCGGCAGGACCTCCCGGTGATCGAAGGAATCGTACTGGTCGCCGCCGCCTTCATCGTCGCCGCCAACATCGTGGTCGACGCCCTGTACGCGGTCGTCGATCCCCGAGTGCGCCTGACCTGAGCCTCCCCGGCGTCAGACGGCCGGGAGGCAGAGCAGGAAGGTGCTCCCCTCGCCCGGCCGGCTCGACTCCAGGACCAGGTCGCCGCCCATCCGCCGGGCGCACTCACGGCTGACGTAGAGACCGAGACCGGTCCCGGCCGCGCGCTCGGCCCCCGCTCCCCGGACGAAGCGCTCGAAGATCCGCTCCCGGTCAGCCTCCTTCACCCCCGGCCCCCGGTCGCTGACCCGGATCTCGACCCCGGGACCGGCGGTGATCGAGATCGCCGCCGGCGGCGCGGAGTAGATCAGCGCGTTATTGACAAGGTTGTCCATGATGCGCGTCACCAGGTCCGCGTCGGCCAGGGCAGCGAGGCCGGCGGGGCAGTCCAGGGTGAGGGTCGCGCCGTCCAGGTCGAGCCGCGGTCCCACCCGGTCGCGGACGGCCTCGAGCAGGGCAGGCAGCGGCGTCGCCGCCCTCTCGATGCGCAGCTCGTTGCTCTCCAGGCGGGCCACGGTGAGCAGCGAGGTGGCGATCTCCTGGGCCTCGCAGGCCTTGGTGGCGATGACCCGGACCGCCTTGAGCGCCGTCCCCTCGAGCTTGCCGAGGTCGCCTGCCTCGAGCAGGGACGCGTAGCCCTGGATGACCGTGAGCGGCGAGCGCAGCTCGTGGACCGCGATGTCGAGCAGCTCCGACTTGGTCCGCTGGGCGGCGTCGAGGTGGTGGACCGCGTCGGTCGCGTCCCGGTGGATCTTGGCGTTGCGGAGGGCGAGACCGGCGATGGCGCCGAGGGTGCTCAGGCTGACCCGCTCGTCCTCGTGGAAGGCCGGGTCGCGCCGCCGGGAGAAGACCAGGAGGCCGGTGAGCTCATCGCTCTCCAGGATCGGGACCGTGGCCGTGTGCCGGACGCTGGCCAGGGCGTCGTGGAACTCGGGGGCGGCCCGCCCCGCGTCCAGGCCGCCGCCGATGACGACGGCCCGGCTGGCGATCGCCTCGCGGACGAGGGGCTGCTCGGCGACCCACGAGGCGTCGTAGCTGCGGCCGACCCAGGCGAGGCCCTCCGGGCCCCCCACCGAGCCCTCGACGGTGAGCTGTCCGTCCCTCCAGCTGGAGAGCGTCGCCCGATCCGCCGCCACCAGGCGTGCGCCGTCGCGGAGGATGGTGTCGATCACGACCTGGGGATCCAGGGAGCTGCTCATCTCCATGGCGAGGGCGAGCAGCGCCTCGGCGTTGCGGTCCTGACCCGGCGCGCGGGCCGCGGCCGTCCTCACCCTGGGTCCCACGTCCGTCGACACCGGTTGCCTCCGCCCTGCGGTACGCCGGTAAATCCGCGCTGGTGCGGTAGTAACATCACCCCCTGCCACTATCATCATAGAGCGCTGGCCGACTAGGGGGTCGATGGCCCGAGGCACGGTACAGGGTGAGGCGCCGCCGGGACCGGCCCCGGTGGCGGGCGCGGCGGCGGGCGCGAGCTCCTCGGCCGCCCCGGCGGGGACCGCCCCTCGTCTCGTGGCCCTCTTCGTCCTCAACGCGATCTCCCAGTACGCGGGGGCGTCACTGGCGGTCCGGGCCTTCGCGGCGATGCCCGCTGCGGGGGTCGCGTGGATCCGGGTGCTCACCGGGGCGGTCGTCCTCGGCGCATGGCGGCGCCCGTGGCGGGCACTGCGCGGTCAGCCGGCAGCGTCGCTCCTCGTGGTGGCCGCCTTCGGGATCGCCCTCGCCACCATGAACCTCTCCTTCTACCTCGCCATCGAGCGCCTGCCCCTGGGCACCACCGTCGCCATCGAGTTCATCGGTCCGATCCTGGTGGCCGCCGTCGCCGTCCGGGGGCCGCGCAACCTGGTCGCTCTGGTGGTGGCGGTCGGGGGGGTGGCCACCCTGAGCCGGATCTCCCTCTCCGGCAGCCCGGTGGGTGTGGTCTTCGCGATCACCGCGGGCCTGCTCTGGGCGCTCTACATCGTCCTGGCCCACCGGGTGGCCCGGCGCGGCCTGGGCACCACCGGCCTGGCGGCCGCCATGGCCGTGGGCGCGGTGGCGATCGCGCCGCTGGCCGCGGCCCCCGCCGTGGAGAGCGCCGGCCACGGCGCGGTGCTCCTCCTCGCGATCGGGGCCGGGCTGCTCTCCAGCGTCGTCCCCTACGCCCTCGACCAGGTGCTGCTCCGCCGCCTATCCCGGGGGGCGTTCGCCCTCCTGCTCAGCCTGCTGCCGGCGACGGCGACGGTGATGGGGCTGGTGCTGCTCCGCCAGGTTCCCCAGCCGCTCGAGCTGCTCGGCATCGGCCTGGTGGTCGCCGCCGTGATCCTCCGCACCCCGGAGACGGCCCCGATCGGTTGAGGGCTCAGGCCGCCTGCTGGGTGAAGAGGATGGAGAACGTGCAGCTCTGTCCCGCGTCGGCGGGGTCGGTGTTGAAGCTGGCGCCCTTGCTGATCGTGAAGGTGTAGGTGTCGCCGCCGGCCGGCCCCGGCGACGTCCCCGGCCAGGTGGTGGCGCCGGCGCTGTCCTTGAGGCTGGTGGAGGGCATCTCGGTGGTCAGCGCGGTGGCCGCGTAGTCGGTCACGCTGCTCTGGTCCACGACGCCGAGCATGAGGTCCGCACAGAGGTTGCCGGTCGCGGCCGCGGGCATCTGCATGGTGAGGGTGCTGTTCAGCGTCCCGGTGCTGGTGATCTTGACGGCGCCGGTCGTCAGGGTCGCCGGAGAGCTGGGGGACACGCCGCTCACGTTGACGATGACGGCGCAGACATCCCCTGTCTCGTTGAGCAACCCCACCGCGCCGACCGAGGTGCAGCTCGTCGTGCCCACGGTGTTGGTGTGGCCGAGGGTCCCGGCGGCCACGGTGTTGCCCGCGTTCTCGCTGTAGCTCTGCCAGGCCGCCAGGCCACCGAAGCCGACCAGCGCGGTGCCGGCGAACGTGGCGGCGAGCACCAGCGCCACCCGCAGGGAGCGGGTGCGCTGCGGCCTGCTCCGGCGCCGTTCCATGATCTTCCCTTTCCCGCCCTTCCAGCCGGATAGTTCAAATGCACTAGATGATGCTAGTCAGCCTAGCCGGGTGGGCTTCGCGGGAACCCGTGAGTTTTGGCCACAGCCCCGTAACAGCGAATCGCGGGGGCGCAAACCCGCCAGCGCCGTCCCGGAGCTCAGACGGCGCCGCGCCTCGCCCTCTCCAGCCACGCGGCGGCCGCCTCGAAGTCCCCGTCCGCCGTACCCGGGCGGAGCCGGGGCGCCTCGCCGTCGGCCCGCGGGTACGAGCCGCAGAAGCGGACGTCGGCGCAGAACCGGTGCAGAGCCGCCAGCGCGTCACCCACCCGGGCGTCCTCGACGTGGCCCTCGCAGTCGATGGAGAAGCAGTAGCGGCCCAGGCCGTGACCGGTCGGGCGGGACTCGATCCGGGTGAGGTTGACGCCCCGCACCGCGAACTCGGTCAGCAGCTCGAGGAGGGCCCCCGGGTGGTCGTCGGCGATGAGGGTGACCACGGTGGTCCGGTCGGTCCCGGTGGGCCGCGGAAGCGGACGGGGGGTGACGGCCAGGACGAAGCGGGTCACCGCGTGGTGGTGGTCTCCGATGTCCGCGGCCAGCTCGGCCAGCCCGTAGCGGCCGGCGGCGGCCGGCGAGGCGATGGCGGCCTCGGCGCCCTCCGCCCCCCCCGCTACGGCGGCGGCGGCCTCAGCGGTGGAGGGGGCGGCGTGGATCCTGGCCTCGGGGAGGTGAGCCCGCAGCCAGTGCCGGCACTGGGCGGTGGCGTGGGGGTGAGAGGCGACCACCCGGATCGAGCCGAGGTCGGTGCCCGGGAGCGCCAGCAGCGAGAGGCGCACCGGTACCAGCATCTCGCGGGCGATGTGCAGCGGGCTCCCGCTGATGAACTCGTCCAGGGTCCCGGTGACCGAACCCTCCACCGAGTTCTCGAAGGGCACCACCGCCCCGCTGACCGAGCCGTCGCGGACGGCGGCGAAGGCGTCCGCGACGGTCTCCACCGGCACCAGGTCCGCGTCCCGGCTCTCGGAGAGGCCGCGCAGCGCGGTCTCGGCGAACGTGCCCTCCGGACCGAGATACGCGTAGCGGGATCGGGGCGCGCTCACCGGCTCAGCCAGTGCCCACGCTGGTCCTGACCACCGCCACCACCACGATGAGCAGGGCGAGCAGGCCCAGCCACGCGTAGCCGAGGACCAGCCCCGCGATGGCGAGGCCCCGGCCCCGCTGCCCGCTCACCCGGATCTGGGAGAGGGCGATGTGGCCGAAGATGATGGCGAGGATGGAGGTGACCCAGTACACGCAGACGATGCCGAGCACGAGCGCCGCGATCGCCAGGCCGTTGGTGGACGGAGTCATGGCGTACCCCGGATACGGCGGCGGGTACGGCGGGTAGGGCCCGGCCCACGGGGGCTGAGCCGGCGGGGGCGGGTAGGGGTAGGGGTACGGGTGGGGCGGTGGCTGGGTGGACGGGGGCCCCGCATAGCCGGGCGGCGTGGGATCGCCGCCCGCCGCCGGGGGCGGTGACCAGGCGGTGGACACGTTCGCACCTCCTCCGGCCGGACGGCGGTGACGCCCGTCCCCGGCCGTCGCGGGCATCCGGCCCGGCCCCCACCGCGCCGCTGCGAAGGTTACCCCGGCGGGGCGGCGGCGGTCATGACGACGCGTGCGGGGCCGCGCGCGACCCGGGGCCGTGCTGCCGCCCCCCCGCCACCGGGACCACCCACCACCCTCTCACCCCGCGCCGCGTGCAGGGCCGCCGAGCCGTCAGCGCTTGACGAAGATGACCGCGAAGGAGTCCTTGTAGACCTCCTTCCACTGGGGATCGACGGAGAGCGCCATGGTGAGGTCGGAGTCGGTGCGCTCGATGACGTAGTCGACGTCGTGCTCGGTGAGGATGTGCTGCCAGTCGGGCTCGGCGTTCTCGACGTCGCTGACCTGCTGGAGCAGCGGGTTGCCCAGCTCCGTCGCCTCGCCGTAGATGAAGACGGCGCGGTTGGCGTCAGGGTAGAAGCGGTAGATGAGGTAGCCGCCCCAGTCGTAGGCGTTGAACATCCGGGTGCCGACGGTGGGGTGGGCGGCCAGCCAGTTGGCCGCACCCACCGGGAAGTTGGCGTCGGTGCTCGCCGTCTGGCTGTGGAGGGTGTCCGCCATCACCCCCACCGTCCCCACCGCGACCAGCAGGGCCCCCGCCGAGACCAGGACGAAGACGTCGGACGCCCGCCGCCGCAGCCAGTCCGCGAAGCGGTCCCGCCAGCGGCTCCGCTCCCAGGCCCCGCCGAACGACCAGGCCACCATGGGAACCAGGACGGCGGCGGCCAGGGGGGCGTTGCGCACCGCCGAGAGGGCGGCGTAGATGCCGACCACGGTGAGCAGCGCGTCCCACAGCCGGGGACGGCGCAGGGCCATGGCCGCCACCACCAGGAGGAGCAGCAGCTCGAGGCCCAGCTCTCCACTGCTGTGGAAGTTCGGCGAGTGCCACTCGGCGATGAAGGCCTGCTGGATTGCGCTGGTCTGGGTCTGGATGGCGGCGAGGTAGGCGTGGAAGGTGAGCGGGTTGATCAGGCCCGCGACCGCGCAGGCGACGAGCAGTGCCCACAGCCGCAGCGAGCGGCGTCGATGGGCCGGGTCCCGCGGTGAGACGCGCCAGAGCACGGTCTCGGTGACCGCGGCGAGCCCGACCACGGCGATCCCGTAGACGAAGCCGCCGTGGAGATTGGCCCAGACCACCATCACCAGGGGGAGGAGGTAGAGGTGCCGATCGTGGTCCCGGAGGTAGGTCTCGACCCAGTAGAGGGTGAGGCAGGTGAAGGTGAAGCTGATCATCTGCGACCGCGGGCCCCAGACCAGGACGCCGGCGAGAGCCGCCACCGCCAGGCAGGCGCCAGCGATCAGGGCGGGGACGCGCTCGATGGCGATGCGCCGCCAGATGAACCAGAAGCCAGCCCAGGTGACCGCCGTGTAGGCGAGGCTGAAGGCGAGGAAGCCGCCGCCGCGGAAGATCAGGTCGCCGAGCACCTCGCTGCCCCACTCCTGGTCCGCCCACACGCGATTGGTGGCCGTGTCGGTGAACAGCTCGTGGCTGGGCAGGGCGCCGTGGTCGATGATCCAGCTGCCGGTCTCCATGTGCCACCAGAAGTCGGGGTCGCCGACCCGGCGGCAGAGGACGACCAGGACCGCGGCGAGCGCCGCGCCCACCACCAGCCCTCCGAGCGTGGGCCGGCGCAGTCGAGCACGGGGCCGGGAGGTGGTGGGGGGCGGAGCGGGCTCCGGCGCGACGACCACGGGTGGCACGATGACACATTCGTCCGCCGGTAATGGCGGCGAAAGCTTGCCCCGCAACGATACATTGGGGCCACTGGCCCGCCCGAGGGCGCGATGTGGGAGGCCGCTGCGGCCGAGGCACGGAGGATGGCGATGGCGGCGGCGGTGGGGGGGCAGCCCGACGGGGCGGCCGGCCCCGGGCGCGGCTACCGGCTCCGCGGCCGGCTCTGGCTGCTCGGACCGCTTGCCCTCTACGCCCTGCTCCGCGTCCCGGCGTTCCTCGAGCCGTACTGGTATACGGATGAGGCCGGCTACGTCACCAGTGCGCGGGCCCTGCTCCAGGGACGTGTCCTCTATTCGCAGATCTGGACCAACAAGCCACCTCTCCAGCTCTGGACGGTGGCGGCGGTGATCCAGACACTCGGGACGAGCGAGGCAGCCCTGCACGTCCTTCCTTTCCTGAGCGGGTTCGCGACCCTGTTCGCCGTCGCCTACGCGGGCAACCGGTTGCTCGGACGCCGCCGAACCGTCGTCGCCCTGGTCCTGGCCGCCATCGTGCTCGGGACCCCGGTCTTCGACGCCGAGCTGCTCCTTCCCGAGAGCCTCCTCATCGCCCCGCTGACGTGGGCGGGGGCTCTGCTGCTCACCCGGGCCGCCGCTCCCAACACCCGCCGCTGGCCGCTCTGGCCGATCGCGGTGGGAGCCCTGGTGGCGGTCGCCGTCGGCTACCAGCAGACGGCGCTGGCGGAGACCTGCGCCTTCGGGCTGATCCTGGCGATCGCCGGCTCGGCCAGCTGGCGCCGGGTGGCGGTGTACGCGGCCACCGTCGCCGGCCTGACCTCGGTGTGGCTGGTCCCCGCCATCGTGACCGCCGGGGCCGGGACCGTCGGCTTCGCCCTGGTGGGGTTCTGGGTCGGTTTCGCCCAGTGGCACCTGGGTGCGGGCAGCCCCGGGATCTGGCTTCACCTGGCCCTCCCGCTGGTCGCGCTCGTCGTGGTCCTGGCTGCGGCCTGGGCGCAGCGCAGAGATCGGAACCTCGCCTGGGGACTCTGGGTCTGGGCGGTGGCGGCGCTCATGGTCCCGGCGCTCGCTCACGTGCCGTACCCCCACTACCTGGAGGCCTCGATAGCCCCGGGTGCGATGGCCCTGAGCAGCCTCCGGCTGCGCTGGCCCGCGGGCGTCCCGCTCCCTCGACGCGTGGCCGGGGCCGGGCTCCTCCTCGCCGCCGGCCTGGCCGCGCTGTCCGCCTACGCTGCCGGGATGGACTGGCCCCCGATCCTCGGCCAGGGCGATCACACCTTGGCCTACTACTACGGCGGCGCCATCTCGACGCTGACGCGCGGCCAGTCACTGGTGGCGTATCAGGCGCACTTCGACTACCGGGTTCCTGAGGACAGGGCGGTCGCGGCGTGGATCAGCGCCCACGGGCTGGACGGGAGGTCGGCGGTGGTCTGGTCGTCGGACGCCTGGCTCTACGACCTCGACGACCTCCAGCTGCTGCTGCCCACGCCTCCCATCTACAACGACGAGACGCTCGTCGGCTCGGACGGACCGCTGGCCCGGAAGGTCGCCGACCTCGCCCCCGAGATCGTGGTGACGGAGGGGGCGAGCCGTGCCGCCTGGCCGGAGATCAACGCGGTGCTCGCCAGCGACTACCAGGCGGTCGACCAGTCGGGCACCGAGATCGTCTGGCTGCGCAGCGGTCTGGTCGCGGCGGTGATGGGGCCCACCGGGCCAGGCTGACGGGTGGAGGCGGTCCTTCGCCTCCGCGCCAGGTGGACACCTCGGCCGGCATCCCCGCCGCCGTCTGCGGCCGGCCCCCAGGTGCGATCATCGCCCGCGTGAGCACGGAAGGCGTTGCCATGCCGGGGGAACCGGACGGCTCGTCGGCGCCTTCCGGCGTGCCCCGCGCCGGCTTCGACCTGGCCTCGGTCGATCCCCGCCTTCCCGGGATGGTCGCCCCCCTGCGCCGCTGGGCGGTGCCGATCGGGGTCCTGGTCCTGGCCCTGACCACCCTGTACGTCATGCGCTACGGCGCGGCGCGGTTCAGCTGGGCCGACTTCCGCACCTTCTACCAGGCGGGCCTCGACGTGCGGGCCGGCCGCGACCCGTACACCGGGGCGATCAGCTTCATCCACGCCTACATCCCGGCCGGGAACGGCACCTACTGGACGACCCAGGCCTACGTCTACGCGCCCCTCTTCGCCTACCTGATGGTGCCGCTCACCCTCCTGCCCCACTACGCGGCCCTCACCACCTGGGACCTGCTCAACGTCGCCTTCCTGGTGCTCTCCGTCTACGCCGCGCTCCGCGCCGCCCGGCTCCGGCCCGGCGCCGGGATGCTGCTCATGCTGGCCGCCGCCGCCTCGGTGACCCTGCCGGTGCACCGCGAGCTGGACCTGGGCCAGAGCGACCTCCTCCTCATGGCCCTGGTCTGCTGCGCGTTCTGGGCTCGGTCGGCCGGACGGGCGGGTCTCGCCGGGCTGCTCCTCGGAGCCGCCGGGGCCGTCAAACCGGAGCTGCTCCTGCTCGCCCTCTTCCTGCTCTGGCGGCGCGACTTCCGCTTCGCGCTCGCCGCCATCGGCTCCACACTGGTGCTCGGCCTGGCGCCCTTCCTGCTCCTCGGTCAGCGGGCGTGGTCCGACTTCTGGACCGCCTGGGGCTTCTGGTCGAACCAGTACCTCCCCTTCCTCCACAACGAGGCTCCCAAGGGGGTGCTGGCCCGCCTCTTCACCGTCAACCCGGCGGCCCGCCCGCTCACCGTCACCCCCTCCCTGGTGACCGTGCTCTGGGTCGTGGTGGTACTGGTCGTCCTCGGCCTCGCCGTCTCCGTGATCTCGACCCGGCCGCTGCGGCGGGACAGCGCCCCGCTGCTCGAGGTGGGCCTGGTGATCGAGGCCATCATGCTGGTGAGCCCGCTCACCGAGCGTCCCTACTTCCTCTTCCTGCTCATCCCCCTCATTGGGCTGTTCTGCTGGGTGCGCGAGGTTGGCGTGACCGACCGCTTCACCCGCCGCGCGGCTGCGGCGGCCGCGGTGGTGTGGGTGCTGCTGGCCGGTCCCGCCGAGTTCGCCGAGTACGTGCTCGACACCGGGGTCACCGTCCAATCGCACGCCGCAGTCCTCTTCAACCTGCTTGCGCCGGTGTACCTCTGGGTGACGGTCGCGGCCTTCATCCTCCAGCTCCTGGTGGTCGCCCACATCCGGGGCCTGCGCGTGGTGCCCGCGGTCGGCGCGACGCTGCACGGCGCCCCCGGGCTGCTCATGGCATGGCTCCGGGATGCCGGCTCGGCTCTTGGTCTCGGGCGGGGGGCCAGCTCACCGGCGGCGTGAGCGGCGGCGCCGGGGCACCGGGGCGTCCAGGGCGGCGTCGCGGGCCGGGCCGGGAGCAGCGACTCGTGGATCCAGCAGCAGCCAGTTGCCTGCATTGCGCATCACCGGTCTTGGGGGATGCTGCCCCCCAAAGTGGTCATCACGGTCTTGGGGAGAGACACCTCCCCTCGGCCGCTCCGCCGTGACCATCCGCCCTTAGCAGGGTGCTGAAGTAGGGTCCCTGCGCCTGCCGACCGCCGGGTCGGGTGGTCGGAGGTGGGTGCCGGTGCAGCGGCAGCGGTACTCGGTGCGACTCCGACCTCCTGACGGGCTGCCTTGGACC
>JBEKXW010000010.1:0-108840 GCA_049511615.1 Candidatus Dormibacteria bacterium | reverse complement strand
ATCGTCATCTGCAGATCGGGGCTGCCACGCATTCGAGATCTCCTGCTGGGACGCGTCCCCGCAAGACTCTCACACCTGTGTTTAACCCGGCAAGCCCCCAGGCAGGTTCTTCCGCACCCTGCTAGGGGACCCGGACCGGCATGATGACGCAGAGGTAGTCGTCCTTGCCCTGGGCGCGAACCACGGCGGGCTGGAGGGGCCCGTTGAGCGCCAGCTCCACGTGGTCTCCATCAATCGCCTGGAGGGCGTCGAGCAGATAGCGGGCGTTGAACGCCACCTGCACGTCCTCCCCATCAACCTTCGCGGGCAGGGGGGCGTCGTGATCACCGACCTCCGCGGCCTGCGCCAGCAGCTCCAGCTCGCCCTCGGCCGCCCGCAATCTCACCGGGTTGGAGGCGTCGCGGGCGAGCACCGCCGCGGTCTTGACGCTCGTCAGCAGGAGGGCGGTGGGAAGGGTGACCGTGGTCGTCGACTTCGCCGGGATCACCTGCGCGTAGTTGGGATAGTTGCCCTCGATGAGCCTCGATGCAATCTCCATGTCGCGGAGGCTGAAGAACACCTGGTTGCGCGCGTCACTGAAGGCCACACCAACGCGTGGCCGGCTCGGGTTGATGGCCCGGGTCAGCTCCGCCAGATGCCGTGCTGGGACGATCACGGTTCCGCTCAGGACCCCTTCGGTCATCACCTGCGCCTCGAGCGTCTTCACGGCCAGGCGATGACGATCGGTCGCGACCAGAGTGAGCCGGGATCCCTCCACGTGAAGGAGAACACCGGTCAGCACCGGGGTCTGCTCATCCCCGGATGCCGCCACCGCGGTCTGGATGATCGCCTGCTGCAGGGAGGCCGCGTCCACCTCGAAGGCGGGTGCGGTCTCGCGCGCCGGAAGCGGGGGGAACTCGACCGCATCGATGCCATGGAGATTGGTCCGCTGCACACCAGAGCTGATCCGGAGCATCTGGGTGCGCTCCTCCACCTCCATGGTGCAGGCGGTCTCATCGAGAGACGCCACGTACTCGGCGAGGAGCCGTGCCGGAACGGTGATCCGCCCCTCCTCGAGGACGGTGGCCGGCACCAGGGCGCTGATGGTGAGGTCCAGGTTGGTGGCCGTGACCCGGAGACCCTCCACCTCGGTCTCGAGGAGGACGTTGCCGAGCACGGGAAGGGTGGAGCGCGGCGATACCGCTCGTGAGACCAGGCTCAGCGACGAGCTGAGAGCCGATGGAGAGACCGTGCACCTCATGACGGAGCGGGTGGTGGTGCCGGGAGGCCAGTTGTTCACCGGGGGCGACTCCTTGGGTGGTGACAGTGTAGAGATAAGAGGTGATTAATAGGGGTGGGCAAGCGGGGGATAACCCGGGTTTCTGAATACGAAGGCCTGTGGAGAAGCGGGAGGGGGCTGGGGAAACGGGAGCCTTGGTGCCGGCGGTTTTCCCCCGGCAGCGGGGGGATGGCCGGTTTGCCACATTGCTCCGGGCGGATCCCCACAGGGGTTGTCCCCCGGGTCGGGGGGTCGCTCGCGGGAGGAACCGGGGAGCGGCAGGTCTGCGGGTTTTGACGTGAATGATCGAGGAGTGGGATCAGGCATGGGAATGGAGCCGCTCGCGGAGCTGGCGGATGTCGCCCTGGAGGCGACCGTCCTCGCGGAGGAGCTCGGTGATCTTGTCGATGGCGTGGAGGGCGGTGGTGTGGTCGCGACCGCTGAAGGCCTCGCCGATGACGGGGAGGGAGGAGTCGGTCTCCTCTCGGATCAGGTACATGGAGACCTGACGGGGGAAGACGATATGTTTGTCACGTCGCTTGCCCTTCATCTCCTCCACGCCGATTCCGTAGTACGCGGCGACGGTCTCCTGAATGAAGGGAATGCTGAGCGGCTGGACATCGGCGACCGGGATGATGTCGCTGAGGATCCGCTGTGCCATCTCCAACGTGATGGCGTGGCCGTTGATGGAGGCATGCGCGAGGACTCGGATCAGGGCCCCCTCCAGCTCCCGAATGTTCTTCTGGATCCGGTGGGCGATGAAGCTGCAGACTTCGTCAGGAACCAGCCGGCTGTGCGGCCCGAGCTTGGTCTTGAGGATGGCCAGGCGGGTCTCGACGTCCGGGGGCTGGATGTCCGCCATCAGACCACCCTCGAAGCGGCTGCGCAGCCTGTCCTCGAGGGTGGGGATGTCCTTGGGTGGCCGGTCACTGCTGACGACGATCTGCTTCTGGATCTCGTGGAGCGCGTTGAAGGTGTGGAAGAACTCCTCCTGGGTCCTGTCCTTACCGGCGAGGAACTGGATGTCGTCGATGAGCAGGACGTCGACGGTCCGGTAGCGATGCCGGAAGTCGTTGGTCTTGTTCTCCTGGATGGCCGCGATCATCTCGTTGGTGAACTTCTCTGACGTGATGTAGGCGACCTTGGGAGGGCGGCGGTGGCCCTCGCGGACGGCGTGTCCGATGGCATGCATGAGGTGGGTCTTGCCCAGACCCACGCCTCCGTACAGGAAGAGCGGGTTGTAGGCCTTGCCGGGGGCGTCGGCGACGGCCCGGCAGGCGGCGTGGGCAAAGCGCGACGAGTTTCCGACCACGAAGCTGGAGAAGGTGAAGTTGGGATTGAGGCGCGACTCCCCGGCGGGAGCGAGGTCGGTCTCCGGGGCCAGGTCCGAGTCGCTGAGCGGGGCGGGCTCGTCGCGAGGAGGGCTGGCCATGGGGTCGACGGTGACCTCCACCTGGCACTCGTGGCCGAGAAGGCCGGAGAGGACCTCCTGGATGACCGAGACGAAGCGCTCCGAGACCCAGTCGCGCGCCAGCCGGGTGGGGACGCCGATCAGGAAACGCTGGCCGTCGCTGTCCACCAGGGTGGCGGTGGCCAGCCAGGTCTCGTAGCTGGGCCGGGCGAGCTGGAAGCGGAGCTCCTCCTGGGCGGAGGTCCAGATCTGCTGGGCTGAGCTGCGATCGGTGGCACTCGAGATGATGCCGTCATCGGCGCCGATCGTCAAAGCCACACCTCAGGCCGCCCACGCGCCAAAGCCCAACCTCCGCCGTATCGTCGCCACTTGTCCACAGGATGTGAACAGGAGTGGATAAACTTCGACGCCGCTTCCGGACGGGCCTGGCAACGGTGGCTGGGGCGACTGCGGGAGCGCGTCCCGCCGGAGCACCCGTCAGTCTAGCAACGGCGAGGGCGCTCGACAACCGGCGGTGGAGGGCGTGTGGAGGGCGTGGACGCAGGGGCGATTCGGGAAGCCGCGGCGGGATTGAGGGCTGGGGAGGCGGCCCGGCGCGCACCGGCATGCGGCACAGGACCGGGGGTCCTGGGTGGAACGAATATACTGGCGTGACCACGCCGCCCGGGCGCGGTGCTCCGTGGCGTCCCCGGGCGCGATTTGCGAAGGTCTCACGGCAGGAGAGCTCCGATAAAGCGAACGTATCAACCCAAGAAGGCGTACCGCCGCAAGACCCACGGGTTCCGCGCCCGGATGTCGACGCCCGGCGGTCGCAACGTGCTCAAGGCGCGCCGCCTGAAGGGCCGGAAGCGCCTCACCCCGACCGGCCCGCGCTGACGGAAGGGGGCGGGCTCGGTGGGCGTGGGCGCTTCGCCGCAGTGCGTGCCTGGCGGTGCGTGGGCCGGGCCGGGGTGGTCCGGGTCCAGGCGGCGCGCAACGGGCGCGAACGCGCCCGGCTCGGGCTCTCCGTCCCGGCCATGGCCAGCGCCGTCGAGCGGAATCGCGTCCGCCGCCGGCTGCGCGAGGCGGCCCGGGGGCTGGACGCGCACCGCGGCTTCGACCTGATCGTGAGCACCGACGCCACCGCCCTGACCCTGCCCTTCGCCTCCCTGCGTGCGCAGGTGGAGGCGGCCGCCCAGGCCGCGGTAGCCCGCGCTCGCGAGGCTGCGGCCCCGGGGCCGTCGTCCGCCGCTCGGGTACGGGGGCCCGACCTCACGTGAGGCGCCTCAGCCTCGGGTTCATCCGCCTCTATCAGGTCACCCTGGGGCCGATCTTCGGCGTCATGAGCAGCTGCCGGTACGAACCGACGTGCTCCCGCTACACCGCGCAGGCCATCGAGCGGTTCGGCGCGCGGCGGGGCTGGTGGCTGGGGATCCGCAGGATCTCGCGCTGCCATCCCGGTTACCCGGGAGGGCGCGACCCCGTGCCCGACCGCTACGTCAACTGGCGGGAGGCCCGCCGGATGCACCGGCAGGCCCGCCTCGCCCACCGGAGCTCGGTGTGATCCCGGTGCACCTGCTGGCGGCGGCGCCGCCCCTGGTGGGGGCGGTGGACCTGAACCCCTTCGACTGGCTGAGCGCCCTCCGCTACCCGATCGGCTGGATGATCGAGGAGCTGAGCCTCGGTTTCAACAACGTCGGAGGCCTGCGGGCCATCGGGCCCTTCGGTCTCGCCGTGGTGGTCACCACCCTCATCATCCGAGCCGCGCTCTTCCCGATCATGGGCTGGAACCTGCGCACCCAGCGGCGCATCCAGCGCGAGCAGCGGCAGGTGGCCCCCCAGCTCAACGAGATCAGGAAGCGGTACAAGGGGCAGACCCGGAAGATCTCCGAGGAATCCCAGAAGGTTTACGCCGAGCACGGGATCAGCCCGTTCAGCTCGATGTCCGGATGTCTTCCCCTGCTGGTCCAGCTGCCCGTCCTCTACGGCCTCTACTGGGGCATCCGCGACGTGATCGGCATGGACAAGACGACGGTGGCCTTCGACATCCTGCCCAGCTCGGTCCACCTCGGGTTCCTCTGGATCGGGAACGTGGCCCAGAACATCGGGCAGGCGGTGGGGGCGGCCACCAGCCCGTCCAGCGGGTGTCCCATCACCCAGACCGTCTGCACCACCGACTGGGCACGCATGTTCTCCCGGCCGTCGAACCTGGCGCTCCTGATCTTCCCGCTCCTCACCGGGCTCGCCTATTTCGTCCAGTCGAAGATGACGATGCAGCCGCTGCGGGCGGACATGAGCGACATGGAGCGGCAGATGGCCTCCTCGATGAAGATGGTCGTCTACTTGATGCCGCTGATGAGCGTCTTCTTCGGCTTCATCTGGCCGCAGGGGCTGACCCTCTACTGGATGACCGCCGCCCTGGTGATGGTCGGTCAGCAGTACCACCTGATGGGCTGGGGCGGGCTGCGGGTGCCGGGCTGGCTCCCGGGTGCCCACCGCACCACCCCCCTCTCCTACACGGTGACCAGCTTCAGCACGGCGGCGGCCGGTGGAGGAACCGGAAGCGCGCCAGTGTCGGGGGACGGGGCCAGGAGGTCGGGGCGCGGCGCCCCGGTGGTCGCCCCCGCGCCGAGCGGTCCGGGACGCGGCCGGGCCCCGTCGAGAGCGCAGAGGAAGGCCCGGCGCCGCCGCTGACGCGGCGCCGGCAGGAGGTGTGCGTTGACCGAGGGTGACGGCCTGGTGGCCGAGGAGGAGTGGCCGAGCGTCGAGACGAGCGGCGCGACGGTGGAGGAAGCCATCGCCGCCGCCCTGACCGCGCTCGGGGTGGGTGCCTCCGACGTCGCCGTTGAGGTGCTGTCCCGGCCGGCCCGGGTGCTTCCGGGCGAGAGGGTGTCGGCCGCCGCCGAGGCCCGGGTGAGGGTCGCGAAGCTGGATGAGAACACCGCTCGAGCCAGGGCCACCCTGGCCGAGCTGCTCGAGCGGATGGGGATTGCCGCCCGGATCGCGACGCGCCGGGCCGCGGAGACGCCGGGCGGTCCGCCGGCGCCTCCCCTCCTCGACATCACGGGGGACGACCTGGGCCTTCTCATCGGCTGGCGGGGAGAGACGCTGCGCGCGCTCCAGACCGTCGTGAACCTGATGATGGGGGACAACGAGGCGGGGTCCGCACGCCGGGTCATCCTCGACGTCGAGAGGTACCGCGCCCGCCGCGAGGAGCAGGTGCGGGAGCTGGCGCTGCGCCTCGCCAACCGGGTGAAGCGCACCGGGCAGCGGTACACGCTCGACCCGATGCACGCCTACGAGCGCCGCGCCATCCACCTGACCCTGGCCGGCGACGAGGGGGTCCGCACCGAGAGCACCGGCAAGGAGCCGGCGCGGCGGGTGGTGATCCACGCGACCGGACCGGCACAGCCCGACCTGCCGGAGCTTCCGGATCGCCCCGGCCGCCCGCCCCAACGGCGTGGGAGCTTCGCGGACGCGGGGCGCGGGGGTGATCGCGGGCCGTCGCGCTGGCAGCGCGGCTGACCCCGCGCGCTGGGACCGTCCGCCGGGTTCGTGAAACCTTCCAGCGCCTACACTCGCGGGACCCCATGAGCGCCGCCACCGAGACCTACGAGCTGTACCAGCTGCCGAGCGGCGCGCGGCTGATCGCCGCGCCGATGCGGGAGCGCCGCTCCGCCGCGGTCGCCTTCATGTTCGGGGTGGGCTCGCGCCACGAGGAGCGGGCGACCGCGGGATTGAGCCACTTCATCGAGCACGTCGTCTTCAAGGGGGGCGGAAGCTTCCCGACGGCCCGGGCCATCTCGGAGGCGATCGAGAGCGTCGGCGGGTCGATCAACGCCTCCACCGACAAGGAGGCGACCATCTTCTACGCCAAGGTGCCGGCCGAGCACCTGGCGGTGGCGTGCGAGGTGCTCGGCGGGATGACCTTCGCGCCCGTCCTGGACGTCGCCGAGGTCGCCAAGGAGCGCCAGGTGGTGGTCGAGGAGCTGAGGATGAGCCTGGACAACCCCCAGGATCACGTCGGGCCCCTCTTCGACGAGGTCATGTACCCGGACCAGCCGCTGGGGTGGGATGTCGCGGGCACCGAGGAGACGGTAGGGAGCTTCGACGTGGAGGCCTGCCGCGAGCACCTGAGCCGCCACTACCGGCCGGCGCGCCTGGTGGTGAGCGTGGCCGGCGCCGTCCTTCCCGGGCAGGCGAGGGAGCTGGTGGAGCGGTCGGTGGGCAGGCTCGGGGAGGCGGCCGCGGATCCGCCCGCACCCGCCGAGGAGGGTCACGGCAGCGCGCTGCGCTTCATCAACAAGCGCACCGAGCAGGCCAACGTGATCCTGGGTGGGTACGCCTGCTCGTACCTCGACCCCCGCCGCCACGTCCTCGACCTGCTCAACGTCGTGCTCGGCGAGGGGATGTCCAGCCGGCTCTTCCAGGAGCTGCGCGAGGAGCGGGCCCTGGCCTATGACGTCCATTCGTTCGCGGCCAGGCTCCGGGACAGCGGGTGCCTCGGCATCTACATCGGCTGCGAGCCCCGCCGGGCGGTCGAGGCGGTGGGCGTCGCCGTCGACGAGCTGGCCCGGCTGGGTGGCGAGGGCCTGGGCGACGGCGAGCTGAGCCGGGCCAAGCAGTACGCCAAGGGACGCCTCCTCCTCCACCTCGAGGGGACGGGCGCGACCAGCCAGTTCCTGGGTCAGCAGGAGCTGCTCGCGGGGGAGGTGCTGCTCGTCGGTGATGTGGTCGCGGCCATCGAGGCGGTGAGCGCCGAGGAGGTGAGGGCGATGGCCGAGGAGATCTGCCGCCACGGCCTGCGGGCAGCCGTGATCGGGCCCTTCGCGAAGCCCGAGCGCTTCGAGAAGGCGCTCGCCCGCGCGTCCTGAGCCGGACCGGGGCGGCGGTGTGAGAGTGGATCGTCTCGAGACCTGATCAAGGAGGGCAACGAGGACCCATGACCGTGGAACGCACGCTCGTCCTGGTGAAACCCGACGGGGTCCAGCGCGGCCTGGTCGGCGAGGTCGTCGCCCGGCTCGAACGCCGGGGCCTGCACCTCGTCGGCCTCAAGCTGATGCGGATCGACGAGGCGCTGGCGGCGCGCCATTACGCCG
Organism: Candidatus Dormibacteria bacterium; assembly: GCA_049511615.1. Lineage (GTDB taxonomy): Bacteria > Chloroflexota > Dormibacteria > Aeolococcales > Aeolococcaceae > Changshengia. Next base: position 101,093 of record JBEKXW010000010.1, on the reverse strand, counting down.
AGCACGTGGCCAAGCCCTTCTATCCCGGGCTGGTCCGCTTCATCACCTCGGCGCCGGTCGTGGCCATGGTGTGGGAGGGGCCGGGCGCGGTGGCCCTGGTCCGCTCGACGATGGGTGCGACCGACCCGGCGGCCTCGGCCCCGGGGACGATCCGGGGTGATCTCGCGGTGTCGATCGGCACCAACGTCGTGCACGGGAGCGACTCGCCGGAGCGGGCCGAGGCCGAGGTGGCGCTCTTCTTCCGGGAGGAGGAGCTGGTCAGCTGGGAGAGCGCCGTCGCCGCGTGGACGCTGGGCGGATGAGCCGCCGGCGCGGGGTGGGCGCGGCGGTCAGGGCGCGGGAGGGCCGGCCCGCCTGAGCAGCGACAGCTCGCGGGCGACGCGCCGGCGGCGCCCCATTGGGGGCGCCACCAGGACGAGGCCGGCGAGGCCGGCGGCAGGCGCCCCGGCGGGCGCCGAGGTCGCCACCAGGGTGGGCCCCGGCCCCAGGCCTCCGAAGCTGCTCAGCGGCCAGACGCGGAGGATCGCCTTGGCCAGGATGCGGCTGCGGGAGACCAGCCCGAAGAAGCGGGAGTCGCAGGACTCGTCGCGGTTGTCGCCCATGACGAAGTAGTCCCCGGCGGGGATGCGGAGCACCTGGTCGACGGCGTCGGCCGTGCCCACCGTGGGGAAGGCCGGGCCCTGCTCCCAGGCGTCCGGGAGGTAGGGCTCCTCGACCCGGTCCCAGGGGCCGGTGCCGCCCGGCTGGACCAGCAGCTCCGCCGGGTTGGTGTGGGTGTCGATCTCGATGTTGTCGCCGGGCAGGCCCATCACCCGCTTGATGTAATCCGCCGAGGTGGCGTCGCACATGTGGGGCGGCTCCAGGATGACGATGTCGCCGCGGGCCGGGCTGCCGAAGAAGTAGGAGATCTTGCTGGCGATCAGGAAGTCGCCGTTCTGCAGGGTGTTCTGCATGCTGTCGCCGTCCACCCGCACCGTCTCGATGCACGTCCAGATGATCCCGTAGAGGACGACGGCGACCAGCAGGATCTCGAGGAGGTCCCGGACCCACGTGCTCCGCGCCCGGGGCCGGTCGGGCTCCGGGCTGGACGGGGGTGGGGTGGGCGTGGCGGCGGGCTGTTCCAGGCTGGTGCTGACGGGACGGCCCTCCGGGGATGGCGCGGCAGGGCCGCGCGGCGAGGTGGATGAAGGGGGATGGCCGCCTCGCCACGGTGCGCGCGAGAGCGGTGGGGAGCGCGAGCCTCGCGCCGCGCCCGATTATAGGGGCGGTCCACCACCGTCACCCGGCGATTCGAGCCGAGGCGTGCGCTCGCGGTGGCGACGGGCCGGGGGGCGTCCCCCGCCCCGGCGCCCGGGCGACCCCCCCACGCTGCGACAATGGACCCATCAGCGGCCGGCCCACCGGCCCCGGCACACCCCAGGCGGAGGACGCAGATGGCTCTCCTGACCCACTCCCCCTACAAGGCCAAGGAGTTCCCGCTCAGCGGGCTGCAGGGGATCTCCGACCGAACCCTGGAGATCCACTTCGGACTTTATGCCGGATATGTCAAGAACACGAATCTGCTGACCGAGCAGATCGTGGAGCTCGCCGGAAAGGGGGAGATCGCGACCCCCACCTACCACGAGCTGACTCGCCGGCTGCCCTTCGAGTACAACGGGATGGTCCTCCACGAGTGGTACTTCGGCAACCTGGCCCGCGACGCGGGCGGCGAGATCTCGAGCTCGTCGGACCTGGGCCGGGCCCTCGGCGAGTCGTTCGGCGACATCGAGACCTGGAAGCGCGACTTCACCGCCATCGGCGGGATGCGCGGCGTCGGCTGGGCGGTCACCTACCTCGACACCGCGACCGGGCGGCTCTCGAACCAGTGGATCACCCTGCACCAGGACGGCAACATCGCCGGGTTCAAGCCGGTGGTCGTGATGGACGTCTGGGAGCACGCCTTCCTGCTCGACTACAAGCCGGCGGAGCGGCCGAAGTACATCGAGGCCTTCATGAGCAACCTCGACATCGCCACCTGCGAGGCCCGGCTGACGGGGAAGGAGGACCGGCCGGTCGGCTGAGCGAACGGTGCGCTAGAGCGGGGGGCCCCCCAGGCGCCGGTAGAGGGCGTCGAGGTCCTCGTCGCCGGCGAAGTCGATGACCAGGCGTCCCCCGCGGCGGCGGCGCTGCAGCACCACGGGCAGGCCGAGGGCCCGCTCGAAGCCGCGCCGGAGCTGCTCGTCGTCGGGGGAGAGCCGGTCGGCCGGGTCGCGCCCCCGGGGCGCCCCCGGCCGGGCTCCCGCGCCGGCGGCCGCCTGCTGGACGAGCCGCTCCGTCTCGCGCACGGTGAGCCCCTGGTCGACGGCCTGCCGGGCGAGGTGGAGCATCGAATGCTCGTCGCGCAGCGCCAGGAGGGCGCGGGCGTGGCCGGCGCTGAGAGTGCCCGCGGCGACCGCCTCCTGGAGGGGCACGGGGAGCTGCAGCAGCCGGATGGAGTTGGTGACCGTGGGTCGGGCGCGGCCGAGACGGAGGGCGATCGCCTCATGGGAGAGGCCGAAGGCGTCGGCGAGACGGGCGTACGCGGCGGCCTCCTCCATGGGGTTGAGGTCCTCGCGGAGGAGGTTCTCGTTGAGGGCCATCTCCAGGCTGTGACGGCCGGACTCGGAGGCGGGTCGGAGGATGGCGGGGACCTGGGTGACGCCGGCCTGGCGCGCCGCCCGCAGCCGGCGCTCCCCGGCGACCAGGCGGTAGCCGTCGACATCCGGCTCGACGACGATGGGATGGAGGAGCCCGTGCAGCCGGATGGAGGCCGCCAGGGCGGCCAGTGACTCGGGATCGAAGTCGCGGCGGGGCTGCTCGGGGTTGGGGCGGACCCGGAAGGGTTCGATCTCGATCAGGACCGGGCCGCCGCCCATGTCCCGGCCGGGGTCGCTGCTGGCCAGGAGGGCGTCGAGGCCCCGGCCGAGACCGTGGCGGCGCGGGGAGGTGGGGCTGACCGGGGGGCCCGAGAGGCCGTCCGGGCTCATGCGAGCAACGGGGCCGTCATCAGCCCGGCGTCGGCCTGGAGGCGCGCGTCGAGGTTGACGGCGAGCTCCCGGTAGGCGTCCGCCCCCCGCGAGGCTGGGGCATAAGCGGTGATCGGGAGGCCGTAGCTGGGGGCCTCGCTCAGCCGGACGTTGCGCGGGATCACGGGGTCGAGGACGAGGTCGCCGAAGCGCTTGCGGACCTCGTCGACGACCTGGGTGGCGAGGGTGAGGCGCCCGTCGTGCAGGGTCAGCACGATGCCGGCGATGCGCAGCTGGGGGTTGAGCTCGCGGCGGAGCAGGCTGATCGTGTGGGTGAGCAGCCCGAGGCCCTCGAGGGCGTAGAACTCGCACTGGATGGGGACGAGCAGCGCCCGGGCGGCGACCACCGCGTTGACGGTGAGGAGGCCGAGGCTCGGGGGGCAGTCGAGGAGGATGTAGTCGAGAGGGTCATCGGCCAGGGCCTCGAGCGCATAGGTGAGCCGCTTCTCCCGGCGGGCCACGCCGACCAGCTCGATCTCCGCACCGGCCAGCGCGATGTCGGAGGGGACCAGGTCCAGGCCGGCGATCGAGGTGTGGATGCGCGCTTCGGCGATGGGCCGTCCGAGGACCACGACGTCATAGGTGCTGGCAGGGATGTCGCGCCGGGCCACCCCGAGCCCGGAGGTCGCGTTGGCCTGGGGGTCGCAGTCGATGATCAGGACCCGCCGGCCGAGCTCGGCCAGGTGGGCCCCGACGTTGATGATGGTGGTGGTCTTGCCGACGCCGCCCTTCTGGTTGGCGACGGCGAGGACGAGGGGCGGCATGGCTGAGGATTATGCGATGCGGGAGCCGTGCGGGAGACGTGGCCGTGGCGCCCGGCGGCCGGATCGGCGGCGTGTTTCACCGTCATGATCCCCGTGGAACCATGGCCCTTTGGTGTGCCGGCGAGTCTGCTGTTTCACCGTCATGATTCTCGTGGAACCTAGTACGCTGGACCACCATGGACGATCCCGGAGCCCGACCCGACGGCGTCGCGGTCGGCTTCCTCCTCGGCCTCCTGGTGGGCGAGGGCCACTTCGGCGGTGACGGCCGGCAGCCCCAGATCACCCTGCGCATGCACGTCCGCCACGAAGGGCTCTTCCGCTGGCTGACCTCCACCTTCCCGGGGGGCAGGCTGTACGGCCCCTACCATCACGGCGGCCGCGACTACTACCAGTGGATGGCGCGCGGCGACTACCTGCGCCAGGTGCTCGCCCCCCTCATCGCCGCCCACCGCGAGTGGCTGGACGACCCGGCGGCCGCCCGCTTCGACGGCATGTGCCAGCGGTACGGGGTCCTCGATCCGGCGCGCCACGCGGGAGGGCGGCCGAGCACGCCCTGACCGGTGGATGGGCCGCCGCCCGCGGATCAGGCGGCGGCCCGGCGGCTTCGGTCCCCCGCGAGCGCGGCGTAGTCGTCCAGCAGCGCGTCGAAGGTCGCCGCCCAGCTGCGCCCGGCCACCGCCCTCCGCCCCTCCATTCCCATCCCAGCCAGGTCGGGCCGGCGCAGCATCGTGGTCAGGACCTCGCCGAGACCCTCTCCCGGCGGTTCGGCCAGGAGCCCGGTGCGCCCCTCCTCGACCAGCCAGCCGGCCCCGCCCGCCCGCCCGCCGACCACCGGGAGCCCGGAGGCCATCGCCTCCTGGATGACCTGCCCGAAGGTCTCGGTGGCCGCGGGGTGCAGGAAGACGTCGGCGGCCGCGTAGACGTCGGCGAGCGCATCGCCCTCGAGCTGCCCGGCCAGGTGGACGTTGGCCGGTGCCGCGCGGCGCAGCCCGTTGACCCACGGCAGGAAGCTCTCGGTGACGATCGCCAGGCGCATCCCTGAGCATCGTGGCCGCCCGCTGGCGAAGATCGGGCGCACCGACGTTTGCCATCTGGTGAAGGAGCGCCCCGCGGGAGGCGGTCGCCCCGGTCCCGGCCCGTAGAATCGCCCGATGGCACTGGTGCGGCGAGCCGAGAGCATGGTGGTGCGGGCGAAGCGGCTCCGCGTCCGGATGCTGGCGATGAGGGAGGCCCATCGCCTCCCACTGCTGGCCAGGGAGGCCCGGCGCTGGACATTCCTGGCGCCAGCCCCGCCCCGCGAGGTCTTCGCGGTGATGGAGCAGATGCTCGGCTCCTTCCCCTTCCGCTTCGAGCTGACCGGCGCCAGCTCGGCCCGTATCATCGAGTTCCGCCGCAAGGGGATCGTCGGACAGTGGTCCAAGCGGGTCGCCATCCACACGCGCTGGGTGACCTGTGAGGCCCATGAGGCGCCGGCGGGAACGGTGGTCACGGTGGCCGCGAGCCGCGGGCGGGGGCCGCTGCCACGGGCCCTTCAGCTGGTCCAGCTGCTCACCCGCGGCAGCGCCGACCCGCGGACCGTGTACCGGCGGCGGGCGCTCCCCTCCGGACCCGTCAGCCTGGTCGCCTCCTGGGCTGGGATGCCCTACCAGCTCTTCACCGAACCGCGCTGGGACGCCCCCCGCGGTGCCCGGGTGCTCACCGCGAGCGGCGTGGAGGCGATCCCCGGGGGTACCGGTCCGTTCACCAAGGTGCGCCTCCTCGACGGCACCGAGGGCTTCATCGAGACCGACCAGATCGTGGCCGCCCCCGAGGCGTCCACCCGGGAGGCCCAGGCCGAGGTGGCCCGCTTCGTCTGAGCGGTGACGGCCGGCTTTGCGAACGCGGCGGTCCGCGCCGGCCCCCAACGACAACGGGGTGCCCACCCCGTGGTGGACACCCCGTCGAGCGCTCGGAGACGTCACGATCGCCGTCAGCGATCGCGTCTCACAAGGTCATGCTCCCGGCGATCAGCAGACGCCTCCGGCGCTGGTCGGCTGGAAGACCGTATGTGGGTAATCACTCATCGGCATGACCCTCCTTTTCTTGGAGTGCCGCGTCGCCCCGTACCGCTGAGCGTCGAAAGTGGTGGGCGCGGGGAGGCGACGGGCCGGAGACGCTTGACGGGCAGTGTACCGTCCGCCACCGCCGCCGGGCTGGTCGGAGGTGGGGCGCGCCGGGCTCGGGCGCCCCGCCCTGCCCATGATCGGCTCTCCACCGAGGCCCGGGCACCGTTGAAGGAGCGCGACCGGACGCAGATCGCTCGGCTGGCTGGGGTGGGACGCCGGAGACGAGCATCGGCAGGACGAGCTCAGGGAGACGCGGCGCCGGCACGTGGCCCTCCAGCGGACTGTCAACGGGAGCACCGGCAGGCGCCGCTCACAGGCCTGCCCGAGGCACGGCTGGCAGACGCAGCAACGACCACCGGGCCAGCCGGTACGATGCGCGATCGTGCCCCGTCTGGAAGGCCCGTCCGATGGGATCGATCCCGCGTCCACGGACCTCGACGTTGTGACCGCTGCGCTGGCGCCGGCGTCCAGGTTCGCGCGGGCCGTCCGACTGCTGTGCCGAGGGCTACCTGCAGGCCTTGTGGTCGCGGCGTACCTTCTGATCGGACTCGCCGCGTTCTGGCCGGCGCTGCCAGCTCTTTCCAGTCATATCTTCGGCGCCGAAGGGGACTTCGTCCAGGCAGTCTGGTTCATCGGCTGGGTGCCGCACGCACTCACTCACGGCCTCGATCCCTTCTGGACCAACGCTCTCAACGTCCCGTACGGGGTCAACCTGGCCCAGAACACGGCGATGCCACTCGTCGGCCTCCTGCTGGCTCCGGTCACCCTCGCGTTCGGCCCACTCGTCGTCACCAACCTCCTGCTGCTGTTGGCCATGCCGCTCTCGGCTGCCTCGGGGTTCCTGGTGTTGCGGAGGTGGCAGGTGTGGCGTCCGGCGGCGGCCATCGGGGGGCTCATGTACGGCTTCTCTCCCTACATGCTGGGGCAGAGCGAGGGCCACCCCCAATTCACGTTCCAGCCGCTGCCGCCCCTCATCGCCCTGGTCACCGTCTCCATCCTGCGGGGCCGGGGAAACCCCATCCGGCAGGGGGTGGGGCTCGGTGTCCTGCTGGCGGCCGAGTACCTCATAGCGCCGGAGTTGACGGCCATCATCGCTGTCTTCCTCGTGGCCGCCCTGGCGTGCGCCGGGCTCCGGCGACCCAGCCGCATCCCGGAGGTGGCCAGACGCATGGCGCGGCCGGTCGGCATCGCCTTGGCCGTGGGCACCGTCCTCGTCGCGTGCCCCGTCTGGCTGTTGCTGGCGGGACCGCAGCACGTCACGGGGCCCCCCTTCGGCATCCTCAACCCCTTCCACAACGATCTGCTGAGCTTCGTGGTCCCGGGACCGCTCCAGCGGGTCTCGCTCGGCCTGACATCGCTCGAGAGGCAGGTCCTCGCCTCCAGCAATGCGACGGAAGCTGGCGGCTACATCGGTATCCCGCTGCTGGTCCTCGGCGGCGTCCTCGCGTGGTGGTCCCGGCATGACCATCGGCTTCAACTCGCCACGGTGCTGATGGCGTGCGCCGCGATCCTCTCCCTCGGGCCGCATCTCGCGGTCGACGGGCGGCTGCTGCGCGTCCCCCTGCCGTTCGACGTGCTCGACCGCATCCCGGTGCTGAAGGACATCCTGCCCTCTCGAGTGAACTTCGGAGTGGACGCGTTCTTCGCCGCCGTCATCGCCTTCGGTTTGGATGACATCCGGCGGGGTGCGTCTCGCTGGGGTCGCGGCTCCGCCTCCGCCGAGGGGGCGGTGGGTCGAAGCGCCCGTAGCTTCGCCGCGGCGGGAGTCATCCTCGCAGCTCTGGTCGCCTCCCAACTGCCGGGGTGGCCCTATCAGACGCTGCCGGCCTCCGGGCTGCCGCCCAGTCTCGCCCGCGCCATGCCGGGTGGAGATCCCGTCGTTGCCACCTACCCCTATGAGAGCTATGACATCGCGACCATGACCGAACCCATGTCCTGGCAAGCCAGTGACGGCTACGGCTTCCGCATCCTCAGCGGGTACGTCTACAGGCCGGGCGCCAACGGCGAGCCCACCCTCCTGGCCCAGCGAATGGACCCGTCGGGCCTGCAGCAATTCCTCGCGGCCCAGGGGGGGGTCTACACGTATGGGCCACGATTGTCCGTGAGCCCCACGCTGATGGCCGCGACCCGGGCCACCATCACCGCCTACCACATCCGCGCGGTCATCGTGGACCGTTCACAGAATGGGAGCGGTCCTGTCGTCCGGCTCTTCGACGACACACTGGGCCCTCCCGTCGCCGCATCCGGGACCCTTGTCATGTGGGCCGGCTGGGCGGGATCAGGCTGAGACTGAGCACCGCCGTCGCCGCTGGCCTCTGAGGAGCGAGCTTGGCGGCCTAGATGAGCGGCCGGCGACCGGCGACGCCGGTGTCCCGCGGGTGCCACCAGCCCACCTCGTCCTCGCCCAGCCGCCAGCAGAGGTACACCGGCCGCCCTTCCCTCAGCGCTGGGAAGTCGCAGAGGCCGGTCCCGAGGTCGCGGAGGATGACGCCCAGGCCGCTGATCTCGTCGAGCGCAGCCTGGATCCCGGCGGCGGCGCGGAAGACCGACGCGGCGGCGTCGGCGGAGCCGTTGGACCGGCCGGCCCGGGCCATCCGCTCCGCGCCCTCCACCGCCGCAGCGGACGACGCGGCCTCCTGGAGGCTGCGGATCAGGGACACGAGCTGGGGGAGCAGGCCGTCGGCCTCAGCCTTGTCGAAGAGGTGCTCGGAGGGGAGGGACACGGGAGAGTTCAGCCGCAGCGGATCTAGTAGATGCCCAGCTCCAGCTTGACCTCGTCGGAAGCCATGGTCCGCGGGTCCCACGGGGGGTCCCAGACCAGGTTGACCCGGATGTCCTCCACCCCGGGGAGCGGGCTGCAGACCGCGTGGACCTGGCTCTGCAGGATGCTGGCCAGCGGGCAGAAGGGCGAGGTCAGGGTCATGTCGACGGTGAGCAGCCCGTCGTCGTCGAGGTCGACCCCGTAGACCAGGCCGAGGGAGACCACGTCGATGCCGATCTCGGGGTCGTAGACCTCGGAGAGGGCGTCGCGGATCAGCTCCTCGGAGGCCCGCAGGCTGAAGCCGTGCTCGGGCGCGGTCGCCGCCGTCCCGGGGGTCGGGTCGGCGGGCCCGGTCGGGTGGTCGCTCATGCCGCGTCTCCCTCGACGGCGGAGTCCAGGGCCCGGAGGATCGCCCCGCAGGCGAGGGTGGCGCACTTGACCCTCACCGGGTACGACCTCACCCCCTGGAGCGCCTCCAGGTCCCCGAGCTCGTCGGGGCAGCCGTCGGCCACCAGCATCTGCCGGTAGCGGCGGGCGAGGTCGAGGGCCTGCTCCCGGGGCAGCCCGGCCACCTGGTCGCAGAGCATGCTGGCCGCCGCCTGGCTGATCGAGCAGCCCCTCCCGGTGAAGGCGATCTCCGCCAGGCGATCCCCGTCGAGCCGCCAGCTGAGGTGGATCTCGTCGCCGCAGAGGGGGTTCTCCGCCTCCAGGCTGCCGTCGGCGTGCTCGACGGCCCCGCGGCGCCGGGGGTTGCGGTAATGGTCGAGGATGATCTCGCGGTAGAGGTCGTCGTCGACCGGAGTAAATCCGACTTGCACGCTCAACATTGTACCCGGGGAGGCAGAAGCCCAGCCCTGGGGGGTCGCGCGCAGTCGCGCCCCAGGCCGCGTAACCTCGAACTGCGGCGGCATGTTCAGATGACAGTGAGAAGAATCAGACACCTGGTCGCTCCGACGGCCGCGACGGCGCTGCTGGTCCTGGCCGGGTGCAGCTCGTCGACCGGCGGGCGGACACCCTCCCCGTCGGCGTCCCCGTCCCCCACCCGGTCGGGAAGTGCCGAGGCCACTCCCTGCGTCCAGACATGGAAGCTCACCGCGGCTCTCGTCCCCAGCGGCGACGCCCAGGCGGACACCTCGCTGGCAGCCGTGGCTGCGCTCTCGCCGGACGACGTGTGGGCCGTGGGCTGGACGGGTGCGCAGAGCCAGCCGGGTCAGGCAGCGGCGCCGACTCAGACCCTTGCCGAGAACTGGAACGGGACGTCGTGGAAGATCGTCGACGTCCCGGACGCCGGAAACGCAGCTGCTCTGGGCGGGGACCGGTTGACGGCGGTCGCGGCCGTGGCGCCCGACGACATCTGGGCGGTCGGATACGTGGGGGTCCCCTTCTCCTACTGGCAGCCCTTCCAGTCGGGCGAGACGTCCACGCCTGAACCGCAGGTCCAGACCCTCATCGAGCACTGGAACGGCGAAGCGTGGTCGATCGTGGACGCTCCCGATGTCGCCGATCTGAACGGCCTGTCCGGATGGGATGAGCTGACCGGAGTCGCGGCGATCAGCGCCGACGATGTGTGGGCGGTGGGGGTCACCCTCTGGCCCGTCAACAGCAACCTCGACGAGCCCGCAGCCCAGCCTCTCATCGAGCACTGGAACGGGACCGCGTGGTCGCTCGCCACGCCGGCCGACCCCGAGGCCCCACCCCCTGCCTGGTCGATGGCCGCGAACAGCTTCTTCGGGCCCTCTGGTGCGGCTGCCGTGGGCAGCGCAGCGCTCATGGGTGTCGCCGCCACATCGAGCACGGATGTCTGGGCGGTGGGAGGCTACGAGACGGACATGGGTCTGACGAGCTACAGCCCCAGCCCCTGGGAGACGCTCACCGAGCACTGGAACGGCACCTCCTGGTCGGTGGTGCCGGCGCCGGACGCCACCCTCCCCGAGCCGCTCACCGGCGGGAGCACCGAACCGGATGACCTGCTCACCGCCGCCGCCGAGGCGCCGGGCGGGAACGTCTGGGCGGTGGGCGGAGCAATGCCCGGATCGGCGCTCACGCTCCGGCTCGGGGTGGGTTTCGGGACAGCCAGCTTCGCCGGGTGGCAACTGGTGCCGAGCCTGGCGGTGACCACGGTGGAGTCCCGGGGCGAAGCCCCGGTGCCCGCCTCGGTCACCGTCAGCCTCACCGGTGGTCTCAGCCCCCTCGCGGGGGTGGTGACCCTCAGCGCGAGCGACGCCTGGGCGGTGGGGGCCGTCATCCTCCACTGGGACGGCACCTCCTGGCAGCCGCAGTACACCGTGAACGGCCAGCCATTCGACTACCTCACCGGCGTCGCAGCCGGGTCCGGAAGCCTCTGGGCGGTGGGCGGGACCAGCATCGTGCACGCGACATGCGCCTGACCTCCCGGCCCGTAACCGGGTCTTGCGACCCCCGTTCCATCAGCGTGGGCGGCCACCCTCAACCCCCAGACCAACCCCTCGGTACCGTCTCGACCCGCGGGCGGCGGCGCGTCGCTCGACGGGCCGGCCTGGCCGTGGCGGTGGCGGTCGTCTTGACTGCGGGGACGCCGGCGACCGCGCGGCTCCTGAGCGCCGCCACGTCCTCCGCCTCGGCGACGCCGGCGGCAGCCGCAGCCGCTGACGATTGGTCGGAGCTGCAACCCACGATCGCCCCGCTCCCCCGCGACTCCGCGGCGGTGGCCTACGACGACGCCAGCCGCACGGTGGTGGTCAGCGCCGGCGAATCCGGATGCGGCGGTCTCGGTCGGGAGGTCTACCAGGACACCTGGACCTGGAACGGCTCGGCGTGGACGCTGGTCTCCACCAACGCCCCTCCGAGCGTCGGTGTGCCGGCGGCCTATGACGCCGCCACGCAAACGTTCGACGTCCTCTGGTTCCCCGGGTGCGCGGACTCGCCCGAGATGTCGGAGTGGAACGGCCAGGTCTGGGGCGGGACGCAGACCCCGGACACCCAGGCGGAACCCGACACCGACGGGGTGATGGTCTACGACCCGACCACTCAGACCCTCGTCCTCTGGTCTCCGTCCCCCGGTTCCAGTGCGAATTCGACGACCACGCCTCCCCTTCCCTCCTTCGGGTCCTCGACCTGGAGCTGGGATGGCTCGACGTGGACTGAGCTGTCGCCGGCGGTATCGCCGCCGCCGTCCACCGGCGACTCCCATGACACCCAGATGGTCTATGACTCCGCCACCGGCCAGGTCCTCCTCTACAGCGACGTGTCGCAGACGATGTGGGCATGGGATGGCTCCGAGTGGTCGCAGATCGCGGCCACCGGAGGGCCCTCCCCGCGGGTCGGTGCGAGCATGGTCTACGACGCCGCTCTGGGTGAGGTGCTGCTCTTCGGCGGCAACGCCGCGACCGGCTACACCGCGGCGTCGGTGAGCCAGGCTGAGACCTTCACGCTGGGCGCACCGCTCAACGACCTCTGGTCCTGGAACAGCGGCGGCTGGCAGCAGCTGCACCCGGCGACCACGCCGCCGGCCCGCTTCTACGCTCAGATGGCGTACGACCCCGCCAGCGGCCAGGTGCTGCTCTTCGGGGGCGCCGTCAACGACACGGCCGACATCGCCGACACCTGGGTGTACGGCCCGCCGGCCACCTGACCCGTCCCGGCGTCAGGCCACGAGCAGCACGTCGAGGCCCGGGATCCGCGTGAAGGCGACATCCGTGGTGACCAGCCGGCAGCCGGCGGCGCTCGAGAACGCGGCGAGGTAGGCGTCCATCCACAGCTTCGGCGAGGGTGGGGCGCCGAGCGTCAGCTCCCTCCACCGAGCCTCCAGCCCCGGAGGATCGTCTGCCTGGAACGTCACCCGGTCGTCGTCGAGGAGAGCCTCGTACACGGACCAGGCCTCCCGGTTGGTGAGGGGCGGATTCCCATAGCGTGCGAGCACCGCCGGGTAGGTCAGCAACCGGAGGAAGGCCTGCTGGGTCGTCCGGCAGAAGAGGACGCTCGCCGGCGCGGCCACCCCGTCGAACCAGCGTCGCGCCGCGGCGGCATGGGAGTGGCCGGAGAGGGTCAGCGCGAGCCAGAGGTTGACGTCGCAGAGGTTCACGACCCGGCGCGCGCGGCCTCCTCGGCCATCAGCAGCTCCGCAATCTGCCCGGGCGCCATCTCCTCCTCGGGGCCGGCGGAGCGGGCGCACCCGACCAGGGGAAGGCTGACCCGTCGCGGCATCCCTCCCAGGGGGCCCTGCTCGCTGGCCAGGCCACGGCGCATCACGTCGGCCACCACGTCCTTGAGCCGGCGCCCCTCCTTCGCGGCGCGGATCCGGATGGCGCGCATCAGGTCGTCAGGCAGGTCGAGCGTCGTCTTCGCCATCCCGCCATCGTACCAGCTTGATGGCTTGCTGGGTTGATGGCCGCCGGCGCCCTCTCACAGCGGGGCGGGTGCGCTGTTCGCCGGCGAACCTTCGAGCCGTTCCAGCTCCCGGCGCGCGCGGGCCGCCGCGATCGCGTTGCCCTTTGCCGCGAAGAGCGCCACCGCGTCCCGCAGCGCGGCCTCGGCCTCCAGCCCCCTGCCCGCCGCCTCCAGGACCTCGGCCAGGCCGGCCATCGCCTGCCCCTGGACATCCGGCTGGTCGATGGTCCCGATCAGGCGCACGCTCTCCCGGGCGAGCTCCTCCGCCTCGCCGGTCCGTCCCTCCGCCGCGAGCAGCCTGGCCCGAATGCTGCGCCACTGGTACTGGGCGCCAACGTCGTGGGGCGACGCCTTCTCCCGGTAGGCGTCCGCGAGCTCTCCCGCCTCGCGGTCGCGCCCCTGGGCGTGCAGGACCTCGGCGAGGAGAGCCGCCACCGTGGGCGCATAGCCGGTGTCGCCCATCGCCTGGAGGGTCTCGTAGTCGGCGCGCAGCTCGGACCCCGGAGCGCCACCGCGGTGGCGGTCTCCGAGACCACCCTGGCGACGGTCGACCGTCACCGCTTCCTGTTCCTCGTTCAGGAGACCCCGATGTTCGCGCTCGAGGTGATGTCGGTGATGGCCGATCGCCTTCGCCGGCGGACCTGATCCCGCCCCCGGTGAGACGGCCGGTCACCGACCGGCAAGGGTGAGACCCGCCGCCGCGTCCGCCGGCTGGTAGATTCCGGTTCAATGCCCATCGCGCTCCAGGTCCTCCACGGCGACCAGACCGGCGAGGAGCTGCTCGCCGAGGCCCTCCGGGTGCTCGACCCCGGGGTCATCGGCGTGGATGTCGAGCTGCGCCACCACGACTTGAGCCTCGAGAGCCGGCGCGCCACCCACAACCGGGTGGTGATCGAGGCCAGCCGGGCGATGCGGGAGAGCGGATACGGGCTCAAGGCGGCCACCGTCACCCCCGAGGGCAAGGACGACGTGGGCAGTCCCAACGCGATCCTGCGCGCCGAGGTGGGTGGGACCGTGATCCTCCGCACCGGGCGCCGGATCCCCGGGGTGGTCCCGATCGCCGGGGTCAGCGCTCCGATCAGCGTGGTCCGGATGGCCGTGGACGACGCCTACGGGGCCAAGGAGTGGCGCGAGGGGTCGGGAAACGACGAGGTCGCCTTCCGCACCGAGCGGATCTCGAGGGCGATCTGCCGGGAGGTGGCGGAGTTCGCCTTCGTCCATGCGGGCCGCACCCGGGCGCGGGTCTTCGGGGGCCCCAAGTACACGGTGTCGCCGGTGTACGAGGGGATGCTGAAGGAGGAGATGGACGCCGCCGCCCGGCGCCACCCCGAGGTGGAGTACGAGCCCCAGCTCATCGACGCGACCTACGCACTGCTGCTCAACCAGGGAGGGGACGCCCTGGTCGTCCCCACCCTGAACCGCGACGGCGACTGCATGAGCGACCTGGTGCTCGGGCTCTTCGGGTCGATCGCGGGCGCGGAGTCGGTGCTCATCGGCTTCTCCGGCGACGCGCTGACCCCCAGCGTGGTGATGGCAGAGGCCCCGCACGGGACCGCCCCCGCGCTCCAGGGCAAGAACCTGGCCAACCCGATGGCGATGATCCTCGCCTGCGCGTCGGTGCTCGGATTCATGCCCGGTGACGAGACCCGGCTCGCCTCCCGCGCGGTCTACGAGGCCGTCTTCGAGACGGTCCGGCACGGGACCCGCACCGCCGACCTCGGCGGCGACGCCCTCACCGACCAGTTCACCGACACCGTCATCGAGGCGGTGCGCGCCAAGCTCGAGGTCTGGCGCACGCTGGGCGTCGGGCCCCTGACCCCCACCGGCGGGTCGCATGGCTGATGCCATCGACCTCGCCACCGTGCTGGCCTCGTTCCGCGAGCCGTGGAGGCCGCGCACGGTGGCCACGCTCAACGACTACGACATCCGGGTGGTCAGGACGCACGGCGAGTTCACCGAGCACGCTCACCCCGAGACGGACGAGCTGTTCCTGGTCCTCTCCGGCCGGCTGGCGATCAGGCTCGGCGACGACGAGGTCAGGCTCGGCCCGGGCCAGCTCTTCGTGGTGCCCCGGGGCCGGCGCCACCAGCCGGTGTCACCCGAGGGGGCGGAGGTGCTGCTGGTCGAGCCGCGGACGACGGTGAACACCGGCGACACGCCCAGCGAGCTCACCACCGCGCCGATCCCGCTGACCTGACCGCAGGCGCACGCGGCCATCGCTCAGCGGTGGGTCGAGCGCCTGCGAACCACGAGCCAGCCCCCTGCCGCGACCAGCAGCACAACGATCACGACGACCAGGACCACGGGCCAGGGGAACGCCGCCTGAGCCGTCCTGGTCGAGAGAGGACCCGACGTGGTTCCGGCCGGCGGCGCGGGAGACGACGCGGGTGTGGCGCTCGGTGCGGCCGAGGCCGTGGCGGATGAGGTCGGCGTCGGGCTCGCGGCTGCGGAGGGGGTCGGACTGGTCGGGGCCACCTGGTACTGCTCCACCAGCGTCTGCCCGCTGCTACCGCCGGAGACGGTCTCGCTGGTGGACCCGACCGCGACGCACTCCGCGGAGCCGGCGCAGGCGACGCCCTCCAGCTCGGCCGCCTTGAACCCGGACGGGTGCGGGTTGGAGACGGCGCTCTGCGTCCAGCTTCCCGCCGCGTACTGCTCGACCAGGACATCGGCGGTGGCGCCGATGCCGACCGCCCAGCATTCGGCGAGGCTGGCGACACAGGTGACGCCGGTGAGCAGACCGCTCGGGCGGGAGGCGACCGTCCAGGAGCCGCCGCCACCCTGCTCGATCACGTCCTGGCCGACGGCCCAGCAGCGGGAGGCGGTGAGGCAGGCGATGCCGTCCACGGGAGCCACCCCCGTGCTCCCGACAATGCTCCAGCCGCTGCCGGTGAACTGCTCGAGCAGCCCGGTCTGGTTGCCCGCCGCGACCTGGTAGCCGGCGGCCCAGCAGTCGTCGGCGGTGATGCAGCTGATCCCGTCCAGCACCCCGTCGGCGGAGCCGGCCGCGGCGATGCTCCACGTGCTGCCGTTGTAGTGCTCGACGAGCGGCGCGTGGACCGTGCCGTCGCTGCTCGTGACCTGGGCCCCGGCGGCCCAGCAGTCGCTGCCGGTCACGCAGACGACCGCGGCCAGGTCGCCGTTGCCGCTGCTCGTCGCGGGGGTCGGGACGGCCGCCCAGCCGCCGGCGCTGTAGCGCTCGGCGAGCGGCGCGCCCCAGCGCGAGGCGGAGCCCTGCGCGCCGACCGCCACGCAGGCCGTCGCCGTCGGGCAGCTCACCCCGTCGAGCGTTCCCCCCACGACCGGGCTCGAGACCTCGGTCCAGCCGCTCCCGGTGTTCACCTCGGTGAGCGGCACCTCGAGCCCCCCGCTCCCCGCCTCCGCGCCGACCGCCCAGCAGCCGGCGGCGGCGCAGCTCACCCCGGCCAGGTTGCTCTCGCTGCCCGGGTCCGGGCTGGTGACGGCGGCCCAGGTCGCGGCCGCGGCCGACGGGCCGGCTGTCGACACCGCGCCGGCGGGGAGCACCGAGCCGGGCCCGGCGACGGCGACGCCCGCCAGGGCGAGCATCCCCGCCCCCACCCAGGCCAGGCACCGGGCCGTTCCGGCCATGTCACCTCCTCACGGTGCACCGACGCAGGGCCCCGGCGTGGCTCACCGCGCTCGTGGATGCTACGCACCGGCGCGGCGGCGCTGGAGTGGCCCGATGGGCGACCCGCGGTCAGACGCGGAAGACCCGGCGAACCTCGGCGATGCCCGCGCCCAGCCGGTCGACCTCCTCGTGGGTGGTGTAGAGGTACACCGACGCCCGGGCCGTCGCCGCCACCCCCAGCCGCCGCATCAGCGGCTGGCAGCAGTGGTGGCCCGCCCTCACCGCTATCCCGAGGCGGTCGAGGACGGTGCCGGTGTCGTGGGGGTGGACGTCGGCGACGTTGAAGCTCACCGCGCCCCCGTGGATGGAGACGTCGCGGGGCCCGTACACGGTGGCCCCGGACTCGTCGAGGACGTCCAGCAGGTGGCGGACCAATCCCTGCTCGTGGGCATGGATCCGCTCCACCCCCACCCCGTCGAGGTAGTCGCAGGCCGCGGCCAGCCCCACCGCCGAGGCGACGTCGGGGGTCCCGGCCTCGAACTTGTGGGGGACCTCGTTCCACGTGGAGCTCTCCAGCTCCACCCTGGCGATCATCTCGCCGCCGCCCAGGAAGGGCGGCATCCGCTCCAGCAGCTCAGGGCGGGCCCAGAGCACCCCGATCCCCATCGGACCGCACATCTTGTGGCCGGAGAAGGCGTAGAAGTCGGCGTCCAGCTCCCGCACCGAGACCCGCATGCTGGGCACCGCCTGGGCGGCGTCGACGCAGACCAGGACGCCGCGCCGGTGGGCCTCGGCGGCCAGCGCCGCCACGTCGTTGACGGTACCCAGGACGTTGGACTGCTGGGTGACGCTCAGCAGCCGGGTGGGCGGGCTGAGCAGCTCGTCGAGGTCGGAGAGGTCGAGCCGGCCCTCGTCGGTCACCCCGATGAAGGCGAGCCGGAGCCCGGCTCGCTGGGCGGCGAGCTGCCAGGGCACCAGGTTGCTGTGGTGCTCCATCAGGGTGAGCACCACCCGGTCACCCGGCTGGAGCAGCTCACGCGCATAGGAGCTGGCAACCAGGTTCAGCGCCTCGGTGGTGTTGCGCAGGAAGACCACGCCCTCGGGGGCGGCGTCGATGAAGGCGGCGACACGGGCGCGGGCCCGCTCGAAGAGCTCGGTGGCCTCGGCGGCCAGCCGGTGCACGCTGCGGTGGGCGTTGGCGTTGCTGGTCCGATAGTAATGGTCGATCGCGTCTAGAACTTGATTCGGTTTCTGGGAGGTGGCCGCCGAGTCCAGATAGATGAGCCGGTGGCCGTTGACCTCGCGCTCCAGGATCGGGAAGTCGGCGCGGAGCCGCTCCAGGTCCAGGGGCGGGGCGGTGGCGGGGTCGATGGTCGCAGCCATGCTGATTCAATCGCTGAGGGCGACCCGGATCATGCCATCGCTGACCTCCACCCGGTGGACCCGGATCGGCTCTACCGCGGGCAGGGTGATGGGGTCACCCGTGCGCAGGTCAAAGGCCGAGCCGTGGAGCGGGCACTCGATGGCGCAGCGCTCCAGGTCGAGGTCGCCCTCGGAGAGCGAGGCCTCCTGGTGGGTGCAGGTGTCGTCGACGCAGTGGAGCTCGCCCTCGACGTTGAAGATGGCGACCGGGACCTCCTCGATCTCGACGCGCGCCGCGTGGCCGGGGGGGATGTCGGTCGTCCGGGCCACGATGACCCATTCGCCCACCATCACGATCCCGCCTCGGTGGCGTCGAGGGGGGTCCCATCCCCGATCTCGGCGTCGAGCAGCGCGACCAGCCACTCCCGAACCGTCTCGATGGGGACGCGGTCCAGGACGTCGGCGAAGTAGCCGCGGACCACCAGCCTCTCGGCCTCGTTCGCGGGGATGCCCCGGGCCATCAGGTAGAAGCGCTCCTCGTCGTCCACGTGGCCCACCGTCGTGCCGTGGCCGCAGCGGACGTCGTTGGCCTTGATCTCGAGCCGGGGGACGCCGCTGGCGCTGGCCCCGTGGCTGAGCAGCAGGTTGCGGTTGACCACGTAGCCGTCGGCGTGGATGGCCCGCGGCTCGACGTCGATGAGGCCGCCGTAGACGCTCTCGGCGTGGTCGCGGGCGGCGACCTTGAGGAGGAGGTTGCTCCGGGTGTCGGGACCGCGGTGGAGCTGGAGCGACTGGTGGTCGATGTGCTGGTGGGCATCCGCGAAGCAGACCGCGAAGATGTCCGCCTCGGATCCCCGCCCCTCCAGGATCACGTCCCAGTACGCCTTCTGGACGCGGGCCCCGAGGGTCGCGCCCAGCAGGCGGTAGCGCGCTGCCGCGCCGCAGGTGGCGCGGCGGAGCGCGACGTGCCAGGTGTCGGGCGGAAGCTGCTGCACCGGGATGTCGTCGAGACGGGCCTCGGCGCCGAGCTGGAGGGCGGTGACGGCCACCGAGAGGCGGGGGGATTGGTCCGCCGGGCCGGCGAGGTCCTCGACCAGGGTGAGCGAGGCGTGCTCGTCGACCACCACCACCGTGGCCGGGAAGCAGCCCTGGTCACCCCCGGCCGCCGGCTGGCTGATCCAGACCGGGGTCATCGCCTGGACCCCGGCGGGGACGTGGACGAAGGCGCCGCCCCGCCAGAGGGCGTTCCATATGGCCGTGAAGTAGGACTCGCCGACCCCGATCCCCGCCAGGCCGCGCCGGACCAGCTCGGGATGGCGCTCGGCGGCCTCCTCGAGCGAGGAGACGATCACCCCCTGGGCGAGCAGGGACTCGGCGTTGTCCACGGTGGTGGACCCGTCGGGACCGCAGACGACGAGCGCGGCTCCGGGGAGCGCCGCCGCGTGGCGGCCCCGGGCGAGCTCGAGCAGCTCGGGGGCCGCCGGCCCGGCAGGGCCGAAGCGGTCGAGGTGGAGCTTGGAGATGTCGGTGCGCCGCCAGTCCTCGTCGCGCGCCGAGGACGGCGCCGGCAGGGCGGTGAAGGCGTCCCAGGCGGCGGTGCGGCGGTCGGCGAGCCACCCCGGGCTCGCGGCCAGACGCGCCTCCAGGGTCTCCCGGCTGACGGTGCCGGCGACCGTCGATACGTCGGTCATGGTGCGGGTCGCGGGGCGGCGACGGCGGCGCGCATCCTCTGCGGGGGGACCGGCGTCGGACAGCTCTGCTGTCCGCGCCTCGTGCTCGGCGCGATTGCAGCTCGCGCCTGCGCAAGCCCCCCTACGATGACGCGCCCCGCCGTCGCTGGGCGGCACCGCCCGCTGCGAGCTGCCATCACCCGATCGCGCCCTCCATGGAGAGCGCCAGCAGGCGGTTGAGCTCGACCGCGTACTCCATCGGCAGCTCCTTGACGAAGGGCTCGAAGAAGCCGTTGACGATGAGCGCCGTCGCCTGCTGGTCGTCGATGCCCCGCGACTGGAGGTAGAAGATCTGGTCCTCGCCGACCTTGGACACGGTGGCCTCGTGACCGAAGGTGACGTCGGGGTTCTCGATGTCCATGTAGGGGTAGGTGTCGCTGCGCGACTCCTCGTCGAGGAGCAGGGCGTCGCAGCGGACGTTGCACTTCACGTTGGTCGCCTTGGGCAGGACCCTGATGTGGCCGCGGTACGAGGTGCGGCCGCGCCCCTTGGAGATCGAGCGGCTGACCACGTTGCTGGTGGTGTTGGGCGCGACGTGGATGCACTTGCTGCCCGCGTCCTGATGCTGGCCGGTGCCGGCGAAGGCGGCGGAGAGGACCTCCCCGTGGGCCCCCTCGCCCATCAGGTAGATCGACGGGTACTTCATCGTCACCTTGGAGTTGTGGGCCACCACGCCGTTGGCAATGAAGTTGGCCGAGCCCTCGACCTCGATGTCGAAGGTCGGGACCACCTCGCCCTCCTCGATCTTCATGACCTCGGAGAAGTAGATGGGCGCCTCCGGACGGTGCTCGCCGAAGTAGAGGAAGTAGTGCTCGTAGAGCTTCTCCTCGATTCCGAGCGGCTTGAGCTCTCGCCGCGACCACTTGCTGATCTTGAGGGGATTGAGACCACATGACAGAGCCAGCGCCTTGATGTCCTCGAGCAGGTCACGGTTGACGCTGGTCAGGGAGATGTTCTTGTGGTTGAGCCGGATGTGCCCGTCGGCGGCGATGTAACCGTCGATGAGAGCCCGCTTCTGGTCGAAGGGGAGGGTGTAGACCCAATCCGGAAGTCGCTTCGTCACGGCGTTCCCGCCGAACCCGATGGCGTCGAGGAAGCGGCATAGCGCCACCGAGTTGACCCGCAGCTGAACGCGCTGACGGCTCGTGGTCGCGATGCCGAACTGCGAGGCTAGAACCTCATGGATCCGGGGCTCAGCCGGGTCGCTCTCGGGGACGCAGAAGATGACCCGTGCGGCTTCCTTGAGACCGTCGCCCAGGTAGAAGCCGAGCAGCCACATCAGGTCGGGATTGGTCACTCCCGGTGCCCGGAAAGGATTGCGCGACCACATCGGCCGGGGCGTTACCGGCAATTCGTAGGGGTGGCCGTGATCCGGGATCAGCCCCGAGATGGCGATCTCGTCGCCCACGTGGATGTCGTCCAGTCGGAGCCACTGCACCGACCTCAACCGGCCCACCTTGCGCAGCGCCAGGAACGGATGGTTGTCGGTGGCCACGACCTCGCGGTGGTCGACGGTGGTCATGCGATAGGTCTGCCGCGGCGGGTTGGCCTTGGTCGCGACCACCCGCTGCCGGGACCATTCGAACTCCGGGGTCAGGCTGTAGACCACGTCCCCCGGCCGGACCTCCTCGATCGTCTTGACGTCGTTGTTGGTGAAGACTCGCGTTCCGCTGGCAAGGCAGCCCAGATTCCCGTCGATCCACTCGATCGTCGCATCCGCCTTGGCGATGGCGCGCTTGGTGACCAGGTTGTAGACGTTGTCCGACCAGTTCTGGATGGTGGTGTAGCGGACGTGGGCGCCCTTCTCGGCGATGATCTCGACCACCGCCGCGTGCAGGGAGTCGTTGGAGTAGGTGGGGGCGGTGCAGCCCTCGATGTAGTGGACGTAGGACCCCTCGTCGGCGATGATCAGGGTCCGCTCGAACTGGCCCATGTTGTCGCTGTTGATCCGGAAGTAGGCCTGGAGCGGGATCTCGACGCGCACCCCCTTGGGGACGTAGACGAAGGACCCCCCCGACCACACCGCGCTGTTCAGGGCCGCGAACTTGTTGTCGTTGGGCGGGATCACGGTGCCGAAGTAGCGCCTGAAGAGCTCCTCGTGCTCGCGCAGCCCGGTGTCGCAGTCGCTGAACAGCACCCCCAGCTTGCTGAGATCCGCGCGGATGCTGTGGTAGACGACCTCGGAGTCGTACTGGGCCGAGACCCCGGCCAGGAACTTCCGCTCCGCCTCGGGGATCCCCAGCTTGTCGAAGGTGTTGCGGATCGATTCGGGGACCTCGTCCCAGCTCCGCCCCATCTCGTCGACCGGCTTGATGTAGTAGTAGATGTTGTCGAAGTCGATCCCGGAGAGGTCGGCGCCCCAGGTCGGCATGGGCCGCTTGAGGAAGTGGTCCAGGGCCTTGAGCCGGAACTTGAGCATCCACTCCGGCTCCTCCTTGTGAGCGGAGATGGCCGCGACCACCTCCGGCGAGATCCCCTTCTCGGTGCGGAAGACCGAGACGTCGGCGTCGTGGAAGCCGTACTTGTAGTCCTTGGTCAGCTCGTGGGCCTGGACCGTCATCTGGGGGTGACCTCCGATTCCGCCGCGCCGCTCGCCGTGATGTAGGGGTCGTAGCCCTCGCGCTCGATGAGGTGGGCCAGCTCCGGGCCACCGCTGTCCACGATCCGGCCCTGGTGCATGATGTGGACCCGGTCGGGGGTCAGGTTCTCCAGGATCCGGTAGTAGTGGGTGATGAGCAGCACGCCCATCCGTCCCTCGCTCCTCTCCATGACCCGGAGGACGCCCTCGGCCACGATCCGCAGGGCGTCGACGTCGAGCCCGGAGTCGGGCTCGTCGAGGATGGCGAGCCGGGGCTCGAGCATGGCCAGCTGAAGGATCTCGGCCCGCTTCTTCTCCCCGCCGGAGAAGCCGTCGTTGATGTACCGGGAGCGGAAGCTCGGGTCCATCCGGAGCGCCGTCATCTCCTCGCCCAGCCGGGCGATGAACTGGCGGGCCGGGAGCTCCTTCTCCTGGGCACGGAGCGCGGCGCGGAGGAAGTTCACGGTGGTCACGCCCGGGATCGCGATGGGGTTCTGGAAGGAGAGGAAGAGGCCCAGCCTGGCCCGGCGGTCGGGGGTCAGCGCCAGCAGGTCCTGGCCGTCGAAGCGGGCGGCCCCGCCGGTGACCTGGTACTTGGGGTGGCCCATCAGGCTGTAGGCGAGCGTCGACTTGCCCGAGCCGTTGGGCCCCATCAGCACGTGGACCTGGCCGACCGGGACCCGCAGGTCCACGCCCTCCAGGATGGGCTTGCCCTCGACCGCGACCCGGAGGCCCTCGACCTCGAGCTCGGCGCCGGCCACCCCAGCCGCGCCGTTGCCGGGGGCCACGGCCCTCTCGTCCTGGGCGATCTCAGACATGGGCCACCTCGTGTGCGACCGCCCGGCCCGCCCTCTCGGAGAGCAGGGGGAGCGGGATGAAGCTGTCGGCCAGGGCCCGGTCGGCGACCAGCTCCTGGAGGGTCGTCTCGCTGAGCACGGCGTCGATCGATGCCTTGAGCCGGCGCCAGAGGGTCTGGGAGGCGCAGTCCCCCTCCCGGACGCAGGTGCCGGGAACGTAGTCGTGGGCGACGCACTCCACCGGGGCCACCTCTCCCTCGACGACTCGGACCACGTCCAGCACGGAGATCGAGGCGGGGTGGCGGGTGAGGCGGTAGCCGCCGTGCACGCCGCGGGTGGAGTCGACCAGGCCGCCGCGGCGGAGCTGGGCGGCGAGCTGCTCGAGGTAGGAGAGGGGGAGGTGCTCGGTCCGGGACACCTCGCCGAGGCTCATCGGCCCCTTCCCGTACGACCTGGCGAACTCGGTCATCATCCGCAGGCCGTAGTGGGCCTTGGAGCTCACCCGCATGCTGAACGACGCCGGCGCCGAAATCCCGACCGTCATACCGGGAATTGTACCGGGTCGGGGCGGGTCGGTGCCATCCGGGGTCGCGGCCGGCCCAGTGCCTGATTCCGGTGGCCTGCCTGACCCGGGAGGGCGGCGGCCGCCGCCGTCCGGGCTGATGGCGCCACCCACACCATCGTCACCGCGGTGTCACGTCACCATCACTGCGGCGCATTAGCGTCGGCGGGGATGTCCGGCATCCCTGGAGCCGCCCGACGCAGCCTCCTGCTGGCCCTCGCCGTCTGCTCGGTCCTCGTCCTCCCCGCGCTGCCGGGAGCCCAGGCCCGCGCGGCCGGAACCCCCGCCCTGCCCACCGACCGCCTTCAGTTCGGTCTGGCCAACGGCCCCTCGGACCTCTCCTGGATGACCGATAGTGGCGTGCCCTGGGCCTACCGCTACCAGTACATCTCGGGCGGGGTCAACACTCCGGGCAACTGGGAGACCTGGCAGGACCTGTCCCTGCCCGCCGGGCAGTTCGCCGTTGACTACGTGACCGCCAGCCACGACGCCGGCTACATCCCGGTCTTCAGCTGGTACGAGATGCTGCAGTCGTCGCCGAGCAGCGGCTCGGACGAGTCAGACCGGGACTTCAACAACCTCAACGACCCCACCACCATGGCGAGCTACTACGCCAGCTTCGCCCTGCTCATGCAGCGTTCGGCGCAGGCCGGGGGAACGGTGATCGTCCAGGTGGAGCCGGACCTGTGGGGCTACCTGCAGCAGCGCGCCGGAGGCGCGAGCGCCGCCTCGCTCCCGGCCAGCGTCGCCGCCTCCGGTTACGCGGGCGTCTCGGCATACCCGAACACCGCAGCCGGCTTCGGGGCCGCGCTCATCCACCTCCGCGACCTCTACGCGCCGGATGTGCTCCTGGCGGTCCACGCCTCGATGTGGTCGAGCGGCATCGACATCGCCTCCGACGCCAGCTCCACGGTGAACGCAGCGGCCGAGGCGGACAAGACCGCCGCCTTCCTCGCCTCGACCGGGTCCTGGGACCTGGTCTTCAACGACGTCGACGACCACGACGCCGGATGGTGGGAGACGCAGGGGGTGAACCGCTGGTGGGATCCGACCAACCGCGTCTTCCCCAACTTCCAGCGTTACCTGGACTGGGTGTCCGAGCTGCACGCCAGGACCGGGCTGCCGCAGGTGGCGTGGCAGGTGCCGGAGGGCAACCAGTACTACCTGACGATGAACAACACCTGCGGTCACTACCAGGACAACGTCGCCCAGTACTTCATCGGCCATGCCTCCGACCTCTACGCCGCCGGCCTGATCGCCGTGCTCTTCGGTGCCGGGAATGCGTGCCAGACCACCAACACGGATGCCGACGGCGACGGGGTGACCAACAACGGCGGGGTCCCCACCACCGACGCCCTGGGCGGCTGCATCGCCTGCAACACCAACGTCTCGACGGTCAGCGACGATGACGGCGGCTATCTCCGGATGGCCGTGGGGGCTTACTACGCCGTCCCCCAGCCGCCGGTGGACGGGGTCACCATGAGCGCGTTCGGGGGGATCTACCACTTCGGCTCTGTGCCGACCTCAACCTCCGGAGGGCCGTTCTGGCCGGGGTGGAAGATCGCCCGGGGCATGGCACTGTGCCCCAACCACAGCGGCGGCTACGTCCTCGACGGCTTCGGCGGCATCCATCCCTTCGGCGACGCTCCCTCGGTGACGACCACCGCCTACTGGCCGGGCTGGGACATCGCCCGGGGCATCGTGGTCACCAGCGACTGCAGTGGCGGCTACGTCCTGGACGGCTTCGGCGGGCTCCACCCCTTCGGCAGCGCCCCACCGGTCGCGGGCACTGGCTACTGGCCCGGCTGGGACATCGCGGTGGCCCTCGTGCTCCGCCCGGACAACCGCAGCGGCTGGGTCCTCGACGGCTTCGGAGGCCTCCACCCCTTCGCCGCCGACGGGACGCCCATGCCGGCGATCCCCTGTGGGCCCTACTGGCCGGGCTGGGCCATCGCGCGGGCGGTGACCCTCGACGACGCCGGGGGCGGCTACGTGCTGGACGGCTTCGGGGGCGTCCATCCCTTCGGCGACGCTCCCTCGGTGACGACCACCGCCTACTGGCCGGGCTGGGACATCGCCCGGGCCATCAGCGCCTACAGCTCCAGCCCGCCCTCGGGCTATGTGCTCGACGGCTTCGGGGGGCTCCATCCCTTCGGAGGGGCGCCCGCGGCCGTGGCCCCGGGGTACCTGGGCGGGCAGGACGCCTTCCGCGCTCTCGCGGTCACCACCTAGGGCGGAGCCTTCCAGCGGCGGGAGCGCCCGCCTCATGCACCCGTTCCGCCGCCTGCCCAACACGCTCCGCAGCCGCCTCGATGTCGGCCTCGGTGGTGGAGCGACCCAACCCCAGTCGCAGGGCGCAGCCGCCCAGCTCCCCGAAGCCCATGGCTTCGAGGACGTGCGATGGGGTCGGCGCCCCGCTGGAGCACGCGCTTCCCGCCGAGGCGCAGACTCCCAGCTCGTCGAGGACGGCCAGCAGGAGCTCGCTGCGGCACCCGGGGACCACGAAGCTGGCGAGGCCGGGAAGCCGCGCGGACGGATCGCCGGTGGGTTGGATTCCCGTGACGGTCTCGGTGAGTAGGTTGGTCAGCCGACCAGCCAGTGCGGACAGCCGGCGCGCATCGGCTTCCCGCCTCCGCTCGGCCAGTTCCGCCGCCACCCCGAAGCCGGCGATGCCGGCGACGTTCTCGGTGCCGCTGCGGCGCCCGCGCTCCTGGCCCCCGCCGGTCATCTGGGCCGATGGAAAGACGCCATGGCGCGCTACCAGCGCACCCACCCCCTGGGGCCCGTACGCCTTGTGGGCGCTGAGACTGAGCAGGTCGACCCCGAGGGCTTCGAGGCCGAGAGGGAGCTTTCCCAGGGCCTGGACCGCGTCGGTGTGCACCAGGGTCCGGGGGCTGCGGGCGTGAACTGCGGCGGCGAGCGCCGGGACGTCCTGGACCGTCCCCACCTCGTTGTTGGCGAGCATCACCGACACCAGGACGGTGTCGGGCCGGACCGCCGCCGCCACCGCTGCCGGATCGATCCGGCCGCAGCGGTCGCAGTCGACCACGGTGAGCGCGGCGGCTCCGGCCTCGGCGAGCTCCCGGGCGGTGGTGAGGACCGCCTCGTGCTCGACGGCGCTGACCACCAGGTGGCGCCCGCGCTCCGGGCCCCAGCGCTCCAGCACGCCGCGGAGGGCGAGGTTGTCGGCCTCGGTGCCCCCCGAGGTGAAGATGACCTCCCGGGAGGCGCATCCGGCGGCGGCGGCCACCCGATCGCGCGCCGCGTCGACCGCGGCCCGGGCCAGGCGGCCGTACCGGTGGACCGAGGAGGGGTTCCCGAACCGCTCCCCCAGCCAGGCCAGCATCGCCGCCCGCACCGCGGGGTCGAGGGGGGTGGTGGCGGCGTGGTCGAGGTAGAGGACGCCAGCCTGCTCCGGAGACCGAGGCGCGCGATCGACTCGCATGGGCTCCATGGCGAATCAGTCTAGGCGGACGGCGGGGCCCGCCTCGAGCCGGGTGGCGCGGGCCGTCCTCAGGGCGGTGAGAGGCTCCCCATGACGTTTCCCGGCCAGAGCAGGATCGTGGTGTCCCCGACCGTCGCGATCTCGGACGGCGTGCCCAGGGCCCTCTCGATGGCCTTCCGGTCGGCGGTGTCGGTCCGGTCGAGGAGGACAAAGGTGGCGCGGTTGCCGGCGCCGTACCACGACACCGTGGCGTGCCAGAGGAACGGCGTCACCGCGTCGGGCGTTCTCTCGACGGCGCGCACCGCGATCGCCCCGCGCGTGCTCAGGGTGACCACGTTGGCGTCCCAGTAGGTGCCGAGACCGTGGGTGGCCCCGTGCTCCGCCAGCCACGAGGTCACCGGCTGGAGCGGCGGCGGAGCCGGCTGGGCGGTGACCGCCCCGGCCGCGAAGACCCCGGCGTAGGCAGCGCTCACCACCAGCAGAGCGAGGGAGAGGCGCTGCCGGCGCGCCAGCAGCCGGGGCACCCCCTCCCGCCCGGCCAGGACGGCGCCGAAGCCCAGGAAGGGAAGCAGGTAGCGCGCCGAGGTCAGGTCGGTGGCCTGCTGGCCGATCAGGTAGGCGGCGAGGTCCAGGAGCATCCCCACGACCAGGACCCGGGAGACGAGGTCGAGCCGGAGCCAGCGCCGGGGCCGGAGCAGCAGGAGCAGGACCGCCACCACCAGAACGAGGCCGCAGAGGTGAAGCAGCAGGGACGCCCAGGCGAGGCCGGCCGGCTGATCGACGACGTCCGCCCCGAACACGGTGAGCAGGGCCCGGCCTCCGACCGAGAGGTTGTGGCTCAGGGAGGAGACTGGCGCCGGAAACCCGTACCCGCTCCCGAGCAGGGGCGCCGCGGTGAACCCGCCCAGCTGCCGGATCCCCCACCAGGAGAGCGGGATGGCGAGGGCTGAGGTGAGACCGACCACGATCAGCGCCGCGTTCCGCCCGGTGCCCTCGCGCCGCCGCACGGCCAGGTCCAGCCCTGCGACCACGATGATCGACCCCCCGCCCACCACGATGGCGAGCGGGTCGCCCACGCTGGCCACCGCGAGCGCCAGCCAGACGATCACCCACCACACGCGGGACCCCCGCACCCCCTGCAGGGCGAGGTAGGCGATCAGCAGCAGGAGCAGGGTGGCGGCGTGGTCGCTGCCGGCGGGCAGCATCTGCCCGGCCGGGAAGGAGTTCGCGCCACCCGGGATGAGCACCGTCTGCGCGGTGAGCAGGGTGCCGGTGACCAGCATGACCAGGGCCCGGGTGCCGCCCCGATACCGGCCTCCGGCCAGCCAGACCGCGGCCAGCACGATGCCGGCGCCGAGCAGGCCCGAGGCCTCGGACACGACGTCCGGGGTGAGGCCCTGAACCCTCTCCAGGAGCGCCAGGAGCGGGAGCTTGCTGGTGAAGAAGCTGTCGGCGGGGAGGGTCCAGCCGCTGAGCATGAGGTTGCCGTGGGCCAGCGCCCAGCCCTCGAGCGCGGAGCTCGCCTGGTCCGAGTTGAGGGGGACCTGCTTGCCGAGCCGTGTGATCGCCACAGCGAGCAGCAGGCCGAGGGCGACCCAGCCCACCCTGGCGGCCACCCGTCGCGCCCCGTCGTGCTCCCGATGGACGGCGTCCGGCTGATCTCCCGGGGCCGCATCGTCGAGGCCGGTGGGCTCCACGCCGAGCCAGTGTAGGCGGCGGATCGAGGGGATCATCAGGTGTCCCGGGGACCTGGGACGGATCACGCCGAACTCGGCTATCATGCATCGGCCGGAGGGTGGCCGTCGCCGCGCCCGGCGGGGAGAGTGGATGGTGACCTTCATCCATGTGGAGCCGGCGCGCGACGCGGGCTGGAACAAGGATGCTGCGGTCCGGGCCTCGGAGACGACCCGGGTGTCGGAGCTGCTCAGCCGGCTGCTCAGCGACCTCGCCCGGCTGGACACCCTCCACCAGCCCCGGCTCGAGTACCTCGATCGGGAGGCCCTGGATGCCGTCCGCAGCGACCCCGAGACCTATCACCTGATCGGCCGGGCGGCCTCCTCGCTGGAGGACGCCGGGGAGCGCTGCGTCACCGCCGCCTACTGGCGGGAGGACGATGCCGACGAGGTGGATGTCGAGCTGGAGGTCGCCGATGACGGGGTGGTCTGGGGACCGGCACTCGCGCCGGTACCCGCCGGGCCGCTGAGCCACCACCTGAGCGCGACCGTCGACTACCGCGAGGGCCGGATCGAGCGCCTCGAGCTGGGGTAGCCGGAGGCAGCCTCCCGCGCGTAGCGTCGGCCACCGTGGCCGCGTTGCACGGGCAGCTCGTCTGAGCGGCGGTTCCTGGGGGGAGTGGCGGTGACGTACAGATCGCGCCGGCGGATGCGCCGGCGGCTGTGCTGGGCGTGCGGTGTGGTGCTGGCCGGGGCGGGCCTGCTGCTTATCGCAGGACCGAGCCGGGTCGCCGCCGACGGCTGCAACACCTGGAGTGGTCCCGACAGCGGCGGCAACTGGTCGCTGGGGAGCAACTGGTCGTCGGGCCAGGCGCCAGCGCTCGGGTCGCCACAGGTCCTCTGCTTCACGCCATCGGGAACACTCACGACCAACGACGACATCTCGGGCCTGGTGGTGAGCAGCATCACCGTCACCACCTCGGCCTCCGATGAACTGGTGATCACCGGCCAGTCCCTCGCATTCTCCGCCAGCTCAGCCGCGATCACGGCCAGCGCCACGGGTGGCAGTGGCAGTGAAAGCATCCCAGCAGGTTCCGTCGTCTTGGAGAACCCGGTCGTCCTCCAGGGGGCCACGACGGTGAGCGGCTATGCCGTCTTCACCGGTATGGTCTCGGGCCCCGGGACCATCAGCGTGCCGGATCAGGGCCAGGCAGTGCTCGGCCCATACCCATGGACGCCTTCCGGCGCTGCCAACACCTTCGGCAGCCCCGGGTTCGTCGGGGTCACCGTGGACACGGGCGGGGCGGCGGTGGTGGACAACCCCGGAGCCCTGGGCAACGGCGGCGTGACGGTCGAGCAAGGCGGCACGCTGGTCATGGCTGGCGAGGAATCGGTGAGCAATCCGATCTCGCTCGCCGGGAGCGGTCTTCCGAACGGCACGGAGCTCTCCGCCGGTGTCTACACTGCACATGGCGCGCTCGACTGTGAGGACCAGGCCACGGTGGACGGCCCCATCACCCTGACGGGCGACGCCACGATCTTCACGTATCTGGGGTGCTCACTCAACGGTGCGATCACGGGCCCGTACCAGTTGACGATCGCGGCCGGCTGCGGGTGCGAATCCGTGATCGATGGGGTCAGCACGTACAGTGGGGGGACCATCCTGGAGACGGCTCCTGGAGACAGCGCCGCCTCCGCAGGGAACCAGCAGAACATCGACTACGTGGATGGGCCCGGCCCTCTCATACGTGGATGGGCCAGCCCTCTCGGCAGTGGAGCGGTGACGGTTGATGCAAGCACGGCCCTCTCGACCCTGAGCGGCGCCGCGACTGTCGGCGACGTCGGCTCGGCCGGTGCGGTCGGCTACGTCCACCCCGGTACGGTAGGGGTAGCCAGCCGGCCACCACGCTCAGCGTGGGCAGCCTGAGCCTGGCCGGGGGAAGCTTCGCGACCCAGATCAACTCCGCGTCGGACTACTCGGCCGTCGACGCCTCTGGCGTGGTGACCATCGTGCCGGCGACGTCCCTCGTGGTCACGCTCGACTACACGCCGGCTCTCGGGACGTCCTTCACCATCATCCACAACACCTCCGGGTCCCCGGTGACGGGCAACTTCGCCGGGCTCCCTCAGGGCGCCGTGTTCCAGCAGGGTGGAACGTACTTCACCATCACCTACCACGGTGGTGCGGGCAATGACGTGGTGCTCACGGCGGTCGCACCGCCCACTCCGAGCTCCACCCCGACGCCGACGGCGACTCCCACCCCCACTCCCAGCGCGACCCCGAGCCCCTCGCCGAGCGCTTCGGCCAGCCCGGTGATCGTCATCGCTCCGGTTCCCAGTGCCACGGCCACGCCGCTCACCAACGCCTCGACCGCCGGCGCCCATGGCTCAGGAGGTGCCGGCGTCTGGCCCGTGGCGCTCGTGATCGGCTTCGTGCTGGTGGTGGTCGGAGCGGTGCTGGCGCTGTGGCGCGATCGGGTGCTCGGCAAGCTGCGCGCGTGGTTCGGGCGCACCGGCTGAGCACTGGCTCGGGCGCGGCTCCGCCAGGCCATCCCAGCGGAGCCGCGCGGGCCGGCTATCAGGTCG
This sequence comes from Candidatus Dormibacteria bacterium, assembly GCA_049511615.1. Taxonomy (GTDB): domain Bacteria; phylum Chloroflexota; class Dormibacteria; order Aeolococcales; family Aeolococcaceae; genus Changshengia. The sequence goes on along the minus strand of JBEKXW010000010.1, from coordinate 69,732 downwards.
GCGGACTACCGGCGGCCAGCGAGACGAAGACGTCCTGGCCCGGGAGGTAGAGCGGGCTCTGGACCTGCGGCGCCGTGCTCGTCCCGTTGGCGCCGTTGGAATCCCAGGGGTGGACACCGCCGAAGCCGTCCAGCATGTAGCCGCTCTGGCAGTCAGCGCCCGTGACCACGAGACCCCGGGCGATGTCCCAGCCCGGCCAGTAGGCGGAGTTGGTCGGGTACTTGCTGGCCTGGCTGCCGAAGCCGTGGATGCCGCCGAAGCCGTCGAGGACGTAGCCGCCCCCGCCGCCCGGGCAGACGGCGATGTCCCGGGCGATCAGCCACCCCGGCCAGTACCCGGTGGTCGCCCCGACCGCGGGCATCGGGGTGCCGGCGGGCGCGAAGGGGTGGATGCCGCCGAAGCCGTCGAGCACGTACCCCGTGTCCGTGCCGGGGATGAGCACGATCTTGATGGCGATATCCCAGCCCGGCCAGTAGCCGGTCCCGTCCACGGGCGGGGCGCCGCCGAACGGGTGGATACCTCCGAAACCGTCGAGCACGTAGCCGCTGGCGCCCTTGCTGCCGGCAATGACCGCCACGTCAACGGCAATGGTCCATCCGGGCCAGTAGGGGCCGCCCGTCGCTGTCGGGGCGCTGCCGACCGCGTGCAGGCCGCCGTAGCCATCGAGGATCTGCCCGTCCTCCGGGTTGTAGGGGTCTACCGCGACCGCCTTGGCAATGCTCCAGTCCGGCCACATCGGTCCCGCCGGGGGCACGAGCGGCGAGGACTCGGGCCCCAGCTGGCCATAGGCGTCGAGGCCGTACATGGCGCCGAAGGGGAGCGCGCTCGCCGGGGTCGCGCTGGCGGGGATGGTCGCGGTGGCCTGGGCGACCTTGGTCAGGTCGGCGGAGCCGTTCTGGTTGTAAGCGTCGACGAAGAAGTTGTACGTGTCCCCCGGCACTCCGGTGAAGGTCGCGGAGGTGGCGCTCGTCGTGGTGTACAGGTCCCATCCCAGCGCGGCCTGGTAGACCCAGAGGTGGTACCTGGTCGCCGCGACGTTGCCCTCCGGGGCCCACGAGACGGTGAAGCTGGTGTGGGTGATGGAGGCGCCACCGTTGATCGAGGTCACGGTGGCGATCGGGACCACGCCGCCCGAGTGCTGGTTGTTGCCATGGAAGGTGGGCCAGGAGTTGACCGGGATGGCGTCCGTCGAGGTTCCCGGGATGGCGAAGGCGCTGATCTCGTAGGCGCTCCCGCTCTCGTAGGTGTCGATCATGAAGAGCTGGCCGGTGCCGAGGTCGGCGACCGTCGGCGCCGCGAAAGCAATATTCCCAGCTCCGATGTTGGCCTGGTCGACGATGCTCCCCGAGGCGTTCCACGCGTAGATGTAGCCGCTGCCCGGGGTCCAGACGCCGTTGGAGCCGCCACCGACCGGCGCGATCGCGGGGCTTCCAAGGGCGCTCACCGGGTAGTTCCAGGCCGCGCTGCCACTCCACAGGAGGTTGCCGCTCGACCCCCAGACGTAGACGTCCGAGTTCTCGTCCTGCTCGGCGATGTCGAGGCTGCTGCCGCCATTCAGGCTGCCGATCGCCGGCGAGCCGAAGTCGTCGCCAGCCGTGGACAGCGTGGCGAGCGTCCCGCCCGGCGGGGTGAGGATGCGCAGGTAGGCGCCGCGGTTGGCCGGACCGAGGGTCTGGCTGTAGAAGTGGCCGGTCCCCGCGACAACCTCGGTCACGCCGTTGGCACCGAGGTTGCCCGCGGCCGGCGATGACCAGGTCACCTCGTTCTGGTAGATGGGCCAGCCGGCGTGGTCACAGCCGGAGAGGGTCGCGTTGGGGGTCGAGCAACCGGTGTTGGGGATGGCGTACCAGGCGGCCGTCCCCCAGTCGTTCGGGATGGAGTCGCCGCCCGCGATGATCCACAGCTGCCCGTTCCCGTCCAGGTTCACGAGGGCCGGCGTCTGGACCGCGCTGTCCCAGAGCGCGACGGGGAAGCCTGGCAGCAGCTGACCGCTGGAGTTCCATGCGTACAGGAAGTGATCGAGGCTCGACGCCACGACCTCCTGCTGGCCGTTGTCGAAGAGATCGCCCACGGCGACGCCGCCGAGGAAGCCGGGGTGGAACACCCCGCCGGACTCCGCCGAGCCGTAGCCGGCGAACACCGGCCAGCCGGGGACGGTGGAGCCATTGCCGTTCCAGGCGTAGACGTAGCCGTTCTGGGAGGTGACTAGGATCTCGAGACGGCCGTCGCCGTGGAGGTCGGCGAGCGTCGGGGTGGTGTCGACGGCCTCACCGACGTTGATGGGCCAGCCGGGCATCACCTGCCCGCTGGAGTTGAAGACGTACACGCTCCCGTTGGGGAAGGCGGCCACCACCTCGTCCTGCCCGTTGCCGAAGAGGTCGCCGACGGCCGCGCCCGCGTATGGCTGCGCCCCCCAGGCCGGGCTGACCGCGCTGGTGGCGCCGGTGCTGAAGCTCCAGCTGGGCTGCAGGGTCGCCGGGCCGGCGGCCGCGGCTCCGACGGAGCTGGCAAAGGCCAACCCCAGGATTGGGATGATGGCGGCCACGGCCGCGATCTGTCGGGGGGAACGGAGAGAATGGACCATCGTAGGAAGGGTGTCGAACGTTGCGCCGGCGGGAACGGTAGGCGGGCGCCCTGTTACACGTTCGTCATCCTCCCATAGGAGTGCGCCGGTGACCGCAAGACCCGTGGCGACACCCGCCCCCGGACGAGCTCCTGGCGGCCTGGGGCGACGGGTGCAGGCGACGGATCTGGCCGTTGAGGCGTGGGTCGCGCGTCGCCGCAGCGGCGCCCTCGACTCCACGGCGCACCTGCTCTCCTCGGCCGCCGATCGCGGAAAGGTCTGGGCCGCCATCGCCGCCGTCCGAGCGCTCACCGATCGCGAGGGGGGGCGCAGCGCGGCGTCCCGGGCGCTCATCACCATCGGCATCCAGTCCGCGGTGGTCGAGGGTCTGGTCAAACGCACCACGCGGCGTGGGAGGCCTGACGCGCACGTGCCGCTCAGATTCCGCGCCCGCCGCCCGCCGAGCACCTCCTTCCCGTCGGGCCACGCCGCGTCGGCGGCAGCGGGGGCCCTCCTCCTCTCCGACGGGATGCCGGGCTGGAGAGCGCCGCTGGGGCTGCTGGCCGTGGCGGTCGCCTGGTCCCGGGTTCAGACCGGGTTGCACCATCTGAGCGACGTCCTCGCCGGCCTGGCACTCGGCGCGGCGGTGGGCCTGATCGTCCGGCGGCTCATTCCCCTGCACCCTTCGTCGAGATCAGAGGAGGAGGCGGCGGCCTCGGCTGTGGGGCCGGGAGCCGCCCGGGATCTCCGCGTACACTCATTGGTCCAATGAGCGCGACCACCGGCGGCAGGCTGGTCGACGAGGGGACGGCGGCCGGCGAGCTGGTCGGCCGGCCCGAAGGGGTCAGGAAGGGCAGCCCGCGGAGCCTGGCTCTCGACCTGCTCCAGACCGCGCGCCCGCGCCAGTGGGTCAAGAACGGCTTCGTCCTCGTGCCCACCGTTTTCGGTGGCGCATTCGGGCTTGGCGCTATGGGGAGGACGGCGCTGGCGTTCGCCGCGTTCTGCCTGGCCTCCAGCGGTCTCTACTTCGTCAACGACATCGCAGACCGGGACGCGGACCGGCTCCACGAGCGCAAGCGCCACCGCCCGATCGCCGCCGGGAGGCTGGCCGTCGGGCCGGCCGCGGCGGTGGCGGTGGTGCTGCTGGCTGGAAGCCTGCTGGTCGGGCTTGCCGCGTCCCTGGAGTCCGATGGCCTGCTGCTCGCCTACGTGGTGTCCACCCTCGCCTACTCGGCGTGGCTGAAGCACGTCGCGATCCTCGATGTCATCGTGCTCGCGGCGGGCTACGTCCTCCGGGTGGGAGCCGGGGCTGCCGCCGCCCCCGTCGTCCCCAGCGAGTGGCTGCTCCTCTGCAGCCTCTTCCTCGCCCTCTTCCTCGGCTTCGGCAAGCGGTACAACGAGCTGGTCCTGCTCGGGGACAACGCCCAGACCCACCGGCCCGTCCTCGGCGAGTACACCGCCGCGTCGCTGCACCAGTTCCTCAGCGCCTCGATGCTGGGGACGCTCTTCTCGTACTGCCTGTACACGTTCTTCTCGGCCCAGGGTCAGGCGCACCACGCTCTGATCCTCACCATCCCGTTCGCCGTGTACGGCGTCTTCCGCTACACGCTGCTCATGGAGACCCGCCGCGAGGGCGGCCAGCCCGAGGAGGTGCTGCTCCGGGACCGGCCCACCCAGCTGGCGGCGCTGCTCTGGATCGGCGTCGCCCTGGTCGCGATCTACGGCCCGAAGCTCTGAGCGCCTGCGGGGTCCATGCCGCCGATCTCGCGCAGCAGGGTGGCGTTTCTCTCGACGACGGCATCGGCCATCCACAGCTCCCGGGCCCGCACCGAGGCCGTCTGTCTCTGCCGGGCGGCGGGGAGCGGGGCTGAGAGGGCTCCGGCGATGGCGGCGGCATCCCGGGGGGGGATCAGGGTTCCGAGGTCGACCTCGGTGAGCGGGACCCGGACCCCGGGGAGGTCACTGGCGATCACCGGGATACCGAGCATCAGGGCCTGGGCCTGGACGATGCCAAAGGCCTCCAGCGGGTTGATCGAGGGCAGCACCAGGACGTCGATCGACGCATAGAAGTCCGCAACCTGCGCATCGGGGAGGAAGCCGAGCAGCCGGATCCGCGGGTCGCCGGCAGCTCCCTGTCGCACTCTCTCGACTACGGACCCGCCCGCCACCGCGGCGAAGTCGCCGGCGAGCAGAAGGCGCGCGGCGGGGTCGGTGAGCCTCCGAAAGCCCTCCACCAGGTACTCGACTCCCTTCTCCTCCACAAGGCGGCCGAGGAAACCCACATGGAGGCCGGGCGTGTCCCGGAAGGCGGGCTTGCCCCCGGAACGGAGCCGGCAGGGCGGGGGGATGACCCGAAGACGGGGAAGCAGGGACGTGCTGATGCGGGAGGCCTGAGCGTAGTCGGCGCTGGAGGCGACGACCGCCCGGCTTCGCCGGCAGGCGACGCGCGACGAGAGATCGATCACGGCGGTCTGGCCTCGGTTGGCCAGCCCCGCCGGCAGGGAGACATCGCATTGGTACATCGTCACGATCGGCGTCCGCCGGACCAGGCTGGCGATCAGCCCGGCCTCGAGCAGCGGGAGATGGAGGAGGAGGGCGCGGCTCCGTCCCGCCGCCCGCGCGGCGGCGGGCACGAAGGCAGGGCTGACGGTCCCCTTGCCGATGCGCGCGATGACAGGTGTGCGGACGACGTCGACGCCATTCAGGGTCTCCCGGGCCGGCAGGTCGGGTTGATGCCGGGTGGCGACCACGGTCACCCGCCAGCCTCGCCCGGCCAGGCCCTCCGCGATCGCACGAGCGGCGTCGCTCAGGCCGCTGACATAGGGGGCGTAATAGGTGAGGGCCATCGCCAGGTCGCGCCGGTGGTCAGGCATCGCGAGCGACCAGGACTCTGACGGCGACTTCGGGGCCTCCGGGTAGCTGTGGGAACGGGATGCGGGCCATTGGCCCCGTAGACTAGCCGCCTGCTCTGGCCTGCGAGCGGATGCGAGAGGTCAGGTGGTGACACCCAGCGCGCGGAAGACGTCCTGCCCGGGCAGATAGGCGGGTGCCGCGGCGGGAGGGGCGGCGCCGAAGGCATGCAGCCCCCCGAAGCCGTCGAGCACGTAGCCGGCAGGCGGGCTCGAGCTGTACTCGCTGATCGCGTTGGCGATGTCCCAGCCGGGCCAGTAGGCGGTAGCGGTGACCGGTGGGGCGTCGCCGAAGGCGTGTACGCCACCGAAGCCGTCGAGGACGTAGCCACCTCCCGCGTCGGCCAGGGTCAACCCACGGGCGATGTCCCAGCCTGGCCAGTACGGGCCGTTGGCGGGGTTGGGAGGCATCGCCGTCCCGGCCGCGGCGAAGGGATGGAGGCCTCCGAAGCCGTCCATGACCCAGCCGCTCCGGTCGTCGGGCCGCAGAACGATGGCCACCGCGATGTCCCAGCCCGGCCAGTAGCCGGTCACGGTGACCGGCGGGGCGTCACCGAAGGGATGGACGCCGCCGAAGCCGTCGAGGACATATCCGCCGGAGCAGTCACTGGTGACCGCGATCCCGTTGGCGATGTCCCAGCCGGGCCAGTACGCCGTGGTCGCGAGGCTGGGGGCGGCCCCGAAGGGGTGGACCCCGCCGAAGCCGTCGAGGACGTAGCCGCCCGTGTGATCGGGACAGACCGCGAGGCCGGTGGCGATCGTCCAGCCGGGCCAGTAGGGGCCATTCCCCGTCGGCGCGGCCACCGAGCCGAAGTGGTGGACACCGCCGTAGCCGTCAAGGGTGATGCCGTTGACCGGAGGGGGAGGGACGCTGGCGAAGGCGTTCACATACTCGCCGCCGGCGACGTAGAGCTGGCCGTTGGCCGCAGTCGGGGTGGTGAAGTGGGTGGAGCCGCTGATCGAGAGAACCTGCTCCAGCTCGCCGGTGGTCGTCGAGAAGCCGAGCAGCTGGTCGCCCCCCGAGCTCACCGACCACACCAACCCGCCGGCGACGGTGGGGGGATGGTTGGCGACGTTGGTGGTGTTGTACCAGAGGGGCGAGAAGTCGTCGTTGCTGCTCGCGATCTGGACCGCCGCCATGCCGTCGCTGCAGCCCACGAAGACGGTGCCGTCGGCGTAGGCGAGGCTGCCGAAGGCGGCGTCCGAGGTCGCATGGCAGACCTGGTGCTCGGCGACCTGCCCGCCGATGTGGCCGAGGTCGGTGCTGTTGAGCAGGTACCCGGTTCCGCCCTTGCCGACGATGAAGATGCGGTCGTTGGGGAGCTGCAGGGGAGCGGTGGAGCCGAGGTCGGCGTCGTCGGCGTTGAGCTGGTACCAGTTGCTGGGCGCGAAGTAGTCGACGGGGGCACCCGGGGCCAGGTTGTCGGGGTCGAGCTTGATCACCCCGTCACCGTAGTCGTAGGTGTCGGTGGAGCTGTCCTGGTTGCTGTTGCCGGTGCTGGCGTAGATGTAGCCAGCGGCGTCCTCGGACAGCCCCCCGGTGGACCAGTCCGCCCCCTGGTTGTCGCCCGGCACCACCTCGCTCGACGCCCACCAGGCCACGCTCGCCGGTGGGCCGGTCTCAGGGAAGCTGACCACGTACCCGTGGTAGTCGCCGCAGTCCCCGTCGTTGCCGCCCATGGGCACGAACACCCGCCCGTCCGTCACCAGCAGGGCGCCGCGGTCCTCCATGGTGATGGCCTCGTCACTCCAGGTGATGCCCGACGGGTTGCTGTTGTCCGGCGGGTCGATGTTCGCCTGCCAGTTCACCGCCCCTGTGCTGAGGCTGAGGCTGACCAGGTCGAAGTAGAAGCTGGAGGAGCCGGTCTGGATGTTGGCGACCACGTAGACGTTGCCGCCGTCGATGACCGGGGTGCTGGTGATCCCCTGGGGGTTGATGTCGCCGCACTCGATCGCGGTGGTGCGTGGCGTCCCGAGATGGGTGGACCACTCCACCGCGCCATCCGAGGCGTCCAGCGAGTACACGGTGTTGTTCTCGGTGGCGACGACGACCTGGGCACCGACGACGAGCGGGGAACCGTAGACGGCGCCGTCCAGCTCCGCCGACGTCCAGGCGGGCACCGGGCTGGAGAGGCCGGGGTCGGAGGAGTCGTCGCCCTGACGGGTGTTGTCCCCGTGGTAGGTGGGCCAGTCCGTGGCGGCAGCCCCGAGCGGGCTCAGGGCGAGCAGGGCGACGACGAGTAGGGGAACGGCCCGGAGGGGCCGACGGGGTGCCCCCGCGCGGGGGTTGGGTGTGGGCATCCAAGGGGAAGCTAGCAAGCTGTGACGCGCTTGTCACCGGCTGTTACCGAATCGCGACGGCGGGCAATGCCGAGGCTCAGGTGGTGATGCCTCAGCGCCTGAGGGAGCCGCGAGGGGGCGCCGTGAAGCCACTCCGGCGGCGGAGTCAGGGGGCGCTGACGACGTCGACGACGATGCTCCAGCCCGGCCAGTAGCCGCTCACCCAGAGGGTGGGTGCGCCGCCGGCGGGGTGGACCTCGCCGTAGGCGTCCAGGGTGTAGACGCCGGTGCCTCCGGAGGCCGCGGCGATGCCGCGCACGATGTCCACGCCCGGCCAGTAGCCGCTGGGGCTGATCGCCGGGGCGCTGCCGAAGGGGTGGATGCCCCCGAAGCCGTCCACCGTGTAGCCGCCGTTGGCGGTGGCCACCACACCAGCGGCGATCTCCCAGCCCGGCCAGTAGCCGGACGGGTTGTAGTAGGGGGCACCGTCGAAGGGATGCAGCCCCCCGAAGCCGTCCATCACGTAGCCCTGGTCGGTGCCCGGGATCACCGCGATCTTGGTGGCGATGTCCCAGCCCGGCCAGTAGCCGGTGCCGTTGCAGGACACGTCGCCGATGACCGCGCTCGAATCGGCCCAGGGGTGGAGACCGCCGAAGCCGTCGAGGACGCAGCCGGCCGCGTGCTGGACCCCGCCCACGGTGATGCAGAAGGCGACGAAGTCATTGGCGATCGACCAGCCCGGCCAGTAGCCGGTGGTGTCGGGGACGGCGGGCATGGGGGTGCCGGCGGCAGCGAACGGGTGGAGGCCCCCGAAGCCGTCCATGACCCAGCCGGAGTACTGACCGGCCGTGTCGCAGGGGTTCATCTGGATGGCCTTGGCGATCTGCCAGCCCGGCCAGTAGCCGGTTGCGTCGACCGGCGGCGAGTCGCCGATGGGGTGGACCCCGCCGTAGGCGTCGAGGGTGTATCCGCCTCCGTCGTCGAACCCGCCGGCTATGGCGTTCCAGTAGTCATCGCTACCGCTGTCCATCCCGAGCGCCCAGATGCCGATGCCCCGCAGCCGGTCGGTGTCGACGAGCTGGTACTTGGCCTCCAGAGACTGCGTACTGTCGTAATAGAGTTCGCGCCACCCACCGTACGTGGTGCAGTTGGGATTGGTTGGGTTCGACTGCCAACTGGCCCACGCCGTCTGCGACGTGATGTCGTAGTTCTCGGTCAGGTCCGGGAGACCACATGACGAGAGGTCATACAGGATAGCGGAGTAGTAGGGGTCGGTGACGTTCGGAGGGTTGGCGAGCGGCGCACCGAAGGACGGGTTGGTGGTCGAGTAGGTCACCCCGTAATACGGGATGCCCAGGATCAGCTTGGACGCCGGCATCTCCGCGAGGTAGTCGTTGACGACCGAGGTGTCGGTGTACCCGTAGGGGCCGGCCAGGGCGTCGTTGGGCTGCGCGTCCGGACCGGAGTAGAGGCCGTAGGTCATCACGTCGATGGCGTCCACCACTGACGCGAGGCTGGAGATGTTCCACATCTCCCCGCCCTGGTAGGCGGACGCGTAGGTGTCGACGCTCAGCTCGTCCCCGCTCGGGAGCGCACTCTTGAGCTGACTCATCAGCGCGGTGAACTGGGCCGAGTCGCTGCCGAGCCCGGTGTCCGGCTCGAAGTCGATGTTGACCCCGTCCACGCCGCGCTGGGTCACCTGCGACACGACGTTCTGGATGAAGGTCGCCTCGTACGTCGACGAGGTGAGGAGCTCGTTGATGCCGTTGTCGCAGGCGGCGCTGCCGCAGAGGTACGCGAACGTCGCCACCACGCGATCACCGGCGGCGTGGGCGGCGTTGAAGAGATCGGTCGCCTGCACGCTCTCCCATCCCTGCCAGCCGGCGTCGTCGGTTTCGATCAGCGCGCCGTTGTAGTTGACGTCGATGGCGTCGTAGGCGATGGTCGAGAGCAAGCCGAACTGCAGGTCCGACTGCCAATCGCCGCTGGTCACCTCCCCGTTCTGGACGAAACCAAAGACCTCCGGGCCTCCGGCACTGGAGCCCGCCTCCGTCGATGCGACCGTGCCTGCCGCGACGTTCGCGGCGAAATGGTTGACGGGGTGCAGGAGGGGGGTGACCGTCCCGCCCTCGGCGACGCCGGGGACGGGTGGACCGTTGCTCTCGTCCATGACGACGTGTGGGCCGGCGCCGAGACCCGCCGGGGTCTGCGAGCTGTCCCCGCTCCCTGCGGCGACCGGCGCCGCCGCGACGGCACCGCCGAGCAGGGCAGAGATTGTGGCGATCAGGACGAGGCGGGATAGGCGCCGGGCTCTGGGCACTGAGCCGGCATCATGCCACGGCTGGACCATCACGGCGCGGTCACGAAATCGCAGACGATGGACCACCCCGGCCAGTAGCCGCTCACCGAGAGGGAGGGCGAACCCCCGGCGGGGTGGACCATCCCGAAGGCGTCCAGGGTGTAGGCGCCGGTGCCCCCGGAGGCCATCGCGATGCCGCGGGCAACGTCGGAGCCCGGCGTGTAGCCGCTGGGGGCGATGGGCGGGGCGCTGCCGAAGGGGTGGGTGCCCCCGAAGCCGTCCACCGTGTAGCCCCCGTTGGCGGTGGCCACCACGCCGGCCGCGATCTCCCATCCCGGCCAGTAGCCGGACGGGCTCACAGGAGGCGCTCCGTTGAAGGGATGCAGACCCCCGAAACCGTCCATCACGTAGCCCTCGTCGGTCCCCGGGATCACCGCGATCTTGGTGGCGATGTCCCAGCCCGGCCAGTAGCCGGTGCCGGAGCAGGGCACGTCAGCGATGACCGCGCTGGAGTCGGCCCAGGCGTGGAGCCCCCCGAAGCCGTCGAGTACGCAGCCGGCCGCATGCTGCACGCCGCCCACGGTGATGCAGAAGGCGACGAAGTCGTTGGCGATGGTCCAGCCCGGCCAGTAGCCGGTGGTGTACGGGACGGCCGGCATGGGGGTGCCACTGGCGGCGAAGGGATGGAGGCCGCCGAAGCCGTCCATCACCCAGCCGGAGATCTGCCCGGAGGTGTCGCACGGGTTCATCTGGATGGACCGCGCGATGGTCCAGCCCGGCCAGTAGCCGGTGGCGGTGACCGGCGGAGAGTCGCCGAAGGGATGCACGCCACCGAAACCGTCGAGGGTGTAACCGCCCCCTGGCGTCGCCACCCCGCTCAGGGGACCGCTCGCCTCGACGTCCTGGATCCACGTGGCCCAGTTGTCGTTCACACCGGCAGGTGCCGCGATCACGTCGGGGGCGGTGAACTCTCCCACGACCCACGCGCCGTGGGGATCGGCCGGATCGTAGGCTGCGCCTCCGTAATCGCCCCATCGGTCGCCCCCATAGTCGTCCTCGACCGGGGCGCCCGGAACCTCGTAGGCCAGCGTCCCCTGGTGCGCCGGATCGACGAAGGCCGGCCCGAGCGCGTAGCCGACCGGCTGCCCGACGACATCCACCGAGGCGTACGTGGTCGTCGTGGAGACGTTCACCGATCCGACCATGTCGCCGCTGGCGTCGAAGGTCACCGACGGGTAGTAGGCGTTGGTTCCGTTGCCGCCGACGTCCCAGTCCTGCCCGGTCATGATCTGGACCGATCCGGGGATGGCCTGTGCCTCGATGTAGCGGGCGCAGGCGTCCTCCGGGGTCGTCCCGCAGGCATCGTTGGCGGCCGTCCAGAGCAGCCCGTCCATCCAGACGGCGTCGAGGAGTCGGTCGTCGTCGGTGTTGAGCAGGAGCGAGGTGCCCGGCTGAGCTACATAGGGGGGTATCGAGGTGGGCGTGATCGTCGGGTCGTACTCCGTGTACCTGAGGTTGCCCGCCAAGGGTGTGCCGCTGATGTCGATCATGCCGAGGGTCGGGGAGTTGGTGTTCCGCTGCAGGTACGGGTCGGAGTTGTTGTACACGGCCCACTCGTCGCTGGTGGAGCTCAGCGACTGCACCGGGACGATGCCGAAGCGCGACCCGTCCTCCCCGAACAGGACGACGGCGTCTGGCGCCAGATCCCCACTGAGGAGCTGTGACTTCTGGATCACCCAGGTCTCCTCTCCCACGGCGGAGCAGTCGTCGCACGGAAAGTCGTTCCAGGAGACCACCAGCTTGTCGCTGCTGAACCCGAGCTTTGGCGAGTCGTAGATGAGGCCCCTGTCCGGTACGTAGCCGGCGCCGTACGGGTACCAGCTTGACAGTCCGGCCGAGCTGATGGAGCCTCCCTGCGATACCATGACCACGACGCAGCTCGACGCGGGTGACGTGGCCTGGTCCCACTCCGTCGCCGCCAGGTACCAGCGGTTCGCCAGGGAGTCGTACTCGATCTGGGGTTCCGAGGCGGGCGCATTCACGCATCCCGGGAACACGCTGCTGAGATTCTGCGCGAACTGCAGGACCCCGCTCCGGTTGTACACCCAGAGAGAGCCGTTGACGATCTCGGCGACCTGCGTGCTCGACACCGCCACGTCGTCATCGGGGGGGGTGACGTTCTGATCCTGGTCGGTGCAGGACCCGCCCGCAGAGCACCACTGTTCGATGTCACCGTCGTGAGAGGCACCCGCGAACCCGGTCAGCAGCGGGCCGCTGCCGGAGGCCGCGTTCAGTGTTCCGGCGCGGATGGAGGGTGTCTCAGGGGACGCGCCGGCGGGCGACGCGGGATGCTCCCGGGCGCGCGCGGCGGCGGCGGGATCCGCCGTGAGGACGGGAACCGACGGCGCGCCCGCCGACGCGGACGCCGTATCGGAGACGCTGGCGGCGTTCACACCTCCCAGCGGGCGCAGCACGCGGTAGTCCGATCGCGGAGGCGTGACACTCAGACGTGCGCTGGCTGTCGTTGCGAGCCGCGCGCTCGATGGCAGCGCGGACGACATCGTGCCGCCGACAAGAAACAGGAGGGCTGCGGGCAGGAGGGCCCGACGCGCGATCGGGGAGTCGGATCTCATGGCCAAGCTCGGTTGTGGAGTGGGACGACGCGCGGCGCAGGGTAACAGCGCGGTGGCTTTCGGGTCACCGACGTGACCGCATCGTTGCAGGGTCAAAGGCCGCCGCAGAACGACCGGCCAGACGGTTCGCTCGCGCTCGTCGCTCCACCTGGGCCGGGCACCGGGAAGCCGGCCGGCCCGCGCCGCCCCGGTCACCGATTGGCGGCCAGCCCGAGGCGGTGAGGTCCGGCCCCGGGGGGGCTATGATCGCGACCTTGTTGGGGATATCCCCAAGATCGTCACACCGAGGAGAGCATGGAAGAGACCAGAGGGAGCCTTCGGCGGATGGGACGCGATGCGGCGATGACCGTCACCGCTCCGCTGCGGAATTACGTCAACCGCCAGTTCGAGAAGATGGACGAGAGCTGGCAGAGCCGGATGCACCTGGTCCAGCACCGGCTTCTCGGTGACATCGAGGCCGCCTCGGAGCTGACCTCCACCCACGCGCGCAGCCTCACCCTCCTCAATCAGCGGCTCGACCAGCTCAACGAGCGACTCGACCAGCTCGACGCGCGGCTCAGCCAGCTGCCCGATGCGGTGGCCGCCGCCATCCAGGACCACCCAGGGGGGGTCGGAACGGGCGCCCGCCGTCCGAGGGCGCCGCGGGAGACGTGACCGGCTCGGAGTACGGGCTCATCCTCGACATCCAGGGGGCTCAGAGCGTCGCCCACGGCGAGCGCGGCATCGCCCGTTTCGTGGTCGAGCATGCCGCCGCCCTGATGCGCCGGTCGGATCGGGTGCGCCGGCTCCTGCTCAACCCGCTGCAGCCGTTCCCCGGACACCTTCCCGCCCCGCTGCTCAGCTCGCCCCTGCTCGGCTGGAGCACCCTCTCCGGGCTGCGCCGGGATCTCGGGTTGAGCGATGTCGCGGTCCACCTGATGTCGCCGTTCGAGCTCCCCGACCCGGCCACGGCGGTCGTCCCCGATCACCTCATGAGGCCCGACCTCCCGCTCATCGTCACCCTTTACGACCTCATCCCGTACCTCATGCAGGAGCGCTACCTGGCCGATCCCGCCTGGCGGAAGCGCTACCTGCAGCGGGTCGAGACGGTCCGCGGCGCCGACCTGGTGCTGGCCATCTCCGAGGCGACCCGGCAGGACGCCATCCAGCGGCTGGGAATGGACCCAGCCACCGTGGTCAACATCGGTGGCGGCGTCTCCCCCATCTTCCGGCCGGCACCGGCCGGGCTGGACGCGTTCGCGGCGGCGCGCCGCGACGTGCCGGAGATCCGCCGTCCCTACTTCTTCTCCGTCGCAGGCGCCGAGTTTCGCAAGAATACCGAGCGCCTGATCGAGGCGTTCGCCGCGCTCCCTGCCGGCGTCCGCCGGGAGCACCAGCTGGTCATCACCTGCGAGCTGCCCAAGGAATGGCGCCGGAGCTGGCTCGACCACGCCCGCGCCCACGGATGCGACGAGGGCGACCTGGTGCTCACAGGCCGGGTGGGCGACGAGCTGCTGGTGCGGCTCTACCGGGGCGCCTCCCTCTTCGTCTTCCCGTCTCTGTACGAGGGATTCGGGCTCCCGGTCGCCGAGGCGATCGCCTGCGCCTGCCCGGCGGTGACGTCGAACGTCTCATCGCTGCCCGAGATTCTCGAGCACCCACCGGCGACCTTCGATCCCGAGGACGTCGCCGACATCAGTCGCGCCATGGAACGCGGAGTGAGCGACGCCGGCTTCCGCTCGGAACTGGTCGAGGCGGTCCGGCGACGGGCCCCGCTGTTCAGCTGGGACGCGGTGGCCGATCGTACGCTGGATGCCATCCGGGAGCGGATCGACTCCGGGCGCTGGCGTCGCAGCCCCGTGTCGCCGCAACGCCGGAGCACCCGGCCGCGGGTCGCCCTGGTGACGCCGCTGCCTCCCGAGGTGGGGGGCATCGCCAGCTACAGCGCCCGGCTGCTGCCGGCGCTCGCCGCGCACATGGACCTCGACGTGCTCCACTCGAACCCGGAGACCCCGACGGTCAGCCCACCCGGGGTGCGCGCGCTGCCTCTCATCGGCCTCGGTCGCTACGTGAACCCTCACAGCTACGACGCCGTCGTCTACGCGATCGGCAACAGCCCCCACCACGTCGCCACCTACGAGAAGCTGCTCGTCCACACCGGCATCGTCTGGCTGCACGACGTCCGCGTGCCCCACCTCATCTGGCACTACGCGGCGAGCCACGGGATCGAGCCCGGCGACTACATCGCCGACCTCCTGCACCGCCACTACGGCATGAGGTACCCGGCTCGCGCGCTCACCGATTGGAGCGTCGCCCTCTGCGAGCGCTATGGCCTGGGCCTGGCCCCGGCGGTGGTGCGGGGCGCCCGCGGAGTCCTCGTCCACTCCCGGCTGGCGGAGCGACTGCTTCGCCTGGACCTCGGACCGGACGCCGCGGCGCCCCCGATCCGGGTGGTCCCCCACGCCGCGGCGCCGCTCCGGCCCGCTGGGCCCGTGGCGCGTCGGTCTCCCCCCGTCGTCGGCGCCCTCGGCCTGGTCGACGAGCGCAAGTCGCCGCTCCTGCTCGTCGACGCCATCGCCGAGATTCCCACCGCCGACCGGCCCGAGCTGATCTTCATCGGCCCCTGCGAGGACTGGAAGCGGGACTGGATCTTCACCCACGCCACGGAGGCGGGAGTCGCCGGCGCCGTCTCCTTCACCGGCCACGTCGACGTGGAGGGGTGGTGGGCGGCGATCGACCGGCTCACGTGCGCCGTCCAGCTCCGCGTGGGGACCAATGGGGAGAGCTCGGGGAGCACCCGCGACGCGATGGCTCGCGGCGTCCCCGTCATCACCAACCAGGTGGGCGTGGCGGAGGAGCTGCCGCCTGGGAGCCTGGTCGCCCTCCCGGCCGACGTCGACGCGCCGGGTCTGGCCGCCGCGATCCTCGAGGTCTGCGGCGATGCGGGGGTATGGCGCCGGCTCAGCGAGGCTGGGTGGAGCTACAGCGCCACGGTGACCGAGGACGCCGTCGCCGCCGAGCTGGCCGCTGCGGTCTCCGAGCTGGCCGGCCGCGACGGCTGAGCGCGATCTCCGTCGCGCTCAGGGGGCCCCGCGTGGCGTCACCGGGCTATGAGCCGTTGAGCACTCCGGTTATGCCGATCGAACGCAGACGGGGATCTGGCGGCACCACGACGGCGGCTTTGCTGGCGACCAGCGTGAGCAGGATCGCGTTGCCGGGTGGAAGGTTGACCGACACCTCCGCACCGGCGCCGGAGACATTCGCCGTGGCCAGGACCTGGCTTCCGCTCTCCACCTTGACGCTGATCGGGGTCAGCTGTGGCGGGGCCACCAGGCTGAGCACGACGCGCGTGACCGACCGGGAGTGGAAGAGGAGCAGCTGTCCGTCGTTGATCATCCACTGCACCGTCCCGATGACCGGATCGGTGGAGACCGGGTTGAAGGACAGGCCGGTGCCGACGGCCAGGACGGCGGTTCCCCGGCTGAGGTCGAGGAAGCTGCAGTCACCGGCGCCACCCACGATGACCCCAGGGCTGACGTCCATCAGCAGGTCACTCTCGACGACCGCGTAGCGTCGTGACTGGCCATCGAAGTATCGGGTGCTGTCGGGGTTGCCGTTTCCGTACTGGATCACGACGTAGGGGAAGTTGACGTCGGTCATGTCACGCAGCTCGTACTGCAGCCATATCTGGTCCCAGACCTGGGTGTCGAGCACCATCGCATCGGCGCCGGTCGGTCCGGCCACCGAGAGCAGCCAGTTGCGGACGGCGTTGAGGCCGTTGGTGTCGTGGATGGCGGAGGGGGGAACGGAGGTGAGGAACGGTAGCGTTGTGTTGACGTTGACGGCGGCGAAGACGACGATGAGCGCCGCCGCCAGTCCCGCCGCCGCGCGCCGCGGCCACCGTCCGAGACGCGGCGGGCTGAGCCGGGCCAGGAGCGCGCCATACCCGGCCGCCACCGCCAGCATCACCACCGAGAAGGTGACCTGCACCAGCTCGCCCTGACCGTACGGGAAGTAATGGACGGTGCTGAGGACCAGGACGAGCGCGGCGATGGAGCCGATGACAATGGCGAAGAAGCGCCGGGCGGGGCTGATCGCCACGGCGAGGAGGGCGCCGGCGGCGAGGAGCACAAGGGCCGCGTAGCCGAGCGCCGAACCGGTTCCCGGCGCGTCGATGGCGACGGTGCCCACGTAATGCGCCACGATGGTGGGCGGCGGGATCGCCAGGAAGAACGAGGGCTGACCGGCCCCCTGACCGAATTGGGTCTCGTTGGCCAGGGAATGGACGACCCGGAACCATGCCAGCGGTCCCATGAGAAGGGCGAGGCCGGCCACCACGGCCGCCGCTCGAAGGCTGCGCAGGAGCAGGTCGGGCCGTCGGGCCAGGACGTAGACGGCGGCCGCCAGGGCGAGGGCGGGGAGGTACTCCGTGTAGGTGCAGGCGAGCGCCGTGATCGCTCCCGCGACAAACCAAGCCGGCGGGCGGTCCGGCCGCTGGGCCATCGCGTCATCGAGGTAACGCCCCGCCACGGCCACCGAGAGAGGCGCCATCGCCAGGCCGAGGGCGCCCGCGCTGTGCGAGAAGATGACCTCGGAGAGGACCACCGAGGAGGTCGCGGCCAGCACCCCCGCCGATGCGCCCACCTTGCGCGAGAGGCCGAGCGCCGAGGCGGCCGCGATCAGGCCACCGGGGAGGATCAGGATCCAGAGGCTGGCCACCGTGTACCAGGTGTCGAGGATGTCGTGGCCTGTGACGGTGGCGACCGCCGCCTGGTCCAGCTCCTCCCCCATCCGGAAGCCGTTGCTCAGCTGGAGCTCGGTGTAGCCCCAGACCGGCGGCCCCGAGTCCGCCGGAACCTGGGTGATCGCATGGTCTTCGAGCCACGCCGCCGGGGTGATGTACGCGAAGCTGTCGTTGCCACCCGCGGGGGCCACCAGATCCAGCCCGACGGTTCGAGCCGGGATGAAGAGGAACCAGAAGGCCACCGCGCCGATGACCAGAGCAGCACCCAGGCCCCGGAGCGCCCCGCGGTCGCGAAGGTCCCGCCACCACGGCTCCCGCCAGGAGCGGAGTCCCAGGCCCAGGACGGCGATCGCGCCGAGCACGATCAGGCCAACGCGGACCCCGGTGACGATCCCGGTGAGGTGGAGGCCGACGGCGAGGGCCATGGCTCCGATCAGCGGCAGCGCCGGGAGGGTGAGCCGCCGCCAGCCCGACGGCAGCCACACCCATACGGCGAGCCCCGCGCAGAACAGCAGGGCAAGGGCCAGGACTACGACGGGGAGCAGCGCACGCATGCCGGGAACAGGCCCGCGGCGGGCACGGAGAGGTCTGGCCGCATCGCGCCGGCCATCCTAGCGGAAGGGGGTCAGACGGTCCGCCGCCGCCAGCTCCGCGATGTACCCGCGGAGCCCCTCGCGCCAATCGGGCAGCGGGGGTTCGCCGAGCCGGCGCCAGGCACGGTTCTCCAGCACCGAATACGCCGGGCGGCGGGCGGGGGTCGGGTAGTCCGCGGTGGTGATCGCGTCGATCGGGCGGTCAACGCCGCATTCGGCGAGCACGGCCTCGGCGAAGCCGTGCCAGCTGGTCTCCCCGGAGTTGGTGAGGTGGTAGGTGCCCGGCACCCCCAGCTCGACCAGCCGGAGGATGGCGGGGGCGAGGTGGCCGGTCCAGGTCGGCGTGCCCCGCTGGTCGGCGACCACGCGGAGCGGTCGCTGCTCCCGGACCAGGCGGAGGATCGTCAGCACGAAGTTGGGCCCGTCCTGCCCGTAGAGCCAGGCGGTCCGGACCACCTGGTGGCGCCGGCAACCCTGGCGCACCTCCTCCTCCCCCGCCAGCTTGCTGGCTCCGTAGACGGAGAGGGGGTTCGGGATCGCCTCCTCGTCGATGGGCTCGGTGGCGGTGCCGTCGAAGACGAAGTCGGTGCTCAGGTGGGTGAGCAGCACCCCCGCCGTCTCGCAGCGGGCGGCCACCACCCGGGGGCCGATGGCGTTGCCCCGGTAGGCCGCCTCGGTCTCGGTCTCGGCGGCGTCCACCCGGGTCCAGGCCGCGCAGTTGATCACCGCCTCGGCTCCGCTGGCCGTGAGCCAGCGGTCGACAGCCGCCGGATCGGTGATGTCGCACTCGTCGATGTCGACGGCGGTGATCGCGTGTCCGGCGGCGCCGCCGCGCGCGGCCAACTCCCGGCCCAGCTGACCCCTGGACCCCAGGATGAGGAGCCTCACGGGCCGGGGGTGGCGGGCTTGTAATTGCGCTGGTAGAACTCCCAGAACTCTCCCGACTTGAGGGGTCGCCACCAGGATGGATTGGCGACATACCAGTCCACGGTCCGTCGGATGCCCTCGGCGAAGCCGACCCGGGGCTCCCAGCCGAGGCCGCGCAGCCGTGACGTGTCGAGCGCATAGCGCCGATCGTGGCCGGGGCGGTCGCGCACCGGCTGCTTCAGGGAGGCGGGCTTGCCGAGGGCGGCGAGCACGGTGTCGGCCACCTCCAGCCCGCTCACCTCGCCGCCGAAGCCGACGTTGTAGTCGTCACCCGGGGCGCCGTGCCGGAGCGCGGTGTCGATGCCCCGGCAGTGGTCCTCCACGTAGAGGTAGTCGCGCACCGCCCCCCCGTCGCCGTAGAGGGGCAGGGGGAGGTCGTCGATGGCGTTGGTGATGAAGAGGGGGACGATCTTCTCCGGGTACTGGTACGGCCCGTAGGTGTTGGATCCGCGGGTGATGATCGCCGGCAGGCCGTGCGAGGCCCGGTAGGCCCAGACCAGCATCTCGCCCCCGGCCTTGCTGGCGCTGTACGGCGATCGGGGCCGGAGCGCGTCCGACTCCCGGCTCCGGCCCGCCTCCACGTCGCCGTAGACCTCGTCGGTCGAGACCTGGAGGAAGCGCTCGTGGCCGGCCCGCAGCGCCGCCTCGAGGAGGATGTAGGTCCCGTAGACGTCGGTCTGGATGAACTGGCCCGGCGCCTCCAGGGAGCGGTCCACGTGGGACTCGGCGGCGAAGTTGACGACGACGTCCGTCTCCGCGGCCAGCGATCCCACCAGATCGGCGTCGGCGATGTCGCCGCGGACGAAGCGGTAGCGCGGGTCGCCGGCCACGGGTGCGAGGTTGGCGAGGTTGCCGGCGTAGGTCAGCTTGTCGAGGACCACCACGGAATCCCCGGGATGCTCGCGGAGGGTGAAGCGGACGTACTCGCTGCCGATGAAGCCCGCCCCCCCCGTCACCAGCAGCCTCACCTCAGATGTTCTCGATGGTCCAGTCGAAGCCGATCCGGGGGTCGTTCCACGCGAGCCGCCCCTCGTCGGGATCGGAGGGGTAGTAGGGCTCGGTCACGTAGTAGGTGAGGATGACGTCCCGGAGGTCGAGCACCTGGTAGCCGTGGGCCACCAGGGGCGGGATGGCCACCATCCGGGGCGCATTGTCGCCGAGGATGAGGCTCTGGATCACGCCGCAGGTCGGCGAGTCCGGACGGAGATCCACCAGGACCACCCGGGCGTTGCCCTGGGCCACGTCCCAGTAGTCCCACTGCCGCCTGTGCCAGTGGAAGGCCTTGATCAGCTCCGGAGGGTTGCCGCCGCGCGCGTAGGCGAGGCTGCGCGACATCTGGGCGAAAGGCTGGTCGGGAAGAAAGAGGTTGCCGTCGTCATCGAGGTCGCCGCGCTTCAGCTGCTCGATGAAGTAGCCGCGCTGGTCGGCGTGCTTGACGAACGTCTTGATCCGGACGTCGTGGATCCGGCCCATCCGCTCGCGGGCGGGGGTCAGCGACATGGTGGCGAGCGCCCGCTCGACCTCGGGGGTGACCGGCATCCACGCCATCAGCGTAACTCCACCACGGAATGGTCTCCCAGCATCAGCTTGTAGGCACGCGGCCGCACCGGGGAGCGGTGGATCAGGCAGCCGCGGCCGATCAGCGAGGATTCGATCTTGCCGTCGGTGTGCTCGATCCGGGCGCCCTCGAGCACGATGCTGTGCTCGATCTCGGCCCCCAGGATCGTGCAACCGGCGCTGATCGACGTGTAGGGGCCGACGTAGGCGTCCTCGACGACGGTCCCCCGGCCGACGATCGCGGGGCCGCGGATGGTGCAGTTGCGCAGCTCGGCGCCGGCCTCGATCACCACCTTGCCCTCCAGGCGGACGTCCTCGCCCACCTGTCCGTCCATGCGCGGGCGCATGTCGTCGAGGACGATCCGGTTGGCCTCCAGGAGGTCCTCGAGCCGGCCGGTGTCCTTCCAGGTGGCCACCTCGGCCTCGTGGGCGGCGCTGATGATGTGGGGTCGGACATCTTTCCCCATCTCGATGAGCTGCTGGATGGCGTCGGTGATCTCCAGCTCGCCACGGGCCGAGTAGTCGATACGCTCGATCGCCTCGAAGATCGCCGCCGTGAAGAGGTAGACGCCGACCAGGGCGAGGTCGGACCGGGGCACGGCCGGCTTCTCGACGAGGCGGACGACCCGCCCCTCCTCCAGCTCGGCGACCCCGAAGTGCTGCGGCTCGGGGACCCGGGCGAGCAGGATCATGGCGTCCGGTCGGGTCGCCCGGAACTCCTCGACCACCGGGACGATGCCGTGGCGCACCAGGTTGTCGCCGAGGTACATGACGAAGGGGCTGCCGCCCAGGAAGTCCCGGGCGGTGAGCACGGCGTGGGCCAGGCCCAGCGGCGCCTCCTGGTGGATGTAGGTGCAGCGGGCGCCGAAGGCGGAGCCGTCGCCGACCGCGGCCTCGACCTCGGCGGCGGTCTCCCCGGTGACGATGCCGATGTCCTCGATCCCGGCCGCCACCAGCGCCTCGAGGGCATAGAAGAGGATCGGCTTGTTGCCGACGGGGACCAGCTGCTTGGCGCTGGTGTGGGTGATGGGGCGGAGCCGGGTGCCCTTGCCCCCGCTGAGGACGAGGCCCTTCAGCGTCTCGGCCATGGATCTTCACCTTCCGGGGGTGGACGGCGGGCCGCCGGGAGTCTACATGACGGCGCGGTAACGGCTTGTCCACGAAGGGTTGGAGTTGGTCGAGGGCATGCGGGTGCGGTGAGTAGCCTCGTCCCAACGGAGCTGATGCCTGTACGGGAGTTGGGAGAGTGAACGCTCGCCGCCTGCGCCTGCCGGAGCGGCGAACCCTGTGGCCGGCGGTGATCGCGGTCCCCCTGCTCCTGACGGGTTCCCTCGCCACCCCCGTTCTCGCCCTGCCCGCTACGGCCGCCCCGGCCATGAGCCTCACCCTCGGGTCCGCCACGCTGACGGTCCAGGGCACGGCCCTCGAGGGGCTCTCCCAGTTCGACCTCGGGCCGGCGGGGATGAACGTCGCGACCGCGTCGGCCACCGCCCGGGACCCCTACCGGGAGGTCAGCCTCACCGAGGTGCCCTACGGCGCGTTCGACGAGGACGACCCCGCCATCGGCCCCTCGTACCCCGGAGCGGCCCGCCGGGCGCGGGCCGCACTGGAGGCATTCCGCGAGTCCCAGCAGGCCGTGGGTCTGGGCAACCCGCAGGCCACCCTCTTCGGCACTCCGGTCACCGGTGCCGCGAACCTGGTGGGCCTGGACGTCGACGGCCCCACGCCCACTCCCACCGCGATCGCCGAATGGGTGACCGAGGCCCAGGGGGGGCTCTGGCTGATCCGGGCCGCGGAGGAGGTCGGAAGCCCTGGCACGCAGGCCCAGGCGAACCCGGTCGTCGCCCAGCTGGCGGACATCACGGTCACCGTCGGCGGCAGCGGGACCGGGGCGGGGCTACCCCAGTACGAGCCCAGCACCGCAATGCAGGGCTCCACCGAGAACGGCGCCGAACCGGCCGCCGACTCCGGCGATCCGCCGCCAGTCTCGACGCCCTCCTGGTGGAGCGGCACGTGCGACACCAACGTTTACTCGGCCGCGGCTGCGGGCCTGGTGGGTCAGGCCCTCCCCGCCTACCCGCTCAGCGCGGACGCCACCTGGGACGGGCTGACCGCCTGCGGGCCGCGGCCCGAATACGGCGAGGGCCCCGACGTCGGTGTGCTCTTCCCCGGTGCGCAGTGGGGCGTCCTGGAGTGGGAATGCGTCGAACTGAGCATGCGCTGGATGTACGAGGAGTGGGGTGTCGAGCCCTACCCCGCCAACGGCAGCGACGTGGTCTGGAACTACGCCACCTTCCAGAGCCACTACAACCCCACCGGGCCGGCGCTCACGGCCATAGCCAACAACGGCGACGGTCCGATGCCCGTCCCCGGCGACGTGCTGAGCTACGGGGCGACCAGCACCGCCGGCCACACCTCGGTGGTGGCGGCGACCAGCATCGACTCGGACGGGGACGGCACGGTGACCGTCCTCGAGCAGAACGCCTCGGCGACGGGCTGGGACACGGTGAGCGTGAACGACTGGGTCCTCGGCGGCTTCGACGGCGGGGTCACCGGCTGGCTCCACGATCCCGCCCTCCAGGCCAACGGTGGGCCGGTGCAGCTGGCCCCGGCCCAGGGCAGGAGTAGGGCCCTCCCACCGGCCAGCTCCTGAGGTCGCGCCCGATCAGACCGGCCGCTCCTAGACTTCTGGGAACAGCCGCGACCCGGATGACCCGCGGCTGGGCTTGGAGTTGACCGCCAGCGTGTCCGCCTCTTCGTCGCTGCTGAGGTTCGTGAGCGCTCCGATGCGCCGCTACCTCGGCCCCCGGCTCGCCGCCATCGAGGGCCGGCTGGACAGCCTCGCCGAGCAGGTGAGCGCCCTCAGAGCCGACCCTCTGGAGCTGGAGCGAGCGATGCGTTCTCGCTGGCTGCAGCGCGTGGACGTCACGGACCACAATCGCGGTGGACACCAGCCGGCCTTCGCCGACTTCGACTCCCACGCTGTCAGCGCGGCCCAGTGCGTCGACCCGGCCTACCTCGAGTGGTACCGGAGGTTGCTCCCGGGATGGTTCGAGGACTGCGTGGCCCGCACCGACGGGGGCGACGCATGGGAGAGGCGCGGAGGTGTCTTCGGAGCACCGGCCCCCCTCTTCAACCGGAAGGCGTGGGAGTGGGCGTACATCGCGGAGATGGCGAGCCAGGCGGTCGGCTCCCGTCGGAGCGGGCGCGCGCTCGGCTTCGGTGTGGGCAACGAACCGCTGCCGGCACTCTTCGCCAGCTGGGGGATGGACGTGGTCGCCACCGACCAGAGCACCGAGTCAGGCGCCGACTGGGCGGAGACCGGCGAGCTGATGGGCGGTCTCGAGGGACTGTCACGTCCCCACCTGCTTTCCCCCGAGGAGTTCGCGCGCCGCGTCGCGATCAGAACAGTTGACATGAACGCGCTGCCCGACGATCTGGGGGCTTTTGATCTCATCTGGTCCTCGTGCTCGATCGAGCACCTGGGGAGCCCCGCGCTCGGGCTGCGCTTCGTCGCGCAATCGTGCCGGCTGCTGCGCCCGGGCGGGGTGGCGGTGCACACCACCGAGCTGGAGCTCACCCGGAGGGAGACGACCGCCGATCACGGTCACTGCGCGGTGTACCGGATCGAGGACCTCCAGGAGTTCGCCGGCCGGATGCTGCATGACGGCTACCGGATCAGCCTGAACACCGCCGTTTGCATGGACACGCCCCAGGACCGCTGGATCGACCTGGGTCAGGCCGAGGCGAAGCTGGCCGATCTCGCCCACCTCCGGGTGGTCATCGGCGATTCGGTGACCACCTCCTTCGGGTTGCTCGTTCGCAAGCCGGTGTGACGTGCCTCTCCCCCGGGTGCCGCGGCCAGTTGGCATACTGAACCGTCGCCGTGATGGCGGGAGAGGGTTCTTGTGAGGGCAAGGACAGGCTCATAAAATGTCAGTCCAGATCTGTACGATCATCGCGCGGAACTACCTCCCCTTCGCGCGCGTGCTGGCGACCTCCTTCCTCGAGCACAACCCGGGGGGGCGCGTCGCCGTCCTGGTGATCGACGACGTCGATGGGGACGTCGATCCGCGCGACGAGCCTTTCGAGGTGGTTCGACCGGACGAGATCGGCCTGGAGGCCGGCGAGTTCCACCGGATGGCGATGATCTACGACCTGGTCGAGCTGGCGACGTCGCTGAAGCCATGGCTGATCCGGTGTCTTCTCGCCCGCTCGGGCACCGAGCCGGTGATCTACCTCGATCCCGACATCCGGGTCTTCGCCCCCCTCGACGAGGTGAGTGCCCTTGCCGAGCGATACGGCGTCGTCCTCACCCCCCACGTCACCGCGCCCATCCCGCGCGACGGGAGGATGACCGACGAGAACACCATCCTGAGCGCGGGTATGTACAACCTCGGTTTCATCGCGGTGGGAGCGGGTGCGCAGTCTTTCCTGGACTTCTGGATGGAGCGCCTCTCCCGTGAATGCCGGGTCGATGTCACGAAGAACCTCTTCGTGGACCAACGCTGGATCGACTTTGTGCCCAGCGCCTTCGGGGGCCACGTCCTGCGCGACCCCTCGTACAACGTCGCCTACTGGAACCTCGACCATCGCGACCTTTGCTGGACCGGGGACGGTTACCAGGTCGACGGCGTGCCGCTCCATTTCTTCCACTTCAGCGGTTTTGACACGGCCGCGCCGTCGGTGCTGAGCAAGTGGCAGGGATCGCGGCCGAGGGTCCTGCTGTCGGAGCGCCCCGATCTCGCCCGCATGTGCGCCGAGTATGCGGGCGCGGTGCGCGCCGCCACCCGCGGCGGGGAGTTCGACACCCGGTATGGCTTCGCCGACCTTCCCAACGGCATCCCCATCGACGAGGAGATGCGGGAGCTGTACCGGCAGCGCCTGGAGGCCGCCGAGTCCGGCGGCACTGCGCCGCCCCCCGACCCGTTCACCGCCGAGGGCGCCGAGGAGTTCCTGGACTGGGCCTGCTCGCCGTCCTCGGAGCCCGGTCACCGCGCCCCCCGCTACCTCGCCCTCCTCCACTCCCAGCGCCCCCCGCTGCGGGACGCGTTCCCCGCGCTGCATGGCTCCGACTACGACGCCTTCCTCGACTGGGCCGGCGGTGAAGCAGCGGCGGGAAGGCTGCCGCGCCGGCTCGTGCCACCGGGGCGGCTTCCCGAGGCCGCGGTTCTGCCCGGGGTCCGCTGGGCGCCGGTGGGGAGCCTGAGGCCCGGGATGTCCCTGGTGACCGATGGCCCACCGGTCGCTGGCTCCGGGAACTGCTCCGGCCTCCTCGCTGCGGCGGCACGGGAGGCCGGCATCGAGGTCGAGACGGTGCTGCTCGAGGCGGTCGGGGATCCGCCGCGCCTCCGGCCGGCCGTTGCTGGTGCCGCCAGCCTGAACGTCGGTCTGATCGCGATTGGGCCGACCTGGTTCGCGCGTTTCATGAAAGACGCGGGCTCCCCGTTCCTCGACACCCGCTACACCATCGGTGTCCTGACTTGCGAGCCCGGCGAGCTGCCCGGTGCCTGGAAGGAGGCTCTCAGCCGCCTGGACGAGGTGTGGGCGATCAGCGAGCCCATCCGCATGGCTGTCGAGGCCGTCACCGAGTGCCCGGTGTTCGCCTTCCCACTGCCCGTGGTCGCGCCGGCGATCATACCGGATCTCGACCGACGGGCTCTCGGGCTGCCCGACGGCCTCATCTTCCTCTCCCGGGTCGACTTCCGCGCCGGTCTGGAGCGCGCCAACCCGGGTGGACTCGTCGAGGCCTTCGCCGAGGGATTCGCCCCGGGGGAGGGGCCCACGCTCGTGCTCGTGGCCGTCAAAGGCGAGCATCATCTGGCCGAGTTGGAGGCGCTGAAGCTGCAGGCGGTGGAGAGGTCGGACGTCCTCGTGATCGACCGAGATCTGGACACCGACGAGAGCGCTGCACTCACCGGCGCCTGCGACTGCTACGTGACGCTGGACCCGACCCAGCTCTCCGGGCTGCCCCTGGCGGAGGCGGTGGCCCTCGGCAAGCCGGTGGTCGCCGTGGAAGCTCCCGGCGGCCTGGACCTGGTGGATACCGTCTCTGCCTATCTGATCCCGGCCAACGCGGGGTCTCCGGAGCTCGACGCCGTGGCCCGACTGATGCGCCGGATCGTCGAGCACCCGGACGAGGCGAGGGCGATCGGCCTCCGAGCCAGGGACGATGTGCTCTCCAGGCATGCCCCGGCGACACGGGCGCGCTTCGTGGGAGAACGCTTCGAACACGCGCAGAAGGTTCTTGCAGCGCGTTCGGCCGGCGCCGCCAGCCGCGCGACTGGCGCTCCAGGTCGCCTCCCTCCCTCGTTGGCGGAGTTCGCTGGGTCTCGTGCCGACCCACGCAGCCCGTCGCGATTCCCGCTGGTGTCCCGGCCTCTGCGCCGTCTGGTGTCCCGCCTCACCGCCCACGGTGACACCCATCGGGCGGTCGTGGACCGGCGCCTCGCGGAGGCGCTGCTCCAGCTCGAGTCACGCCTTGACGAGATCGACCGCCGGCTGAGAGTCACCGCCGATGGGCTGGACGAGCCCGGGTCGGCTCCGGCCCAGTTGGCGGCCTTGAGGGAGCAGACGTTCGACCGCCTTTCACAGCTCGACGCGAGGCTGCGGCTGCTCAGCGAGCCACTCGGCGAGAGAGTCGACCGTGTCGCCAAGAGCGGCGATCAGCTCGCTGGGTACGCTAAGCCACCGGCGGATGCGGTGTCGGCCGTCGACGCCGGCGCATCGGGTAGCCAGTCGCAAGCGATCGACGCGTTGGCCTCGCGGGAGGAGCCGGGAAAGCTACCTCGCATGGTGCGTGCCAAATGATTGCCCGTGACCACCGTCGCCACCGGGAGCCCGCGTGACCGACCCCCCCAATTCGCCAGCAGAACTCCCGGACGTGGTGATCGCCCTCTTCGTAACCGGCGCCGCTGAGCCGTGGGCTCCGACGCTCGTCTCGCTGCGGACGGGCTGCCCCGAGCACCGCATTGTCGCTGGCGGTCCTCAGGCGCCCGCGCTGGAGGAGTTGAGAGCGTTGGGAGAGCGGTACGGCCTCGCCCTCGAAACCAGGGCGGCCTCCGATGCAGGGGAGTTGATCGAGATCGCCGCACACGATCTCGAGAACGACGTCCTTCTCGTAGCGGCTCCCGTGGTCGTTCCACCGGGCTTCCTGGAGACGGCCATCCGGCTGGCGGGCGACGATCTTCGCTGCGCATCCGTCTCCTTCTTCTCCAACGCGGCCGGCTACCTCAGCTTCCCAGCGCGCGGCACCCCGGCGCCACACCAGACAGCCGACGTCGACGAGGTGGTGATCACGAGGCGCCTGCGTCGCAGGTCGAGCGCTCTCGCGCCCATCCCCATTCCCTACGCCGCGGGTCCCGCAGTTCTCCTGACCCGGCAAGGGCTGTCGTTGGTCTGGCCGCTCCCGAGGCATCCCCAAGAGCAGACAGACCTCATGCTCTACGAGTACTCAGCCAGAGCGAGGGCTCATGGAATGGTCGACTACCTGGACGCATCGACCTTCATCACGCGTCCGCGCGACGTCGTCGAGGACTTCAGCGCCGGCTCCGTGCTGTCACCTGCGGACGTTGAAACTCTGCGCGCTCCGACCCGGGCGCTGGTGCTAGCTCCGACGGAGCACAGCGAATACGACGCCGGTCTGGGCGAGGTGTTCCGGGCAGCAAGATCGGCCGTGCTCGGTCTGCGGGTCATCGTGGACGGGACATGCCTCGACACCTCGGAGACCGGCCTTCAGGTGAGCGTCCTAGCTCTGGTCGAAGCCCTGGCGGACCATCCGGATGTCGCGTATCTCGGCGTGGCGGTTCCCGGGCTGCTCCAACCTTACGCAGCCGAAAGGCTGAGCGCCGCCAAGGTCGACGTGAGGCTCGCGCCGGGCGGTGATTTCACGGTCTTCCCTCAAGTGGACATTGTGCACCGTCCTTTCCAACCAGGTCACGGCATGCGCCTGGAGACATGGAGGCGGGTGGGCTATCGCACGCTGGTGACCATTCACGACCTCATCGCCTATCAGGTGCCCGGCTACCATGATTCGCCGGCGGCGTGGTTCGCCTACCGGACCATCACCCGACATGCTTGCCACGACGTGGACGCGGTCATCGTCATCTCTGACGACGTGGGCCGCGCCGTGGCCGGGGAGCGCCTTCCGATCGACGCTGAGCGCATCCACGTGGTTCTGAATGGCGTCACGCATCTGCGAGGGGACGAGCCCGAGGTCATGCCCGGAGAGTTGCTCTACAGGGGGTTCTCGGGTGAGGAGTTCCTTCTCGTCCTCGGCACCAACTACTCGCACAAGAATCGTGATCTCGCGATCCGCACCCTTGAGGAGCTGACAGCGCGAGGCCACTCGCTCGCGCTGGTCATGGCGGGTGCCCACGTCCCGTGCGGATCTTCACGAGCCGCCGAGGCCGCATCGTGGCGCCCGGCCTTGCCTATCTACCGGATACCGGACGTGACCTCGGCGGAGCGGAACTGGCTCCTCCGGCACGCTTCGGTCGTCCTGTACCCCACCTCGGCCGAGGGGTTTGGCCTCATTCCGGAGGAGGCGGCGGCGTGGGGGACGCCTACATTGTTCGTGCCCTTCGGTCCGCTTGGTGACCGACACCCGGAGCTTCCGGTGAAGCCCGCGAGATGGTCGGCCGAAGCATTCGCCGATGCGGTGGAGGAACTCATCGGCGATCCCTCGCTCAGTGCCGACCAGGTCGCTGCGATAGCCGAGGCCGGTTCAGCCTACGATTGGGCCGTGGCAGCCGACTCCACTGTCGACGCATACTGGGCAGTCCTTGGACGTCCCGCGCGCGCGGGGTGGAGGCGAGTCAGCCGTGAGGAAGATGCCGATGGCAAGTGAACGTTCCGAGAAGCTTGGGGAGGGTTCCATGGGAGGACCCCGTCACCAGAGGCCGAGCCACACCGTCCGCAATCATGCCGGGGCTCCAGCTGAGAGCATTGACGAATTGTCTTTGGAGCAAGCCCTGAAGGATGTGGACATTGCGAACGCAAGAGTCATGGACCTCACGCAGCGCCTGATTGCCGCCCAGCAGAGGACGATTGAGCTTGAAGCAACCGTCAATCGCCTTCAGGTCGAGCTGCACGAGTTGCGTACTCGGCATGACCAGATGCGCAACTCTCGAGCGTTCCGGACAGCCGACAGATACTGGAGGGTCTTGGGGGCCCTGCGCCAATGAGGCCAGATCGTGGCGAGCACTCGATGAGCCCGGGAGACGTGCGATCCGGTGCGTCTGTGGAGGTTCGCGGATGATCGGTCGATCTCCACGCGTTCTGTTCGGCGTCGCCGTGTACGATGGTCCTGAAGTCGTGCCCGCCTGCCTGCATTCGGCAGCACGAATGGCTCAGACGACGTGTGCGGTCGACGTCCTGGTCCTTGACGATGCAAGTCCGATGCCCGGCTTCAGCGAGAACGTGGGGGGTTTATGCGGCGAGTTGGGAATTGGGTATTACCGTTCGCCGAGGAACCTCGGGATCCCACGCAACTTCAATCTCGCCCTCCTCGAAGCGCTGCGCGGTGAATACGACTATGTGGTCCTGGCTAACTCCGACGTCATCTTCTCGGGCGGGCTGCTTGAGCGACTGGTGGCGGTGGCGGCTTCGGACGACGCGATCGGATCGGTGACTGCCTGGTCCAATCATGCATCGATCTACTCACTGCCGAACAGCCAACCCGAACGCTTTCTCAGTGACCAGTCGCTCGTGGACTGGGTTGGGGACGCGCTCGCAGCGGAGTTTGGCGATGCGGCGATCGACATCCCCGTTGGTGTGGGCTTCTGCATGTGCATTCCGGTGAGGGCACTGCGGGTGGTGGGACTGATGGACCCGGTGTTCGGGCGCGGGTATTGCGAGGAGAACGACTGGACCCTGAGAAGCAAGGAGTTGGGGTTCCGGATCACCCTCTTGCCATCGGCATTCGCCTATCACGTCGGAGGGAGTTCGACGGTGGCGGCAGGGGTAGTTTGGAGCGGGGAGCACACGGTGCCGGCGAACGAAAGGATCCTCGACTTCAGATACCCCCTCTACCGGTCTCAGGTCGAGCGCTTCCAGTCGTCGGGGACGGTGGAAGCGCTGATCGGAAGAGCGCTGAGGCGCGTGGTGGTGGCCGCGGCGGCCGAGTGGGGCTACGACATCACCATCGGTCACGTTCGAGGGCAGGAGACCGGCGCGATCACGGCGCGCATTGCAGTCGAGGGCCGGGACGATGGGCTGGAGGTGGTGGGTGCGTTTCGGGGGTTCACGGCGCGGTTGGACGTCCGCGGCGAGGATCCCGTACGCGCTGTAGTGGATCTGGTCGGACGGGAGCCAACAGCGATTCGCATTTACGACCAGACCCTCCGCAACGCGTTCCCTCGCCTGAGCACCGACCACCCCGAGCTGGTCGACGAGGTCACGTACCCCATCCGGGTATGACTGACAGGTCGCTGTCGTGGCTCGACCCATCGTGCTCGCGAGCACTACGGCCGCAGGATCCGTGAGGGGCAGATTACCCGAGAGCTGGCAGGCAACGGACGAGCGCCGTCGCTGAGCAGGGCGAGCGCCCGGCATGGCCCGGGGCGGGCGTGCGCCACCCCCTTGCCCGCGATGACGGACGGCTAGGCGTGACCTGCAGCCCCTCAGGAGGGCTGGTCTCGGCCCCCGTGCCAACGCCGGTCCGACGTGGACGGGGCGGATGCCTGCCGGTTTCCGGGAGCCGTCGCCCCATGTGCGACGGAGCCGCGGCCGCAGGGGTTTGGAGGTGGCGGCGGAGGCGATAACACGCCTTCGCAGACCAGGGAGAGTCCGGACCTCTCTCCCCCTGCGGGCGGACCGTGCGCTCCTCTCGATGGTGGGCCGGACGACGGGGCTGAGATACCCGCCCGGAGTCTGCCATACTACCCGCCGGGCAGAGGCCAGGCGCAGGGCGTGGTGAGCGGGGCCTGACCCAGATCTGAGGGTACCGCCGCGAGCATTGGCGCTCACATCGCCCCGCCACCGGCGAGTGACCCGGCGGCGCCGTCCTCTGGTCATCCTACTGGCGTACAAGGAGCGACTCGGGATCATGCCGACCCCAAGGTACTGGGTCTACGTCAGCGACCGCGGGAACATCTTCATGACGGAGGTCGCAGCGCTGCTGTCGGCGGCGCTCGCCGACCTGAGTTACGAGACGGTGTTCCCCGCTCCGGGCCTCCCGGAACGGGAGCCAGGCCGAATCAACCTTGTGGTCGCCCCCCACGAGTTCTTCCCGCTCCAGCGTGATGTCGGCGAGGCCCAGCTGCTCAGGGCAGCCGAAGCGAGCGTCACCGTCGGCGTTGAACAGCCGGGAACCGCCTGGTTTGACCTTGGCGCTCACTACTCCAGCGTCGCCGCCGCGGTGTTGGACATCAGTCCATACGCTGTGGCCGCACTTCGAGATCGCGGAATTGAGGCGACGCATATCCAGTTGGGCTACCACCCGAGCTGGGACCGCTGGAGCGGCGAGTCTGCACGCGAGCGACCAACCGATTTCCTCTTCCTCGGAGCGGTAACCCAGAGGCGTCTGAAGATCCTCTCGTCAATGGCGCCGCTCCTTTGGGACTGGACTTCGGATATACGCCTCTTCGAATTCCCGCGACCTATGAGCGAGGTACGGGGGAGCTTCTTAGCGGGAGCGGACAAGTGGGACCTCCTCGCCTCGAGCCGCATCCTCATCAACATCCATCGCGACGACGTGCCGTACTTCGAATGGGTCCGCGTCCTGGAGGCGGTGGTGAATGGTTGTCTCGTCATTACCGAGGCATCCACCGACTACGGTACACTTGAGCCGGGCAAGCACCTCATCGCTGTACCGGCGGAGACTCTCCCGTCGTATGCGGTGAGCGTCATCACCGACGAAGTCCTCCGCTCCGAGATGGCATCTGCGGCCTATGACTTCGTCCGCTCGGAGCTTCTCTTGACGACACTCCTGGAGCCGATCTGCGCTCTCCTAGACGGCGTGGCTCCTAGGGTGACGGGCGGTCGGAAGCCGCTTCCGACGCAGTCATCCGTAACCCTCCCGCCCTCGCCGCGGCTGCCAGCGCTTGAGGACACGCTGGCCAGCGAGATGAGGGTGCGAGCTCGGGTGAAGGAGCTGCTGGACAGCGAGACACACCTAATCCGGCAGACCGAGGCGCTGGAGGCACGCCTGAGGTACGGCGACCCGGATCACGCCGACACCTTCGTCACCGGCGCCTGGGAGGGCTGCACGCCTGAGGTCAGCGTTGTCATCACGTCCTATAACTACCAATCCTTCATCGTCGAGGCGATGGAGTCCGTAGTGAGCTCGATCGGCGTGAGCGTTGAGCTGGTGGTGGTGGATGACCACTCCGAGGATGCGTCGGTCAGCGCGATCCGCGGATTCATGGCGGCAAACGACTGGTTCCCAATCATGCTCGTTGCAAGAGCGGCCAATGTCGGACTGAGTGAAGCCCGTAACACCGGGATCACCCGGGTGCGCGGGGACCGCATATTCATGTTGGACGCCGACAACGTGATCTTCCCAAACACCCTGGTGAAACTCTCGGTTGGCCTCGACGGCCATCCAGATGCGGCACTTGCCTATGGGATCATCGGAACGTCGGATGACGGCGCCCTCCTCAGTCACCTGCCGTGGGACCTGGCGCGGCTGTGTATGGACAACTACATCGATGCCATGGCTCTGATCCGCCGCGCGGCCCTTGAGGAGTTGGGGGGATATGACGAGTACTTCGGCCAGAAGGGCGGCTGGGAGGACTACGAGCTCTGGTTGCGGTTCGGCGCCAACGGCTACACTGGCGTCTTCCTTCCCGAGTTCGTCGGGTGGTACCGAGTACATCCGATGTCGCTTGTTCACATGGTCAATCTCGATACGGCAGGCCTTGTCTCGGAGCTGCGTAGGCGCTATCCCTTCTTGCCATGGCCGGCCGGTGATGGTGCGGCGAGGTGAATACTGATGAGCCGAAGTGAGCCTGGCGAGGGCGATGTGAGGCGGACTCCACCGAGTCCGGGGGAGGGTAAGGTGAGCGCAACGACACCCGCCACCAAGACTGGCGAGATCCAAGCGGCAGCGGGACTTCAGGCGAGTCTGCGCGCCGTCAGGCGTCAGCTCGCAGTGAGGGAGCAGGCCTTGGCCGTGCTCAACCGGAGGCTGCTGAGGCTCGAAAGTGGGGAGATCGACCAGGGCGGTACCGAGACCATGGCGGCTGAGGTGGCGTCGCTATCGGAGGCGAACCGTGCGCTCAAGGAGGAGTTGTACTGGCTGCGCCACAGCCGCGTGTTCCGTTGGTCGAGCCCACTGCGGAAGGCCTATCACACGGTCCGGCGGCGATGACGTCGATGGCGTCCCGTTACACCGCTGAGCTCAACCTGGTGGGGGTGAATGACTCGCACATGCTTGCCATAGGAAGAGTGCCCGCCAGGAGCGCCGTACTTGATCTCGGAGCGGCTGACGGGTCGGTCGCGGCGATGCTCAAGGAGTTGGGCTGCCGGGTGTGGGGTGTGGAGAGAGATCCCATAGCGGCGGAGGAGGCGACCCGGTATTGCGAGGAGGTCGCCGTCGACGATCTGAACGAGCTGGATCTGGCCGATCGATTCCCTGGTCAGCGCTTCGACGTGGTCCTGATGCTTGATATTCTCGAGCATCTCACCCGGCCGGTGGAATTGTTGCGTCGGGTGGGTTCGGTGCTGGCAGACGGCGGTTGGGGGGTGATCTCCGTGCCGAACGTGGCTCACCTGTCCGTGCGCCTTGCGCTGCTCCAGGGGAGTTTCACTTACACCGACCTTGGGCTGCTCGATCGGACTCACCTGAAGTTCTTCGATCGAGCGGGCGTTGACGGGCTCCTGAGCGAGTCCGGCTGGGGAATGTTCGAGATGGTTCGGGTCACGCGTCGGTTCGGCACGACTGAGATCCAGGTCCCGGATGCTGATCCCGACCTGGTCCGAGAACTCGAATCCGATGTCGAGGCACTCACCTACCAGTTCGTGGTGAGCGGCGCTCCGCTCGGGTCGGTGGTTCTTGAACACCCCCCCACGCTCCCTGCCGCCGCCGTGCAGGTCGCCTATCTCGAATTGCAAGACGAGGCACGTCGACGGGAGGACGAGATCCGGGCCCTCCGCGAGTCAGCCCTTCCCGACCTAGCGGAACAGCTGAGCGCCATCCGGAAAGGTAGTATCGACCGGCGCAACCAGCTAAGGTACCTGCTGGCGGCGATGCAGGAGGACACCGAGCGGCTCCGCATCAGCCTCTCGGGCTGAGCGCGATCATGCTCTTCCCCGAGGAGTGGATGCTGCCCCCAGGAGTCCGTTTCGGATGATAGACCGTGCCGATGGCTCCAGCGAAGCCTTGGCGGATTCCCTTGTGGAGCGGGGTAAGGTCTCATGACAGCCGACACGCCGGCTGCGGCGGAGTTGCCGCCGCCTGCACCTGATGCTGTCGAGAAGCCGCCCGCGAGGCGAGGCCTGAGCTCACCGGTGGCGATCGAGGCAGCTGCAGCTGTGGTGAGCGCGGCGATTGCAGCCGCCGTCGTGGTGGTGCTGATCCGTCGCATCCCACTGACGAATAGCGTCCATACGGACATCGTTGGCTACCCCATCTTCGCGGACTACAACGCTGGTCTGTATTCGACTATCTGGTACCTGGTCGTGGCGGCCTGGCCGCTGCTCACCCTGCTGAGCTTCCTCGTTTTGCGTCGACTCCTGCGGATGAGTGGACTGTTGACCAGGATGAGGGCAGCGATTAACGCTGCCCGCGCTCACCCCTCGGTGGCGCCAGGCGAGTGGGAGGTCGCCACGGACTCGCCGGCTCAACGGACGGCGGCCGTAGCTAGGGTGTTTGCTGTTGGCCTGGTCTGGGGCTTCGCGGGCGCTATTGCTTGCGACAGCCAGGGGATCCTTCTCTGGCGTGACTTAGCTTGCATCGGAGCCGCCTACTGCCTGGCGCTGCTGGCCGTGGTGGGGCTCGTTTCCTTGCTGCTCAAGCGCGCAGGATCCGCCCTTGGAGGAGCGTGCCTGGTGAGTATGGCCAACGCCATCGGTTCCGCGCTGACCGTCGTGGGGCTGATTGCTGTCTCCCAGCGCACCGTTCTGGTCACTCTCTCCGACGGTGTGTCCCACCCGATGCACTGGCTCCCACTATCATTCGGGCTTCCGTTGACGCTCCTTGTCGCAGGTGCTGCCGGGGCCGGGCTGTGGCGAGTAAGGCACTCCGGACTCGACCGAGTGCGGCGGATCGAGAGACGAGCCGTCTTCCTGGTTGCGGTTCCGGTGGTCATCTTCCTGGTGACCGCGGTCTTGTTGGGAGGGCTGGGTCCGCTGAACGTCTTCGAGACGGGCTCGGAACTCACAACCCTGCGTCTTCTACACCTCGGTGAAGTTCCATGGCGTGACTTCTTTGCCTTTCATGGACTGCTTCTGGACACGTTCTACAATGCGCTGGGGTACAGGCTTCTCAGCGCGTCGGCGTGGGGCACGTTGGCTGGCACATCCCTGATCATCGTCCCCCTCACGTGGGTTGCGCTTTACCTCTTCGCCTACCGCATCGTGGGACGAAGCTGGGTGGCCCTCCTCACAGCGGTCTTTCTCTTCTTCAACACCACGCTCGCCGTTGCCAGCCCACGACTCCTCGCGTGGCCACTCATTCTGGTGCTTCTGGCCGTGACCTTCGATCGCCGCTCGAGGACCGTGGCCTTCTGTACCGGCGCGGCCTTGGCCGCATTTGTGCTGCTGGTGCCCGAGACTACCTACGCTGTGCCTGCGTGCGGTTTGGCATTCGTCGCCTTTGATGCGTATCAGGCCCCTTGGCCTCACCTCCGGGTATGGCGAGACTTCCGGCTCTCCGAATGGGCCGCTACTGGGGTCGTCGCCATCGGCGCAGTTATGTTCGCCTTTCTCGCCGCGGCCCATGCGGTGGGTGGATTCGTCGACTACTACCTAACGGCGACTGTGGGACATGACATGGCTGGCGCGATCCCAATCGCGTGGGGGGCCCCGTTCTACTGGGAGCCGCTGACACAGCAGTTTGGCTGGGCCGTCTTCGCGCCGGGAGTCGCCGTTCTCCTCGGCCTGCTCATCGTGGCCGTCGAGGTGCGCGCCCGGCGAACACTGACGACGAACCACTTCCTACTCATCGCAGCCGGAGTCTTCACGGTTCTCTACTATGGGAGCGAATTTGCGGCTCGCGCGGACCTGTTCCACGCCTCCACGGCCTACGCGGGTGCAATCCCCCTCGTGCTGATCGGCGCTTGGGAGGTTGCGCTCTGGCTGAACGATTGGGTGCGCTCCTTCCTAAGAGGCAGCAAGGCAGGTGCGCTTCGCTGGCCCATCTTCTACGTTGCGGCCGTGATCGCGGCGATCACTACGTCAACCGCGATTCCTAGCATCATCTCTTCAACACCCGCCGACTTCAGGGCGACCGCCGAGAGTGAGCCCTGGCTTTCCAGCCTGGGCTACATGGACTACTCGGACGAGGCGCTGTACAGTGACATCGGAACATTCTTAGCATCGTTCATGAAGCCGGGCCAGGAGATCTACGACTTCAGCGACCAGTCTGGCATCTATTTCTATATCCTCTCGTATCGGCCGGCCTCGTGGGACTTCCAAGCGGCGCTCGACCAAAGCGAAGCGGCCCAGCAGAAGACGATCGGAGATTTGGAGGCGGATCAACCCGAGTTCGTCGTCCTTTCGGGCTCGGCGCCAGGGAACCTCTTGATATATGACAACATGCCGATCGCTGTCCGCGCCTATGACATCGCTGAGTACGTTCTTGACCACTACAAGCCCTTCGCGGAGGTCGATGGACAACTACTCTACGTACGGCGAGGCATGAATCCGCAGATCCCCCAGGCGCTTGCGTCGCGGCTTGGTCCGGGCCTCGTGCTCTCTGACCTTCCTTTCCAGTATGCGAGCTGCGACTGGGGCTACTCGCCGGAGTTCCTGGACGCGCGACCCCCCGCTGGGCAGGCAGACGTGGTGGTGGGTGGAGCGACCGACTCCGCCAAGACATGGGCCCTCACTGAGCCGTCGGGGGGTACCTGGTCGGACTACCAGTGGATCCAGATCACCATCGCGGCTGGGTCGCCAGGGTCGACCTTCACGCTCGACGACCAGGAGGTGGCCGGGGAGAACCATGACATCACTTTCCAGACACTACCCGGCCGGCAGGCCGCCTTCCGTTTCCCCATCGGTGCCTGCCCACAGTGGCACGGCTACAGCGCCTCCGTCCTGCACCTCAGCAGCTCGGCTCCGGTCAGAATTACTCAGGTGGAACTTCTGCCATGAGGTCGAGGAAGGAGCTTGGGAGCGCAACTGAGCGCCGGCCTAGTGTGCAAGCTGCGCACCTGACGCCGTTCGCTGGACGCCTTGCGGTAGCATCCACCCGGATCGGCGAAAGCATTGAGCAGTGCCGCCACCTGGCTTGCGGAACTGCGCAGTGGCCGTGATGGGTAGCTACACAGAAGGGAGACAAGGTGGATCGTAGCGGCCGTCGATCTCCAGTCGGGTGGAGCGGCTCGCCGATGGCCTGGCTCAGGACCGGGACCGCCCTGCACGGGCTCTCATTCCTAGGCATAGGTCGAGGCTTATGCTGGGCAGGCCGCACGAGATCCTCAGTGTAATCCCAGCCGATGAAGCGGGGTGCGACGTGATCACAGTGACCCATGGCCTGCTCAAAGCGCCACCGCTCTTAAGCAAGGCTCTCGACGAACATCTTCTGGGGAGCGAGCAGATGTGCCATCGCAATGCTGTGAGCGCCGGGTACGCGCTGTTGAAATCCTTCTGCTGTCTAGCCGTCGTCGCTCGGGGCAGGCGGTTGGTCGACGACGTCACCATCCAGGAGGAGAGTGGCTCTCTCTCAGGAACGGCTCGGCTGGCGATGGAGGCCTTCAGTCTCCTCTTCCGCCTCAATCTGACGGGCACCCCCTTGGGCTGGCAGATGGTAGGGGTAGCGCGACTGCCACAGTGAGCCTCTGAACATGACACGCACTCCGCGCGGACCCTTCTGGGCGGCGATGGCACGGACCTTGACGAGGGGCATGCGCCTCGGGTTGCGCTCGCACTGGGCGATCTGACTTCATCCGATCCGGTCGATAGCCCGAGCCGGGCTGGAACGACCAGACTCTGACCTAACCCGACGCACTCCGGGCTCCGCATCGTCAACCGCCGTCAGTCTCTTACCAGCACGGTTGAGCCGTCGAAGTCAAATTTAAAGCGAACTTCCGTCAACCGTTCCTTCTCCATGGCCATCCGCAGGGTGTTGCTGTTCTGCGCGTAGAAGAGCAGGAAGCCGCCCCCTCCCGCGCCGACCAGCTTGCCTCCCAGGGCTCCGTTGGCCATGCCGACGTCGTACCAGTGATCGATGGCACTGCTGCTCATCCCGACAGAGCGATCGCGCTTGCGAAGCCAGTGCTCGTGCAAGAGGTGTGCGAACCCGCTGTTGTCTCCCGACTCGAGGGCTTCACGAACCTGCCGGCCGATCGCGGCCATGTCATCGAGGTTGGCCATCATGGCCGAGTCACCAGCATCGCTACGCTCATCCTGCTGGCGCAGCTGATCCTCGGCGTTGCGCGAGTACCCGGTAAAGAAGAGTAGGAGATGCTCCTCTAGGTCATAGAGCGCGGGATGGGGGATCTGCAGTGGCGAGACCGTGACCCGTCCGTCTCGGTGGAACTCAAAGCATGTCAGTCCGCCGAACGCGGCGATGTACTGATCCTGCTTGCCCACGGGCCGGCCGAGCTTCACCATCTCGATCTCGCAAGCCTCCTCGGCGAGCTTGCTCGCGGCCACGTGCTCCTGCTTGAAGGCGTACACAGCCCGGAGCAGTCCAACGGTGAACGAACCCGAAGAGCCGAGCCCGGTGCCCGCGGGGATATCTGCCAGACTGACAAGCTCCAGGGCAGGCCCGATGGGATGCGCACGCAGCACCTCGCGGATGATGGGGTGGGAGATCTCCTCCACGGACCGGCGCAGCTCCATATCGGAGTACTTGAGGAAGTAGTCCCCCGAGAATGTTCGGTTGACGCCGACGTAGATGTATCGATTGATCGCCGCCGAGGTTACGAGGCCCCCCCGTTGAGTGTAGTAGGAGGGGAGGTCGGTGCCGCCACCGCCCAATGAGATTCGCAGAGGGGTTCGCGTGATGATCACCTTCTGTGCTCGCTATGCTTGCCGGTCTGAGCAGTGCCCTCATGGGTTGCCTCGACCGCGAGCAGCTGCGTGAGCAGCGCCATTCCCGTGTGCGCGATGGCGGATAGCCGCATTCCGGCGTCGATGGCTCGACGCAGCGCCAGGCCCTCGTTCCACGGATCAAAGGCTTCGTCGAAATACACCAGATCACCCGACCGCCAGTTGGCCTTTAGCCACTCGAGAATCGCCCGCGCCGGTTCGAAGAGATCGACATCGATGAGGATGAACAGCGGGGCGTCGGGCCTCACGAAATCGGGCAACCTCTCCTCGATCATGCCTGCATGCCACTCATAGGGGAACGGTGCTTCGACCATCGGTACCGCATGCGGGCCGGCGGAAGGTGTGAAGGTTCCTGCGGACATGACTGGAGTGCCAGCTCGATACCAATCCGTGGGGAGGCCCTCGAACGTGTCGAACCCGTGCCAAGCTGCGAACGCAACTCCACTGCGAGACCACCAGCGGGTGGCCACGCCGTCGGCGATACCAAACTCGAGCGCGACCGTGCCGCTGGTGAGCAGTCCTCGCCGGGCGACGGCCCTCCAAAGCGAGATCCGATCTCGTTGGCGGATGCTGTGTCGTCCCCAAGGCGAGTGGGCGATCCACTGTTGGTAGCGGGCTGACAGGACCAGCGCCTCGATGTTCCAGAGGAGGCCCGAATTCGTTGCCAAGGCGCCGGCCACGGTGGTGAGGAGAGCATCGCGAACGCGCCGGTATGGGCGCTCGCCTGCGAGAGTGGGGACGCGGGGGAGGCGGTGCGCGATCATAAGTGCTCCCGTGGTGTATGTACAGCCTCGTCCATGGACGTGGTCCCTGATCGGGACGGGTTGCCGCTTGCTTGGCCTGAGCGCCGCACCGCGGCTCGGGATCGCAGGAGACGCCGCAGCGTTGCTCTACCGCTCTTCCAACGCCGGAGCTTGGTGTCGCCGACGCGCTCTCTGTACGGGATGGCGATTTCGGTGACCTTGTGTCGCGTGAGCGCAGGCCAGAAGAGTAGGTCAACCGGGAAGGCTAGACCGGAGAAGTCCCAATCGAAGGAGTGCAGGAGCTCGGATCGGTACGCGCGCTGGCCGGAATGCACGTCACGCAACCGCGTCCTTGCCCGCAGTGACGCTAGGGAACTGAACGCATGGTTCGCTATCCAGTTGATCAGCTTCATGGTCTTCGGGCGGTGTCTGCCCAGCCGATCAGTGCCGACCACGTCCCATCCTTCGCGGATCAGACTCACTAGCATCGGAAACGCCGATGGGGGATACGTGTCGTCGGCATCGACGGTGACGATGATGGGCTGGCGTGGCGCCATGAGCGCGGCATGTAGCGCCGGTCCAAAGCCTCCGCCCGGCTCGCGGAGCACGGTG
The DNA here is from genome assembly GCA_049511615.1 of Candidatus Dormibacteria bacterium. Classification (GTDB taxonomy): domain Bacteria; phylum Chloroflexota; class Dormibacteria; order Aeolococcales; family Aeolococcaceae; genus Changshengia. Next base: position 28,735 of record JBEKXW010000010.1, on the reverse strand, counting down.
GCGCCCAGTTGGCGTGCGATCTCTGGCGTGCCGTCCGTACTCCCGTCGATGACGAAGATCTCGGCGCCCGGGAGAGCCTCCCGCGCCTCGCGGATGACCTTGCCAACGGCGGCCTCCTCGTTGCGCGTGATCATCACGACGGCGACATCCGAGTAAGTTCTTGCATCGCGAGATTCCATCGCGGCCGCTACTCCTTCGCTGCGAGACTCGCAAAACGCGCGCGGACCTCGTCGTCGGTGATAGGGGCCCCCAGCTTGCGTGCGAGATCGATCGAGTTGCCGAGACAACCGTCGACATTCACGTACTGGTGGGAGCCGAACCTGCCGTGAAGGATGATCCCATGAGTTGCAAACCAATCAGTGGCGATGCGGAGGTCCGATTCATACCCCTGGGTGTAGACAACGTAGGCGTAGGGATAGCGCTCCACCCGCTCGAACACCACCTCCGCACCCACCGGGATCAGAGAGCGTTGGCGAAGCCCACCGAGGACGTGGGCGAGGACCGCTTCGTCACTCCAGGTGAGAATCTCGGAACCCGCCGCGGTGGTGAGCTCGGCCTGGATGCTGAAGCAACCAGGGGGCGCGTTGTTGGGAGAGAAGACCGCGGGATAGGAGACACGGTTGACGAGGTAGTCATCGTCGGGAATGTAGACGGCGGTGAACTGGTTCTGATCCTCTCCGCGGAAGCCGAGGGTCGCGACAATCATGGGATTGACGATCAGCCGGGAAACGCTCTCGGTGACCGAGGCGGGGAGATGGGGGACCAACCTCACGAGGTCATGAAGCGGTAGGGTGGAAACCACCTGCTCGAAGTGCCATTCGTGGGCGGCCGTGTTGACCAGGACCCCGTCGGGGGTGGGTTGGAGCCCCGTGACGGGGGAACCGAGGACGAGCCGCTCGGTAGGAATGCCGCCGGCCCACGCGTTCATTAGGGCGGAGTAGCCGCCCCTCAAGGGGTACGAGTAGTACAGCTGGTGCAGGTATCCTTCCGAGAGTTGGCCCACCGCCCCGCGGACAACATCCTCGAGGGGTGGCTTGGGGATCCTGTCCGCCCAACCCATGGACAGCGTCTCCAGCGGGACGTTCCAGACTTTCTCGTTGTAGGGGCGGAAGTAGCTGGACACGAGCACATCCCCGAAATGTGCCTCGAACCATTCGGCCAAGTTGGAGGGTTCAGTCTGCTGGGCCTGAGCCTGTAACAGACTGACAAGGGCGTCGGCGCGCAATGGTAGGGGCAAGGCGGCCAGGTCGTTCTCGATCGGATACCGGGCCAGGGCACCGGCAAGGGCCACCTTGTTGTTTCGCCGGCACCGGTGGACATTGTCGCCGAGGCTGCTAATCATGCAGTCGAGAAGAAGCGAGTTGCGCGAGAACATGATGTGTGGCCCTCGGTCGAATACCCATCCCTCGATCGATGTCGAGACCGCGTGGCCACCGGGGCACGCATTGCCCTCGACGAGCACGAAGTCAAGATGCGTGAGCAGCGCGAGCGAGAGGCCGCTCGCACCGCCCCCAAGGATCCCGAGCGGCGTGGCTATCTCCCTGCCTCCGACTTGGCGGCTGACAAAGCGGCGTGTATGATAGAGGGCAGGCCTTCGGCTGTGCCGTCATGGCCGTGCCAGTTGCGGCTCGGCGGTTATCTGACGTTCCCAGGTGGTCTAACCCCCCACGCCATCCATCCCCCGGAGATGATGCTGAACACTCGGGTGCCGACGCGGGGCGAGAGTGACCGGAGTCGCTGGCGGAAAGTGACAAGACGAGTCCCCGGATGGAGATGATCTGCAGGGCAGTCGCTGGTGCCTCCTCTCCTCAGCAGGTTGAGAGGTCGAGTTGGGACGGTTGCGAGCCTCTCAGGGCGTTGTGAGGGCACGCGGTCGGAGTGGCTGGGAACTTCACGGCGTTTGCGGCCTGACGGCCTTGAGAATCTGGTCCAGGTGGACTCGCGGCCAGTATCGTGAATCGCGTCGTTCGTTCCGCAGAGTCCCGACCGCGGAGTGAGCGCCCTTGCCGATCATGAGATTGCCTTCCCAGTGACCGGGAACCTTGCGGTTGGCGACCTCGGCAGGGCGTTCGTCGATGCTCACCATGTCGGCGATCCGAGGGCGTCCGTAGTGACCACGGCGCTCCACGCCAACGTCGCCGGGTCCCGGCCCAGTTGGCGAGCGAGCTGACTGACGCATCGAGATGTCGCGGGATATCCCCAGCGAGATCTCCTCTCGCTCCTGCAGGGTCAACCTCCTCCTCGGCACCGGGCACCTCTCATGGCGGCTGTCCGCCAGATCAGATCACCCCGTTGCGTTCACCGGTTGAAACCGGCCCCTGCTGTATTGGAAGCAGCGGCCGGTTTCTGCAATAAACAGCTACCAGGCATGGGACAGCGATCATGGCACCTGCGTAGATGACCAGCAGACCTGCACTGGTGAGCGGCGGTTGCCATCCAGAAGAGAAGAAGTCAAGGGGGCCGCTGACGCCCACAGCGTATCTGTGCACCACGGCGGCAAATGCCAGAATCTGGGCAAGCGCGAGCCCTGCCGCCGCTAGTGTCACGAGTCTCCAGTAACGCCGGGCCAGCAGGCCGCGCGGATCAACGGCGGTCGCGGCCAGCAAGGGCAGGCCAGCTGCGAAGGGCAGTGTGTAGCGGCCCTGCCATGAATACCCGGCCTGATGCACCTGGAGAAAGGTGAGGATCATGGGCACGACAACTATGCCAAGCGCAGTGGCAGACAGAGCGATCCGCATCTTCCGGTCACTGAGGACCAAGCCGGTGATCACTGCCAGGGACACGACGGCCAGCCAGGTGATGTAGGTGACGGCGGGAGCCTGCAGACCCATAGAGCCTCTGAAGTCAACCCAATCGAAGGCGCCAACCATCTGCTCAAGGTATCCGCCGGTAAGCGTGAAGAGGGTCGCGAGGATGTGCGCGGTGCTCACGGTCGTTGGCACTGGCGAGCCCAAGACGCTTAGCGAGTGTTCCTTTATGGCCCAAAGCGTCGTGAAGAGGCTGGCGAGAAGGACAAACATCGCTGAGAACTGCACCTCGCGTCGCCGAACGAGTCGCAATAAGGCAAGAGGGCCAGGCGAGAGGCAGAAGAGCACCAGGAGCGCCAGGACAACCCAGAAGGGTGAGATAGCTCGGATCAAGCACATCGCGCCTGCCGCGACTCCAAAGAGGACCACTAGGCCGCGCGGGGGGTTATATAGTCTCTCGCGCACCAGAATGATGCCGGTCACCCACACGCATACGCTCGTCGTGATCTCAAGCCCATTCGGGTTCACATTGCCGCCGAGATAGAGAGTCATTGGGGTGACTGCGACAAGGACTGCGAGGACCATCAGGCGTGACCGACTCCACCAGATGATGGCCATGATGGCGAGGGTGATGAAGAGGGCGCTGAGAGCAGCGCTCAGGAGGCGCATCATGTACATACCCAATACTGAAGCTGCGACCAGGCTGGGTAGGCCTGTCAACGCGTAGTAAGTAGGCGGGTACGTGGCGACATATGTGGTCACCGACTCGAGACTGTCTGACGCCTGAATGGCCGGTGCGCAGGCGGCCGACGTTTGGAAGTTATCGATGAAGCACCATGGAACTTGGGTGCCGCGGACGAACACGGCTGGGACCTGAACCGTGGCATCGGCGCTGTTCCCCCCGGGGATAGGACTCCCCACGAGCTGCCCGCGCACGACGGCGGCCGCCTTAACCAATTGAGCTGGGTCGTCAATCGACCCAAAGGGCGGCACCACGAGACTCCAGGCGGCGAAGGTTATGAACGTCAGGAGGAAGCAAGCGGCCACGAGCAGGCCTGCATGGCGGCAGCCAGCTCGCCCCTGAGCCACGGACGGTAGCACCGAGCTCACCTGCGACGTCTTTCGTCTCCGGGCGTTAGCGCGACAACGGGTGGCGATTGTATCGACCGGGGCCACAGGTCGGGCGGCACCGTCTCGCATATTCCCGATCGGTGCCTGCCCTCAATGGCACGGCTATAGCCTCCCCGTCCTCCACCTCAGCAGTTCGGTGCCAGTGACGATCACCCAGCTGGCGCTCCTTCCGTGAGCATTCGGCTGATGCGTACGACGCGAATTGGGGGGCACGTGCCCGTGGCTCAGCGCACTACCTGATACCGAACATCGGTGTGGCTCAATCGAGCGATACCATCCGGGCGAGAATCGGCAGTCCGGGGCGGCCAGGCGCAAGGAGGACGGTGGTGACATCCTCAGTCGATGGGAGGGTCGTAGCCACTCCGCCGGTGGATGCCTCGGGCGCGGGCATCCCAGTGGAGTTGCTCGTGCCAGACAAGGACTGCGCCGACCCCGAACTCTCGATTGTCATCCCCGCCTGCAACGAAGCGCTCACTGTCGGGGAGTTCGTCGACTGGTGCGGGGCCGGACTGGCCCAGGCGGGGGTTGCAGGTGAGGTTCTGATCGTCGACAGTTCCACCGATGCAACGGCGCAGATCGCTCAAGACCATGGCGCTCGGGTACTGCGGTCACCTCGTCGGGGGCTGGGGCAGGCGTATATAGATGCCCTTCCGTACATCCGTGGGCGGTACGTCCTCATGGGGGACGCCGACTGCACCTACGATTTCCGCCAGCTCGGAGCTTTCGTGCGCGGGTTCCGCGACGGGTACGAGTTCGTCATGGGCTCTCGCTGGAAAGGCAGCATCGAGCCAGGCTCCATGCCTTGGCTTCACCGCCACCTGGGCACACCGGCGACGACTTGGATCCTGAACCGCCTGTACCACAGTCGATTCTCGGACATTCACTGTGGCATGCGGGGCATCAGCCGAGAAGCCCTCGTCCGCATGGGGCTGCAGTCGACCTCCTGGGAGTACGCCTCGGAGATGGTGCTCAAGTCGGTGCACATGCGGCTGCGGACGACGGAGGTCCCAGTGGCGTTCCTCAGGGACCGGGAGGGGCGGGTGAGCCACCACAAGCGGCTTGGCTGGCTATCCCCGTACCAGGCCGCGTGGATCAACCTGCGAGCGATGTTCGTTTACGGTGCCGAGTTCTTTGTCTACCGGCCCGGCGTTATCATGCTGGCGCTCGGGCTCCTGATCACCCTCTCCCTCAGCCTGGGCCCGATCGCGCTCGGGCCCCTCCACCTCTCGCTCTACACCATGCTGCTGGGGATGACCCTGGCCCTCGTCGGACTGCAGAGCTTCTATTTCGGCTGTCTCGCCCAGGTCCTCCACGACTACACAGGCCAGGTCCGGAGGCGCTGGCTGCGGGTATTCCCGTACACTCGCACGGTGCTTCTGTGTGCTGTCGCCTTCACGGGCGGGATCGTGCTCGGGGCGTTGCTAGTGGCCCAGTGGGTCTCCAATGGGCTGGCGCTCCAACCCGACCGCACTCTCTACAGCGCGGTCATCGGTTTGATGCTGATCATTATGAGCTTCATGACCTTCACCTTCACGCTCCTCCTCCACGCTGCCGCCCTGCGCAGTGGCTCCGTTTACGGCAGCTATGAGAAACTCGGGTGGGATGCAGCGCACCGCGCAGCGGGCGGCAACGGCACAAACGGGGTTTGATGGGGAACTTCACCGACACCTATCTCGCGGAGACGCGGCGGATCGCGGAGGCGATCGATGCCGAGGCGGTCGAGAGACTGGCCGAGGGGCTGGCTCAGGTGCGCGAGCGCTCCGGGCGGCTCTTCATCCTCGGGGTCGGGGGCTCCGCAGGGCACGCCAGCCACGCCGTCAACGACTTCCGGAAGCTGTGTGGCATCGAGGCTTACAGCCCTGTCGACAACGTCTCGGAGTTGACCGCTCGGATCAATGACGAGGGCTGGGATACGTGCTTCAGCGCTTGGCTAGAGGGGTCCCATCTGGGTGCCAGGGACGGCGTCCTGGTGTTCTCGGTAGGAGGCGGGGACCGGGACCGGGGAATATCAGCAAACATCGTAAACGCACTAGATGTCGCCCGGTCCGCCGGATGTTTCATCGGCGGCGTGGTCGGCCGCGATGGCGGCTACACCGCGCGCGTCGGCGACGCGGTGGTCGTGATCCCGCCGCTCATCGAGGCGCGGGTGACAGCTCACACTGAGGGGCTCTGTGCGGTGGTCTGGCACCTGCTGGTCTCGCACCCTCGCCTCCAGCGCGCGCCTACCAAGTGGGAGTCGGCGACGGGGGCGACGGCGTGACCAGTCGCTATCTGATCGTCGGCGGCGCCGGTTTCATCGGGAGCCACTTCACGGACCGGCTGCTGGGTGAGGCGGGCACCGAGGCGGTGACCCTCTACGACAACTTCTCGTCGGGGCGGGACTGGCACTACGCCAGGTGGGTCGCGGACCGGCGGCTTACCGTCGTGCGCGCCGATGTGCGCGACCAGGACCGTCTCCTGGATGCAATGAGGGGGCACGAGGTGGTCGTCCACCTGGCCTCGAATCCCGATATCGCCCGCGCCGTCACCGAGCCGGCGATCGACTTCGACCAGGGGACCGTGCTGACCCATGCGGTGATCGAGTCCATGCGGCGCGCCGGTGTGGGCACGATCCTCTACGCGTCTGGGAGCGGCCTGTATGGTGACCTAGGTGAGCTCGAGGCGACCGAGGACCACGGCCCGCTGATCCCCATCTCCACTTACGCGGCCTCCAAGCTGGCGGGAGAGGCGATGATCGCCGCCTACTCCTTCATGTTCGGGCTGGTGGGGCGCGCATTCCGATTCGGTAATGTCGTCGGGCCTCGACAGACCCACGGCGTGGGCTTCGACTTTGTCCGCCGGCTCGCAGCCGATCCCAGCCGGCTTCGCATTTTGGGCGACGGCAGGCAGAGCAAGTCATACGTTCATGTGAGCGACGTCGTCGAGGCGGTGCTGACCGCCCTGCACCGCGAGACGGCGCCCTACCAGGTCTACAACGTCGCCACCGGAGACTACGTCACGGTCTCAGAAATCGCCGACATGGCGGTCGAAGTCGCCGGCTTGCCTCGCGGTTCGGTCACTTACGAGTTCACGGGCGGCGACCGTGGCTGGAAGGGTGACGTCCCGGTCGTCCGCATGAACAGCGACCGCATCCGGGCCCTCGGCTGGGCCAATCGATTGACGGCGGCCGAGGCTCTGCGCAGCTCGTTGCAGGCGCTGCAGCTCGAGCTCGACCAGGACGCGGCACCCTAACGGAGCCATGAAACGGTGGATGTGAGCAGGCTGCGTGTCCAGGTGTTCGCGGACGGCGCCGACCGTGGCGGGATCGAGACGCTGGCGCGGAATCCGGTCATTAAGGGGTTCACCACCAATCCGACGCTGATGCGGGCATCGGGGGTCGGCGACTACGAGGCATTTGCGCGCGATGTCCTGACCCTAGTCGGCGAGCGGCCGATCTCCTTTGAGGTCTTCGCCGACGACTTCGACGAGATGATCCGGCAGGGCAGGCGGATCGCCACTTGGGGGCCGCAGGTCTTTGTGAAGATTCCGGTGACCGACACGCGGGGAGAGCCCAGCTCGGACGTGCTCCGAACGCTCAGCTCGGAGGGAGTCCAGCTGAACGTCACAGCCATGACCACACCGGAGCAGGTGGAGCGGGTCGTGGGCTGCCTCAAACTTGGAGCCCGCCACTTCGTTTCACTGTTCGCAGGGAGGATCGCTGACACCGGCCGCGATCCCCTTCCGCTGGTGCGCCACTGCGTCGACATTCTCGGTCCGCGGCCGGACGTTCGCCTGATCTGGGCCAGCCCGAGGGAGATCCTCAACGTGGTCCAAGCCGACGAGGTTGGCTGCCACGTGATCACGGTGACCCATGACCTGCTCAAGAAGCTCCCGCTGCTCGGCAAGGACCTTGATGAGTACTCTTTGGAGACGGTTCAGATGTTTCATCGTGACGGCCTCAGCGCCGGCTTTGAACTGTGAGACCCGTCGCGAGGACGGCAAGCGATCCGGATTGGGATAGCCACTGGCAGCGTTTCGACCAGGCTACCCAGCGTAACCCGGCCGAGCTCATGCGTTTCCGCTTGGCGCTGCAGTTTCTTGGGCTCTCAGGCCGCCCTGCTCGCGTGGTGGACATCGGGAGCGGTCAGGGAGAGCTGGTTTCGATCATCAGCCGGCGCCATGCCCGAGCGAAGGTGCTAGGCGTCGAGCTCAGCGCCTCCGGTGTCAGGCTCGGTCAGGCACGAGCTCCATCGGCACGGTTTCTGCAATGGGACCTGCTGGCTGGCGCTTCGGCTCCGGCGGAGTGGTCGAGATGGGCGACGGACGCGGTCTGCTCCGAGGTTCTCGAGCACGTGGACGAACCAGAGCGCCTGCTTCGGAACGCCCAGGATTTCATGGCCCCGGGATGTCGCCTGGTGGTCACCGTGCCCGGGGGACCCCGTTCTGCCTTTGACCTCCACATCGGTCACCGGCGCCACTACGACCCCCGCTCCCTCGCCGACCTCCTCTCCGGGGCCGGGTTCGAGAATGTAGTGACTTTTGGCGCCGGGTTCCCCTTCTTCAACGTCTACCGCCTCGTCGTCGTAGCCCGGGGCAGGCGTCTGGTCGAGGACGTCGCAGTCCAAGACGAGGGCGGCTCGCTGTCTCGCGTCGCGCGGCTGACGATGAAGGCATTCGACCTACTCTTTCGGCTCAACCTCATGGGAACGCCCTGGGGTTGGCAGATTGTGGGGACGGCACGGCTGCCGCGGTGAGCTGTGATCATCACCCGCACTCCGCTGCGCATCTCGCTGGGTGGCGGTGGCACCGATCTCCCGTCGTACTACTCGCGCCGCGGAGGCACGGTCATCTCGGCCGCGATCAACCGCTACATCTACGTCGGTATAAACCGGACCTTCACCCATGACTACATCATCAAGTACGCGGAGACGGAACGCCGGCGCTCGGTGGAGGAGATCACGCACCCGATCATCCGCGAGGCGCTCCGCGCTCATCCCATCGGCCCCGCCCTAGAGCTCATCAGCCTGGCCGACATCCCCGCCGGCACCGGGCTCGGCTCATCCGGGTCATTCACGGTGGGATTGCTCCGGGCGATCTACGCCTTCCAGCGCGAGCACGTCACCGCCCACCACCTGGCCGAGGAGGCCTGTGACATCGAGATCACGAAGCTCGGGCGTTCGGTGGGCAAGCAGGACCAGTACATCGCTGCCTTCGGTGGCCTCCTGTGCCTCGACTTCGACACCGATGGGCGCACCACCGTCTCGCCGCTACGAATCCCCGCGGTTGCGCTCCACGACCTCGAGGAGCGGCTGCTCCTCTTCTTCACAGGCTATTCGCGCAATGCCGAGGAACAGCTGCGGCAACAGCACGACCGGAGCGCCCTCGAGGACGAAGCAATGCTCGCAAACCTCGATGCCGTTGCGGCCGTTGGAATCCGGGTTCGCCAGGCGCTTGAGGCAGGTGACACCCACGGCTTCGCCTGCCTACTCAACGAGCACTGGCAGGGCAAGCGGCGGCGGTCGTCCGGGATGAGCACCGAGGCCATCGATCACTGGTACGAGGTGGGTATCGCCAACGGCGCTTTGGGAGGGAAGCTGGTCGGCGCCGGGGGTGGCGGATTCCTGCTCTTCTACGCCGAAGATACCCAGTCGCTACGCGCTGCGATGGATCGCGAGGGTCTCGATGAGGTCCATTTCAGCTTCGATCTCGACGGTTCGACCGTGATCGTGCGCGACTGATGCCACTACCCGTGATCATCCTCGCCGGCGGTCTGGCGACCCGGATGCGCCCGGCCACCGAGACCGTGCCCAAGGCCCTGCTGCCGGTGAACGGCCGGCCATTCGCCGACATCCAGCTGGCCTGGCTGCGGTCTCTGGGAGTGACCGAGGTCGTGTACAGCATCGGCTATCTCGGCGAGGCGATCGTCCGGCATGTCGGCGACGGGGAGCGATTCGGGCTCGCGGTGAGGTACGCGGCGGATGGCGAGCGGCCTCTAGGCACCGCGGGGGCGCTGCGGGCGGTAATCGATGCCGGGTTGGTGGCGAGGAGTTTCAGCGTCATCAATGGGGACTCGTACCTATCTCTGGACCTCCCCGAGGTGGAGGACGCCTTCGCGCGGAGCGGCTGCCCGGCTCTGATGACGGTAATGCGAAACCGCAACCGTTGGGACGCCAGCAATGCCGTCTACAGGAATGGGCGGGTGGTCGTGTACGACAAGACCCGCCCCGAGGCGTGGCGCAGGCAAATGGAGTGGATCGACTACGGGTTCGCCGTACTCTCCCGCCCGGCCGTCACCGATCGGGTCGTCGCGGGGGGGGTGGCCGAACTCTCCGATCTGATGCACGACCTGAGCGCCGGCGGCCAGCTGGCCGGACACGAGGTCTTCGAGCGCTTCTACGAGATCGGGTCGCCAAGGGGTCTCGCCGACTTGGAACGCCATCTCGCTTCAAGGGTCGTCTAGCTCCGGTTGGCCATCCGCTTGTCACCATACCGTCCGGAGGACCCGATGCGGCCCATCTTGATTGGCATGGCCAGGCCGACGACCTCCGTTGAACCAGGCCCTCCCCAGGGCGACAAAGGGGGCCCCCGGCCGCGTTGATTGCATCTCCTTGATAGACTCCGGTCTCGCTGTGGCTGGACTGCGCAGGGCTCTGGGACGCCTGCTCTGGGGCACCTCGTGGCGCCGGCGCACAACCTCGATCGTCCTCGTGGTGGCGGTCCAGGCAGCGGTACTGGGGATCACATATCGAGCAGTCCTCGTCCAGGACCGGACGCTCCTCACCGGCTCCTCCGTCTATGGCACCGAGGGAGTGAGCCCTCCGTACGGATACCCCGGCCCGCCCCTGACATCGTCGAACGAGATCGACGCCGGTGCGTCGGCGTGGCAGTTCGTCCCGCAGATCGAGAAGGCCCACATGGAGGTGAGCGCTGGGGAGCTGCCTCTCTGGAACGCCAACCTCCTGCTCGGCGCGCCGCTGGCCGCGGAGGCCCAGACCGGCCTTTTCAATCCGCTCGCCTGGCCTCTGATCGCGTCGCCGACGCCGGGCACTTGGGACGCGTGGCTCCTTGTCCGCCTGCTCATGGCGGGACTTCTCTGCAGCCTCCTGGCCTGGTACCTCGGCCTGCGACTCCTGCCATCAACGGTCGCTGGGCTCATCTTCATGATGTCGGGCGTCTTCCAGCTCCGCACTACGACGATTCAGACCAGTGTCATGGTCATGCTGCCCCTGGTGGTCATGGCCGTCGAGGCCTGCATTCGCCGTCCTTCCCGGTGGTCGAGCGGCCTCCTCGGCTTGGCCATCGCGCTCAGCATCCTTGCCGGCATGCCAGAGGAGAGCTTCATCTGCCTGGGGTTCGCTGCGGTCTACTTCGTGGTCAGGTTTGCGGTGAGCTGGCGTGGCAAGAACCCGTTTCCTCGATTCCGCGGCGTCTACGCGGCGCTGGGCGGCGCCCTCGTCGGTGTTCTCCTCAGCTTGCCCCTGCTCATTCCCTTCGCAGAGTATGTAGGCGTCGCCGTGACGCAGCACGGCGCCGGATCAACCATTGGCCTGGTTGCTGAGCATGCCCACGAGTTGCTGAGCCTCATCGGCCCGCATTGGAATGTCATCGGGCATCAGAGTGGGGACCTGGCCACGGAGCCGCCGGTCGACAACTGGTTCGGCGTCGGTGCGATCCTCCTCGCTCTTCTGGGCCTCGGAGCCACATCGCTGCCTCGAAGCACGCGTGTGCTGCTGGCGGTAAGTGCTGTGGCCGTCGAGGCCAAGACGGTGGGCCTCCCCGGCTTCTTCAATCAGATCGTCGGTGAGGCCCCGGTGTTAAGCCGCATCGCGTTCTGGGCGTACGGAGGTGTGATCGTCTCACTATGCGTTGCGCTCCTGGCTGGGGCCGGGTTGCAGCGCTTCGAGTTGAAGGGGGTCTCGTTCCGTCAGGTTGCCATCGCGACCCTGGTCGTTCTCGGCGCCATTGCCGTGGGAGCCCCGAGCTTCCTCGATGGCACGCAGATTCGGTGGGATCAGCTTGCTCTCACTGCGGCCGTGCTCACTGTGGTCGCAGGCGCCGCAGTCTACTCCGGGCGGAGCGCGGGATCGCACCGAACCTGGAGCCTCGTCGCGGCAGGCGCTGCAGTCGCCGTGGAGCTGACCCTCCTTGCGTCGCCTGAACTCACGCTTCCCCTGAACTACAACCCGCTATCGTCCACCCCGACAACGGCATATCTGGAGCGCGTCGACCCTTCTGGAACCGGCAGAACCTACTCTGCGACGGCGATCCTCTATCCCACGACGAATACGGCATTCGACCTCGACGACGTGCGCGATCTCGATGCGCTCTACGTTGATCGAACCTACGAGTACATCAAGCTCTTCGTGGCCCCGGGGATCACGGACCGCTTCGACGGCCTGCCACCAAACACCGCCGACTACGTCGACAACCCATTCTTCGACGCTCTCAACGTCGAGTACATCCTGGTGGCTCCGCCGCTCTCGCAGAACGGAGCCGAGCTGCCAGCGGACCAGTTCACGCTGGCAACGGTGACCGCCGATGGGGTCGGCATCTACCGGAACCTCGACGCCGCTCCGCGGGCTCAGGTCGTCTTCGACACGAGCAGGGCGGGATCTGAGAGCGATGCCATCGCCCAGATGAGCGCCGCCTCCTTCGATCCGATGACGGAGGCGGTGGTCGAGGCGGGGGCCTCGGTGCAGGTGCCCTCAGATCACCGGGCGCCGGTACCGGCATCGATCGAGACGTACCGGGACGACGAGGTGGTGATGAGGACCACGACCTCCGAGCCGGGGACGCTGGTGCTGGCCGACGCGTACTACCCTGGCTGGGTAGCAGAGGTCGACGGGAGGCCGGCTCCCATCTACGCCACCGATCTCGCGCTGCGTGGGGTGATGGTGCCTGCGGGGACGCACACGATCGTCATGCGATATGAACCGGCCTCAGTGGCCATAGGGGCGCTCGGCGTCCCCTCGGGCGCAGCAGTGTGGGTGATTGGGGGATGGGGCGTCCCCGTCGGGTTGCGCCTTGTCCGTCGCAGGCGGCGCCCGCGGGGTCATGCGGTAGCGGCCGAAGCCGCCCTAGCCCGCCCGCCGGCGGAGACGTATGACGGTGACGACCAGGTGCCCCCGCCGCCACCCCATAATGGAGGGGGTAAGCCTTCATGAGCCATCGTGTGATCGTCACCGGCGGGGCCGGCTTCATCGGCTCGAATCTCACGGACGCCCTGTTGGCGGCCGGGGATCAAGTGCGTGTTCTCGACAACTTCTCAACGGGATTCGAGCTGTTCCTCGCCCACGCGAGGGCCAGTGACCGCTTCGAGCTGGTCCCCTGCGACCTCGTGGCTGACGATCAGAGACTGCCGGCCCTCGTCCAGGACGCGGACATCGTCATTCACCTGGCCGCCAACGCGGATGTGAGATTCGGCTGGGACCACCCGAAGCGGGACCTGCTGCAGAACACGGTGGCGACTCACAACGTCCTCGAGGCGATGCGGGTGACGGGGATCAAGCGGCTTGTCTTCGCTTCCACCGGGTCCGTCTACGGGGAGGCTCCGGTTATCCCGACACCGGAGCAGTGCCCCTTTCCTCTGCAGACGTCCCTGTACGGGGCCTCCAAGGCGGCTGCGGAGGGGTTCGTCGCAGCCTACGCGGAGGCGTGTGGTCTTCAGGCAACCATTCTGCGTTTTGTCTCCATCCTCGGCCCTCGCTACACGCATGGCCACGTGCTGGACTTCACCCGGCAGCTCATCCGCGATCCAAAGCGGCTCTTTGTCCTTGGAGACGGAACCCAGCGCAAGAGCTACCTTCACGTCGCAGACTGCTGCCGCGCCATCATTTCGTTGATGGCGTCCGACCACCGGTGCGAGGTCTACAACCTCGGCGTCACGAGCTACTGCACCGTGGACGAATCGATCTCCTGGATCTGCGAGCGCCTCGGGGCCAGCCCTCACGTCGAATACGGAGGTGGCGACCGCGGCTGGATCGGGGACAATCCCTTCATCTACCTCGACACGCGCAAGATCCGCGCCACTGGTTGGAAGCCCGTCCACAGCATCCGCCAAGCCGTCGAGGCCACGGTCGACAGCCTGCTCGAGAACCGGTGGCTCCTCGACGGGGCTCCCTGACGTCAGGCGAGGCGCGCCCTCTGGCCGGCGATCGACTGAAACCGAGGGGTTCAGCTCCAGTTGGTCGCACGCGGCGTATCGATCGACTGGGTGATTGGCACAGCGGTTCTCCCCCAGAGAGCATGGGTGGCGCCTGGTCTCCGAGCCGCGGGACGTCAGCGAACGATGGCGGTAAAGAAAATGCCGGCTGCCCCCCAGCTCACCCCGCGCAGAGCCCGCGACTCGACGAAGGCGAGCGCGTTGGCGACGCGGAGCGCGTCGGCCAGAGGGGAATGTGCGCCGACGCCCGCGGACCCGGCTGCCTCCTCGACGTAGAAGGGATTGACCCGCCAGAAGCGGCGGCGCAGGCGAGGTGACGCCAGCAGGGCAAAGAGGGTGGCGTCCATCAGATGACCGAGGACGTGGTACGCATAGGCGTGATCGACCACGTCGAAGTCCTCCCCGACGAGGCGCCTCAGGTCTGTCTCGCTGAACGACTGCACGTGCTCCTTGGTGCGAACATAGAGGTCATCGCCCAAGACTCGGCGGAATAGCCGGTAGAACGAGAGGCGCTGTCCCTCAAGTGGTGTGAAGGAGACGAGCCGACCCCGCGGGCGGAGAACAGCCCGGGCGGCATGGAGAGCGCCGGCTGGATCCCGGAAGTGCTCCAGCGCATCCATCATGATCACGGCATCGAAGGACGCGGGGTCGTAGGGGAGGACGGTGGTCCCGAGGCCGACGAGCGTGAAGCGGAAGTTGGCCGGATCGTAGCGCAGGGGTCGAATATCGCAACCGTGTAGCTCCAGGCGTGGACGGTACGCCGCGACCGTGTTCAGTAACCGCCCGCCCCCGCATCCGACCTCGAGCACCCGGCCAGTGGTCGGGAGGCGCGCGAGCAGGTACCGCACCTTGAGAGCAGGCAGGTCGTGAGCGCGGACATTGACCCGTCTATCCCCCCAGTGATGGTCGTCCGCATACAGATCAGAGTCGACCAAGGCGGCACCGGAACAGCTGATAGTACGACGGGTAGGCGTCGATGAGGAACTTGACCTTCTTGCCCTCGTCGAAGCCCCGCGCGGCGTAGTTGATCGGTACCTCCATCGGCTCGAAACCGCTCCTGACGATCTTGCACACGAGCTCGATGTCGAAGTTGAAGCCGTCACCCTGGAGGTGACAGCCCGCGATGCAGTCGCGCCGAAAGACCTTCAGCATCGTGTTGATGTCGGTGACCTTCTGCTGATAGAGGAGGTTGAAGGTCCGCGCGAATGCGACCTGCGCGAGGTTCATGAGGACCGCTTTCACCGGAGACGTGCCGTACTCGCGGACCTTCCAGTCGTCGAGGCCGAGGCTCCTCGACCCGAGAACGAAGCTGGCGCGGCGCTGGAGGATGGGTTCGAGCAGGGCGTCGTAATCGTCGAAATCGTATTCGAAGTCGGCGTCCTGGATCAGGACAATGCTGCCTGTGGCACGTGCCAGCCCTGCTCGGACGGCGTTTCCCTTGCCATGCGGGGCGTCCTGGTAGATGACCTGAATCCCAGTCCTGCCCTCAAACGACCGGACGATGTCGCGGGAGCCGTCGGTGCTCCCGCTCTCGATTACGATGATCTCTCGCTCGATCGGGAGCTCCTTCTCAAGGAGTCCGGCCAGCACGTCGTGGACGTAGCGCGCCTCATTGTACACAGGGACGATGATCGTGAGGGAATCGCCAGTGGGGGCGAGGGCGGGTTGGAAGAGGACGAGTTCATGGCCTGACGCGACCCGGCCGCTGACCTGCGAGAGACGAGACAGCGTTAGCCCCTGCTGCACTCGGGGTGCGAGGTCCAGACGGCTTGCGAGGTACCCCAGTGAGTACGTGGTGTTGAGTCGCTCGGCGGCTAGCCGTTGAAAGCCCGCCCGCCACATCAGGGCCTCGAGATTGTCGGCGTTGTAGAACGCGACCTTCTTGTCGAAGAAGCTCTTCCAGCGGCGTCGCAGCACGCGGCTGGGCAGGGCGTTCATGTTCGCGAGGGTGACGGCCACGAGGGTCTCCGCGCGAAGACGCGCGGCGAAACCACGCAGCACGATCAGCGGATCCGTGACGGCGTCGAGGAACTCATTGAGGAGGACGATGTCGAAGTCAGCGAGGTGGCTGCCGAGGGTTTCGACGAGTGGCCGGGTGACGAACTGCGTCTCGTCCTCGACATGTTGTGAAGCGAGATCGACATCGAGGTGGAGGGAGGACGCGGCCAGGAAGTCGATGTGCCAGCGTCCGGCCACGAGCATGCGCCGTGGCTTCCGGTGGAAGCGAGATCGGTATTGGGCCACGAGTCGCTCGGCGATGTCGAGAAAGTCAGCCTGGGAGTGACGGCGATCGATGGGGTTCTCGTGCTGGCCCAGGGACTGGATGTCGAAGTACGCACGCTCCTTCGGATCGACAGGGTCGGCGTAGACCAGATCGCAGGCGCGACAACGCACGAAACGGACCCCAGTCCGGTGGAACTGGTAGCGCTGCAGATGCGAGCCGCATGCCGGACAGGGGATGTACTGCGCGCGCCGTCGAGCCGAGCGGACGGCGGCGGTCGGGACGAAGTCAGGACGTCTCATCGGGTTTCCTGCGACGTGCGCTGTCAGGCGCCGCCCTTGCCGTTGAGAAGGTGGCCTATCACGGCGACAATATACTTGATGGTCGGGTGAGTCCCCTTGATGGAGGGCCACGCCGCCTGTGGGGCCCCAGGGGCTTCAAGCTCTCGGAGATCCTGAGCGGCGCGGCCATCCTGGCGCGCGGCCCGTCCTCCGCGCCCGACCCGGGGCGTGCTAGTTTCTGCTCCATGAGACCCAGCCGCTGGACTCTGAGGAAGGTCCCGGAGATCACGGCGTACTTCTGGATCCTCAAGGTCCTCACCACCGGCATGGGCGAGGCGACCTCGGACTACTCGGTGCGCCGGATCGACCCCTACCTCGCCGTCGGCCTCGGGGCCGTCGCCTTCGCTGCGGCTCTCATCCTCCAGCTATGGGTCCGCCGCTACATCGCCTGGGTGTACTGGCTGGCAGTGGTGATGGTCGCCATCTTCGGCACCATGGTCGCGGACGCCCTGCACATCCAGCTGGGCGTGCCGTACGCGGTATCCACCGTGGGCTTCGCCGTCGCCCTGACCGCGATATTCATCGTCTGGTATCTCACGGAACGGACGCTCTCGATCCATCACATCACCACCCTCCGTCGCGAGCTCTTCTACTGGGCCACGGTGTGTGCCACCTTCGCCCTCGGCACCGCCGCCGGCGACCTCACCGCGTACACCTTCCGCCTCGGTTTCCTGGCGTCCGGGATCCTCTTCGCGGTGGTCATCGCCGTACCCGCGCTCGCCCACCGCTTCGCCCGGCTCAACGCGGTGGTTGCGTTCTGGTTCGCCTACATCATCACCCGGCCCCTGGGAGCCTCGTTCGCTGACTGGATGGGGGTCCCCCACGCGCTCGGCGGGCTGAACTGGGGCCGGGGGACCGTCAGCGTGAGCCTGACCATCGTCATCGCGTGCTTGGTCGGCTACCTTTCCGTGAGCCGCGTCGATGTCGAGGAGGAGGGGGACCGCCGGCCGGTCAGCTCGGCGATGGTGCCGGGCTCACGCTGAAGCCGGCCTACCCCCCGACCGGCATGCTCCCCTGCCAGCTCGCCGTGTCGCCATTTGACATGTTGGTGACCGTGACGGTGTATGCGTACGTCCCCGGACCCGGGAAGGTGAGCTCACCCACGCCGACCAGGAAGGCACCGGTCGTGCCCGCCTGGGCGACGACCGTGACCTCGGGCTTGCCGTCCGTGGTGGCGGGGATCTGCACCGACGTCGCGAACGTGACCTGGGCAGTGTATTGCGCCACGCTGCCGCCCCCGGTGAACTGGGCCACCTCCACCGGTCCGCACTCGTAGTCAGGGACGACAGCCGTCTCGCAGTTCGTGGACGTGAACGCCTGGAAGACCGGCGGAGTCGACGGCGCGGGGGGGGTCGGGCTGGCGGTGGGCGCGTCAGAGGTCGGGATGGCGCTCGAGCTCGGGCTGGTGCCCGGGGAGGCGACCAACTGGGTGGAGCTTGGAGTCGGGGTGGCCGCGACGCTCACCGAGGGCGATGTCGCCGCTGCAGTGGCGGGCCCTGGGGCACCGGAGTGGCCCACCGCATCCCCGGCGAGGAAGCCGATCGCGAGCAGCGCCACCGCCGCGCCGCCGATGAGGATGCCCGACCAGGGACGCAGCCGCCACCATGCCGGTCCCCGGTCTCCGCCCCCTTCGGGGGGTGCGGGCACGGACAGGGCGCCGATCCCTTCGCCCCCCGGACCCTTCTCGCCCGCCACCCTGAAGCCCCCACGACCCGCTGTGCTGAATCGACCCAGCGGGTATCATCCACAATCCTCATGGGATCGGGCAGGTGCTGACGGCTCGCGGCCGCGCCCTCGCCCGGGTCTGCGGCGCCCCCGCCGGGTACTTGGTGGCCGCCATCGCGCTGACCCTTCCCGTGTGGGGGCACCCGGCGACGGAGTGGCCCGGGGGACCCGGCGACCCCATGCTCTCGATGGGGTTCCTGGGATGGAACCCTTTCGCCCTCAGCCATGGCCTGAACCCGCTGCACGACACCTTCGTCAACCTCCCGGCAGGGGTGAACATGACCTGGGACACGACCATGCCCCTGGCGTCGGTGGTCCTGTGGCCGGTGACCGCTCTCTTCGGCGTCATCGCCGCCTACAACACCGGGATGGCGGCGGCCCTGGCCCTGGACGGGTGGTGCACCTTCCTCTGGCTGCGCCGCCGGGTCCGCCTGCAGGTGGCGGCGTGGATCGGCGGGCTGATGATGGTCCTCGGCCCCTTCGCCGCCTCACGGGCGAGCGCCCACCTGGACCTCCTGCTCTTCTTCCCGGTCCCCCTGCTCCTCATCGCGCTGGAGAACGCGATCCGGGGCCCGCGCCGGCCGCTCCGGTGGGGAGCGGTGATCGGGCTCCTCTGCGCGGTCCAATTCTTCCTGACCGAGGAGGTCCTCGCCCTCTTCGTGGTCGCGGTGGGGACCGCGGTCGTCATCGCCGCGGCCCTCTTCCCCCGGGCCGCCGCCCAGCGAGCTCTCCCGCTGGCCCAGACGCTCGGGGTGGCAGTCGGCCTCTTCCTCCTCCTCACCGCCTTCCCACTCGCCTACCAGCTGTTCGGTCCAGGGCGGATCGTCGGGCCGATCCAAACCCCCAACACCTACGTCACCGACCTGGTCAACCTGGTGGTGCCGACGTCGGCGACCGCCCTCTCACCGCCCTTCACCACCGGGATCGTGAGCCAGTGGACCGGCTTTCCGATCGAGGCCGACGCCTACATCGGAATCCCGTTGCTGCTGGTCGGCCTCTACACGGCGGTGCGCTGGTGGGGAGACCGCTGGCTGCGGATCGTCGCGTTGGGGGCGTGCGCGGCCGTGATCTGGAGCCTGGGGCCGTACCTGCACGTGGCCGGCGTGTCCCACCACGTGCTCCCGCTGCCCGGCCGGCTCCTCGCCCACGTGCCCGTCCTCGCCAACCTGCTTCCCGCCCGATTCGACCTCTTCCTCGACCTCGGCCTGGCCGCCCTCCTCGCGGTGTTCGTGGACCGGGTGGTCCTCGCCGGGAGGTGGCGCTCCCGCCTCATGGGAGGGGTGGCACTGGCCCTGGTGGTGGTCACCCTGGCTCCCAGGATGCCGCTGGCTGCGACCTCCTCGGAGACGCCTCCATACTTCATCTCCGGCGGGGACGTCACCGCGCTGGCGCCCGGCACCACGGCGCTGGTCGTCCCCTACGGGGACAGCTCGTCGACCATGGAGCCCCTGCTCTGGCAGGCGCAGTCCGGCTTCCGCTTCCGGATGGTCTCCGGCACCATCTGGACCGCGGGTCCCGGCGGTGCCCCCTCCTTCGGCCGGCCGGCGACCACGACCCTCGACTGCGTCATGAACGCCCTACAGACGGCCGGCACCACCTCGGGGTGCGGCTCCGGCCTGATCGGGGCGGTCCGGGCGGACCTCGACCGGCTCGGGGTTCGGGTGCTCATCCTCGGCCCCCTGAACTACGGAAACGCGCCCTACCTCCAGGCGCCGATCGAGGACTTCCTCACCCAGGTGGCGGGAGCGCCGCCCCGGTCGGACCAGGGGGTGGAGGTCTGGGCCTACGGGGGGTAAGTGCCGGTGAGGACGGCGACGCGCGCTCTCAGCTGGGTGTGGCGGACGGGCTCGGCGACGGGCTCGGGGTGGGGCCGGTCAGGAGCCCTACCGGGATGCTGCCGGTCCAGCTCGCGGAGGCTCCGTCCTGCGTGTCGGTGATCGTGACCGTGTACGTGTACGTCCCCGCCACTGGGAAGATGATACGGCCCGCGACGACAACCCCAACCCCCACGATGACGACGTCGCTGGTTCCGTCCGCTGGAAGTGGCATTTGCACCGAGGCGTCGGCGAAGCTGACCTGGGCAGTGTCGTAGTCCTCGATCGAGGCTGCGACGTCGAACTCTGCGAGCGGGACGGTCTCGCAGGTCTCTGGATACACGTTGTAGTAGTTGCCGTCGCAGTTCTCGGTGCGGTACCCCTGATCAAAGGCGATGTCCAGAGCTGGCGGGGTGGCGATCGGGCTGAGCGTGGGCATCGCTGGGCTGGGGGTGGTGGTGGGCGTGGGGGTCGGAGTGGTCGTGGGGGTGGTCATCGGCGTGGGCGTAGGCTCGTTTGCGGTCCCGCTGCCGGTCGGCGGGGTGGAGAAGCCGGTCGCGCTGCTCGTCAGGGTGCTCGTGGCCGTTGCCGGCGACGAGGTCGCGGCAACCGGCCGCGGGGTGGGCCCGAGGTGGCCGCCGACGAGCACCCCGGCGACGATCGCAGCCGCCACCACCGCACCCGCGCCCAGGCTCCACCAGCGCCGCCCGCGCCATCCGGCACGGTTCGGCTCCCTGTCGCTTTCCACGCCGTCTCCCTCCACCAGGCGTTCCTGACCCGGCGATCCGTCGCCGGCCCTCCGGGTCCGGCCCGATCGAATCACCGTCGAACCGTTGAACGCGCCCTCCGTGGTTGAGTTACGGACCCGGCCCGGGAGCGGCGGTAGGGGCCCGCCAGAGATCGCACCACCTATCATCCAGGCTCCAGATGGGACCGGAACGCCATTTCACCGTCGTCACCCTCCCCGCCTACAAGGCGGAGGACACCCTCGAGCGGACGGTGGGGGCGCTGCCTGCCGGCAGCGCCGACCATCTCCTGTTGGTCGACGACGCCTCCCCCGACGGGACCGTCGACGTCGCCCGCCGCCTGGGCATCGACGTCCGGGTCCACGATCGCAACCGGGGCTACGGCGGCAACCAGAAGACCTGCTACCGGGAGGCGCTCGAACTAGGCGCCACGGTGATCGTCCTGCTCCACCCCGACTACCAGTACGACCCGTCGGCGGTGCCCGCACTGGTGGCCCCCATCGTGGCCGGCGTCGCCGACTTCACCTTCGGCTCCCGTTTCGCCTGCACCGGCAACCCGAGGGCGGGGGGGATGCCCCTCTACCGCTACTGGGGCAACCGCTTCAGCACCATCACCGAGAACCTGCTGCTGGGCACGCACTTCACCGAGATGCACTCCGGGATGAAGGCGTACAGCCGGCACTTCCTGGAGTCGGTCCCCTTCGAGACGTACTCGGACGGCTTCGTCTTCGATACCGAGATCCTGGTGGCCGCGGTGGTGGGGGGATTCCGGATTCAGGAGGTGGCCATCCCCACCCGGTACACCCGGGAGTCGTCGTCGATCAACGTGCGCCGGTCCCTGGAGTACATCCAGCGCAGCGTCGAGGTCTGCTGGCGCGCCGCGGGAACCCGCCGCCGCCAGCGCCGGCGCGAGGCGGCGCGGCGGATCTGACCGGGACCGGCCTGGCCGCAGAAGGGACCCGGGCGTCGGCTGGAGCCGTCGCCTCAACCGTCGGTCATGCGATGAAGTCCTGGGCCACCCAGCCGTCGAGCCCCGCGAGGTACCACCAGATCGTCCCCGTGGTGAGGTGGGTGGTGGGGTCGGTCTCGGCCACGTAGACGGGGGGCTGCTCGACCGCGTAGGTCGTCTGGGTGCTCGGACTCACGCAGGACAGGACGCTCGAGGCGTTGCCCGGTGTGGCATGCACGTCGGCGCAGCCCCCGCCCGGAACCGAGATCATCACCGTGCCTCCATCAACGGGCGCCAGGTCCTGGGTGCAGAGCACGTCCAGCGGGTGCCAGCCGGCGGCGTCCTCGTACACGTAGGCGTAGCAGACGGCCCCTCCGCCGGTTCCGTACGACTGGTACTCGAAATCGGCGGCGTCGGTGCCCAGGGTCTCGCCGCTCAGGGTGAGGCAGCCCTGCCCAGCGGTCGGGGTGCAGCTGGTGGTCACGGTCTCCCCCTCCTCCTCCTCGATGTCCGAGTTGGCCGCATCCTCGGCATCGGTGGTGAAGGTCGCGGCGGAGGAGACGGAGGTGATCGTGCCCACCTGGACATCACCCTCGCAGGGCGCCATGCCCTGAAGCAGGGTGGGGTACGTGTTCACCGGTGCGGTGACGCTGGCACCTCCGAGGAGGGTCAGGCTCAGCTCACCGACCACCGGGGCGGAGCCGGAGCAGACGCCCGACGCGGTGTCTCCCGTTCGCCACGAGATGAGCGCGGTGGCCTCGCCCGGCTGGGGATCCCAGGGGTCGAGCGCCACCCGGCCTGGCACCAGCCACGCCTGCCCGGCTGGCGTCGCCGCCTGTGAGGTGGGCAGTGCGGACCCGCTGCTGCCTAGGAGCTGGGCCTGGAGGGTGCCGCTCAGGTCGCAGGCGGTGCCGCCGTCGTTGCCGATGAGGGCGGTCACGCCCTCCTGGCCGCCCGAAGCGGAGGAGGCGGCTCCCACCACCATGTCGAGCTGGCTCCCCGTGCACGCTCCGGAGATCGACGCCGAAGGCGTCGGCGTGGGTGTCGGTGTGGGGCTGGGGGACGGCGTCGGGACCGCCGCAGGGGCCGTGGAGGTCGGCATGGCGGCTGACGGGGTCGGCGTCGCTCGCGCGGCGGCGGTCGCGCCGTGCCCGGTGCCCCCGGTGAGTCTGAGGAGGACGAGGGTCGCTCCTCCCCCGACGAGGAGCACGGCGACGAGCACCGTCACGAGGAGCTTCCATCGCATCCGGGTTAGGTAAGCACACTTCGGACACACGTGCGGGTGCGACCGTCCCTGGGGCCCCATCGGTCCGAGCAAGCCGGATGGCGCGGGCCCGGCGGCGGTCGTCGGTCACAGAGGCTTTCCTGTATCCTCGCTGGCGATTCGATGCAGCACGTACGGAGCCGGTCGGGGCTGTCGCCGGGGACGCCGGCGGATTCGCTGGCGCCGAGGATTGGGATCCTCGTCGTCGCGTACAACGCAGCGTCCACGCTGGCCAGGGTGCTGGACCGGGTCCCGCTGTCCTTCCGGCCCCGGGTCACGCAGGTCTTCGTCTGCGACGACGCGAGCCAGGATTCCACCTACCTGGTCGGGCTCGGGTACAAGCAGATCACCGCCGATATGCCCCTGACCGTGATCCGCCATGGCCGCACGCTCGGCTACGGCGGGACCCAGAAGGCGGGTTACCGGCTGGCCATCGAGCAGGGTCTCGACATCGTCGTCCTCCTTCACGGCAACGGCGAGTACGCGCCCGAGTCCCTCGAGGAGATGACCGGGCCTCTCGAGAGAGGCGAATGCGATGCGGTGCTCGGCTCCCGGATGCTGGTCAGGGGCGCGGCCCGTAGGGGGGGGATGCCCGCCTACAAGTACGTCGGCAACAAGATCCTCACCCGCTTCGAGAATCGGGTGCTCGGAACCCGGCTGAGCGAGCTCCATTCGGGCTACCGCGCATACAGCGTCAAGGCTCTCGCATCGGTTCCTTTCGAGCGCAACTCCGACGGCTACGATTTCGACACCCAGCTGCTGATCCAGCTGATGCACGCCGGGAAGCGGATCGTCGAGGTGCCCATCCCCACCTACTACGGCGACGAGATCCGCCACGTCAACGGGCTGAAGTACGCGGCCGAGGTGTCCGGAGACGTGCTCCGCTACTGGGCGGCGAAGCGCGGGCTGCTGGCGGACAGCGTGGTGGAGATCGGCCCCGAGTACGAGCTGAAGGGCGGCGAGGGGGGCTCGCATGACGTGGTCCTGCGCTGGCTGCAACGGATGCCCCCGGCGCACGTGCTCGACCTGGGGTGCTCCAGCGGCCTGCTCGCCGAGCGCATCCGGCGATTCGGTCATCGCGTCACCGGGGTCGACCTCCAGGAGCTGCCCGGCGTGAGCGCCCGTGTCGATCGTTTCGTGCGCGCGGACCTGGACCAGGGCCTGCCGTCCGGTCTCGACGTCGAGGGTGGATACGACGTGGTCATCGCGGCCGACGTGCTCGAGCACCTGCGGAATCCCCAGCGGCTTCTCGAGCAGATACGGGAGGTGCTGGCTCCCCGGGGGACGCTGGTCGCCTCCGTCCCCAATCTCGGCCACTGGTACTCGCGCGGGCGCATCGCGCTGGGGCTGTTCGACTATGACCAGCGCGGCATCCTGGACGCCACCCACGTGCGCTTCTTCACCCGGCGCAGCTTCCGCAGGTGCCTGCGCCAGGCCGGCTTCACCGTGCTGCGCGAGGAGGCTACCGGCCTGCCGCTGGAGGTGATGACCAGTGGGAGGGGCCTGCTTGCCCGCGTGGCCCGGGCCCTGGACCGGGTCGCCGTCGGACTGCGGCCGACCCTCTTCGCATACCAGTTCGTCTGCCAGTGTGAGAGGTCGGCGCAGGGTGCGGGGAGCCACGGCTGGGCCTGACCGCCTGCGGTCGCCAGCCGCCGAGCGCGGCTCCGGAGGGCGGTCGGACGCCCGGCGCGACCTCCCCGCCTGACCCCCCTACAGGAACCCGACCAGCTCCTCGATCAGCGCCACCAAGCCGGCCTCCTCCACCGGCTTGCTGACGACCGCGGCGGCTCCGAGCTGATGGGCGCGCTCGCGGGAGGCGGTGTCCCCGGGGTCGGCGAGCACCACCACCCCGGCCGGCGGACAGTCGGGGGTGAAGCGGATCGCCTGGAGGAACTCGAGGCCGTCGGTGTCGAGGGTGATGTCGAGGAGCAGCAGCGCGGGGCTGAAGGCGGGCAGCTCGGTGCGCAGCTCGCGGACGGCCCGGACCCAGCGCACCTCGTGCCCCCTGCCGCGGAGGGTCGTGATCAGGGGACGGGCGACGATCCCCTCGTCCTCGGCCAGGAGGATGCGGCTGCCTGCCATGCTTACACCGGATCGTAGCCGCCCGTGGCGGCGGCCTGCCCGCGCGGCGCCAACTGCGGCTATGCTGACCGCGGAATGGGCTGGGCGCGGCCGATCCTCCCCACCGTGAGACGCCGCCGGGGCGGCGCTGAGCGCGCTCCCCATCCCCCGGGTACCCCCGCGGTGGCGATCATCGCGACCAGGCCGGCGAGCCGTGTCCTGGTCGATGCCAACACCCGCACCTTCTGGTCGCGCGGCGCCGAGGGGCCGGTGACGCTGGTCGAGTCCGACGCCCCCGTCGCGACCCACCCCCTGCGCGAGCGGGTCCGGGCCATGGTCGCGGCCCACGACCGGGGAGCGCGGCGCGGCGGCTCCCGCCCGCCCGGCAATCCCGCCTTCAGCGAGGCGCTCTTCGTGGAGCTGGTCCGCGGCGGCCAGCACGCCCGGGCATTCGACCTCCTGGCCCCTGACTGCCAGCTCCACTGGGGGAGTGCCGAACGCTTTGCCGCCGCCCACCGCGGGTCCTCGCTCGAGCGGCTGGAGGGGGTGAACGTCGTCGCCGTCCGCCACCTGGACGAATGGGTGGATCCCCACCGTGGTGACCGCCACTCCCAGGTCGCCGAGCTCGACGTCGAGTACAGCTTCGACGCCGGACGGCGCCGGGTGAAGCTGTCCCGCACCGTCCACCTGGTGGCGGTCGAGGGCCGCTGGCGCTCCCTCTCCTACCCCGTGGAGGCAGCCATCGCCTCCTGACGGTAAGGCCAAGACGCCCCCACCCGGGGGCCGGATCGTCACCCCGCCCGCACGGTCCCGAAAGGTCCGGCTGACTAGAATGCTCGGATGATCTCCGCCGCCGTGCTCCGCAGCCGGCCCGGCCCGCTCGCCACCACCCGCGCCGAGCTGGTCGACATCGAGCGTCGGGCGCGCTTCCGCCGGGAGCGGCTGGCCCGGGCACGGCTCCGCCTGCGCGAGTCCGACGCCCTCCTCGACCTGGTGGAGGAATGCCGCCTCCGCGACATCCGTCCCCTCCCCCCGGTCCTCTGGGGTGCCGTCGCCCGGCTGGTGGGAGGGGTGGAGCCGGAGTTGCGCGACGAGCTGGGGATCGACCGCGGCGCCGACCACGTGAGCGAAGTGCTCTTCGCCGCCCAGGAGATCCTTCAGGCGGAGGCGCGGCAGGAGCTGCGCCCGCAGCTCGCTCCGATCATCCCCCTCTTCCGAACCGCCTGAGCGGCGCCGTTCCACCGCCGGCCCCATGTCCTGGGAGATCACGGTGGCGGGCACCGTCCACCTCGACGACATCGCCACCCCCCGCGGCCGGCGGCTCCGGCAGATCGGCGGCTCCTCCCTCTACTTCACCCTCGCCGCGGCGCCCCACGCCCGCGTCCACCTCAACGCAATCGTCGGCGGCGACGCCGAGGCCGAGCTCCGCCAGACCCTGGACGGCCTCCCCGTCGACCTGGCCGGGTTGGCGGTGAGCCCCCGGCCCACCTTCCGCTGGCACGCCGTCCACGACTTCGAGCGCTGGGTGGCCGAGACGGTGGCCGAGGAGCCCGGCTGCGAGCCGGAATGGCGCCCCCGGCTCAGCCCCGCGGCGGCCCGTGCCGAGGTGCTCTTCCTGGGCAGCATGCGGCCAGCTCTGCAGCGGGACATCCTGGCCCAGTCGTCGGCGCGGCTGATCGGTGTGGACAGCATGACCTGCTTCACTGGGACGGAGCGCGACGCGGTCCTGGACGTGGTGGGCGGCTGCGACATCCTCTTCCTCAACCGGGTCGAGCTGAGCAGCCTGGTCCCGGAGGCGGGCAGCTGGCAGGCCGCGGCGCTCAGCCTGAGGGGCCGGGGTCGTCTCCGTGCCCTGGTGGTCAAGGGAGGGCCCCTGGGGGCGGCCCTGGTGACCCCCTCCGCCCTCGTCGAGAGCCCGGCCCCCCCGGTTGACACGGTCGTCGACCCCACCGGGGCGGGGGACGCCGTCGCCGGAGGCTTCCTCGGCCTCTGCGCGGCCGCCGGGCGGGACGACGACGCATTCTTCCTCATCGCCCTGGAGGAGGGACTTGGCCGTGCCGCCGCCGCCATCGGCACCTTCGGCACCTCCGGCCTGCGCCGCATCGCGCTCAACGCAACCTGAGCGCGTCGTTCTCGTCACCTGAACGCAAGCTGTGACGCGGTAGAGTGCGCCCATGGTCATTCGCTGGGGTTATGGCGTCGGCTTCCCCCTCTGGGGCACCATCATCGGGCTGATCCTCTTCGCCCTCCTGATCGGATCGATCGTCTGGCTGGTCGTCGTCCTCAGCCGCCCGGGCCGCCAGGTCCGGATGAGCTGGTACGGCGGCGGCTACGGGCCTCGCTTCCGCCACCCGGCCCTCGATGAGCTCGACATCGCCTACGCGCGCGGCCAGCTGACCCGCGACGACTACCTCCGGCGCCGCGCCGACCTCACCGGCGGCTGGGGGCCTCCTGGCGGGCCGCCGACTGGCTTCGGCGGCCCCGGACCGGGTCCTCAGGGCCCCGGCGATCCGGGAGCGCCGACCTCCTCGTAGGGACCTGCGGCGTGGCGTGACGGCAGCTTCGAGGACCCCGTTCGCCCGATCGATGAGGTCTCGACGCACCGGTTCGGTCGGCGACGACGGCCGTCTCCAGCGTTCGGGCAGCACCGGGGTGCGCTTGTGAGCCTGAGCAACCACGAGGCCCTCTGTGGGGTGTCCGCAGCACAGTAGCCTTCGGAGTCTGAGGGGCGTTACATCCCTGGAAGGACTCACCAGGGGACGCTCACCATGGGGACCGGGATCATCGGACGCCGTCATCGGTGGGTGCCGGCCGTCGGCCTCCTCTGCCTGGCCTGCCTGGTGACCACCTGCGGGTCAGTAGCTTCGAATCGTTCTGAGCGACCAACGTCTCAGGGGGCCACCTCCGCTGCGAAGACGCCGGCGCCCGCGATGTCGACCGCCAGCCCGAGCGGCTACTCCTCCCCGCCGGCGACAACCCCGTCCGCATGCCCGCCCACAAGCGGCGGGACGACCCAGAGCGCGCGCATCACCGATATGCGGATGGGCACTGCCGGCGGCCATGACACGCTCGTCATCCAGTTCGACAACGCCGTGACCCACTACGAACTCGGTCAGAACCCCACCGGGGTGCAGTTCACCGGAGGTGGCGGAAAGGGTGGAACCTTCACGCTCGCCGGCAGCTACGGCGTTCGTCTCAACATCTACAACCTGAACTGGACGGTCCCGCCCGGCAACCAGTACCCGCACGGGACCGACATCCTGCAGTCAGCTCCCGCACTTCAGGAGGCACGGCAGATCGGCGACTACGAGGGGATCGTCAACATCGCCATCGGTCTCAGCCGGGACATCTGCCCCGACGTCTCGATCTTGGCCGGCCCGCCGCGACTGGTGCTCCAGTTTCCCACCGGCTCATAGAACCTGAGCCCAGACTCCGCCGGCTTCTTCAGGGGAAGTAGGGCTAACCGAGGGCTAGATATCCCACGGCCGGAGAAGTCAAGCGGCGATCACGGCGGAGAGGGGCCAGGCGATGGCTTCCGAGTAGGCCATGCGGTGCTCGAGGCAACCGTGGAGGATGCCCACCAGCCGGTTGCCGA
>JBEKXW010000009.1:0-110212 GCA_049511615.1 Candidatus Dormibacteria bacterium | reverse complement strand
CCCCCCGAGAATGGCCATCCCCACCCCCTCCCCCCGGTGAGGGCTCCTGCCCCCCAGCGTCCCGGGATCCGAAGTGACGAACGGTCTAGCCTTGGCACAAGGTTAGGGCACGCGGGGAGGCCTGTCGTCCGGGTTTACCGTGACCTTAGGGGGCTGGCACGGCGCGAACGCCCAGCCCATCAGGGCTGCTTCGCCCCCCACCTGGGCGGCTTGCCCCGTGAGCGGGCGGATCGCGCGAGGACCCTCACGAAGGATCCCGAGCCGGCTGAGTGCGATCACAACACCCGCGAGTGGCGATAGCTAATGGATCACCGTGACCCGGGGGCTCCATGTGCTGTTCTGGCTGCCCTCGGGATCGGATCCGCCATCGCGGCCTGGACCGTGCCGACGAAAGGCTCCGCAGGCAGACGCCGCCGCGACCTTTCGGCAAGTCAAGCGGGGGGGACAATCGCCCAGGGCGTCGCGGAAACCGCCCATCGCGTCACAGAACGGTGGCGATCACGATGGGAGCATGCTCACGGAGGGGGACGTCAACCTGACCGGAGTCGCGGTACGGTCGCTTCCCGCCGACCAGGTCGGCTCGGTGCCTTCGATCTCGATGGCGGCCGGCACCGTCACCCGGATCTCGGCATCGCGCTTGCGCCTGGCCCTGATCACGGCCGACCTTGCGGCAGCGGTTGGCGCGATCGTGCTCGCCGTCGTCGGGCGCTTCGGCACCAGTGAGCCTCTCGGCCCGGGAGCTCCATACCTGATCCTTGTGATCGCCGGGCCGGTGGTCTGGATGACGCTGCTGCTGGCGAGCGGCGTCTACAGCGACCGCCGCCTGGCCGCCGGTGCGGCTGAGTTCGGCCGGATCACCACCGCCGGGCTCTGGATGCTGGCTGCGATCGTCTGCGCATCCTACCTCACCCGCAGCGACTTCTCGCGCGAGGTCACCGCCGTGACCGTAACAGCGCTGACCCTTTTCAGCCTGGTCGTGCACCTGGCCGGGCGGCTGCTGCTCCAGCGCCGCATCCGGGTCGGGGGCGCGCTCCACCGGGTCATGGTGGTCGGATCGGGGTCGGAGGCGCAAGGGCTGGTCAACCACATAGCCCGCCTTCCCCACGCAGGGCTCAGAGTTGTTGGCGTGTGCCCCCGCGTGAGCCCCGAGGGCCCCACCGGCGCTCCGGACCCGTCGCTGACGGGCGGAGTGGACGTGGTGATCGAGGCGGCGCGGCGAGCCCAGGCCGACACCGTCGCCGTGTCCGCGTCGGCCATGATGACGGGCAGCGATCTCCGCCGCCTCTCATGGAGCCTGGAGGGCACCGGGATCCGGCTCCTCGTCGCTCCGGGTGTGACTGAGCTGGCTGGCCCCCGACTGCTCGTCCACCCCGTCGGCGGGCTACCCCTCCTCCACGTCAAGGAGGCGGAGTTCACCGGAGCCAACTGGGTGTTCAAGGGGGTCATCGACCGGGTCGGCGCGACGCTCCTCAGCATTGCCCTCGCTCCGCTGTTTGCGATCATCGCGATCGCGGTCCGCGTCAGCAGCCCCGGGCCGGTTCTCTTCCGCCAGCATCGTGTCGGTCTCCACGGCCGCGAGTTCACCCTGCTGAAGTTCCGAACGATGTACGCGGGATCGGATCAGCTCCAGAACGAGCTTCTCGACCTGAACGAACACGAAGGCGTCCTCTTCAAGATGCGCCGTGATCCGAGGGTGACCCCGGTGGGCCGCCTCCTCCGCCGCTATTCCCTCGACGAGCTGCCCCAGATCTGGAACGTCCTCACCGGCTCGATGTCGCTGGTCGGTCCGCGCCCACCGCTACCCTCCGAGGTCGATCGCTACCCGGGCGACCTGCGCCGGCGCCGGCTTCTGGTCAAGCCCGGCATCACCGGACTCTGGCAGGTGAGCGGCCGCTCCGACCTCTCGTGGGAGGAGACCGTCCGCCTCGACCTCCAATACGTGGAGAACTGGTCGGTGCTGCTCGACACGACGGTGCTCTGGAAGACACTGCTGGCGGTGGCGTCGGGGCGAGGAGCGTATTGAGGCGGCCCCCTGGGCGGGCCGGCCAGTTGCGGGGGTGAGCGAGGCTCCCGCCGAGGCAGCGCTGTCTGGCTCCGCACCACCTCTCGAAGGCGTCGATCCTCCAGTGCGAGCCCACGGGCCGGCACCGACCAGGTCGGGGACCACCGGCATCGTCGTCGCCTGCGCAGCCGTCGCCGCCGGTCTGGCCGGCCTGCAACTAAGTCGGCCCGGCAACCTCTTCGGCCAGACCGAGGACATCAGCACCTACCTGGGCGCGGCGGTCCGGCTGGTCCACGGGGTCCTCCCCTATCGAGACTATGTGTACGTCCAGCCGCCGGGCTTCGTCCTGCTGGCCAGCCCGTTCGGCTTGCTTGCCAAGGCGGTCGGAACCCGCAACGCACTGGCGACCCTCCGGAGCTGCACTCCTCTCATAGCCGCCGCGAGCGTGATCCTGGTCGGCCGGCTGGTGCGCCACCGCGGGCGGCTGGTGACCCTGGTGGCGTGCGGAGTGATGGCGCTCTACCCGGCGGAGCTCTTCGCGCTGGACAACGGGATGCTGGAGCCGGTGCTGAACCTCGTCTGCCTGCTGGGGGCCTCGTTGCTCTTCGAAGGAGACCAGCTTGCCGGATCCCGGAGGCTACTTCTGAGCGGGATCGCCTTCGGGTTCGCAGGGACCGTCAAGGCACCCGCCATCCTTCCCGTGATCGTGGCTGCGGCGCTCTGCGCGCCCGACCTCAAGCACCGGCTCCTCCCGTTTGCAAGCGGCGTCGTCGCCGGATTTGCCCTACCGGTGCTTCCGTTCTTCATCGAGGCGCCATCCGCGCTCTTCCACGACGTGATCCTGACCCAGCTCGCCCGCGGGCCGGGAGCCGGCGAGAGCGCTGGCGTGGGGCTGCGCCTCTGGTCGCTCGCGTTCTTCAGCGGAAGGAACGTGGTGATTCTCCTGACCGCAGGGGTGGTTGCCGGCGTGGTGGTGGCGGCGCTGCTGGTGCCGCCCAAGCGTCTGGCCCCGCTCGAACGATTCGCCTTCGGGGCGGCGGTGCTGGTCGCGGCGGCGCAATTCGTCACCGCCCAGTACTACCCGCACTACGCGGCGTTCGAGGCCCCCTTCGGGGCCGTGCTTCTGGGCATCTCGCTGGGTCGGCTGAGATCGTGGCGCGCCCCCAGGCTCTTCACCACGGTCGCCGTGGCCGGCCTGACCGTGCTGCTGGTGGCCCAGGTCCTGAGAGTCGAAGCCGAAACCGGGTCGGATCTCTCCGGTTCGGTCGTCTCGGTCGTGCCCGCCGGCGCCTGCGCGCTGGCGAGCAACCCCAACCTCCTGGTCAACAGCAATCGCTTCGTGGCCTCAGAGCCCGGGTGCACGGAGATGACTGACCCCTTCGGCACCATGCTGGCGTTCGAAAGCGACCCGGGTGCCGGCGTCGGCGTGTTCCGGACCGCCCTCTCGCAATCGGACTACGTGGTGGTCGACGGCGGCATCAGCGGCTGGCTGAAGGGCTCCTATGCAGCCCTCATCCCCTACGTGGAGGATCACTTCCGTCTGGTCCGCGCCGGCCCTCTTGACGTCTTTGTCCGCGACGGCCACCCGGTGGGATAGATGGCCGCGGTCAGCAACTGGCTCCGCTGGCGGGAGCGCCATCCCGACGTCGTCATCATCGGCGACAGCCTGACCGCAGGCTCTCACGCCTCGGACCGCCTGCATGCCTACCCGGCCCTGACGCTGAATGCTCTCAGACGCGGTGCCCAGAACCACCGGACGGCGCGCGTGGTGGGCGTGTCCGGCGGCCGTGTGGCTGACCTCATGGAGCGCCGCGTGGCACCGGCGCGCCGGCTGGTGGTCGTCGAGGTCGGTACCAACGACTGGCTCGGCTACGTGCGTGAGGGATCGTGGTCGCCAACACCCCTGGAGCAGTTCGGCCACGCTTACGGCCGGCTGCTGGAGCGGCTGCTCGCCCCCGGGGCGCTGCTGGTCTGCCTCGGCATCTGGGGGCCGAAGGCTGGGCAGAGCGAGGCCGGGGGCGTGGTCGAGGATTACGACGCGATCATCGCCGATGAGTGCCGGCGGCGCGGGGGAAGATTCCGTGCGCTGGCCGGCGTCCACGACGACGCCTCGTGCCGGGGGCCGGCAGGATTGAGCACCCCCTTCGGCACCTCCGACGAGATGCACCCCAACGACCACGGCCACCGCCGACTTGCGGAGCTCGTTCTGGCGGCGCGTGAGATGCCCTGAGGGGCGGCCCCTGGGGCGGTCTCACCACCGCGTCATCGGGGCAGGGCGGGAGTCGGTCTGCGGGGCGGGCTCACGAGGCGCTGCGGTGGAGCGCGGGCGGGGCAGCGAGCATCTCGAGGGCGGCGGCGCTGACCTCGGCGGCGCCGAGGACGTCGAGCCCACCGACCCCCCGGCAGACGGGCGATTCGCAACTCGAGAGCACACCCCAGCGTCCCAGCTCGCACCAGCTGCCCCCGGCCTGCCTTCCGCCCGGTTGGAGCACCCGCCGGCGCTGCTCCGGGACCATGCCGGTGTAGCGGCCATCCTCGGGGCCAAGCAGGACGACGCTCGGCGTCCCGGTGGCAGCGGCGATCGACGATGCGGCGCTGCTCACACAGACCATCAGGTCGAGCCTGCGGATGACCTCAACCAGCTCACCGAAGGTGGTGTGGCCCACCGCGCGGATCGGCGGCGCCGCCATCCCACGGGCGATCAGGTCCTCGAGGGAGGCTTCATTGCTCGAGCCGGTGAGCACAATCCGAGCACCGGCCTGTCGTTGCAGCGTCGAGGCGACCTCGGCGACGCGCTCGGGGAGCCACTGCTGGCAGGACCAGTCGGCACCGGCGTGAATGCCCACGAGCGGGCCTCGACCCGGGCCGATCAGGGCCTCCGCAGCCCCCCGCTCGTCTGCCGAGGTCCAGAGCTCGACCGGGCCGCCGTCCTCCTCGATGCCCAGCGCAGCGAGCACCCGGGCGTTCTCCTGCCGCGCCGACTCGGCCTCAACCGCGAACGGGACGGGGTGGGTGAACCTGTCGTCGCCGCCGGATATGCCTGCACGAACCGGCGAGCCGATCACCTGGGCGAGGAGCCGCATGGCCCGGTTGCCGTTGTGGAGGACCAGAGTGGCGTCGTAGCGGTGGAGACGCAGCCTGGTCCCCAGGGTGGTGATCATCGCCGCCTTCTCCAGCCTTCCCCACGAGGTGCCCTTGTGCTGGAAGTCGCTCCACTCGATCAGGTTGTCGACATGGGGCGACCGGGAAAGCACCGGGCGGGCCGAGCGGAGCACGAGAACGTCGATGCGCGAGGCCGGCAGGGCAGCTCGCAGGCTGCGCAGGGCCGGGGTCGCGGCCATGGTGTCGCTGAGGTGGCCGTACACGACGACCAGCACCCGCCGGCTACCCGAAAGATGCTCCGTCTGGGGGGATTGGAACGCTTCCGGCGCCGGGCTGACTGATCCAGCCGTGACGGCCATGAAGGCGAGTCTTCGGTTTCCGACATCGCCCCGCCATGGGCGACCACGACAGCGCTGGGACAGCTGGCCCACGCGTTTCGCGTACGCTAGCCGGCATCCCTGGCTGGCCCCAAAGGAGATCCATGACGCAGCTTTCCGCGGGACGACATCTGGCCCCGGCGACACCTGGTCTCGGGGAGACTCAAGCAGCGGGGTTGCAGGGCGCGCGTCGGAGCGTGAACGCCGAGAGACCTCGCCGGCGCCGGTCCGTGTCAGCCACGCTTGCTGCCGTGCTGGCGGCGGGTGCGCTCCTGGCGGGGTGCGCCGGCCCGCCCAGCGCTGGCAGGCCCCTGCCCTCGTCGACCGCGACGCCCGCCGGCGGGATCCCCCACATCATGGTGATCATGGAGGAGAACCAGTCCTACTCGGCGACGCTCGGCAGCTGCGGGAGCGGCTCGCCGGATCCGTACTGGTGCTCGCTGGCGGCGACCTACGCGTCGGGAACAGGGTGGTACGGGGTCCAGCATCCTTCCCTTCCGAACTACCTGGACATGGTGAGCGGCGCCGACCATGGCTGCACCGCCGACACCTGTCCGATCTCGGTGGGAGGGGCGGGGCCGGACCTCGGTGGCCAGCTCAGCCAGGCCGGCATTCCCTGGGTGGCATGGATGGAGTCGATGCCCAGGCCCTGCGACACGGGCGGTGACAGCGGCAACTACGAACAGCACCATGACCCCTTCGCCTACTTCACCGACGTGACCGCCTCGACGGACTGCTCCACCGACCTCGCCCCCTACCCTGGAGCGTCGGCGATGGTCAGCGCGCTGGACGGCGGCGACGCTCCCGACCTCGTCTGGTTGACCCCCAACGTCTGCGACGACATGCACACGGCCTGCACCTCCACGAACCAGATCACGGTGGGCGACGACTGGCTCAAGAGCAACCTGCCCGGGGTCCTCCAATCCTCGTGGTTCGAAGACGGAGGCACCGTCATCATCACCATGGACGAGGACGAGGGCGACAACTCGGGGTGCTGCGGTGACGCGGCGGGAGGATCGATCCCGATCACGGTCATCTCCGGCCAGGCGCGCGGCTTCGGCAACTTCTCCTCGGCAGGCGACCATTACGGCGTCCTGCGCAGCCTCGAGGAGGCATTTCACCTCAGCCTCCTGGGGGGTGCCCAGAACCCGGCCAACGGGGATCTCAGCTCGCTCCTCGGCTGAGACGGGGGGCGGCCGCAGGCCCCGCCGGCGGCGCTGAGTGCGCTCCGGGTGCCTCAGCGGGACCTGAGAGCCCCGACCCGCCCGGTGTCGGCAAGCAGCCGGGCGTAGCGTGCCGCGGTGTGCGGGGTGACGTTGACCAGACGTCCCGACGTCCCGCCCTCGGCCATCCAGCGGCAGAGGGCGAACAACTCCCCGCCACGCTCCCACAGCGAGCCGGTGAAGGCCCAGAGGCAGGTGTCGAGCGTCCCGATCAGCCAGCCGGGGCCGCCACCGTGGAGCAGCCGGCGCTCCGCTCTGCGGAGGTCCGAGAGGTGGTTCACGGTGATGAAGGGCGACCAGCCGTCCCATCGGCCGGCGGTGTAGGTCAGGGCGATGATCCCGGGCACGTCCACCACGGCGCGCGGAGGCCCGGAGAAGCCGGAGCACGTGAAGCCGTACTCGAAGCCGGCGTCGCGCACCGCCTCCAGCACGGCCCGGCCCGGGGCTCCCGGCCGGAAGTCGGTGAAGGGCCGAGCCCGTTCGAGGAAGTGCCGGAGCGGAGACTCGCGAATCCGGGCCCGGAGCGAGCGCCCCGAGCCCTGGGGGCCGTCATCCACGGCTGACGCTCCGGGCGGTCGGGGTTGGTAGCGCAGCCGCACATAGGGCGGCTGCGTGCCCGCCACGAGCCGCCGTGAAGGCTGCCGAAGCAGCGGCGCGTCCATCAGCGGCCACCAGCCGCGAGGGACGTGATCCCTGCCTCCGAGCCGGGCGCTGAGGTCGTCGACGGAGCGCCGCAAGGTCGCCGCCAAACGGCCGGGCGGGGTCTCCGACTCCAACAGCACCCCAGCTCCGGCACAGCCGAGCAGCAGCTCGATCCGAGGCGCCAGGCCTCCGGCCCGGAGAGGGTACTGGGTGAGCGACAGCGGAGGGCGCGGCATCTGGGCGAAGCTCTCGGTGGTCAGCACCAGGCCGGCGGACAGGCCGGTGAGGCTGAACACGTCCGCGAGCGCATACAGGTTCTCCAGCTCACGGGCCATGCCGGTCCAGAAGACCAGGCTCGCCACCACTCTCCCCTCTCGTGCCCATGCCGAGAGCTGGTCGTCGTCGGGGTCGCGCGCCGGCGCGGATGCCGGCCAGGGTGAGGGGGCCTCGCGCAGCACCGGAAAGGGGGGCCTGCCGGGGTCGATGACTTGGAAGGCGACCCCGAGGCGAGAGAGAGCCAGGAAGTCGTCATCGTGGTGCTGACGACCGAAGACCACATCGGTGCTGCTGAGCGGCTCCGCCATCCGATCGATCACGTCCGTCTGGGGCGTGCCGTGGATCGGCAGCCAACCGCTCCGGGCGGCGGTGGGTATCCAGCGGCCCACCAGCTCCGCGTCGCCCAGGATGAAACCGTGTCCGCCGGCCGCCCATCGCTCGGCCATCCAGGCGGTCTCCTCGCTGGTAGAGGCGGTCGGCTCGGGTCGCAGATCGATGGAGCCCGCCACTGGCGCGCCATTGAGCCACAGCGTCTCGACTTTCCTGTCCTGGCTCAATCGGCTGAGCGCCTCCGGGTCTCCCTCTCCGACCGCCAGCATCCTCCGGTTCACGATCTCCGGGAAGGCGAAGGGAGCGAGACGAAGTCCGTCAGCGCGACCCTGGCCGACCACCAGGAGGGTCTCCGGCATGGCCACCTGGCTCGACTCGAACAGCTCCCGGTAGAAGGTGCTGATCTCGGAACTTCGCGAGCGGAAGGTGACCCCGGCCTCCTCCAGGGTGGCGACGAGCACCGCTGGGCCCAGCGATGCCGCCTGGCAATCGAAGCGCTGCAGCAACAGGAGCAGGTTCTCCAGGTGATGGGCACCGGTGAAGGTGCCTCCCCGCACCAGGTTGGGATCGCTGCCCGGTGGCAGGCCACCGCCGAAGTGGATGCCCGTCGGTCGCGCGTCGTAGTAGCACTCGAACAGGCTGCCCTCGGCGGCCGCCAACCAGGCGAGGGTGGCGCAGACCGGGTCGCGGTGGGGGTGGTCGGCGGGAGCGAGGAAGAGGAGGAGCCGCGGCCTCCCTTCGCCGCTCAAACCGCGTGCCAGGGCTTCGGCCTCACGGACTGCTCAGCGCCACGCCCGCAGGTCTCCTCGATCACCTCCCGCGGGGGGTTGGCGAGGTCGGGGGCGAGGCGGATGCGGGCCAGGTCCAGGCGCCAGCAGGCGGTGAAGCGCATCGCCGTAGCGCGGTCGGGGACCAGGACCAAGTTGGAGCGCCGGGCCTGGCGGCGTTCCAACCAGCCGCGCAGGCCGCGGCGTCGGGGATCGACATCGGTGGGATCGAGGAGGCTGGCCAGGTGGCGGCAGCGGCGGCGGCCCAGCAGGGCTCCGACCCCGCCGGCGACCGGGATGACCAGCGGTCTGGCCTCGTCCCGGCGTGCGGAGAACCGAAGCGCCAGCGCCCCCGACAGCCCGCTGCGGCGCGATTCGGGAGAGTCAGGAACGGGTGGCGGCATGTCGGGTCAGGTCCAGGGCCCGCAGCAGCCGGCCGGTGCTGGTCCGGTCAGCGGCTCCGAGAACACCGACGAGCATCCGCCCCTCGGCGGGGAGAGGCTGCGCCCGGCAGGCGGCGCAGCCTCCAGGGCGGTGGCCGAGGAGCTCGGCGACCGCCTGGGCGAGCCCGGCCTGGGCGGGCCGGCTCATGGTCCTGATACCGGAGCGGAGCAGCTCCGCCGAGGCGTTGGCCGGGGCAAAGGCACGCTCGGCGAGCCGGAGCATGGGAAGGTCCGCCTCCGTATCTCCGATGGCCATCTCGAGGCGGTCGCCAGCGCCGATCTGCCCCAGCAGGCCCCGGAGCCCCGAGGCCTTGTCCACGCCCGCGGGCACGAAGTCGACCTGTCCCAGGCCGGCCACCACCGTGGCGAGGCCCCCGGCGTGGTCCAGGGCCTGACGGACCATCTCGTCATCCAGCGGCCGCCGCTCGCCGAGACCCTGAACGGTGTAGGCCCGGACCACGTGCTCGTACATCGAGTCGACGTACACGGGCTGCGATCGCAGCCAGTCACGGAGGCTCGCGAGCTGCCGGCCGGCGCTCTCGCTGAAGAGGAGCGTCTCGCGGGCACTGCGGTGGTCGTACGCCGAGGCTCCGTACTCGGCGACGCCTCCCACCAGCCGGTACGCCGCGCATCGTTCCCGCAGCTCCGAGAGGCTGCGCCCGGTGACCAGGACGGCCCGTCGACCGTGCCGTGCCAGGGCACGCAGGGCCAGGGCTCCTGCGGGCGTGATCGACGGGTAATCGAGCCGGCCCGTCTCCAGCACCCCATCGATGTCGATGGCGCAGATCGGCCCGGTCTCGGGCGGGACCACGTCGGCGAAGTAGGCGGCCGCCATGAAGTCCTGATGGACACGCGAGAGGGCGCGGCGCACCGCGTCCATCTCCCGGGCCACCCCCCGCCGCCCCTCCTCGGTGAGAGGGCTCACCACCCAGGCCCAGCCGAGCTTGAGGAGGTAGCTCCGGAGATACACCGTCCTGTGGATCAGCCACTGGACGTCGTCGATGGTCTCCCCGGTGAGCTCCTGGTAGCGCTGCCTGGCCGCGGCGCCGAAGCTTCCCCTTCCGCCCACCTGCAGCTCGTGGTCGGCGGCCGCGAACGCGACGTCGAAGACGGGGTTGCAGGAGAAGATCTCCATCCCCCGCTCGTCGTAATCGACCTTGAGGGCCGAGCCCCCCTGCCCGTGCCACCGCGTGACCGCCATGCTCCCATCCACCACCGTGGGCGAGGAGGCCCGGAGCAGCCGCCGGCTCAGCACGTGCAGTGGCGGACGGGCCAGCAGCCGGGTCGGCCCGAAGCCAAAGGAGAGCTTCAGCCAGTCGGCGGCGCTGCACCAGGCCGGCTTCTGCTCACCGAGCCTCTCCGTCGGGTCGAAGTCCAGCCGGAATCGATCGCGCCTGGCGGCGACGTAGGCAGCGACCCGATGGGCGAGCTGCACCTCATCGGTCGGATCAGGCGCCCGCCCCGGGGCGTCGGGAAGCCAGCCGCGGAAGAGGAAACCGCCGTCGATCCCGTAGACGGGTGGGAGGAACTCGCCGAGGCGACTGCTCAGCGCCAGCGAATGGGCACCGATGTAGCCGGCGCCGACCCCCTTGACGTAGACCTCGGCGTCCGACGACCTCCCGGTGTCGCGATCGACGACCCGGATGCCGTATCGAGCCCGGGAGTGCCGGCGCGTCCACGAGCCGCCCTTCAGGTCCCGGACCGGAGCCAGGGGCAGGCTGCGGACACCGTCGACGGCCCCCACCAGCACCCGGGCGCGGCTCCCGCCGGCCTGAACGATCTCGACGCGCCGTCCGATCAGCAGCCGCGCCAGGCTGTCGCGCACGGCATCCGGTCGCAGCCGCCGGTGGAAGGACCAGTCGGCCCAGGGCAGGACCACGGTCTGGAATTCACCGAGACCCTCGGGCACCTGGCTGCCCTCGCCGCAGAGAGCGATCAGCAGCACCACCGCCGCCTCAGGCACGCCGAGCCCGGCGAGCTGCCGGACCACCTTGCGGTACGTCTGCCCGCTGACGGGCGAATCGTCAACCACGAGGATCAGCCCGGAGCGCCGAGAGACTCCTGCGACCAGCCGCGCCGAGCGGGGGCCGAGCGGTCGGTCCGGTCTGCAGGTCAGCGAGATGACGTCCGAGAACCCCATCGATCGCAGCGCAGCTCCGACCAGGGGGGCGAGGTAGCTCCCGGAGGTCCTGACCCCGACCACGATGATGGGCCGATCACGGTCGCTCCAGCGCTCCGCGAAGCGCTCCGCCAGGACCACGCAGTCGGCGGGCTCCTGGTCGGCACCCCGGAAGCAGGCGGGCACCCGCACCACCTGCTGGCGCAGCCCCCGCGGAAGCTCGCGCGCCCTCGCCAGCAGGGCGGTGCACTCCGGCCGAAGCCCCTCGCCATCCCTGGGCTCCGGCGCCGCCGCAACCCGACCGGCCACGGCATCCACGGTCGCCTCCAGCCCCGCCTGCCAGGCGGCCGTCCGGCGCTGGCCGACCCCCAGCGACCGCAGGCCGAGCGCGACCCGGCCGAGCCCCCCGGCTGCCCCCGCCAGGGCCGCCGACCGTGAACGGAGCCGGGTCACGAGCTTCCGCGATTGGGCCAGGTCGCGCTGCAGGTAGTCCTCGGCAATCTGGTTCAGCCCGGCCAGCAGGAGGAAGGCGTCCAGCCATTCACCCCGAGCCACCTCGGCACCCGCCAGCTGCGCCAGGGTCTCGAACGTGTTGTGCAGATTCGCCAGCTGAAGGGGCGGACCTCCCGAGGACATCGGTTCAGCGCTGACGCGCAGCGCGACCGGATCACGGGTTGGCGAGAGCACGACCCACCAAGCGTACCGGACGCCGCCGGCGGGGCAATGGGAATTGCGCCGCCAGTAGGGACCATCGCCCAATGCGTTGCGGCGGGTGCCCAGCGGCCATCTACGCCGCCTCACAGCGGACGAGCATCCACTTGCGGGCCAGCGGCGGGCCGTAGGCGCATTCCTCGATGATCCGAAGCTCTGCGGCGGCGAGCATCCGGTGGAACTCAGACCGCGTGTCGTGCCTGACAATCCCGCGCCATTCGGGGAGCACGCCGCCCGCCCGCCAGGTCCGGATCCAGGCGCGGGGGTGACGGCCGACGTAGCCCGGATACCGGAGCATCCATTGGGGATGGCGGTTGGTGGTGTCCACGAGCAGCTGCCCCCCCGGAGCCAGCACTCTCCGAAGCTCGCGCAACGTCGCCACCGGGTCGGGGAGATGAACCATCAGATCGATGGCGAGGGCGACGTCGAAGCTGGCACTGGCGAAGGGGAGCGGTCTGGCGGCATCGACCTCGACAAGGGTGAGAGCCTCCCTCGGGACCCCGGCCGCTGACGCGGCGGAGGCCGCCTGGCTCAGCATCTCCGCAGAGATGTCGCCGAGGGTCACCGTGTGGGTCCGCGCCAGCGGCACCGCGATCCGCCCCATGCCTCCCCCGAGGTCGAGGACCCGAGCCTGTGGGACGCGGCCCACGATCCTCAGAACGTCGTCGCGCTTGGCTGCGTAGAGACCGCGGAAGACGTTGTCGGCGTCGTCCGGGCGGAAGATAGCCGGATAGCGACCGTCGGTGAAGACCGTGCGGGCGAGCCGTTCGCGGGCCCCACCGGCGGCATCGCTGGCGTTCAGCTCACGGACGGACCGCGGCACGGCTGGATCTCGTCTCCTGGAGATCGGGCGCGAGGGCGGGGTCGGGCGCCTCGCCACGGCGGCGCAGCAGGCCCATGGCATCGACCTCATAGTTGCGCAGGCAGCGGCGGTATCCCACCTCGCGCCAGAAGGTTCGACGGAGATCCTGGGGGAGGCGATGGGGCCGCAGGCGGCGGGCCCAATCGGTGAGGGAGCTTCGGAAGGCACTGCGAAGGTAAAGCGCCCCGCGCGGATCCCCGTTCATGGTCTGCTTGGCGCACATCGCCCCGTTGCCGAGGTCGTAGTTCCGCTGGCACCGCAGCGCCGCCCGGCCGACCCTGGTCCCGGACGAATGAAACACCACCGACCTCGGAGTGCTCAGCATCCGGACCCCCAGTCCCTCCAGGCGGAGCTTGTAGTCGGTGTCCTCCGCGGCCGGGAACACGGCCCCTCCCCCAAGGCTCTCGTCCCACGGACCGACCTGAGCCGCGACCTCAGTTCGGATCGCGACGTTGGCCCCGATCCAGTTCCACCCCGCAGGGGGGCGTCGGGGGGTCACCCGCGGCTCGTAGACAGCCTCAGCAGGCGAGACCATCGGACAATAGGAGAAGGGTCCCACCCGACCGACGGGCGTCACCGCCCCACCCACCACTCCGAGCTCCGGGTCACCGGCAAAGGCCGCCGCGATCGTCTCCAACCACCGGGGATCGGCCTCGCAGTCGTCATCGAGGAAGGCCAGGATCTCCCCACGCGCGAGACGGATACAGGCATTGCGCGCAAGGCTCACCCCGCAGCGAGAGAGGTGCACGTAGGCCACCCTGGGGTCGGCGGCGGCGGCGGCGGCGGTCGCGTCGTGCAGCCGGGACTCCGCCTCTGGGGAGCCCTGGCCGATGACCATGAGCTCCCAGTCGCCCCAGGTCTGAGTCAGCAGCGAACGGATCGCGACCCCGAGGGTGCCGGAGCGCGTGGTCGGGATGCCGATCGAGATGGTCACGCGAGCATCGCCGAGGGCACGGCGCTGGGCTGCAGGACCTCCGCGTACACCTCGAGCAGCCGGTCCACCATGGCCTCGAGGTCGAAGTCTGCCGCCCGCCTCCGGGCCGCCCGGCCGATCCGGGAGAGCAGGTGGTCGTCGGCCAAGGCCGCACGAGCCGTCGCCGCGAGAGCGGAAGCGTCCCCCGCGGGCACCAGGAAGCCGTCCACGGAGTCGGTGATCATCTCGGCCAGGCCGGTGCCGGTGGTGCCCACCACCGGCCGGCCGAGGGCCATGGCCTCGAGGCAGGCGTTGGCAAGGCTTTCGAAGCGCGACGGCATGACCACCAAGCGGGACCCGGCGACGATCGGGAACAGACGCGCGTGCGACATGGCCGGCAGGAAGTGGAGGCGCGCCATGTCGCGCGAGCAGCGCTGCCGAGCGTAGTCCTCGAAGGAGCGGCCGGCCATGCCGAGGTCCTCGCCAACGAAGACCGCGTGGAGCATCGGGTTGCTCTCCAGCACCTGGGGAAGCGCCTCGATCCAGGTGTCGACCCCCTTGCGCGGCTCCAGGCGCCCGAAGTAGAGGACGTAGTCGAGGCCCCGCAGCTCCTCTGGCGGCCTGCCGATGCCCGCGCGTGGCAGGTGAATGCCGGTGGGGACGATGGTGACGACGTCGGGATCGAAGCCCCATCGCCGGCCCACCTCGCGAGCCAGCGTCCGCGACGGGCAGATGACCCGAGCGCTGCGCCGGGTCTGGTCGCGCTCCAACCAGCGTCGGAACGAGAGATGCACACGCTGCGACCAGGGTGCCTCGTCCTGCTGATCAACGACGAAGCGCGGCGTCGCGAGCCGGGTCACGAGGGGCGCCTGCGGATGGAGCGAGTACCACCAGGCCTGGGCATCCCACTCGCAGGCCTGGACGATGTCGAAGGGGCCGAGGCGCCGCAGGGTGCGGCTCACCGCCCAGGCGCGGGCGAGGACGCTCGGGCGGAAGGACGCGGTGGGCACGCGGTGGAGCTGG
The DNA here is from genome assembly GCA_049511615.1 of Candidatus Dormibacteria bacterium. Classification (GTDB taxonomy): domain Bacteria; phylum Chloroflexota; class Dormibacteria; order Aeolococcales; family Aeolococcaceae; genus Changshengia. The sequence continues at coordinate 95,422 of JBEKXW010000009.1, read as the reverse complement.
ACGCCGTCGATGACCTCGGTGGTGAGCCGGCTGGTTCCGGGGATGAGGACATGGACCGCGTGACCCCGCGCCGCCAGAACGCGAGCTGTCTTGTCCGTGTAGGCCCCGATGCCCCCGCCCTCGGGCGGCAACCCGGGGCTGACCATGGCAATCCTCATCCAGTGGACGATATCCAGTCCAAGAGGTCGGGACAATGGTCATTGAGGCTGATCCTGGGCACCTGTCTCATCGCCACCCGGACAATCGCCCAGGTTCCCGGACAGCCGTCCAACGGTGATCGCCGTCAGCGCCGCGCGACGGCGGCGGCCATCACCACCCCATGGAAGGCGTCCAACCGGGCCGCGGCGGCGGCCCACCCGTACCTCTCGACCACCAGCGACCGTCCCGCCGCCCCGAGACGAGCGCCAAGCGCCGGGTCCGCCATCAGGCGGAGGACGTCATCTGCCATCTCATCGGGGTCATCGGCCAGCAGCAGGTGCTCGCCGCCGGCCACGTCGAGCCCTTCGACGCCGACGGTCGTGCTGACCACCGGCTTGGCCATCGACAGCGCCTCCAGCACCTTGAGGCGGGTCCCGCTACCGGCGCGCAGGGGGGCGACCACCACGGCGGCACGATGGACGAAGGGACGCACGTCCTCGACGCGGCCGGTCAGGACCACGTCGGGACCGGCGAGGCGCCGCACCGAGGACGGGGCACCATCACCGACGACGGTGAGCACCGTGGAGGGCCGCACCCGGCGCACCCGGGGCAGGACGTGGAGGGCGAACCAGGTCACCGCGTCGACGTTGGGCCGGAAGTCCATCCTCCCCACGAAGACCACGCTGTCCGGGTCTACCGGAACAGCGGCTGGAGTGAAGTGGTCAGTGTCGACCGCGTTGGGCACCACCGCAGTCGGCACCGACGGGCAGGTGCGACGAATCACGGCCTCGTCCACCGCGGAGGTGGCGACACACCCATTCACGAGGCTCCAGAACCGGTGCTCCTCGCGGCGCGTCTTGGCCGCCTCCAGCCGTCCGAAGCGCCGGCGCAGCGGGGACCTCTCGACATCCGCGACCTGCCCGAGCAGGATGTACTCGATGTTGTGCTCGTCGAGCACCACCGGAGCCTCCCCGGGGTAGTCGAAGCACATCATCCCGCTGGACTCGACCTGGATGATGTCGAAGCCGACGGTCCTGACCAGGCCGTTGATCGCCTCCTGCATGGCGCCCGACCGCAGGGCGTTCAGGTGGAAGGACGAGCGACCCCAGAGCGAGGCGAGCTGGCGCTGGCGCCGGGAGAGCGAGCCGAGCCGGCCCCGGCGCCGCAGGGCATGGTCCGCAGGCGGGGGCACCCGGTGGACCCCGGTGAGGACGCGGGCCAGCCCATCCCAGTCGCGCCCATCGCCCGGGGAGCCGTACGCCAGCAGGGTCACCCGGTGCCGCCGAGCCAGTTGGGAGGCAAGGTGGTGGACACGCAGGTCGGAGCCCCCGTCGGGCGGCGACGGCAGTTGCGACCAGACCATCAGGACGCTGCGGCCGCCGGCGGCGGGCCCCGTCGGAGTCCGCCTCTGACCCTCGGTCAGCGGCGTCTCGGTCTGCACAGCCATGCACTCCCGGCACCCATGCCACGATCCTAGGGAGACGGGGACCGCGCCGGCCATGGGAGGGAGCGACTGGGGGGGGACCTATGTCCCAGGCATGGGCGACACGCCCATTCACCTCTTCTAGGACGGGCGGCCATAGTCCACGCGAGGGGGTCAGGCCACGGAGGCTCACAGGCTGCCATTGAAAACCCGTCGCACGCCTCGCACCCGCCGGCTCTGCGGCCGTCCGGCCGCCGCCGAGAGGGCGTGGGGATGATCGAGGTGCGCCCCGCAGCCGACGGCAGCCCACCCTCGCCCCCGGCCGACGCCGTCGCCCCCGCCACCCCCACCGCCCCAGGGACCGGGCGGTCGCTGGTCGCCCGCAACATCTCACTCCTCTCCCTGGGCCAGCTCGTCACCTGGGCGGGGACACTCGTCTGGACGGTCATCGTGCCGCGGAGGCTGGGCTCATCCGAGATCGGCATCCTCACCCTGGGCACAGCGGTCAGCGGGATCCTCGGAGTGGTGGTCGGCCTCGGCCTGCCGCCGCTCCTGGTGCGGGAGATCGCCGCCGACCCACGGCGGGCCCCCCGGCTGGTCGGCACCGCGATCGTGCTGCGCGCAGTCCTGCTGGCGCCGGCGCTGGCGGGCACCCTGCTGCTGGCGTTCCTCGGTCCCTTCCGCGGTGAGGAGGCTGTGGCCCTCATATTGGGCTGGGGTCTCTGCGCCACCGCCGTGGTGTCCAGCCCGGTCGCGGCCGGGCTCCAGGCCATGGAGAAGATGAACTACCTGGCGTACGGCGCCATTCTGAGTGGGACGCTCGGGACGGTGAGCGGCATCGTCATGGTCTTGGTCGGCATCCGCGCCATCGGTCTGCTCCTGTCGAGCGTGGTCATCGGCGCTCTCTTCACCGGGGTGTTTCTCTTGTGGGCCCGGCCGTTCTTCCACATCGACTGGCGAGTGTCCTGGGGGGACCTCCGCCAGCTCATGATCGACAGCCTTCCCTACTGGAGCTTCGCCGCCTTCTTCACCATCTACCTCTGGATCGACTCACTGATGCTCGGGTTCATGACCTCGAGCACTGTGCTGGGCTGGTATGGGCTTCCGACCAGGCTCTTCAGCACGCTGATGGCGGTGCCGGTGATCCTCTCCAATGCCACCCTTCCGCGCCTGGTCCGCGCTCACAAGCGTGGCGACGAGGACCTGCTGCGGACCGCGCGACCGGTGATGGAGATGGTGGTGCTGCTCAGCATGCCGATCTGCGTCGGCTCCGTCCTGGTTGCAAGCCCGCTGCTGCGGGCCATCTACGGGCCCGGCTTCGCGGGCTCGATACCGGTGTTCGCCCTGCTCGCCCTCTGCGTCCCTCCGATGTACCTCAACATCATGGCCAACCAGATCATGATCGCCCGCAAGCAGCAGATGGTGTGGACCAAGATGATGGTCCTGGCCAGCGTCATCAACCCGCTGATGAACCTCTTCCTCATCCCCTACTTCCAGCGGACGCAGGGAAACGGCGCCATCGGTGCATCCGTAGCGATGGTCATCACCGAGGTCGTGCTGGCGGTCATCGGCCTATGGCTGGTCCGCGGCGCCTACGTGCGAAAGTCCGCGGTGCGCATGTTCAAGGGCGCCATTGCCACCGCCGTGATGGGCATCATCGTCGTCCTGGCTCTCCGCGTCGGTCTTCTGCTCGGGGTCGTCGCGGGCATGGCCAGCTTCGCGGCCGCAGCGCTCCTGCTGCGGCTGGCCACCGACGACGAGCTCGAGCAGGGGAAGCTGCTGCTGGTCGGAGTGGCGGGAAGCCTGGGGCTGGCAGCGCTCCGCGCCTCACACAGGGCGCGGCGGAAAGCCACCACGCCCCGGGACTGACGCAATGCAGAGACGAATCAGCAGCGATGGCATGACCTCCAGGATCTTCTACCACATATGGCTCAGGGACGACCCGAGCAGCGCCACGACGGCGTCTATCTGGCCACCGACGTGGAGTACCTCCGCCCCATGCACTCCCCCATCGAGCGACTCTCCTTCTTCGCCGGCCGCGTGTCTCAGCGCCCCGTCTGCGCCTCGATCATCGGCGTGACGCCGGATCATCTTCTGTTGAGGGAGGTGATCGCGAGCCTGCCAGTTTCGTCCTCTGGCATCGCCTCCTCAGCGTCCAGACGGGCCCAGCGCTCTTGACCGACGTCATTCGCAGGGGCCGGTGGGAGGCGAGACCAGGTGTCCGGATCTTCCCGGCACCCTGTTCTTATCCTTATGACTCCCGACAGCATTCGCTGTTCATCACTGGAGCTACTCATGGAAGGGAGAGGATGGCGTCAGACCACGGGCCGCCAAGAAGGACGAACTCATCGCCGGAATCGGTGCCGAGGTGATTGGGTTCAACCACGCCGTCGCCCGCCGCGATCCGAGCCCATCACCGCGCTCTGTGCCTGCTGGACGCCTTCTCCCCTTGGAACGGCGCTGGTTTCGGGAGATGATCTTCTCACCGGGATGAGACTGCTGCCACATCGCCAGCGTGAGAGGAGGCCCCGGCTCAGCCGAGGATGGCCGCGTAGGCGGTGAGCAAGCGTTCCACCCCGTAGAGGGCGCGGGCACGGGCCTGGGCGGCGGCTCCCAGGGTCTGCCGCAGCGGCGGGTCAGCGATGAGCCGCGAGAGCGCTGCGACCAGGCCTCGCCGGTCTCCCCGTGTCGCTAGGAGCCCGGTCGCTTCGTCCACCACCACATCGGCAACGCCGCCAACTCGCGACGCCACGCTGGGGACGCCGTGGTGGGCGGCCTCGATGTAGACGAGGCCAAAGGCCTCGTCCCAGATCGGAGCGAGGGCGAAGAGATCCAGGGAGCTGTAGAAGGGCGCGAGGTCGACGATGTGGCCAAGGAAATGAGCGCGCGATCCGAGCCGGAGGCGGGCCAGTTGCTCTAGGTCGGTGCGCAGCTCGCCGTCTCCAGCGATGAGCAGGTGGACCCGTCCGGTCGGGTCGGGCACCTCAGCAACCGCCTCGATGAGGTCTGCCACCCCCTTCTCCGGGCACAGCCGGGCAGCGGTGCCGACGACGACCGCGTCGTCCGGAACCCCCATCGAGGCGCGGGCGCGGGTACGGGTCGGAGGCGAGGCCGGCGGCGGAATGGCGTAGGGGAAGATGACCGTCTTCTCCTTGGGCACGCCCGCGGCCAGCAGCGACCGCAACACCGGGCGGGAGTGGACGACCATGCGGGAGCTGAGCGCCGCGGTTCGCCGGGTTTTGCTCCGCCGGCGGATGCCAACCTGATTCCAGTCGAGGACGGAGTGAACTTCGACGATGAGCCGTGCCCGTGGCCTGGCCAGGCGGATTGCGGCAATCGCCCGCAGGGCCGGGTAGGCGCCGTAGTTGATCACGATCGCGTCGGCGCGGCTGGCCCGCACCAGCGCCGCCAGCCGGGCCAGGTCGCGAGGGCCGCAGGGCAGCGCCGAGTCGCGCACGGCTGGCGTCGTCTCGGCCGCGAAACCTTGGGCTACACACCAGGCACGCAGCCGCTCGTCGCGCACCGCGCCCAAGGCGGGAAAGACGAGGCGAACGCGCCACCCCGCTTCGGAGGCGGTACGTGCTAGCAGTACGGAATGCCGTTCCGTGCCGCCGATCTCCCCGGCGAAGGGGTTGATCACCAGCATGCGCCCACGTTCTTGGACCGGAGCGGCCATGCCCTGAGCCTTGCGCGTTCCTGTAGGCAATGACCATAGGCGGGCGCGGCAGCACCCAGGACCACCGCCCACCCACGGGCTACTGACGTTCTGGGTGATCTGTGCCGTCCTCTAGGAACGCCAGTTCCCCGATCGATAGCGAGACGGGGTGACGGGTGCGCGTCTCGCGCCTGCCACTATCAGGAGGACGGCCCGACGCACTCTTGTCCGCACCCGACCGCCGCCGTCTCCGTCGGTGATGAAGGCCTGCTGATCAAGCTTGGTCGGAGCTGCTCCTTTTGTGCTCGACCCACGACGTCTCCCCCCAGCCGAGTTGGCGCGCGAGGCACCCCAACGGCGCGGCTCTTGCTGGGACTGACGCCCTAGGTGGAGCGGGACGATATCCCATCGGTCCCGCTCCCGCCTATCGCTACGAACTTGGCCTTAGTCAACGATAGCCACGTGGCTCCGAGCGCCAACCGTGCCATCCTCGTGCAGCGACGGTCCCCGAGTCGGCCATGACAACCCCCCCATTCTCTCGCGAGACCGTCTTGCGCCACCGTCCGCGATCCCACGCGCAATCGTCCGCCTAGTGACGGGCTGCCGATGCGATGACGACAGCCAGCCACGATACAACAGCTCGCGTGAGCGTCGGTATCCCTACTCGAAATCGAGGTCCCGGAATCGTAGCGACCCTGCAGAGCTTGAGCCACCTCGATCACGATAGCTTCGAAGTGATCGTCGTTGACCAGAGCACCGATGCTCGTACCAGAGAGGCCTATCGCGATACCGTTGGCGACGACCGCCGCTTCTCATACGTACAGTCCTCCAAGGTTGGCAGGTCCGCAGCATGCAACGTCGCCCTCCGCCATGCTCAAGGAGAGCTCGTCGCTTTCACCGACGATGACTGCGTCGTACCAGCTGACTGGCTAGTTGGCTTGGAACGGGTCCTATACCACCAGCCCAAGGTCTCGGCGGCCTTCGGTGGCGTGGTGGCCGCTTCACACGACCACGACCTCTATTTCACGCCCGCCTTCATGCCGCCTCGCATGCGCCTTCATCGTTCGCCATGGCTCGTGTACCGAGTGGTCGGCGCGAGCGGCGGTAACCAGATGTTTCGTACGGAGGCCCTTCGCGAGATCGGTGGCTTCGATGAGGTCCTCGGAGTGGGCGCTCCACTCAGGGGCGGCGAGGACTTCGATGTCATCTATCGCATGCTGCGCAGCGGGCGCGGGGTCGTCGAGTTGCCGCAGCCGGCTGTCGTTCATCACGAGCTTAAGAAAATCGAGACAGAGGGGCGGAGTCTCCTCGAAAGCTACTGGGCTGCCGAGGGAGCTACATACATGAAGCATCTGCGTTTGTGGGACATCGCCATCCTTCCATCGGTGATCATCTGGTTTGCCTTCCGCCTTGGCTGGCGCGACCTGCTTCGGCTTCGCAAACCGCGCAATCTATTCATCTGCGCCGCGTTCGTCCATGGCGCCCAGGCAAGTCTCGCCTACCCAATCGATAGGTCCTCCCGCACATTCCAGGCGCTGCGCAAGCGCCAGAGCGTACTCCAACTGATCCCAAGGCTCTGGGCCAGCATCTCCAACCGGCGCGGATAGCGCGCCTACCCTGCCTTCACCATCCTTCGCGCTCGGCCCCAGACTTGAGCCGGGAGTGACCGGTGCGGAAGGGCGATAGCGCCGGCTGAGTCGTTAGCCACCTCCGAGACCGTAACCATGCGCAGTCCTCGGTGTTTCGCTTCCACCAAGATCCGCGGCAAGGCGGCCACGGTGCCCCTGCGATCGGGCAAGCTTTCCTGTGGACTGTCCGACGAAGCACGACCGTCGTGCATTAGTATGATCGCGCCAGGCTGCAAGCCTGCGATCGCCCGCTCGACCACTTGTTCAGTCTCCCGCTTGTAGTCCTCCGTGTCGGCCGTCAGCCACACCTCTCGCAGTCCCAGACTCCCACACACGGCCCTTACCCGCCATCCCGAGGAGAGGCGTGGTGCTCGCCAGAGGGAAGGCGTACGCCCTGTCACATCTCGGATCAAGGCCGCAGTGAAGGTCATCTCGTCTCTGATCTCTCGGTTCGACAGCTCGGTGAGACGGCGGTGTGAGCGGCCATGAATGGCGATCTCACACCCCGCGGAGACGGCGCGGCGGAGGATCTCCTCGCGCCCGGCGATGTGGTCACCAAGAACAAAGAAGGTCGCCCTTGCACCGTGGCGGCAGAGTTCTTCAACGACGGCGTCTGTCCACTCTGACGGCCCATCATCGAAGGTGAGCGCTGCCCGGTAGTCGAACTCTCCCTCCACTTCAGATCACCAACGCGATCCGGTTGTCATCCGGCCACCGGCGCGCGCCGTCACGGCCGAAACCACCCACGGTGGTACCTGTCCCGCGCGGCCAGGGGTTGCACCTTGCCGTTGTGTGCGGTGGGGATACTTCCCTGAGTGACACCCAGAATCTCTCGAGGGGCGAGGCTGGTGGCGCTAACGACGGCGCAGAGAGCCGTGGTTGCGAGCCCCACTGAGTCGGAGGCCGGCGCCCTTTCAGGAGGCAGCAAGACGCCGCCATCAGCTCCCCAGCCGAGAGGAGGCGACCCAGCTTCCTGCAGCTGTCCCAGTCCCGCGACTTGATCGCCGCCTCCAGCCAGATGCCTGCCGGGAAGCGGACGGTCACCCGGAATCGCACGCGATCGGCGGCGACCCCCGTCATCTCCACCAGGCGGTCGAAAGTGAGGCTGCCCGGCAAAGCCCTCGTTGTCCTGCTGGCCAGGCCACTGCACCAGGAGCCCGCAGTCGCCACGCGGGGTGACGCCATCCGCGAAGCGGTGGCACCGCTTGAGCAGCAGGCGACCGCCCGAGCCCCATCCCACCCAGGTGAGCAGCAGGGAGACGCCCACGGCGAGCGTACCGCGACGGAGTGCGCAGAGGGACCCGGAATCGCAGCGGGTACGTCAAGCACTGGGAGCGCGCCCGCAACTCCACCCGCACATTGACCGATCATCGCAGCCGGCCGCCCCCCTGGGCAGAAGCACTCTCGCCCGCGGCGTTCCGCTCTGTCCCACCTGACCCTGGGTGGGACGCCCACCACGCCGGGGACATTGGGAGGTGCCCCTCAGGTTGCACCCATTCCCGACTGCGTCGATCCGAACGAGACTTGACAGGCATGAGATTCCTGGAGACCTTCTACCGACATCGCCTGCTGGCCATCGTCCCGATCGTGATCGGGGTGCTGGTGGCCGCCGGGTACCAGATGGCCCAGCCCGGCAGCTACGCGTCGACCACCAGCCTCTGGGTCGACGCCTCGGTCCCGGGTCAGGGCGCCGACACCACCACCGGTGTGGATCCGTCCACCCTGCAGGAATACGCCATTCAGGAGCTCCTCACCACCCGTTCCTTCGCCGTGGCGGTGGGGACGAGCGGCCCGCTCGGCGCCTACCTGGAATCGCACCCCTACGCGGAGTCGACCGGTTTGGCGGCGATCCCCGGGCTCAGTGACCTCTTCGGCGGAGCCAAGGGCTCGCTCGACGACCAGATTGCCACTTACCTTCCCAACATGGTCGGCTTCGTCGACGCCGGGCCGCAGGTCCTCAATATCATCGTCACCGCACCCGACCCGGCGGTGGCCGCCGGCACCGCCAAGGCGCTGATCACCCAGTACTCGTCTCAGGTCGCCGCGGCCCAGACGGCCACCGACCAGACCGCCGTCACCTACTACGGCGAGCAGGTCGCCCAGGCGCAGGTCACCCTGCAGCAGGCGCAGCAGGCGCTATCCACCTACCTGACAGCCCACCCGACCACCTCCACCGTCGGCGTGGGGGACGCGACCGCGACCGAGCTGAACCAGGCGGTGAGCCTCGACACCACCACCTACCAGTCCCTCCTCGGTCAGTACCAACAGGCCCAGCTGACCCTGGCCAACGTCAGCAGCCAGACCGGGTTCCGAGTGCTGGACGCCCCCACCGCCTCGGGGGTGGCAACCAGCACCAAGAAGAAGCTGCTCGAGGTCGGGATCGCGGGGCTCGTGGTGGGGCTGCTGGTGAGCGTCCTCATCCTCGCCGCCCTGACCGCCATGGACCGGACGGCGCGCCGGGCTGAGGACATCAAGCGCACCCTGGGTCTGGAGGTCGCCGCCAGCATCAGCCGCATCCCTCCGACCGCGACGCTCCAGGGGGGTGACCTGTGAGCGAGTCGCCGATCCCCTCCCACACGTTCACCCCGGTGACCCGACTCCCTCCGCCAAGGCGCCTGGAGACCGGCCGGGACACCGCGGCGGCCTCGGCCCGCGAGGCCAATGGGCTGCTGCCAGCGACCCTGCTCCGGGGATGTCGCGAGGCTGTCCAGCGGATCAGCCACGAGGGCCCGCAGTCCTTCGGTGTCACCAGCGCCCTGCGCGGCGAGGGCCGCAGCAGCGTGGCCGCAGGCCTGGCCCTCGTGGAATGGATGGATCACGAGCGACGCACCGTCCTGATCGACCTCGACCTCGCCAGCCCTTCGCTGCACGGACGCTTCAACCTGTCCGAAGGGCCGGGGATCCAGGACCTCGTCGACGGTCCCACCAACGTGGAGGACTACCTCCAGCGGATCGTCGGCGACGTCTGGTTGCTCAGCGCCGGCAAGCCACGAGATGACGTGCCGCGGGCCGTGAGCCGCCTCGCCGGCAGCCAAATCCTCTCCCAGCTGTCGGAATGGGCGGACACCATCGTCTTCGATCTCCCCCCGCTCCTCGGGTCGGACGCCGGCATCGCGGCCACACGGCTGTGCGAGACCCCGGTCATGGTCGTGAGGGCAGGGATGACGCCGCTGCCTCGCGTCAAGGAGGCGGTGGAGTTGCTCGCCACCCCTCCCCCGGTCGTCCTGAACGGTGTCCGGTCGGCCTTGCCGCCCTGGCTGAGGCGGGCCCTGGGCGACACCCGGTGATATGGCCCCTGCTGGCCATCCTGGGGGTGGTCGCGGTGGCCCTGCGCTGGCATGACCGCCCGCGGCGGGCCCAGGCCGCCGCGGTGGTGGTGGCCGCCATCGCACTCGGGTACGCGTGGCTCGGCCTGGGTAAGCTATGAGCACCTCGGTGGTTGCGCTTCCACGCGCCGCCGACCTCGAGAGACTAGAGAAGAAGCGGGCACGGATCGCAGCCGGCATCGGCGTCATCGTCGCGATCCTCGTCGGTCTGGCGGCCGGGGCCCTCGGTGGCACTCGCAGCTTCCTCGTCGTCGGCCTGGTGGCGGCGCTCGTGCTCCCCTTCGTCTGGTGGCGTGCTCCCGCCACCGGGGTGCTGACCCTCATCGGATTCGCCACTCTCGTCGAGCAGGACCCGTACTCCGTGGGCATCCTCGGCCTGGATGCCTTCACCGATCGCATCCCGCTCTTCCAGAGCCTCCAAGGCGCGTTCGGTCTGGGCGGCCTGGTGATGAGCCCGTTCGACATCGCCGTGGTGCTCCTGCTGCTGGTCTGGCTGACCCGAGGGGTCACCCAGCGCAGCCTGCGGCTGCCCCACTCCCAGGTTGCGGCCACGATCGGTGTGCTCGTTCTGCTCGCGGCCATCGCCGCCGCTCGCGGTCTGACCGGCGCCACCGTGAGCGCAAATGGCATCAGTGGATCATCGGCCGCGCTCGACGAGATCAGACCCTGGCTCTACCTGGGCGCCGCCTACCTCTTCGCCTCCCAGGTGATCACGACCCGGCGCGCCGTGCAGGCGGTGCTCTGGACGTTTGTCCTCGGCAGTGGGTTCAAGTCGCTGCAAGGCGTGTACATCTTCATCGCCACCCGCAGCGAGATCCCTCAACCTCAGGCCATCCTGGCCCATGAGGAATCGTTCCTCTTCGGGATCTTCATCATGCTCACCCTCGGCCTCTGGCTCTTCGGGCAGCGGGGGCGCTTGCGCACCACGGCGACGGCGCTGCTCCCCTTTGTCCTCATCGCCGACATCGGCAACACCCGGCGTGACGCCTTCCTGATCCTGGGGGCCGAACTGCTCGTGATGGCTGCTCTGGCCTATGCCGTGCTTCCCGAGCGTCGTCGGCTGATCCGGAACACCGGCGTGCTCGCGGTGGTGGCCTTCATCGTCTACCTGCCGGTGGAGTGGAACGGCACCGGCACCCTGGCGGGCCCTGCCCAGGCGGTGCGCTCCGCCATCGACCCCCTGCCCCGCGACGCGTCCTCCAACCAGTATCGCATCGACGAGGACGCCGACCTGGGCAACATGATCAAGCAGGACCCGATCCTCGGCACCGGATTCGGGGTCCCGATCGACTATGTCAACACGCCGGTCCAGACCGTCAGCGGCCTGGACGACTTCATCGCCTACGTCCCCCACAACACCCTGCTCTACGTCTGGATGCGGATGGGCATTCCGGGCGAGCTCGCCCTCTGGATGCTGGTCGCGGCGGCGGTGCTGGCCGGCACCCGCGCCTCCCGGTCCGAGAGTCGCGAGGTGGCTCTGCTCGGGACGCTGGTGGCGTGCACCACGGTGGGATGGGTGGTCATGGGTTACACCGACATGGGATTCTGGTGGTTCCGCGCTGCCATCGCCTTCGGCTGCCTGCTCGGAGTTCTGCATGCTACCGTTCAGCGGCAGGGCTCACCGCCAGCGCAGGAGGCCGCGACCGGGGCAGCGTGAACGTGGAGCAGATCCGAGCAGGTGAGCGACGCCCGGGGCGGAGGGGTCCAGTATCCGCTCGGGTGCTTGCTCGCGTGCGAGTCCGGCCTCTCGGTGGCGCCCGTGGGGTCGGCCTCCAACTGCTTCTCTACATCACCAACCACCTGATCAGCCAGGCACCGAGCTACACCCTGCGCCACCTGTGGTACCGCCGAGTCGTGGGGATGGAGATCGGCCGGGGCGCAGGGCTTCAGCTCGGTCTCAACCTCTGGTTCCACGGTCCCGGTCACGTTCGCCGCGGAGGCACCAGGATCGGGGCCGGCACCCTGATCAACCGGGACTGTGCCCTGGACACCCGCGGCGGCCTGCGCATCGGCAACCACGTCAGCATCTCGCCAGAGGTGGCCATCCTCACCGCCGACCACGACCGCGACCTTCCCGACTTCCCCCTGCGCGCCCGACCCGTCGCCATCGAGGACCACGTGTGGATCGGGATGCGGGCCATGATCCTCCCCGGGGTCCGCATCGGACGAGGGGCGGTCGTCGCCGCCGGTGCGGTGGTCACCCGCGACGTCGCTCCGCTGAGCGTGGTGGCCGGCGTCCCCGCCCGGGTGATCGGTCAGCGCGACCACAAGGGCTTGGACTACGTCCTCGACCACTGGTCGCCGCCGCTCTTCGAGTGACCGAGCGCACCCGGAAGGCGGAGGATCGGGTGGCGGCTCCGCCTCGACCGATGCGCCGGAGGCGGAGCCTGAAGGCTAGAGCTGGACCAAGCCCTTGCGGGCGGCGTAGAGGACGGCCTGGGAGCGGTCGAAGATCTGCAGCTTCTCGTACATGTTGCTGATGTGGTTGCGTACGGTCTTCTCGCTGATGGAGAGCTTGTAGGCGATCTGCTTGTTGGCGCAGCCGCTCGCGATCAGCTTGAGGATCTCGATCTCCCGTGCGGTCAAGCCGTCGTAGAAGTCCTTCGGGGTGGTGTCGCCGGTGAGCATCCCCAAGACCCGCTGGGCGACCGCCCCAGCCATGACCCGCTCCCCTGACTTCACCGCCAGGATGCTGGAGACGATCGCCTCCGGCTCGGCGTCCTTGAGGACGTAACCGCTGGCACCCGCCCGCAGCGCCGCCAGGACGTGACTGTCGGCCTCCAGGGTGGTGAGGATCAGGACCGGGGTCCCAGGCATGGCCGCCACGATCTGTTCGGTCGCCTGGATGCCATCGAGGTTGGGCATCTTGATGTCCATGAGAACGACGTCCGGCTCGGTCTCGCGACAGCGCCGCACCGCCTCGACCCCGTCGGCAGCCACGGCGACCACCGTCACCCGCGGGTCGTCGTCGAGAAGCCGGGCCAGCCCGGAGCGGAAGAGGGTCTGGTCGTCGGCGATGAGGACGCGAATGGGTTTGGTAATGATCGTCATGATCCTCCGAGCGGGCTGATGCACCGCACTGTGGTCCCCCGTCCAGGGGAGCTGTCGAGAGAGATGCGCCCGCCGAGAAGGCGGGCCCGCTCACCCATTCCGCGCAGGCCGAAACCGCCCTCCGCGCTCGCCATCCCACGGCCGTTGTCGGCGATCGTGATCGCCAGCGAGCCGTTGACGGCCTGGAGGGTGACCGTCACCCGGCTCGCCCCGCTGTGACGACGGACGTTGCTGAGCGCCTCGCCCACGATGCGGCGGAGGTTCATGGCCTGATGGGCGGGCAGCTCCTCGGGCCACGAGTGGACGACCAGGTCGGCGAGTGTCCCGGTCTCCTCGGCCAGCTGCTCCAGCCGCCCGCGCACGGAGTCGACGAAGCCGAAGTCGACCGCGGGCTCGTCGCGGAGCTCACAGAGAAGGCGGCGCAGGTCTCCGATGGACTCCCGGGTGGACTGTTGCAGCCTCTCCAGGTCGACCGGCCTGGAGCCGCGCCGCTTGAGGTGCTCGAGCTCGACGACCATGACGGTCAGCCGCTGGACGACCCCGTCGTGGAGCTCCCGGGCCAGCCAGTCCCGAGCCGCCTGGAGGGCGTCTCCGCCGGGGCCGAGGGCGCCCAGCTCCGTCTCGCCCACCGCCGGCGCTGCGAGTGCCGTCACCAGATCCCCCCTGCTGTGGATGATCGCAAGCTCGAGCCCCGCCACCGGCGGCCGGCGGCGTCTCACCAGTGCAACGCCCGGCCTCCCGAAACCGTGCGCCGGCGCACCACGTCTGCCCGGGGTGCCCGGCCCGGTCGCCCGCCCTTCGGCGGTCCCGGTCGCGGTCGTCACCGAGCCGCGGCGGTCGCCGCCCCGCCGTCACCCCAAGTTCAGCCGAGCGATTGGAGGTGCTTGCGGTAGTAGGCGCCCTCGCCGGCCGTCGGTGTGCCCGCCGCCATCGAGGTGACCAGCACGTCGGTCGGGTTGCCCCAGGCGTTCCAGGTCCAGGCCAGATAGCCGATGCCGTGGCTGTCGGCCCAGGGCAGCAGCTTGTTCATGTATGTGACAGGACCCGCCGACGAATCGCCGGTCTCCCCGATGATGACTGGGTACTTAGCGGCGATCGGGGCGATGGTGCTATCCCAACACGAGGGACCTCCGCACCCCGATCCCGGGTAGCTGTGCCAGGAGGCGACGGTGTTCGGATCCATGTCGGCGGGCAGGCTGCTGAGCCACCCCGACATGTCCTGGGCCCATCCCTCTCCGGCCGCCATGATCACGTTGGAGGCTCCGGCGTTGCGGATGTCGTGGGTGAGCTGGGTGAAGCCCGCGGTTTTCCAGTTGCGGTTCACCTGGTAGGGGTTGCCGCCGGTCACGTAGGTGACCATCTCGCATCCGGTCCACAGGCAGGTCCACGGATCGGGGGCTCCGGGCGCCATCCAGGTCGAATAGAAGTAGGGCTCGTTGTAGAGGTCGAAGAGGACGCCGGGGTCGTGCTGGAAGGTCGCCGCCACGCCGGACCAGAAAGCCGGCGAGTGGTCCTCGTCGGGTGCGGGATTCTGGGTGACGGCCAGCTGGGTTCCGGGGGCCGACCAGTGGAGATCGAGGATGACATAGAAGCCGTCAGCTTCCAGGTCCCGGACCAGCTTGATGATCGGCTGCTGGTACGCGTTGCCCCCAATGTGCACCCCGTTGATGCCAAGCCAGCAGTCCTCGTTGAGAGGGATGCGGACGGCGGTGATCCCCCACGACTTCATGGCGGCGAAGGTCGCCGGATCGTCCTCCGGCTGGCCCCCGAAGGGATCATCCGTCCATCCCTGGACGCAGACGAACTCGGTTCCGGACATGTCCGCACCGTGGAGGACGACGCTGGTGCCCGCGCTGTTGACGAGCCGCTTGCCATCGACATGAAGGGGAAGAGGACCCGGTTCCGGGTCGGTGAGGGGGGGCAGGCTGATCGCGGGGGCGAGCGCCGACGCAGCTCCGGTCTCGCCGGGGGCGGATCCCGCCGTGACGGCCGCAGCCCGCAGGTGCAGGGTGATGGCCAGGGCCGCGAGCGCTGCGACGGCCACGACCGCGGCCGCCGCGGCGACCGCGCGGAGCGTGCGATGGCTCACAAGAACCGAGCGTAGCCGCCGCCCGCCTCCAGGACCACCGGCATCCCGTTCCGAGCTTGGGCCCTGATCCCGCCACCCTGGGCACCCATCCTGCCCGGCCCCCCGATTTGCCGATCAGCGGACCGGGCTCCCCGGCGTGCCGCTCGTCTTGGCGCCGCGCCGATGCGCTCCCAGTGACCCGGTCGCCGCCAGCCGCGCGTGCGTCAGCATCCGCCGCCAGCGCGGCCGCCGAGCCGACGACCAGTCGATCATCGAGTCACCCATGTCGTGGCGTCCGCGCTGCTCCTCGGGAACCTGACCCTCTTCCACGGACTGGACGAGCTCGGGCAGTCGCTCGTAGAAGAGCGCGGACCGGAAGGGCGGATGAATCGCCCACATCCCAGGGGCCGCCCCCAGGAAGTCGATCCGCTTCATCCCCCGTCCGGCCATGGCGCGGGTGAGGCTCGCCTCCGCCGGCTGGTATGGCGGATGCCCCTCGAGCCGGGCCAGCATCGAGTGGCCTGCGTCAGGATGCAGAAGCGGGAGGGGGGCCAGGCTTCGCAGGCGCTCCATGTCGATGATGAACAGCCGGGTGCTGAGCTGACCGGCGCAGAAGGCGAGGGTCGGCAGGGCCTCGCGTTCGAGTGACTGCGAGCGGAGGCTGCCATCGGCGGTTGGCGGTCCGGGCAGAGGGTTGCAGGCGAGCACGTCGGGCCGCGCCTCCATCAGTGTGCGCGCCTCGGCCGCCCAGGTCTGGCTGCCACCCCCGTAGAGCATGTCCGAGTCCATGTGCAGGACGTACGGGGTGGCGGTCTCCGCCAGGCCCGCGAAATACGAGTAGAAGGGAGCGCCCAGCCGGTCCTTGGCCGGCACTGCGGCCCCGCCGAAGAACATCTCCGCAACCACGGCGCGCGCCTCAGGCGAATAGTCGACGTCGTGGGTCCTCACCGACGGGTGTTGGCGGCAGCACTCGGTGAGCAGGGAGCGCAGCCCGGGGAGCCGTTGCTCCCACGCCGCCCCGTACCGGTTGTGGCTCCGGTGCAGGTCGACGGTCAGCACCACCTCGTCCACCTGGCCCAGCCAGCATCGCAACTGGTGGGGAAGGATCCAACGCGCATGCGGGAGGTCGGTCGGTGCCAGGTTGATCTGCAGGGTCAGCTGAGATCGCATCCGGGCGGCGTCTTGCGATCTGGCGCGCCGGTCTACCCGGGCTAGATCGGCCGGGGGTGGCGTCTGGCGACAACGGCGGCGGTGACCAGCAGGACTCCGAGGACGATCACCGCGATCCCGGCCGCAGCGCCCGCCGCCGGGCCCGCACCGGTTCCCGGCGTGCTCGCCGCCTGGACGCCTCCGGTCGGCGACGCGGTCGCCACCGGCTCGCTCCCCGTCGGAGTTGGCGAGCTGGACCCTGACCGCGAGGGGGTCGAAGTCGGCAACACCGAGCCGGTCGGTGTCGGCGTTGGCGTCGGCGATCCCCCGTCAGTCGGCGTCGGCGTCAGACTCGGCGTCGGCGATCCCCCGTCAGTCGGCGTCGGACTTGGCGTCGGCGATGGGCCCGGGGTCTCCGTCGGAGGTGAGGTGCATCCGATCACCCGGACGAATCCAGTGGCGAAGAGGCCGCTCACCGAGTTGCCCGTCGCCTCGCTGTCCAGCTGGTAGTAGCCGCACTCGGTCAGCGCCTCGGTGGTGAAGGTGACCGTCTCCGACCCCAGCGGTGGCAGGGTGAAGCCGTCCTGGTACTGGTTGGGGATGTCGTAGACCTGCACGGTGTTCCACCAGTTCTGGGCGATCTCGGTCTCGGTCAGCGCCGGGTACCCGGTGCTGACGTCGATTCCCTCGAAAGAGATGATCCGCGCGGTGTTGAACTCGAGGGTCGCGCTGATCGTGGAGCCGGTGAGGTTGGTCACCGTGTAGGAGAAGGTCGCGCTGTCGCCGACGTTGTACGCGGTCGGCGGAGCGTAGTAGCCGAAGGCTGAGGAGGTGTCAACCGCCTGCGTGCTCGCCCCGACCATCGCGAAGCCGGCGGCGATGAAGGCGGCCCCAGCGATCGCGACGCCGAGACGTCGCGGCATCCGCACCCGAGTACCCATAACTCCCGTTCCCTATGGAGCCTTCCTTGCGACGGCCGTCCGGTACCCGAGGGTCTGTCCGGCTCGAGCCATGACCGACGCAACCCGCATGACTATCGTAGTCCGATTGATACGTTCGCGCATCGTCTGGGTTGGGGCAATGGGCGTGCGCGCCCCGTCTCGCGGCGGCTGTCCCGGCCAATCGTAACCCACCGTCCTCACAACCGCCCAGGCTGGCCCGGGCCCACCCAGGACTCCCCCGACCACCTCCTGAGCCCCCCTGATTAGGGGATGTGGGAGGGCCCAGACCTATGCCAACATACCCAACCAGGATCTGGAGACTCGCGGGGGGGCGGTCTGGGGGATATGGCGGGGGTGACGGCCGCAGCGTCGAGCTTGATCGCGGCCGCGAACGACCGACGAGGTGCCGGGCTCTTCGTCGTCGGCGGGGCGGGCTCGGGGAAGACGACCGCCCTGAGCGAGATCACAGAGGCCGCGCGCCAGGCCTCCCTGCGCGTGTTCACAGCGCGGGGGGCGGTCCTGGAGCAGGAGTGGCCACTGGCCTTGGCTCGCCAGCTGCTCGGCTCCGGCGAAACCGCGGCGTCCGCCGAGGAACAGGACGGTCCCCTGACGGTCCAGGGTGTCGCCGACCGGCTGGAGCGGCTCTTCTCGGTGCCAACGCTCCTCGCGATCGACGACCTGCAGTGGGCCGACCCCGAGTCGCTGCTCGTGCTGAGCTACGTCTGCCGGAGGATCGAAGGGCAGCCGGTCGCCGTGGCGGGAACTCTCCGACCCTGGCCGGATCGAGCCGCCAAGGTCTCCTTCGATCTGGCGCGGGAGAGCAATGCCGCCGTGATCAGCCTCGATCCCCTCTCGCTCGAGGACTGGTCGCGGGTCCTCGCGGAGCGTGGCGCTGCGGTCAGCGACGAGATCGCAGGCTCGCTGTGGCGGCGGTGTGCCGGCAATCCCCTCGCCCTCTCCGATGTGACCGCGGCATTGGCAGAGGGAGACGCGGGTTCCAACGGCGAGCCGTCCATCCGGCTGTCCGAGACGACTGTCCGCTCATTCCTCGCCGGCCTCAGTCCCGAGGCGGTCCGGTGCGCCGAGGCCGCCAGCGTCTTCGAGGTGCCCTTCGGGTCTGAGATTGTCGACGAGATCGTGGCATCGGGCGAAGCAAGTGGCTACGCCGCGCTCGACACCCTGTGCCGTGCGGGAGTCCTCCGCCCGGCATCGGACCGCGCCCTGGAGTTCGCCCAGCCGCTGCTCCGCGACGCGCTCTACGCGGGCCTCACGCTTCCCACCCGCCGCCGCCTCCACGGGCGCGCGTTCTCTGCGCTGGCTCGCCGCGGCCTCGAGGCGCAGGCGGCCGATCACGCCCTCAAGTCAGATCTGTCCGGCGACGGGTCAGCGGTCGAGATCATCGCCCGGGTCGCGGCGGGAGCTCTCGAGGAGGGCTCCGCGGTGTCCGCCGCCCGGCACTTCCGAGCCGCGGTGGAGCTGGCCGGGGACCGGGCGGGCTTCGAGCTGCGGTTGTCCCTCGGTGAGACCCTTCTCCTATCGGGGCGCGCCGTGGCAGCGGGCAGCGTCCTCCAACGCCTCCACCGTCATGGCGACATGCCCGCCGAGCCGGAAGCAGAGGCACGGCTCCTCCGCGCTCTCGGACACGCGTGCATCGCCACCGGCAGGGCCTCGAGCTCCGCCGCCCACTACGCGAAGGCGGCGGAGCTCGCCGGTAGCGCAGCGCCGGAGATGGCGGCGGCGGCCCTTCTGGACCTCGCCACCGTCAGCTGGCAGGCAGCCGGAGTCCCGGCGGCGCTGTCAACGGTGGCTGAGGCGAAGCTGATCAGCTTGGAGGCGGCCGTCAGCCCGCGGCTCGCGGCCGTCGACGCGTACCTGCGCGTCCTGGGAGGAACGCATCCAGCGCTGCCGCTGGGAGAGGATCCGGCGTGGGCCGGCATCGAGGACTTACGGCGACGGCCGGACACCCTGATGCCGCCGTACGGCAGCGCCCAGCTCTTCGCCCAGACCGCGATCTGCCTCGGTGAGCTCAGCGAGGCCGATCGCGTCCTGGGAACCACGCTGGCGATGGCCCGCCATGCCGGCTCAACGCTCGCCGCCGCTCAGCTGATGATCACGCGGGCCGACGTGCTGCTTCGACTGGCCCGCCTCGACGAGGCCGCCGCCCTGGCGGCGGCTGCCGTCAAAGCCGCGGACGGGGCCCCGGGCGTCAGCGCCGCGGCGACGGCGATGCTCGCCGCCGTGCTGCTTCACCAGAACCGCCTCGACGAGAGCAGCGACGCCTGCACACGTGCGGAACGCGGTGTCCGCGACGGTCCGGACCCCATCGCCGTGCTCCGGATCGGTCACGTGCGGGGGCAGCTGCGCCTGCTGGGCGGGGACCCAGCCGGGGCGGTTGAGCACTATGTCGGGCTGCAGCAGGTCGCCGAGCGCCTCGGCGTGGAGGAGCCCTGCGTCGTCCCCTGGACGGCACACGCCATCGCGGCCCACGTCGAATCGGGAGACCGCGTCGGAGGCGAGGTTCTGCTTCGCCAGTTGGAGACTCGTGCCGAGCATCTTCGCTGCGGCTGGCCACGTGTGGCTGCGGCCTGGGGTCGCGCGGCGCTGGCGCGGGGTGACGGCGATCCCGCCGCCGCGGAGGCGCACGATCGGACGGCTGTGGAGGCGGCGCGGTCGAGCGGCCTCGAGCTTGACCGCATCACGGCGCTGCTGTATCTGGGTCAGACACTGCGACGTTCCGGCCGCCACGTCGAGGCTCGGGGCCCGCTGGCCGAGGGGTTGCGGCGCGCGGAGCAGGCCGGAGCCGATCTCCTCTCTTCCCACCTCCGCCACGAGCTCGCCGCGGCGGGAGGCCGCCGATCACGCCGCTCCGCGCCAGGAACGGGACTCACGCCCCAGGAGAAGCGGATCGCCGAGCTGGCATCGCAGGGCAGAACCAACCGGCAGATCGCCGCCTCGCTGTCCCTCTCCGTCAACACTGTCGAGACCCACCTCCAGCGGGTCTTCGCCAAGCTCGACATCCGGTCACGTGTGGAGCTGGTGGCACGGCGCCAGGGCGACAACGGTGCTCCCGCTCCCTGACCCGCCCTCGTCCGCTCGCCAGGCCCGCGATCCCGCCGAGAGTGGTGCCTCAGGGGCTTTCAGCCTTCGGCCCTGGGCGCTCCGCGCCTGGCGCAACACGGCGTCGACCACGTCCCACGAGCTCCATCGCCGGAACCTCGGAGGCGGAGAAGGTGACCGAGAGGCCCCTGCCCCTGGAGGCGATGAAGCCGCGGCTGACAGGAGTCAGGATCCAGCCGCCGGCATGTGCATCGTGATCAGAGAAGATCTGTCGGAGCCGGCGCAGCATTGCCTGTGCCTCGCGCCAGGGCAGGTCACCCGTGAGGTCGGTGCCGTCTCCTGCTGTGGTCGTCATGCGGACGACCCCGCGGCGCGGGCGGCCAGGTCGGTGGATCATCCCACCCCGAGATGCAAGCCGGTGCGGGCCGGGCGAACGACCTCGGCCCATCGCATGACGAGATGGCGGGAAGGGACGCCGGCGCCGCCCGGCGCGGCCGCCGTGGCGCCCCGCGCCGCAGGTAGCAGTGTCCCGCCCATCCGATGTCCACCCGCACACACCCCCGCTCCCTGGCGGGCCGAGCTTATGGGGACGGCGGCCCTCCGAGAATGGGCCGTTGCGCAGGCCCACCCACCCGGGCCCGAGTGCGTCCCGCGTTGTCCCCCGGCGCGTGGGACTTGTGCCCAGACGCCCGCGTCGGTCTCGGCGACGGAATCGAGCGCCAGTCAGCTCGCTGCGCTACCGTGGATGGCCTTGCTAGGGACATGGAGCGCCATACCGGCCCCGGTGTCAGCCGGCCCGCCAGCGGCTGGCGATGGCTGAAGCTGCCCGTCAGCTCCTGCGGGTCCTGGTCGTTGACGACCACCGAGCGGTGGCGGAGTCGATCGCCATGGCCATCGACCTGCAGTCCGACATGCGCTGCGTCGGCATCGCAGCCACCATCGCCGAGGGGCGCGCGGTATTCCTCACCAGCCACCCGGACATCCTGCTCACCGACGTCCGGCTCCCGGACGGTGACGGGGTCGAGGCGTCGCGAAGCCTCCTGAAGCTGGATCCCGATCTTCGGATCGTGATCCTCACCGCCTACACGGATGTGGAGCTGGTGGCCCGGGTCGCCTCCATCGGCGCCTGCGGCATCCTCCCCAAGGAGAGCAGCATCAGCACCGTCCTTGACGCCCTCCGGCGCGCGGGTGAGGGGGAGATGTCGGTGGACGGGAGCGTGCTCAGCGTGCTCCTGGACAGGGTGCAGGCCGCCCGCCCGGCGGTCTCGCCACCCACCGCCAGCCTCACCGAGCGCGAGACCGAGGTCCTCGGCTGCCTCTGCCAGGGTCTCGACCCCCAGACCATCGCACGCCGCCTGGGCATCAGCGTCCACACCTGCAGAGGCCACGTGAAGAGCATCCTCGGGAAGCTCGAGGCCCACAGTCAGCTCGAGGCGGTGGTGAAGGCGATGCGCTGGGGCCTCGTGCCCGACGGTGAGGCAAGGCGTTGACCGCGGGGCAGGAGCCGGTCGAGCCGGACGGCCTCGCCGCGGAGGGAACCGGACAGCTGCCGGAGGCCGATGAGCAGATCGCTCTCCTTCGGACCAAGGCGCAGCGCCTGGTCCGGGCCAATCTGGCCCTGCTGCGCCAGGTCCGGCCCGCCAGCGTCCTCCAGTGGACCACCCACGACATCCGCAGCGTGCTGGGCGCCGGCCACGCCGGGGTCGTCCTTTTCGACGGGCCGGACGGGGGCACGGGCACGGTTGTCCAATCCGGCCTGGCGCGGAGCGTCGGCGGGACCATCGCGGTGGAGAGAGCGGAAGCCGATGGCCTGCTGAGGAAGGCCCTCGAGACGGGCCGGCCCCTGCGGCTGGACGATATTCGCCCGCACACCGCCGTCCTCGGCTTGCCCGACGGCCATCCGATCACCTCCTTCGTCTCGGCGCCGCTGGTGCGCCATCGGGAGGTCATCGGACTCGTCTACGCCGCCAACAAGCGCGGAGGCCCCGAGTTCACGCTGGAAGACGAGCGCTTCGTCGCCCGCATGGCAGCCGAGCTCAGCCGAACGCCGCTGTGGAGCGAGGCCGCCACCCCCGAGCTCGTGGATCGGATCGCCGTCGCATCGCAGTCGCTGCGTAAGGAGATGGAGGCGACCCGCTCGTTTCTGAGCAGCCTCTCCCACGAGCTGAGGGGCTCGATCGCCGGGATCATGGTCTCGGCGGAACTGCTCTCCGATCCATCCTTCGGGAGGCTCGCGGAGGATCAGGTCCGTGCGGTTGGCGGCCGCATCCACAACGTCGCCAGCCACCTCCTTGCCCTGGTCGACAACCTCCTCGACCTGGGACGGCTGGAGGCCGGCCGCCTCGACGTCCGCCCGCAGCCGGTGGACATCTCCGCGGTCCTCGACGATGTCTCCGCACTGATCTCCCCCCTGGCGGGCTCCGCCGCGATCGCCATCGAGTGGCCGGGGCTGGCCGGCGTCCCCCGAGTGCTCGCCGACCCCATCCGCCTCCGCCAGGTGCTGGTCAACCTCCTCACCAACGCGGTCAAGTTCACGGATGCCGGCGGCCGCGCCTGGCTCGAGATCGAGGTAGGTCCGGAACAGGTCCACTTCGCCGTCTGCGACACCGGGAGGGGGATTCCGCCATCGGAGACAGAACGGATCTTCGAGCCGTTCGAACGCGGAGACGGATCGCATGGCCAGGGAGTGGGCCTGGGCCTGGCGATCTGCCAGCGGATCGTCGCGCTGCACGGAAGCCGGTTGGAGGTGAGCAGCGAGGTGGGGATTGGCAGCCGCTTCTGCTTCAGCCTGCGCCGATCCCGCGAGCCCCTTCCGCCCCGCCTGCTCCGCCCCACCGGTGGCCAGAGCGCGGTGGTCGGAGAGGACGGCGGGGCGGCCTCGATCCTGGTGGTCGAGGACGATGCCGTCAGCCGGCAGTCGATCAGCGATGTCCTGACCGCGGCCGGTTACCGGGTGCGATCGGTGGCCACCCGGAGCGGTGCGCTGGAGGCGATCGCCAGCTCACCTGCCGATGTCGTCGTCCTCGACGTGCAGCTGCCCGACGGCAGCGGTCTCGAGATCATCGAATCGCTCCGCGGAGGAGTCGACCGACCGCTCGCGGTCGTCGTCCTCTCCGCCGACCGGATCGGCGATACCGCCGAACGGGCGGTGGCAGCCGGCTGCGACCGGTTCGGGCTGAAGCCGATCGCGGCTCGCGATCTGCTGGGACTCATAGCCGAGGCGGTGGAGGAATGCCATGCCGGCCGGCCGGCCCGTCCCGTGAGTTAGCCGGGGATGGGCCAGGTCAGGCTGTCCCCGCTGTCGTCCAGGGCAGTGGGCCTGGCGGCGACTCCGTAGCTGAGCCACCCGGTGACGCAGGCGCCCGGCGGCAGCTGCTGGACCGACAGCTCCGGCTGCTTGCCCAAGGTCGGTCCCGTGGCGATGCCCACCTGAGCCTGACCAGGCTCGACGAGAGCGAACTGGAACGGCGACACGAAGGACCCGGCGGTCCCGGCGCACACCCTGAGATCCACCGCTGCGTAGAAGCCGCCCGGAGGCAGGGGGTTGTTGATGGAGCTTCCCGACGCGAAGTGGTCCGCGTAGCTGAGCAGGGTGACGGTGCCGCCGCCAGGCGTGGTCTGGGTGGCGTCGATCACCGTTGCCAGCGCGGCAGGGGGGGACACCGCGGCCGCGCTCTGGCTCGGCCCGGCCGTGGCACCTGCTGCAGCCGCCCCACCCTGTGAGTGCGGCGCGGTCGCTGATGGGGTGGCTCCGGCGTTGCTGACGCGGTAGACGGCGAACACCGCGATGCCGACCACGACCGCGGCGGCCAGCATCATCACGGCGGGACGCGAGGCCAACCGCGCCCAGCCCCGGCGGGCCAGCCCCCACCGTGGGGGCGACGTCGGTCCACGGCGCCGCTGGTCCGGTTCGAGACGCCGTCCGCGCTTCGGAGCCGCCGGCGCGGGCCGTGGTGCTGAGGGGCGGGGTGTGACCACCGTGGGGCGGGGTGCGACCACCCTGGCGGCTGCACGGCGCCGGGCCAGATCCTCGGATCGCGTGATGAGCAGGTTCCGGCGCAGGTTGTATCCGATCTCCGAGAGCGAGCCCTCGCTGCGCTGGCGCTCGAGCTCGGCCAAACGCTCCTCGAGCTCCACCGGAGCACCCACCTCCGCCATCCTCCTGGTTCAGCCCGCGGGCACAGTCAACCGCCGCTGATCGGATCGAGGCCTCGACCCGGGCACAGCGACTTCGGCGGCCGCAGCGCGACAGTCCACAGCGCCATTCTGGGGCCGGCCAGCGCGCCCCGCCACCACCCAAATTCGGTGGACGGACCGCCCCATGTGGGGTCTGGTGCGCGACCTCTCCCTCTCCTAGGCTGGTGTCCGCGGGGCGCTCGCCCGTCCGTCGTCGCGAGGCCAAGCGAGTTAGGGCCCTGAAAGGCACCGTGGTCATGGGGGTGGCTGGCACGCATGGGGGAGCGCGATCCAGGACCACGGCGCCAGGGCGCCTCGGGGGTTGGGGGATCTCCAAGGAGTGCGTTCGCCGTTCCCGGGCTGTCCGGGGAGCAGAGGAGAAACCGTAGTGGAGGTTAGGGCTCGCCGGTGATGATCTCTCGGTTCACCCGGCGATCGGAGAGCCCGGACACGCTCGACCCGCCCCCGGTGAAGGCGCCTCTTCCGCTCGGAGAGATGCTGATCGGCAGGGGTGCTGCCACGCCGGCATCCGTTCGTGCCGCCCTTCGCCGGCAGCGCCGCGACAAACGCAAGATCGGCGAGCTGCTCGTCGATGCCGGCGCCCGCGAGGGGGCGGTCGTCGCCGCCCTGGCCGAGCAGCTCGGATACAACGCGGTCGACCTGGAGCAGGTCGCCCCCGAACAGGAGGCCCTCTACCTGATCGACCCGGCGACCGCGCACTCCCTGGGTGCCCTTCCGCTGCTGATTGACGAGCTGGGCATGGTCCACTGCGCCGTCGCCGACCCCGCCGACACCGATCGGATGGCCGCCCTCCAGCAGGCCCTGGCCCAGCCCGTCTTTCCCCGTCTGGCTGGTCGGCTGGCCCTGGAGCGGGCACTCGACCGCCACTACACGGTGCTCCACAAGGTGGACCACGCGGTGCAGCGGGCGGTTATCGATCGCCAGGAAGGCCCGGCCGCAACCCTGCAGATACCGCTCCGCGCCGACGCCCCGGTGGTGCAGATCGTGGACCTGCTGCTCACCCAGGCACTCCGCGACCGTGCCTCCGACGTCCACGTCGAGCCGCAGGCCGACCGGCTGCGGATCCGGTTCCGGATCGACGGAGCTCTCCACGACGTCAATGACCTGCCCACCAGCCTGGTGGGGCCGATCGCGTCGCGGCTCAAGATCCTCGCCAACATGGACATCGTCGACCGCCACCGCAGCCAGGACGGTCAGCTGGAGATGACCATCGACGGGAGGCCGGTCGACATCCGCGTCTCCACCATGGAGACGATCTGGGGCGAGAAGGTGGTGCTGCGGCTCCTCGACCGCACCCGGTCGCTGGTCCCCCTCGCCGAGCTGGGATTGCAGCCCGCGGCCCGCGAGCGGCTGCGCCGGCTCATCGACTCGCCGTACGGCATGCTGGTGGTGGCCGGCCCCACCGGCGCCGGCAAGACCACCACGCTGTATGCCGCTCTCAGCGAGCTGGACAGCGCCGCTCGGAACATCACCACCATCGAGGACCCGGTCGAGTACCGCTTCGAGAACATCAACCAGGTCCAGATCAACCGCCTGGCGGGGACCACCTTCGCCAACGGCCTCAAGGCGATCCTCCGACAGGACCCCGACATCATCCTGGTGGGCGAGGTCCGCGATGTCGAGACCGCCCAGATCGCGATCCAATCGGCGCTCACCGGACACCTGGTGCTGTGCTCGATGCACGCCGCCGACTCTGTGGGCGCCATCTACCGCTTCATCGACATGGGTATCGAGCCGTACCTGGTGGCCTCGGCCCTGATCGGGGTGGTGGCGCAGCGGCTGGTGCGGCTGGTCTGCGAGCGATGCGCCGGCTCGGCAGCCACGACGGCGGCCGAGGCCGCCTTCTATCGCGCCATCATCGGCGACGACCCCCCGACTCGGCTGCCCCAGGCGGTGGGCTGCGCGCGGTGTACCGGAACCGGCTTTCACAGCCGGGTGGGCGTCTTCGAGTGCCTCCGGGTCGACGACCCCGTCCGGGAGCGGATCGTGGCCAGGTCGCATCACACGGAGTTGCTGGCATCCGCCGTCGAGAACGGGATGCACACCCTCCAGCAGGCCGGTTGCGACATCGCCGCCAGTGGTCGCACCACCCTCGCCGAGGTGATGCGGACCGTCTACACGATCTGAGGCGCCGGCCATGATCGATGCCGCCCCCTCCCAGCCCCGGCGGATGCAGCTCTTCGAGTACACGGCGGTCGACCCCGATGGCGGCGAGGTCAAGGGGATGATGGAGGCCACCGATTCCGAGGCGGTCTGGCACGCGATCGCGGTGCGCGGGCTGCGCCCCACCGCGGTCAAGGCGCGCTCCCGGGCCCCCCTCAGCGGCTTCCTGGACGGGCTGACCAAGGTCAAGCTCCCGGAGGTCGTGGTCTTCTGCCGGCAGCTCTCCACCTTTGTCCGGGTGGGGGTTCCGCTCACCACCGCGCTGGAGACGATCGCTGACGGGGCCCCCAGCAGGCGGATGCGCCAGGCGTGCGCCTCGATGGTCGCCGACCTGGAGCGGGGCGGACTGCTCAGCGCCGCCGTCGCCCGCCACCCCCAGGTATTCCCCCCGGTGCTGGCCGACCTGCTCCGGGCCTCCGAGATGACCGGCCACATCGACGACGTCCTGGTCCGCGCCGCCAACCATTTCGAGCGCGAGCTGGAGACCCGGACCAAGATCCGGGGCGCACTCATGTACCCGGCGATCGTCCTCGGCATGGCCCTGGTGGTGGCGACCGGGCTGGTGGTCTTTGTCCTGCCGCAATTCCGCACCCTCTTCGCGGAGTACGGAGCCAAGCTGCCCGGGATAGCCGCCGCGCTGCTCAACTTCAGCGCCTTCATCGGGAACAATGCCGTCTGGATCCTGGTCGGTCTCCTGGTAGCCATCCTCGGTGTCGGCTACTACATGCGCACCGAGACAGGGAAGATGCAGTTCAATCGACTCCTGCTCCGCCTCCCCGCCATCGGGGAGATGATGCGCGCGGCCAGCATCGAGCGCTTCTGCCGCGCCCTGAGCGACACCCTGGCGGCCGGCGTGCCCGTCAGCACCAGCTTCTCGGTGGTGGTGGAGAGCACCCGCAACCCCGTCTACCGCAGCGCGCTGCGCGAGGTCGGGGCGCAGGTCGCCATCGGCGAGAGCTTCTCGCGCTCGCTGCGCCAGACGGCGCTCTTCCCACCGCTGGTGATCCAGATGGTGAGGGTGGGTGAGGAGACGGGCACCCTCGACCAGCACCTCGCCGAGACCGCCAAGATGTACGACAGCGAGCTGGACAACCGGCTCAAGCGGCTGACCTCGATCGTGGAGCCGATCCTGATCGTCAGCGTGGGGTCGATCGTCGGCTTGGTCGCGATCTCGTTGATCCAGGCCATCTACGGCTTCGCGTCGGCGTTCAAGGGGTGAAGATGCGACTCTCCGACCCTGGGCGCGGGGCAGCGGCGACCTTCCACTCCCGGCGAGCGAGGCGCGGGGAGGCGGGGTTGACCCTTATTGAGATGCTGGTGGCGCTCGCCGTGATCTCCGTCGCGGTGGTGGGGATCGCCTACGGCTTCTCCGCTGTCGTGCGCAGCTCCGGGGAGGCCCAGACCCAGGCGACCCTGGACGGCGCCGCCCGCTACCTCGCCGACTACCTCCAGCCCGAGGCACCTGTCGGCTACCAGCCGTGCGCGACCACGTACCCCGCGCCCGCCGTCCCCGCCGCCTACCGCGATCAGGGGGTGAGCTGGGCGATCACGTCCGTCGTCGAGTCCTCGACGGTGTCCCTCCCCGGGTTCAGCCCGCAGACGTGCACGACCGGGTTCGGCCGGGGCGGCAGGACGAGCGGCTACGACTACGGTGTGCAGGAGATCAGCATCACCGTGTCCAAGGGGTCGATCCCGCTCCACCAGGTTGTCTGGAAGGAGGACGTGTCGTGAGCCCGCGGGCCCGATCGCGCCCCGGGGAGCGGGGATTCACGCTCATCGAGGCCCTGATCACGCTGGCCCTGCTCGGCATCATCGGGGCGGTGATCGGAATGGTCTTCACCGTCGGCTTGCGCAGCATCCTCGACCCCGGAGCCTCCCGGGACCGCCTCGCCGCCGCTTCCGATGCCATCAGCTTCGAGCAGCTGCTCGCCGAGGACGTGCACCGCGCCACCTGCATCGAGGTTCCGAGCGGCCGGCCATACGGCGGCTGCGCCGCCGAGACGCCGCCGTTTCACGGCCAGTGCGGCTCCGCCGACGTGGTCTGCGTGGAGTGGCCCGACCTCGCCGACGCCACCCAGTGCGACATGGCCATCTACACGCTCTCGCTGCCCGCGAAGACGGTCTCGCGATCTTCGTGGGCCGGCGGGACGGAGCTGTCGAGCGTGGCCGTGACCACCTCCCCGGTCAGCCTGACCATGAGCATCCCCCCCCCGTACGAGTGGCCCGTCGGGCTGGACGTCACCGTGACCAGCGCCGTTCCGCGGCTCGCCAACCCCGCGACCCTCAGCTTCGACCTCCAGCCCCTGGCCACCGAGCCCTGGCCAAACGATCCCCTCACCGGTGGGGGCACCGGGCCATGCTGACGCGACGCGCACGGCGCCGAGGCGAACAGGGTCAGGTCCTGATCATGGCCCTCGCCTTCGTGGTCTTCTTCGCGCTGGTCACCACCGCGGTGCTGCAGCTCGCGGACGCGGTCGAGCTGCGGCAGGCGCACACGCAGTCGGCGACGAGCTCCGATGCCGCCGCCGAGGGAGGGATGTTCCTCGCAGCCCAGGCCGCGGAGCAGGCGGGAGCGGACTGCGTGGTCGGCACCCAGGCCACCATCTCCATGACGACCACCGGCGCCACCGCCTCCTACCGGACGGCCGCGTGCAACCCGGGGACGACGGCCGACCTCCTCGCGGATCAGTGCGCGGTGTGCGTCCTTGGCAACCAGCCCTCCACCGTCGACGGTGTGCTCGGCGCCGAGGGTCCCGTGGTCTTCAACCACGGTGTCACGGGATCGGGTTCGGTGTCCGCGGACCCGGGGGTCGTCGCCTGCGGTCCGTCGAGCTCATGCAACGCTGCCCATATCAGCCCCTCCCCGCCGGCGACGCTGGGCGGCACCGTATCGCCCGATGCCCCGAGACTGCCATCGCCGCCACCTCAGTACGAGTGCAGAGCGCTCGAGGATGACGACGGCACCCGCTCGAACCCCCTGGACAGCGGCTGCTACTTCTCGGACACCGGGACCATCGACTGGGATGGGAGCGAGACCCAGCATCACTACCTGAGCCCGGGCAGCCAGGTGATCTTCGAGGATCCCCTCAGCATCACCAATACCCTCGTGACCGTCGAAGATCAGGGCCCCGATCAGAGCGCCGCGACCCTGGATTTCATGCCCGGCACCAGCCTCAGCATCGGCGACGGAGGCCAGCTTGGCGACGGAGGCCAGCTTACCGGTGACATAACCTTGGAGTTCGATCCCGGTGGCCTGGACACCGACCTCTGCCCAACGCGGGCCGTGATCTGCGTTGGCACGGGTGGCAGCCTCAATGTCACGGGCGGAGTGTTCGCGACGGGTGGCGGGTCGGCCGCCGGCATGGAGGTGCAGGCAGGCGCCACCGCCGACGTCTCCGGCTCCGCGATGACGGGTACGGGGAACGCCCTCGTCGTCGGAAGCCTGACCATCGATGCCAAAAGTCCCCGGCAGCCCGCGGGGACCGTGCAGGTGGACGCGAGCCCGCCGACGGGAGGCTACTGCTGGGTCTACCAGGACGACGTGCTCGGCAACACCGGCACCGTGATCGGCGG
The DNA here is from genome assembly GCA_049511615.1 of Candidatus Dormibacteria bacterium. GTDB lineage: Bacteria > Chloroflexota > Dormibacteria > Aeolococcales > Aeolococcaceae > Changshengia. Next base: position 65,053 of record JBEKXW010000009.1, on the reverse strand, counting down.
GGTCGTGGTCGAAGCGGCCTGCGAGGGAGGGACGACAGCGGGAATCATCAGTATCGACTACGGCTCGTAACAGCGACCATAGGGCCGTGAGTTCGGCGGCCCGAAGACGAATATAGTATCTCAACCAGGAGGGAGGCAATCATGGTTAACCTAAGACAACGGGTGACGCGTCACCGCCGCAAGGGGGAGGGAGGCTTCACCCTCATCGAGCTGCTCGTGGTGATCGCGATCCTGGGGGTCCTGGCCGCCATCGTGGTGATCAACGTCACCGGCGTGAAAGGCAACGCCCAGAGCGCCTCGTGCAAGTCGGACACCGAGGCGGTCCAGACCGCCGCGGACGGCTACTACGTCCAGAACAGCGTGTACCCGGTTAACGGAGGAGACAAGGCGGCACCTGCGGCGGGCGACGTTGTAAACACCGCCGAGCTACTCACTGGCACCAATCCCTACCTACAGGCCGCGCCCCAGACCGGTGAGAGCTTCGCGTATACCAACTCGACGGGGACCGTTGCGGGCTCCGTCAACGGCGCCGTCTGCCAGACCGGCTAACCCGCCAAGCGGCGGAACGGCCAGAAGCGGGGTGCGCCGCAGCACGCGGCGCGCCCCGGGGCCGTGACCAGCCGGCGCGGCTGGCTACCGCCCGGCCGTCGACGACACCGGCGGAGCGTAGGAGCCGGACGGCTCGGGGCGGTGGACCTCCTTGGGGTAGAGGGACACCGACACCGCGTCCTCCCACTCCACCAGGCCCTCGGCGATCAGCTCGTTGAGGGAGGTCTCCAGGGTCTGCATCCCCTCTCCGCGGCCGGTGGCGATGAGGTTGCGCAGCTGGGCCGACTTGTTCTCGCGGACCAGGTTCCTGACCGCCGCATTGGCCATCAGGACCTCGAAGGCGGCGACCCGGCCACCCTCGCGCATGGGGAGCAGCTGCTGGTAGATCACGGCCTGTAGCGAGGCCGCCAGCTGCACCCGGATCTGCTGCTGCTGCTCGCCGGGGAAGACGTCGACGATCCGGTTGATCGCCTGGGTGGTGTCGTTGGTGTGGAGGGTGGCGAAGACCAGGTGACCGGTCTCGGCGATGGCCAGGGCGATCCGGATCGAGTCCAGATCGCGCATCTCGCCCACCAGCAGGACATCGGGGTCCTGGCGCAGGCAGGCGCGGAGCGCGTCGGCGAAGGTCGGCGTGTCCAGCCCCAGCTCGCGCTGCTCGACCACGCAGCGGCGGTTGAAGTGGACGTACTCGATGGGGTCCTCGATGGTGATGATGTGCTGGGCGCGCGAGTGATTGATCCAATCGATCATCGAGGCCTGGGTGGTCGACTTGCCGGCGCCGGTGGGGCCGGTCACCAGGATGAGGCCGCGGGGCAGCTCGACGAGGCGCTCGGCGATCGGAGGCAGCCGCAGCTCGCTGAAGCTGGGAATCTGGCTGGGAATGGCGCGCAGAGCCACCGCGACCGACCCCCGCTGATGGAAGGCGTTGCCCCGCACCCGGCCTCGGTCGGTCCACTGGAAGGAGAAGTCGACCGAGCCGTCCTTCTCGAGGGTGTGGCGGTGGTCGGCGCCGAGGAGCTGGTCGATGAGCTTGCGGGCCTGTTCATCGGTCAGAGCCCGGGACGCGGCGGCCACCAGCTGGCCGTCGAGGCGCAGCGAGGGAGGGGCTCCGGCACTGAGGATCAGGTCCGAGGCCCCCTGGTCGAAGAGCGCGTCGAGCAACGGCTCGATGCGCAGGTCCAGCCCGTCCAGCATTGTCTGGCAGTATAGGCGGCCGACTACTTATCCACAGGTCCGCCGCCGTGGTGTGGAGGCACCGTGATCGTTTCTCGACGCTTCCCGGCCGCCGTCGCGGGCCGGGGCGTGACGGGCTCGGCGTGAGCGTCCCCCTCGGGGTGATCCTCGGCGTGTTCGGAGCGCTCGCCGGCGCGGTGATCGGCTCCTTCGGGGGCGTGGTGCTGTCGCGTGGCTGGCGGGGCGCCCTCCACGGCCGCTCCCGCTGCGACGCCTGCCGCCGCCAGCTGCGCTGGTACGAGCTGGTGCCGTTCGCCAGCTACGCCCTCCAGGGGGGCCGCTGCCGGACCTGCCGGTCCCCGATCGGGCGCGCAGCGCTGATCGTGGAGCTCGTCGGCGCCGTCGTGGGCGCCGGTGTGGCCCTGGGGGTGGCCGGGCTGCTCAACCGCTGATCAGGCGCCCCCGATCAGCTCCCGGATGGCGGCCACCGCGAGGGAGTCGACCCGCTCGTTGCCCGGGTCGCCGGCGTGGCCGCGCACGTGCTCGAAGGCGACCCGGCCGTCCACCAGGGGGTCGATCCCCGGAAAGAGGTCGAGGTTGGCATGGCGCTTCCACCGCCGGGTCAGCCAGTTGATCACGCCCAGGCTGTCGGTGCGCACCACGATCTGCCACCCCGGGTCGGTGCCGATCCGGCGGCGGATCGCCTGGAGCGCCTCGCGGACCGCCTTCAGCTCCTCGCGGTTGTTGGTGGTGGCCAGCTCCGCGCCCACCGCCTCCTCCACCCGGCCGTCGGGCCACTCCAGCCGGTATGCCCACGCGCCCGGCCCCGGGTTCCCCGAGCAGGCGCCGTCCGTGAAGGCGAGGACCGTTCCCGGCGGGGGCGCCCCGGTGGGGCCCGGGGACGATCGGCTCACCGGATCACCACCCGGTCGCAGTTGCTGCACTGGACCAGCCCGTCCCCGGCGCGGGCCTGGTTGGCCTCGCGGACCCCCAGCGGGAGGTGGCAGCCCCCGCAGCTGTCCCGCTCCAGGTGGACGACGGCGGGCCGGTGCTTGGCCGCCACCCGTTCGTAGGTGCGGAGGTCACCGGGGTCGATCGTCGCCGCCGCGGCGGCGCGCGCCGTGCGCGCCTCCTCGAGCTCGCGCCGCGCGGCATCGAGGCGCTCGCGGCGGGGCGCCTCCAGGGCTCCGCGCTCCGCCTCGCGCGCCACGACCGCGGCGCGCGCCCTGCCCGCCTCCACCTCGACGCTCTCGGTCGCCTCCATCCACTCCAGCAGGCTGGCCTCGAGGTCGTCGAGCCGCGGCTTGAGGGCGGCCAGGTCGTGCTGCAGGCCGAGCAGGTCCTGCGGGTTGCGCACCGAGCCGTCGTAGAGGCGGCGCTCCAGGGTGCGGGCCCGCTGGCGCACGCCGATCAGCTCGCGCTCCACCCCACGGCTCCTCTCCTCCGCTCCCTGGCGGTCCGCCTCGGTGGCTCGCGCCGCCTCGCGGAGGCGCTCCAGCTCGGGGTCGCCGGCAAGGGCGGCCTCGAGGTCGGCCAACTCAGTCTGAAGGTGGGCGATGCGATCGTCGAGGTCCTGGAGAGCGAGCAGCCGCCGGCCCCGGGGCTCGGCCGGCACGGGGGGGTCTCCCCCACCGGTCATGCGGCCGCCTCGGAGGACACGCGCACGAGCGCCTCCAGTCGAGCCTGGGCGGCGCCCGACTCGAGCGCCCTCTCCGCCTCCTCCATCCCCGCCTCGATGCCGGGCACCCGCTCGGCCGCGTAGAGGGCGGCCCCGGCGTTGAGGACGACGCAGTCGCGGATCGGGCCGCGCTCCCCGGCCAGGACCGCGCGCATCCGGTCGGCGTTGGCCGCCGCATCCCCACCCGCCAGGGCGGCGAGCGGAGCCGCGCTGAGGCCGAGGCGGGCGGGATCGATGTCGATCTCCTCGATCGCGCCCTCGACCACCACGTAGGCGTGCGAGGGGGCGTGGAGCACCAGCTCATCGGTGCCGCCGGCCCCCGAGAAGACGACCGCGCGGCGATGTCCGAGCCGGCTCAGCACCCCCGCCATCTTCCCCGCCAGGGCGTCCGACGGGGTTCCGATCAGCTGGTGGCGCACCCGGGCGGGGTTCGCCAGCGGGCCGATCACGTTGAAGACGGTGCGGATGCCCAGCTCCTGGCGCACCGGGCCGACGTGGCGCATGGCCGGGTGATAGACGGGGGCGAGCATGAATCCGATGCCCGCCGACTCGATGCAGCGGAGCACGCCCTCGGGTGGGAGGGAGATGGCCACCCCCAGGGCCTCGAGCACGTCGGCGCTACCGCATCGGGACGAGGCCGCACGGTTGCCGTGCTTGGCCACCGGACAGCCGGCTCCGGCCACCACCAGGGCCGCGGCGGTCGAGATGTTGAAGGTGCCGGCGCGGTCTCCGCCCGTCCCGCAGGTGTCGACCGCGGCAGCCCGGAGCGGCACCGGCACGGCGTGGTCGCGCATCGACTCCACCATCCCGGTCAGCTCCTCGACGGTCTCACCCTTGACCCGCAGCGCGGCCAGGAAGGCTCCCATCTGGGCCGGGGTCGCCACCCCCTCGAACATCTCATCCATGACCGCCCGGGCCGTGGCGGTGTCCAGGTCGTTCCCCTCGACGACGCGATGGAGGGCGCTCACCAGCGACGAGGTCATGGCAGGCGCACGGTAGCATCACCACTACACTCGGCACCATGACCACGCGCAGCGACGAGCCCTTCGACCCCGAGGTGGTCGGGCCGTGGCGGATCGGCACCGGCCGCAGGGGTGCGCTGCTGCTGCACGGCTTCGCCGGGACCCCGCCGGAGCTGCGCCAGCTCGGTGAGGAGCTGGCCAACGCCGGGTGGCGGTGTCACGGGCCACTCCTCGCCGGCCACGGAACCACCCCGGAGGATCTGGCGCGGACCCGCTGGGAGGACTGGGCCGCGTCGGCGGAGGAGGCGCTCGCCGAGCTGCGCTCCGAGTGCGACGAGGTGGTGGTCGCCGGCCAGTCGGGCGGGGGCAGCCTCGCCCTCCACCTCGCCGCCACCCACCCCGCGATCCGCGCGGTGGCCTGCCTGGCCACCCCGGTCTGGCTCACCGGCTGGAGGCCTCGGCTGCTGCCCGTCGCCAAGCACGTGGTGCGCTGGGACCGGCCCCATGGCGACGTCGACCTCTACCGGCTCGAGGGCATCGAGGAGCTGTGGTCCTACGGCCGCCGCTCGACCGGCTCGATCCACGAGCTCGCACGCCTGCTCGCCCATGTGCGTGACGAGCTGGTGTCCGTGCGCGCCCCGGTGCTGATCTGCCACGGCGAGCGTGACCGGGTCATCGATCCGGCCAACGCCGCGGAGATCGAGCGCCGCCTGCTCTGCAGCGCCGCGGTCGAGCGGCACATGCTGCCCCGCAGCGGGCACGGCATCTCCGTCGACATCGATCGGGAGCAGGTCAACCGGATCGTTATGGACTGGTTTGACAGATTCTCTCGGACCGGGCAAACCGCGGCGTCGCGGTCTCAGGTATCCGGAGCAGCGGCCTCGCCCTCCAGCAGCTGACGCAGCCGCGTGGCGGTGTCGGGGTCGAGCACGAAGTTGTCGGGTTGCCCGCCCTCGGGCAGGGGACGGCGACGGGCCGGGGGCTGGGATCGGGGCCGCGCATCGTCGGCCTGAGGCTCGCCCCGAACCTGGGCGCCGCATGCCCTGCAGCGGAGCACGGGCACCGAGCGCCGCCCACCCAGGTACTCGCGGTGCGAGAAGCGGAGCTCGCCGGCGCAGAGCGGGCACACCCGCTGTTCTCGCGTCGTCACCGTTCGTGGCAGCCGCGTGCCGGATGACACTTCGCGCGCGTCACCACCCACACTTCGTCTCGCTCCGTCATAGCCCGTGGCATCGCCTTGGCGCCCCTTCACGAGTCTTCACCAAGCCTCGCCGGGCACGTGACCCCGATCCGCTCCGGCGCGCGTACTTTGCAGGGGTGGCCGGTCGCCACACCGCTGGAAGCATACGAGGAGACCACGAGGATGGACGCGAGGAGGCCCGACCAGGTCGCGGCCGACGCCGCCGAGACCGAGGCCACCGTGCGCTACCTCCGGCAGCGGCTGTTCGCCGGGATGCTCGGCGAGGCGATCGCCCACGCCGAGGCGCTGTGGCGCCTCGAGTCCGCGCTCCGCCAGCAGGTTCCGACCCGCTGATCGCCCCGCGCCGCCGGCGGCGTGGGATCCCCGTGCCCATCAGGGGGCGTGCCGCCCCCTCGCCGCGGTGGCCAAGCCACCTGCGGCTCCCCCCTGGCTCGGCGCGACTCCGCGCCGAAGGCGCGCTGCGCGCGCTCGCTGCCCACCCCCGGACCCGCATAGTGGGCGGGTGACCAGCGAGCTCCTCGCCCGGTTGCGGAAGGCCCTGGCCGGGCCCGCGCCCAAGGCGCCGCCGCCCCCGGGCAAGCGCGAGGCGCCGGTCCTGATGCTCTTCGACCCGGCGCGGGAGGGGATCCCCCTCCTCTTTGTCCGCCGCGCCGACCACCTCCGCCTCCACGCCGGCCAGATCGGGCTTCCCGGCGGCTCCCGGGAGCACGGGGATCGCGACATCGTCGCCACCGCTCTGCGCGAGGCCGGCGAGGAGGTCGGCGTCGACCCCGCCGACGTCGAGGTCATCGGCTCCCTCCCCGCCCGGCTCACCCACCGCTCCGATCTCCGGCTCACGCCGATCGCCGCCCTGCAGCGACGGCCGTTCGAGGTGCGCGGCGACGGTTTCGAGGTCGCCGAGTGGTTCTGGCTTCCGCTGCACAACCTGCTGGCGGCCGGCCACCGCTCCGAGGCGTGGACCGCGGAGCCGGGTGAGACCCGCCTCGTCCACCACTACGAGGTGGAGGGGCGGACCATCTGGGGGGTGACCGGTGGCATCGTCCACGACCTGCTGGAGCGCTTCGGCAGGGGCGGCTGACCGATCAGCGGAAGGTGGGGTGGAGAACGAAGGGATTGGCCCGCATCTCCTCGCCGATGGTCGTGGAGGGCCCGTGGCCGGGGTGGACGACGGTGTCCGCGGGGAGCGCATAGAGGCGGTCCTGGATCGAGAAGAGCAGGGTCTCCCAGGAGCCGCCGGGGAGGTCGGTGCGGCCGACGCTGCGGCGGAAGAGCGTGTCGCCGGCCAGCAGGTCGGGGCCGACGACGAAACAGACCGAGCCGGGCGTGTGCCCCGGGGTGTGGAGCACCGCCACCTCCAGCCCCTGCCAGGCGATCAACTCTCCGCCGGTGAGATCGTCCTCGCAGACCACCTCGGGGAGGTCGTCGGGGATGCCGGGGAACATTCCCGCCTGCTCGAGGAGCCAGCGGTCGTCGGGGTGGATGGCGGCGGGACAGCCGAGCGCCGCCTTCACGGCCGGCACCCCCGCCAGGTGATCGGGGTGACCGTGGGTGAGCAGGATCCGGTCGCAGCCGAGCCCCTCCTCCCCCAGGAGCCGGAGCACGGCTGGGGCCTGGAGCCCGGGATCGATGACCAGGCACCGGTCCACGTCACGCCGCCGCAGGATGTAGCAGTTCTGGTCGTAGAGGGGATCGGTGACCAGATGGAGCTGAACGAGGTCGCGCAGATCCCCCATCAGGCGCGCATCGTCGGTGGGAGCGGTTCCATGCCCCAGAGGATATCGAATCGGTCAACCCGCGCAGAATGAGGTAGCGTCGCGGACGCCGCGAACCACCCTACCATCCGCCCTCCAACGCGACCAGGAGGACGTGAAGGCGTCCCGCCAGGGGGGGCGAGCACCACCGGCACGGCGGTCATCCCGGCCGGGGCCTCGAATTCGGCCGAGTTGCGGGCGGTGAGGGGCATCATGGCGCCGCCGTGGGCTCCCCATCAGAGGTCGCTTGCCGATGCGCCGCCCCGGCCGCCGGGGTCAGGGGGCGGCGAGCATCGCTGCGATGGTATCCGGAGCGCCGGGGTCGCCTCGCCGGCGGCCCGCATCGGCCCCGCGCCCCGGGGCGGCGGGCGCCCCCGAGTGCTGGCTCAGACTGGGCGCTTCGGCCAGGCGAGCGTCGATCCCGACGGGGAATCCGCGGGCCTGGAGGAGGCGGGGTGGTCCGTGCGCAGCACCTGGGGCCCCCCGCTCGCGTCGCCGGCCACCGGCCCCGTCTCGTCGCTCCGCCGCGCCACGTAGCCCACCCGCTGCGGGGCCTTGGGGCTCTCCAGCGACGGCCCCGCGTACCCGGCGAAGGTGCCACCCTGGCGGTAGCCGGTCAGGTCGCGCTGCTTGGGTTGGAGCAGGAATGCCCAGCGGACCTGGTTGAGCAGGAGGAGGCAGGTCGCGCCCACCGCGGTGACCAGGGGCAGGAGGGCGAAGCCGGCGCCGAAGGCGAGGGCGATGGTGGTGAGCACGATCGCCAGCGACTCGATGAGCAGGACGCCGAAGCGGGCCAGCCGCACCCGGTCGGCGAGGCGGTAGACGAGGTACAGCTCCACGGCGGAGACGAAGCCGACGGTGAGCAGGACCATGCCGCGATTGAGGCCGGCCAGGGGCAGGATCACGGCGTGGGTCGCGTCGAGGCGCAGCTCCACGGCGGGAAGCCGGGCCGGCAACAGGCTGACCCCGAGCAGCACGCTCAGGATGCGCACCACCAGGAACGTCTGGCAGGCTGCGATCGCGGCGCGCACCCGGGCATCGATGGCCGCGGCGCGCCGATGCCCTCCTCCCAACGTCGCCGCCTCGCCGAACATCGAACCGGGCACGTAGGTCATGCGAAGGTGACGTTAGCGATCCGATCGTCACCCCCTGTTGCGGAGGCGTAACAGGCGGGACACAGCGCTCCGATCACCCCGGCCATCCCAACCACATCGTCACCGCGGGGCGGCGACGGCCGTGAGACGGCGGGCAAGGAGGGCCACGCCGCGTGTGCCGGACGGGCTTCGAGACTGGCATGATCGCTTCCGCGCATGCCACTGTAGGGGATGGCGTGGATTCTTCCGACACGGCCTCCGGGCCGGAGCAGGCCGAGGCGCACCGGCACCTGATCCAGTTCCTCCGCGGCCTGAGCGAGTTGGACGCGGCCCTGGGGAGCTGGCGTCCCGCCTACGGCAGTCTCCCCGCGGCGGAGGCGGCTGACCCTCGCCCCCGCACCCGGGACGAGGTCGTCACCGCTCACGGGATGTACGCGGACGGCCTGCTCTTCTTTGCCGACAGCCCGCGGATGGCACGCTCGCTCCGCCAGCCCTCGGCCGGCGATATCGCCGCGGCTGTCGCCGACGCCCAGAAGCGCTTCGGGGCGCCGATCGCCCCGCTCGACCGGCTGATGACGCCCCGGTCGCCCACCCCCCCGCAGCCGCCGGCCGCGGTGGCACCCGGAGCGCCAGTGGCAGGTGAAAGCGTCCCGCCGGCCGCCGGGCGGATCGCCGACAGCCCCTGGGAGGCGGAGCGTCCGACGGCCGCGCGAGCCGCGAACGGAACGCCTCCGGGCCGCCGAGGGTCCGGGCCCCCCAACCGGCGCGGCCGTCCGGAGGGCGAGCCCCCGCGTCCGCTCGGCAGGGGCTTCGCCATCGTTATGGGACTCGCTGCTCTCGCCGTCATCGCCATCCTGGTCGCCGGCGCCGTCTTCGTCGCCCACGCCCTGCTCGGCACCGGTCCCACCGCGGCGCCCCCCAGCGCCACGACGGCGCCGGCCACGCTGCCGGCCTCCGACCTGCCCACCGCATCAGGGGTGGACGTCGTCGCGCCGGCGGAGGCCTGCACGGCGATCCCCTCCGGCAAGCTCCCCAGCGGGCTCGCCGCCGTCTCGAGCGCGAGCGGGATCGGCAGCGACCCGGTGGCCGGCTACTCCAATCCCTTCGTCAGCGTCCGGCTGGCCAGCGCCGTCGGGACGGGGACTCCCGCCTTTGACCTGATCGCAGTGGTCCTTCCCTACCAGGCGACGCTGCCCGCGGCGAGCGCGACCGCGTCTCCCAGCGCCCCGCCCGTCGACCGGGCGGGGACCCTCCAGCTCGTCGCCTACTGGAACGGCAGCTCCTGGGTGGGTGCGCTCCGGAGCTGGTCGGGCGCGGCCTGGGGGCTGACCATCGCCGCCGGCTCCGGGGTGAACATCTCGCAGAACGGGGCCACCGTCACCCTCTTCTGGCAGGGCCTGGCCCCGGGCGACAAGTACGGCGTGATCGTGGCCAGCGCGGCCGGATGCGCCGACCTGGGGCTCAGCTCAGCGCTCGCCCCCGAGCAGACCTACGGAAGCCAGCCCACGGCCTGAGCCACGTCGCGCTGCCGGCGCGGAACCCTAGCTTAGCTATAGCTAGGAGGCGGGGACGGCTCTCGCCTGGGGGGTCCAGGCCCAGACGCCGTCGGCACCGCGGAACATGGCCAGCTCCTCGGCCGGGCGGGCCCCGCTGAACAGGAAGCCCTGACCGCCATGGCAGCCGAGGTCGCGGAGGATCGCGGCCTGGGCCGCCGTCTCCACACCCTTGCCGACGCAGAGCCAGCCCGCCGCGCGCACCTGCGCGGCGATCCCCGCCACCCGCGCCCGGCGCTCGGCGTCGCTCTCGATGCCGTCGAGGAGGCCCATCCGGAGCTTGACCATCCGGAGGGGGAGCTGGCGGAGCTCGCCGGTCAGCTCGCCCTCGTAGTCGTCGGCGACCAGGGTGACGCCCAGCGACGAGAGGTCGCGGAGGATGCTCCGGGCCGAGAGGGCATCGCGCTCGAGGAGCTTGTGGGGGACCTCCACGATCAGCCGGGCGGGAGCCAGCCCGACCTCGGCGAGGATCCGGCCGATGCTCGCCACCAGGGTGGGCAGGAAGTATTCCTGCGGCGAGAGGTTCACCGAGAGCGCGGGCGACACCAACCCCGGGGTCGCCCAGCGCACCGCCTCCTCGGCCGCCTCATGGAGGATGGTCTGACCGATCCGGGTCATGAGACCGCTGCGCTGGGCGGCCTCGACGAAGCTGGCGGCGTCGAAGAGGCCGATCTGCGGCCGCTGCCACCTCATCAGGGCTTCGAACGAGGTGAGGAGGCGGCCCTGGAGCTCGACCACAGGCTGATAGAAGACCCGGAACTCGTGGTCGTCGATGGCGTGGCGGAGCGCGATCTCGGTCTGGCGCTGGGCGGTGACGCGGGCCTGAAGGGCCGCGTCGGCCAGCTCGTAGGCGGCACGTCCGTGGTTGCGGAGGCGCCCGAGCGCGGCCTGGGCCTGGTCCAGGAGGGCCGCCGCGGTGGGTCCGGCCTCCCCCGCCCGCCGGCCACGGACCGCGATGCCGATGGCGATCGTGATCGGGACGCTCTCCTCGCTGACGACCAGCGGCTCGCGGCAGGCGCGGAGGAGGCGATCGGCGAGCGCGGCGACGGCCAGCTCGTCGTCATCGCGGCGGGCGATGACCAGGGAGCGATCGGCGGTCCTCGCCAGGGTGTCACTGGGTCGGAGCACCGGCCGGAGCCGGATCGCCAGGGCCAGCATCAGCGCGTCCATGTCGCCATGGGCGTACCGGCCGGCCAGCGTCTCGAGGTTGTTGATCGCGACCGCCAGCACGGCCAGCGGCCACTCCGGCTCCAGGGAGCCGACGAGCTCGGGCTCGGGCTGCGTGCCGATGACGTCGCCGACGGCGCGGGCTCGGGCCCGGCGCTCAGCGGCGGCGAGCACGGCCTCCCCCACCACCTTCCAGTCCTGCGCCAGGTTGATCAGGCCGTCGGCGCCGGCGTGGGCCGCGACCTCCTGGCGGGCCTCGCCGGCCTGGTCGTCGAGGACCATGAGCGCGATGTCCGGGCTGGCCCGGTGGACCGACAGGACGGCCTCGTGCAGCGCGGCCAGCCCCAACCCGCTCCGGCAGAGGACGACGGCTCGTGTCCTTCCCGCAGCGTTGAGCGCGGCGAGGTCCTCGGCCCGGGTCACCTCCCGGACCCGGAGCAGGGTGCCGGCCGTCAGCCGCTGCCGGACCGGCGCCGACGCCGGGTCGTCGTCCCGGACGACGACGACCTCGTCGTCGACGGGGGCAACCTCGTCGATGTTCGCCTGGGCCAGCTTGCCGATCAAGCCGCTCCCACTCCCCCGGGATCGGGCCTTCCAGGTCATCGTTCCTTGATCCATCCTGAGCTGCCGGCGAGGTGCTGCGACGCCCGACGGGCACGGACGGCCCCCGCGCGGGCGCCGTCAGCCAATGGTGGGCACGGCCGGCGGGTGCGAATGCCGCCGTGGGCAGGGAGTGACACCGCCGCGTGGCCCTGTCACATTTGCGTTGCAACGAGGTCAAGGCGCCGGCGCAGGGGGTGGGGTGCCGGCCGGCGGCGGGTGAACGGCGGCGATGCCCGACGGCCCCAGGGCTTGCCGACCTTCGGCCCTGGCCGGTCGCGCCAGGCGAGGGGAGGATGCGCGCGAGCGGCCCACTGGGCCCCGCTCCGCAGTGAGCCGCCCGCGCGTGGGTGCTTCGAGGTGGCACCGTGGCCCGACTCTCCAAACAACGCCGGCAGGAGCTGGCGGCGGGAGCGCGAGGCGCCTCCGCGCCGAGGCCCGCGACCACCCCGCCGCGACGCCGTGTCCAGAAGGTGGAGGTCGGCGCCCCCTGGTGGCAGAGCCCGTGGGCGTGGGGGGGCGGCGTCACCACGGTGGTGGTAGCCATCGTCGTCGTCTTCATCGTCCTGGCGGCCTCGGCGCCGGCGCCGAGCCCCGACCCCCTCGCCCCCGATTCGCTGGTGAGCGCGGTGACCGGGGTGAGCCCCTCCACCCTCGCGGCGGTGGGGGCGGGCGCCGTCTCCAACCCGATCCAGAAGCTCCCCTCGTCGACTCCGGCTCTCACGGCGGGGGGCAAGCCCGAGGTCCTGATGGTGGGCGAGGATTCCTGCCCGTACTGTGCCTTTGAGCGCTGGGGCCTGGTGGTCGCACTGGGCCGCTTCGGGACCTTCAGCAACCTCCACGAGACATCGTCGGCGAGCGGCGACGTCTACCCCGACACGGACACCTTCTCCTTCGCCGGCTCCAGCTACTCCAGCTCCTACATTGACTTCCAGGGGGTCGAGACCGCGGACAGGGACGGCAACCCCCTCCAGACGCCCAGCGCGGCCGAGCAGGCGATCCTGACCACCTACGACACCTCCCCCTATTCGTCGCAAACCGGGGGGCTGCCCTTCATCGACCTGGGCGGCCGCTACGTCGCAAGCGGCGACCCCGCCGTCGACTACCAGGCCAACGGGCAGGCGATCGAGGCGCCGGCCCTCCTGGCGGGCATGACCTGGCAGCAGATCGCCAGCAGCCTGGCCGACTCCAGCAGCGACCAGGCGCAGGCGATCCTGGGCAACGCCAACTACCTCACCGCCGCCATCTGCGAGCTGACCGGGAACCGGCCGGCCTCGGTCTGCGCCACCTCCACGATCACTCAGCTCGAGGGTGACCTCGGCTAGGTCGGCCTGGGCGCGTCGGCCGCGCCGGGGCGGGCAGGACCGGCGCCGGCGATGCGCGGACGTCTCCGGCACCGGCCGGGGTACCCTGGTGATGCGAGCCCACGATGCGAGGACCGGCCATGACTGAGAGCACCCACCGGACGACCCTGAGCGACGCCGAATGGCGGGCCAAGCTGTCGCCGGAGCAATACGCCATCCTCCGCCAGAAGGGGACCGAGGCGGCCTTCACCGGGGCCTACTGGCAGAACCACGAGACCGGCGCCTACCACTGCGCCGGCTGCGGGGCCCAGCTCTTCCGCTCCGACACCAAGTTCGACTCCGGGAGCGGCTGGCCGAGCTTCACGGAGCCCACCGACCTCGAGGCGGTCGACTTCCACGTCGACAGGAGCCACGGGATGAGCCGCACCGAGGTGGTCTGCAAGAGCTGCGGCGGCCACCTGGGCCACGTCTTCGACGACGGGCCGGGACCGACCGGCAAGCGCTACTGCATCAACTCCGCCGCGCTCGAGATGATCCCCGAGCGGTGAGGGGAGTGGCAGCCCGGCCACCGGCCGGGGCGGGGGAAGGGGCATCCCGGAGCGAGGCTCAGGGGCCCGGCGGGATCGTCGTCCGCCCGGTCCGGCCCGAGGAGTGCGGCGACGCGGGCCGGCAGACCCGCGCCGGCTTCGCCGCCCTCTTCGGCGAGGCTGACGCCGACTACCTCGAGATGGTGGCCGACGTGGCGGGGCGCTGTGATCGCACCACCGTGCTGGTGGCCGTCGACGAGGGCGGGCTCATCGTCGGCTCGATCACCGTGGAGCTGACCGGCAAGGTCGACCCGGAGCGCGAGCTGGCACCCGACGAGGCCCACCTCCGGATGCTCGGCGTGGCCCCCGCGGCCCAGGGGCGGGGTGCGGGCCGAGCCCTGATCGAGACCGCGGCCGCCCTGGCCCGGGCCTCCGGCAAGGCCCGCCTTACCCTCGGCACCCTGCCGGAGATGGTGGCGGCGCGCCGCCTCTACGACCGGATGGGCTTCCGAGCCGGCCCGCCCGTGGAGCACTCCCCGGGTCGGTGTCACCTCAGCTACGAGATGGACCTGGAGGCCGGGCAGGCCGACGTCTGAGCGCTGGCGCCGGGGCGCGTGGGGCAGCGCTCGCCGCGGTCGTCACGTCCTTGTGACGCCCTGCATCGGGTCGCCACTGAGCAGCCTCTGGGCGTGATGCCTATGACACTTTGACGCGTTTGGATTGAAACTCCCCACGCGGCCGCGGATACTTCACGGTGCGAGCACGCGGTCCTCGCCAGTGAGGCGTCACCGGGAGTGGGTCCTTCGGAGGCGCAGGGTGGGCCTGGGGTCGAGACCGCGGCATCGGGGTCGGGGGATGACCCGATGCGACCGACCCCACGCCCCATACGGGGGCGCACGGCCCCGCGCGCCGACAGCCCGGCCAGCCATCCAGCGTCGCGGACGGGCTCGACTCCCACGGCCCGGCGCGCACCGGCTCGGATCGCAGCGGCTCGACGCCGTCTCGGTGCGCAGAGGACCGAGCTCAGACACCCGTCTCGTTCCCTTGACTTTGCATTCTGTTGTATCTATACAATTATCTGGGCGATGACAAGTACGGGAAGTCGTGAGAGGACATCGGATGGCGGCGGTCCGCCGCGCCTCCACAACCGGATCGCCGTCCTCCGTCTGGAGCGCGGGCTCTCCCGCCAGGCGCTCGCCGAGCTGGTCGGGGTCAACCACCAAACCATCGGCTACCTGGAGCGAGGCGACTACAACCCCAGCCTCGAGCTCGCTTTCCGGCTCAGCGAGGTGTTCGACCTGCCCATCGAGGCGATCTTCTCGCGCACCCCGCTCCGGCCGATGAGCGAGGAGCTCTACGGGCGCCCGCGCCCGGGGGAGGCGGTCCCGCCCGCCGCCCCGGCGGCGGAACCGGTGAGTCCGGACGAGAGCCCGGAAGGGGTCCGTCCGTGAGCGCCCACCCCGCGCGCAGCCGGCGCCGCGACCCCCGGCTCTTCTCCAACCGGATGACCGGCATCGCCGCCCTTCTCCTCTTTCTCCTGCTCATCCTCGGCCCCCTGGCCCTCGCCACGACGAACGGCTTCCTGGCGATCCTGCCGCTGCCCGGCTACCTCCTGCTGGTAATGGTCACCTGGGCGGTGGTCGCCGGGGTCCGCAGGGAGCCGGGAAGCTGGCTGGGGCGGCGCGGCGTCCGCCGTGTCGTGGTCGCAGCCGTCGCGGCCGACTGCGTGGGCCTCATCGCCACCTCCCTCCCCAACCCCCAGCTCGGCTCGGCCACCCTGCTGCTGCTGATCTTCCTCGTCCTCCTCAACATCGCCCTGGGGAATGCGACCCAGCGGATGGCGACGGCGCCGGAGGGCCGGATCGACGAGCGCCAGGAGGAGCTTCGCAACCGCGCCCACCGCCTCGCCTACCCGGTCTTCGCCGGGGTAGTCGGCGCACTTCTGCTCGCTGACGTCGCCTCGAGGCCGAGCCGGGAGTGGGCCGAGCACGCCCTGGGGAGCGGCGGGTTCTTCGTCTTCCTGGAGCTGCTCTTTGTCCTTCCCGGGATGGTCCTGGCCTTCATCGAGCCCGCCCCTCCCCCGCCCGACCCCGACGCTGCGCCGCTGCCCCGACGTGTCAACGTGCAGGCCCGCGTCGCGGTGGCGCTGGTGGTGCTGGTGTTCGCCATCCCGGTGCTGGCATCCATCGGCCTGCTGGTGCTTCCGGTGCGCGCCTCGCCGCTCTCTTTCGTGACCACGCCGGCGCCGGTACTGAGCGGCAGCCCGGCATCTCCTTCGTCCGGTGGGCAGCAGAGCGCTGCGCCGATATGCGGAGACCCCTTGACCACGGTGACCGTGGGGTGGGGCGTGTCGGCGGAGATGCCGGTCTCCGTCAGCGCCTGCTGGGACGGCCAGCGTGCTTTCGAGCCCGCCGGGGCCAGCTACTTCGGGGGGGAATGCTGGGAGAATCAGGCGTTCGTCACCGTGGCGGCCACCCAGTGCGGCCCGACCATCACCGCCGGCCCCGGCGGCTCGCTCACGTTCACCTGGCGGGGCACCCTCTCTCCCACCCTGCTCCCCTTCCTCAGCCGCCACGTGACGGTTCAGGTCATCATCGACCGGAACGGGCACGCGGAGGTCGTCACGTGAGCCGCTGGACGGGCGCGGCGGGTGGCCGGCCCGGATCCGGTCCGGTGCGGCGCTCGCTGGTGATCGCGACCGTCGGCGTCACCGCCCTGCTCACCTCGGCGCTGCCACTCCACGGCTTCGGCATCCTGATGGTGCTCGCGCTCGCCGCGCTCGACCTCCTCCTGCTCCAGGCCACGGGGGGACTGGCATTCCGAAGGTCGTCGCGCCTCGACGAGCGCCAGCGCCGGCTCCGCGACCTCGCGTACCGCCGCGGCTTCCGCTGGAGCGGGCTCGCCATCGTCCTGCTGTACGTGCTCTGGTTCGTATCCGACATCGTGGTGACGGTGGTCAGCGCGACCACCTCGATGTTCTCGATCCCGCCCGTCGCCGCCGTCGACATCGGTATCCCCGGCCGGATCGCGCTCGCCATGGCCGAGCTGCTGCTCATGCTGCCGACCCTCGTGATCGCCTGGCGGGAGGACGGCGGCGTGGACGCGGAGGCGGACGCGGACGCTGCCGGCGGTGAAATCCGGCGGCGCCCGCGGTGGATGGCGTGGCTGGTCCTCCCCGGCATCGCCGCCGCATGGCTCGCCGCGGTGGTCTGGCTTCCCCCGCAGTCCGCCCCGCACGGCTCCTTCTCGGCGTCGGGGGGCGGACCCTCGGGCACGACCTGCCAGGACTTCGCCGGCGGCACCATGGTCGGCGCCGAGTTCGGGGCCGTGGTTGGACTTCGCGCCAACGTCTGCTGGGACGGCACCGTCGCCTACGTCCAGGGCAACCCCAGCCTCCCGATCCCCGCCAGCGCACTCCGCGACTACAGCACTCCCGGGTTCACACCGCCGGCGAGCTGGGTCAACCCCGCCCAGCCCCAGCTGAGCGGATGCGGGCTCGACAACACCGGCGACTTCGCCGCGGTGTCCCCCACGACCTGCAGCGAGCGCATCGACGCCGCCGGGACCCTCCACTACGCGGTCACCGCCCGGGTTTCGCCGCTGCCCTTCGGCATCGCCGCGCGTCAGGTGACCGTCGACCTCGTGGTCACCCGCAACGGAAAGGTCCTCGAGCAACCCTGAGCGGCCGGCGCCCCGGGCCGCATCTCCCCGCGGTCACGGGGCCGGCTGCGTCTCCCCCGAGGTCGAGGCGCGGAGCCAGGCGGCGAGGCCAACCAGGCCCACCACGCCGGCCGCGCCGATGACCAGCCCCGCTACCGAACCGGGCACCGCTGCGGCCAGCGCCAGCGCTCCCCCGCCCACGCCGCCCCCGGCCGCCGCGGCGAGCGCGAGCCGGGACCAGCGGCGGAGCTCGACGGTGGAGTCCACGGCGTGCGGTCCCCGCCATTCGCACGCCGTGAAGGAGAGCTCGGCGACGAGCACGAGCCCGATGCCCAGGAGCGGCGCGTAGGCGTCGAGTGGGGCCCCCCGTCCCACCAGGAAGATCGCGTACTCGGCGGCCAGCAGCGCCACACCCCAGCCCACCGCGGCAGCGCGCGCGGTGAGCACGGCGGCGGCGATGACCAGCAGAGCGACGGCGCCGGCCGCGCCGGCCCCGGCCACCAGCCACGGGGCCTCCGCAGCCGCGGCCGCGCGGACCAGGACCACCGCAGCCAGGACGGCGGCAAGCCCGGCGGCCAGCAGGGCCGCGCTCAGCGGACGCGCAGTCGAGCGCGACGGCGCCACGCGTCCACCTCCGCCACCACCGCTTCCAGGGGCTCCGACTCGGCCCACTCCGCAACCCCGACGCCCGCCTGGAGGAGCCTGGCCCGCACGGTCTCCCGCTCCAACCGCCACATCCTCCGGGCGAGCAGCGCGACCTCGGTGGCCGGAGCCCCCAGGTGAGGCTCGACGGGCAGCTCGATCACGGCGACGTCGAGCCCCCGGCCGCGGAGATCGAGGAGGGCCTTCAGGAAGCGCTGGTCGAGGAGCGGGCTGAGCCCGACGACGAGGGCGTGGGGCGGCAGGAGGCGGATCGGGATCACCTCGCTCCCCTTCCAGGCGTAGCTGAAGACGACCTGGGTGTCGAGCAGGGCGTCGACGAGCCGGTACGCATGGCGGAGGCCGCCGCCGACCTCCAGCCAGCGGAGGGTGCCTCCGAAGTCGATGACCCCGACCCGGTCGCGCTCGCGAAGCCAGGCCGAGGCCAGCGACGACGCGCCGCGGACCATCTGCTCCAGGGTGCTCCCGTCCGCGGCTCCGGCGTGGGTGAAGGTGTCGAGAAGGAGCACGACGTCGACGTTGCGCTCGGGATGCCGCAGGGTGACCCAGAGGTCGCCGCGCCGCGCCGAGGCCCGCCAGTTCACGCTCCGCAACTGATCTCCGGGGACGTACGGCCGGGTGTCGGCGAACTCGATCCCCTCCCCCTTGCGGGCCGCGACCCGGTTGCCGCTGTAGAGATGGGTGTGGGCGGGCCGGACCAGGGTGCGCAGCCTCTCGGCGCGCGGGTAGGCGCGGATCACCGCCCCGCCGTCCAGCCGGGCCTCGAAACGCCGCAGCCGGAAGTCGTCGAAGGCCCGGAGGTGAACCGGCCCCAGGGCGAAGACCCCCCAGCGCCGCGGCCGGACCGAGACGGTCAGGATCTGGCGGGGGCCGTCCGCACGGGCGAGGAGGCGTGGGTTGTCCGCCTCGACCAGCTCGACCCCGGACGGCAGGAGCAGCCCGACCTCCAGGGCCTCCACCTCCCCGGGGAAGGCGACGTCGACGGTCAGGTCGACCCGGTCCCCCTCGATCACCCGGCCCTCGGCGGCGGATACCAGAACCGCGGGAAGCTGGGGACGGCGGGTGCTGAGCAGGCCGGCGAGGAGGAGGGCGGCAAGGGGTGCCGCGACCGCCGCCAGCTCAGGACGCCCGGCGGCGAGGGCGGCCAGCAGGAGAGCGGCGATCAGCCAGGGGTAGGCGAGCAGGCGAGCGGTGGGGGCCCAGCTCACCCGGCTGGCCCGGCCTGGGTCGGCGGGGTGGGCACCGCATCGAGGCAGGCGCGGATCACGTCGTCCCCGCGCGCCCCCCGGACCCACAGCTCGGGCCGCAGGCTCAGGCGGTGGCCGAGGGCGGCGACCGCCACCGCCTTCACGTCCTCGGGCACCACGAAGTCCCGGCCCCGCAGGGCCGCCCGCGCCCGCGCCGCGGCCAGCACCGCCAGGCTGCCCCGCGGACTGGCGCCGACCTGGACGTCGCTGCGCGACCGGGTGGCGGTGGCCAGGTCGACCACGTACGCCGTGAGGGTCGGTTCGACGTGCACGTCCTCGACGGCGCTCTGAAGCCCGAGCAGGGTGGCCCGGTCGACGACCTGGCGCAGCGTGACGCTGTCGCTGCGCCGCTCCACCCGCCGCCGCAGGATCTCCTGCTCCTGGGCGGCGCTCGGATAGCCGACCCCGATGCGGAGCAGGAAGCGGTCGAGCTGGGCCTCGGGCAGGGGGTAGGTCCCCTCGTACTCGATCGGATTCTGGGTGGCGATGACGATGAAGGGCGGGGTCAGGGGGCGGGTGACACCGTCGACGGTCACCTGGCGCTCCTGCATCGCCTCGAGGAGGGCCGCCTGGGTCTTGGGGGGCGTCCGGTTGATCTCGTCGCCCAGGAGCAGGTTGGTGAAGACCGGCCCGGGCTGGAACGAGAAGTCGGCCTTCCGCTGGTCGAAGATCGACGCCCCGGTGATGTCGGAGGGGAGCAGATCGGGGGTGAACTGGACCCGGCGGAACTCGAGGCCCATGACCTGGGCCAGGGAGCGCGCGATCAGGGTCTTGGCCAGGCCCGGGTAGTCCTCGATCAGGACGTGACCGTTGGCGAGGACCCCGACCAGCAGCATCTCGAGGGCATCCCGCTTGCCGACGATGACCTCCTCAACCTCGGCGAGGATCGCCTCACCGGCGGCGGCGACGTCGCTGATGGTCGCCACGGCTCAGACCTGGACCCGTGGGTGACGCCAACCAGACCGCCTGACGGGCGGGATCAGCCCAGGGCGCCGGCGAGCACGGGAGGATGTCCCTCCGGAGGGTGCATGACCGAACGCGCGCGGGAGGCAGCGCAGGGATGAGCCGGCTGGCGCGATGAGATGGACGTGGTTGCTCACGAGACCGGTCAGATCATCTCAAGGCGATCGATCACCCTGCCCACCTCGGCGGCCGACGGTCCGGGCTCGGTGAACTCGGGGCGCCTCCGCGGCCGGGGCCCCAGCAGCGGCTCTCCCGGCAGACCGGCACGCCTGGCGACGTCGTCGCTCGCCGGATCGACCTCGACGCCGTGCCGCGTCGTCAGCAGGGCGCAGGCGAGCTGGCGCAGCTCGGGGATGAGCCGCGCCTGGGCGTCCAGGGCGGAGCTCAGCCCGAGGCCGATCACCCTCTCCAGATCGCGCAGCCGTGCCGGTGGCGAGGGGGGGGCCTCGACCGGCATGCGTCGCAAGGAGGACATCACGTCGTCCCCGGCGGGTTCCGCGCTCGTGTCCCGGCGCAGCAGCCACCAGGCGGCGCAGGCCGCGAGGCTGGCGACGTATCCGAGGAACAACGACGGGGCGGCGGCCGGTGACACCGGTGCCAGGAAGGCCGCCGCGGCGGTGGCCAGCGCGGCCAGGGCGAGGGGGCCGGCGGCACGCCTCATCGCGGCCGCCTCACGCCGGCTCGAGATCCTGGCGGACGGCCGCCAGGGCCTCGAAGGCGGCGCGTCTCACCGGTTCGTCGATGACCTGGGCGCTGAAGCGCGCGCGCTCGAAGAGGTCGGTGAGCCGCCGGGCGGCGCTGCGACCGGCCCCGAGCAGGACCAGGCTCCGCTCCAGGTGCTCGGTGGGCGCGTCGGCGGCACGGCGCGGCGAGCCGGAGGCGCCGAGCAGCCGCTCCATGGTGGCGTAGGCGGCGATAACCGCACGGCGGGGGTCCACCTCGGCACCGAGGGCGTCGATCGCCGAATCCACCGCGGCGACGGCGTCCGGCGTGTCGACGGGGAGGACGGCCGGCGGAACGCCGGGGCGGCGGCGAGATCTCATCACCAGCACCAGGGTCACCAGGATCGCCACGACGATCCCCGTCAGGACCGCGACGAGGATCAGCGCGGGGCTGGCGGGCGGGGCAGGTGCAACCGGGGGCAGCGCCGTCGTGGAGGGCGTCAGACGCGTCCCGGGGCCCGTCACCGGCGACCCCGCCCCGAAGTGCAGCGGGTGCGTGTTCCACCACGCCACGATCGCGACCAGGAGCACGATCGGAAGCGCGACCGCCGCGAGCCTCTGCCACCAGGACGCAGCCCCGTACGCCCCGGCCGCGGCCCGCCGGCGCTGGATGCCCACGGCGATCGGCAGGCCGGCCAGCCCGACTCCGACGATGCTCCCCACCAGGAAGTAGCAGGCCGCCTGCCAGGCCGTCGGTGTCGCCGGCAGGGGGAGTGCGCCGCCGGGGCTGCCTCGAGCGCCCACCGCCACCGCCAGGAGGAGGCAGGCGGCCAGGGCGAGGATCACCACCGAGCCCCGCCGCAACCGGGAGGACGCTGAGCCGGAGGCGCGGTCCGCGCCGGTCCTGCCGTCGCCGCTGCCAGCCACCATCGCCACCTACGGTAGCGTCGAATCCGCGGCAGCGGCGAGAAGGGGCGCGGAACGGGCCGGCTCGCCTCGCTTCGAGTAGGGTAAACCCCCCGAAAAACCCGTGGGCCGGCCGGCTGGCCGGACAGGGTCCGCCCCCATAACCTTGGGCCATGGTCGACAGGTCGGTTCCATCGCCCGCCGGGGCCGCCGGCGAGGACCTCCGCGCGAAGGACGTGCGGCAGCTGCCCGGGATGCTGGTCTCCCCGCGGACGTGGCTCGCCACCATCCACCTGCTCGCGGGGCTGCCCGTCGCCATCGCCATCTTCACCCTCGCGGTGACCGGCGTCTCGGTGGGGATCGGCCTCCTGCCGGTCTTCCTGCTCGGCCTCCCGGTGCTGGCCGCGACCGCCTGGGTCATCACCGGGGCGGCGCACTTCGAACGCGGGCGCTACGCCCTCCTGCTGGGCGTGACCATCCCGCCACCCGCCGCCCCCCTCCCCGACCCCCGGTGGTGGCAGCCCCTGGTCCGGCCCCTGCGCACCCGGGCGACCTGGCGGCAGCTCGCCTACTGCATCCTCTGGCTTCCCGTCGGCGCCATCGACTTCACCATCACGGTCGCCATCTGGGCCCTCCCGCTGGCCCTGATAACCCTCCCCACCTACGACACCGCGCTGCCCCGCGGCGGTGCCACCATCGGAGGATTCGTCGCCCAGGGACCGCTGGCGATGACCTGCGCGGTCGTCGCCGGGCTGGTCGTCCTGCTGGCGGCTCCGGCCGTCGTCCGCGGTCTCGCCACCATGGAGACCGCCCTGGCAGGTGCCCTGCTCGGCCCCGGTTCCGGGGCGCTCGCCGTCCGGGTCGCTCAGCTGGAGGACAGCCGGGCCCGGGTGGTGGGCGCCGCCGAGGCCGAACGCCTCCGGATCGAGCGTGACCTCCACGACGGCGCCCAGCAACGCCTGGTCTCGGTGGCCATGGAGCTCGGCCGCGCCAAGGCCAAGTTCGCCACCGACCCCGAGGGCGCCCGCGACCTCATCGACCGTGCCCATGCCGAGGCCAAGGAGGCGCTGGTGGAGCTGCGCCAGCTGGTGCGCGGCGTCCACCCCCCGGTGCTCACGGATCGCGGCCTCGACGCCGCCGTCTCGGGCCTCGCCGCACTCTCACCGATCCCCGTCGCGGTCACCGTCGACATCCCCGATCGACCCTCGCTCACCACCGAGTCCATCGCCTACTTCGTGGTCGCCGAGTCGCTCACCAATGTCGCCAAGCACGCCCACGCCCACCACGCCTCCGTCGACATCCGCAGCGCCGCCGGGATGCTGCGCGTGGCGGTGCGCGACGACGGGGTGGGTGGCGCCGATCCCACCGGGACCGGGCTCTCCGGCCTCGCCGACCGCGTCGCCGGTGTCGATGGGAATCTCCACATCGACAGCCCTCCCGGTGGACCCACCGTCATCCAGGT
Source organism: Candidatus Dormibacteria bacterium (assembly GCA_049511615.1). GTDB lineage: Bacteria > Chloroflexota > Dormibacteria > Aeolococcales > Aeolococcaceae > Changshengia. Next base: position 41,934 of record JBEKXW010000009.1, on the reverse strand, counting down.
GGAGCTGCCATGCGCGTCGTGATCGCCGAAGACTCGGTCCTCCTCCGTGAGGGCCTGTCGCGCCTGCTGGCGGAGGCCGGCTGCGACGTCGTCGCCACCGCCGGTGACGCCGAGACCTTCCTGCGCGCGGTCGACGCCCAGCGCCCCGACGTGGTGGTGGTCGACGTGCGCATGCCTCCGACGTTCACCGACGAAGGCCTGCGGGCCGCGCTGGTGGTGCGCCGCCAGTGGCCGGCGGTCGGCGTCCTCGTGCTCTCCCAGTACGTTGAGGAGCGCTACGCGACCGAGCTGCTGACCGAGCGCCGGGGCGGGGTCGGCTACCTGCTCAAGGACCGGGTGGCGGACGTGGGCGAGTTCATCGATGCGCTGCGCCGCGTCGCCGAGGGGGGGAGCGTGCTCGACCCCGAGGTCGTCGCCCAGCTGCTGGCGCGCAGCCGCAGCCCGCTGGCCGCGCTGACCCCGCGCGAGCGCAGGGTGCTGGGACTGATGGCCGAGGGCCGGTCCAACGCGGCCATCGCCGCAGCGCTGAACATCGGGACCGCCGCGGTCGAGAAGTACATCAACAGCATCTTCAGCAAGCTCGACCTCCCACCCACCGACAGCGACCACCGGCGCGTGCTCGCCGTGCTCCGCTATCTCGACAACTGAAGGATCCACCGTGTCCACTCCGCAGCGCCTGACCACCGGCCGGCTCCTCGCGCTCGTCATCGGTGTGCCGCTCTGCCTGGCCCTGATCGGCTGGGCGGCGCTGACCGCCGTGGCCCTGGTGAGCTTCGACAGCTTCCAGATCCATCGCACCTTCTCCCCCTCCGGCGGTCAGCTGAGCGTGAAGCTCGACAGCGGCGACCTCACCCTGATGCCGGGCAGCGGTGACCAGGCGCAGCTGAGGGGGGTCGCGCACTACAGCCTGGTGCGACCCACCGTCAACGTCGTCACCACCGGCGCGGGTGTCTCGATCAGCGTGTCCTGCCCGTGGTTCGCCGGCATCAACTGCTCCGCCGATCTCACGGTCGCGGTCCCCGCCGGGATCGCGGTCACCGCGTCGACCGACACCGGGGGCATCAGCGCGTCCGGCCTCGACAACCTCTCCCTGCAGACGGACACCGGTGACGTGCAGGTCAACGGCGGAGCGGGCGTGGTCCATCTCGACACCGATACCGGCGATATCACGGGCGCGGACATGGACGCCGTCGACGTCACGGCCAGCAGCGACACCGGCGATGTCTCCCTGGACTTCGCCCAGCCGCCCACCAACGTGTCCGCGCAGGACGACACCGGGGACGTCACCGTGACCCTCCCGGCGGGCGCTCCGGCGTACGCGGTCTCGGCTCGCTCGTCGACCGGGGACACGTCCGTCGAGGTGCCCACCGACCCCACCTCGCGCGACGACATCTCGATCTCGACCGACACCGGGGACGTGGTGGTGGACCCGCGCGGCTGAGCCGCCTCCAAGGATTCTCTGAGCAGACTCCCAGGATCGGGTGCCAACATCGGGGCGTGGATCAGACCGCGGCCGAGCCCACCCGGGTGCTGGTGGTCGACGACGAGAGCAACATCACCGACCTGGTGACCATGGCCCTCCGCTACGAGGGCTTCCAGGTGGAGAGCGCGGCCACCGCCTGCCAGGCACGGCAGGCGGTGCTCGACCACCATCCGGCGCTGATCGTCCTCGATGTCGGGCTCCCCGACGAGGACGGCTTCAGCCTCACCCAGCGCCTGGTCGCGGAGGGTCATCGGGTTCCGGTGATCTTCCTGACCGCCCGGGACGCCACCGAGGAGAAGGTGCGCGGGCTCACGGTCGGCGGCGACGACTACGTGACCAAGCCCTTCAGCATCGAGGAGCTGGTGGCCAGGATCCGGGCGGTGCTCCGGCGCTACCAGGGCAGCCCGGCATCGGCCACGACCCGGCTCCAGGTCGCCGACCTGGAGCTGGACGAGGAGAGCCACGAGGTCTGGCGGGCGGGCAGGCCCGTCGAGCTGACCCGCACCGAGTTCCGGCTGCTCCGCTACCTGCTGGCCAACCCCCGCCGGGTGCTCTCCCGCTCCCAGATCCTCGACCACGTCTGGGACTACGACTTCGGGGGCGACGCCGGGGTGCTCGAGACCTACATCAGCTACCTCCGCCGCAAGGTGGACTTCACCGATCCCCCCCTGATCCACACGGTGCGGGGGGTCGGCTACGTCCTCCGCCCTCCGCGTCCGGGGTGAGATGACCCTCCGGGCGCGGCTGCTGGTCGCCCTGGTGTCGCTCTTCGTCCTCTGCCTCGCGGCGGCGGACGCCGCGATCTACGCGGAGCAGCAGTCGTTCCTCCTCGGCCAGCTCCAGCAGCAGGTCCGGAGCGGCATCGGCCTGGTGGCGGGCTCCCCCCAGAGTGGGCCCGGGGGTCCCGGCGGAGCCGGACCTGCCGGCCCACGGTCGCAGCCCGGGGTGGTGTGGGACGAGGTGCTCTCCGGTACCGGCACGGTGGTGAGCGGTCCCGCCTTCCTGGGTGTCCCCACTCAGGATCAATTGAGCGCCACCGCCAACCACCCGCTCCTCCCCGGCCGGCTCGCCTCCGAGACCGGCGAGTACCTGACCGTGAGCGGGACGGGGACCTACAGCGAGTACCTCGTCTACAGCGAGACGGCCGCGGACGGCAGCCGGGACGTCGTGGTCGCCGCCGTCCCCATGGACAGCTACGACGCCACCCTCGGTCACCTGCTCCTCTTCGAGCTGCTGGTGGGCGGCGCCGTGGTGGTCCTCCTCGTCCTGGCCACCTGGCTGATCATCCGCCGCGGGCTGCGGCCGCTGGCCCGCATGGGCGAGACGGCCCGGGCCATCGCGGGCGGGGAGCTGGGCCGCCGGGTCTCGCCCGCCGAACCCACCACCGAGGTGGGCCGGCTCGGCCTGGCCCTCAACACCATGCTCGGCCAGCTGGAGGCGGCCTTCGGCCAGCGAGCGGCGGTGGAGCAGCGGCTCCGCCAGTTCGTGGCCGACGCATCGCATGAGTTGCGGACCCCCCTGACATCCATGCGCGGATACGCGGAGCTGGTCCGCCGCAACCCGGACATGGACCCGGCGGAGCTGGAGGCGGCCCTGGGCCGCATCGAGGCCGAGGCCCGGCGGATGGGGGTGCTCATCGACGACCTCCTGCTGCTCGCCCGCCTCGACCAGGGCCGGCCGCTGGAGCGGGCGCCGGTGGACCTCGAGGGGCTGGTCGCCGACGCCTGCGCCGACGCCCGGGTGAGCGACCCGGGACGGGCGATCACCGCGCGGGTGGCTGCGCCCCTGATCGTCGCCGGCGACGAGCAGCGGCTGCGCCAGGTGCTGGCCAACCTCCTCCGCAACGCCGTGGTCCACACCCCGCCCGGAACGCCCATCGAGGTGACGCTGCGCGAGGAGCAGGGCTGGGCGGTGATCGAGGTCGTCGACCACGGCCCGGGGATCCCGGGCGCGGCGCGGGGACGGATCTTCGAGCGCTTCCACCGCGCCGACCCGGAGCGGAGCCGCGACCGGGGCGGCAGCGGGCTCGGCCTCAGCATCGTCGCCGGGGTGGTGACGGCGCACCAGGGGCGGGTGGCCGTCGGCGACACCCCCGGTGGGGGGGCGACCTTCCGCATCGATCTGCCCCTCGGCGGCTGATCGGACCGGCGGAGCGCCCCGTCAGCCTCTCGGCGGTTGGCTCGGACCCTCCGCGCCAGTCCCGAGGCGGCCTCCGGCTCCGACCCGTGAAGGTGTCAGCTCACTCGACCGCCGCTCGGCCGGAACCCCTGCGCCCAGACGTCAGTTATGGACGGGGATGTCCCCAACGTGGGGCTGGCGCGCACGGGGGGCCCAGCTGGCCTGGCGAGCACCGCTGAGCCGGCCCCCGTGCGCTGGGAGATCCTGGGCGCGGGACGCCCTCGACCCACGCAGCCGCCACACCCCGCGCAGGTCCTCGAGGGCAGTGGCGACGATGTGGACCCGGCTGTCGGGGTCGTCGACCCAGTCCACCGGGACCTCGTGGATGCGCAGCCCCGACCGCTCCGCCAGCACCAGCAGCTCGGTGTCGAAGAACCACGAACGGTTCTCCACCTCGGGCACCAGCCGGCGCGCCACATCGGCGCGGAGCGCCTTGAAGCCACACTGGGCGTCCGTGAAACGGACGCCCAGCGCCAGCCGCAGGAGCACGTTGTAGGTGCGGGAGATCACCTCGCGCTTCGGGCCGCGGCGCACATGCGACCCGGCGGCCAGGCGGCTGCCGATGGCAAGGTCGCTCTGGCCGTTGACCAGAGGCGCGACGAGCGGCAGGAGCGCGTCGAGGCCGGTGGAGAGGTCGACGTCCATGTAGGCGACCACGCCGGCCCGGCTGCGCAGCCAGGCCGTGGCCAGGGCACGGCCACGGCCCTTGCGGTCCAGGCGAAGGTAACGGACCGAGGGCAGCTCGGCGGCGAGCCGCATCCCGACCGCCCGGGTGGCGTCGGTGCTCGCGTTGTCGGCGATGGTGATCACGACTGGGAAGGGGAAGCTCGCCCCGAGGTGAGCGCGCAGACGGCGCACGCTCCGCTCCAGGTCACGCTCCTCGTTGAACACGGGAATGACGATATCGATGAGGGCGGGATGGGAGAGGGCGGCGCTGTTCATGCCACCACGATCCGCGTCCGGGCTCGGGCACGCCTCCGAAACCGCTGGGAAGTCGATGGGAGTCGAGCCCGCGCCGGTCCCGGTCACGCGAAGCGCCGCTACGTCACAGCAACCTCCCAGGGTGCTCCCAGGCTGCTCCCCGCGCCGATCGCAATAGTGGCGACATGACAGATCACGCGGCGACCGCCCCGGGCATCGCCTCCTCCCCGCCGCTCTCCCGCGGGCGGCGCCGCGCGCGTGTCCTCGCGGCCCTGCGCCTCCCCGGCTGGACGACCGTCTCTCTCCTCGGCCTGCTGGCGATGACGGCGGTCCTCTACCTCTGGAACCTCGGCGCCTCGGGCTGGGCCAACGGCTTCTACTCGGCGGCGGTGCTGGCCGCCACCAAGAGCTGGAAGGCCTTCCTCTTCGGATCCTTCGACGCCTCCAACTTCATCACCGTGGACAAGCCGCCCGCCTCGCTGTGGGTGATGGACATCGCGGCGCGCATCTTCGGGGTCAACGCATGGAGCATCCTGGTCCCCCAGGCCCTGGAGGGTGTCGCCGCCGTCGGGGTGCTCTACGCGACGGTGCGCCGCCGCTTCGGTCACGCCGCCGGGCTGATCGCCGGTGCGGTGCTCGCCCTGACCCCGGTCGCCGCGCTGATGTTCCGCTTCAACAACCCCGATGCCCTGCTCGTCCTGCTCCTGGTGGGCAGCGCCTGGGCGCTGACCCGCGCCGTGGAGGACGGCCGGACCCGCTGGCTGGTGCTGGCCGGCGCCCTGGTGGGGCTGGGATTCCTCACCAAGATGCTGGGGGCCTTCCTGGTGCTCCCCGACTTCGCCGCGGTGTACCTGCTCGCCGCCCCGGTCTCGCTGCGGCGTCGGATCGTCCAGCTGCTCGCGGCCGGCCTCTCCGTGCTGGTCTCGGCAGGTTGGTGGGTGGCCCTGGTCACCCTCTGGCCCGCGGCCGACCGGCCCTACGTGGGCGGCTCGACGGGTAACAGCGAGCTCAACCTGATCTTCGGCTACAACGGCTTCGGCCGGCTCACCGGCAACGAGACCGGAAGCGTGGTGGCGGGGGGGGGCGCCGGCGGCGCCGGTGTCTGGGGCCCCACCGGCCTCTTCCGGATGTTCAACGACACCTTCGGCGGTCAGGCGAGCTGGCTCATCCCGGCGGCCCTGATCCTCCTCGGTGCCCTCATCTGGCTGCGCGGGCGGTCTCCGCGCACCGACGGCCGGCGTGCCGCCGCCCTGCTCTGGGGCAGCTGGCTGGTGGTGACCGCCCTCGTTTTCAGCTTTGCCCAGGGCATCATCCACCCCTACTACGCGGTGGCCCTGGCCCCCGCCATCGGCGCCCTGGCCGGCATGGGCGGAGTCGAGCTCTGGCGCCATCGCCACCGGATCGCCGCTCGCAGCCTGCTGGCTGCCGCGCTCGCGGCCACCGTCATCTGGGCGTACGCCCTCCTCGGACGCAGCCCCACCTGGCTGCCCTGGCTGGGACCGGCGGTCCTGATCGCGGGCCTGGTCACCGCGATCGCGCTCCTGGTGCCTCCCATCCGCCGGCGCTGGGTGACGGCGCTGCTGGCCGGCTGCGTCCTGGCGACGGCGCTCGCCGGATCGACCGCCTACGCGCTGGACACCGTGGCCACGCCGCACAGCGGCGCCATCCCCTCGGCGGGACCGGCGGTCGCCGACGCCAGCGGCGGGCCGGGAGGCGGAGCCGGCTTCGCCGGCACGCCCGGGGCGGGTGGTGCCACAGCGGGCCTACCCGGCAGCGCCGGGGGCACCGCGAGTGGCAGCCTGGGCGGCGTCGCCGCCGGCCAGGCGGGCGGGAGCTCGACGGGTGGTGGCACGACGGGGGGGAGCACCACCGGCGGCAACGCCACGGGCGCGAGCGGTGGCACGGCCCCGGCCGGCGGCCCCGGCGGCGGCTTCAACCTGGAGGGAGGCGCCCCGTCCGGCTTCGGTGGCACCCCACCGCAGGGAGCCATACCGAACGGCGGCGCCACCACGCCGCAGCGGACGCTGCCGAACGGCACCGGCACCACCCTGCCTGAGGGCGGCTTCCCCAGTGGCACCGGCAGCTCGACCCGGCGGGGAACCCTCCCCGGCGGCACCGGGGCCGGAGGTGGCGGGCTGCTCAACGCCAGCACCCCGTCGGCCGCGCTGACCGCCCTCCTGGAGAAGGACGCCAGCCACTACAGCTGGGTGGCCGCCACCGTGGGCGCCAACGACGCCGCCGGCTACCAGCTCGCCACCGGAGACCCGGTGATGGCCATCGGCGGCTTCAACGGAACCGACCCCTGGCCGACGCTGGCCGTCTTCGAGAAGCTGGTGAGCGAGGGCAAGATCCACTACTTCATCGCCGGCGGCACGGGCGGCGGCGCGGGGGTCGGGGGGTCCTCCGAGTCCAGCGCCATCACCAGCTGGGCCGAGAGCCACTTCTCGACGACCACGGCCGGCGGGACGACCCTCTACGACCTCACCAAGCCCCTGACCACCGCCGCCTCCTGACCCCGACCGCCGGTACCCCGGCAAGCGGCCGCCGCCGCGGAGAGACGGCGACGACCTCCGGGGATCAGCCGGCCGCCGCGCGGTGCCGGGCCGGCCGGGTTTCCACGAGCATGGTGGTCAGACCCAGCAACGCGAGCACGCCGCCGACCAGCGGGGTGCAGCGCAGCCCGAGGGTGGACAGCACCAACCCCCCGATGACCGGCCCGCCGGCGAGGCCGACGTTGAAGGACGCCGAGTACCAGGCGGAGGCGATGTCGGTGCGCCGCGGCGCCACCACCAGGACGTGGCTCTGGAGGGCGATGGCCTCGCCGGACAGGCCGATCCCGGCGCACGCCTGGAGGACGACCGTCGCGGCGCCACAGGTGCCGAAGGCGAAGAGCGCGAAGAGGGCCCCGGTCAGCAGGACCAACGGGCCGACCCTCGCCACCGCGGGGTGCCGGTCCAGCAGGAACCCGTTGACCCCGACCCCCACCGCGTCGGCGACCCCCGTGAGCAGCAGCACCGGCGCCACCGCCCCGAGGGGCAGGCCGCTCACCCGGGTGAGGAAGGCGGTGACGTAGGTGTAAGCGGTCAGGGAGCCGCTGACACAGAGGGCGGTGGTCAGCAGGACCAGGCGGTAACTGCGTGCGTCCGGATGGGTCCCCGCGGCCGCGTAGCCCTCGGCCGCCCGCGTCGAGGGCAGGAGCACCGCCAGGGCGGCGAGGTCTAGCAGTCCGGCGCCGCTCAGCACGGCGAAGGGCAGCCGCCAGCCGGCCTGCTGGCCGATCCAGGTTCCGGCGGGAACACCGAGGATCAGTGCGATCGAGCTGCCGGCGAAGACCCCGGCGACCGCTCGCCCCCGGAAGCGGGGCGGGACGAGACCGACCGCGACCACGGCGACGATGGACCAGAAGATCGCCTGGGCGAGGGCGATCACCACCCGGGCCACCACCAGCAATCCGTAGCTCGGAGCCGCCGAAGCCGCCAGCGTCGCGAGCACGAACGTGGCCAGCAGACCGCTGAGGAGCGGGCGCCGGGGGACGTGCCGGGTCAGGTGGGTGAGCGGCGCCGACACCGCCACCACCACCACCGCATAGATGGTCACCAGCAGGCCGATGGCGGAGATCGACACGCCGAGACCGGCGGAGAGCTGAGGCAGCAGCCCCACCGGCAGGTTCTCGCCGGTGACGAAGCAGAAGGCTGCGCCGCCGAGCGCGGCGAGCGCGGCCACGGCGGCGAACGGGTGCGGTGAGGCCGGGGCCGTCGCCAGTTTCGCCTCCACCGGGCGATCGTAGGCGACCCCGCGGGCCTCCCGTCCCGTGCTCAGCTGGGGGCGTAGACCCGGGTCGCCTGCTCGATGGTGGTGAGGTAGCTGGACCGCCCGTACGCCGACGGATCGGCGGCAGCCGCCATCGAGAGCCGCCCGCGCACCTGGTCGAGGCTCTGGAGGCCCTTGCGCTCCATCCAGGCCTGCAGTCCGTCGATCAGCTCGGCGGCGTGCTCGGGGCCATGGCGGAGCAGGGACGAGGTGGTCATGACCACGTCGGCCCCGGCCAGCAGGTAGGCGGCCACGTCGGTGGCGCTCTCCACGCCGCTGGTGGCAGCGAGGGACAGCGGAACCTTGTCGCGCAGGCGGGCGATCCAGGCGCGGGGCAGGGTGGCCTCGGCGGGCGTGGAGAGTGGGAGCCCCGCGCTCACCGTGAGGGTGGCGGCATCGATGTCGGTCTGCATGAAGCGGTTGAAGAGGACCAGGCCGTCGGCGCCCGCCTCGTGAAGGCGGGTGGCCATCTCCCCCACCGAGCTGAGGTAGGGGCCCAGCTTCACGGCGATCGGGATGGTGACGGCCGCTCGCACCGTGCGCAGGATCTCGACGTACCGCTCCTCCACCGTGCGGCCGGGGTCGAATGGGTCACCCTGCAGGTAGTAGATGTTGAGCTCGATAGCGGAGGCGCCCGCCTCCTGCATGGAGGTGGCGTACTCCGCCCACCCGCCGGCCGTCGCGCCGTTGAGACTCGCGATCACCGGGATCGCGACCGCCGCCCGGGCGCGCTCGATGAGGCTGAGGTACTGGTGGGGCTGACCGTCGGAGACCGGGAGGGGGATGTAGGTGAGCGCCTCGGCGAAGCTCTCACTGCCCGCCTCGACGAGGTTGGCGTCCCTCTCCGCCTCGCGCCGGATCTGCTCCTCGAAGAGCGACGGCAGGACGACCGCGCCCACGCCGGCCGCGGCCAGCCGCCGGATGCCGCTGACGCTACGCGACAGCGGGCCGGCGGAGGCCACCAGGGGATTCGACAGGGCCAGGCCCAGGTAGGTGGTGTCGAGCTTCATCAGCGCTCCTTCCCCTCCGCGGGGGGGCTCCCGTTGGGAGCGACGGGGAACCGCTCGGCCCCCTGGGAGGCCATCTCCTCATAGGTCGTCCAGCGCCGGTTGACCTCCTCCTGGGCCAGCTCGCTCAGCCGCTCGGCGTCCGCGGGGTGGGTCTGGGCAAGGCTGCGATAGCGGATCTCCCGCCCCGTGTACTCGCTGAGCGGCATCCGGGCCCGCGGGGAGTCGAGCAGGAACGGGTTGCCACCGCCCGCCCGCACCGCGGGGTCGTAGCGGAGCAGCGGCCAGTAGCCGCTGGCCACGGCTCGGTACTGCTGGTCCAGCCCGTTGCGGAGCAGCACGCCGTCCTTGTCGATCCCGTGAGCGATGCAGTGGCTGTAGGCGATGACGATCGACGGTCCCTCGTACGCCTCCGCCTCGCGCAGCGCCCGGAGGGTCTGCTCGGGGTCGGCGCCCATCGCCACCCGGGCCACGTAGACGTTGCCGTAGGCGATCGCCTGGAGGGCGAGGTCCTTCTTCGGCACCCTCTTGCCCGCGGCGGCGAACTTGGCCACCGCGGCGAGCGGCGTCGACTTCGACGCCTGGCCCCCAGTGTTGGAGTAGACCTCGGTGTCAAGCACCAGCACGTTGACGTCGCGGCCGCTGGCCAGCACGTGGTCCAGGCCGCCGGCGCCGATGTCGTATGCCCAGCCGTCGCCACCGACGATCCACACGCTGCGTCGCACCAGCTGGTCCATGACACTGCGCAGGTCGATCACCGCCGGGTTGCTCTGGTCGTCCAGCCCGTCCAAGCGGCGCCGGAGCTCGCCGACCCGCTCGCGCTGGGCCGCATACTCCGACTCGCGTCGCTGAGGCGCGTTCAGGATCTCGTCGACCAGCTCCCCCCCGATCGCCTCGCGCAGCTCGGTGAGCCGCTCCCGGGCCAGGTGCCCGTGCTGGTCCGCGGCCAGCCGGAACCCCAGGCCGAACTCGGCGTTGTCCTCGAAGAGCGAGTTGGACCAGGCCGGCCCGCGCCCGGCTGCGTTGACGGCCCATGGCGTGGTGGGCAGGTTGCCGCCGTAGATCGAGGAGCACCCGGTGGCGTTGGCGACCATCAGCCGGTCGCCGAAGAGCTGCGAGAGCAGCTTGATGTAGGGGGTCTCCCCGCAGCCGGCGCAGGCACCGGAGAACTCGAACAGCGGCTGGAGGAACTGGGTGCCGCGGACGGTCTCGAAGTCCACCCGCGAGCGGTCGGCGGTGGGCAGGGTCTCGAAGAAGGCGATGTTGCGCCGCTCGGCGTCGAGGAGCGGCTCGCGCGGAGCGAGGTTGATCGCCTTGTGCTGCGGGTCAGCCGGCGCGGAGATCGGGCAGGTCTCGACGCAGAGCCCGCACCCCGTGCAGTCCTCGAGATACACCATCAGACTGAAGCGGGAGTCGGGCAGCCCGCGCACGGTGAGGGGCATCGAGGCGAACCCGTCCGGCGCCCCCGCCAGCTCTGCGGCGTTGTAGAGCTTGGAGCGGATCACGCTGTGGGGGCAGACGAAGCTGCAGTTGCCGCACTGGATGCAGAGGCCCGGGTCCCAGGCCGCCACCTCGTCGGAGATGTTGCGCTTCTCATAGGCGGCGGTCCCGCTCGGGTAGGTGCCGTCGACGGGGAAGGCGCTGACCGGCAGGTCGTCGCCGTGCCCCTCCATCATCGCGGCGATGACGGTGCGCACGAACTCCGGGGCCTCCGCGGAGACGGCGGGCTTCACCCCGCGGGTGGCGGTCACGCGGTCGGGGAGCTCGACCTTGTGGAGCGCGGCCACGGCGGCATCCACGGCGGCGTGGTTGCGGGCGACGATGTCGCGCCCGCGCCGGGAGTAGCTCTTGGTGATCGCCTTCTTGATGGCCGCGATCGCCTCCTCCTGGGGCATCACCCCGGAGATGGCGAAGAAGCACGTCTGGAGGACGGTGTTGACCCGGTTGGCGAGACCGGCCTCACGGGCCACCCGGTTGGCGTCGATCGCGTAGAGGGTGATCCGCTTGGCCAGGAGCTGCTCCTGCACCTCCCTGGGCAGCGAATCCCAGACCTCGCCGGCCGGCGTCGAAGTGTTGAGCAGCAGGGTCGCGCCGGGGGCGGCCCGCTCCATCACCTCGGCCCGCTCGATCAGCGGAGTGTGATGGCAGCCGATGAACCCCGCCTTGTCGATGAGGTACGGCGCGCGGATCGGGTCCGGACCGAAGCGGAGGTGGGAGACCGTCTGCGAGCCCGACTTCTTGGAGTCGTAGACGAAGTACGCCTGAGCATTGCGCGTCGGGTCCTCGCCGAGGATCTTGATGGTGTTCTTGTTGGCGCTCACCGTCCCGTCGGAGCCGAGGCCGAAGAAGAGGGCCCGGAGCGTCCGGGGCGACTCGATGTCCAGGCTCCGGTCGTAAGGGAGGCTGGTCCCGCTCACGTCGTCGTTGATGCCGACGGTGAAGCGGGGACGGGGGTGGTCGGCGGCGAGCTCGGCGAAGATCCCGGCGACCATGGCCGGGGTCAGCTCCTTGGACGAGAGCCCGTAGCGGCCGCCGATGACGAGCGGCATGGCCTTCCGCGTGCTGCCCGCCTGCGCCTCGGCGAGGGCGCCGAGGACGTCGAGGAAGAGCGGCTCGCCGAGGGCGCCGGGCTCCTTGGTGCGGTCCAGCACCGCCACCCGCCGGACGCTGGCGGGGAAGGCGGCCAGCACCTGCGCGGTGGGGAAGGGCCGGTAGAGCCGGATCTGGACCACCCCGACCTTCTCGCCCTTGGCGGCGAGATGGGCTGCGGTCTCGGCGGCGGTCTCGGCGCCCGAGCCCATCGCCACGATCACGCGCTCGGCGTCGGGGTCGCCGTGGTAGTCGACCAGGTGATAGCGGCGGCCGGTGCGCTCCGCCAGCGCGTCCATCGCCTCCTGGACGGCGCCCGGGACCCGCGCGTAGAAGGGGTTGACCGTCTCCCGGGCCTGGAAGTAGACGTCCGGGTTCTGGGCGGTGCCGCGGATGAACGGCCGGTCGGGCGAGAGCGCCCGGGCGCGGTGCGCCCGGATGAGGTGGGCGGGGACCAGGGCGCGAAGATCGTCGTCGGAGAGCGTCTCGACGGTGTTGAGCTCGTGCGAGGTCCGGAAGCCGTCGAAGAAGTGGACGAAGGGGATCCGCGTCCGGAGCGTCGCCGCCTGGGCCACCACGGCCAGGTCGTGGCACTCCTGCACCGATGCCGAGGCGAGCAGGGCGAAGCCGGTCTGGCGGACCGCCATCACGTCGGAGTGGTCGCCGAAGATCGACAGCGCCTGGGCGGCCAGGGAGCGGGCGGCGACGTGGAACACCGCCGGGGTCAGCTCGCCGGCGATCTTGTACATGTTGGGGATCATCAGGAGGAGCCCCTGGGAGGCGGTGAAGGTGGTGGTCAGCGCCCCACCCTGGAGCGACCCGTGCAGCGCCCCCGCCGCGCCGCCCTCGCTCTGCATCTCGATCACCGAGGGCACGCTCCCCCAGACGTTGCGCTTCCCCTGGCTGGCCCACTCGTCGGCGAGCTCGGCCATCGCGGAGGATGGGGTGATCGGGTAGATGCAGCAGACCTCATTGAGCCTGTAGGCGACGGACGCGGCCGCCTCGTTGCCGTCGATCGTGGTGCGCATCACTGAGGCTCCCCGACCATGTCGATGGCATGCACGGGGCACTGCTCGAAGCAGGTCCCGCAGCCGGTGCAGCGGTCGTAGTCGAACCGGTATCGGTGCCCCACCCCGAGCTTGACCACCGCATCCTCCGGGCAGGAGCCCAGGCAGCCGTCGCACTCGAAGCAGTTGCCACAGGAGAGGCAGCGCTGCGCCTCGAAGACCGCCGCCTGCTCGCTCAGGCCGGCGACGATCTCGGCGAAGTCCGCCACCCGCTCCCCCGGCTCCCGCTCCGGCTGGGGCCGGGCATGGGCGTCGGCGAAGTACCACGGGTGGAGCCGGTCGAAGCTGGCCAGGTCGTGCTTGGCGGCCACGCCCGCCTCCGCCCCCTGCAGGTACTGGCCGATGAACCGGGCGGCCTTCTTCCCGTGGCCGACGCCCACGGTGACCGTCCGCTCGGCGGGAACCATGTCCCCGCCCGCGAACACGCCCGGGCAGCCGGTCATCATCGAGGCCGAGACGATGACCGTGCCGTCGCTCTTGAACTCCACCCCCGGCACGCGGCGCAGGAACCCGGTGTCGGCGTCCTGTCCGACGGCCAGGATGAGGGTGTCGGCGGCCAGCTTCTCCAACCGGCCGGTGGGCTGCGGGAAGCCGGTCTTGTCCAGCTCCATCACCTCGACGGTCAGCTCCGGTCCCTCGAAGGCGGTGATGGTGTGCAGCCAGTTGATCCGCACCCCCTCGCGCTCGGCCGCGTCGGCCTCATCCTCGTGGGCCGGCATCCTCTCCCGGTTGCGGCGATAGACGATCATCGAGTCGCTGGCACCCAGCCGCTTGGCGACCCGGGCGGCGTCCATCGCGGTGTTGCCGCCGCCGTAGACGGCGACCCGGCGGCCGACCACCGGCTCGCCACCGGCGGCGACGTCGCGGAGGAACGACACCGCGTCGTAGATCCGCCCCGCGTCCCGGGCCGGGATGTCGACGTGCTTGGAGAGGTGGGCACCGACCGCCACGAAGACGGCGTCGAAGCCGCCCTCGGCCCTCTCGGCGGCCAAGTCGGTCACCCGGTGCTCGCGGACGAAGCGCACCCCGAGCGCCTCGACCCGGGCGATCTCAGCGGCCAGCACGTCGCGGGGCAGCCGGTAGGCGGGGATGCCGTAGCGCATCATCCCGCCCGCCTCGGAGCTCAGGTCCCGGATCTCCACCTGGTGCCCCTGCCGGGCCAGCTGGTAGGCGGCGGAGAGCCCGCTGGGGCCGGCCCCGATCACCAGCACCCGCTTCCCACTCGGCGCGGGGGGCGCGGGGAACGCCCAGCCCCGCTCCAGGGCGAGATCGCCCAGGAAGCGCTCGACCGCGTGGATCGAGACCGAGCTGTCCAGCTCCTTGCGGTTGCAGACGTCCTCGCAGGGGTGGTAGCAGACCCGCCCGTGGATGGCGGGGAGCGGGTTGTCGGCGACCAGCTGGCGCCAGGCCTCCTCGTGCTTCCCATCGCGCGCGAATCCGAGCCAGGCCTGGATGTTCTCGCCCGCCGGGCAGCCGGCGTTGCAGGGAGGCAGCAGGTCGACGTAGACGGGACGGCGGGTCCTCACGGCGCCGGCGCGGGGCGCCCCGTGGAGCAGGTCGGGAAGCGGTGTCAGCTCAAGTCGGCGAGGGGTCAATGTCTCAGCTCCGGCAATGGGGCGCGGTGGCGTCTGCGCGGTTCGGCACGGTGGGCGCTCCTCCAGGTGACGGCGGCATCACAAAAATAAGGATTGGTGACGCCGATACGCTAGAGCCGAAGGTCCTCGCTCCTGCACCGCCCCGGGGCGGGCGGAGCCAGGCTGACACCGAGGCGGCTGGAGATCCGGCGCCTCGAGGGACCCCCTCAAGACCCCCGGGTCAGCTCCCGAGACCGCTGCTGACGTTGGAGAAGGCGTTGGCCACCTGGTTGCCGACCACCTGCAGGATGAGGACGACCACGATGGCGATCAGGACCAGGATCAGGGCGTATTCGACCATCCCCTGACCCCGTTCACGCTCGATCAGGGCCCGCAACCGCTCCAGAGTCTGGCGCACGCTCATAGCTGGGTATCGTCGCGCCCGAGGTGGTGGGGTGATCGTAGGAGCTGGTGACGGAGCGATGCCGGACGCGTCACACGCGTGCAGCCCGGGCGCCCGCCGGCCCGGTTCCGCGCCCCCGTGTGGAAACCCCGGGCGGGCGGGCATCCGACCCTTTCTCATTGTCCCGGCTGGGCCCTCCGGGCCGGGCCTCCGGCTCGATCGCATCGACGAGGCAGTCGGAGATGTCGCGTAGGCGCAGCTTCCCGTCCGCAGCCTTGCCCAGGTTCACCAGGCAGATCGGGCACATGGTGACGCAGTCAGGGGCCACGGCCCGCAGCTGATCCACGCGCTGGGTGGCGACCGCCAGGGCGGTGGCGGGGAAGAGCGACTCCGCCGGACCACCGCAGCACCAGGTGCGGATGCGCGAGCTCTCCGGGTCGCGGACGGTGAGGCCTGCGGCGGCGAGCAGCCGCCGCGGCTCCTCGACGATCCCCTCGCAGCGGGCGTAGACGCAGGAGTCGTGGAGGACGACGGCTCCGGTCAGCGGGGTGGTCACCGGCAGCCGGCGCTCGGCCAGCACCTCGAGGTAGCTGCGCACCCGCACCGCGTACCCCTCGACCAGCCGCGGATAGACGGTGCGCAGCATCGTCGTCGTGTGGGGGTCGATGGTGATCACCTCGCGGACCCCGTGCCGGCGGAGGATCCCGGCGACCCGACGCGCGTGAGCGGCAACCGCCTCGTCGGCACCGAGATCGTGGGCGAGCGCCCCGCTGTAGAGGTCGTCCTCGTACAGGCAGCCGAAGGCGACCCCGGACCGGGTGAGCAGCCGCGCCACGTTGGCGGGGACACGGTCGTACTCTCGCCGCTCCGCGACCGGCGGCCGCGCCACCAGGGCGACCCCGTTGACCAGCCGGTTCGCCCGGCGGGCCAGGCCGCTGAACCGGGCCAGTGGCGAGTCGCCGAGCCGCTGCTCGAGACGCACCAGCCTCTCGATGTAGGGGATCAGCTGGTACATCTGGCCCGTGTAGAGGACGGTCTCGCCGCCGCGGGGAATGCCGAGATCGCGCGCCCAGCGGGTCGCCCGGCGCGCCGGTATGGGGAGCACGGATCCCCGCCGGCGAAGGTTGTCCGCCAGGATCCCCACCACGTCGGGGATGGGCAGCGGCATCAGCGTCCCTCCTCGAGCAGCCAGTGGCGGAGCAGCCGCACGTCCTCGGTGATGTGCACCCCGGCGGGGCAGCTCGCCTCGCAGGCCCGGCAGAGCAAGCACGAGAAGATCGCGTCCTTCGACTCCATGACCCGATCGTCGAGGCCGAGCACGACGTAGCGAAACAGCAGGCGCGGCATCAGGCTCATCCCGAGCGGGCAGATGGCGGTGCAGACGCCGCAGTTCATGCAGGCCTCGGCGTCGAACGGACCCATGGCCCGAAGATCGCGAAGGCGGTGCGGAGAGACCAGCGCGCTCACGACCGTCTCACCGCCGCGTAGCGGAACCGCTCCTCGCCGGCGCTGGCCTTCTCCTCGGCGACGTGGCCGTACTTGCGCAGGCCCATCATCCAGACCATCACCTCGTCCTCGGGCCAGCCGCCACGCGCCGCCGCCTCCGGCACGGTCAGCGGCCCCTCGCGGAGCAGGAGCTCCACCAGCCGGCCGCGGACCAGGGGCTCGTCGCGCATCACCTCGCGAATGTCGCGGCTCATGCCGGCACCCCGGCGAGGAGCCCATCGATCATCGCCCGCACCTGGGCGTCGGTGTAGCCCTTGAGGTCGATGGCGTCCTGGGGGCAGACGGGTGCGCAGCCACCGCATCCCTTGCACCCGGCGGCGTCGATGGTCGCGACCATCGCCGCAGGAGAGGAGATCGCCTCCCCGGCCGCCGTCCCGGCGGCCGCGAGCGAGATGGCGCCGAACGGGCAGGCGTCGAGACAGACCCCACACCCGGTGCAGGCCGAGGTGCTGACCGTGGCCACCTGGGGGTCGAGCTCGGCCACTCCCCGCTTCAGCACCGCGGCCGCCTGGGTGACGGCGGCGAGCCCCGAGGCGACGCTCTCCGCCATCGTCTTGGGCCCCTGGCAGGCGCCGGCGATCATCACGCCGTCGACGACGGTCTCCACCGGTCGCAGCTTGGGGTGGATCTCGTTGAAGAACCCGTCCCTGCCGACCGGGAGTTTGAGCGCGCCGACCAGGCCCGGGTTCCGCCGTGGAACCATCCCGGTGGCTAGGACCACGAGATCGGCATCGACGCGGAGCTCCTCGCCCGCGGTCAGCAGGTCGCGGACGGTGAGGTGAAGTCCGTCGCCGTCGCCGGCCACCTGGGGCGGCTCGTCATCGGCGAACTTCAGGTACACCGAGCCGCGCCGGCGGGACTCGGTGAGCATCGCCTCGTTCTTCCCATAGGTGCGGAGATCCCGGTAGAGGTGGTAGTGGCGGATCTCGGGATCCCGCTCCGCCGCGAGCAGCGACGCGTGCACCGCGGCGGTGCAGCAGAAGCGCGAGCAGTAGGCACGCTCGGCGTCGCGACTGCCCACGCAGTAGATGTAGGCGATGGTCCGGACCGCCCGGCCACGGTAGGCGAGCGGACCGTGCCCCTGGTCGACCAGCCGCCGGAACTCGGGCAGAGTCAGCACCCCCTGGATGCCGTAACCGAACTCGCCGGCCTCCGGCTCGTAGCTGTCGAAGCCGGTCGCCACCACGATCTGGCCGACCGCGAGCGTCCGTGATTCGCCACCGGCCGCCACCGTGACCTGGTAGTTGCCATAGGTCCCGGACTTGGCGACCACCTCGGCACCGGTGAGGACGGTGATCGCCGGCTGGCGCTGGATCTCCGCGGCCAGGCGCGCGACCAAGCGGGCGCCGCGCGTTCCATGAGGGAAGGTGGCGCCAAACCCCGCCACCCAGCCACCGAGCTTGCGCTCCCGCTCGACCAGGGTGACACCCAGGCCGATCTCGGCCAGCCCGATCGCCGCCCGCATCCCGGCCACGCCGCCGCCGATGACCAGCGCCCGGGGCACCGTCTCGACCGTGGTCGGCTGCAGCGGCTCGGTGAGCCGGGTCCGGGCGATGCCGGCGTGCACCAGGCGGATCGCCTTCCGGGTGGCCCCCTCGGGGTCGTCGGTGTGCGTCCACGAACACTGCTCGCGGAGGTTGACCTGGGTGTACTCGTAGGGGTTGAGCCCGGCCCGCCGGGCCACGCCCCGGAAGGTGAAGGTGTGGAGCTTCGGCGAGCAGGAAGCGACCACCAGCCCGTCGAGGTGCTGCGCGGCGATGTCGGCAGCGATCTCCTGCTGGGTGGCATCAGAGCAGGTGAACATCGCGTCCCGCGCCACCACCACGTCGGCGTCCGCGCTGGCCGCCTCCACCACCCGCTCGACGTCGACGTGGTCGGAGATGTTGCCGCCGCACTGGCAGACGTAGACGCCGATCCTCCGTCGGGGACCGGCGTCGATGCCGGGCTTCGCGGGATCGGGGCGGAGCCCGGCGCTGCTCACGACGCCACCCTCCGCCGCTCGAGGTGGGCGGCGGCCTGGGCGACGGCGGCACCGGAATGGAGGATCGACTCCGGGATGTCCCGCGGGCCGGATGCTGCCCCCGCCACGAAGACGCCGGGGATGCTGGTCGCGCCCGGGTTGAGATCCTCGTCGACCTCGGCCACGTAGCCGTGCTCGTCCAGGACCAGCTCACCGGGCCCGAAGGGTTGGGCGGCCTCCGGATTGGGCTGGACGCCCACCGCCAGGACCACGAGGTCGTACTCCGCCTCGGTGATCACCCCGCCGTGATCGATGTCCTCGTAGCGGAGGACAAGGTCGCCGTCCGGCCTCTCGGTGATGCCGGCAACGCGGCCCTTGACGAAGGTCGTCCCCATCCCCTTCGCCTGCTCGAAGAACTCGTCGTACCCCTTGCCGGCGGCCCGGATATCGATGTAGTGGACGGTCACGTCGGCGAGGGGGAGCGCGCCCATGATCAGCTGGTTCTGCTTGAGCGAGTACATGCAGCAGAACTTGGAGCAGAGCGGGTTGCCCACGGTCTGGTCACGCGAACCCGTGCACATCACGTAGCCGATCCGCTCCGGCACCTTCCCGTCGCCCGGCCGGAGCACGGTGTTGTAGGGACGGGTCGGCGCCAGCAGGCGCTCCATCTGGGTCCCGGTGATCACGTTCTTGAAGCGCCCGTACCCGTACTCGGGCTTGAGATCGGCCGGGAAGATGCGGTAGCCGGTGGAGACGACGACCGATCCCACCGCGACCTCGACGTCCGACGCCCGCATGCCCAGGTCGATCGCCGCCGCGGGGCAGGCGGCCAGGCACTCGTGGCACTCCGAGCAGACCCCGCAGTCCAGGCAGCGACCGGCGGCCTCGCGTGCCTGGTCCTCGCTGAGCGCGGGTTCGAGCTCGACGAAGCCGGCGGGCGCCTCGGTCAGCTGAGGGCGGGCGGCGAGTGGCGCGCGACGGCTGTGGCTGCGCTGCCGGGCCAGCACCGCGGCCCCGTCGACCTTGGGCAGGGGTTCGTCGAAGCCCGTGAGGGGAAGATCGCGGAGCCAGCGGTCGATCATGAAGGCGGCGCGGCGGCCCTGCCCGACCGCCTCCGCGATGGTGGTGGGCCCGGTCACGGCGTCGCCGGCGGCGAAGACCCATGGCACCGCGGTCTGAAGGTGCTCGGCATCCGCCTGAAGGGCGCGCGCCCCCGCCGGCGCGAGCGCTGGGAACGCCGCGGTGTCGGCACCCATGCCGATGGCGACGACGACCGCGTCGCAGCCGAGCACCTCACCAGCGGTCTCGTCATAGCGCGGGCTGAACCGGTGCTCGGCGTCGAACACCGCGACGCAGCGCTTGAGCTCGACCCCCTCCACCTCGGTGCCGCCACGAAATCCCGCGATCCCCCACCCGTCGTGCAGCCGTACGCCCTCGGCGAGCGCCTCGTCGACCTCCCACGCGTAGGCGGGCATCTCGGCGCGCTGCTCGAGGCAGACGAGATGCACCGTCGCGGCGCCGAGGCGGCGGGCGCTGCGCGCCGCGTCGATGGCGACGTTGCCCCCGCCGATGACGGCGACGACCCTGCCGCCGAGGTCCGGGGCGTGATCGAGCCGGATGTCGCGCAGGAGGTCGAGCGCGGCGCGGATCCCGTCGAGCGAGTCCTCGCCAGGCACGCGCAGGCGGGCGGGCCGCGGTGTCCCGGTGGCCACCAGCACGGCGTCGTACCCCTGCGCCCGGAATGCCGCGAGGTCATCGACGCGGGTGCCGGTCACGATCTCGACACCCAGGTCGGTCACGTTGCGGATGTCGCGCTCGATCACCTCGACGGGCAGGCGGTAGCCGGGGATGGCGAGGCGGGGGGCGCCACCCGGCGCGGGCGCTGCTTCGAAGATGGTGACCCCGTAGCCACCGCGCGCCAGTTGCCAGGCCGCGGTCAGGCCGGCGGGTCCGGATCCGACCACAGCGATGCGCCTCCCGTTCGGCGCCGGCCGCGCGCCCTCCGGGGGCTCGGGCAGCGCGTAGTGAGCGTCGGCGACGAAGCGTTTGAGACGGCGGATCGACACCGGGCCCTCCAGACTGCCCCGGGTGCACTCCGCCTCGCAGGGGGCGTAGCAGGCACGGCCGAGGGTGCCCACCAGAGGGGTCGTCTCCGCCACCAGGGCGAATGCCTCCTGGTCCCTGCCGCTGCGCACCAGCGAGACGTAGCCGTGCGCCTTGACCCCGGCGGGGCAGGTGAAGCTGCAGGGCGAGCTACCGGCGCGCTCGATGAGCGCCTTCTGTGGGATCGCCTGGGGGAAGGGGATGTAGGCGGCACGCCGCGAGACCATCTCGCCGTTGAACTGGTCGGGGACCGCGACCGTGCAGGCCATCTCGCAGAGCCGGCAACCGGTGCACAGGGACTCGTCGACGAAGCGCGCCGACCGATGCACGGTGGCGTGGAAGCCGCCGCCATCACGGTCGCGGATGCGGGTCACCTCCGCCTGGGTCAGAACGGTGACGTTGGGGTGGTGCGCGGTCGCCGCCATCTTCGGCGTCGAGATGCAGCTGGCGCAGTCCAGGGTGGGGAAGACCTTGCTGAGCAGGATCATCTTGCCCCCGATCGACGGCTCTTTCTCGACCACCAGCACCCGGTAGCCCATGTCGCCGAGCTTGATCGCCGCCTCCATGCCGCCGATCCCGCTGC
Source organism: Candidatus Dormibacteria bacterium (assembly GCA_049511615.1). Taxonomy (GTDB): domain Bacteria; phylum Chloroflexota; class Dormibacteria; order Aeolococcales; family Aeolococcaceae; genus Changshengia. The sequence goes on along the minus strand of JBEKXW010000009.1, from coordinate 20,750 downwards.
CGATGACCAGCGCGTCGTAGGCCGTCGACACCTCCATCGCCCCCTACCCCTCCAGCGCCGCCAGGGACTCGGTGAAGCCGCGCACCTGGCGGGTGAACGGCTCGGCGCACACCGAGCAGATGGCCGCCATCTTCACCCTGCGCCCGTCGATCCCCCGCTCCGCCATCAGCGCCTGGGCCGCCTGGACGATGCGCGACGAGCGCGCGGTGCAGTCCGGCAGGTAGCCGCACTCCTCGCCGTCGGCGGCGATGAAGACGCCATCGAAGCCCCGCTCGAGGGCGTGGACGATCCACCCCGGCCGCACCCCGCTGGTGCACGGCAGGCTGATGACGACCACCTCGGGTGAGTAGTGCATGTGCGAGCTCCCCGCCAGATCGATGCCGGGATCGGAGATGGCGTTGGTGGAGAAGACGAGAACCCGGGGCGCGCGCGCCGGTCCCGCCTCGACGCCGCAGGGCGCGGGCTGGACCACGCGACCAGGCCTCAGCTCACCGGGCGCGGCGGACGAGGACGCGGTCGTACCCCTGGGCGGCGACCGCACCGAGGAACCCGTGGCCAACCTTGCCGGCCCAGGCCGCCACGTCGGCCTTGGTCTGGGGGTCGCTCGACCAGAGCTCGATCACATCGCCGACGGCGATGCCCGCCATCGCCTTCTTGGCCTCGAGCAGCGGCCCTGGGCATCCCGTGCCGCGCGCGTCCACGACCTTGGCGACGCCGAGCGCCGCCACATCCGCCTCGGTCAGCACCGTCGACATCTCCGTCTCCTCTCAGTAGGTGAGGCTGTTGGTCGCCGAGGTGATCTCGGCGACGAACCTGCCCGCCGCGACGATCTCCGCTCCGTCCACCAGGTCCGCCTCGGTCAGACCGCGGCTCTTGCAGCACGGGGAGCAGACCAGGATCTTGCCCCCCAGCTCCTGGATGGTCGGCAGCAGCTCGCGCAGCGGCGTGAACCCGGGCGCCGCCACCGTGTCCGCAACCCCCTTCTTGACCAGCAGGCAGCCGTCGCCCTGGAAGCCCATGACGACGTCGACGTCCGACGCCAGGGCTCCGCCGGCCATCGAGAAGGGGATGGAGGCGAGCTCCGGCTCGGCGGGACCGTGGGTGACCATGATCACCAGCTTCTGGGTCTCTGCCATGGGATCAGTCCCCCTCGCCCTTGCGCAGCAGGAAGACGAACGTCTCACCCTCCTGATGCCACTCCAGCAGCTCGTTGCCGGTGCTCCCCGCCCAGGCGGGGACGTCCGCGACCGACCCCCGGTCGGTGGCCATCACCTTGAGCACGTCCCCGGGCGCGAGCTCCTTCATCGCCTTGGCGGTCTTGACGATCGGCATCGGGCAGAGCAGCCCGCGGGCGTCGACGACCACCGTCGCCTGAATCTCGGTCTCAGCCATGGTTTCCTTCCTGAACGCGTTCTCTGTTCTCGGGTGTGGCCCGGCCTAGATGAAGAGAGTGAGGTGCGCCTTACGCGCCTCGGCGAGGAAGGCCGCCGCGCCGGCGAACTCGACTCCCTCGATGAAGTCCTCGGGCTTGTAACCGAAGACGTCCATGGTCATCTGGCACGCGATCAGCCGGACGTCGAGCTCCCGTGCCGTGGCGAGAAGCTCGCGGATGGAGGCGACGTGCTTGCCCCGGAACTTCGCCTTCATCATCCCGGTCGCCATCGGGCCCATCCCGGGGAGCCCGAGAACGAAGTTCGGCATCGTGACCGGCATCGGCATCGCCGGGTTGCCGAGCGGCGAGACCTTGAGCAGGCGCTCGAAGTCCTTGTGGATGATGTTCAGGCCGTAGAAGGTGAAGAAGACCGAGGTCTGCATCCCCGAGGCGGCCGCGGTGGTGGCGAGGATCAGGGGAGGGTAGGCGAAGTCGAGGGTCCCCTTCGAGGCGATGATCGTCGCCCTCCCGCTCCCGGGGTCCCGGGCGACGGCGCGCTCCATCTCGGACCTCACGATCCGCCGCACGTCCTCCTCGGTCAGCGCCGGGCCGGTGCGCTCCGCCATGGCCGTCGTCGATGTCGCCATGCTGTCCACCATCTGCGTCGTCACCTCCGTAGTCGCCCGGCTCTCACCGCCCGCCACCCGACCGGGTGAGGGTCGCCACGTTTGTTGCGTCCTTGCGCTTATACGCAACCAAAGTCTCCGCGCTTCTCGCGGCGCCTTCCAGGGCGCAACGTCCTCTGCCCCCCGAACTCCTGCCCACCGCCAGCCGTGCCCAACGGCCTTATCGGCGCGGGCTGTCTGGCACAGGCATGCCTGGGGACCCCGCCGTCCATGGCGGCCCGTCACGGGACGGAATCCGTCCGCTGGCTGGTTACTTGCGAAATGACGCAATAATGGCTACGATGGCGACCATGACGGATGAGCCGAGCAGCGCGCAGGCCGACGACCGGCGGCGGAACGCCGAGGCCTTCCGGCTTCACGCCGAGATGTGCAAGGTCCTCACCGACCCCAAGCGCCTGATGATCCTCCAGGCGCTGAGGAGCGGTGAGCGCTGCGTCAGCGACCTGGCCGAAACCGTGGGGATGAGCCTCCCCAACGCCAGCCAGCATCTGTCAGTGATGCGGCACGCGGGGCTGGTCGCCACCCGGCGCGGCGGGACCACCGTCTACTACTCGCTGGCGGAGCCGCGCATCGCGCAGGCATGCGACATCGTCCACCAGATCGTGCTCGACCGCCATCCGGAGACCCGTCCCCGGGATCCGCTCCCCGTCGCCGAGCCGGCGGTCGCGAGCGCCACCCCAGGCTCACGCCAGGGATAGGAAGAGCTTCTCCAGCTGCCCCTCGTCGATGGTGGGAGCCTCGCCTCCCTCGCGCGCGGCCACGCACTGCTGGAGGCCGGTCGCGATCAACCGGAAACCCGCCCGATCGAGGGCGCTGGACACCGCCGCGAGCTGGGTCACCACCTCCACGCAGTCGCGGCCCTCCTCGAGCATGCGGATGACGCCGCGGATCTGGCCGTCAGCCCGCCGCAGCCGCCGCAGCACCTCGGTGACGGCCGCATCGTCCAGCTTCACGACCGCCCCCGCTCGGGAGCCGCGAGCGCGGTCGCGAGCCGTCCCCTTCCCGTCATGCCCGGTCCGAGACCGGTGCGGCCAGCGCGATCCGGACCGGGAGACCGTGCTGCACGGTGTTGTGGACAGTGCAGCGCGCGGCGACCGCAAGCAGCGCCGCCCGCCGCTCCGGCGGCAGATCGCCCGCCAGCTGCACCTGCAGGCGGACCTCACCCACCCGGGCCGGCTGGGCGGCCATGTCGTAGTCGGCGATGACGGACAGCCCGGCCACCGGCAGCCCGTGCCGCGCGAGGAAGCGGCGGACGTAGAAGGCCACGCACGAGGCGAGGCTGGCGACGAACAGCTCGGTGGGGGTGGCGGCCCCGTCCTCGCCGCCGTCGAGCACGGGCTGGTCGACCCAGAGGGTGTGCTGGCGGACCGTGATCCGGAACCGGTCGACGCGCTCGTGGTCGACCCGCAACCGGCGGCTCGTCGATGCGGTGGCGGTCATGCCGTCTCCGCGACCGCTCCAGGGGCGGTCATCTCCTGGCGGACCGCGTCCATGTCCAGGTCCCTGACAGCGTCGATCAGCCTGGCCAGCACCGCCGCGGGCTGGGCACCGGGCTGTTCGAAGACCAGGATGCCGTCCCGGAAGATCATCAGGGTGGGGATGGACATGATCCCGAGTGACCTCGAGAGGGCCGGCTCCGCCTCGGTGTCGACCTTGGCGAAGACGATGTCCGGGTGCTCGGTGGCCGCCGCCTCGAACACCGGCGCGAAGGCGCGGCACGGCCCGCACCAGGCCGCCCAGAAGTCGACCATGACGATCCCATCCCGGCTCACCGTCTCGGAGAAGCTCTTTCCACTCAGCGCGATCGTCGACATGGCCACCTCGAGTTGATGCCCCCGTGCGGGGTTCTTGCGTTCCCGACTATATACCCCCAGGGGTATCCGAACAACTCCGGCCCCACCCGGCGTGGCCGGCCGCCACCGGCGCACGCGCCGCCACCGGCGTCTCCCGGCAGTGGCTGCGGCGGTCCGATCGGGAACGTGACATGATCTGGCCATGAGCACCTCCCCGGCTCGGCTCCAGCCGCATCACGCCCTCACGATCATCGTCACCGCCGTCATCGCGGTGATCCTCGCCTACGTCATCCTCGGCTGGCCCGCCGGGGTGATCATGTTCCTGATCAAGACGGTGGTGGTCCTGGGGCTGATCGCGCTGGCGGTGTACCTCGTGCTCCGCTGGACGGCCCGCGCCCGCTGAGTGCCCAGCAGGTGGGGCGGCCCCTGGGGGCCTGGCCAGCCGCGGCCGGCGGACGCCATCCGGGGCGACACCTCTGCGCGACCGGCCCCCGACGACCGCGCGATCTCGGGCCTCAGCGGCCGGGGAACGCCCAGCGCAGGAGGACCTCCCCGGCGAGGCGGATCGCCGCCGGCTGACCGAGGGAGTGCCGGTCACGGGGCGTGACGTCCCGTGCGAGTCGATCGCGGGCGGCGATGCGGCGCAGGTCGTCGATCCGCGCGCCTGCGGCTTGTCGGGTGATCCATGGGTCCATAGCCATATCCGAATTTTGACATGAACTGATCAGTATGTCAAGCCAGATCATGATATAGTCTCGTAGCTATGCCCTTCTATCACGAGCAGCCCGCATCGGAGCAACCGTCCCCCGACGTGGTGGTGGGCGGTTCCGTCGCGTCCGAGCTGGACTGGGTCCTGCATGCCGCCTCGCGACCCGAGTTCCGCCGCGACCACGCCACCCTCGGCAGGGTCTACGCCGAATCCCCCCAGCTGGGCGAGCGGGTGCGCACCTTCTGGGGCACGGAGGAAGCGACCGACTGCAGCGGCTCGATGGAGGTGGGCATCCTCGCCCACCACGGGGGGCTGCTCTTCTCGCTCGATGCCGAGGAGGTGCTGGGCCGGCTCGAGAGCCTCTGCGCCGATGCACCGGTGGACCTGCGGCTCGCCTCGGAAACGCCCGAGGACAGGGTGGCGATGAGGAACCGCCTGGCCCGGTTGCGCTCGTCGCCCGAGACCCGCCGCGCCTTCGTGGAGATGGTGCGCGACGTCTGGTCCGCCGTCCGATCGGACTGGATGCGGAACGGCCTGCGTTCCGTGGAGGCGGCGGTCGCGGCCCGGCGCGAGATCCAGCACCGGGGCGCCCCGTGGCAGGAGGTCGCCCGCAGCACCTACAAGCCGGAGGGCCGGCTCCTCGAGGACCTGGTCGCCTCGCTCCCCACCGGGGGGATCGTGGCGGTGGTCCCCTCCTACTTCGCCCACCTGGGCTCGCTGGCCGACCTGCCCGGGACGGTGATGATCGGGGTGCGCGCCGAGGGCAGCGGGGCCGAGGCGCGGGCCCGCACCGAGATCCTGGCGCGACGCCTGAAGACCATCTCGGACCCGACCCGGCTGGCCATGGTCGAGGTGCTCCGCACGGCCCCGAGCACGGTCAGCGAGCTGGCCGAGCTCTTCGCGCTGGCCCAGCCCACGGTCAGCAACCATGTGAAGGTCCTGCGCGACGCGGGGATCGTGGCCAACCGCAGCCAGGGTGGGCGTCGCCAGCTGGTGCTCCAGCCCGAGGTTCTCGAGGAGCTCATCGACCACCTGGAAGGGATGCTGTCCCCCGCCCGGCAGCGGGATCCCGCTCACGGGGCCGCCAGCGTCGGGGCAGGCTGACGGGATCCGGCTGACGGAGCAGCTTCCACCGACCCAGGGGTCGCCGGCTCACGCCCGGCAGTGAAGCTCGACGAGCGCGGCGGCGGCGTCCTTGGCCGCCTGGGCTGCCGACGGCTCGGCGGCGAGCACCCCCTCAGCGAGCGCGCCGTCGAGCAGCAGGGTCAGGGCACGCGCGAGTGCCTCGGGGTCGTCCGCACCGGCTCGCTCGGCGGTCAAGCCCCGGCACGGGCCGCGGCAGCGGTGCGCCAGCTTCGCCCCCGCAGCGAGACCAGCGCCCGCTCGAGCGACCCCACCACCAGGCAGGCGTTGGCTCCGCCCAGCCAGACCGCGAGCAGGAACACGGCGAGGATCCGGGCACAGCCGGTGACGAACCGGCTCCTTCCGGTGGTGCGGGTCGGCGACTGCCCAACGCGACCGATCTGGCGGGCGTCGACGCCGCACCGAGCATGATCCAGGTGGCCCGCACCACGTCCCCCGACGATGCCCGGCTGCGCTTCTCGACCGGCTTCGCTGCGAAGCTCCCGTACTCCTCGGGAAGCTTCGACCTGGTGGTGAGCATCACCTCCTTCGACCATTGGGCGGACCAGCGGGCTGTCCAGACTGCCGCCCGATGCTGGCAGTCACGAAACCATTCCGCCGTCGCGAACGCGCGACAGTTGCTCACCAAAGAGACCCATGGCGCCGGCATCAGCCGTGGCCGGCGCGGACGCGGCCTCGAACCGGCGGCCCTCCGGCTCTCCTGCCTCGGCGCGGTGGCCCCGAGGAGCCGACCATCTCAGCCGGCGCTCGGGCCGGACGACGTCGCTGACGGTCTCGACGTGTGGAGCGGGAGACGGGGCTCGAACCCGCAACTTCAACCTTGGGAAGGTTGCACTCTACCGTTGAGTTACTCCCGCGCGGGCCAGGGAGACGAGGATAGCGCCGGTCGCGGTCAGGGTGCCAGGCCGGGTGCGGCAGGGGAGCCGGCGCCCCCCCTCAGTGGGAAGAGGCCCGGTGCCAGCGCAGCGTGACGAGCGCGGCGAGGACGACGCCCGCCGCCCCGAGGACGGCCCCGAGCACGCCGATCTCGCTCCACAGCTGGGGCAGGAAGGAGCGGTCGAGGAGACCGACGGCGTTCACAAAGGAGACCGCGTTGGCGGAGCTGTAGACGGCGAGAGCCGCGAAGAGCATCCCCGGCGCGATCGCGACCAATGCGACCAGGGTGGCGACGACGGTCGGTCCCGGGCCGCTGGCCCGTGCCCACTGGCGCACCACCAGCCCCGCCGCCGCCCCCACCACGACGGCGATCTCCCCCAGGTACAGACCGGTGCCGAGCGCGGCGGCGACCCAGAGGACGGTGACCGCCAGACCCACGACGAGACCGATCGCGGCGGCGACCAGGAGCGAGGGCGGGCTGGGCCCGGAAACGGTGGAGGGGACGGCCGGGGGCGGACCGGCGGTGACGGCGCTGTCCGGGAGGGGCGGCGGTGCCGGAGACGGGGGAGGACCGTGGGGAGTGGCCGGGGCCGCCGGGAGACCTGATGAGGGGGCCGGTGGCCAGGCTGGCGCAGGGCCGCCCGCGGACGCGGGCGGCGGCCAGTCCGCCGGCAGGGCGGGGGGCGAGGGGGCGCTGACGGGCGTCGGAGGCGCGGAGGGGACGGGAGGCGCAGATGGCGCTCCGGCGCCGGCAGCGGCCGCGGACGGGCCCGGCGGCATGCCCCAGCCCGGCGGGGGTGCGATCGGGGCGTCGACCGGCGAGAGCGGTCGCGGTCGCGGCGGCGCCACACCGGCCGGCGGCACGGGGGAGCCGTCTCCGGGGGTCGGGGTCCGGAGGGGCGGGGCGTCCGGCGCCGACGGCGCCGGGGGGGCGAGTGCCGGTGGCGGAAGCGAGTCGAACGCACGGCTCAAGGGCACGCCAGGCTGCCATGCCACCGGGGGCGGGCCGCCGCGGCCCGGCGTGTCGGCGGCAACGACCTCCGTCACGCGGCGGCTCCAGCCCGCCGTCGGTGATGGGGCGGGGGTGGTGGGTAGCCCTCCGGTCATGGTCCGGCGCAGCGGCGGGGAGGAGGCCGGGAAGCCCGGCGACGCGCGCAGCGCCCGTCTCGACGCCCCCGCATCACCCCCGTTCGCCAGTCGCTCACCGATCGTGGGCCGCGGGAACGCCGGCCCGAGCGGCCCCACCGGCGCCCCCGGACTCCGGACGGCTTCGCCGGCGCTCCCGGCGGTTTCGGGTCGCAGCAGCGACGGTGCGGGCTCGCGCGGGGCGGGCGCGCCGCCTCCCGGAGGCGGTGGTTGCAAAAGACGGGCCTGCAGCGGGCCGGGCGGCACCGGAGCCGCGGTCGGGCTGTCGGACAGGAGATGCTTCACCTCGACCCGGGTGGGGGTTTCCAGCGGCGTCCCGGTGGGATACCCGGACACCGGGGGGAGGGTCTCGCCGAAGTCGACCCCGGACGGGGCGGGGCCCGCGCCCACGCCGGGCCATGCGGCGGGCGGACCAGGGGAGGGCGTCCCAGGGAAGGGCGGGCCCGGGACGGGTGCCCCGGGAGAGGGCGCCACGGCGTGGGGCGTGCCCGGGGTCGGCGCGCCCGGCGGGGCCGCCCCGGCGGGCGCTCCGGGCGCGGCGACGGGAAGGCCGCTCTCGGGATCCACCAGGGGGACCTTGCAGTTGGGACAGATAGTCCGCCCGTCCCACCACTTCCAGCACTTGATACAGACGAGCTGGTCCGGCATCTCTCCCGCATGATGCTCCCCAACCCCCGAACCGTCCCGCGTCGTCACGCCGGTGTCACCGGCCGTGACCCAGGTGCCAACTGGGCGCACCCCGGCGATCACCTGCCCGCGACCGATCCGGGCCCGAGAGGGCACGGCGGGTGAGTACCATCCGGGGCGTGCTGACCGCGTTTCTCTTCATCGTGTGCGAGCCGGGGGTCATCGGCCGGCTCGGCCGGGCTCTCGCCGACACCGAGGGGATCGCCGAGGTCTACACCACCACCGGCTCGGCGGACTTCATCGCCGTGGTCCGGGTTCCGGACCTCGACGCCCTCGCCACCGTGGTCACCCAGCACATCGCCGAGCTGCCCGGGATCGTGCGCACCGACACCCACCTGGCGATCCGCTCCTACGGCCGGGGCGCCGAGACGGCCGCCTTCGACATCGGGGTGGACTGAGCCCAATGCCTGCACAGGGTCCTGGCGCGGCACCCGCGGGCGGTGCCGGCCCCACCCCGGCCGCCATGACCGGGCGCGAGCGGATGCTGGCCGCGCTCCGCCGCCAGCCCGTCGATCGCACCCCGGTCTGGTTCATGCGCCAGGCCGGTCGCTCCCTCGCCGCCTACCGGGAGCTCCGCGAGCGCTACGACATCCTCACCATCACCCGGACCCCGGAGCTCTGCGCGCGGGTCACCCTGATGCCGGTGGACGAGCTGGGCGTCGACGCCGCCGTCCTCTACGCCGACATCATGCTGCCGCTGGTCGGCATGGGGGTGCCCTTCTCGATCGACCCGGGCCTGGGACCGATCATCCACGAGCCGCTCCGTTCCGCGGCGGACATCGCCCGTCTCATGGTGGTGGAATCCGCCGAGGAGGCCACCCCCGACCTCTTCACCGCCATCCGGGGGATCCGGCAGCAGCTCGGCGAGAGAGCGGCCGTGATCGGCTTCGCCGGGGCTCCGTTCACCGTCGCCTCCTACCTGATCGAGGGACACCCCTCGCGCGACTACGCGCGCAGCAAGGCGCTGATGCACGGCGATCCCGAGCTGTGGGACCGGCTGATGGAGAAGCTCACCGAGGTGACCATCCGCTACCTGCGCGCCCAGGTCGCCGCCGGGGTGGACACGCTCCAGCTCTTCGACTCCTGGGTCGGCGCGCTGAGCCGGCGTGACTACGAGGCCCGGGTACTCCCCCACGTCCGGCGGATCTTCGCCGGGGTCGCGGATACCGGCGTCCCCCGCATCTACTTCGCGACCGGCTGCGCCCACCTGCTGGAGGCGATGGCCACCGCCGGCGGCGACGCCCTGTCGGTGGACTGGCGCCTCCCCCTGGATGAGGCGTGGCAGCGGATCGGGCCCGGGCTGGGCATCCAGGGCAACCTCGACCCGACGGTGGCGCTCGCCCCGTGGGCGGTGGTCGAGCGCGAGACCCGCCGAGTGCTCGGTGAGGCCGGCGGCCGCCCCGGCCACGTCTTCAACCTCGGCCACGGCGTCCTTCCCGACACCGACGCCGCGACCCTGCGCCACATCGCCACCCTGGTGCACGAGGAGACGGGCCACTGATGGCCTCCCCCACCGGGGTGCTGCTGCTCACCTTCGGCTCAGCGGTCACCGCCGACCAGGTCCCCGCCTACCTGAGCAGCGTCCAGGGCGGCGGCGAGCCGGACCCCGCGCTCAGCGCCGAGTTCGAGCGCCGCTTCCGGCGGATCGGGCGCTCCCCGCTGCTCGAGATCACCGCCGAGCAGGCCGCCGCCCTGGAGCGGCTCCTCGCGGAGCGCCACGGGGCGGGCGTCTTCCGCGTCACGGTGGGGATGCTGCACTCGGCGCCCTGGATCGCCGGCGCCGTCGACGCCATGGTTGACGGGGGGATCACCCGGATCCTCGGCATCGTCCTCGCCCCCCAGTACTCCCGGCTCATCCTCTCCGGCTACGAGCGCGAGGTCGAGCGCGCCCGGGGCCGCCACCCCGGCCTGGAGATCGCGGTGGCGGGAGCCTGGCACACCGTGCCGGGCTGGATCGAGGGGTTGAGCGACCGGGTCGCCGAGGCCCTGGCCGGATCCCCGCCCGGCCCGCCCGGCGCCGCCACCCTGGTCTTCACCGCCCACAGCCTGCCGCGCAGCGTGATCGAGCGGGACCCCGGCTACGTGGAGCAGCTTCACCAGACCGTGGACGCGGTCGTCCAACGGCTCCACCTCCCCGAGGGGAGCTGGAGGTTCGGCTGGCAGAGCGCGGGCCATTCACCCGCCGACTGGCTCAAGCCCGATCTGCTCGACATCCTTCCCGAGCTGGCCGCGGCGGGAGCGCGCGAGGTGCTGGTCGCGCCGGTGCAGTTCGTGGCCGACCACCTCGAGACCCTCTACGACATCGATGTCGCGGCCGGGGAGCAGGCCGCCGAGCACGGCATCCGGCTGCGCCGCATCGAGATGCCCAATGCGTCGCCGGCGTTCATCCGGGGCCTCGCCGAGGTGGTCGAGCGCGAGCTGGCGGGGTAGGCATCGCGGCGCCCGCGCCCGGACTGCGACGCGAGACGGTGGCATCGGCGTAAAGGCCCGGTGATGCCCCCGCCGTTTCCGCGACGGGCGCGCAGGGTGGTACTCCAACCAGCGCACCCAGTGGAGAGCGGATGGACCGGCAACCGGGGGGATGGCGTGTGCGTGAAGGCACCCGCGGTCCGGTCACGGACTGGAGCATCAGCGGACGGTGGGAGCCGCCCCCGCCGCCGCCCCGGTTCGATCCGCCGCCGCCCCCCGCATGGGCGGCACCTGATCCCCGCGCGCCAAAGCCGGGGCGTGCCCGCCGGTCCGGGCGGGTGGCCGCGAGCCTCGCCACCTTCGTCCTAGTCGCGGGGGTCGCGCTGGGTGCCATCAGCGCGGTCCGCCTGCTCCGCGCCCCCGGCGACAGCCTGACCCCGATGGTCCCCGAGAGCACCGCCGTGTACATGACCGCCTACCTCCAGCCGTCGGGGGCTCAGGAGCTGGCCCTGAGCGCCCTGGCCTCCAGGTTCCCCGTCCTCGCCGATTCCTCCCAGCGGGCCCGGTGGGTCAACGGCCTGCTCGACGACGCCCTGAGCGGCACCGGTCTCGACCACGACGACGTGCTGCCCTGGCTGGGAGCGCAGGTGGGGCTGAGCGTCGACGCGCAGGGCCTGGTGAGCGGCACCTCCGCCTCGGGATCCGCGTACGCCTTGTACGTGAGCACCGTCGACGACGCCGCCACCCGGGCGGCCCTGCAGAAGGTCCAGGCCACCCTCGCGGGGAACCAGGACGGCGCCAGCTATGACTTCACCACCCAGGAGTACCAGGGGGTGACCATCACCACCGAGACCGAGAGCTTCGCCCCGCTCTTCCAGAACATCTCGGGGCAGCTCGGCGGACTGCCCACCGCCACCGCCGCCCCCACGACAGCGCCCACCGACAGCATCCTCGTCGGCTCGTACGCCATCGTCGACCACGTCCTGGTCATGGCGGGATCGACCGCCTACCTGGAGGAGATCATCGACACCGACCAGGGCCGCCGGGCGGGGCTGGATGCCAACACCGACTACCAGGCCGTCCTCGGCCAGCTCCCCTCCGAGCGCCTCGGTCTGCTCTTCCTCGATTACCCGAGCATCCTCCAGGCTCTCCAGGGCGAGCTGAGCGGTGAGGCGAGCGCGGGGGTGTCGATCCAGCCCGAGATCGACCTGCTCCAGGCGTACCGGGGCATGGGGGCCGGCGTGGAGGCCGAGGCGGACGGTCTCGCCGTCGACGCGGTCACCGACTACGACGCGAGCCAGCTGAGCGCCGACCAGCGAGCGGTGATGGAGACGGCTCCCGACGACAACGCGGCCGCCGCGATCACGCCGGCGAGCGCGGCCGCCCTCTACGGCTTCGCCGGCACCCAGTACCTGGTGCGGGAGGTGATCGACAGCCTCGAGCAGGTCTCACCCGAGGTCGGCACCTACCTCAGCCAGAGCGGCCTGGGAGCCGCGCTCCTCGACCTCACCGGCGACTTCGGGATCGAGCTGGACAGCGGCCAGGCGAGTGGCGCCGCCGGAGCCCTGATCGTCGGGACCGACGACCCCACCGCCACCGGCCAGTTCCTCGACTCGATGATCCCGTCGGTCATCGGCCAGACTGTCGTCCCGGGAGAGAACGAGCCGGCTCCCAGCCTCAGCCAGGTCACCTATCGAGGTGTCGAGATCACCGTGTACGACCTGCCGGCAGCGGCTGAGAGCTTGGCCTGGACCGTGACCGGCGGTGAGGCCATCATCGCCACCAGCCCCGACGAGCTGGAGGCGATCATCGACACCATGGACGGCGCCCCCAGCCTGGCCCAATCGTCCGGCTACGCCCAGACCGCGGGCGCGGCCAAATCGGTGGCGGTCGGCTACATCGACATGGCCCAGCTCACCAGCCTGATCGACAGCTCGCTCCCCGCCGACATGCGGGCGGGCTTCGAGCAGAACGTGCTCCCCAACCTCCGCCCGATCCGCTCGGTCTCGATGACCGAGACCGACACCTCGGACGAGAGCGCGGCCCACGTCCTCATCGAGGTCGGCTGAGACCAGGTCAGCGCGTCCATCCTGGATGTGGCCACCGCCATCTCCTCGAGGTACGGAGAGCCTCCTCGAAGGATGGCGGGGGAGCAGGGCACGTGGCTGGCGAGTCGGTGGCCGCTGCTACTCTCCGTGCTCATGAACCGGTGCGGCGGATGAGCTGGTGGGGCGGCTTCGTCTTCCGGCACCGGTGGTGGGTGCTGGTGGCGTCACTCGTCCTCTTCGTGGCCAGTGCCGGGTTGCTGAGCCGGGGTGGCACCCTGAACAACAGCAACACCTTCCACTTCGAGTCGAGCCACGCGCTGACCCTGGAGAGCCAGCAGCTGCCGACCTCGATCGCCAACGGCTTCGAGATCGTGATGGGCAGCCCCTCGCTCACGGTGGGGAGCCCGGCGTTCGAGTCGGCGGTCTCGGCCGCGCTGGCACCGCTGCGGCGCGACAGCCGGGTCGAGACGATCCTGGTGCCGCCGCTCGGCAGCCCCACCGCCCAGAGCTCATTGATCTCCACCGACCGGCACTGGGCGGCGGTGGAGGTGGGGTTGAACGTGCCCAGCTTCGACGCCGCCACCCAGATCTTCCCGAGCCTGCGCAACGAGATCCACTCCAGCGTGCTCACCGTCCACGCCGCCGGCGACCTCGCCCTCAACAGCGCCTTCAACATCCGGAGCGAGCAGGACCTGCAGCGCGCCGACGTCTCCATCCCGGCGGCGCTGATCCTCCTGGTGATCGTCTTCGGCTCCCTGGTCGCGGCCCTGCTCTGCCTGGGCGTGGGGCTGGTCGCGGTCGTGGGCGGGCTGGCCGCGATGTACGCGCTGGCCCATTTCACCGACGTCTCGACCTACGCCCTCAACGTCGTCGTCATCCTCGGGCTCGGCGTCGCCATCGACTACTCGCTCTTCATCGTGAGCCGATTCCGCGAGGAGCTGCGCCGCCAGCCGAGCATCGAGGCGGCGCTCGCGGTGACCATGCGCACCGCGGGCACGGCCATCGCCTACTCGGGGATCACGGTGGCGGTCGGTGCCACTGCCCTGCTCTTCTACGCCGGCACCATCCTCACCAGCATGGGGCTGTCGGGCAGCTTCATGGTCCTGATCGCGGTGATCTACGCGCTCACCTTCCTCCCCGCCCTGCTCGCCATCCTCGGCGATCGGGTGAACCGCTGGCGCCCGGGCAGCCTGCTGCGCCCGCTCCGGCGGTCGAGTGCCGCGGCCACCGCATCCGGCGCCGGTGCGGGCGCGGCGGTTGCCGGAGCCGCGTCAGGGGGATTCTGGGCGCGGCTCGCCAACGTGGTGATGGGGCATCCCATCGCGGTGCTCCTGCCCTGCCTGGGCCTGCTGCTGCTGGCCGGTTCCCCCCTCGTCCAGATCCACCTCGCCGAGGCCGACGTCACCCTGCTCCCCCCCGGCGACGACGCCCGTCAGGGCACTGAGCTGCTCACCGAGCGGTTCGGTCAGGGCAACGCCATCGACGTCGTCGTCGAGTTCCCCGGGTCGCCGTACGACGCCGCCAACGTGGCCGCCGCCTACGCGCTGGGTCAGCGGCTCAGCGGCTTTCCCGGGATCACCACCGTGACGAGCTACGTGAGCCTGCCCGGGGTGACCGGCGTCACCGCCTATCAGCAGCTCTACGCGGATGGCGGAGCCGCGCTGTCCGCAACCGTGCGCGCCCAGGTCAGCCAGCTCACCGGCAGCCGCATCGCGGTCCTGCGCGCCTACACCCCGGACCCGGAGTCCAGCGACCAGGCGGACAAGCTGGTGCACTACATCCGCGCCCACGACCGGGTCGCCGGCGCCCAGGTCCTGGTGACGGGCAACACCGCCTTCGACATGGACTACGTCCAGTACATGCTGGACCAGACCCCGTGGGCGGTGCTGTACGTGATGACGACGACATTCCTCCTGCTGATGGTCCTGCTCCGCTCGCTGGTGCTGCCCCTCAAGGCGGTGCTGATGAACCTGCTCTCCCTCTCGGCCTCCTTCGGCGCGCTGGTCTTCATCTTCCAGCAGGGCCACCTGAGCGGCGTCCTGGACTTCAGCCCCGCGCCGCTGGACCCCACCATCCCGGTGCTGGTCTTCTGCGTCGTCTTCGGCCTGTCCATGGACTACGAGGTGTTCCTGCTCACCCGAATGCGCGAGGCCTGGCGAGAGCGCGGCGACAACCGGCGCGCCGTCGCCGCCGGGCTCCAGAGGAGCGGCCGGCTGGTCACCGGGGCCGCCGCCATCATGGTCACCGTGTTCCTCGTCTTTGGCCTGGTGTCGTCGGTGGTGGTGATCAAGGCGCTGGGCCTGGGCATGGCAATCGCCATCTTCGTGGACGCCAGCCTGGTCCGCGCCCTGGTGGTGCCCGCCCTGATGCGCCTGATCGGCCCCGTCAACTGGTGGGCTCCGCGGTGGCTGCGGAGCCGGGCAGAACGGTGACGCTCACGCGGCGAGGACGGCGGCGCAGGGCGCTCGCCCAGCCGTTTCCCGAAGCCTGGCGCGAGATGCTCGCCCAGAACGTCGCGCACTGGCGCCTGCTCGACCACCAGGAACGAGGGCGTCTGGAAGACCTCGTCCGCCTGCTCCTCGTCGACAAGCTCTGGGAAGCCTCGCGAGGATTCGAGCTCACCGATGAGATCCGGGTCGTGATCAGCGCGATGGCAGGTCTGCTGATCCTCGGGCTCGACTACGACTACTACCATCGCGTGACCTCCATCATCGTCGCTCCGACAACGGTCGTCCTCGCAGGCGAGCGCAGCGTCGGCGAAGGCCTGTACAGCGACGAGCCGGAGCCGATCATCGGCCAGGCACGTTACGACGGCCCGGTCCTCATCGCCTGGGACTCGGCGCGCGCCCAGGCTCGCGATCCCGACCACGGGCACAACGTGGTGTACCACGAGTTTGCCCACAAGCTCGACATGCTGGGTGGCTCCCTCGATGGGACGCCGCCACTCGATTCGCGCGCCCAGTACGAGCGCTGGGTCAGGGTGTGCAATGCGGAGTACGCCTCGCTGCGCGAGGGCACCAGCGGCGACCTGCTGGACCCGTATGGCGCGGTGAACACGGGCGAGTTCTTCGCGGTTGTCACCGAGGTGTTCTTCGACAAGCCGCTGCAGCTGGAGCGGGAGAAGCCGGAGCTCTACGCGGTCCTTCACGACTTCTACCGTCAGGATCCGGCGTCCCGTGAGCGGCGCGCCATGGAACGACCGCCCTCCGCCTGAGCCAGCGCCCGCCCGAACGCGGCAGACCAGCCTGATCGGTCGCGTCAGGTGATGGGCACCGCGGTGGCCGCGCCTCCGAACCGGCCGGCGCAGGGGGCGCGGGTCAGGCGGTGGTCCGTGCCGGAGCCGGGGCTGCTTCGCCGACCAGGGTGGCGCCACCTGCATCGTCGCCGCACGCGTCGCGCACCCGCCGGCTGTACTCCTCGAGCAGGGCCCGCCCCCGCGCCTCGTCGCCCACCGAGGCCACGATGTGACAGGCCGGCTCGTCGGGGTCGGGCCGGACCAGCACGAAGCCGTCGTCCACGAAGACCTTGATGCCGTCCACCAGGTCGACGTCCTGGTCGCGATGCTCCTCGAGGAGGGTGCGCATGACCCGCCCCTTGGCCTCCCAGGGGACGAACTCGGTGGCGGTGAGGTAGGCGGCGCGCGGCAGCCGGGCGGTGGCCGCCGAGATCGGCTCGCCGGCCACGGCGCGCAGCTCCAGCAGCTTCACCAGCGTGTACATGCCGTCGAAGGCTCCGAAGAAGTACGGCCAGATCAGCCCGCCCTCGCCATCGGTGGCCAGGCAGGCGTCGGGGGATGCGGCGGCCCGGAGCACCTGGTTCGGCTCCCCGATGGTGGTGACGAAGCTGGAGTCCTGCTCCTCGACCAGGCCGCGGACCCAGTGCGGGGAGCTGGCCGGCGCCAGCATCGCCCCGCGATGCGACCACCACCGCACCAGCAGACCGAAGAGCTCGTATCCGGTCAGCACGCTTCCCTGATCGTCGATGACCTCGATCCGCTCGCCGGTGGCGTTGAAGAGACAGCCCAGGTCCGCATGGACGGTCCGGGTGATCAACGCCGTCTCCTCGGGGACGGTCCGGTGACGCGGACCCTCGGCGACCCCGGCGTTCAGGGGCACCGTGGTGACGCCGAGCAGGCGGAGGACGTCGGGGAGGACCTGGGAGGCCTGGCTGTAGTCGTAGTCGATGACCAGCCGGAAGGCGCCGGCTCGGATCGCCTCGGCGTCGACGCTGGCCAGCAGGTGCTGGACGTAGTCGCCGATCGCCGTGTGGTGCTCCTCGATGTCGCCCATCTCGTAGAAGGCGGCGCGGCGGAAGTCCTCCCGGAAGTAGAGACCCTCGAGACGGCGCTCCGACCGCTTGTCGATGGGCAGACCGTCGCGGTCGAAGAAGCGGATGTCGACGGAGCGCTGGTCGAGGGGCGAGACCAGGACGTGGACCCCGGCATCGGAACGACCGTTGCGGGTCGCGAACTGGGTGACCGGCACCGGCAGCTCCTCGAGGTCGCGCACCCGGACACCGCCGCTCAGCATCCCCGAGACGAGCGCCCGCTTGATCATCCGCGAGCTGCGGGCGTGGTCCCGGGCCACGGCGATGGCGGCGCCGCGGGGAAGGGTGGCGGCGAAGGCGGCGCCGAGCCGGGCGCAGAACTCCGGGGTCATCTCGACGTTGATCAGGCCGGTCATCCCCCCGGACGAGAAGAGCCCGCGCCGCCACTCCCCCGCCCAGACCACCGATTCGGTGACCGTCGACCCGGGCTCGATCTCCTTGTGTGGCCAGATCCGGACCCCGGCCTGGACCCGCGAGCCCTCACCGATGACACAGTCATCCCCGATCACCGCCCCCTCTTCGACCAGGGTCTTGTTCTTCAGGGTGACACCACGGCCGACCACCGCCTGGCGAACCTGGCACTCCTCGCCGACATAGGTGTGCGGCCAGATCACCGAGTTGGTGACCCGGGCGTTCTCGTCGATGACCGAGTGGCGGTCGACGATGACCGGGCCGGTGAGATGGCTGCCCGCCTTGAGCTTGACCTCGTCGCCGAGGAAGGCGGCCCCCTCGATGACCGCCCCCATCCCCAGCTCCACGTCCTGGCCGAGCCAGACGTCACCCTCCCGGTGTCCGGGGATGTGGCAGCGCACCCGACCGGCGAGGGCGTCCCAGTTGGCCTGAAGGAACGACGGGATGTTGCCGATGTCGCACCAGTAGCCCTCGGCGACGACGCCGAAGAGGGGCTCCTCGCGGCTCAGCATGTCGGGGAAGATGTCCTGGGACCAGTCGGCGTTGGTGCCCGGGGCGATCTTCTCCAGGAGCTGCGGTTCGACCACGTACATCCCGGTGTTGACGTGGTCGGAGAACACCTCCCCCCAGGAGGGTTTCTCCAGGAAGCGCTCGACCCGCGCATCGGAGCCGGTGATCACCACCCCATACTCCAGCGGGTTGGGGACCGAGGTCAGGACGATGGTGGCGAGCGCCCCCCAAACGCCATGCTGGGCGATCACGCGGGAGAGGTCGATGTCGGTCAGGCAGTCGCCACTCATGATCAGGAAGGTGTCCTCGAGCAGGTGGGCCGCGTTGCGAACGCTGCCGGCCGTGCCCAGGGGACGCTCCTCGACCACGTAGTCGATGGCCATGTCCAGCTCGGAGCCGTCGCCCAGGCGGTTGCGGATGTCGGCTCCCAGGTGGTGCAGGGTCACCACCACCTCGGTGATCCCGTGGTCGCGGAGCAGCCGCAGGTTGTGCTCGATCACCGGCGTGCCCACCACCGGCACCATCGGCTTCGGCGACTGGCTGCTGAGCGGCCGCAGCCGTGTGCCCTCGCCTCCGGCCATGACGACGGCCTTCACCCTGGTGCTCCTCCCGGCCGGGCCGGATCGGGGAGGAGGGCCCTCCGGGCGGGTGCGCGCCCCGGTGCGAGGCGGAGGAGCCGCGCCTCCCGGGGCCCGAGACCGCGGCCGTGGCTCTCCCCGTCCATCGCTGCCAGCCTAGTGCCTGGGGGACCCGCTGTGGAACGCGGACTCGGCTCCGCTCCGGGCGCTGGCGCCGGCCGGGCGAGGCGGGTGCCCTGGCCCCCTGCCGTCGGGGCTGACCACCCGCTGGTGGAAGGACATGTAGCGCAGGTGCTCGAGCAGGCCCTCCAGGATCACCGGCCAGGCGAAGCCCCGGGCGTCATGCCGGGCCGCGCGCCGCAGCCGCCGGGCCAGCCCCGGGCGGTCCACCAACCCCCTCAGGGCCGCCGCGACCTCGGCACCGTCGTCGCTCTCGATGACGATGGCGTTGCCGTAGGGACGGGCGTACTCCTCGCCGGTGGCCCCCACCACGGCCACCCCACCGGCAGCCATCGCCTCCAGGCCCACCAGCCCGAACGGCTCGTGCCCCGAGTTGGCGAGGACGGCGGTGGCGGCGAGATCGATCTCCGGGATCACCCTCTCGGCGAGGAAGCGGCAGAGGTTGACGACGGCGGCGCCCCGGCTCTCGCGGAGGGCACGGACCACGGCTGCGAAGTCGTCAACCGGCTCATCCCAGTCGCAGACAGTGAGCCCGTGCTGGCGGGCCCGCCCCAGCACCTCGGCCCCGTGGGGCTCGATGCCCCCCCGCATCAGGATCCGGGCGGCCAGACCCTCGGACCGGAGCTCCGCGATCGCGTCCACGGCCTGGATCCAGCGCTTGTCGGGGGTGAAGCGTCCGATCTTGAAGGCCAGGCACGGCGTGCCCGCGGCGCTCCTGATGGCGG
This sequence comes from Candidatus Dormibacteria bacterium, assembly GCA_049511615.1. Lineage (GTDB taxonomy): Bacteria > Chloroflexota > Dormibacteria > Aeolococcales > Aeolococcaceae > Changshengia. The sequence goes on along the minus strand of JBEKXW010000009.1, from coordinate 1,151 downwards.
CGGCAGACCGGGGGTCGGGGGGCACCAGGGCGCTCTCCGGGATGCCGTTGGGGATCACCACCGGGTTGACCCCGCGGGCGAGCATCAGCTGTTTCATGTAACGGCTGACCGTGGTGGTCGAGGCCGCGAAGCCGAGCCCCGGCCAGTCGATCTCGTGCCAGCCGAAGCGGTTGTTGGCATTCCAGAGCAGCACCGCATGGCGGCGCAGCCCCCGGTCGTCGAGCCGGTGGCTGAGCCGGCGGCAGAAGGACGCGGTGTGCCACTCCTCGCAGAGGACCGCGACCACCCGGCCGCGCCCGACCGCCGGGGCGATGACCCGCTCGATCAGGGCGTCGGGGAGCGTCCGGGTGAGGGTGTCCAGCTTGGCCCACTCGCCCTCATAGACGCCCTTCGGGTAGTGCTGGCTGATCTCCTGGCACCAGCGGAGCAGCCGCACCCCCTCCGAGGTCTCCTCGGGGGCGAGAGTGGGGTCGCCGACGAACACCAGGGAGGTCGCAAAGCCGGCGGCGGCGAAGGCCCGGGTCAGCTCGCGGGCGCGGACGCCCAGGCCTCCGGCGAGGCTGTAGCGATCCGGTCCCTCGAAAGAGACCATGACCACCTCGAGGGTCTCGGGGTCGAACATGTGCACCCCAAGTATCCACGCAACCGTTCGCTGGTCACATGACAGCGAGCGGCTTTGGGCGTAACCTGTGAAGTGCGTCGAGCGACCCCACGAGACTCGGCTGGGCTCTTCGTGGCGAGGCGGCATCATGGCCGGGGCGAAGCTCATCTCCACGCGGTTGACGGTCTGCGTGGCCTGCGGGCATGAGTCCCGCCTCGTCGCTTCGACGTCCGACGAGGTGATCAGCCGCTGCTACGCGTGCGGGGACGTCACGCGCAGGCCCCACCGGATCCCGCCGGCGTGGTCCGCCGAGGCCGGCATTCGTGGTCACCGCCCGCCCTCGGACACGGCGGGGCCGGTGCCCCCCCGCCGGCCCGCCGCGCCGGGGCGCGTCGCCGCCGGCTGAGGTCCGTGGGCGCTACAGCTAGCAGGGTGCGGAAGAACCTGCCTGGGGGCTTGCCGGGTTAAACACAGGTGTGAGAGTCTTGCGGGGACGCGTCCCAGCAGGAGATCTCGAATGCGTGGCAGCCCCGATCTGCAGATGACGATG